>JANWYG010000010.1 GCA_025057015.1 Blastocatellia bacterium
AGAGCCCTCCACACGGGCCTGTAGCTCAGTCGGTTAGAGCACTCCTCTGATAAGGGAGTGGTCCCTGGTTCGAGTCCAGGCAGGCCCACCAAGGCAGTACACAACGACCCAATGAGTCCATGACCTTGGGGATGTAGCTCAGATGGGAGAGCGCCTCCCTTGCACGGAGGAGGTCAGGGGTTCGAATCCCCTCATCTCCATAAATGACTTGCTTTCTTCAGTTGTAAGCTTCCCCCTTCTCCGAGGGCGGAAGGCGATCTAAGTTATGCCTTGGACATCCCACATCAGCACAACTTTGGAAGAATGTACTTCTTGACTAAGTACATGTGTAATGTTGCTTAGATTATCTAATTGGAACGTCTCCTTAGGTTGTAAGTCAATAATCGCGTTCTGCCATCACAAGGCTATGGTAACCGGTGACTAGCGGGCAGGAATGTAGCCGTGGTGGTTGGTGGTAGTGCAGTGCTCTCAAGATGGCTCTATTGCTGCTAGTCTAGGAATTTCTAGGGCAAGCGTCAGTCTGGCTGCTATAGTTATGCTGTGCCCCGACAACTATCACTACCCTCATGTTGGCCTCTTCTCATTAGCCTTTATATAACTTCTCAATAATATAATTATGTGACGTATCAAAAGAGGAGGGAA
Organism: Blastocatellia bacterium; assembly: GCA_025057015.1. Taxonomy (GTDB): domain Bacteria; phylum Acidobacteriota; class Blastocatellia; order Chloracidobacteriales; family JADJPF01; genus JANWYG01. The sequence goes on from JANWYG010000010.1 coordinate 643, forward strand.
TCTTAGAGTAAGCACGAAAAGGTGTAGTTATGCTGCAAAAAGTACATAGGTGATGGTTAAGAAGGCAAGAGGTGTATTGGCTGCGATGGTGTATCTTTTTGATTTGTAAATAGTTAGTGGCATGTATTGTCTGAAGGTATAAAGCGGCACGCCACTTGCTGCTGTGTGTAGTAGGTTAATTTATTAGCGAAGGAGTAAGGCATATGGCGTTATCACAGCTTGTTTTGGGTGGGGTTGAAATATCTTTTGATGATTTATATAGGCGGTATTACAACAGAGTATACAAGCTATGTTTGAAAATGACGGCTAACGTTGCAGATGCAGAGGATCTAGCGCATGATGTGTTTGTGCAGGTTCAACGTAAGCTGGATAGTTTCCGAGGTGAATCAGCGTTTACCACTTGGTTACATAGGATAGCGGTTAACCAAGTGCTAATGCATTTTAGGAAGAAGTCACGTAAAGCGGAGTCTGTGACAGAGACTGGTGAAATGCCTGGGGATACGACTTATATGCAGCGTCCGCAAGCGCTTCCTATGCTAGATCGCATAGCGCTTCAGAGTGCCATAGAAAAGTTGCCGAAGGGATATCGTACTGTTTTCATACTTCATGATGTTGAGGGGTACGAGCACGAAGAGATAGCAAAGCTTCTAGGGATAAGCGCTGGGACATCGAAGTCGCAGCTACACAAGGCAAGAATGCGCTTACGTCAGCTGTTACTGGAAGGGGCACAGTACTCGTGTTGTATTGAGGGGTCAGATAGTGTACCGTAAGCGGCTTTTAGGTTGGGGGCAATTTCAACGAGTGCCGGTTGCTCATAAGGTCCAATGTCGAAGATTGAGGCGTTTGAAGAGCCATGCCGTAAAGGCAGATGTAACTCTTCTTCCGGTGGTTAACTGGTGCAAGGTTTTGACAGTGTTCTTGTATGCAGTAGTGGCTTTGTTGATGGTCAGGAATAGCGATGGATTAGGTATACTTGTGCTCAGATCAGCTTCAGCTTATACCAAACTGTCTGAACTATCTAATTCCACGTACTGCCGCGCTCTGTAGTTAGGAGAGTATACTTTGTTTTGCTGTGAAGGAGACCTGATGAGTTTAGGATTTCTTTGTAGCTGACAGCTTCCAGGAACTAATTTGGCTCTATCTATTGAGTTTACTTTACCAGCTATGCTTTTTTAAAGTGCGGATACTTGCGCAAATATATTTGGAATTGCAAGTCTGAGGCATCACATAAGTTCGATAGGTAACTTCAGCCGCTCTACCGCTACCTTTCCAAAGCTTACCAAATTATATACCACGACTCTTTATAGCTAAGCTGCGTCTTCCTAGAGCAGTATAGACGCTGAGATAATCCCCTTTAGCGCTTGTCAAAGCTCTCAGATGGGTTATGACCGTTTCGTAGTCTTTGCGGGCAAAAGGACCAGTTAGGGAACGTTCGATGCCCCAGTTATTAAGATTTTCGATAGTAGAATTGACAAGTGGTAGCAGGACTTGCAGTGCCTTAGAGCGTTCAAGGCCGCATTCCATGAGCATCTCGACGCTCATATCCAACAGTGCTACCAGGTGTCCACAGGCAGTTACCGCTGCTGCGTGGTATAGCGGTTTACTACCTTGGCTAATCTCGATGATTTGTCCACTAAGTTTGTGAACGATTTCTGTTGCAACAGCTACTGCCTTGGGTTCTCCTTCTATACACCAGTAGACCCCTGACAACTGTTCTAGCTTGGTGAGCTTGGTATTGAAGCTTCTAAGGGGATGTAGTGATCCTATAGCTACACCAATTCTTGCAAGTGGGTCTAATAATTCTGAGCCGTGAGCACCGCTACAGTGCAGAGCTACTGTAGGACGCAGAGTCTCGGCGCAAAGTTCGGCAGTCTTGCTGATAGCTGTGTCTGGGGTGGTTATAAAAAGTATTTCTGGTTCCCTTAATTCGGGGGTTTCCTGATAACCTATCTGAGGTAACAGCGCGGCTAAACTGAGCCCTACTCTTCCCCTTCCTATGATCCTGAAAGTTGTTTTATTTGGCATGGTGCTCTGGTATTTCCACAAGTTCCAAGCTAACTATTGTTTCTTCATCTGGCAGGCTTTCGAGCCATTTCTCGAATATGGCTCGCAGTTCCTGTTTAGTAGAGCAGGTTCCTAAGCGTAGGCTTGGCAGTTGACAGAGCCGATTGCCAGATTCTTGTAATAGTTTGTTTATCTCTTCTATTTTGCTGGGTGTAAGCTCGCAGTAAGAGCCGTTGTCTAGCGTCAGTAATTCGGGCTGAGGTTCTATTAGCTTTAGGTAATGGTTTAAGATATTGCGATGATAGGTGATACCTTGGTTTACTAATAGCTTAAGCGTATCCAGCAGAGCTCGATTGTCTACATGGGTTCCCAATCGAAAGGAGCAGACGCAGTGAGGTTGTATTTGTAGCAGCTCGCTCGAAGGAAAGTTACAGACTCGCTCTCTTATCAAATTTATTATTTCCAAAGCTGTAGTATAGAATGCTCGGTTAGAGAACGACAGTTCCGATAGAGCTTCGAATTCTTTCCACTCGGGTGAGTTTAGATATTCGATCAAAGCTTGTCTACTATCTTTGTCCTTTGTAGCGGCATCATGTCTTGCAAGATAGAGCTCGCTGTATTGGGAGTGGAATCTTATGTATAATCCTTCATAGCGTTGTCTGCTGGTTTCCTCAAACAAAAGGTTTGCTTGTAGTAGTAGTTCCAGTAGTTCATGCCTTTGTTTATCTATTTCGTCGTTACCAGTTTTTTCTGCCGCTATGATGTATTTACGGGTTTGATCGTAGAAAGGTAACCAGTCGAGAAAGTTAACAAGGAGCGTGAGTTCTTGAACGGCTTTCGTGTAGAGCGCTTCTTTGCCGCTGAAGATGTCGATTATGCGTGAGATGCAAGCTTCTGGAGAGATTTCTTCCTCAAGCAGGCTGGTAATTAGAGAGGCTATGTTGTCGAAGTATTTGCGGCTGTTTTGTATCATCTGCCACAGCCTGCGAGTCATCATCTCGGTCGGAATTAGCTCTGCGCGTTCGTTTAGAGAGAGGGCTTTCCAGTTTTGCAGCCATGCTATTAGAGCCTCATGCAAGAAGCGTCTGCCTTGGGGACTGATTAGGTCTATGCTGTCTTGTGAGCCGATAAGCATACCTGCCCAGCTGGCAAGTAGCTCCGGAGGATAATTGATGGTTGCCTGTCTGGCTTTCTTATAGATGCTTAGCGTTATGTCTGATGAAAGGTGTGAAGCACTTAGTAAACGTGTGCCAGACTCGTCGACGAGTTCTATTTTCCACAAGGCCGTCAGTGCCAGAAGTATCAGCCGCTGTGCAGGTAACTGTAGTCCATATGGCTCGCGTCTTAAAGCTACATAAAGCATGGAAAGCGAAACGGTTTTATCTGCAGCTGCGTTGATTTGTGAAAGCACTTCTGCTACTGGTGGAGATAGGTTTTCTGGATCTAAGCTTAATCTGTACTCCCCAGTAGATTTGTCTACAAGTTTCAAGGGTAGGACATACTGCTCTGCGTATTTCTGTATAGTTTCCGAAGAAGGACTTATGCCGCCAAATAGGCCAGAGGAGAGTCGGAGCAGTTCGTAGTCCGTGAATTGAGCGCCAAAAGTAGGGTGTTCGGGATAGCGATGATTGAGACCTTCACAAACCATTTCGTAGAGCAAGCTTAGTAGCTTGGGCTCGAAGCTTATGCTTTCTCCGCTTACCTGGACGGCACTTTTAGTAGCTGGACATAGAAAGTGACCTTCTTTTACGTATAAGTTATAGAAAATCTGTTGTACTTCGTTCTCTAATTTTTCTTCTAGAAGATGACAGTCCACACCTTGAGCCGATAGGACTTCTCTTTCTGTCTTTATTGCGAAGAGACGTTTAATCGAGTCTAGCTCTTCTGGCGAAGGCATCATGGGTTGCCAATAGTACAGCGAAGGTGGGAGAAACTCTGGTACTTCTTGAGGTGGGTTTTGGTACAAAGGTAAAATGCATACTTGCCAATCGTATTCACACACCTGGATTGGAGGAGGATCTGGCGATTTGATAGTAGCCATGTCGCTCTGGCTATCTACTAGTACTTCTATGATTGGCAGGTCATCTTCTTCAGATTGAGCTTCGTCTGCAGTTTTTGTCAGGAAAGTTTCTCTAAACTCTACCTTCTGCAGTGCCGATTCTTTAGCACCTATGCAAAAGAGCCCTAGGCGCTGTGTACCGCGCCATTCTACGTATAATTCTGCTTGTTCTAAACCTCTGTCTTCATCCTGTCCTTGTAAGCTACTAAACGGCCAATCTGAGAACCAGTTACCACCTGTCCGTATGAGCATATCTGCAAGTTGTGGGTCATCGTCGGCTATCCTAGCAGCAGCTTCGTCCAAGATTTGTTGAGGAGTTCGAACCGGACCGATCTTAAATCGACAAGCTAGCTCTTGTCCTTCACCGGTGACTTCTATTGCTTTAGGTGTAGTAGAAACGAAGCATCCTATGATGGCTCGCATTTTTTGCGACGCCATTCTTGGATCTCGCTCATCATAGAGAAGTACCGAATCAGCTAGTTTTTCCACTCTGACAGGTTGGCCAGATAGCGAGTAAATGAACAACGCTTTTACTGCAAGTTTGGCCCAAAGCTTTTCGTCAAAGCTCGTAAGCTGCGAAAGACCTGTCTGTAATATCTGATCGTACGCAGCGAAAGCTTGAGAAAGGGCTTCGTTCTTCCTTAGGTCAAATTCGAAGCTGTCAAATAGTTCGTCTAGGCTTGTTAGATTATAGGCTTTTCGGTTGAGTGCACGAGCGGCAGCACTGCTGATGAACCCGAACAGGGTGAAGCTGCGCGAGTACTTGCGTATGTGTGGTGCAACTTCAAGTACCGCTGGATGTATCGGGAAGAGGGCTACAAAGTGTTCCTTTGGCCAAGGGAAACTCGGCATGAAACGGCACAGATCTGTGTAGATGTTTGCTATTTCTGAGCGTTGTAGCTCGGTTTTACGGAAGATGAACCTGTCAGCTATTTCGCGTAGATTGTCTATATCTACCGGAAGAACTTGAAAGGCTGATGCTAGGTCTGAGTCTATTAAGTCATCATCCATCGTTATAATGATTGACTGGTTTAGCAGCTTGAAGCGATCAGCAGCCCACAGTAACCACCTCTTGAACTGCACTCTCATTCTGGCGTCTGACCGCATTATTCCCGAAATACCGTCTATAAGCAGGACTATGATGGTGTCTTCAGGTAGTTTTGATTTAATTAGCCTAAAGACCCCCTCACCCATCATGGAGGCTTCCCATTCTGAATCACTAAAAGTGATCGGATGCTCATCGCGAGCGGCTAACTCTTCGCGTAGCAGCGTAAACAAGTCTGGTGGCTCATCAGAGCTTAGGTGGAGCTCTATTACATAGAACTTCTCTCTAAGCATCCTGTTTGCTGCAGCAGTGATATCGATGTTTCTTAGCAGCGATGCCAATGCTGGTCGCATCATCAGGGCGCGGATTATCGTCAACAGATGAGTCTTGCCAGCACCACGCTGGCCAGCTATCAACTGCGGACCGCGTTCGCCTGCTAGCGTTGTTAGAATCTTTACTATGGTGTCTTTGAGCCTGTCTGTAAGCTGATAAGCCTTGACTATCTGCTCACTGCTGACCCTGTTAAATTGAGTCAGTTGTATGAGCGGCTGTATATCTACATAAGATCTTATGACTTGTACCGGAGGCATACGGAGTCTACAAGCCCACGACTAGAGAGATTCCTCAAAGCACTATCATATTACCAATCTGGGAATGAAGCAAAGGGAAATGGCTTTGAGTCTGTTCATCGAGCAGGAGAAGCAGGTTTTTGGATATTATAGCGCTTCATTTTTCTCCAAAGAGTAGTTCGGCCTATGCCAAGCTCTGCTGCAGCGCGATCTAGGTTGCCGATGTTGCGTTTAATAGCCTGTTCAACAAGCATTTTTTCTTGTAGTTCTAATGTTTTTGCACTCAGAGTTTCGCCACTTAGCTCGACCGGTAACTCCTTAGTAGTGATTATGTTGCTTTGACATAAGGTAACAGCCCTTTCGATAATGTTTTCAAGCTCACGTACATTACCAGGATATGAGTATTTTTCAAGCGCAGACATCGCCCCTTTATCGAATCCTTTTATTTGCTTATTTTCCCGCTTTGCAAATTTTTTCAAGAAGTGTTCTGCAAGTATCGGTATGTCGCCGCTGCGTTCTCTAAGCGGAGGTAGTTTTATAGGAACTACGCTTAGGCGATAGTAAAGATCTTGGCGAAAGGTATGCTGTTTGATTTTTTCTAGCAAGTCTTCGTTTGAGGCTGAAACTATCCGCACGTTTAGGACGAAGGTTTTGTTCTCTCCTAGTCTTCTTATAGCCTTTTCTTGTAGCGCTCGCAGTAGCTTTGCTTGTAGCCCTAGCGGCATCGAGCCTATTTCATCTAGAAAGAAAGTGCCTCCGTCAGCTTCCTCCATGAGCCCTTTTCTGCTAGAAGTTGCTCCGGTGAATGCTCCTTTGACATGTCCGAATAGTTCCGATTCAAGTAGCTGTTCTGGTAGTGCAGCACAGTTTATAGCTACAAAGGGCTCTTTTTTGCGTGCGCTGAGATTGTGAATAGCCCTTGCTACAAGTTCTTTCCCTGTGCCTGTCTCACCAGTAATCAAGACACTGCTGTCAGAGTTTGCAACAAGCATAATTGTCCTGATCACTTCTTGCATCTGACTGCTTTGCCCTATTATGTTTTCAACAGTATAAAGGTTGTTAAACTCTCTTTCGTAAAGCTCGAGTCGCCTTGTTAGACGTTGCTTTTCTATAGCACTTCGTACCTTAAGTAGTATTTCGTTTCTTTGAAATGGCTTAGTGAGATAGTCGCAAGCTCCTAGTTTCATTGCCTCGACGGCTGACTCTATAGTTCCAAAGGCAGTGATCATTATGACAGCTATCTTGATCTGCCGCCTTTGTATTTCATTAAGCAGGTCTATGCCAGATAGAGGTGCCATTCTGAGGTCGGTGATCATAAGGTCAAAAGGCTGCTGTTCAAGCAGCTCTAGAGCAGAGATTGCGTCTGTTGCCTGCTCTACTTCGTAACCCTGCCCATCTAAAATAATTGCCAGGATCTCTCTCATCCTGCTTTCATCATCTACTATGAGTATCCTTGCCAACTTTTGCTACTCCGTTTCAAAGCTTTTTGCGGACTTACCAAGGATGGTTCGGTAGATGTCAAAGCTACCGCTTGTATTATCAATGAACAATACCTGAATCCGGCCGTCATGAGTATATGCAAAGTCTGAATATCCGCTAGCGCCAGCGTTTTCAGTCAAGTTTAGTGGCTTAGAGAAGCTCTGTCCTTCATTAAAACTGGGGCTATAAAGTAGATCTAAAGAGCCATTCCTATATCCTGAATAGACTATGGCCATTTCTCCGGTCAGATCCAATAGCACCAGTGGATCAAAATCTCCTCCTCTTTCAGCCGTAAATGCAGCCGGCTTCGAAAATGTTTTACCACTGTCTGTGGAACTGCACCAGTATACCTGTGAGAAATAGTCTTCAGCGGAGTATTTGCTTTGGCTACCTTCAAATGCTATTACCACCGTGTTGCCTTTCGTGGCTATGCTGGCTGAAAGTGCAGTGGAGGTATCATCGCTGATTTTTATAGCTTCAGAGAAATTGTCGTCAGCAGTTGCTCCTGAATAATAAACTGCAAACTGCTCTTTGCTGAGGTCACCTTCAATATATACCGCATCAGTACGGTCAGCCCCAAACCAAGCAGTGGCAAACAAAAGCTTGGACGTATCAGCCGGAATTCTAGTTACAGGAGAAAAGCTTTTGCCACCATCCGTGGACCGGCTAAAGAACAGTCCTCCTCGTTTTCTGTCAAAGTCTACAAATATGGAACGAACCGTACGTCCGTCACCATCAATTACCACTATTGGTATGGATAAAGCAGCCGCGCTCGAGTAAATTCTCTGCGGGATAAAACTTCTGCCACCATCCGTGGACTTAAGATCATATACTTCATACAGCCCGTTGACTGGTTGCAACGTGGTAGCTCCAAAGTGCAGGCTGCCGTCTGCATCCATTTGGAAGCTTTCGTTGACTATTAGCAAATTTCTGTCTTCTGTAATAGGTGTTGGCTGAGAAAATGTATTTCCTCCATCGGTGGAGCGTGTAATCATAGTCTTGAGAACGAACTCCGGTTGCTCGAACAGCTCTAAGTAAGCTATGTAGATAGTGTTTTCATTGGCAACGATTGCTGGTGTGCCTATGAATGTGTCGAGATTGCGTGGAAACATGTTTGCCGGGCTGAAAGTACGACCGCCGTCAGTTGAACGCGTGAAGTACATCGAATAAAGACCTATAGCATCGTCAAACCAGACAATATTTATAGAGCCGTCAGGCTGAATAGCAGACTTTCCTAAGATAGAACCAGAAGGATTTGACGTGACGTTCACCGGCGGTTGTAAATAAGGTGAATTTGCCAAGACAGTTAATCTTGTGCAAGTACTGCGCTTACGACCATCCTTGCTACCTGTTATGGTGAGAAAATAAGCGCCAGGAGTTGCGTTTCGGTCAACTTCAACTTCTAGTAAGAGTGTAGGCCGCAGTCCTGCTATCTTGTCGCTAATGCGCAACTTTACGCCTGGTTGATTCGATGTGGCGCTAAAGACCATGCCGGTTAAGTCGTATTGATTTATGCTTGATAGGTCAACTGTGTAAGTTACCGTATTTCCAGGAAGAGCTATCCGATAGGATGTGCTAGCAGCTAGTAAGAAGTCTGGTTCGTTTTTTGTTAGCTCTGCAGCTGTACGCAAAGCAGCATATACGTCTGAATCCGCACCGTTACGATCGTCTCCCCAAGTGAAGATGAAATGTCGTCCAGCTACGCCAAGCTGATGGTAGTCTCCGTGGTAGCCGCTGCGCAAATTAAACGGTGTGGGAACTAGCGGCCAATTAGTGTCAGTAATCCTTTTATTCCTTGCCCAAGTGTTTCCACCATCTGTAGAAGCTGTTGCATATATATCTAGCAAGGATAAGTTTACAGGGTCATTACGACGATCATACCAGCTTGCAGCGACTGAACCATCATCTGCTACGGCTACCGAAGGAAGCATCTGTTCGGCTAGACCAGGGTCGTCGTTAAGCCGTAGAGGTTTATTCCAAGTATTGCCGCCGTCGGTCGAGCGGAGCAAGTACACGTCGGAACGGTCGGCACGATTGTCTGGCCGGGCTGCATAGACTACATACACATATCCTCGTGAGCTGCGACGCGAGGTATCTACTGCCAAGGAAGGGAAACTGTTTGCGTCAAAGATGCCATTTGCTGGGAAGGCGGGATTAATGAAACCAGCTATGGTTGTAGGCCCGCCAAAGCTCTTTCCACCATCGATCGATTTAGCAAGTTTGAGCTGAGAGCGCCCAAATTCGCCTTCTAGCCAGACTATGTAGATTTCTCCCTTCGGACCAGTAGCGACTGCAGCGCCTTGTACGAACTTGCCTTCAGCGCTCTCGGCTATTATCTGTGGTTTTTTGAAGCTTCTACCGTTCTTTGAACGCGCTAACATTATGCGCGTCTTGCCAGAGCTAGCAAGTATAGTAGTCCAAACGACAAAGACACGATTCAAGTTAAATGACTCGTCTGAAGTGTCTGCTGTTATCCAGGGCTTGTCTTGAAAAGCGTTTTTGGCTGTTGCCGTAGTTGAAGCGTTCACAGGTGCTGACCAAGTTTGGCCTCCGTCTCGAGATCTACTGACAGCAATGCTAACTAGTCCGTCGGCGTTGCGTGCTACACAGGCATGCAAGAAAGTACCGTCTCTTGTTACAGTAACTACACCGCTGCCGAGATTAGCTCCACCTTCATAGGTAGGAATGAAGCCTTGTTTCCAAGTTTGTCCGCTGTCCCTTGAGTAAGCATAGCCAGAGAGGTTTTTAATTGCTATGCCTGCACTGTTGTTGAAGCTGACTACTATTCTAGCTCCATGAGCTGCTGCAGTGGTACCGCTTTGAGTTCTGTCTTCACGGTCTAGCTCTGGATTATTAATTCGGATGTTTTCTGAAGAAGTTGGGCTGGCAGCAGGTGTTGTTGTAGAGGCAAGGGTGCTGGTACCACGCAAGTAGAGCTTTGCGGCTGAAGATAGTTTGTGAAAATCCCGCCTGTTCAGTAACCAAGACAGATGAGGGTCAGATTGGGGATGAAGTATAGACCTATAAGATTGCTGCAGTTTAGCCGCTGGCAACGGTATGAGTTTCTGACCAGCTCTGCCGACTAGCCTTCGATCTTCACTAAAAGCAAGTTGTGGTACAACTAGTGTCAGTGTCGCTGCTAGGCAAAGAAACTGTCTTTTGCTACAAAGAATGTTTGTCGCACGCATTATTAGCCTAAGAGGAGAAAAGTTACGGCTTGCCTGCCTGAGGGGTATCTTTCTGAGGCAAGCAAGCTATCAAGCCTGTTTCATTTGAAGTCTACAGAGAAGACCCTTGGTTGTCTACTAACTGTTTGCAAGTTGACAAGGACCGCTTTCTTAAAAGCGGCTTTTTTCTCTATCCGTTTCGTTTGCCTTGTCTTGTAACGCATCGTTTGTTAACGCAGGCGCTGGTTTTATTTGAGTCGTTTGAGTACCGATGCTAAAAGTCCGGGGACGTAGTTGTTTCTACTGACTGTTGAAGCTCTGCCGTTTTCTACTAGGCTAAATAATTCAATGTTTTGAGGCTCACAGTCATATTTGCAGTCTGGGGTGTAGACTAGCCAGCCATCTTCAGTTAGCACTGCTGTTGCGAGTAATGTGTCTTTTGCCCAGAACTTTAGTCCCTCTGCAGTGGCAGTGACCGAATAGGTTGAAGGAACAGCTCGAGCTTTTTTGAAATTTTCGTACGCTTCGGGATGGCCAGTAGATAGGTTCCAGAGCGTTTTTAGTCGCGTTTCTTCATCATAGTAGTCGTAAACGAGCAATTTTGTAGCCGTAGTATCAAACCATATTTCTCCTGGGTGATAAGCTCTTGTGAGCCTGTTTTTCACGTATCTACCATCTTCGTCCCATACCTGTATGGCGTCTTCTGTTACGCAGACTAAGCGCTTGCTTTGCATGTCATAAGAGTAAAGACCGTTTGGTAGTGTTGAAGGTAGCTTTCGTCTTGAGAACTCTTTCGCTTTCTTGGTGTAGGAAATTATATATCCGTCGCTCCAGACAATCTCAAATCCTTTCTCGGAAATCCCACCAGCTAGCGGCTGCAGTTTGTCATGCTCGAGATAGGTAGCTTTATCTTCTGTTACTACTATTACTGTTTCGTCTGCTGCTATCAAGGTTGTCTTCCCGGAGCTGTCAAGAATGCTTACTTGATATGGGCGGACGAAAAGTGGCAGTTGTGTCACTTTTCCTTTTGAAGATGTGAGAATTAGCTTGCTGTCGGCGATCTGTACTGTCGTTCTTTGGCAGAAGGTATCGGTGTTTAGTGGAAACTGTTCGAAGCTGGGCAGACTTACTAAATAGTTGCTTTTTTGACATTTTTCAGCGCAAGCTTTTATGTATACCGTGTAGCGATCTTGCGAAAGAGTAAAGTCTGTTCCGGGAAAACGTGCAGCGAGTCTACCGGAGTCTAGGTCAAATACGCATATAAAGTCGGTTTCGACGTCGTATCGATATTCGGGCTGAAGTATAGCAAGATGCCCGCCAGCAGCTATTTCCATCCTTACTGGTTCGCCGTAAGGCATGATCGAAGGTACTATTTGGCCTAGGCAAAATGCTAGAAAGGCAAGTAGCTTCATAAATCACCTCTTGTTGTGAAAACTCTCTTAATTAGAAGTAAACGCGAAATCTGGGTGTTTAGGAGAAAGGGTTTCGGCAGAGAAGAGACTTCACTGCAGTTGTGTAAGCTGTCTTATCCTAGCTGCCATTGTTTAATTTCTGGTATGGGGTAAAGTAGCATGATTATGTTTAGTATGAGGCTATCTCTAATCCAGATGATCAAAGTAATTTCTAAAAGTATGAAAATGATCAGGGATTTGTAAAATCCTAGCTGTCTGGCCACAATAAAGCCTGTAATACAGCATGTGATATCGCCAACTGAATTAATTATTGCATCTCCTTGGTAGTTCATGGCTATGGTGTCGGCTCTGTATTTATTGATCACGTACTCTGAGTTTTCTAGTATTTCCCAACTTGATTCGGCTACTGTAGCTATTATCAGATGCCAATGTTTGGGTATATTTGGCAGTAGAAGCAGGATGAAGAAGAATAAAAAGCCATGCAGAAGGTGGGTGAAGCTATACGGGTCGAACAAATGTTGGGAGGTATGGGAGCTCCAAGTACTGCTTGCCAAGAGTATGCCGCCGCAGATGCAGGTAAGTGGCCTACCTTGTGAGTAGAGCAACATCGATATGACTATGATTAGAATGCTGATAGTGGCTGCTTGGATTATTTTGATGTTAGGTGAGCTATTTTCCATGCAAGTTAAGTGTAGCAAGTCTAAGAGCTGGGTGTCTATTGCTACATTCGTAGAGGCTTGAGGCTTTAGGGCCGTTTTAGTTGTCAGCCGCAGGAGAATTTGTATTTTTGGATATCTGGTATCAATTTATAAGAATTAACTCTATCTTTTAGTAATCTAGCTAGTTAAGTTGATTTATTAGGTGTATTTGCAGCTGAAAAGTTTGTGTATATATTCAGTTTATAGATATTCTATTTCTTTAGGGATCAAAGAGATGTATCATAAAGCCTTGTCGAGTAGAAAATACTAATGTTTTCTGGATTAGAAGCGGTTCTTTACTACCTGTTAGAGGTTTTAGGGTCGAGCAGATGTAATTTTTCGCACCGTGTCTCGAGCTATTAGTAGTTCTTCATCAGTTGGTATTACCATCACTGACACGTGGGAATCTTTAGTTGAAATGACACCTTCTTTAGTTGTTTGGTAGTTCTTTTCTGGATCGAGCTTGATACCGCACCAGGCAAAGTGTTTGATTACTTCTTCTCTGATAACTGGTGCATTTTGTCCTATTCCGCCAGTGAAAATTATGGAGTCTGTACCGTTCATAACAGCGAGGTACGCACCGAGGTATTTACGGATACGGTAGCAGAAGATTTCTATCGCTAGGCGGGCTCGCCGGTCGTTGTTTTCGCGAACTTCGTCGAGTAGTTCGCGCATGTCGTTGGTAAGGCATGAAATGCCTAGTAGACCGGATTGTTTGTTCAGCATAAGGTCAACTTCGCGAGCTGTAAGGCCTTCTTTTGCAGCGACATAGTCGACTATAGCAGGATCAATGTCGCCTGAGCGGGTGCCCATTACTAAGCCTTCTAGCGGGGTAAAGCCCATGGAAGTATCTATTGAGATGCCATTTTTGATAGCTGCTATAGAGCAACCGTTACCTAGATGAAGAGCTATAATGTTGGTGTTTTCTTTGCTGCAGCCGGTGAGCTGCCTGTAGCGGTATGCGACATACCGGTAGGAGATGCCATGAAAGCCGTATCTACGGACTTTATATCGACGGTAGAGCTGATAAGGCAGCGCGTAGAGGAAAGCGTGCTCTGGCATGGTCTGGTGGAAGGAAGTGTCGAAGACAGCGACTTGGGGTATGCCACGACCGAAGGCTGCGGTTGCGGCCTCTATACCGCGCAAGTTTGCTGGGTTATGTAGTGGAGCAAGCTCGATACATTCTTCTATGCCTTTGATTACCTCTTCGGTTATTAAGACCGAGTCTTTAAAACGTTCGCCGCCATGAACGACGCGATGTCCTACGGCATGTATATCTGAGACAGATTTGATGCTGGGAATCGTGGTTTCAGAGTGAGCCCAACTGATGATGGTTTCTATAGCAGCCTTGTGATCTCGCAGTGTCGCAGTGGATCGGATAGTTGGAGATTCTGCGGTGCCGAAGTTTATTATGGCCTCTCCACCTATGCGCTCGATCACTCCATAGGCGAGTTTCTCATCTGTATTTCGTTGGATTCGTTCAAGATCAGTAGCTATTATTTGAAATTTCACTGTAGCGCTGCCACAATTTAGTACCAATACGTTCATATCTATTGCCTGCAGATAAAAAAAGTTGGAAACTCGGTAAGTAATCTAGGCGAAAAACAGTTGAGGTGTCAATTTGAGTCCCGACAGCAGAGAGCATCGCGGGCCCCATCCCGAAGATAGAGAGCTGTTTGATGGAGAGATGCTTTTGCGTCTGAAGCAAGCTTTTCGGGAGCTAAGCTGGCTGCTAGAGCATGGCTATCCGCTGAAGGCCAGTCTTAAGCTGGTAGGCGATAAAAACGGGTTGACTGATAGGCAGCGGCTGGCCCTGTCGAGGGTAGTGTGCTCGGAGAAAGAAAGAGATGAAAGAAGGCGGTTTTTATTGCCGCTTAGCGCAGTTACCGCTGAACATGTGCTTGTTGATGGTTTTAATCTAATCATAACGATGGAAGCCGCTTTAAGCAAAGGATTGTTGCTTATGAGCCGCGATGGCTGTATACGCGATCTTGCTAGCGTGCATAGCTCTTATAAGTCGGTTCAAGAAACGGTGCGTGCTATAGCTATTTTGGGCGAGACGCTGATGAAGTACCAACCTAGCAGTGTCACTTGGTTGCTTGATAGCCCTGTGTCTAATAGCGGTCGATTGGCGTCTAAGATTCGTGCCGTAGCTGAAGAAAAGGGTTGGTCTTGGGATGTAGAGGTGTTTTTTAATCCCGATACGATAATGATAAATTCTGGACAGATAGTAGCCACTTCTGACTCGGCAGTCATCAGCAAAGGAGTCAGGTGGGTTAATCTGATTGCGGAGGTGATACTTGCTAACAGCAACTCCTACTGGTTAGTGGATTTTGCAACCTGAAGTTTTTTGTCTATAGACTCTTGCGGTAGTAAGTGTGGTGAAACATCTAAGCCTTGAACGTGGGCTAAGATGAAGTGTAACTGTCGCAATCCTTCAGTAAGCGCGGCCGGCCCGGGCTGAAGTATATACGTTGACTTGATTTCATATATGTCATCATTTTTAACTGCTGTGATTTGATCCCACCCCTTACGTGCAGAAATTCGGGGCTTCTTGACAGGACGGCCACACCACGAAGCTATGATGACTTGTGGATCGCGTTCGATAACGGTTGCAGGATCTACTATCCTGTCACGTGCGGACTTCATCGAGCGGAGTTCAGGAAAAATAGGCTGTGCGCCTGCTATCTCAAGCAGTTCTTCCACCCAAGCTATGCCGCTGATAAGTGGCTCATCCCATTCTTCAAACAGTACACGGGGCCTAAATTTGAACCTTTCAGCTGAGGAACGTATCAGTTCGAAGTCTTTGAGATAGCTAGCTACTAGTGTCTCTGCTTTCTCTTTGCGATCGAGTAGTCGACCTAGGGTCAAGATCATGTCCAAGATTTGCTCGACGGTGCGTTGGTTAAATGTAAAGACATAACAGCCTCGACGTATGAGCTCTGCAGCTATGTCAGCTTGTAGATCTGAGAATGCTAATACGAGGTCAGGGGATAACTCGATAATTTTATCGAACTTGGCGTTTATAAATGCCGAAACTTTTGGCTTTTGTCGTGCTTGCGGAGGCCTGACCGTATAGCCAGATATCCCTACTATGCGATCCTGCTCGCCAAGCAAATAGATTACTTCTGTCGTCTCTTCCGTTAAGCAGACTATTCGTTCTGGGAAGCGTCCTGGCATACTGACAGCAGAGTATAGCTTTGCAAGTTGTGGATAGCAAGTGGGAAACGATTGTTTTTATTAGTCTCGTTGTAGTAAACTAACAGCCAATTTTGTAATCTAGGGAGAGAGAGTGACGATATTGCTTACAGGTGCTAGCGGCTTTCTTGGAAGTGAGCTGCTTTGTCGCCTGCTGCGGGATTATCCTCAAGAAAAGATCCATGTGCTGCTGCGCGCAGCTTCCGAAGCAGAAGCCCACCAACGACTGCACCGAATACTAGAGCTTAAAGAGGTAGATGATGCCAGGCGAGCACAATGTGTTCCCTTAGTTGGGGATGTTGTTTACGAAGACTTGGGACTGGCTACCAAATATGACCCGATTGCAGTTGAGGTTACAGAGATCTTTCATACTGCTGCTAACACAAGTTTTAACCAAAAGCTGGAAGATGCTCGTAAGGTTAACTGCCAAGGTACGGTGAACGTGGCCACTTTTGCTGAACGAGCTCAGCAGCTAGGTGGCTTTAGGCGTCTTCATCATGTTTCCACTGCCTATGTTTGTGGTAATCGTAGCGGCCTGATCTTGGAAGATGAGTTAGAATGCGGACAAGATTTTTCTAATACCTACGAACAATCGAAGTATGAAGCCGAGATTTACTTGCGAGCTAAGCTCACAGAAGTACCTATCACCATCTATAGGCCAAGCATAATAGTAGGTGACTCTAAGACTGGGCGTACTCAACACTTTTATGTCATTTATGAGCCAATGCGCTGGTTCTGTCAGGGCCAACTTTCTTTTCTGCCATGTAAGCCAGAGATACGGCTAGATATAGTTCCGGTAGATTATGTCGCCGAGGCTATTATCGCTATAGCTCGTCGAGATGATTCAGTAGGCAAGACCTATCACCTTTCTGCAGGGCCTCAGCGCTCGCTTAACTTACGCTCCCTCGTAGAGCACTGCTCTTTGGTAATTAATGCCTATAACCGAGAACATGGCTATCAGGAATTGCCTGCACCGGAAATAGTAACTCCAGAAATGATAGACAGTTTCGAGGGGGAGCAAAGAGACCAGTTTAGAGTCTTTTTCGAGCGAGCTTGGCAGCAAATGCAGCGCCATATGCCTTACGTGGTCTCGCAAAAGGATTTTGATGACACAAACACTCGTGCTGCACTCGAAACCACAGGAATAAGCTGTCCTTCCTTCAGCGACTATCTGCACAATGTAGTCTACTACGCTATGTCAAAGAATTTCAGGGCCGACGAGGTATGACTAACTATCTTGCTGTTGCTATAGGTGGTGCTTTGGGAGCAGTAGCACGGTATGTTATAGGAAGTTTCTTTGTCCCCACTGTGCAATCTGGCTTTCCCTACGGTACCTTTTTGGTTAATGTTTCAGGAAGCTTTGCTATAGGCTTCTTCTTAACTTTGCTAGAATACAAACTAAAGCTGGATCCAGTCTGGCGCCTCGCAATAGCAACCGGCTTCTTGGGAGCATATACTACCTTTTCTACCTTCGAATTTGAATTGCTAGATTTGCTAGATCGTAAGATGCACTTTATGGCAGTAGCATATGTCCTAAGTAGCTTGATGCTTGGTCTCATAGCAGTTCTAACGGGAAGCTTTCTAGCACGTAGATTGTCGTAGTTGCCTGGGAAGACTAAGATGCAAGAGGTGAGAGCTAATCCAGACCTTTTGTCATTTGTCATCCCTGTGTATAACGAGCAGGAAGTTCTGCCTCTGCTCTACAGTAGGCTTTGTGAGATAGCAGACAAACTGCCTTGCCCTGTGGAGTGGGTGTTTGTAAATGACGGTAGTAGCGACAGAAGTTGGTCGATACTGGCTGAACTAGCAGCAAAAGATACTCGTGTCAAAGTAGTAGACCTTACCAGGAATTTTGGTCATCAAGCAGCACTTACAGCCGGATTAGATTATGCCCGAGGCGAAGCAGTGGTAGTTATAGACGCTGACCTTCAGGATCCACCAGAACTCGTCTTCGATATGCTAGAACGCTACCGCGAAGGATACGATATCGTCTATGCCCAGCGCGTCAAACGTCATGGAGAAAGCTGGTTTAAACTTATCACAGCCGAGCTGTTTTATAAGATAATGAAAAGGTATATACACAAAGATTTGCCGGTCAATACTGGAGATTTTAGACTGCTTTCACGAGCAGTAGTGAATGCGTTTGCCGAGATGCGAGAGTATCATCGCTTCTTGCGCGGCATGTCAGCTTGGATGGGGTACAAACAAATAGGTGTCTCTTTCGAGCGCCAACCTCGCGCTGCTGGCCACACGAAATATACCGTCAGGAAGATGTTTAGGTTTGCCTGGGACGCCATACTGTCCTTTTCTACTCTTCCTCTGAGGGTCTCTATTTATTTCGGTCTGGGTGTTATAGTGTTCGGTATGCTTTATAGCATCTATGCGGTGGCACGTTATTTTATCTATCATGACTTGGTGCAAGGCTGGGCATCTCTAGTGGTTCTTCAGTGTGTTATTGGTGGTACAATATTGGTTTGCTTGGGAATGATAGGAGAGTACATAGGCCGCATCTATGAGGAAATTAAGTACAGGCCGCTTTATATGGTATATCGTACGTTGAATACCTCTTTGATGAGCGTGCCACCTCGGTCTGTGATTCCGGAAACCCGGAGAAGAAACCGTGGGACAAGAGATTGAACAGAAAGAGGCGTTATTTCATGACGAATGGGCAGCACAGACCGATATCTCGCAAGTAGATATCTATGCTGCATTTGAAGCCATTACCTCGCCGGAAAATAGGTTTATTCTCAAACAAATCGGCTCGCTGCAGGGTAAAAGGATACTCGATGTAGGCTCGGGTCTAGGTGAATCCTCGGTTTACTTCGCTCTTAAAGGTGCAGATGTTACGATGGTTGATATTTCGCCAGGGATGATAGAACTTGCATTGAAACTAGGCAAGGCCTATGGAGTTGAGCTGAAAGGCATAGTGGCTAACGCCGAGACCCTGAATGTTCCAGATGAGTCATTTGACGTCATATATGTGGCAAACTTAATACACCACATCCAAGATCGAGAAAGATTTTTGCTGCAGGCTTACCGAGCTCTCGTTCCAGGAGGGCTGTTCATTTCCTGGGATCCTATAGCTTATAACCCCGTAATAAATGTCTATCGCCGCATAGCGAATAAGGTTAGAACTGAAGACGAACGTCCTCTCACTATAGCCGATCTGCAGCTCGTCCAGAGAATTTTCGGCAAAGCCGAGCACAAGGAGTTTTGGCTGCTTACCTTAGTTCTCTTTCTCAAATATTATCTCATCGATAGAGTCCATCCAAATGCCGATAGGTACTGGAAACGTATCTTGCGGGAAACTCCAGAAACATTACCTTGGTTCTTACCTCTGCAGGAACTTGATGAGATAATTCTTAGGCTGCCACTGCTTAGGTGGCTTGCCTGGAATATCGTCATCTGGGCACGAAAGTAATTTAGCTTCAGCACGAAGTTGGCACTAGCTTATAACAGAGCAAGGGGTCTTAAGTTAAAGAGCTCGGATGAGCCTTGCAATCTTCTCCGATCCACTTTCCCTTACTTTCAGTCTCTCCAAAGACAATCCTCATAGAATTCAAACAGTTGCTTGTAATCTGCTAAGAAGCGTCTAAGGGGTTCGGAGTCTCAGACGGTAATAGAGCTTTTTCAGAAAGAGAGGTGTTGACGGAGAGAGTCTCAGCAGGCGTTGAGGGTAGACTGCACATGCAGCTTGGAATACGGCATACACATTAGCGTCTGGGCTAGGCTACAGAGACGTAGAGCGGCTGGTATGACCTAGGGAGCTTTTCTTGCTTGGGAGGAGTTCCTTAAAAGTTTTCGAGGCAGACTTCAGAAATGTGGAGGAAGGGGAGAGGAAAGAGGAGGAAGGCAGGTAGTAAAAAATGCTACTGCTTTTGACCTGTTAGGACGGCTCTTAAAGCGGCCGCTATGTTTTCAAGCTCAAAGGGCTTACCGATGATGGTATCGACTACTCCTTCAAGGATGTCAGTTTCTTCTCCCCAGCCGGTACAGAGAATTACTCTAACCTCTGGGCGGATTTGGCGAGCACGACGAGCTAGTTGTACGCCGTTCATTTGGGGCATGCCTAGGTCGGTCACCAGCAAGTCAAAGGGCTGCTGTACGATGAGTTCGAGAGCAGCTTCTGGTGAGGGAGCAGCTTTGACTTCATGGCCGAAGGAGCTGAGTATATCGGTCAGTAGTTCTAGTACATCTGCTTCGTCATCGACTACTAGAATGCGGGTAGTAGGTTGTTCTTCGTGCAAAAGCTGTCGCAATCGCTGCGGGCCGGTTGGCGTATGTGCGAGGGGAAGAGTAATTCTCATTGTAGTTCCTACGCCGACTTCGCTATCTACTCTAATACTACCTCCGTGATCGAGGACGATGTTTTGTACCATATGTAGGCCAAGTCCGGTGCCTTGTTCACCTTTGGTGGTGAAGAAAGGATCGAAGATGCTGTCTTTTATCTCTTTTGGTATACCTGTACCGGTATCGGCGACGCTGATAAAACAAGTTTTTCCTTCAGTACCATAGGTAATTTCGATTTTGCCACCTTCTGGCATGGCATCTATTGAGTTCATGATCAGGTTTGTGATGACTTCCCGCAGCTCTGAGCCGTCGCCTAGAACGACTATTTCGGAGGTTTTTTCGAAGACTACTTCTATCTTTCTCCCTATGCGGTTAGCTTCATCTTTCCATCGAGGTGCAGTTACAGCAAGTGCTTCTGAGATAAGCTCCCCGATTTCGACCGGAGCGTAGTTCTCTTTTGAATTTCTAGGTTTGCCGAAGTCGAGGATTCGTTTTGCCATACGTGCGCCGTCGCGTGCAGCTCGCTCTATGACCTGGAGGTTTTTGAGGAAGTCTGGATCGGAGGTACGTTTTTGCATCAGCTGTGCTCGGCCTAGTATCGCCGCAAGGATGTTATTGAAGTCGTGGGCTACTCCTGAAGAAAGTTGACCTAGGGCTCTCATTCGGTCATTTTCCATAGCTTTCTCAGTTCTGTTGATTAGTTGCTGGACTACAAGCAGTGTGCCTATATGTTTGCCTTCAGCCAGAATAGGAGTAGAGGTAATAGAAACTGGCTTATTTGCTTGGGGATGAGCGAGCACTGTTTCGAAGTTGGCTGCGGTTGAAGCTAGTTTGGAGATGATGCGTCGCAGTTGAGGACGATATTCTTCTGGGGCGAGCATTTCGAAGGGCATCTTTTTTAGCTCGCCGGTTTCACATCCGCAGAGCTCCATGGCACGGATGTTGTGCCAAGCGATGCGGCCTTCAGAGTCGAGGTAGATTATGGAAGCAGAGCTATTTTCGAGCAACGTTGCGAGCATGTCGCGTTGGCTACGAGTTTCAGCTTCACCCCTTGCAGTATCCATTTCGTTGCGTACGACGGTCACGCAACCTATAAGTTGTCGCTGTGGGTTATATATTGGCTCACAGGTAAAGAGTGCGGTTATGTTGTCTTTGCCGAGGTACTGTTTATCTACGATACGCCGTCCTTCGTTGAAGACACGCTGGGCTAAGCAACCTTTTATTTCCTCTTCAGGAAAGAGGGCACAACAGTATTGTCCAAGTAGTTTGTCGAAGCTGCTCTGCATTAGTTTCGTACCAGCGCGATTAATACGTCGCAATCTTCGCTTTCTGTCGAAGATGAACACGGCGTCAGCCATCGCATCGAAGGTCGATTCCCATTCATTTTTCGCTCGTGCTACTAGGTCGAACAAGTGAGCTTGGTGTACTAAGCCAGACACCTTTTCGGCAAAAGAGTTGAGAATGAAGATATCGCGTTCACTAAATCCTGCAAGTCGTTCGCTTTCTACGCTCAGTACTCCGATAATTTCTTGTCCTATGCGAAGTGGCAGAGCAACCTGTGATTTCGTCGAAGGGTTGACACTGACGTAACGTTCATCTTTTGTTACGTCGTCTATTTTGACAAGCTTGCCGGTGCGAGCTACGAAGCTAACTACGCCCTTGCCTTCTATAGGCAGGCGACAGTTGCGTGCTTCGGAGGGAAAACCATAAGCAGCCTTGATATATAGTTCCCAGCTGTTTTTGTCTACTAGTTCTATGGCGCAAGCGTTATAGGAGAAGCTCCTGCAGAGAGCAGCGGTGAGCTTGTCTAGTATTAGTGACACTTCGCGGGTGCTGTCTGCAGAGCGTACGAACCCGAATACGGCTTCTATTTCATTAGATACTTGATGCCAATCTTGCTGAAGGACTAGATTTTCACGGCGAAGCTCGAAGTATTCTAGTGCTCTTTGAATTAGCTGTTTGGTAGATTTAGACTTGGCATCTGAGAAGGTTGCGAAGACGCTTTCGTCAGCATCTCCTTTGCAGATAACCAGTGAATTAGGTGCTGTAGTGCGCAGCCTGCGAAGTATTTGGTCGTCGAGGCTTCCAACGATTATCAGCGAGAATTTGCTATCCTGGAGAGTAGACTCAAGTCTTTCTAAATCTACTGCTGTGGCAGCAGCTTGAGGGGGAAGTGCTTGCCGCAGAGCGTCTTCCTGTTCCGTGTCAAATCCACAAATAAGTACCTGGTGGTTCAGCTTCAGCATCACTGCTCCAAGCGTAAGGTTAGATTTTATTAGGTTCTGTGATAGGTTAAAGCGTATATCTAATTTGGTCTTTTGGCAACTATATTATATAGTTCTTTCCCCCGTTAGCACTGCTATGAGTTCTAGACAGGCATTATGGTTTTTCCCATCTTGCTGGGGTATTATCTTGCGTTCGGAAAGGAGGAAAAGTGATAAGAGTAGTTGCGTTGCTTGCGGTTTCTACGGTTGTTTTTGCCCAGAGTAAGTTACTTTCAGTAGATGAGATATACGATCCGCAGAAGCGGGTAAACTTTGCTGGCAAATTCGTGCAAGTCGACTGGTTGGATGATGTGTCTTTTTTGAAGAGAACTTTTGAAAGGGGTCGACAAGAGCTAGTCAAGGTCAACGCTGAAACAGGTTTGTCGGAGCTGTTTTATGATTCAAGCTTACTGCAGAAGGGCCTGGTTGCTGTAGGAATGACTGCTGAAGCTGCTCGCGAGATTGCCGATTCTGGAAGGTTTACTTTCAACCCAACTTATACTGCGGGGCTAATAAACTATGAGAATGACCTTTACTATTGTGAGTTTGCTAGAGGTTCCGTGTCTAGGCTGACCTTTACTGCAGCACCAGAGACGAATGAAACTTTTAGTCCGAACGGTGAGTTTGTTGCTTTCGTAAGGGACAACAATCTTTATGTAGCCGAGGTGAAAACGCAGCGCGAGCGGGCCTTGACTACTAATGGCAGTAGTGTATTGCTCAACGGCCGCCTAGATTGGATCTACGAAGAAGAGGTCTATGGACGAGGTATTACGAGGGCTTACTGGTGGAGTCCGGACTCTACGCGGATAGCTTTCCTCACCTTAGACGAGCGGGAGGTGCCGACTTTTACCGTAGTAGACGAGATACCTTCTGGGCAGGTGGTAGAGGTGACGCATTACCCGAAGGTTGGTGATCCTAATCCTAAGGCTACACTGAATATAGTTACTACTATTGGTGGAGCAGTCAAAGCGGTCGACTTATCGGCTTATCGCGGTAGCGAGTATTTAATAGTGCGGGTAGGGTGGACACCAGACAGTCGCAACGTCGTTTACGAGATACAGAATCGAGAGCAGAGCTGGCTCGACTTAAATTTAGCTGATGCCGTGACTGGCAGCAGCCACCGCTTGTTTCGGGAGGAAAGTACTGCCTGGGTAGACGTGATAGGGTTACCGTGTTGGCTTGATGATGGAACGTTTCTGTGGGTGAGTGACCGCACGGGCTGGCGGCATGTCTACAGATATACTAAAGATGGCAAACTGCTTACTACGGTGACCAGTGGCGACTGGGATGTGCGCGAGCTGCTCGGCTGTGCTACTGACAATTGGGTCTATTTTACCGCATCTGAGCATTCAAAGATAAGCGACGATATCTACCGCGTTAAGCTAGATGGCAGTAGTTTGACCAGGTTGAGTAAGCACGAAGGACATCACAAGGCTAGCTTCAATCCTGCTATGAGTATGTATATCGACGCTTGGAGCACGGTGAGCTCACCGCCGAAATTGCAGTTATGTTCTGCCGACGGTAGGGTTATTCGGTCGGTGGAAGACAATCCTGTAAGCGTGCTGTCGGAATACCGTTTAGGCAAGGTGGAGTTTTTGCAGGTTAAAGCACGAGATGGCTTTTTGCTTGAAGCGATGATGATTCAACCGCCGGACTTTGACAAGAAGAAGCGGTATCCCGTCTTAGTTCATGTATATGCCGGCCCAGGAGCGCAGAAGGTGCGGAATGCCTGGGCTGGTAGTGACTATCTCTGGCATCAGATGCTTGCTCAGAAAGGATATCTGATATGGATATGCGATAACCGTTCGGCTAGTGCAAAAGGGATTCGTTCGGCACATCCTATCTATCGGAACCTGGGCGAGCTTGAACTTCGGGACATAGAAGATAGTCTTACTTGGCTCAAATCTCAGTCGTATGTTGATTCTGATCGGATAGGTATTTGGGGTTGGAGCTATGGAGGCTACATGGCGGCCTATGCTCTGACACATAGCAAGAGCTTTCGCTTGGGTATTTCAGGTGCTCCGGTGACTGACTGGCGTAGTTATGACTCTATCTACACTGAAAGGTATATGGGGCTACTTCGGGATAATCTCGAAGGATATAAAAAGAGCTCGGTAGTGGAAGCGGCTGCTAACCTTCATGGCAAGTTGCTGCTGATTCATGGATTGATAGACGATAATGTACATCTGCAAAATACCATTCAGCTCATAGATGCATTACAGCGTGCGGGCAAACAGTTTCGTTTAATGCTCTATCCACAATCTCGACACGGGGTGACACATCCGCAGCGTGTCAAACATATGCGGCAAATGATGACCGAGTTTATACTAGAAAATCTATGAAACTGGCTTTTCACCGAAGATGAGGGTAGGCGAATCTTCTTCTTCCTGTCCACGACCATGGCTGGTTGATTTCGGACTGTAAGATAGCTGTTTTGTGTAAATTGAGCCTTTTTCGACATCAAAAATGGCTCTTAGTCGATCAGCAAGTTGAATAGCAGAAGGTCTATTTTCTGGGAGCTTGCTGAGAGTACTCATTATGAGCTCAGCTAGCTCCTCTCCAATTTCAGGATTGATATCTCGACAATCTATCGGTGTTTCCTTAAGGTGGATTGAGCAAATCGACCAAGCGTCTTTATCTTTGAAGTCGAATGGGTATTCTCCTGTGGTCATGCGGTACATGATAATACCTAGGCTGTATATGTCTGCCTTACCGTCATAGGGAAGATCTTCTATGCGTTCCGGTGCAAGATAAAACGGTGTGCCCAGGATAAAGTTCTCGTCAGTACTTACTTCTATGTCTTGATCTTGGCCTTGCAAGATACCACTGGCAATTTTAGCTATTCCGAAGTCTAGCACCTTGACGATTTCAGTGTTGTTAGCATGATGGATAAAGATATTTTCCGGCTTGATATCACGATGGATAATACCTGCCCTGTGTGCTTCGGCAAGGACTTCACATATTTGCAATGTTATTTCCAGGAAGCGCTGCACTGGAAAAGTCTTGGTTTTCTGCATTTCTTCCAGCAGAGTATGCCCTTCGAGCAACTCCATGACTATGTACCAAGGACCTGAGGAGCTGTGCACTAGATCATAGATGGTTACTGCGTTGGGATGTGTGACGCGACACATGGAGATGCCTTCGAGACGGAACTTACTTTCTTCGAGGGAACTGCTGCGGTTGGTGTTGAGGAATTTGATTGCTACTGGGCGTAATAATTGCAGGTGTGTTGCTTTGTAAACTGTGCCAAACCCTCCAGAACCTATCTTGCTTTCTATCTTGTACTTATCATCTAGCACCGTGCCGGGAGAGATGTTTTCTATGTCGACGATGAGCTTAGGAAGCGAGCCAGTGACTCTTTTAGACAGCCTCATGTGGGTTTTGATACGAGCCAGTACTTCTTCAGCCTGAAAAGGCTTGGTCAGATAGTCTACTGCGCCATGCTCAAAGCCTTTGACCTTGTTGTCTAAATCTGATAGACCACTGATGAAGATAACGGGGATATGAGCTAGTTGACTTGACCGCTGGAGTCCATCACAGACTTCGTAGCCGCTGAGATCTGGCATGTCTATGTCTAGTATTATCAAATCTGGTCGATTCTTGTAAGCTGTTGCTAGGCCTTCAGTACCATTTGTAGCGGTAGAGACAGAGAAACCATGCTTGGAAAGGATCTTTTCCAAAACCTTGCGGTTGACAAAGTCATCGTCGATGATGAGTATCTTGCCGTTTTCTGACAAGTTTGGTTTCCTTACGGGATAATTAAACAAAAAATACTCTATCTGTTGACACTTGACAACAGGGTTTTGCTGTTATTTGTGAATGACTAAGTTTTAGAACATTTATCCCAAGTGACAGATAGTCTTTTCAGAGGTGAGAAACTCGGTCGAAGCTTGGTTGGATATACTTACACGGTCTAGATTTTAGCGAGGAACTTGCCTCTGTATGACTTAGCAAGTATGTACTATAGCTACTCTCAACTGGAATGAAGCACTGGTAGTTCAAAATGGAGCTGGACATAACCGATGCTATTATTGCTGAACTAGAAAGGACGGAAAAGGGCTGTTTGGGATGTATCCTAGTGTCAGCATAATCATACCCAACTGGAATGGGCGCTGTTTACTGGAGAAGTTCTTGCCGACCGTAATAGCTGCTGCCGAGAAGTATCATCAGAAGACACTTGCCTCTATAGAAGTTATAGTAGTTGACGATTGTAGCGATGACGATAGCCTTCCTTGGCTGGAAGGCTATAGTAGGCATTTGCCTGTGCATCTCAAGGTGGTTGCCAGACAGTTAAATGGTGGCTTTGCACGTGCGGCGAACAGCGGTTTTCTAGCAGCAAGCCACGAAATTATAGTACTGCTTAACAACGACATATCGGTTGAGCCAGATGCTATATTGCCACTGGTACGCCATTTTACGAATCCTAAGGTCTTTGCCGTGTGTTGTAAGGCGTTTAGATTAGGGACGGACTTCTTTGATGGAGCTGGAAAGCTTGGGCTATTTCGGCGCGGACACTGGCGCGTCTACGTAAATTACGACATTTTGCCAACGCTACTTGCTAGTGACGTGAAGCTGTATTCTTTTGTAGCAAGCGGTGGTTATGCAGCGTTTGATGCCGCAAAGCTGAAACAACTGGGAGGCTTCTGCGAGCTGCTTTCGCCGTTTTATTGGGAGGACGTCGAGCTGTGCTATAGGGCTTGGAAGCGCGGGTGGACTATAGAGTACGAACCGGAAAGCATAGTGTATCACCAGACTAGTTCGACAATAGGCACTTGTTTCAGGCCTATGCGGGTAAGGGTAATAGCTGAGCGTAACCGGCTGCTTATGCATTGGATAAATCTTCATGATCGGCGTTGGTTACTGTTACATATCTTCTGGACTGCGATGAAGTTACTGGCGGCGGCTTTCAAGCTTGATTTTGTCCTTTGGCGCGCGCTGTATCAAGCACTGTGTTTGCTGGATGAAGTTGGCAAGCTACGTGCACAAGAAAAGTTGTCTTCTTTGGTGACTGACAGAGAAATATCTGCATTGTTTGAGAAGCTACTAGCAACAAAAGGGATCTATCCGATAAGCAAGGACGAAGATTATTATCGCTATTTAGAGCTGAGGCGCAGTTTGGAGGGGAATTGAGAGTCTTAGTAACAGGAGCAGAGGGACTGCTAGGCTCAGTTCTTGTCAAAAGGCTTACCGGTGAACATTCGGTAGTTGGTGTCGGCCGAAGGCTGCTTGATGTGACTGACAGGCGAGCAGTGGACGAGATGGTCAGAATGGTTCAACCTGAGCTAATTATCAACTGTGCAGCTATGGCGCGGGTAGATGCTTGTGAAGCTAATGAGGAGCAAGCTCGCAGGGTGAATGCTGATGCAGCAGGATATCTTGCTGATGCAGCCCAGGCTGTAGGCGCTGAGATGATGCATATCAGCACTGACTACGTCTTTGATGGCCGATCGAGCAGGCCGTATACACACGAAGACGCCACTTGTCCGATTTCAGCCTATGGAAGATCGAAGCTACTAGGTGAGCTGAATGTTGCTTCTGCTTGCAGGAAGCACTACATAGTCCGAGTAGCTAGGTTATTTGCGCTTGGCGGCAGCAACTTTGGTAGCAGGATCTTCGATTTGATATCTAAAGCTGCTATTGAGAATGTACCGCTTGAGGTCTTTGCTTATCCGGTTAGCCAAGCTACATATGTGCCTGATCTGGTTGACCGGCTTGCTGAGATAGCCAAATGGCATGATTATGGTACATACCATATTGTTGGTGACGGACTAGCTGTGGGCTGGGATAAGTTTGCGGAGATAGCTGCAGGGCTGATGGGTCTAAAACTTTCTGTCAAAGTGGTAGAGTATGAGCAGAAGGGGCTTATTGCACGTAGGCCGCTCTATACGGCGCTTCGTTGTTTGAAGTCTGAGAAGTTAGGGCTTCCTCCGATGCGGCGTTGGGAGGAAGCTCTTCAAGCTATGTACGCCGAATGGAAAAAGGTGTGTTGATTTAGGTTGATTTATATGAGTCACTAAAGTAGCTTATAAGAGATACTCTGCCTTGCCCCTCTACTTAAAAGCTCCGCTGAGGTGTTTTATGTTCATTCTTTCGGGGCTACGTAAGTTAGTGGCCGATCCAGATATTGCTGTAGATCTTGGTACGGCTAATACGCGACTTTATGCTGAAGGTTATGGGATTATTGCAAATGAGCCATCTTTGATTGGATTAGATGCTAAGGGAAAGGTTGCAGCAGTAGGTAGGTCTGTTGATGCTAGGAGTAGACGTATATCACCTTTACGGGCGGGTGTGGTGGTTGATGCGGTAGCTGCATCGCAGTTACTCAAGCCACTTCTGCGGCGTGGTCGACGCTTTGGGATTATAAAACCTAGGGTGATGGCATTTGTGCCTACGGATGCCTGTGATGCTGAGCGTCAACGGTTGTGTGAATCTCTTCTTCAGGCGGGTGCTGCTACTGTGCTTATCTTACCAGAACCTTTAGCTGCTGCCATTGGTGCTGGTCTTGACATCACCTCGCCTTATTCACAGATGATAGTGGATATAGGAGACGGGGTAACTGATATGGCTGTGATACGCTCATCAGAGCTCATAGCTACTTTTGCAGTGCGTGCGGCCTGTAGTGACATGCACTTTGCCGTAAGTAGCAGTATAGAGCATAGCCGCGGCGTGGTTATTTACCCGCAAGAAGCCGAGCGGATAACTTGTAGCGTGGGCGCGCTACGCAATAAGCACCAGACCTATAGTGTTCGTGGTTGTGATGGTAGAAGCGGTAACGATTGCACGATCAGTGTAGCGACTGAGGAAATATACACGGCGCTCGATCCAGTTCTAGACCTTATCGTAAATAGCATAAGGAGCTTCCTAAGGAGCTTATCTCCGCAAGTAGCTTGTGAGGTTATCGAAAGTGGTATATGTCTGACTGGTGGTGGAGCAAAACTACCTGGCTTGCCTGAGCTTATAGCGTCTGTTGTACAGCTTGATACTCGTGTAGCGCACGATCCGTTGCTTGCTGTCATTAACGGTGCTAAGCGGATGCTTTCTGCATCTGCAGGGTTTGTCGCAGTTTAAGGCTCTAGGTGTGTAGAGTTTCTATACTAAGGTGTTAATTATCCAATCGACTGCTGCTGGTAGGTCAGGCACAACTTTGTCGGGCATAACTTTCCAGTTGTGGCGTTGGTACTCGTATTCGCCTAGCCCATAGCCGGTCATCACCATTATGCCTCGTCCACCTACGTGCTTGATGAGCTCTATGTCACTTATTCGATCGCCTATCATGAAAGATCGCGCAAGGTCTATGTCGTGTTCGATAGCGGCGCGTTCGAGCATACCGGGCTTGGGTTTGCGGCAGTTACAGTCTACTCTATAAGGTGGTTGACCGATCGTCGGGTGATGGGGGCAGTAGTAGATGGCGTCAAGTCTTGCTCCTACAGAGGCCAGATCTCGAATGAGCATCTGGTGAATCTCTAGGACGAGTTCTTCGCTGAAGTAGCCTCTGGCAACACCGGCCTGGTTTGTGACTATTATTGCTTTAAGGCCAGCTTCGTTGATGCGTTTGATCGCTGCTGCAGTAGTGGGAAAGAGTTTGTAGCGTGAAGGGTGGTTCACGTAGCCGACTTCTTCACTTATAGTACCGTCTCTGTCCATAAACACTGCGATGTGGCTCATAGCATCTCGAGGACCTTCTTTTCGACGTCGTCGACACTGATAGTGATCATACATCTATGGTCAATAGGACAGATTTTAAGCATACACGGCGCACAAGGCACTTTTCGGCGCAGTATCTCTGCATTTGCTCCGAGCGGACGGATCGATCGTTCGTCTGTTGGCCCAAATATGGTAAGCGTGGGTATGTTCATTGCTGCTGCAAGGTATGCCGGACCGGTATCATTCGACACTACAGCGCGGCAGAAGCTCAAAAATGCTATTGATTCAGCTAGTGATGTCTTACCAGTAAGTATTTTCGGCTTGTTTCGCATGGCAGTTGTGGCGGCCCGCGTGATTTCGATTTCGGTCGCTGCACCTATAAACACCACTTCTAGGCCGCGTTCGAACAACCGATCGGCCAGCTGTCCGAAACGCTCTGCTGGCCAGCGTTTAGCTCGACTGTTGGTAGCACCGGCATTGATAGCTACTATGGGTTTGTCTAAATTGACGCCGAGCATTGGTAGCCGCTCAAGCAGCTGACGACGGCGCTCTTCGCTTACTGGCAAATAGCAATTAGGACGGGCAAAGTCTACGGTACTTACACCTGTAAGTAGACGTTCGGTCTGGGCTACGATATGCAGGTAATAGTTTACTTGGTGACTGCGGCGAATTTCTTCGGTTAGCTCTAGAGCATGTGTCAGAAGGATGCTTCTATGCTGAGTGGCAAAGCCTATTCGTAGTGGGATGCGGCAGCAGTAGGCTATGAGGGCGGCTTCGAAAGCGTTTTGGAAAAGCACTGCTAAATCGAACTTTAACCTTCTTAGCTCTTTGATAGTTTTGAGCAAACCCTTCTTCTCACGATCGTAGACTATGACTTCATCTACGAAATCAGCGTCGGTAAATAGACCACTTACCCAGGGCTTTACTAACAGTGAGATGTGAGCTTTGGCAAATATTCTGCGCAGCTCTCTGAGCGCTGGTATCGTAATTACGCTATCACCGACCCAATTTGTTCCTCTTACGAGTAATTTGCTTATCATTTGCTTCTACTAAGCAGTTTTATACCCTCTTCTATGCTGACTGTTGGCCTCCAGCCTAGCTCGTGTTGCAAGCGCGAGGTATCTGTTATATAGCGTATCTGCTCTTTGACAGGTGTGTCTAGAAGCCTTACATTTGCAGCTACTTTGTAGGCTCGAGCTATCAATTCGGCGAGTTCTTTGAGCGTCAATGCGTTAGTCTTTCCTCCACCTATGTTGTAAAGACCTGTTTGATGGTGACTATTAAAGAAGCTTTCGATAGCCCTTGACAAATCGTCTACATAGAGCAGGTCGCGCACTTGTTGACCCTGCATCTTGAGCACTAGTTCTTTACCTTCACGTATAGCTTTGACGAAGTGGGATACAAATCCGCCGCTGTTGCCGGGAGTGTCGGGAGCATATACTGTGGATAAGCGGAAAATAGCTGTACGTGCTTGGCTTTGATGGCCGTAGAACATCACGTAGTGTTCAGCTATCAGCTTTGACCAGGAATACGGATCTTGACCACAGTAGGCTGTACTGCAGTCTTCTGTTATGACTTCGTGTTTATCTGCGTTCGAGCCGTACACATCCTTAGTGGAGCAGAAAATGAATGTTTGGTTTTTACGTAGCTGTCTGAGCAGGTTGATTGTGCCAGTGACGTTGACTTTAAAGACTTCTTCGGCAGCTTCGGGACGCTTATCTATCAACGCAGCCATGTGGATTATCAGATCGTAGTCAGCGACTTTGGAGACGGCTGCTTCGTCTAGGAGATCGAGTCCTGAGCGTCTGGAAAAGTCGTCTGCGTTGAAATACTGCCTTACGTGCGTGCCTAAGTAGCCGCTTCCGCCTGTTACTAGTGTCTTCATTTTTTACAAGATCCTACGGCATGAAGCACAGTGTAGTCTAGTTCAGCTAGCGGTTTACTTTTAGAGTGGCAGATACACGGCCGTTAGGTATTTCCAAATGTTATAGTTCGACCTGAGACTGTGCAGTAATGTATAATCTTATAAACCCTTGTGAAGGAAAGTTTATGCCTAAACGAGTATGGAGCATCTGTTTGTTAGTTTGTTTTGTAGTAGTTGGCGCGTCTGCTCATCATGCTGTTCTGAAGTTCAACCTTGAGGAGATGGTAGCTACGGCGGATAGGATCTTTATAGGTAAGTGTATAGAGGTAAGAGAAGAGGAGGAGTTGATAGCTCGAGGACTATTGCCTGTTACTACTTACACGTTTACAGTTTCGAAGGTGCTTAAAGGTGAAGTTCCTGAGAGATTTACCTTCAAGCAGTTGGGTTTCAGGCCGTTCAAGGACAGTGGTAAGAGGAACGAACTTAATCCCAACTATTACATACATGGTATGAGGGGCTTTCAGGTAGGCGATGAACTTTTGCTGATGCTGACGCCGCAGTATATGGATGGAAATTTGACTTATCCTGTTGGGTTATATCAAGGGGCGTTCTTCATAAGGCGCGATTCTTCAGGTAGGGCATTTGCTCGAAACAGCATCAATAACTCTGGGCTATTTAGCAATCCATATAACAGGTATTCTAAGTCTCTGGCGGAAGCACGCGTCATATTTCCTGATAATGACCAAGTATTACAAAGCAAGCGTTTGTCTCAGACGAAGGTTGATCGTATGACTTCCAAGCCAGGGGCCATACTACTAGAAGATTTGGTGGAGCTAATAGAGGAGATAGTGGAGGCAGAAAGGGTCAGATGATGAGGGCACTGTTGGTTATTGTTTTGTGTTTTGTGTTTGAATGTTTTGCTGGCGGGCCCTTACTAGTTACTGCAAGTGGGCCTGTCAGGTGGGCTAGGAGGGAAATAAGCGGTGGACCACTTAAGACCACTACGGTAGATGCCCAAGCTAGGGTTGTCTATCGAGTGGACAGCGGGCCTTTGGGGCCGCTATCTAACGCTCAGGCTGTCAAGTTGGTAGATCGTATCTTCAAGCTTTACAACGACATACCTACTTGCACGCTGGAATTTGTAAACGGAGGATCCATACTCGATCCAGCTACTGGTAGACCGATAGACATCACAGGTGCGAATGCTGGTCTTGTGCTCAGCTCGCGTAATCCGACTTTTCAGAATCCCATAGTTTTTGACTCTGATGGATCGATTACTGGACAGGGAGGAGTGCTAGGCTTTTTTTCTTTTCTTCAGGTGAAAGGTTTGGAACTACACGAAGGATTGGTAGTGCTAAATGGTTCGGCTGTATCTCGCATAGGCGAGATACCTTTTCTTGGGGTGTTTACTCACGAATTTGGACACTTTGCTGGCCCTCTGGATCATTCACAAATAAACGGTTGGATAGCTTCAGGTGATAGCCGGCTAGTGTTTGAAGGTTTTACTGCTGAGCAGCGTTACGATCTGTTTGCACCGTTTACTGAGACAGTCTATCCGTTTCTTTTCAGTAATAACAGTAGCCGGCTTGCTAGTCTCGGTTTTGGTAATTCTGGATATTTCATAGCCTCGTTGCACTTTGATGACGTAGTTGCTATGAGTACGCTTTATCCTGCTGCAGGGTACCTACCGAGTGAATCGGGTTCGCCTTTTGGTGGTATCAGCGGCAGAATCATAGTTGACCCGTTGCTCAAGATACCGCTTTCTGGCTTGAACGTAGTAGCTAGGCGGGTAGATAGAGGTCGGTATCCCCCATCTCCTACTACGAAAGTCTACCTTAACGATAGTGTTCCTTTGGACGCAGATGGAGTGCCGCTGCTACCGGAGGATCGACCTGAGCTCGACCCGTTGGCGACTGCTACGAGCTTAGTCAATGGTATGTTGGCTCCTGACGGAAGGTTTGCTTTTGTCGGATTGCCGCCGGGTGAGTACTCGGTATACGTGGAGACCATAAATCCAAATGCTTTAGGCGGTTCTAGCATAGGGTTTCGAGAGCCACAACTTAGTTTTATCACTGCTGAATATTGGAACGGCCAGAATGAGAGCGCAGATCCTGCTACGGATAAGCCGCTTGATTTCACTCCTGTGAAGGTGACTGCTGGAGCGGTAACTACTGGCATAGAGATCTTGCTGAACGGTTTTGCTACGACTGTAGCTTCGAATGAGGCTGAGCCTAACGATAAGGTTAAGAAGGCTCAGGTTGTAGCTGTAGACAGTATCTTGACTGGTCAGGTTGCGGTTGGCGACAAAGCGAAGGTCAAAGTTGACTTTGGTCGTAGTGGGTCTGTAGATGTGCAAGACCTCTATAAAGTACAGGTATCGGCAAATTCAGTGCTACTGCTGATGCTGGATGCTCTCGAAGGAACTTCTGATGCAGATATCGATTTGTATTGCTTCTTATCTGATCTTAAGAACGGTACAGTCTCGATCAACAGTCAGACAGTCTTAGGGGCAAGTTTTTCTCCTGCGAATTCAGAAGTGATAACGGTAGGAGTTGCACCGGGGACGTACTTTTTAGGAGTGTCATCTGCTGCTGGTAGTGCGAAGTATCGACTGGCTGTTTACAGGAAAAAGAACTAATGTCTGATAGGTACAAGGAGAAGTCTAAAGGGACAAGAAAGTGGATAAGGCTTCGAGGGGCGCCTAATGATCCGCAGTCGTTCGAGTTAGCTTGTTGGAACGGGCTTGCTTGGGAGATACCTACGAAGACTTGTGAGGGACGTATTATACGCTTGCTTATCCCTGACTATATGGTAGCTGAGACTTTGCCTGAGGATTTGGACCCTGAAAAGCTCTTTTATCCTGAGCAATGATGTTTTTGACAATATTTGTGAGATAAAGTATTTTCTTAACTCTGATCTCCCTTGAGGAAAACATATGCAGGTCAATCAGCTTAAGCCCGGTACAGTGCTTGTTGGACGATACGAAATAGTGAAGAGAATAGGCGGCGGTGGTATGGGAAATGTCTATCAGGCGAAAGATAAACGTCTTGCTGATGCGCCGCGAGCGGTTAAAGAAATGATAGGGATGTTCACTGATGAAGCATCTCGCAGAAAGGCTATAGAGGACTTCGAACGGGAATCCCAAGTGCTAGCAAGCCTGGATCACAGCGCTATTCCTACTATTTTTGACTATTTCGTTGATGAAGGTAATTACTACTTAGTGATGAAGCTCATTACAGGTGGTGATTTGGGCAAGAAGTTATATTCTTCCCCTATGGGTCGCATAGATGAGAGGACAGTTACAGAGTGGGCAATACAGATATGCGACGTATTGTCGTACTTGCATAAAAAAGATCCTCCGATCATTTATCGAGACCTCAAACCAGCTAACATAATGCTTGATGAGCGTGGCAAGATAGTATTAGTCGACTTTGGGATAGCACGTTTTGTAGCGCCCACTCAGAAAAACGTCACGGCTATTGGTACTATGGGCTATGCTCCTCCGGAACTGTTTTCTGGCAAAGTCAACCCGCGGTCAGACATATACAGCCTAGGTGCTACTATGTTTCATTTGCTCACCGGTAAGGATCCGCAGGACAACCCACTGCTAATATTTGACTTTACAAAGAATCCCAGGCCTCGGCAGATCAATCCAGAGCTTACTGAAGGTATAGAAAAAATAGTTGCTAAAGCTGTCGAGTACAAGCATGAAAACAGGTTTACTTCTGCTGATGAGATGAAAAAAGCTCTTGAAGAGCACTTAAGGAAGCTTGAAGCTGGAACTACGGCGCAACTTGCAGTAACTTATGGCGTAATAGTGCGATCGGGCGATCGGTCTGTAAAGTTACTTCTACTTAAAGAAGCTAATATGTTCGGTCGCTTGGACACCAATAGGGGGATATTTCCAGATATAGACCTAACTCCCTATGATCTTGAAGGTAAGGTTTCCCGCCGGCATGCAATGATACATATCTCTCCGCAGGGTCATTTTCTCGAAGATCTTGGCAGCACTAACGGCACTTTCCTAAATGGTGGGAGAATGATACCGAGAGAGAAACGACTACTTAGGTCGGGTGACCAAATTCGCATGGGTGAGATAGAAATGAAGTTCTTTGTGGAGGAAGTAGTAGCCTAGTTTGGCAAGGGTCTATTTTAGGGAAGGGAGTGTGCGTGCTTGTTCAATTGCCAGCTTTGGACGGCACTTTCTTTCGATGCTCTAACGTCGCTTCTGTTTGTTTGCCTGTTTGTTTTGCTACGCTTGAAGCTCCCGCTTGACAGGCGTAGCGCCTTGAGATTCCCACTGATAATCTTTTTCTTCGCTCTCTTATTAATAGGCTTACAGAAGCTGCTGGAAGCATCTATATTGCTTAGGAAGAGCAGCGAACTACTTGCCTTAGTATCTAAAGCATTGCTTCTGATAGCACTTGCTCGTGCCGTTGGTATTCTGGTGATGGAAATCTTGTTTGTAAAGCTGTTCAAACAGACGCTTAGCCGAATAACACAGGACATACTGCAAGTGCTGGCTTATGCGGCCGTAGTTCTGCTATTGCTACGCTCGGCAAATGTGGATCCATCTTCGATAGTTTTGAGCTCGGCTATCGTTTCTGCCGCCGTAGGCCTAGCTCTTCAGGACACACTAGGCAATCTAGCTGCTGGCTTAGCTTTACAAGCTCAACGTCCTTTTGAAGTAGGTGATTGGATACAGTTAGATGGGCAGCAACACATTGGTGAGGTGACTGAGATTAACTGGCGAGCTACGAAGATACTGACCCTTGACAAGGTAGAAGTGGTTATACCGAACGGAGCTATGGCGAAGAATTCGCTGCTGAACTACACTAAGCCGACGAAGGTAGTTCGTAGAAACATATATGTGTATGTTCCTTACCGCGTACCTCCTCGCAAGGTGCACGAGGTAATACTGAATACTATCTCAAGCGTACCTGACGTGCTTTCAGATCCGGCTCCTTCTGTTGTAACAAACAAGTTTACTGCTGAAGGTCTGACCGAGTATTGGGTCAGGTTTTTTATCGACTGTTTTGGGAGAAGGGATATAGTTGATGGTAGTGTGAGAGAACGTATATGGTATGCGCTGGAGCGGGAGGGTTTAGATCGTCCTTACGCTACTTCTAGAGTGTTGCTGCACAGAGAACAATACCTTGCGCAAGAAGAGAAGGAACCACAGAGAGAGTTGAAACGTTACCTCGAGCAAATACCTTTGCTGGCACTGCTGAGCGAGAATGAGATAGAGTATCTCATAAAGCATGTTGACAAGCGGTTCTACCTGCCGGGAGAAATAATCATAAGGCAGGGGCAGCAGGGATCAGAGTTGTTCATATTGAGCAAAGGTGAGGTTGCGGTGACCATCAACGGTCAAGAAGTTAACAGAATATGTACAGGTGGCTTCTTTGGCGAGATGTCTTTGCTTACTGGTGAGCGATGTTCGGCTTCAGTAACGGCTATCAGCGATGTTGAGCTGCTAGTAGTTAGCCATGAGCCATTTCGTGAGATACTCAGATCAAACTCTAAGCTTTGTGAAGAGTTCAGCAGAACACTTGCTAAACGGCAGGTGGAGTTAGATAGCATCAAAGACAGCGCTTCTGTAGCTGAAGACTTGGAAGATCGCTCTCTTCGGCTACTTGCAAGAATTAGGGACTTTTTTGCTGTCTAGGTGCTATATCATATAGATACTTCCAGGTGTATATACCTGTGTTGTGATGATCTGAAAAGAAAAACCTTATGGCGTAATTACCAACTAGCTTTGCGTCAAGTACTTGTATGTCTGCCGGTACAGATTCAGCTCGGAGCGTTCGCTTACCCGTTAGTTCATCTATGCAAGATGCACAAGTGCAGTGAAGGCGTAAATACAGCACTGGATAGATAAACTCATCTTCTTGCCAGACTATTTTTACTTCAGTTGGACTAAGTTTGGTTATTTCTAACGGTTGCATCGTTGTCTCATAAAGGGGCAAAATGCCCCCTATTTTATCGCGTTTTTCACAGCAGCAAGAGCTTCAGCATCTTCAGGAAATGAATCGCCTACTTTCTCCGCTACTTTTTGGCTGTTTACCCATACGGTGAATTCACCACGATCACCTGACTCTAACTCGGTGTCTAAACCAAGTTCTTCTTTTATCAAGGCAGCCACACGGGCTGCTCTGGGATAGTAGTTTCACATCACGCAATAGCGAATCTTGATTTTCATTGACTTTGTACCTCGAGCTAGTGGTGACCCTATATAGGGTCAGTTTATATTTTCATACAATTGACAGAACGTTCAACTTGATTTTGCTGTCTCCACAGCTCGCTTTCGGCGTGTAGTCTATCTAGCTCTTTTTGCAATCGCTGCTGTAGCTGTTCGAGCAACTTCTCGTCGGCGTTTTTGGGGACGTATATAGGAGGGGCATATGAGATAAGGCCGCAAGTAAACGGTTTAGGTACTCGGAATTTGTCCCAGCTGTTCATCTCGTAGTATTCCAGTGGGGTTTGGCAGACGGGTAGGACTGGGCAGCCAGACAGCTTGGCTAGGAGTATAGCACCCGGCTTAGCTACGTAGATAGGCCCGCGCGGCCCGTCTATCGTGAAGGCCACGTCGCGACCTTGCTTGAGGCAATCAGCCAGTTCACGCAGTGCTTTGCTGCCTCCGCGGGTAGTCGAGCCTCTGGCTGCCCCGTAGCCAAAGCGTTGTATGACGCGGGCTATTATTTCTCCGTCAGCGCTTTGGCTTGTCATTACTACGATGCGCAAGTGCCTGAAGAACCACGTCGCCGGTATGATCCGGTTGTGCCAGAAGGCGTAAATTAGTGGCTGGCGATCATCTATACCTCCACGGCGGTCTGAGGCTCCTCTGACTTCCCACCGCATGCTCAGCCCTATTAGATATACGCAGCAGTAGAGCAATAAAGAGGTGAGCTGAATGAAGATCCGCTTCCAGAAAGGATAGTTTTCTAGTCTTTGGGGTATGTAGAATTTGTCTATGTCACTCATAGCGGTTGTAGTTCGAGCTCTGCTTCTAAACTGACCGAACCGCTTATCTGTATTTTACTTTCCCAGTCCTTATAGCCTATTCGCGTAACCAGTATGTGGTACCAACCGGTAGGTATGTCCTGTAGGGTTATCGTTCCGGCATCATTTGTAGTGCCTGCGTAGTGGTGGTTGAGGTAGACGTTACAGTTTGGAGGACGGGTGTTTATTACTACGTTACCAGTTGTTTGAGGTTTGTTGGGTATACTGAGTTGCAACTTTCTGTTGATTTCATCGCTATCTTGTAAACCTACAGCTAGTTTCAGCTCACGGGCTAGTTCTAAGGCTGTTTGCTGACGTTTTTCTGGCTTTTTGCTCAGCGACTTAAGTATGACCATAGCTACGGCTTCTGGAAGGTCCTGTCTAAACGAGCGTGGATCGGGCGGTTCTTGCTGGACATGCTTTTTGGCTAACCTCATAATTGAGTCTGCATCAAACGGGACCTTGCCTGTTAGTATTTCAAAGAGCATTACGCCGAGCGAGTATACGTCTGAGCGAGGGTCTAGAGGTTTATCGAGCCACTGCTCGGGTGACATGTAGTATGGTGTGCCGGCTACTTTGCCTTCTTCGGTAAGCGTCTGCAATAGATTGCCCGTGATCTTGAGCTTTGCCAAGCTGAAGTCTATAACCTTGACCGTCTCACCGAGGCCTTCGAATTCTTCAAGCATTATATTTTCTGGCTTTAGATCTCGATGTATGACTCCGCTGCGGTGAGCACGTTGTACTGCACCGCAGATTTGTGTCATAAGTGCTGCTGAACGCCGTATGTCAAGCTGTCGTTCAGCTTTGAGCACTTCTCGTAGAGTTCGCCCTGAAAGCAGCTCCATCACAAGGTAGGCTATGTTATCTACCATCCCGAAGTCGTAGATAGATATGGCATTTGGATGTCGAATGCGTCCTGCTGCTTGAGCCTCACGCTTGAATCGTTCTACGGAGGATGGATTGGGAGTAAGTTCCGGGCGTAATGCCTTAACTGCTACAAGGTCTCCTATGACAGCTCGCTCAGCTTTATAGACTGTACCCGTAGAACCTTCTCCTATGACTGACAGGATATGATACTTGTCGGCAATCGTCTTGCCTAGGAAAGAATCTGCATCTGGTTGGTCTAACTTTGTCCCATCGTTCGGACAGTGCTTCATGGCCTCTGGCCATTCTTTACCGCATACTTTACACTGCTTCATATTTTTAGACCTAGCTAGGGTCATAACTCGGGATAGTCGAACGGGTGGTTTGCTATAACGGCGCGCAGGTTGATCTGTCCAAGCAAAGCTTCTAAGAAAGTAGAGAAAATATGTATGGCTTTGATTGACTCGTCGAGGTTTCGTGCTGTTATACTCTGTTCCATCAACCGCTCGTAGTCATCCCAGTCTTTGTACATAAGTGATTTGAGTGAAGTATCTCTAAAAACCGTCATGTGCTCTATTAGAGTAGGCAACTTGTTTTCGTCAGGAGCTTGTTCGAACTTACGTAGTTGGCAAAGCAGGCGCCAAATATCCATTCTAAGTCGCAGCGACTGCTCTAGTTTTGTTTGGAAAGTCTCGAAAAGCTGAGTTCCATCAAAGTCAGGCTGAAATATTTGTACTATTGAAACTACAGACTGTTGAAAGCAGTCTCTTAACAGTCCGTGCGAATTTTCCACCTTGGTGTAGATAGGAGGCGCTTGATTGAGATGGGCAAACCCTACTAGCTCCCTACCAAAAACCTTCTTGAGATCCATTTGTAAAGCATAAGTGCAGCCGTCTATTGCGTTGGACCCGTTTGGGGGTAAGTTGGGGTTTTTTAGCAGCCGGTTTTCTAAATACTCTAAGAGCAACTGCGTTTCGGAGTATATAAGAGAAAAGATAAGGAGCGAGTCCTTCAATGGTCTGTCGTAAGCCAGGTTTACAGCTACAAAGTCCAGATACTTAAGCAATCGGAAGAAATCTAGCAGGACCTTGACTATTTCCTTGCGTAAGACCTCGTCTTCTATTGCGTTGATTGCCTTAGATAGAAATGAATTAGCTAGATAGTCTAGTTGCGGTCTGTAATAATTTTGTGCAAGCAGAAGTTCGATATATCTGCAGCGCTTGATCTCGCGATTGACAATCTTGCCTATGCTGGTGAATGCTTGTAGACTAAGCTTCGGCAAGTTGGCTAGTTCGTCTATTAGAACTCGTAAGTCGGTAAGAGACTCATTGAGCAATGCCAAAGACTCTTCAGGTCTAGTTTGCCATAAAGTGGTCTCTAGGCTACTTTCTGCTGAATGAGCCCAGCAGAGTTTTGCCTCGATGTATCTATCAAATCGGTTCGCGCCCAGGCTTTCAGCACTTATAAGTTCATTTGCCAGATAGCTCATACGGAGCATTACATTTTTAGTGATTTTAAGTTCCTCTATGAAATTCTTGCTTACTATGTCATTCTGCTCTTGTTCTGAGAGGGGATGATTTTTTATGCGGAAAAAGCAGTCAAAACTCTTTATCCACATCTCTAGCTCGAACAGTTTGGCTCTGTCTTCTTTACAAAGGTTATCTAACCAGCTCCGGAAAGACGTTTTGCTGTAGGTTTCAGCTCTTATTTCGTTCATCGATTGCTCAGCGCAAAGCATACTCTAATCACTCTTTTTTCTACAAGACTATTCTTCGCTTTCTATGTCGATCTTTACATCCGAGGTAAACTTCTTGTATTTGGTATATCTTATTTCCATTCGCATATGCACAAGATTCCCGCGGCCGAAGTCTAGTACGTCGTCAGCAAACGTATATGTCGGAAACCAATACTTGCCGTCTATGTTTTCTCTGTATGTCTCGAACGTTGGGAAGCGCTCTTCGCCTTCGGGTAATCCTTTTCCGAAGGTTTTTACTATCTGCAAATCTTGATCATCTACCCAAATCCTACCAGAGAATACTCTCTCGCCACCGCGCTTGTATTTTGGTATAGACTTAGGACGTACATCAAAGACGTACGTGTCCAGCTCGTCAATCTTTTCTTTGCCTACGTAGGTGATTATGTACTTTGGAAGTTCTTTGGTAGTGAGCGAAAACGGCTGTGTTTCAGCTATGTCTCTGAGATCGGTTGGGGTGATTATGAGTCCTTGCAGCGTTGATGGGGGAAACTTGATTATCTTTTCGTATCTTCTTCCGGCATCATCGAAGAGTATATCCGAAACTCTGTAGTATTCTCCAGTGACTCTGTTACCGTCTGCCAAAGTCTGGATCC
Source organism: Blastocatellia bacterium (assembly GCA_025057015.1). GTDB lineage: Bacteria > Acidobacteriota > Blastocatellia > Chloracidobacteriales > JADJPF01 > JANWYG01. The sequence continues at coordinate 42,551 of JANWYG010000010.1, forward strand.
GCACTTCTTGTCGGAAGGTATACAGGTTTCTAGCTTGTTGAAATTCGGCTTCTTTTTCGGCAAAGCTTTTGATTATCTTGTCTATATCAGGAGGTTGCTCGCTTATTCTCAACTGTGCTTTTGCTGAGGCAAGTATTATCAGAAGTGACAGAATTCGTAGCATGAGGGTTCCTGGTCCTCCGGCAAGGTTTAGATGTATTATAGAAAAGTTTCAAGACTCTGTCTGGCAAATCTCGTTGTGGGCAGGCAAGTATAGCATTGCTGAGACAGCGATTGTATAATGTCGGCAAAGCTTAGTTCCAAAAAAACAGCCTACAGAGCCTAGCCTCTTGTAGAATTGGCGCTTGGTATGATCTTATGATTTCCGTTTTTCAGGAGGAACTTCAATGACAACAGAAGACAAAGATAAGGTTGAATATGGCGAAATAGTGATAGAAGAGAAGCCAGAGCAACTTCAAGCGAAGGAAGTGCAGAAGAAAGAAGAACGTGCCACTGCTGGACTAGAGTCGCTAGCTTCTCATGTGAGGGAATTGGCACAAAAGATACCGGAGTCAATAGGCAAGGCGATAGAATCAGCTCTAGCTTCACGCGAGCATGTAGTAATGGTGAGAGTCAACGACGAATCGCTGACAAAACTGGATCATTTAGTTGAAGCTGGCATATTTAAAAGCCGATCTGAGTCTGCGGCATTTCTTATAAGTGAAGGCATAAAGTCTCAGTCTCAACTTTTTGAGAGAATTTCTAACAAGATAGAGGAAATTAACCGGTTGAGAAACGAGCTAAAGAACATAGTGAATACCGAACTTAAGAAATAGTTGCCGAAAGATGTTTGACTTGAGCGATTGCTTCGTGTTATAAGCTGCCTGTCAGTCTTGCCAGCTTTCGGCTCAGTGTAGGCGCAAAGTTAGGCTCCTTCGCAAAGAATAACTAAGGGGAATTTAAGTGATGCCTTCCAACAGGTTATTGTTTGGGACTGCTACTATTTTGCTTGCAGTGCCCCTGACGGACGCTTTTGCATCTCAGAAGCCGGTAGCTGTTTCTCAAGAAGTAACGAGCCAGCTGCTTACCTCTGATAAACTACAAAGAGTCATCTCTCAGGCGGAGCAATATTATAAACTCGGTGAGGAATATTTCCGAAGTGGTAACTTCATGGCTGCAAAGATTGCCTTTGACCGCGCTGTAGATGTCTATCTTGAATCGAGTGCTGAGATCCGCCAAGATCCTTCTTTCCGAAGCAGTTATCTAAATCTCATAGAAAGAATTTACAAGCACCAGTTGGTTGCTTCGCAAGCTGGTATAGAAGGCTTTGACCGTCAGCTTTATGATATCTCTCCGCTTGATGAGCTCTCTAAGCTCGACCTGGCTGAAGTGGCAACGGAGCAGAAAGTTGAAACAGGTCAACTGGATTTCGAGTTTACTGTAGCTACTCCTATCTATCAGTTCATCCATTTCTTCTCTAAGGGCAAGGGAAGAGTTACTATGGAAACCGGCCTGCGTAGGTCGGGTAAGTACCGGGCTATGGCCGAGAGAATCTTTAAGGAAGAAGGTATACCGCTGGATCTAATATGGCTTGCCCAGGTGGAATCTGTTTGGATGCCACATGCGCTTTCTTCTGCATCTGCGAAGGGAATATGGCAATTTATCCCTAGTACAGGAGCACGGTTTGGACTTCGCCAAGATAGCTACATAGATGAGCGAGTTTCTCCAGAGAAATCTACCCGTGCTGCGGCTAAGTACCTGAAATTCCTACACGATTTCTTTGCCGGTGATTGGATGTTAGCCATGGCTGCCTATAACTGCGGTGAGTACGGAGTCGATAGAGCGATAGCAAGCTGTGGATACGCTGATTTCTGGGAGCTCTATAACCGTAACCTGCTGCCGCAGGAAACTCGCAACTATGTTCCTGCTATACTCGCCGTCGCTATCATAGCAAAAGATCCGGCAAAGTATGGCTTCGAGGTACAGCCTGATCCTGAGTGGACCTATGATAGTATCGAACTAGAAGCTCAGCTTGATCTTAGAGTAGTGTCCGAGTTATTGAGTGTACCTTATGAGACTCTGCGTGAGCTAAATCCTGAATTGAAGCGAGGAATAACCCCTCCAGGCTATACTCTGCGATTACCGAAGAACTATGCTGAAAAGCTGACTTTGGCCCTTTCACGACTAGAGCCTTCGCAATATCTTGCTGCTAACCAACAGAAAACACCTGGCTACAAGCGTAAAAGAGACCGCTATTCAGTGACAGTGGTATCTCGGCGTAACGGAGCTATTAGAAAGCACTCCATGGTTTCTAAGCGGGTCTACAAGAGATAGAGTCAGCTGTAGGCTCTATTTTTTCCTGACAAAAAATGCGGATAGTGAAGCTCTGGATAACAGTTTTGTCTACCTGCGTTTTTCTTCTAGGCAATGCAAGCGCTAGCTTGCCGAAACTGCAGGAGGAGGGAGAGCCAAAAGCGAGCACTGATCTAGGTGCTAAAGTCTTTGAAGAGAACTGCGCTGGCTGTCACGAAGGCGGTGAGAATATCATAGATGAGAAAAAGAGCTTGAAGAAAGAAGCTCTGCTAGAAAATGGATTTGAAAGTCCGCAGGATGTTCAGCAGATAGTGATTTCTGGCAAGTCTATTATGCCTTCTTTTGAAGAAATTTTGACGCAGGAAGAAATTCTTGCTGTGGCCGAGTATGTTTGGACACAGGCAGAAAACGACTGGAGATAACAAACAAATGCTGGTATCCGTGGTAATGGGCAGCAAGTCGGATTGGGAAACTATGTGTCATGCTTCGCAGTTGCTAAGTGACTTTTCCATACCACACGAGTGCTTGGTTGTTTCTGCACACCGCACGCCAGCTTGGCTGACAGAGTTTGCCACTACGGCCGAGTCTCGCGGCATAGAGGTAATAATAGCTGGAGCTGGCGGTGCAGCACACTTACCGGGTATGATTGCTGCTCAGACACTGCTGCCTGTCCTAGGAGTGCCGATTCAAAGTAGGGCGCTTGGTGGCATCGATTCACTGCTATCGATAGTACAAATGCCGGCAGGTGTGCCTGTAGGTACCTTAGCAATAGGTACTGCTGGTGCAAAAAATGCTGCATTACTTGCGATAGCTATACTTGCCAACAGCCGTCCGCAGCTACGAGAGCAACTGCGTGAATATCGCGGTAAACAAACTGCCGAGGTTTTAGAAGGGAGGCAACTGTTATGATCCTGCCAGGTGCTACAATAGGAGTGCTTGGCAGTGGGCAGCTAGGCAGGATGTTTGCCATAGCTGCCCGGAGAATGGGTTATCGGGTGCATACCCTCTCCCCAGATACAGATACCCCTACAGGTCAAGTCTCTGACCTGGAATATGAAGCGCGCTATGATGATCTAGACGAAATACGCAGGTTTGCTAGCAAAGTTAGTGTAGTCACCTTTGAATTTGAGAATGTACCTGCTGCTGCCGTAGATGCTGCTGCCGAATATGTGCCTGTGCGGCCAGCAGGACACGTGCTCTATACTACCCAGCATCGACTAAGGGAAAAAAACTTCCTGGCTGCTGCTGGCTTTCCTATAACTCCGTTTTGTCACGTGCGTACGCTGGAAGAGCTGCAAGAGGGTATAAAACGGCTTGGAACTCCTGCCGTGCTTAAGACCGCTGGGTTTGGATATGATGGCAAAGGCCAGACTAAACTCTCTTCTGTGGAAGAAGCAGAAGAAGCCTTTAAGTCTCTTGATGGACAGGAGGCCGTGTTAGAGGCTTTTGTGGACTTTGAAAAAGAGGTGTCAGTAGTTGCTGCTAGAGGCCTAACAGGAGAGTTTGCACACTACGGAGTAATAGAAAACGAGCACAGCCGTCATATTTTGGATATTTCTGTAGCTCCAGCCCAGCTGCCGGCTGAAGTAGCTGCAGAGGCGATAGAAATTACTCGATCACTGCTAGAAGAACTCGACGTCGTCGGTGTTATGTGCGTAGAGTTTTTTTTGACCCGTAGCGGTAAGTTGCTCGTAAACGAGCTAGCGCCACGGCCTCACAATTCTGGACATTTCACCTTTGACGCTTGTGTCACTAGCCAGTTTGAACAGCAACTGCGAGCTGTCTGCGGTTTACCTCTAGGTTCTACGGAACTGATGAGGCCGGCAGCTATGGCTAATATCCTCGGAGACTTGTGGCAAGACGGCGAACCTTACTGGCCAGGTGCTTATGCAGTGCCTAATGTCAAAGTGCATCTTTACGGCAAGTTAGAACCAAGACCTGGAAGGAAAATGGGGCATCTGACCGCGTTGGCAGCAGACGTAACCGATGCTCTTGCTGCTGTAACGCGGGCAAGAAAAGCATTGAAGCCGTAGCTGATTACGTGCTGCTCGGCTTAGAAACAGGCGGTAGATCTCGTGCCTCTACCTTTGATTCGAAGCCGATTCTGTTGTGAGAACCATCGCAAAAAGGTTTGTTAGCGGATGCTCCACAGCGGCATAAGCTTATAGTAGTTCGGCCTCCTAAGCCAAATTGTTTGCCAGAAGCATCTTTCAAAACTATATTTCCGCTTACTCTGAGCGGGCCATTGTCGACACAGGTAATCACTATTTCACTCATAGTCTCCTCCGTTTATTTCTTCCTGATAAGCATTATTCCATCGCGCACTGTTAAGCAGACATTCTCAACTCTGTCATCCTGTTGTACCAGCTGATTGAATCTTATTATTGCGTTTGTGTCTATGTCTTCTGCCGTAGGTGACAAAACGCGGCCGCTCCATAAGACGTTGTCAGCTACTATCAAGCCTCCTGGGCGTACTATTCGAAGGCAATGTTCGTAATACTTGGGATAGTTTGCTTTGTCGGCATCTATAAATGCCATGTCAAATAGCGCATCTTCTAGAGCAGACAGCGTTTCTAGTGCTGGTGCCAGCCGAATCTCTATTTTGTGCCCATAGCCGCTTTCGTCAAAATAGCGTCTTGCTATTCCTGTAACAAAAGGATCGATGTCACAAGTGATCAAAAGTCCGTCATCAGGAAGGGCGGCAGCCATCATAAGGGCACTGTAACCAGTGAAAGTTCCTATTTCGAGGACTCGCTTCGCTCCAAGTATGCTTACGAGCATCTGTAAAAAACGACCTTCGATAAGTCCTACCTGCATTTGTGGTGCAGTCGTGCTAGAATAAGTTTCTTCGCGCAGACGGCGTAGAAGCTCAGGTTCGTTGCTTGTATGTCTGTAAGCGTAGTGTTCTATTGCTTCTGCTATTAGCCCAAACATAGGTACTCCTGGTTTAAGTGAATAGGAGATTTTATTCTAATTTGCAAAAGAAATCTCGTAGTGGTTGCGGTAATGGGAGTAAATTTTAAACAGTTGGTTGAGCAGGTTCGCAATCAGGCTCTCAGTGAGATAGAGCGTAAGCGCAAAGCTGTGTATGCGGCTTTGGTTACTGATGAGGTAAAGCAAGGTAAGTGCGTTCCGATGCCTAAGGATTTTTGGAAAAACGCCGGACTGGCTGATAAGGTCGGCTCTCAGTCTCATTCGCCTCAATCGGAGAAGGCTGCAGAGCAAAGCAGTCTTGAGGCTGTGGCCTTACTGATTTTAGGACGTGCGATGCGGGCTATGACTGTAGCTGAAATAGTTTCTATAGCACAGGCTGAAGGACTTTGGCAGTGTGAAACTGAGACGGCGAAAGCATTGTTAAACGCACGACTCGAAGCTCATATACAGGCACACGGCGAGAAATCTCAGTTTGTCAAGATAGCGACAACTTATGCCCTTAGGCAATGGCAGATAGCTTCTGCAAAGAAAAGGTCTAAAATGGGCTACAAGCAGGTAGCTCTTTATTTACTTGAGCGCGAGAAAAAACCGTTAACGGCCAAGCAGATAATTAGCCTTGCTATAAGCGAAGGTCTTATAGAGATTACCAGTAAGCAGCCCGATGCTACTCTAGCTGGGCAACTACATACCGAGATGCGTCGTTTGGGGGCGCAGTCCGCTATAGTGCAAGTAGGGCCAAGGACATATGCTTTAAGGAAGTGGTGTGATGAGGGTTAGTGCTTTATTGATCAGCTTGCTGACGCTTGTAGCTTATGCTGAGGACAAGGAAACTTATCTGACTAAGAGGCTGATTTTTCTTCATGTCAATGAGGCCAAGCAGGCCTTACATCAGCGTGCCCTTGAACCACCAATCAAACCCGGTACACCGAGACAAGTCGTGCATAAAATATTGGGGATTCCTAAAGAAGTGATAGGGTATGGTGAGGAAGTCTACAAACTGAAGGATGCTACATTAAGTCTGTCTTACAGCGCCGATGTAAAGGGAGAGATAGTAGTAGCAGGTGTCATTTATCAACTAAAAAAGCCAGTTCCTTGGTCGATGTGGCTCAAGCCAACAGTCGAGCTGCCCAAATCTGGTCACACTGATAAAAAGCTGCTCAAATTGGTTAGAATCAGCTTGCAAGTGAGGATACAGCAGTATCTAGAACAAAATAGCTTACAGATTACCCTAATGGGTACCGAACAAAACCTCACTTCTGTTTCTTGGAGTCTGGTGCTCTAGTTGCGGCAAGAAGCAGGGGGAAAATGCCCTCTGCTTCAAAACAAAAGCATTTTCTTCGAGCAAACTTTTGGTAGCTTGAGAACAACTCGGCTCTTACGCTCTCTTTTTGGGAGAATACGGCCGATTTCGAGCTTACTAGCTTTTCTTCTTAGGCTCGATTATTTCAAGATGGTAGCGACGACCTAGCTTTTTGCTTGCGGCATATAATATATCTCTCATAGCTCTTGCTGTACGCCCTTCCTTACCTATCACATGTCGCAAGTCTGCTTCTGCTACGTGCAGCTCTATTATGCTCGTCTGTGCACCATCTACTTCTTTGACTACTACCATGTCTGGTTTGTCTACAAGTGCTTTGGCCATAGCAGCGACTAGTTCTTTCATCTCTACCTCCGGCGACTCGATCCGTGAAATTTACACTGATTCAGGCAACCCTATGTCTTGTCTTGCAGCACGCTTTTTGCGCGCCATTTTAGGCTTTGGAGTAAGTGCCTTGAGCTCTTTTAGAAACTCAGATACGTCCTTAAAATCTTTGTATACAGATGCAAATCTTACAAATGCTACCTTATCTAAGCTCTTGAGGCGACACATTATCAACTCGCCTATCTGTTGAGTTGGACACTCACGATCTTTTGACCTTTGGACAAATTTTTCTGCTTCGTTGGTAATTTCCTCTAGTTTGGCAGTACTAACCGGACGTTTCTCGCAGGCCTTCATTAGTCCTGCAAGCACTTTTCTTCTGTCAAACGGCTCTCGTCGACCATCCTTCTTGATGACCATATACGGCAACTGTTCCAGCCGCTCATAAGTAGTAAAGCGTCGGCCGCATTTAGTACACTCCCGACGCCGCCTAATTACCTCGCCGTCTTGACTTTCCCGCGAATCAATTACCTTATCGTCCAGATTATAGCAATAAGGACAGCGCATGTAATCGAGAATACACAGTTACACTGAGGAAAATCAAGCAAATTCTAGTGCCAAGTCGCTTTCTTAAAAAACCACGGAAAAGCTCGTTTGCGGAAATTCTTCATGTAATACCCTTGAGATAAAGCTTGCTTTTATAGAGCAGATCCTCGAAAGTAAGTAATTAGACATAGCTTTGTCTGGTTCAGTAAATGTAATTTCAAAAGATTCATTCTGGCCAGTAACGATAATTTTGCTGCTGCTTTCACGAACTATACGCCCACCTCCTATTGGGAAAAGTTCTACCTCTGGCACTTCACCGGAACTTTTCAGAGTTTTTATGTATGAGTTGATCTTCGCCGTGGCTGTTTCGAGCTGGTGACCACGCTCGGCAGTTGTTGCACAGATATCTATTACGAGCGTCTCGCAAACTATGAGGAACAGATACGAGACTTCACCCTTTGTTGTCGTCGAAGTCAGGAACTGGTTTAGTACTTCACGGTCTTTGGAGAGTATCGTAGGTAATTGCGAAGTTATCTCTATAGCAGCATCTGCATAAGCAGCAAGCTTAGTAAAGTAATCCAGCGAGCGCATACGTAGTGCATCAAGGTGTTTATCTTCCATACTTCTTATGTAGTTTAGAAAGCTGTTAGTTGCTTTTGGAAAGCCAAACAAGAGCAGGCGTTGGTATTGTTGCGGTAAGAGCTCACAGATCAATGAGTGCAGCGATTCAGGACAGTTGATGAAATGCTCAGTGGACTTGCGGGAGAGCATAGACAGCAGTTTCAAAAACATAATGGTATCGCTTTCTTGTAGTCCTAGTATCTCGAAAAACACCCTAGCGAAACATAATCCAGCTGATTCGGTAATTGGTATTGCTTCGGTCGTTGGTACGGAGCTGGGCTTTTTTACTGACAATACAGCAGTTGTGACTTTCTTGGTGCTTGGGTAAAGTAGTTCTAGCTGACTTGAAAGCGAAGAAAGTGCCTCTATTAGTTGTTTATCAGCGTTTATCTTTCGATAGTCTGATAGCATTTGTTGTAGATGTAGCTTGAAGGCTGAAGTAAACCCTAACCAAGCATCGAAGCGTTCTTCAGGATCGTAGTAATAGTTGATAGCCTCGGCTAGCTGAGCGGGCATAGGAGTTCCTTCCAGGTAGTTGTGTATAGAGGAGAGGATAGTTTGTGCTGCTCCTTCAGCATCTGTTTCAAGCTTTTCTATCACTGTACCACTGATTTCTAAGATCAGCAGCATCCGAGCAACTTCACAGAACAGTTTGACAAGCAGATTTAGTGCATTAAGCGGTTGTAGCTTGACTAGATTATCTTGCCAAGTGGTTCCTTCTCGTACTTTGACCCAGAAGTCCCAGACTGTAGGCAGCAGTGCCCGGATTATTGACCAGACACGACTTTGGGATTGCAACCACTTGGTGTTAAACCGACTTGCTATTTCTTCTTGGTGCTCTTTTATAGACTGAGGAAGTCCTTCGATAACGCGCTTTAACTTGCCTTGTGAGTGCACATCTTTTAAACGATCTAAGAACTGAGCTGCTATTTTCCAAGTAATTTGTAACATCTCACCCAAGCGTAACCTGTCAGCTATCATTAAACCGGTCAGAGGATCGCTTAGTACTTCGCCCCGAGCTTGGGCTATGTTCGACATAGTAGGTTTCAAGACGATACTGAGAAATGTGGGATTTTCTGGCCCCGGCTCGCCTATGGCTTCCATAGCTGCTGTGACCTTGCGGTTGTAGTTTTCGCCTAGCATGGATATGGCTCGTCTACGGCTGACAGTGCGCCAGAATCTAGAGAGTAGCCTATTTCTTTGCATACCTGCTAGCGAAGCTGGTTCACTTTTTAGACCGAATGCTCTCCAGTCAAATTCTGCCAGCGCAACTAGTTCTTCACAGGGACTGCCAGCAAGACCTGAACTAAGTAGCGGGAAATTGCTACTTTCACAGCTTACAACTTGATCTATCAATAACTTCACCAACGAGAAAGCTTGCTGCATCTTAGAGCGCTGCGCAGCAGGGTTAAAGTCGAATTCGACTAGTCCAAAAGTTGGATAATGCCGTAGGCTTTTCCGCTCTGTATCGGAGGGAACGTCTTTTAGTTCGATGCCCTTAAGTAGCTTGCTGACGTCATCAGCATTTTCGCATTCCAGGAGTTCTGGTTTTTGTGCAAGCAAGGTGGCTGCTTCTATGCATATCCTTTTGCTGTACTGTAAAGTGTCTTGCGACTCTTCCTGAGGTACCCATCGCGCCATAACTTTATCAAATCTGTATACTTGATTTTCATCAATCATCAGCTCGTCATAGAAGTACGGTAGCTCAAAGTTGCAAATATAGAATAGCTCTACTATGGCGCGTAGGGTAGCAAACAGTGGGAACCAGTGTTTTTCCTCTATCACCTCTTGGCTAGCCAAGTAGCTGGCCGACAAATCGAGCATTATCTCTATGCTTTCAAGCAGATGACACAAATAGGAGTAGGTTTTGCCTTCTAACAAAATACGATTGTCACCCAGTGATATGGTGCGGCCATTGAAGCTGCTTTCTGCCAGAAGGGGCTCTAACTCTAGCGGAAATTGCTTCTCGAAGGCTTTGATGCGCAGTTGGCCGCGGTAAGCTTGTGCAAACAGTCTCAGTAACTGTTCATCAGAGCGTCTAATAGAGGCGTTGTCAAAGATATTTAGAAGCTTTTCTAACGCTTCGAGCATGGGTTTATGCTGGCGTAGGTAGCTGCACTCTTTGGCTGTAACTGCTATCCTTGCAAGGATCTCTTCGTAGACTTGAGGCGGATAGTGGAGCTTAGGGTTGGGTTCTGCGGCATTTACTCTGTCCATCATTTCTATCCGAGTTCGTGCAGAAGCTACTTCGTGCTCACGCCTTAAAATGGCCTGCCGGACAGCTGCTATTGCCTGCCGAAACCGGCTGACCTGAGCGCCTATCAGACGTAGGCTAACTTCACTGTCCCGGCTATGCAAGTTTGTATATAGAACCGCTTCCACGGCCGGATCTTCTATGTTGCTGAACGGGAGTTTGTTTTTCTCTTCTTCAGCAAGCTGTATAGGCTCAGCAAAAACTCTGCTTGCCCACTCTTTCTTCTTCTGCTTCAGGTCGAGCATCTGACCGTGCTTTACGCCAAAATCAAGTTCCATCTTCTTTCCTCTAGCCAAGTCAAGTACACTAGAGTATATATTTCAGGATCTGCCAGTTCAACTTCTTTACCTATCAGTGCAGGTATGGTACTCTCGAAATGTTATGAAGCGCTACCCTGCCTACGATCCGCCTGAGTATGTCGACTGGCAGCCAGATATCGAAGTAATGAAGTGTTATAAGCAAACCTTGCTGGCTAATGAGGCAAGATGGCGGATAATCGAAAAATTGTCGGTTAAACAGCTGCTGGATATCTACGCCGGACTGCTTAGACAACGGCTGCACGATATAGCCTTAAAGCGCTGGGTAAAACTCGGGGTCATTTCTAAGGCATGGCTTGGTACAGGTGAAGAGGCTGTCACTATAGGTTGTGTGCATGCTTTGGATCGTAGTCGCTGTACAGATGGCACTCCTGTAGATTTTGTCTCGCCGATGATCAGAAATGCTGGTGCTTGCCACGAGATGGGTATGAGCCTTGCTGATATGCTGCGCGGCTACTTGGCTACGGCTGATTCTCCTACCAAAGGGCGAGATCTACACATCGGTAGCCTGAGAGACGGTGTGATTGCGCCGATTAGCCACCTGGGCGACATAACCGCTGTCTCGAATGGTATAGCTCTCAGCTTCAAACTTCGCCGAGAAAAAAGGTTAATACTTACCTGGATCGGTGATGGGACGACTAAGGCTGGTGTTACACACGAGGCACTTAACTTTGCGGCAGTAAACCGTTTACCGATCATATTTGTCATTCAGAACAATCAAGTGGCACTCGGAACTAAGCTGGAGACTTACCATAAAGGTAACTTTGCTGATTGGCCAAGTAGTTACGGTATTTATGGAGCAACCTTCGACGGTAATAACGTGCTCGACGCATATGCTGCTACGGCACTGGCTGCAGAAATCGTGCGTTCAGGTCGAGGGCCAGCTTTGCTTGTAGCTGAGACGTTCCGTATGGGTGGACATGCTACGCATGATGAAACCGAGGCACGTCGGCTCTTTCCTAAAGAAGTATTTGAGTACTGGGCTAAGCGCGATCCGATAGGCTGCTACGAGCAGTACCTCATAGAAAACTATGACCTTGCAGGTGAAACGCTGCCAGAAAAGCAAGATAGTAACCGGCGTGTGTTGGCTGCTTTGGAAGAGCAAATTGTCACTGAAATAGAGCAGGCCGTTGAGGAAGCTCTAGCAAGCAGGCGTATTCCAATTAGACCTGAAAGCGCTGTTGAGGGGGTGTATGTATAGTCTGGTACTGCTTCTTGCGTTGATCCAAAAACCAGTGTTTACTAATGACGACTTCCCAAAATCGAAGGTTGCACTGGATGAACCTTCGCAAGCTATGAATTCTTCTGTACAAGCTGCAACTTCTACTGTGTCTTCAACGCAGCCGAACTTGGTGCGTGCATTGGATTTACAATTTCGATTGCTAGACATGAGGCTTGCTGCGTTAGATGACCCGGGCAACAAAGAGCTACAAGTTGAGATGGCGCTTCTAGAGCGGCGTATAGCTGAATCTGAGCCAAAGCCCGTATCGGCTCAGGACCTGGTGGATCTAGAGATACGTAAGCGCTATGTGGTGCTCAAAACTCGGCTTGTAGAAGCGGAAAAGCAGGTGCAACAGGCGAAGCAGAAGTTGCAGTTGGAGCGGCGTCGCCTCATCACTGGCGGCGAAGTGACTCCTGATGGGACGTTTACTACTGGCCTACAACATATTCGCAAGGCAACTGAAGAACTGACTCTTGCACAAGATAAGCTTGACAAGATAAAGGTTGAGCTACAACAGTTCCAAGAAGATGCCCGTAGGGCTGGTGCGTCACCAAGGGCTCTCAAATAGCCCGGAGTAGGCTGTTGTAGCAGAGTCTTTGTGCTAACTATTTTGTGTAGGCTGGGTTCACAGCTATCTCAAAGTGTCGTTTGTTGACTGATGGAACGTACAATTTTCATAGGGCAGACTAGGAAGAGCCCAAGTCTATTAGCAGAAACACGTTTACAAGCCAACTCTAAAGCACCTTGCTGAATCATCTATATTAGCAGCATTTGCAAAGATTGTTTTTCTGCTTTCAGGTTCTGTCCTGCTAAATCTAGCACACTCGTCAAATGACTCTCTTAATGATGCGCTAGAAGTAAGATTGCCGTATTGTAGAGGACATCGTAGAATTTTTATAGCAAGTCAAAGTTTGAGCCTGAGTGGGCAGGCAACATAAGGCAACTGCCTCAGGCGCTACGAAATTAATTCGCTTACTGCAATTCGCTTACTGTTTAAGGGCAGGGTTTCTGCCTAATGGTGGAGCTTATGAAGGATATTTTAGCCGAGATGATTTTCTCGGACTTTTGGGAGGGTTTACCAGATCGGCCTGTAAATGAGCAATTTAGTGAGCTGGCGAGCCACCCTCTTTTCATTAATCTTTTTATGTTCAGATTGAGGCCTGGATGCGATCGGCTTTCTACTGGAACAGGGCCTTTTGGTGAATGTGCGACAAATCCTATACCCGTCAATGAGCCGCTAGGAGAGATTATCTACCTTAATCGGTTGCGTAATGCTAATGGCGTCGGTTTCTTTTACCACCGGCTTGGTAGTCTGCAAGTTGACTCTGTTCCTGAACCAGTGGATATGTACGAGCTGATAGCAGTAGATAAAAGCGAGCGACGTACTCTCTTCTTCTGTATGTACTATCCGAGGCGGTCTTTACTAGCACCAACAGGATTGAGCTTGCTTCCTTGGCCTTATAATAGGCTGTACCAACTGCTTGTACAAATGCCGTTGTTTGGAACAAACAAGCGCCTTTTGAACTTTCCTTTTGACTTAGTAAAGTTGGTCAGGCACGACCCTATATTATCTCTGCTGGGAATGAACTTGTTTTTTGCCGAGCAAATCCACAATCTCATATATGATTCGGATGTGACTTCGGCTGATCAAGCGGATTTGGCAAACTAACGCCTTTGGTAGCAACTCCTTAAGCCTCTTCGAAAAGGAAGGCTTCCCTAATTTAGCTACTAGCACAAGAATCCTGCTACCAACGGCTTAGACCGCTTGACGCTGTTCCTCCCTTTCTTTCAGAGAGCGTAAGTATTTTCCAAAGACCCCGTTCCAAGGCGGAATAACGATAGAGACGGCACCAGAAGCAGCAGTGATACAGGCTAAACGGATGAGCGGATGCGAACCTTCTGCTTCTATATAGCCACATTCTGCTAGCTTCTTGCGCTCACGTGCATCCATAGGCGAGAGTTTTTCAGCACCACCAAGTATGCCGATCCAACAAGTGCCACAGGCTGCCGAGCGACACTCAACCGGGATAGGACCTTCTATGCAGCGTGGATCTTGCAGCCGATAATTGCGCTTGTCTGAAGCTGCTGCCATCGCAAGATCTTGCATATTAATCAGCTTGAAAACACACTCGGGTTTGTTTTCATTGAAAGTGATGTTCCAACGCTTGTCTACTGTGCGCAGAAATCCAAATAAGCCTTGTCCGTTATCTTTAGCTCTTGCAGCGAGTACTTGCTGTGGCGTCCTGCGCGCTACCTTTGGATCTAGATTGATCTTGCCTGGTGCTGACTTAAAAGCTTCTATACCTACTTGTTGCAGTGTCATGAAGCCTACAGCAGTGATGCCAATCAGCAGAGACTCTTCCACTTTTAGTTCAGAGGCAACTTTAGCAGCCACTTCGCGAATCTGAGCTGCCAGATCCAAGCTGGAAGGGGCCTTGCTGGAACAAGCATGCGCTTCAACTGCCTTTTTAACTGCTGGCCAATAGCGATGGCCGTATAGGAATTCATGCGATGAGTCTATCTGATCTTTGAGATAAAACTTTCCTCGCAAAAGGAGTTTCTTCTCAAGCTGTTCCTTATCCTCAACCTGTTGTAACGCGCGTGCCAGATCTATCGGAAAAAAGTAGAACCAAATCTGTACTGCGTTCCTATCCACTTCGTGGATTGCTGGGAGCAACGATTGCAGTACTCCTGCCCAAGCTTTTCCGTCGTGCTGGTTCAAAAAAGCTTCAAATAGCGTACCTCCGCTCATAGTTTGCTCACCTTTGCTTGATATCAAATAAGCAAGTGTAGCAGTATAAGTTACGTCGGTCAAACTTAGTGACCAGCTATACCTGTAGCAGGACCGGTAAGATAATCGGCTTTTTACCGCTTCCGCGCTGAATGTAGCGCTTTAGTTCAAGCCTGATCTTTTCCTTCAAAGCCTCTGTATTTTTGCGTTCTTCTGGGCTCGATGCCATCACAGTACCTACTGCTATCTTTGAGAGTTTTTCCATGTACGAAGCTTCTTGTTCTGGAAAACTAAAGCCTTTGACCACGACTTCTGGGCCGCTTTCTACCTCACCAGTAGCTTCGTTTATTGCGAGAATAGGCAATATGATTCCGTCATAAGCGAGCTGTTTTCTGTCTTTAACTATAATGTCTTCTATCAAACTTGTACCGGTAGGATCTACAAAGAGCTTGCCTACTTCGAGCTTGTCTATGACCTCTGCGCTCGTTGAGTCTAAAGCTAAGACCTGGCCGTCTTCGATTAGTATGATATGGTTTGCTGGAAACCCGAGTTTGATGGCGAACTTCTTGTGACAAAACAACTGTCTGTACTCTCCGTGGATGGGAATGAAGAATTTTGGTCGAACGGCCTCGAGCATAAGTCGTAGGTCTTCTTGCGCGCCATGGCCGGAGACATGTACGCGCGCTGAAGTTGAGTCAAAGACTTCAGCACCACATCTGTAGAGATGATTTATCAGTCGTGAGATAGCCTTTTCGTTTCCTGGGATCTGCCTTGCCGATAACACTACTGTGTCGCCAGGCAGGATTCTTAGTTGCTTATAGTTATCTACTGCCAGGCGACTGAGTACGGATGTAGGTTCACCTTGGCAACCGGTTACGAGCATTACTATCTCTTCAGGAGGGGTTCGGGAGATCTCGTTTGGAGAAAGTGTTATACCATCGGCTAGTTCGAGCATGCGTGTCTGCTCAGCTACTTCTACGTTGCGTATCATGCTTCGGCCAAGAGTTACCACTCTACGGCCGAACTGCGCCGCTATGTCGAACAGTATCTGTATGCGGTGGATGCTAGAGGTAAAGCAACTGAAGATTATGCGGCCAGAGGCTTTGTCGAAGATATCTTCAAGCGCCGGAATGACAGCACTTTCGGAGTGCATTCGTCCGGGACGTTCTGCATTCGTGGAATCTGAAAGCAGCGCCAGGACCCCCTTGTCACCGTATTGCCTCAAGGAGTCGATGTCTGTAGGCTCGTCACAAACCGGCGAATCGTCGAACTTGTAATCTCCAGTGTGAACTATAGTTCCGACGGGAGTTTCTATCGCTAGAGCTACACAGCCTACTGTTGAATGAGATACGTGTATGAACTCTATTTTGAATGGCCCAACGGTAAATTTCTGCCTCGGCTTGACAGCGTGAATTAAAACATCTTCGATGAGAGCGTGCTCTTCTAGTTTTGACGCAAGTACTGCTGCCGTATAGCGCGTTGCATAGATTGGGACGTTTATTTGTTTGAGTAGATAAGGCACTGCACCTATGTGATCTTCATGGCTGTGAGTAAGCACTAGAGCATCGACGCAGTTTTTGTTTTTAAGCAGGTAAGCAAAGTCTGGTATGATGATGTCGACGCCAGGATGACTAGCGTCAGGAAACATTAATCCTGCGTCGATAACTATTATCGAATCAAGGTATCTTATTGCTAGACAGTTCATCCCGAACTCGCCCAGTCCGCCTACGGGAATTATTTCTATCTTTGCTGTCACACTGGTTTCTCTCTTTTTGTATTTGCTGCAAATATAGCAAAAACTTTACCTTGTAGTAAGTTGCGTGCCGAGTTTAATAGCGCAGTGAGTCAGTCTTATGTAGTCTTCTACAGACAGAGCTTCGGCTCGAACTCTGGGATCGATATCAGCAGCTGCGAGTAGCTCTATTATTTGCTCGGAATCGATGCCGGTCTTTAGGCAGTTTGAGATAGTCTTTCTGCGCTGTGAGAAAGCCAGCCTTACTATTTTGTGGAAAAGTTTCTCGGCAGATTCTTCTAGCTTTTCTGGCTTAAATTCTAGCCTTACTACAGCAGACTCGACTTTAGGCACAGGCCGAAATGCCTGAGGCCGTACCTTCAATATCTTGGTCACTTTGCAATAAAGGTTAGTTAGTACTGTTAAGCTACTGTAGTCTTTCGATGCTGGTGGACTCAGTAGTCTATCGGCTACCTCCTCTTGTAACATCAGCGTCATGTCGGCTAGCTGTTTGCGGTATGCTATGAGCTTCATAATCACTGCAGTGGAGATATAGTAGGGTAAGTTAGCAACTACCCGTGCTTGTGGTTTGAGCAGAGGTCTTTGCTGCAAAACATCTTCTATGATTTTAGCAAGTGGGAAGTCTAAGATATCGCCTTGAAATAGCAGCAGATTGTCTTGGCGTAAGATCTGAGCTAGTAAATTGACAAGTGTGCGGTCAAGTTCGACTGCGATGACGCAGCCGGCAAACAGGACAAGCTGTTTAGTTAGAGCTCCACGCCCAGGACCTATTTCTAGGATTAGATCGTTTTTTGATGGTGCTACTGAAGCTAGAATTTTGTCCGTTACTCGCTCGTCTATGAGGAAGTGTTGGCCAAGGGTTTTTTTTGGCCTTAAGTTGTTGGATAAGCTACGATGCATATATCCGTATCTAGCTGGCTTACGCTTTCAATCTTGAATCTTAGTGCTTGTGAAAGAGTATCGAAACCTTGACCGCCGATGAAAGAAGGAGCACTTGTCCCACCGACTGTAAGCGGTGCTACGAAGAGTGTCAGCTTATCGACGTAGCTATGGGTTATAAACTGCCAATTGATTTCACTACCTCCTTCAACTATCAGGCTGGTAATTTGCATTTCACTGAGCCGGTCTAGTACCGACCGCAGGTAGTCTTCTTGAGGGCAGAAGATGACTTTTGCACCACGCTCTGTAAGTGCTTCGACTGTCTCTTTCAGTCGCGTTTTGCCGTGATAGCTTGCTGCGTGCAGTTCACAAGCGAATATCGATACCGGGGCAGAATTTCTGAAAAGTCTTGCATTTACGGGTGTTCTAAGCCTTCGGTCTAGTATTACTCGGTGAAGTGGCCTGTGACGGTCAGCCGCTATCCTCAAAGTGAGCTCTGGATCGTCAGCAAGAACCGTTCCACTACCGACAGCTATGGCGTCGTATTCAGCTCTAAGTAGCTGCGAGCGATACCTAGATGCTTCGGAAGTTATCCAGCGGGAGTGCCCGCGGCGAGTAGCTATCTTGCCGTCGAGCGTGATGGCGGACTTAAGGTGGATGAAAGGACGCTTGCTGGTGATATATTTGATAAAGATTTCGTTGAGTTTTTCGGCTTCCTTGCGCAGTACACCCACATGGGTCTGTATTCCTGCGGTGCGCAGTTCTTCGATACCGCGTCCGGCGACCATTGGATTGGGATCGGACATGGCTACTACGACGCGGCTAATTCCTGCGTTAATAAGTGCTTTGCTGCAAGGTGGAGTACGGCCATAATGGCAGCAGGGTTCGAGCGTGACATAGCAAGTGGCCTCTTTAGCTGAAGCAGCTGCTTGTTGTAAAGCGATTATCTCGGCATGGTGTAAGCCAGCGTAAGTATGATAGCCCTCACCAACCACTTCACCGTTCTTTACTATTACTGCGCCAACCATGGGATTAGGACTTACTTGACCTCGACCTTTAGCAGCTAGTTCGAGCGCGCGTCGCATGAATAGTTCGTCGTTCATAACTGTTTTTTTACCTCGGCAGGAACGCCGTAGGCTAGTGAACTTTCGGGGATGTCTCTTGTTACCACTGAGCCTGCACCCGTTACAGCGTTTTTTCCTACAGACACCGGTGCTATTAGCATCGTGTCGCTGCCTATACGTGCGCCATCTCCTATGATCGTGCGATGCTTTTGCTTGCCATCATAGTTACACGTAATGGTCCCTGCACCTATATTGACTCCGGTTCCGATAGTTGCATCTCCGAGATACGACAGATGCATGGCCTTAGTATTCTTGCCGATAGAGGACTTTTTAACTTCTACGAAGTTACCTATAGCAGCTCCCGACTGGAGATGAGCTCCCATTCTGATATGGGCAAAAGGACCTACACTTACGCCATCGTCTAATGTTGAGTCACAGATGATGCTGTAGTCTTTTACTGTTACGTTGTTACCGAGGATGCAGTTTGTAAGTCGAGCTCCGGTACCTATCGTGCAGTCTTGGCCTATGATGGTTTTACCTTCGAGTCTTACTCCGGGATAGATATAGCTATCTTGGCCTACAGTGACGTCTAGGTCGATATACGTGGTTTCTGGATTAAGAATAGTCACCCCCGCCAGTAAGAGTTTATGGCACTTATCCATTCTCAAGATTCGGTCTGCTGTTACTAGGTCGCTACGATCATTTATACCTAGAACTTCTTGGGAATTAGGTGTTTTGAGCAAGCACACACGTCTACCTGTTGCTAGCGCTAGCTTTGGTATGTCGGTTAGGTAGAGCTCGTTTTGGGCATTTTGTGGAGTGACAGCGTCTAGCAGCTCGAACAGGATCTTGCTGTCAAAGCAGTATATACCGGTGTTTATCTCCCTTATGCCAAGTTCTAGCTCTGTAGCGTCACGATGTTCTACTATTTTGCAGAAAGAGCCATCCTGATTTCGAATAATTCTTCCGTAGCCGGTAGGATCTTTGACTTCGGTAGAAAGTATAGTTGCAGCGGCGGCATTTTCCATGTGTGTGCGCTTCAGTTCGTTTAGGGTGGGTGGGCTTAGCAATGGAACATCGCCAGACAGTACCGCTACTATGCCATCATAGTTTACAAGTAGCGGTTTAGCAGCTGCTACAGCATCAGCCGTGCCACGCTGAACTGATTGCAGGGCAAACTCCAAGCTACAAGAACTGTTATGTATGCCGTTTAGATAGGCCTTGACGTCTTCGGCTTGGTGGCCAACTACGACGATTATTCTCTCTGGAAAGAGAGATAGAGCAGCTTCATAGACATATCTTATTAGTGGCCTGCCTGCTATATGATGCAGCACTTTAGCGAGTTTTGACTTCATGCGGGTGCCTAGGCCGGCGGCAAGTATTAGGACTACGGTGCTCAAATTTTTATCCCTCTCTCTGCTAAGATTTTAATGAGTAATTGTGCCAACTTCTGTGGGCTATGGCGTACTTTATCGCAGCAGTCCAGAAGATCGTCTGCTACGAGTCGGATACTTCTACTGTTGACTTGCAAGAGGCCGTGATTTGCTTCTTGGAGGCCTATTTGGTAAGCACCATCTGCGGCATATAGCTTTTGCTGGGCTTCTGAGATAGGTCGGTTGTTTACTACTACTATGTCTATAGTGAGTTCTGGGGCTGCATCGAAGATAGCCGCCAGGTGCTTTGTGAGATCGTAGCCTATGGTTTCACCAGGTTGTGTCATGATATTAGCTACATAGACTTTTGTAGCGGCTGATTCAGCTATAGCTTTAGCGATGCCTTCGACTAATAGGTTAGGTATAACGCTAGTATAAAGCGAGCCTGGGCCTAGAGTGATGAGATCAGCTTCGCGGATAGCGTCAAGCGCTTCCTGAAGAGGCAGGCAGCGTTTTGGGGACAGCCACACTTTAGATATGCCGACCTGCGAAGCAGTAATGTTGCTTTCGCCGTGTACTATCTGTCCGTTAGTCAATTCTGCGTGTAGCGTGACATCGGTCATTGTTGAAGGGAAGATGCGGCCGCGAACAGCTAGGACTTCGCTTGAGAGCTTTATAGCTTCCAGGAAGTCACCTGTGACGCCGGTCAGTGCGGTAAGAAAGAGGTTGCCGAAGCTGTGTCCGTTTAGTCCACCGTTGCCTGCAAAGCGGTACTGAAAGAGCTTTGCTAAGAGCTTTTCATCTTCTGATAGGGCT
Source organism: Blastocatellia bacterium (assembly GCA_025057015.1). GTDB lineage: Bacteria > Acidobacteriota > Blastocatellia > Chloracidobacteriales > JADJPF01 > JANWYG01. The sequence goes on from JANWYG010000010.1 coordinate 62,992, forward strand.
ACTAGGCAGTTTCTGATGTCACCAGGGGGCAAGATGTTGAATTCTTCTCTAATGCGGCCACTCGAACCGCCGTCGTCAGTAACGGTCACTATAGCGGTAAGTGAGCTGACTGTCAGGTCAGTTACTATCTCGGCTGGTTCGACGTAGCGTTTTATTCCGGACAGCAAGGTAGACAATCCTGTGCCGCCGCCTATCGAAACTATTTTGCTCATTTGTTATCCTCCGAGCGGAGGATATATCCGCCGCGGCCGTTAGTTTTTGCTAACTTGTGCAACTGGGCACTATGTTCATACTGTGGCAACGAGTTTTGTAGATTTTGATATAGGATTTGCAAGCGTTTGCGCGTAGAGACAAGTTCAAGCAGAAGCTGCTTAGTTTGGTCAGTCATTTTCAGCGCATTGGCGACGGCGAAAGAGAGTTCTTCGGGCGAGTCAGGCAGTGCTGGGAGTGCTTCTCCGTTTATCTCTTTCATTGCCGAGCTGATGCGGCTATAGAGTTCTCTGACTCGAGCTATGTCTTCATCCAGGTTTTCTTCTTCATCGTCTGTAAATAGCTCTACTTCTGCGTTAAGGTAGGGTTTCATGGCCAAGTAGGAGAGGGTTCTGTAGCGGATGCTACCGAGTGTCAGTAGGTTTTTGCGTCCATCTTCTAGGGCGATTACTGCCATTATTTGAGCTACTGTACCGACACGCCCAAGCGGTGGCGCGGCCGGCGGGTTTTCCGAGTAGGTTATGCCGAAAGCGCTGTCTGCTTGCAAGCAACGTTCTGTCATCAGCTTGTATCTTTCCTCGAAGATGTGCAACGGCAGTAAGCTTCCGGGGAGCAGTGCAAGCGGCAGCGGAAATATAGGTAACTGCCTTAGACTTAGCACACCCATTGCTATTCTCCCACACGCAAGACGGCTAGAAAAGCCTCTTGCGGGATTTCTACCTTTCCGATCTTTTTCATTCTCTTCTTACCTTCTTTTTGTTTTTCTAAGAGCTTCCTCTTTCTGGTAATATCGCCTCCATAGCACTTGGCAAGGACGTTTTTTCGCATAGCTTTGACGGTTTCGCGAGCTATGATCTTGCTACCTATAGCAGCTTGGATGGGTACTTCGAAAAGCTGACGTGGGATGAGCTCCTTCATTTTTGCTACTAGAGCTCGGCCCTTTTGATAAGCGCCGTCTTGATGAACTATCAAAGAGAGCGCGTCTACTGGTTCACCTGAGACAAGTATGTCCAGCTTTACTAGCTTGGATTCTTGATAGCCAGCAAGATGATAGTCTAAAGATGCATATCCTCTAGAGACCGACTTTAGCCTGTCGTAGAAGTCGAGGACTATTTCGTTCAACGGTAGATCGTAAGTTAACATCACTCGCTTAGAGGAAATGTACTCAAAGCCTTTCTGCACGCCGCGTTTTTCTTCAAGTAATCGTAGTATGGGGCCTAAGAATTCATCGTTAGTCATTATAGTGGCCTGTATTATTGGTTCTTCCATTTTAGCTATCTTGCCAGGATCGGGCAGCTTAGAGGGGCTGTCAACCTCTAAGATCTCTCCGGCGGTCGTATGGACGCGATAACGTACAGATGGTGCTGTCGTGATCAGTTCGAGCGAGAATTCTCTTTCGAGGCGCTCTTGTACTATTTCCATATGTAGTAGACCGAGGAAGCCACATCTGAAGCCGAAACCAAGAGCGAGTGAGGTTTCTGGTTCGTAGAAAAACGAGGAGTCGTTTAGCCGCAATTTTTCCAGAGCATCTCTCAGTTCCTCATACTTATCGCTGTCGACGGGATAGAGGCCTGAAAAGACCATAGGTTTTATCTGTTGAAATCCGGGAAAAGGTTCTGCTGTGGGGCGGGCACTTTCAGTTACTGTGTCTCCTATCTGCACGTCGGATATGGTCTTTATGTTTGAGACAAGGAAACCGACTTCGCCTGCAGAGAGGACGTCAATTTGTTTGGGCTTTGGTGTAAGCACGCCGAGAGCTTCGACCTGGTACTCGCTTCCGGTGGCCATGAAACGGATCTTCATGCCTGGTCTCAAAGTACCATCTATGAGCCTTAGCATGACGATCACTCCTCGGTAGTTATCGAACCAAGAGTCAAAGATTAGTGCTTTGAGTGGCGCTTGTGGATCACCTTTTGGTGGTGGTATTCGCTTTATTATCGCTTCAAGAATGTCTTCTGTACCGATACCGGTCTTAGCACTTGCGAGGATTGCCTGGCTGGCGTCTATACCTACGACTTGTTCGATCTGCTCTTTGACCTTGTCAGGTTCCGCTGAGGGCAGGTCTATTTTGTTAATTACTGGCACTAGTTCGAGATTGTGGTCTATTGCGAGATAGGCATTTGCGAGCGTTTGTGCTTCAACTCCTTGGGAGGCGTCTACTACGAGTAGAGCTCCTTCACAGGCTGAAAGTGAGCGCGAGACTTCGTAGGAGAAATCGACATGGCCGGGAGTATCTATCAGGTTGAGTATATAATTGTTGCCGTCTTTAGCAGTGTACTGCAGCCGGACGGCGTGAGCTTTTATCGTAATACCACGTTCGCGTTCGAGATCCATAGCGTCGAGGACTTGCTCAGCCATCTCGCGTTGTGACAATGCCCCTGTAAACTCCAGCAACCGATCGGCCAAGGTGGACTTGCCGTGGTCGATGTGGGCTATTATGGAAAAGTTTCTTATAGAGCTCAGCACCGACATAAATGTTTCCTTCAGGAAAAAATAGATCAAAACTTTTCAAAATACTATAACTGACGTTCGGCTGCCAGGACAGTGAGCAGTTTTTCAGGCAAGCAGGCTATCGCGGGCAAGCATTGCAGCGCCGAGCACGCCTGCTCGGTCTTTTAGGCTAGACAGCACTATTCTACACTCAGCAAACGAAGGGGCAAACGAGCGCAGCCTAGTTTCTTCTATAATAGGCCTGAGCAGTATTTCTCCTACGGCCATCATCTTGCCGCCGAAGACCACGAGCTCTGGGTTGAGCAAGTTGATTAGGTTGCCAAGGGCAATTCCTATGTAGCTGCCGGTGCGTTCAAGCACGACGCGGGTCAGCTCATCACCGCTGAGGGCTGCTCGAATTACATCTTCTGGAGACATCTTTTGGTCTCTGGGTATAAGTAGCCGAGAAAGCGATGAGGTACGATCGCGATAAAGTCTTTGTTGCACGCGTCGTACTATGTTTGGTCCAGAAGCCACAGTTTCTAAACATCCTGTGTTGCCACAAGTACACTCGTTGCCGTCAACATCGACCGTAGTATGCCCAAACTCACCGGCAAAACCGGATGAACCACGCCACATCTGTCCGCCTAGAATAATACCAGCACCTATGCCAGTTCCGATAGTTATGTATATCAGACTGTTGAAGCCTTTTGCTATGCCGTACAGCCATTCTCCATAGGCAGCCATGTTTGCGTCGTTGTCAACTACAACAGGTAGCCTCGTAGCCCGTAGTACCTCGTCTTGCAGCGATACCATAGTCAGATGTTGAAAGTTAGGCGAGAGCTCTATGCGTCCGGTCTTGAGGTTTATTAGTCCCGGTAGCCCTATGCCTACAGCTACTACTTGGTTCTCTGCTTGAGCTCTAAAGGCTTTGATTATTTCTATGAGTTGTGCAACTAGATCTTCAGATGGTTGATCTCTGCGTTCGGCAATTATCTTGCCTTCTGCATCGACCAAAGCAGAGCTAACTGAAGATCCTTCTAGTTCTATGCCTATATATAGCTTGTGCATAGTCCTCCTTCGCCCTGAATCCTTTATGGCTTGCGGCACCGGCATCATATAGCCGGGAGTTCCAGCAAGTCTGTTGGAAGCGTTTCTACACTACGAAGCCCGGGTCTGTTTCAGCTGGATGATTTTGTCCGGATCAGAGATATAATTTCATATCCGTCAGATTTTTGCCAGATTGACGCTAGAGCTTGGAGATGACGAGCTATCTTAGCATTTTATAATTCAGCTAGTTGATCTGGGTATAGCCCGAGATCGAAAGCAATCTGATTTGGAGAGTGATATGAAAGCCGTAGTAGTAGCATTGTGTTTCGCTTTTTTGTGCGCGGATGCTTTAGCGCAATGTGACGACGGGGTGCCAGAGCTTGTATGTAAGGCTTCTAAGAATCAGGATCGCTCGCTTACTATGCGGGATCACTGTCGGTATCAGCAACGTGCTAGCGTGCAACTGTACAAGAAGCTGAAGGATGGTACAGCCGGATCGCTGGAAAAGACTCGTGAGACAACCGTTATAGTTGAGCCATCTATGCAGCCGGATGAGACCGGGCGCTATCCGGTTATTACGCGTGTTGTAGCGGACACTGATGACAAGGGCCGACCAAAGTCGAAGGTAGATCCAAACGCAAAGACTGGACTTACATCTGGTGCCTTTTTGGACATTATTTTCTTTCCGCTTCTGCCGGAGAAGCTTAAATACTATCAGTTTGAGGAACTAGAGTCTGATCGTGCTGGAGAAAAGCTCTTCAGATTTTATCCTAAGCCTGGAGCTACCCAAGAGCCTCTGGCTTCTGGGAAAGTGTATTTAAATCCGGAATCCGGAGCTGTACTTACTCTGAAAATAGAAGGGCTATACAATCTTGAGGTGATGGACAAGGTGCTGAAGAATCTAGGAAAAGTGTTTGCGACTGTAGATTTTTCGGAATTCGACGGGAAGTATCGGATGCCGACTTATGCTACCGGTGGTGGCATAAGCGACGTAAGAGGGTTTAAGGGGGTCTTTAAGTTCGTGTTTGAGGAATCAAAGTACACCCAAGTGCTCAAGCTGTAGGCTCTGTTTTGAGTTGGCTGAAGAGAGACTTAAGCAAGTTTTTATGCTTAACGTCGTCGATTTCGTCGAGCAGCTTTGCTGCTAGGTCTATGGTGTAAGCAGCCTTGTTGGGCTTGCCTAGCATCTTGTGGCAAAGAGCTAACAGATAGAGTGTTAGGCATCGCTTTAGCGGTAGTTGCAAGCTGGCGTACTGTTGCTGTGCTGATGCCAGCAAGGGTAGGGCTTTCTTATACTCCCGCTGTAGATAATATAACTGGCCTAACATTTGGTTGGCTTCAGCGCTACCGGCTGCGTTTCCTGCGTCTTCGTAGAGATCTCGTGCTTCGGCACTAGCGCGCAGAGCTAGCAATAGCTCGCCTCTTTCGATACAGTAGCTTGCGTAAGCCATCAAGTAGTCTGCGTCTTTGTCAATTTTTGGGTCGGTCACTTTGTGCCTCTTTCAAAGCAGAGAAGTCTACTACGAAGGAAATCAATCTGTTAGTGGCGTCAAGGACTGCACCTGCAGCGCCGTACAGCAGTCGATCGTCTGTGGTTATGCATGCGCCAGTAAGCAGGGTGGAGTATTCTTCGTATTTGCAATCAACCAGAGCAAGTAGCAGTGGGTTGTCCAAAAACTGTGGCTGCAGCTTTGAAGCTTTCAGTAGTGTCAGCGAAATTTGTGGCGGTAGTATAGTCTTTATGGCTTCCAGCGTTGCTGAGGCTGCAGCATAGATCATGTAGTCGTCGTCTTCGGTCACTGTTGATCTTCCAACAAATTGCAATTTTGAGTAGCAAAGTACTACTTTGACCTGGGTTTTAGTATGCTGCTTTTCAGCTACTGATAGTATGTCTATCCGGCTGAGAACTAGTCTTCCACCTTGCGCCATAACCGACTCGCAGTCGTTAGTTATAATAAACTATCAGGTAGCTATCTTAAAATCTTCTGTTTACACGGTCCCGGAGCAAAGCTAAAATCCATGGATATGGGAAGAGTGGTTTTAGTGGCATCAGTGTTGTCGGTCTTTGTAGCAGCAGTCTCCGCACAAGAGCCACTACAGCTCTACATACAGGAGAACTCTAGGTTAAAGAAACAGCTGACTGCTCTGGAAGCTGAATTAGCCCAGCTGCGTGCTCGACTAGAACAAGAGAAGGCAAGTAATCAGCAACTGAGAGCCACGCTCGAGCGAGTCAAGCCGCTAGTAGACAACCATGATCGTGAAGTTAATGCTCTTAGTGCTCAACTGAGAAGTGCAGAAGAACGCCTCCAGCGACAACGCATGTTCCTGATGCTCTCGATATGGATAATTGGCTTGCTTGTGCTTCTGGTTTTGGTCTACATCCAGCGACACTACTTTCTAAAGCTCATAAGGAGAGTAATCGACGAGTCAAGTAGAAGACACCACCGCCAGCCGCTAGAAGACAACACCATCAAACCTGAAGAGATAGCTCAACGCCTTTATGGTAGCAGACGCTGATTCTGTTTTGACAGAGAAGAAAAAGGCCGAGCTAATCAAGCTAGGTGATACGTTTTTGAGGCTTCGTTGAGGCGTTTAAAGGTGGGCCCTGCAGGATTCGAACCTGCAACCAACGGATTATGAGTCCGCTGCTCTACCGTTGAGCTAAAGGCCCAGCCATCGAGAAACAGAATAATAGGCTAAATAGTAGTTAAAAGCAATAGAGTCTTTCCTATTTACATCCAGGTTTTGTAATAAGTCTTCTGGACGGCAAAGAGCAAGCCACGCATCTGATCTACGCTGTTTTTGAATTCGTCAAAGACGGACCTGTTGGGAATGTTGTTACTTTCTAGGTTTTCTATCAGAAGCTGAAGCAGCATGGACATGTCTTTGCAAAGCTGCTTGAGTTCTATTAGGAGAGAGTCTACCTGCTGTTGGATTGGGTTATCTTCAGTCTCAGAGTCAGGTGGTTTAAGAGAATCATTGCTGCCTGGTTCAAACAGTTTGTGCTTGAGAGGAGACTCTAAAAAACCGACGCTAGGATCTGTAGCAAGCAGTATAGCAGCCTCTAGATCGTCCTCGGTGGCGTTCAAAAATACGCTTTGAAGTTCTCTTTCTGTGACGGCTTTGACAGCAGCTTCCAGCTCAGTAGCTAACTCTGCAACGGTTTGCTGTCTATCAGCAGGATTTTTCTCTAGTGCTCGCATTACCACAGCGTTTACTACTGCCGGTAACTCTGGGCGAACCTCGTATATCGGAAGGGGTTTTTCTAGTCGGTGCTTCATTACTATGGCTACAACTTTATCTGCGTCGAAAGGTAACTCGCCAGTAAGCATTTGGTAGAGTACTATGCCGAGTGAGTATACATCAGAACGTTCGTCGACTTCTTCGCCCATGCATTGTTCTGGCGACATGTAGTAAGGAGTACCGACGATGACACCTATTTGAGTAAGCCCTTTAAACTCTTCGTCTTCCTCTTTCGCACCTTTGTATTTTGCTATGCCAAAATCCATAACCTTGACTATTTCTCGGCCTTCCAGGCGATGAAGGAAGATGTTTTCGGGCTTCAGGTCACGGTGAATTATATGGTTTTCGTGAGCTACCGATATGGCAGCGCATACTTGGCGTAGAATATTGCTTGCTTCAAGAGGAGATAAATAGACGCGCTCGCGCAGACGCTGCTCCAAAGTTACACCTTCTAATAGCTCTGTTACTACATATACTATCTGATCGGGAGTTACACCAAAATCCATTACTGCTATGGCATTGGTGTGCCGTACCTTCATAGTTACCAGAGCTTCACGCCTGTATCGCTCTATCGCCATAGGTTCGCTTACGAGCCGAGGATGGATTATCTTTACAGCTACTGGGGCGCGAAGCTGTACATGCGTAGCTTGATAAACTGTTCCTGCACCTCCTCGAGCAATCTTGCGATCTATGCGGTACTTGCCGTCTATGACCATGCCTATGAACGGATCATGCTCTTCTGCTGAGATAAGCCGCTGTCCGTCGAAAACGCAGAAGCGAGTTGAATCGTCATACTTGCGTTTGCACTCTGGGCAGTATTTCATCGAGCTTCCTCACTTGCTCTGGCCAATAGAGATTACAGTGGCACTCTGCTCTTTTAGAGAAGGAGTTATAGGTAACAACAAATGGAAACTGCTGCCTTTGTTCAACCCTTCTGATTCTGCCCAAACTCGTCCGCCGTGCTCTTCTACGTAGCTTTTCACTATGCTAAGACCAAGGCCAGATCCACGAGCCTGAAATTCGTATTTACCAGAGGAGTGGTGTAACCAGTCACTGCCAGTATAGAACTTATCGAAGATTCTCTCAAGCTCTTCCTTCCTTATACCTACTCCTTCATCCTTAATTACCACATGTAGATTGTCAGTTTCGATCGCTACAGATACCTCTATCTTTCCTCCATCAGGAGTGAACTTGATGGCGTTTTGCAAGATATTCGTGACTGCTTGACGCAACTTTTCCTCATCTGCTTGTATTTTAGGCAACCCGTCGGGCAATAGGTAAGAGATATACTGTCTGCGATGCTTGATGAATATTTCATGCTCACGTATAACCGACTCTATCAGCTCCTTTAAATCTAGTGTTGTGACTTCTAATTTTAACGCCTTCTCATCACACTTTATCATCTCTAGGATGTTAGTAAAGGCAGTAGTCATTCGCTCTATGGCTCGATTGCAAATATCTATTGACTGCTTTTGCTTAGGATTAAGCTGACCAAGCATCCCATCGGCAAGCATCTCGTGATACCCTTTCAAAATCGCAAGAGGTGTGCGCATCTCATGTGAGGTAATCGCCATGAAGTTATTCTTCATCTGATTTAGCTCTTGTAAGGCCCGGCTGACAGCTTGTTCATTCTTATAGAGCTTTTCTAGTTCCTTAAGCGATTCTTCAAGTAACAAGCTTTTTTCTGCTAATGAGCTGTAAAGTCCCGCATTTTCTATAGCCACTGCTGCTTGGTGAGTTAGGGCCTCAAGCAGCTGCCGGTCGATTTCTGTATAGTAAGCTTGATCCTTGCGCCGCCTTATGTCCATTACACCAATTACGTTGCCTTGTCGATCTCTAATCGGCACATCCATTATCCCGTAGACACCGTACTTTTCCAGCAGATCGGGTCGAGATACGCGTTTATCGGCCTTTACGTCATTGACTATTATTGATTCACCAGTAGCTGCCACCGTTCCAGCAATTCCTTGGCCTTTCGGAAAGATTAATTTCTCCTTTTCCCACTTGCCGTTGTTCCAGACATACTTGAATACCAGCTCATCGCCTTCTATAAGACCGACCCCTCCAGGATCACCTCCAACCAACGAGGCACTTTCCTCCACTATCTTCTGCAATACTGCATCAAGGTCAAGCTGAGAGTTAATTACGCGGATACTTTCCAACATCTGCCGTAGGCTATCTATTTTCTGCTGTTGTATTCTTCGTTCGTTTTCAAGTTGCTCTTCCTGCTTGCGGATAAGTAGCCTTATCCGCCACCTGTAAGTTGCAAAGCCCAGGACAACTAAAATGGCTGCTATTAATAAATAAAACCAAGTACGTTGCCAAAAAGGTGCTGCTACGTCTATTGATATTGTCTTTATTTGGCTTTCAAGGCCTTTTCTTGATATAGCTTTGATAAGTACAGTATAGCGTCCAGGCTGCAGAGTTAACCTGATGGAGCGCTCCCGGCTCGGTCGAGACCAGGAAGTGTCCATACCTTCTATAAAAGAGCTATAGCACAGTAGATCTTCGTCCGCTGGCGAAATGCCTACAAACTCTATTGTCAAGGTGTTGTCGTCATAATCGACAGAGACTTGCTCTTTGGTGAAGATTTTGGCTTTTGACCTGATGCCAGTAATGTAGAGCCGCGGCGGATTGAGTTTTATTTCTCTCCCACTGGGAGAGTAACGTACCACTCCTTCTGCCGTGCCAAACCAGATACTACCATCAGGAGATATCGCAGTTGCTCCAGTAGATATGGTGTTGCTTATAAGACCATCGCGAGTGGTATACGTTCTAAAACTCCTACCATCATAGTAGGAAATACCGTTAGAAGTACCTATCCAAAGCTTACCGCCTTGGCTGATGATAGAGCGTACAGAGTTGTTTGCCAGTCCTTGCTCTGTGGAAAACAGCTTAAATAAGTTGCCTTCAAACAATGCTAAACCGCTTGATGTGCCAAGCCATTTACGCCCTAGTTCGTCCTCATAGAAACAAAGAACTCGCCTGTCAGGTAAGCCTTGCTCGCTCGTGTAGTTGGTGAAAGTTTTGCCGTCAAAGATGCTCAACCCTCTCGGAGTACAAATCCACAGTCGTCCATCAGCACTTTTTCCAAAAGATTCTATCTGGTTACTAACTAAGCCGTCATCTGTTGTGTAGGTTTTAAAATCTTTACCATCGTAGCGTATTATTCCATTGCTTGTAGTCGAATTTGATCCAAACCAAATGTTGCCGTGATTGTCTTCACATATGGCACTGATGCGATCCCTGGCTCCTATATCTTTCAAGCTGAAATGCCGGAAGTCTCCTTCTTCATAAACTGATACCCCTTTGTGCCCTCCTATCCAAACTCGCAGGCGGCTATCTACATAAACGCTCCAGAGCCAGTTTTCAGTTAGACCATTCTGCTCAGTAAATTTTTGTATGCTACCATCAGGTCTAATTGCTGATAGACCATCATTTATGGATGACACCCATATCGTACCGTCAGCTGCAGCAGCGATGCCGCTTATCATACCTTCACTTAAGCCGTTTTCCTTCGTGTAATTTGAAAAATGCTCGTCTGTGAATCGAAATGCCCCGTTCCATCGCGTGCCCACCCAGACATAACCGTCACTGTCTTCAATTATTGCGGTCAGATAGTTGTCCGGTAAGCCATGACGTTTATCAAACACCTTGAACTTGCCATTTTCCATCAAACTAATGCCACCGCCAAAAGTGGCAAACCAGATTCTGCCGTGCCGGTCAACCATGACCTTACCGCCTCGTTCACTGCTGAGTCCTTGTTCTTTGGTTATGCGATGAAACTTGCTCCCGTCAAACCGGCAGAAACCACCTGCAGTAGCAATCCAAACCGTCCCATCACGGTCTTCTGCTAGTCCGAAGACATTCTCGTCCGGTAGGCCATCCGGGACATGATAAGCTCGAAAAGTATTGCCATTATAAACGACGAAGCCTCCCCCGCGAATTCCTAATAGAATAACTCCGCTGCTGGCCTCAAGCATCGTCCAGACAGGACCTGGTGGTATACCACTTTCTTGACCAAAGTTCTCAAAACCGTTGCTGCGGTAGCGACTAATACCTTTGGCCGTACCAAACCATATGTCACCTTTGCGCGTCACTAATCCACTTAAGACTTCATTCGATGGCAGGCCGTCATCAACACCAAAGCGCTGGAAACTCTTACCATCGTATTTGGCAACTCCACCCTTTGTGGATATCCATAAGTTGCCAACAGCGTCTTCCATAATGTTGCGGACGCTTGGATCAGGCAGCCCATGCTCTTTACCAAAGTTGACGTACTGTACGCCATCATAACGCGATAGGCCGCTGTCGGTACCAAACCACATGTAGCCTTTGCTGTCTTGAAATAAACAGTATATGATGTTGCTTGGTAAGCCCGAGCTAGAAGTGTATGTCCTGAAGCGATATGTCTGCGCTGCTGCCGCTGTGCAGCAAAGTAGACATCCCACTGTTATGGCTAGAGTGCGCATCATTAGAATTGACTCTTTAAAGACTCAACTATGAGCATTCTATCGGATAGTTAGTCAATCAGGTAGTTGTTTTTTGTCGTTTTGCTCGCTCAAAAATCCTTGCTTTTGGGTAACCAAGGAAAGAAAGCACTCGTAGATTTTATGTACTTTGTGTACTCCGGCTTGGTTTTAACAAGCGTCTGTTCGAGTAAGCTGACACCTGAGACCTTTATTAGAAGTAGTGTCATAAGTAGCGGCGACACTATAGTCCATGCGCCCAACGGAGTAGCTAGCGCTATTAAAAAGTAACCCCACCAAACAACCGATTCGCCAAAGTAATTCGGATGTCGACTGTAGCGCCAAAGGCCACTGTCAAGTACTTTGCCTTTGTTTTCAGGGCTCGATTTGAAGCGCTTTAGTTGCCAATCGGCAACAGCTTCGAATAGAAAGCCCGTAAGCCAAACCGCCGTGCCCAAATAGTCTAACCATGACAAACTCTTAGGATATAACGCGGTTTGCGCTACTTGTAGGGGAAGAGAAATAATGATCATCAGTGCGCCTTGGAACAAGAAAACGGTAAATAGCGAAACTATCGGGAACTTGTCGCCATGGCGCTCTCGCATAGCCTTGTAACGGAAGTCTTCTCCCTTGCCTCTGTTGCGTAGGAAAATATGTAGCGATAACCTGATGCCCCAAATGGCCACTAATACAGCTACGAGTATCTTGCGATTTGTAATAGCAGGAGAAAATATAGCACCTATCGTGGCTATTTGTACGAAACCTAGCCCCCAGAAGGTGTCTACTATACTGGCATCCTTCTTGACTAGGCTTGCTATCCAAAGCGATAACATCATTACCGCTGTTGCGGCTACTGATGCTAGCAGGATTGTTACAAGACTATCCATGTTCCCCCCCAAAAGGCTTGTTTGATGCCCAGGCAAAAAGCGCTAGAACAGCTGCCCAGACTACTGCTAGTATGGCTGCTGTTGGTAGTTCGCCAAGGGGTAGGGCAACTGCACCAAGCCTCATAGCAGCAAGATAGGCTGTCGGACCGGAGACAGCACCAATTATCGCTGCTAAAGCTAGCTTTCCTCGCAGCCACGATAGGGAAGTGCTAAAAGAAGTCGCAAAAAGTAACCACATAGCTAATATCCAAATCGGGGCAGGGAAGATCCCATCGTCAGCAGCATAAACAGCTATCCCTAATCCCTTTTTAGCACCATCTACCATAATACCTACTAGCGCAGCAAACAGTAGAAAGGCGAGCTCGTTACGCAGCGCTTTCCTTTTGGTAATAAGTAAGTGCAAGCCTAAGTGAATAGCTACCGCAAGCAAACCAAGCCATACCTTGCCACTGGCAGCACCTAGCACGCATGCAAACCATCCGAATTGTATGCCCAAGATGTTTATGCCTGTAGATAACTTCAACTGCTCAGCAACTTCTCTACGGTTTTATGTAACACTCTTATTTGTTCTTCTTCGTCGCTGCGATAGTAACCGCGTATTTTGCCTTGCCTGTCTATGAGAACAAAACGGTTACTATGAGAATTCGGATCTTGGTCAGCAGGCAAACGAAAACCACTGACCGATAGTTCTATAATCTTTTGCTTATCCCCGGTTAGGAACAACCAAGTCTTAGGATCAGCTCCTATCCGTTCAGCGTGCTCTGCCATCTTTTCTGGACTGTCTACTTCAGGATTGACACTGATGGATACTATCTTTAGACCAAGCTTGCCGTAGTCCTCTTGCAGCTTAGATAACTGAGCAGTCATCATCGGGCATATGTTTTTGCAATCTGTGAAAAAGAAACAAGCAACCCACACTTGACCTTTCAAATCCTGAGTAGTTATAGGCCTGCCTAGGTGAGAAGTGAGCTTGAAGTCTGGAACTTCGCCATAGTCGCCCAACTCACTAGCGTCAGGCACAGACTTTTCATGCACGACAAGCGAAGGAGTCTCTTTTCCTACACTACATCCTGCTGCCGGTAAGAGTACTAATACTAATACCAACCACTTCAACATAAGTTTGCCTCTTTTTCTAAATCGTTGTAAAAATCTCACCGAAAGGAAAGTTTTGCAACCTTTCTTTGCTGCGTACTAGCTCTCAGCCTATCCAGTATTTTCGGTATTGGTTGTTCGGTAGCCACTTTTCTATTTGAATCTTGAGCTGTTTCAACACCAGTTTGGTGATCTTAAAGCAAGTTTCCTATTTCCTTTGAGAAGCTCTTCTTTACCCTTGCTCTAGCTTGCCTGCCAAAACCTTTGCTTGTGTTAAGATGTGTTTTCATTTGAAAACAAAAGCTGCAGGGTTTGGAGATTAGCCAGAAACGATCGTTACTTTCTTAGATTTTATAAGACTCGCTTTATCAATATCTTACGGCAAGTTTGTTACTTTTTGTAACATCCGGCTAACCTCCCCAAACCCCAAAAACCCCTTAGGTTAGCCGCTTTCCTCTATCTTATTCTTTTGCCTACCCTTGCCGCTTTTTTCACTTCTTCCCCTAGTTAGACATCTGTCAAACCTTTACAGTAAAAAAGTAGGTTAGCCAAAATTGAATTTTTGCTCCTTGACTACCAATAACTTATAGGCTATACTCTCTAAACTCTAGACGCGCCTCTTAGCGGATTAAAACTTTGAGAGGGTAGTTGACAAAAGGGGAAATGATATGTACTCTGCAATCAAGACGTGTTTCCTTAGCGGATTAAGACCACTGGGATGAACCTGATGTGGTAAGTTAAAGTGTTTTTTGGTAATTTACAAACTCTAGACGCGCTTCTTAGCGGTTTTTAGCTTGGTTTTTGGATTGCCTTCTTTATGCCTGTTGGGTTGCTTTGAGAGAGGTTGTGGTCCGGGAGGAACTAGTGTTGATTTCTTTGTGAGATGTGTATCCGGAATAGAAAGAAGGCGAGCAAAGAAAATTTAGTTTTAGGTTGTAGAGTTTTTCTAGCTTGTATTGACTCAACTCGTCATAAGCGCTTTGCTTATGATTTCTCCTCCTGATTGCCTTCTACTTTCATTCATTGCTTTCTATTTCACTTTGCTGGCTTAAGTCAGAAGCTTTTTGCAGTCAATAGGTTAAATAAAAGCTGCTTGTCTTTATCAAATTCTTGCCTAGAGAGAAGCTTGTCTGCTGATGGTTCAGCTGGATGGATTAGAGATGTTTCCCCTCGAAGTTCCTTCCTATGCTAGCTATGAGAGTGACTTTCTGTGATGTGATCTGCAGACTAAAGTTTACGTTCAGGTCTGATGACTGACTTTTGTCTGGCCTTTTCTGAAACCCTTCTGGATGGCCAAGAATTTTACAAACCTTTGCTATCAGTTTTCGTATATCCTTGCGAAGCCGAGTAGGGTTTCAGAATCAATTAAACTTTTATGGAGGATAACTTAAATGAAGCGGTTTAGCGTGATGCTAATGCTTTTCGCCTTTTGTCTTACCATTTCTGCACAGACGGTAGATGAGATAGTAGAAAAAAACATAGCTGCTCACGGTGGGTTAGAAAAGATAAAGGCGGTAAAGTCTATGATGATTACTGGCAAGTCTCTGCTGCAGGGCATAGAAGTGCCGACAGTGATAAAGATTAAGCGGCCGAATATGGTAAGGCTTGAGATGTCACTTCAAGGTAACGAGATCGTTCAAGCTTATGATGGCACGACTGGATGGCAGATTATGCCATTTATGGGAACAAAAGAGCCACAGAAGCTGTCAGCGGAAGAGTTGGAAAGCATCAAAGACCAGGCAGATATAGACGGAGAACTAGTGGACTACAAGGAGAAGGGACACAAAGTAGAGTTAGTAGGCAAGGAAGAGTTAGATGGTAGTCCGGTATATAAGCTCAAGCTGACCAAGAAGAGTGGTGAGACTAGTTATATCTACATAGATGCTGAAAGTCACTTGGAGATCAAACAGACATCAAGCCAGAGCTTTCAAGGCAACAAGTTAGAAGTAGACTCATACTTTTCTGACTACAAGGAAGTCAACGGATTGGTTCTACCGCACGCTATAGAGCAGAAGGTTGGCGGAAATACGATGATGCAAATGAAAGTTAACAAGTATGAGCTAAATGTTGACCTGAGCGACAGTATTTTTAAGATGCCTACTGGCAAGTAGCTAATTTTGAGGGGAGCTGCATAAGCTCCCCTGAAGAGGAAAGCTTATTTTTGGGAGGGGTACTTGATGAGGATCTTTCTAGTTCTATTTTGCTTAGCAATAGCTAATGCTCAGGTTAAGTTCGATAGCGTTGTTCTTAGTGGCTTAGAAGCTCGTGCTATAGGGCCGGCTGTTATGAGTGGGAGAGTCACGGCTATAGAGGCGCAGGCAAATGATCCGAGGATAGTATGGGTAGGGGCAGCAAGCGGTGGAGTATGGAAATCGACTAATGCGGGCACTTCGTTCAAGCCGGTTTTTGACAAGTATGTTCAGTCAATAGGTGCGATAGCTATAGATCCTAAGCAAGCAGATACTGTTTGGGTAGGAACGGGAGAGTCGAACGTTCGTAACAGCGTCTCGATAGGAGCTGGGCTATATAAGACTACTGATGGTGGCCAAACTTGGGCCTTAGTGGGATTAGAGAAGGTGGAGCGCATTAGCAAGATAGTCATAGATCCGAAGAATCCTGAGGTGGTTTATGTTGCCTGCCCTGGGGCGTTATGGAGCCAGAGTTCCGAACGTGGACTTTATAAAACCACTGATGGAGGGAAGAGCTGGGAGAAGATCCTCTATGTGGATGAAAACACGGGTTGTGCGGACGTAGCGATAGATCCTCAGGAGCCAAACGTAGTTTATGCTTCTATGTGGCAATTCAGGCGCAAGGGGTGGTTCTTCACTTCAGGTGGCCCTGGTAGTGGGCTGTATAAGTCTACTGATGGAGGTAAGAGCTGGAAAAAATTGACTGCAGGGCTACCGGAAGGAGAGTTGGGAAGGATAGCGATAGCGGTAGCTCCGAGCCGGCCAAGCACTGTCTATGCCAATGTAGAGGCTAGGCAGACTGCTCTTTACCGGTCGGATGACATGGGTGAGAATTGGAAACGTGTTAACAGCTCGCTCAATGTCATGGCCAGACCGTTCTACTTTAGTTTCTTGGCTGTTGATCCTAAGGATCACAGGAAGGTATACAAGTTAGGATTGACGCTAGGTGTAAGTCGCGATGGTGGGGAGTCTTTTTTCAACATAGCAGGTGAAACGCACACCGATCACCATGCCTTATGGATTGATCCAAACAACACGTCATTTATGTATCTTGGAACTGATGGAGGGGTCTATAAGAGCTATGATGGTGGGCAGACTTGGTCGATGCTACGCAACCTACCTGTCTCGCAGTTCTATCGTGTGTGGTATGACCTGGCGACTCCTTACAATGTCTATGGCGGACTACAGGATAACGGGACGTGGACAGGACCTTCACGAAGTTTTGGGGGTATAAAGAACAAAGAGTGGAAGAACGTAGGTTATGGGGATGGATTCTATAGTTTTCCTGATCCTACAGATCCAGACATAGTCTACTCGGAGTATCAAGGGGGGCGACTGCTTCGCTATCACAGAGCGACGGGTGAGATAAAGCATATTTCGCCTGCTACTAAGATTAATGAACCGAAACTGCGTTTTAACTGGAACACGCCTTTTCAGCCAAGCAGAAGTTCTCCGGGCACGATATATTTAGGTAGTCAGTACTTGTTTGCTTCAACTGACAAAGGTGAGTCTTGGGTGCGTCTATCGCCGGATCTGACCACAAATGATCCTGAAAAGCAGCGGCAAGAGGAATCCGGTGGCCTCACTATAGACAACTCTGCGGCAGAGAATCACTGTACTATATATGCGATCTCCGATTCTCCTAAAGATCCGCAGGTCATCTGGACTGGCAGTGACGATGGTCTGGTACAAATTACGCGTGATGGTGGAAAGACTTGGCAGAACGTCACGGCTAACATCCCCGGGCTAGAGCAAAACAGTTGGGTCAGTTCTATTGAAGCTAGTAGCCATGATCCCGCAACTGCTTATGTCACTTTTGACAGACATACTTTCGGAGATATGAAGCCTTATGTTTATAGAACGACCGACTACGGCAAGACGTGGCAATCGATAGTTACTGACGATATCAAAGGATTTGCCCACGTTATCCGCGAAGATCTGGTCAATCCGGAACTGCTGTTTCTCGGCACTGAGTTAGGACTGTACGTTAGTATCGATGGAGGAACTAGTTGGGCGCGCTTCACAAGTAAGTTTCCTGAAATGGTTCCAGTACGCGACTTAGCTATTCATCCGCGTGAGCATGACTTGATAATAGCTACTCACGGTCGTGGGATATACATCGTTGACGACATATCTGTACTGAGGCAGCTGAAGGGAATAACTGAGAAGTCACTTCATATCTTTTCTAGCCGGCCATCTATAGTACAACTTCCTGTTTTCGAACAAGAGTTTCCTGGAAGTGATGAATTTGTAGGTGCTACCTTGCCCGAAATGGCCTACATAACTTACTACTTGAGGGAACGGCATCTGATGGGGGAGTTCAAAGTAGAGATTCTCGACTCTGAGGGTAAAGTTGTTTCCACGTTGCCTGGTAGCAAGCGAAAGGGCATCAATCGGGTTGGCTGGCCGATGCGGCTTAAGCCACCTAGGGTTGCTCAGGCTCGTAGCAGTTCTCTTGAAGGAGGGCTAGTCTTTGGACCTACGGTTGCTGAAGGACTGTACACGGTCAGGATCACTCGTGCCAGTGAAGTAGCTGAGGGTGTTATAGAACTTGTTCCTGATTCAAAATTACCGCACTCAGCTTCTGATCGCAAGCTGCGGCATGAGACGGTAATGCAGCTTTATGAATTACAAGGAAAGCTTGCTTATATTGCCGATGCTGTGGAGCTTGCGCGCAAGCAGGCTGAAGATCGTTCGCAGAAGCTGACAACTGAGCTGAAGAAGAGGGCAGAATCTTTGGTAGGAAGGCTTGACCAGTTACATAAGTCGCTAGTTGCGACTAAGGAAGGACTGATCACTGGTGAAGAGCGTCTGCGTGAGCGGATTATTACTCTCTATCAAAGTGTAATGTCTTATGGAGGAAGACCAAGCAGTTCTCAACTGGAACAGTTGGACACGCTTCAAAAAGAAGTGGTAGCTGCGCGAGCCGAGTTTGGGCAGTTGCTTCGGTCGATAGAAGAAATGAACTCTGCGTTACGAGCTAAAAAGATTGAGCCTATAGAAGTTCTGACAGAGGAGGCATGGCTTCAGCAGCAACAATAGACCGGCGAGCTGAAATAGCGGCCAAGCTGGTAGGAGCGTTTCTCAGGTTGACACAGGATGAAGAGTCTGAGCAGCTACTTGCGCTTAGGTTGCTGACTTTGCACATGCTTGAAGGTTATGTTCCGAGCGCATTTTCTGCTGACTTACGTGGAGAATTGGAGCGCTTGTTGGATAGAACGGAAGGCTGCAGTTTGAGTTTGACTCAAGCGTTGGATGCAGAGCTAGTACAGGCTCGTGCTGACATATACTATGTCCTTGCAAGACGCAATCGTCGCTATGTATTACCTTTGCAGCAGGACGTGGAAGCCTGTCTTGATTATTTAGCTGATAGCGGTGACTTGATATATGCTTGGGTATGTGCAGAGTTGCTTTGCCGTTGTGGTTTGAATTTGCGCTTCAAGCCGCTTCTACGTCCTTATAAAGGTGTGTCTAGGCTTCACGACCTGTACTGGTTAACACATCAGTACTTGCTGGCGACCGAGTACTTGCACAAGCCGCTTCCCAAGCTTGGTTGGCAGGAGCGCACAAGCGAACTGATTGGAGCTATCGACTGGGTGACCTCTACATCTCGGACGGACCTGGCTTGCGAAATAGCGCTATGCTTGCAACTTGCCGGCTATTCCTCTCACGATTCGTATTTAAGGCTTGAGGAGTTTCTTCTGTCTCAGATATCAGAGGAAGGTATATTGTCAGACCCGACTTTTGTCGACTGTGTAACTAATCAGGCTCATACGACGGCTGCTGCTCTGCTCGTCTTTGCAAGATACGCCCATGTGGACTCGAACCACAAACCTACGGCTTAGAAGGCCGTTGCTCTATCCTGTTGAGCTATGGGCGCATAATCGGGGAGAGAGGATTTGAACCTCCGATCTCACGGTCCCAAACCGTGCGCGTTACCAGGCTACGCTACTCCCCGCCCGGTTCTTCAAACGCAAGACTCGCATTATACTTACAACTTCTTTAGTTTGTCAAGTTACGTCCCAACCAAAGTCTATTTGCAGCAGCTCATACAGTTGTTCGTTATATCTTCTAAAATACTCTCTGAGCTTTTGTCTCGTCTCGGAGGACATCTGAGGATAGTTGCCGCGATTGTGATAAGGATAGTTCTTTGGCGGTAGTTCAGGTAAGCCCAGAAATCTGTATATTTTGTTCAGCGTCTCTGGTATGTTGCGATCGAAGTCTTCACTTTTGAGAATCAAAAATTGCTCTTTGGGAAACAATTTGAACCAATAGCTAAGCTGCTCGGCATATCTGCCTCTGGCCAGGTAGGAATAGTGCTGATATGCGAAGCTATAGTAATGCTCGTCTTGCAGCATCCGCTCCAACTCCGGTCTTAGACGTTCGGCTTCTTTCTCTATAGCTTCCTCGAAGCTCAGTTTTTCAGCTCCTTTGCGAACTTCGTGATTGTAGTGCGAGTATGCTCTATCGACAGGGTTTCTTAGCAGAACTATTAACTTGGCTTTTGGTAGCAGGCTGCGAATACGCCTTGGAGCATGCGGATGGAAGATGTAGTATGGAGTTGCCTCTCCAGTAAGACACTTGTAACCTAACCGACGTTCACGGTAACGTAGTTGTAACTCCATAGGAAAGTGGCTGCGATACCAGTCTTCTCCACGTTCGTATCTATTGTCGAAGTAGTGCATCTGCTTCCTGACCGTGGGAAGTATGCCTGGGTGTTCTATTAGGTAGTTGAACAAAGACGTCGTACCGGCTTTCTGTACACCTATGACTAAGAAATCCGGTAGAACGCGCAGCCGGCTGGTCAGCTCTCTAAACAAATGCCGCTTTACTGCAACTGGTGCTGCTTGCATACTGAAAGTATTATCTCTGTAAACTCGGGAGCAGTTCTAGTCGAGTTTCCACTTCTACCAAGCACTTGTTGTGGATTTAGAGTTGTTGATGCCGAGCCACCTCTCCTACCGAATTGTTGCCGGAAAGCTTTTACAATCACTCTTGGGAAAGTTAGTCTATGTTTCTGATGGTGTTACGACTAGCTTTAGTTTTGAGCTTGTTTGTTGTAGTCACGCCGGCACCGACTGCTAATGGCACACTCAGGTTAAGGGTATCTGGTGCAAATATACTGGTTGTGACAAGAGGGATACGTCTTGACCCAGAGATGATGGCAGGGTATGTCGAGTGTTCTGCCAAGGCAGTAGCTTCTTATTATGGCAGCTTTCCGGTAGACAGTTTGACGATAAGAATAAAGCCAGCGACCGGCAAAGGTGTCAAATACGGTAATGCTTCAGGTTGGAACGGGGCTAGCATCAATCTTCACATCGGAATTGATTCGTCTGAAGATGATCTTGCAGATGACTGGATACTTATACACGAACTGCTGCACTTAGGTATACCCTCGCTGGATGAAAGGTACTCTTGGTTGGAGGAAGGCATTGCCACCTACGTAGAGCCGATACTTAGAGCACGAGCTGGTTTGATTTCTCGAGACGAGGTTTGGCAGGAGTGGCTAGCTAACATGCCCAAAGGGCTTGGCTCGGCGCGTAGCGGTCTCAACTATGCTCGCAGTTGGAGCAGCATCTACTGGGGTGGAGCGCTCTTTTGCTTGTTGGCGGATATAGAGTATCGGCAAAAGTATGGTTCTAGCTTAGAGGAAGCACTACGCGCGGTTAATGCTGCGGGAGGTAATATCACAGAGTATTGGTCTATCGAGCGGATGCTTGCTACTGCTGACCAACCGTCACGCTCTCCAGTTCTTAAGTCTTTGTTCCGCAAGATGAGCGATAAACCCTATGAGGTCAACCTACAGGTGTTATGGAAGGCTTTAGGAGTAGAACTAAGGGCTGGTAGAGTGATCTATGATAGAACTGCGCCGCTTGCTCGCGTGCGTGACCAAATAGTACCGTCATACGATCCCAAGCGCTACTAAGACTTCGCGGGCTGCTCGGCGGCCTTGATAGAAAGCCTCTTCAAAGAGTGCTACGCCGCTTAGGTCGGAGGCTGCAAAGTGAACCCTACCGATAGGCTGTTTGGCTAACTGTCGCTCTTTACTCCATATAAATCCGGGTCGGGGAAGTATCATAGCATGTCCCCAGCGCATCACGTCTATGCGCTCGGTTAGCTGCGCTATGTTGCGGTGTGCGCGTTTAAGGTCAGCTAAGACGATCTCTACCCATTCCTGCCAGCCTATGGAAAGCATTTTCTGTCTTGCTTGGCGTGGATTATCTTCTATAACCGGGTAGTAATAAGTGAAGACCGTAGGGCCGTAGTCCATCAACGCTTGATGCGTTGCCACTACGTAGCCCAGAGAAGGACTTTCATAGAGCACATTATCCCAGGCTAGCGGGAATCCCAGACTGTAGGGCCGATCGCGCAGCGTAAGGTTTGCCACCATCCACGAACCATACTCGAAGGCCTCTAGAAATCGTTGTTCGACTGGCGTGCGAAGCACGTACTTACGTAGGAACTGTGGAGCGGCGAATATTGCTCGTTGTGCCCTTAGTCCTATTGCTTCGCGCCCATCTCTTAGGACATCTATATCGACGTAGGCTTCTGTTGGTATAATAGTTACTGCGGCGCTGTTTAGCCACACTTTATCAGAGACTTTAGAGTACAGACGGTCAACTAGGTAGCCGTTACCTGCTGGCCAGGCCATCAGTTGTTGGGCATCTTCGCCGGCGCGTTTCATCCTAGAGGCGAAATAAAACAATCCGGCCCAAGCACTTGTCGTGTCGAGCTTAAGTCCGTAGTCATCGCGGCAACCGTACTCGATGTACCATAGCAGCCTTGCCGATTTGAAGCCTTTGTGTGCGAGGTACTCACGCATAGAGATACGGTCTAGCTTGGTCACTTCTGGATCGTCTGAAGAGTTTTCGAGCGGTATGTCGAAGGCTCGTCTGCCGCGAGCATCCCGCCATTCCACCCAGTAGTCTATCTCTTGGTGAAAGCGGTTCCACTCTGCCAAGTCTTCTTGAGAGGCAGCTACGCTGAGGTACAGACCTTCATACCAGTGCCCTTTGTAAAAAACGCGTTCTTCTGGATCGCGACAAAGATACTGCTCAGCTACTATTGGCTCGCCAGTTTCGTCTTTTCCTTCTACTACTCCTATTTGTTGCAGAAACTCTATTAAATCGGCATTTTCTTTCCTTGGGACGGGCACATAGTGTGCGCCCCAGGGGTAACTGATGAAGCTGTTACGGCCGCTTCTTGCCGTTCCACCGACGGTGCTATCTAACTCTAGTAGGAGAAAGTCTTCAAAGCCTGCCTGTCGTAAGGTCCATCCGGCTACAAGTCCCGCTACGCCGCAGCCTACGATGACCACCGAAACTGGTTGCCTTTTGGTAGGTTCTATCTGGAGTCCGTCGCGGATCCTATGGCCTTGTTCCAGCAGGGTGAGATCTACAAGTTTTCCTTCGGGCAAGGTTGCTTTGCGGTCGCAGCTTATTGTTTGCAGGGCAGCCATTCCTAGGAAGGCCTTGAGTATCTCGCGGCGGGTTAGTTCTCCCACTTGCGCCACTCCGATTCGTAGTATCGCACCAGAATTTGGTTATCTAGGCGGTTAACTTCGACTTCTACTGCTTGCATGTCACGAGGGAAAACAAACATCGTTTTGAGTGTTTCTTCGTCGAGGTATTTAAGTTCTAGCTGTAGTGAAGTAGGTATGTCAAAAGGTTGTAGCTTACCTAAGACGAATCCCCATACACCAAAAGACGGAACGGCGGTTTGGTAGGGACGTACGAAGAAGCCAGCAGCTTCGAGTGTTCGCACTATGCACCAGTAAGCAGTCCTTGCAAAAAGAGGCGAAGTTGCTTGCACGGCTACAGCAGCGTTGTCGGTTAATCTAGCCTTAAGCAGCTTATAAAAGCGGGTAGTATAGAGCTTGCCTAGGGAGAAGGAGCTTGGATCGGGGAAGTCGACTATAGCTATGTCGAACCGCCCGTCGTTGGCTTGTTCGAGCCAAATCATGGCATCTTGATTTACGACGCGCACTCGTGGGTCGGAGTAAGCATCGCCATTTAGCTTGGCTAGCAGGGGAAGTTTTGCCGAAAGAGAAGTCATTCCAGGGTCTAGGTCTACGAGCACGACCTCCTTTACTGATGAGTATTTGAGTACCTCGCGTAGTGCTAGTCCATCTCCTCCGCCTAGAATCATTACTCGACTGGGAGATCCATGCACAGCTATAGCTGGGTGTACCAGTGCTTCGTGATAGCGATACTCGTCTGCAGAGGAGAACTGCAGGTGTTCGTTGAGGAATAGGCTGAAGCTATTCTTGCCTTGAGTGACTACTATTCGCTGATAGGGTGTGGTGCGAGCATAAATAATGTTGTCTATGTAGAACTGTTCTTCAGCGAGGCTTGTCAAACTGTTGGCTTTAATTAGCCCTATGACCAGAAGCACTATGACTAGTCCGGCTCTTAGCCGTAGCAGAATTACTCCGCCTATTCGTGGTTCCAGCAAATATGTTGCCCATAGTCCTACTAAGGCATTTAGCAATCCAAAGAGCAGCGAGGTACGAATGAGACCTAAGCGTGGTACTAGGACTATGGGAAACAGTATTGAGGCAAACAGGGCACCTAGATAGTCGAAAGAGAGTATTTTCGAGATAAGGTCCTTAAATTCCAGATCATCTTTGAGTATCCGCATAAGCAGCGGTATTTCTAGGCCTACTAGCACGCCGACGGCGAAGACCAGCAAGAAGAGCACTACTTGGAAGTATTTCAGGTGAGCAAAGGCGAAGAATAATGCTGGAGCTGAGAAGCCACCAAGTAGTGCTACGCCGAGTTCTACTTCGACGAACTTGCTTGCAAGCCCAGCTTCTATGTACTTGGAGAGCCAAGAACCGACACCTAGTGCCGACAGATATAGCCCTATGACCAAAGAGAAATGAGTTACGCTGTCGCCTAGGACATAGCTTGCCACTGTGCCGGCTAGTAGTTCATAGATTAGCCCGCAAGTGGCGATAATCAATACGTTCAGAAACAGGACGTAAGGCCTGTTCATCACTTTCGATAGCTATCCCCCAAAGACTGCAGCGGCTATGATGAGTGCTATACCTATGATTATGGATCCTATAACAATCGCAAGTGCGGTGTTCTGATCCTCTTCTATTTCTTTGCGTATTGAGAAAGGAGTTACCTTACTTATTATAAAGAACGCAATAGCAAAAACTGCTATACCTATTGCAGAAAAGATCAGCGACGAGATTATGTGATGTACCAGGTTGTTCATTTGCCTCTCCCATAGCCCCCGTATCGGAAATGGAAACTTCGGTAACCGCCAGGCGATTTTCTTATGTCCTCAGGGATTGTTTCTCGTTGCTCGCCGCTACCAAATAAAGTCCATCCGAGAGAGAAAATCAGCGCATAAAGCAACAAAAGTCCACTGCTAAACAGTAGATATAACTTTTTGAGCACTAACCCCTCCTACTACATAGTAGACCTAGTCATAACTATCTTCATCGGACGCTCCAGTGTAGCTTTCGCTCCACTTACGAATTTCAAAATCGTAGATTGAGAGCTTGGCTCTAATCATTATGTAAGCAGGTAAGAGCGAAATAAGTAGCAGAATAATCAAGAAGCCTGTAATGGCAGATCCACGGTTACCTTGAGTTATTTTGATAAGTAGTTGCATCGGCATTTGCCATTTTTCCCACTGCGCCTCTATGCGTAAGATATACTTGCCAGTTGGTAGAGCAGAGAGAACTTTGATTTTGGAAGTACTTCCTTCTGTCCAGCTACTTTGCGCTCCTTCGTCGTCTATGTCTACGCCGTGGTAATATTCCATATCCATGCTAAACGGCTGCACGAGGCCGGTTTCTTCGTTTATTAGGTGACCTTCGAAGTAGAGCCAGCTGTTATCCAGTGATGGAGCGCTGGCATTGACCAGAATATCTAATCGATCTTTTAAATCGAATGGTTCTGAAAATACTACCTGAGTTGCAGTAGAGTTATTTGCGAGCGGTTCCAGGCTCAAGCTCTTCTCATAGGCGGTTATTTCAGGCAATGTAATCACAAAATAACAAACCATTACGATTAGTATGCTGCTAAAAAATACCCAGTACTTAAGTATGCTGCTATGGGCATCTGTCATTATCCAGCATCCATAATTTTGAGCACTCTTCTCTGACCACGGTTCGCACATACCGGGTTTTTGTGGCCGGGGCACCTT
This sequence comes from Blastocatellia bacterium, assembly GCA_025057015.1. Classification (GTDB taxonomy): domain Bacteria; phylum Acidobacteriota; class Blastocatellia; order Chloracidobacteriales; family JADJPF01; genus JANWYG01. The sequence goes on from JANWYG010000010.1 coordinate 88,726, forward strand.
TATTTTGAATTTCCATTCTATCTCGTCGGGATAAACGTATCGGCCATGAGACCAATTCACTTCACCGGTACTGGTGCTTTGACCTGATATTTCTTGGGAAAGTATCCATCCTGGACGTACGTAATCACGGGTGAGGGTCTGTTCGCCCACCTCAACTTTCCAATAAAACTCGCCAAGCACGAACTCAACTTCTGCGAAGTTTCGGTTAAACAGTTTATACTGGTTACCATTGTAGTATGCGACTCTTTCGAAGGAATCTAGCCTCACTTGTCCAGGTTGGATTGGTTTTACGTGCATCCAATGTAAGTCAGACCAGACTAACCATTCGAAGCCGACGCTTGGATTGTAAAGCAGGAATTCTTCCCAAAAGTACTTGACGCCCTCAACGACCGTCGAACGAACCATCCAGCCGATGACGGTCATCGGCTTGCTATCAAATTTTACTTGAGAGCCTATAGGTATAATCGGGGCTTTTTCTGGCTTCGTTAAGGCTTTAATGAATCTTAACTCTCCTTGGTCGACTTGTAGTAGCGAACCGCAGTATTGGCACGCTATGCGTTCAGTTTGATCTGGAGCGCGTAGTTCTAAGGGAGCTGCACAGTGTGGACAGTTAAGCTTCTTTACCTTTACTTCCTCGGCCGTAGTTGCTATCGTAGCCGATTCCATAACGGCTTGTTGCGGGTCTATTCCTAACTCTTGCAGGGTTACTTGGCGGCCTACGAACAGCAGTGGCTGTTGTTCGCTGTAGTCTATTGTCACAAATTCTGAGTTTGGACCTGACAAGTCAGCATAGTAGTACTTCTCGCCAGGTGTAAAGTAGAACGGCACTTCACCTTCTGCAGCAAGATATTGTGCTTGCCCTTTTTCAGCTACAACTAGTGGTACGTTAAAAGGTATACCTTTAGCTTGTTGCCCGACTATGAGGGATTGGAAGCTAGGCACTTGAGCTACGGGGACGGCAAAGGTAACATAGAAGCGGCCTTGTGCTTCTGTAATCCAGCCCCACTCCCCGTCGCTAAAGTAGGCGTACCACTCCGTCCAGATTCCGCCCAGTTCATGCTTTATCTGGGTTCGGCCTACGAGGTAAAAATCTACGCCGGAGTATTTGCCGTTCAAACCAGCATAAAGTGGTGTCTTTATATCTACTAAATCCGCTACCTTGCCTATCTCTTCTAACTTGGCACCTGAGCGTAGTAGCAGCGAGTGGCAATATTGACAGACGCCTAGCACTGAAGATTTTGCGCGAAATGTTATCTCTGCCCCACAAGATGGGCAAGTGGTCTTCATCATTTCTGTGAACCTCGTTCTATAACTTTTATGCTCACAGACTTGGCGGCCAACTTTTGTTTCAACTTACTCTCCCAATCCCAGTCCGGTCGGGCGTTGCAGCAATAGAGATTGAACGTAGCGATCCCGTGTTCCGGATAGGTATGGCAGGCAAGGTGGGATTCTGTAAGTAGCACTAGTCCAGACACTCCGCTACCGGGGGGTGAAAACTTTTTCCAAAAAGGCGGCTCTGCTGGCTTTAGATCTAATTCTGCTATTAACTCGTCGAATATAGATGATAGTATGCTGACTTCAGCGAGTTTCTCAGCTTGACAATCGAAGGCATCTATTATCCATTCAGTCCCAACTTTCATCGAAAACCTGCCGTCGATGCACTTTATATAACATTAAAGATTGGTTTAGTGGACTAAATTTGAAACGCCTGGCCTATTTTAGGCAATATATGTATTGCTTTGAAAAACTCTACCACTCGATTTTCTGCCCAGAAGTTATCTTCAAGACTGTTACTTCGCCCGATGAATCCAACGTGACCTCCATGCTTAGTCGCAAGTAGTATACAGCAATCGCTTAGCTTGCTCTGTCGGTACTGCTCAAAGGGTATGAAGGGATCGTCTTCGGACTGTATGATAAGTGTAGGAAGTTTGATTTTATGCAGAATGTGGTTTGAGCTGGTAGCAGCATAGTAATCGTCAGCACCTTTAAAGCCGTGTAGCGGGCCTGCTATCTTGTCATCGAACTCTCTAAGTGACAGATAGTAACGGCTGTCTTTGGGGTATCTGTCAGAGTAGAGCTTCTTTCGATACTGGTAACTGCGCTGAAGTGACAGCAGGAAGCGCATCTCATACAGCCTATTTGTCCAAAGGTGCAGAGCATCGCTGCTTGCTGCTAAGTCTATAGGTGTTGAGACGGCACATACTGCTCGAAGTGCGGTAGGTGGATTGTCGGCATATTCGCCTGCAAGCTTCAACACTTGATTGCCACCTAGAGAAAAGCCACAGATATAAAGCTCTTCTAGACCGTCTTCTAGTACCAGTTCATCTAGTACCCGGCGGATGTCTTCGGATGATCCTGCATGATAAGAGGTCGGCGAAAGCTCTATTCCTTCGCCACAACCTCGCTGATTGAGCCGTATGACGTTGAAGCCAGCGGCGTATCCTTTGAGTGCAGTACCGATGAGATACTTTGATTCACTAGACCCTTCTAGTCCATGTACCAGTATCATCGTTGGAGCGCGTTGCCAGTTTGGCTGCCAACCGCAGCGAGCGACTATCTTCGACTCGGAGTCTACTTGAAAAAGCCGCCTAGTAGCTATATGAGACAGATTTCCGAAATTCCGGTTGAGCAAGTCACCGGCTAAAGTCATCAGGTGTCCGTTAGTAAGCAGTGGGTATGGTAGGAACTTGCGGGACAACATCAGCTTGCGTACAAACGTGACTATGTCCTGCCTGCAGACTGCCCTGCTACTTGTAGTCATCCCTACGTCCTCTTAACTTCATATAATAAGCTAATCTGGCCTTTCCTGAAAGCTTGACTTATTGATAGATTTTGCTGTGATATAATCCTCTCGGAGGTAGGCCATAGCAACGATACTGGGATACAAAAATAATCGCCAGTTTCTACTTGGCTCTGTAGCCATAGCGAAGGTTCGCTCTTCAGTGGCTCGTATTGCCAAAATGTTGTCGCAAGCGAGCACAGACTTTCTTGATAATGACCTAACTAGCTCCGCAGCAGCGCTTTCATACTTTTCTACTCTTGGTCTTTTTCCCTTGCTGCTTCTTCTGCTAAATGTCTCTACTACTGTCTTTGGTAAAGAGGAGCTTAAGCGCTTTCTTGTCTATCGCATACTGGAGCTGCTGCCTGGCAGTCATGATTTCGTGCTTAAAAATGTAGAAGCTGTCACGGAAGTGTCAAACCAGATGCTGATTAGCTGCTTCATATTAGTGATATGGACTGGCTCGTGGAGCTTCCGAGTTATCGAAAAAGCCTTTAGTCGCATCTGGAAGACTGAATGTAGATCTTTCATTCACGGCCGCTTGGTAACGATAACTGTGACTGTTTTCGTTGGACTTGCGCTGATGAGCGCATCGCTCATATCTTCTGTCGTGAACTTTGTGCGCTCCAGTGCCGAAAGGATACCTGTTACTGCACCACCTATAATACACATGTTTACAAGCCTCTTCTGGCAGAGTGTCTTCAGTATGATTGCCTTGCTTGTGACTATAGAGCTATTTACCATCATCTATCGGTTTCTGCCTAATAAACACGTCAGATGGAAAGAGGCTCTGCCGGGGGCAGTCGTGGCCGGGGTGCTTTGGGAAGCAGCGAAATACTGCTTTTCACATCTGTTGCCATACTTTCACTATGATGTTGTCTATGGCTCGATAGGTGCGGGTATTGTCTTGCTCTCCTGGATCTATATCTCTAGTTTGATAATGCTCTACGGTGCTCAGCTGTGTGCTACTTTGCGAGAGGATAGAAAGGTTTGAAAGTAGCGGAGTTTGATTTTGATTTGCCAGGCGAGTTAATAGCCCAGCGTCCACTTGAACGCAGAGATGCGTCGCGTATGCTAGTGCTGGACCGCTCAAAACAATCTTTTACTGACACTGTTTTTCTTGACCTGCCGGCTTATCTCAACGCAGGTGATTGTCTGGTACTAAATAACACTCGTGTCTTTCCTGCTAGGCTTCTAGGTAGACGTGTTGGCACTGATAGCCAGGTGGAGGTTTTGCTGGTCAAAGAGCACGATAGCTTTCTTTGGGAAGCTTTAGTCAAGCCAGGTCGCGCTTTCAAGATCGGTAGCAAGTTCATTTTAGGGCAGGATCGGATCCTCGCTGAAGTAGTCGAGATACTCGCTAACGGCCATAGGATGCTAAGACTTAATGCGGACACAGATATAAGGATCTTGCTAGAAGAAGTAGGACTTCAACCTCTGCCACCTTATATAAAGCGTTATCGCAAACCTTCTCCTGAAGATAGGCAAGCTTATCAGACAATATATGCAAAAGAGACTGGCTCCATTGCTGCTCCCACTGCAGGATTGCATTTTACACAACAGGTGCTAGACAGAATTGCTCAGAAGGGAGTTCATATAGTCAGCGTAACTCATCACGTCGGTTATGCTACTTTTCAACCAGTTAAGGTAGAAAACGTAGAAGATCACAAAATAGGCGACGAAAGCTACTATATCTCGCCACAAGCTGCTGATCTAATCAACCTAACAAGAGCACATCGACGACGAGTAGTCGCTGTAGGTACTACGTCTACTAGAGCGTTAGAAAGTGCGGCGGATTCAGATGGGAGAGTCCGCTTTGGCCATGGTAATACAGAACTGTTTATCTATCCGGGATACAAATTCAAGGTAATAGATGCTCTTTTTACTAATTTTCATCTTCCTAAATCTTCCTTGTTGATGCTAGTATCGGCGTTCGCAGGCAAAGAACTAGTTCTAGAAGCATATCGTCATGCCGTAAGACAGAAGTATAGGTTTTACAGTTACGGCGACTGTATGTTGATTATTTAGTCACGGGGAGCAAGAGATGAAAGAGAGTATTACTTCGGTGTTGCGAGAGCAGCGCGTCATAGAGCCGCCAAAAGACTTTAGCCTTAGTGCGCATATCAGTAGCTTTGAGGAGTATGAGAAGCTCTGTAGGGCTGCTCAAGATGATCCTGAAGGTTACTGGAGCAAGATAGCTGCTGAACTTGATTGGTTTGAGCCCTGGCAGAAAGTTCTCGAGTGGAACTATCCGTATGCCAAGTGGTTCTTAGGTGGCAGACTGAATGCTTCTTATAATTGTCTTGACAGGCACTTAACTGGCTGGCGCAAGAACAAAGCTGCTATCATTTGGGAGGGTGAGCCTGGAGAAAGTAGGACTTTAACTTATCAGCAGCTTCACCGTGAGGTCTGTCGATTTGCTAATGGACTTAAGAGATTAGGTGTGTCTTCTGGCGACCGGGTAGCAATCTACATGCCGATGGTACCGGAGCTTGTCATTGCTGTACTAGCTTGTGCTAGGATAGGTGCTGTCCATACGGTCATATTCGGCGGCTTTGCTGCACATGCCATAAGGGATCGGATAAACGACGCTAAAGCAAAAGTCGTTGTTACTGCCGATGGTGGCTATCGTCGCGGGCAAGAGATTCAGCTCAAACCGAACGTTGACGAAGCATTAACAAACTGTCCTTCGGTACAAAGCGTTGTAGTCTTCCGGCGCACGGGCAATCAATTTATCACTATGCACCACGGGCGCGACTGCTGGTGGCATGACCTTCTGTCTGAAACAGATGCTAATTGTCCGGCTGAGAGTCTCGATTCGGAACATCCCCTGTTTATACTTTACACTTCTGGTACTACTGGCAAGCCTAAGGGTGTACTGCATACTACCGGAGGCTATCTGGTGGGGACTACGATTACTAGCAAGTGGGTCTTTGACCTGAAAGATACGGACACTTTTTGGTGTACGGCGGACATAGGCTGGATCACAGGTCATAGCTATGTAGTTTACGGCCCGCTGTCGAATGCTGCTACAGTAGTTATGTATGAAGGTGCGCCTAACTGGCCACAACCTGATCGCTTCTGGCAAATAGTGGATAAGTATTCTGTAAGCATACTTTATACAGCTCCTACGGCAATTAGGGCGTTCATGAAGTGGGGCGACGAATGGCCTTCTAGGCACTCGTTGTCGAGCCTACGTTTGCTTGGTACGGTTGGCGAGCCTATCAATCCTGAGGCCTGGATGTGGTACTACAACGTCATAGGTAAGCAACGCTGCCCGATAGTGGACACTTGGTGGCAGACTGAAACCGGAGCGATTATGCTTTCTCCGCTGCCCGGCGCCACTCCTACTGTACCTGGTTCGGCTACGAAACCTCTACCTGGTATAGTGCCGGATATAGTCGATAAGCAAGGGAATAGTCTGCCGGATAACACAGGTGGCTATCTTGTCATACGCAAGCCTTGGCCGTCGATGCTGCGTACACTCTACGGCGATGATGAACGCTACGAGCGGCAGTACTGGAACGAGATACCTGGTGTCTACTTTACCGGTGATGGAGCGCGTCGTGACGAACGTGGCTATTATTGGATAATGGGTCGCGTAGATGATGTAATCAACGTCGCTGGGCATCGACTGAGCACTATGGAGATAGAAAGTGCTCTTGTATCACATCCAGCAGTGGCAGAGGCTGCTGTAGTTGACCGTCCGGACTCTATTACAGGCCAAGCTATCGTGGCTTTTGTGACCTTGGCGGCAGGCTTTCAACCTTCGTCAGAATTGCAACAAGATCTCAAAGATCATGTTTGTAAGGAAATAGGTGCACTGGCACGCCCGCAAGAAATCAGGTTTACTGAAGCCTTACCTAAAACTCGCAGCGGCAAGATCATGCGTCGCTTGCTTAGAGATGTAGCTCGAGGAGAAGAATCGCTTGGTGATACTAGTACTCTGGAAGATATCTCTGTACTTGCCCGACTGCGCGATGAGCAGGAATAAAATCTACTTTGTCATCGACGGTATCTTGGTATAATCGTCGCTCTTCTAGCTCCATCATCAAGGAAAGGACTTCGAATAATGACAGGTAAAGCCGCACTGAGACTTGCTCTTATACTGCTTATCTTACCGCTAGAAACCGTAGCTCAGACGACCTTGCCGCAGGAATCTAACTGGATGACAGAAATAGACCGCTTAGTAGGTACATATTTAGTAGCTCCTCTTGCAAAAGTGCTGTTTTTCGATTTTGGGACAAAGCAGTGGCTGGGTACGAGTGTTCCGTTTGTAGTTCTATGGTTGCTTGCAGGAGCTATCTTCTTCACGATTAGGATGGGTTTTATCAACATACGCGGTTTTTGGCATGCCATATGTGTGACGAAAGGTGACTATGATGACCCGGAGCATAGCGGCGAAGTGACGCATTTTCAGGCGCTTGCTTCGGCTCTTTCTGCCACTGTCGGGCTTGGTAATATCGCTGGAGTGGCTATAGCGGTGGGTGCGGGTGGCCCTGGTGCTATCTTTTGGCTGATAGTTGCTGGTCTACTTGGCATGAGCAGCAAGTTTACTGAGTGTAGCCTTGGTATGCTCTATCGTAAAGTGGACAGAGATGGCACAGTTTCTGGTGGCCCTATGCATTACCTGAAAGACGGCCTACAAGAACTAGGCTACGGCAAACTCGGCGCTTTTCTGGCTGGGCTTTTTGCTACGCTTTGTTTTTCTGCCTCGTTTGGCGGAGGATGTGCTTTTCAGGTAGTCCAATCTATGGGTGCGATAAGTCAACAGATCCCGACTCTTAAACAATATCCTTGGATCTATGGACTACTTATGGTAGTGCTCGTAGGAGTGGTCATCATAGGTGGAATAAAGCGTATTGCCGCCACAGCAGAGAAGATCGTCCCGCTGATGTGTGGTCTTTATGTGTTAGTGTCTATATTTATTATCTTGAGCAATATCTCGCGCGTACCAGAGATGATATTCCTCATACTCAAAGGGGCATTCACTCCTGATGCAGCTTATGGTGGTTTTCTTGGCGTGATGGTCATAGGCATTCGTAGAGCAGTTTTCTCAAACGAAGCAGGTATAGGTTCAGCATCTATAGCACACTCGGCGGCGAAGACAGAAGAGCCTATAAGTGAAGGTATCGTGGCCTTGCTTGAGCCTTTCATAGATACTGTCGTCGTATGTACTATGACTGGCTTAGTGATAGTTATTACCGGTGTCTATAATGACCCACAGTATGCTGATTTGGTGAAAAATAATAATGGGGCTGCGCTCACTGCGGCTGCCTTCCGTAGCACAGTTTCCTGGTTTCCTTGGATACTTAGCGCGGCTGTATTCCTGTTTGCTTACTCCACTATGATCTCGTGGTCATACTATGGCGAGCGGTGCTTCAGCTATCTTTTTGGAAAACAGTACTCAATAGTCTATAAGCTGATGTTCATAGTAGCCGTATTCCTAGGCTCGATAGTTACAGCGACGAACATATTGGAGTTTTCTGACCTAATGATATTAGCAATGTCTGTGCCGAATATTCTGGGTCTGGTGCTGCTTAGCGGGAAAGTGCGAAGTGAGCTAGACAAGTATTGGCAGAAGTATCTTTCTGGTGCGTTGGAGCTTAGAAAAGGAGCTTAGTATGAAAATAGTAGTACCCTATGATTTTTCCGACATCTCGGCGAAGGCTATCTACAGAGCAAGGAACATGACTGGTCAGGAAAACATCTGGATTGTTCACGTATTGGAGCCCCTCGAAGTTACCGAGCCGGGAGTGGTTTGGGATTCAAAAGAGACATCCGATGAAAGTCGGAAAGAACATGCGGCAGCTGAGATTAAAAAGCTGCTTGATGCTGAGAGCCTAGACCAGGTGCAAATCGAGATTAGAATAGGTGACCCAGCAAAAGAGATTACCCAATTTGCGACCGAGATAGGAGCTGATCTAATAGTGATTGCCTCGCAGGGCAAAACTGGCCTAGAGCGCATCTTGCTGGGATCGGTTGCAGAGAGTGTAGTACGCTATGCCAGGTGTTCGGTGCTGGTTATCAAGTAGAGAAGCTCTGAATATGTCGTATCTGTTTGCTAAAAAGCCGCTTGAACAGCTGCTTGAGGAGCTCGAAGGAGAGCACCGACTACAACGTATTCTTGGCCCGGTACGACTGGCGAGCTTTGGTGTAAGGGCTATTATAGGTATGGGTATTTTTGTTCTTACGGGTGTTGCAGCACACGATAAGACAGAGCCTGCACTGATGCTGCCGTTTGTATTGCAGGATTAGCCGCGTATGTGCTGCGGTATGCTATGCTGAATTCGCTTCTATACTACCAGTAGTAGGTTAGCCTACTATGCTTATGCTACGCTTGGAGAGTTGTTTGCCTGGGTTGGGATCTGATACTAGAGTATGCTGTAGGTTCGGCTACTGTAGCCCATAGCTAGTCAAAGTACTTTCAGGACTTTATAGGTATCTTTGAAATCAAGTTACCTTACGTCATTACTACTGCTCAGTTTGACTATGATCCTGCGCTTGGATAAGATGGTTTCCACGGGAGCATTGATGAACCTTCCGGCTACTTTTATCTCTTTCCTGCTTACGGTAATACTGGTAATAGGCATTAAAGAAAGCGCTAGCTTCAATGCTGCCAAGGCAGTAATCAAGGTAGCGGTCATTTTGTTTGTTATAGTGGTAGGTACTTTCTACAATCCTGAAAACTGGATACCTTTTGCACCTTATGAGCTTACTGGAGTAAGTATCTTTGGGCATACTTTGCTTGGTGAAATGGATAAAGGTGGAGAACCGCTTGGCATGCTGGCTGGTGCAGCTACCATCTTTTTTGCCTACATAGGATTTGACTCAGTTTCGACTCACCCGAAAGAAGCTAAGAATCCCCAAAGGGACGTACCCGTAGGGATAATAGCTTCGCTGCTCATCAGCACGATGCTTTATGTGGCCGTAGCAGCTGTTCTTAAGGGCAAGGTATACTACGATAAGATCAACATCGACGCTCCGATCTCGAATGTTTTCAAGCAGATGGGCTTACTGCGGGCACAGCTTCTAATTTCGCTTGGTGCTCTTGCTGGTATTACTTCGGTTCTGTTAGTGTTGATGTTGAGTCAGTTGCGGGTACTGCTGGCGATGGCGCGCGACGATTTCTTGCCGAGAGGTTTTTTTGCTGCAGTCTATCCAAAGTACAGAACTCCGTGGAAATCCACCGTACTTACCGGTGTCTTTGTAGCGCTGATGGGAGCACTTCTGCTGCTAAGGATACTAGCTGAACTGGTTAATATCGGCACGTTTTTGGCTTTCGTTATAGTTTGTGCGGCAGTGCTGATAATGCATAAGACTCATCTGGATGCTGAGCATCCATTCAGCGTACCTTTTTTGCCGATAGTACCGGCGCTAGGTATGACGACCTACCTGCTACTTATGTTTTCCTTGCCAGCTGAGAACTGGCCGCAACTCACTATCTGGCTCGGCCTCGGTTTCGTTATCTATTTTGCCTGTGGCAGCCGCAACAGCCATCTACGATGCAGTGGTGGAAGTAGCCCTCCATCTTAAGGCACTTCCTGATCAAGATGTACCTGCAAGGTTTTTGCCTTTGCATGTGATAATATTCTAGTCTGATTTAGGTAGGTACTAGCAAGATGAAGATATATGATGTTTCCGTAGAGATACATCCTAAGATGCATATTTACCCGGGAGATCCGGGCGTCATTGTTGAGACAGCCTTTAGTATGGACGACGGCGATGCTTATAACGTCGTGCGCTACTGCTTAGGTTCTCATACAGGTACGCATGTTGATGCTCCGTACCATTTCGTGAACGGAGGCAGGAAGCTTGCCGAGATACCTCTCAACCTTTTGATAGGAAGAACATTAGTTGCAGAACTCACCTCAGCAAAGGTAGACGTAGATGATCTGCGGGCGATAAACTTGGGTGAATACCTTAGAGTACTGTTTAAGACCAGGAACTCATACCTTTGGAGTAAAGACCAGTTTGTCAAAGATTATGTATATGTTACTCCTGCTGCTGCGAAGTTGCTCGTCGATAGTGGTATTAAGCTCGTAGGGATAGACTATCTGTCAATAGAAAAGTTTGGCTCAACAGATTTTGCTGTCCATAAAGTGTTACTGGAAAATGGGATTGTCATCATAGAAGGGCTGAATTTGTGCGAGGTTCCGCCAGGAGATTATGAAATGATCTGCTTACCGCTCAAAGTCTGTGGTGGAGACGGTGCGCCAGCTCGTGTGATCTTGCGCCGTTAGTCACCGTATCTTAGAATTGTCAATACTGAATGATCAGCACATAACGTCACTAAGTAAATCCCTGAATAGTCATCCTCAGACACTTCGATTCTATCTTCTATCCCTAGACCCTGGAGTATTTCAGCAATGGTATTGCTATGCGCGGCTATAAGCACCGTACCGCTTGCCTGTAGGCGGAGCTTGCGGGCAAAAGATTGGCTTTCTGCTGCCGCGTATCTGATTACTTGCAGGCTGAGCTGCTTTGCCAGAGGTTCCACAGTCTGCAGAGTTCTTCTATACTCAGAAGCGTATATTCTCTTTACCTTTGCATCCTTTAGCATCTCTGCAAGTAGCTCGGCTCTCTGCCTGCCTTTTTCGCTGAGTTCTGGATCTTGACCGGTTTGCTTTTCGGCATGACGGACTATGATCACTGTAGCAGTAGAACACGGAGACGGAGCCGAGTATAGCCAACTGGCTACTGAAAATATCAGTACTAGCTTTGTCACCGCAGCTGTCCTCGCAAGCTGATTCTAGCAAGCGGCTGTATAGAAAGCTCCGGTGCAAGTTCTTGGTAGGACAAAACGGCTAGGTTCCGAAACTCTAGTTCTGCTATACGCCTTACGAATCTTCTTATCTCCTGATCGGTTACGATGACTGGCTGTTGTGCTGTAGGAGGCAGGTTGCCTATTTCGCGTCTAAACGCTGCAAGTATGTCTTGCGTAATAGCTGGATCTAAGGCTATGTAAGTGCCTGAGGAAGTGCGCCTTATGGCTCCTCGAATAGCATCTTCTATTTCTGGATCAAGTACGTAGACAAAGAGTATTGGGTTACCTCCTGTATAGCGGAAGCTAATGTACCGCTTCATACTTGACCGGACGTATTCAGTAAGCATTATTGTATCCTTTTCAACGCGTCCCCATTCGCTGAGAGCCTGCAAGATGCTTTTCATATCTCTGATCGAGATCTCTTCCTGCACGAGTCTTTGAAGTACTTCGGTTAGTTGATATATAGAGACGACTTTTGGTACGGTCTCTTGCACAAGGTTTGGCAGTGCACGACTCAATACCGAAAGTATATTCTGAACCTCTTGGATTCCTACAAATTCAGCAGCGTACCTTTTCAGGAAACCTGTAAGATGAAGCAATATGACTTCCTGTGGTTCCCAAACAACAAGACCAGCCCCTCGGGCCTGTTCGCGCTGCTCGGCAGGTATCCACGCAGCAGGCTTACCATTTGCTGGATTCTTGATATCTATTCCTTTTAGTCCGTAGACACGAATATTGTCAGCACTGTCATTTACTAGTACATGTCCAGGAACTATTTTACCTATTTCGACAGGCACTTCCTTTAACCGAAACAGGTAACTATTTTCTGCTATCGGAGCGTTACCACTTACCTGAACCCCAGGGAAAATTACCCCCAGTTCTTGATAGAGCAGTTGCCGCATCTTAGGTATGAGATCGCTTAGGAACTTACCTTCTTGGCTGAGATCTATCAGAGGAGTTAAATCTTTACTTACTTCGATCGCTATCGGTATGGTAAGTGATATCTGCGGATCTCTAGAGACTTTCTGCTTTTCCTCTTTTTCAGCGCTTGCGGCCTCAAGTGCCATATCGCCGGCAACTGTAGGCCCACCTTTCTTAAATATCGAATAAGCTATCCCTCCTGCTAGAACTGACATTATGAAAAACGGCAGTGATGTGGCAGGATTGACTATTAGAAATGTTATGGCAAAGAAGAATAGTAGTATGCTGGCTATGGCTATGGCCTTGGGCTGCGCCATTATCTGTGCGCTTATGTCCTTACCTATGTTGGACGTAGGATCTTCGCCAGCTACTCGGGTAGTTACTATACCCGCTGATACTGCTATTAGTAGTGATGGCACCTGTGCTACTAAACCGTCCCCTATGGTCAAGATAGTGTACACTTTGACGGCATGCGCAAGGTCCATGCCTCGCATCAGTACGCCTATAGTTAGTCCGCCTATGATGTTGATTAGCGTGATGATGATGCCGGCAATTGCATCACCTTTGACGAACTTCATCGCACCGTCCATTGAGCCGTGTAGCTGCGATTCGCGAGCAAGGGCTGCTCTGCGTCTTCGTGCCTCAGCCATGTCGAAAGCTCCGGCGCGTAGATCGGCATCTATGCTCATCTGTTTACCTGGCATGGCGTCTAGAGTGAAACGTGCCGCTACTTCTGAGACTCTTTCGGAACCCTTAGTGATAACTAAGAAATTGACCAAAGTAATGATGAGAAATACTACGCCGCCTACGACTATGTTGCCGCCTACGACGAACTTCCCAAAGGTCTCTATTACAGCACCAGCATCTCCCTGAAGCAGTATCAGCCGCGTGGCTGCTATAGACAAACCTAGCCTAAAAAGCGTCGTTATGAGCAAAATAGTTGGATAAGAGGCTAGTTGTGTCGGCTCTGAAATGTATATGGATACAAGAAGTATGCAGAATGCGAGCGTTAGGTTGCATACCAACAGAAAACTCAGTACAAAAGTCGGGACTGGTAGTATCATCAGCGTCAGAATCATTAGGACCAAGATTGCCATGACGATGTCGCTGTACTGAGTAATAAGCCCAGAAATATTGCCTGCAAAAAGCTCAGACTTTATTTCTTGGAACGTTTTACCTATCTCGCCGATCACTTCTAGCCCTCCTTAAACTTATATACTTAGCCGATCTAGGCTTGTCCAGACTGGTCCTGTTCTATCTGCTTTTGTATCTCCTTCACTAACTCGCTCATCCCTACCATAATAGCGCGGGCGCGGTTTGCAGCTGGGTCTGTACCCTCTGGATCTAAGGCTATAGCTCGTTTGAGATCTTCGCTAGCTTCCTTGAATTCAGCTCGCTTGAGATGTACTTCAGCGCGGTTGACTAGAGCGGCAATATCTGAAGGGTTTAGCTCAAGCGCAGCATTGAGTGCCTCTAACGCTTCATCATGCTTACCTTCAGCAGTAAGTACCGTGCCGAGAGCAGACTGTGCGAGGGCGTTCTTGCGGTTGAGTAATACGGCTCCCCGGAAAAGATCTTCAGCTTCTGCCCTGCGTCCTTGTTGATACATAAGCGCGCCAAGTGCAAGTATCGCATTGACGTCCTCATCGCTCAGACCCGATAGCTCTTGTAGAGTTATTTTTCCCTCGACTATGTCAGAAAGATGTTTTAGTCCTTCGCGGATTGCTTCTTCTTGATTTGGCATTTATTCCTCCATTAAGAGATTAAGCTACGGCAACAGGTTTTAAGTCTTGTAAGAAGGCTATTTTAAGTCAATACGGTTTGCATCAGCAAGCGATTATAGGTTAAAAAAACTTTTCATGATGGCAGTCATCTTACTACTTTTCCTAATTTCGTCTTGCCCTCTACTGGCGATGCAGTCTGCTCGTTCTGGGACTACACAGCATCTACAAGACGATGAACTGCCGCTAATAGAACGTGCCAAGCGCTACATCTTCTCCTACTTAGAAGATGCGCCAGACTTCACTGTCCGGCAAACTATACGCCGCTATGAACTGGGACCAGCAGGAAAGTGGGTTCAACGGGATACTATAGAATTGGAAGTAACCTATGAGTCTAACCGTGGAGAGAAGTATAAGATCATTTCTTTAAATGGTCGGCCAGCAGTCGGTGCTACTACGCTTGACTCTCTAGGAGGCGCGTCTTCTACAGGTGAGTTTGTTACGGCGGCGTTGGCTATCTTCGCTCCTCGTTCACGAGCTTTGTTTAGAAAAGGCCCTCGTGATCAAATAAACGGCGTAGCTACGGTTATCTATGACTTCAAAATTAAGAGGGAACATTCCGCAAACCTAATCACCGAAACCCGATCTGGTCGCTCCACTGTAGCAGGTTACTCGGGGAGTCTCTGGATAGATGAAGATGGCCACATCCTCCGACTTGAACAAGCCGTAGATGATGTGCCGGCTGATTTTCCACTAAACGTGGCAGAGCTCGCAATAGATTACGATTGGGTGCAGATAGCTGACAAGCGCTACCTGCTGCCTAAACGAGCTGAAGTTATTATAGGTTCGGATAAAGATAGGCACTATAGTCGTAACGTCGTTCACTTTGATAGCTACCGTAAGTTCAGCAGTGACATAAAAATAGATATCGAGTAGCTACCAAAAAACATGCTGTCGCTGTGCAAGGCCATACTTGATACCTTTGTATATCTTTGACTTTACCACCTCTACTTTCTTTTGCACTTCCTCATCGGATTCGTTGCTTGCACCTGTGAAGTACAAAGGTTCTCCAAAGTAAATATGATACTTAGTAGGGTAAGGTATTAGCCCAAGTAGGCCAAGCCAAGGAAAGGTAGGAGTTATCGGAAAATAAGGAAGACCCAGTAGTCGCGCCAACGGCTTTACGTCTATAAATGATGGGGCTTGTTCCTCGCCACCTATGACGCTTATGGGCACTATCGGCGTCTTGGTCTTGAGCGCAAGCCGCATAAATCCTAGCCCAAAATCCATTAGCTGGTACCTGTCGTACCAGAGCTTGCCTGAGCCTTTTGCTCCTTCAGGAAATACTAGCACGCACTGATCGTCTTCAAGCAACCGTTCGCAGTTTATCGGATCGCCCAGTATGGCCCCACTACGTTGTGCTAGTGTACCTATGAAAGGCGTACGCCCAAACCAGCGTTCTATCATCGCCCTTACTAGCCGCGGCTTCTTTGCTTGCATCAACATAGCCATGAAAATCATAGCTCCATCCATAGGCAGCTGGCCGCTGTGATTGGCTATCAGCAATACTCGCCCCTCAGGAACATTGTCTATGCCGTAGACTTGTACTCGCCAGTAATACTTGTACAGCCAGTAGAAAAGTGTGATGCTGTATTTTGCTATCTCTGGCTTAAACCCCCAGGCATCGTAATTGAATTCATTAAGCTTAAGCTCGAGCTGGGCTAGCCTGCGCTCTACCTGCTTATCTACGGCGGCTTCGACTTGCTTACCTAGTAGCTGTAATAAGCTTATTACCATCTGTTGCTGTTCTCATCCATCTGATGTTAAACTCTACCGACCATCGGTGTTCCGGAGAAATGGTGGAAACTTCTGCCAAAGCAATTAGTACTGACCTTCTGGGTAGCTATTGTCGGCTAAAAGTCGAGCTAGAGCAAGAGATAACCGTGCTGCCCGGACAGTTTGCTATGCTAAAGCCTATGGCAACGCTAGAACCACTACTGCGTAGAGCTATGGCTTTCTATGATGTCTGTAGCAGTCATGGCCGCACTTATGCCGAGTTCATATTCCGCATCTTGGGCAGAGGTACACAGGCTCTAGCTGCTGTCAAACCAGGTGATGAAGTAGCTTTCCTAGGCCCGTTAGGCAAGCCCTTTGACCTTAGGCCAGCTATAGGTCACAAAGCGCTGCTTGTTGGTGGCGGCATTGGCACCCCTGCTCTCTACTTGCTAGCTAAGGCTCTCGTCGCATGCAACATACCTACTACGGCTGTGCTCGGCGCTCGTTCCTTAGCTGACCTAGTAGCCGTAGAGGACTTCGCAAACATATGTACTACAATACTAACTACTGATGATGGCAGTGCTGGCCACAAGGGTTTAGTCACCGAAGTAGTCGCTGAACTTCTAGATCAAAACTCAGGCTGTGTGGTATATACCTGCGGCCCTGAAGTTATGATGGCGAAAGTGGCAGAGCTGGCAACGAACCATAAAGCCGCTTGCTATGTCTCTATGGAAGCTCGCATGGCATGTGGGTTTGGCGTCTGCGTCGGTTGTGTTGTAGAAACTATGACCAGCACGGCAGGTTGCTCTGATAGCAGCACTGAAACCGATTATGTGAGAGTCTGCATAGAAGGGCCCGTGTTCGACGCAAGGGTTGTGGTATGGTAGCCTGGAAGTCAGCTGCTGGTGAGGAGCTGCTTGTTACTGAAATCTGCGGTATTCAGTTTCGCAATCCCGTACTGGCTGCGAGCGGCACTTTCGGATATGGTCTTGAGTTTGCTGACTTGATTGACCTTAATCGCCTCGGAGGCTTTTGTTCTAAGGGACTTTCCATAAAACCGATGAAGGGAAATCCTCCTCCTCGCATAGTAGAAACACACGGCGGTATGCTCAATGCTATAGGCCTACAAAATGTAGGCGTGCGTGCTTTCGTGGAAGAGAAATTGCCACAGATACGTCTCTATAACCTCAGAGTCATTGCTAACGTCTTCGGATTCTCTACAGAGGAATACGTCGAAGTAGTCAAAATTCTCAATGATGCCGAAGGCGTAGATGCTTATGAACTGAATATTTCCTGTCCGAACGTTAAAGAAGGTGGGATAATGATAGGCAATTCGCCGAGAGCTTCAGCTCAAGTTACTGAAGCTGTCAAGCGCGCTTCGGCACGCCCTGTAATAGTGAAACTTTCACCGAATGTAACCGATATCGCTGTCTTAGCTAGGGCTGTAGCTGAGGCTGGCGCCGATGCGGTTTCGCTTATTAATACCCTCGTAGGTATGAGTATAGACGTATATAGCCGTCGGCCTCGCCTTGCGAATCTGACAGGTGGCTTATCAGGACCAGCTGTAAAGCCTATAGCGGTCAGGATGTGCTACGAAGTACGGAAAGCAATCAAGCTACCTATTCTGGGCATCGGGGGTATTGCTACTTGGATGGATGCCCTTGAGTTCATCTTTGCCGGAGCAAGTGCTGTTCAGGTTGGGACGGCGAATTACTATGATCCCACTTGTACTATGAAAATAATTGATGGACTTGCTGCATACTGCCTCGAGCATAACACTAGGATAACCGACCTAGTTGGTGCTATGTACTGCCACTAAAATTGTGAGCTTTTGGAATTCTTCTTTCAAAGAGCGATTGTTTTTGGACCAGAGATCTTGAATTCTGAGAAAGCTAAGTACAGATGACTACTTTGGAGGGTTTTAGTAGCTGGCCGTAGCAGATTGGCCTTGGACTATTTTAACGCCTACGCTTGCACCGATGCGAGTAGCTCCTGCTGCGAGCATTTCTTTTGCGCTAGCGAAATCTTTGACACCCCCTGCGGCTTTGACCCCCATTTCCGGACCCACTACTCGGCGCATCAGGGCTACATCTCTTACTGTTGCACCACCTTTAGAAAAACCTGTGGAAGTTTTGACATAGTCTGCACCTGCTGAGCGGCAAAGTAGCGAAGCTTTGACTTTTTCCTCGTCTGTAAGTAATGCTGTTTCTATTATGACCTTGAGTAGAGCACCTTCTTGGTGGCAGGCATTAGCAACCTGGTAGATATCTTCTTCAACTTGGTCGTAATCGCCGGACTTGAGGTTACCTATTTGCAGTACCATATCTATCTCTGTAGCTCCGTTGAAGATGCATCTTCGGGCCTCGTAGACTTTGACATCCGTAGGCGTGGCCCCGAAAGGAAAGCCTATTACAGTGCAGACTTCGACGCCGCTTCCGCAGAGTATCCTTGCAGCTTCTTTTACCCAGATGGGATTAACGCAGACTGAAGCAAAGCGATGTTCTAGTGCCTCGGAGCAGAGTTTACGGATGTCTTCGCGGCAAGCTTCGGGCTTGAGCAGCGTATGGTCTATAAACTGTGCCATGTCGCGGGCACTCAGTGAATCTAGAGGAGGCAGAGTTATGCGGGCAGCTCCAGCATTGACCATTGCTTGCACGCGGTGTATGCATCTGTTAGAACAGTGCGAGTTACAAGCCAAACATTGCTCTTCATTCTCTAACTGTTCTAGAACTTGCTCTACTACAAGCTTAACCAGAGTGTCTAGATTCATCGTAGGAACCGTTTTTCTATAGATTTAATCTTCTCGACGCGTCTTATGTGGCGTTCTTCGGTAATTGAGGTATCCAGCCAGGTTTTAACTATGTCGCGCATTTGTTCTGAGCTGATAAATCTGGCTCCTAGAGTGAGCACGTTCGCATCGTTATGTTCGCGGCTGTTTCGAGCTATAGCTGCGTTGTATGCCATAGCGGCGCGTACGCCAGGCACTTTGTTTGCGGTGATACAAGAGCCTATACCTGCACCGTCTATGATTATACCGACTGGGAATCGGCCTTGTGAAATAGCGCTGGCTACCATGAAGGCATAGTCAGGGTAGTCCACGGGACGACTGTCATAAGTGCCGAAGTCGTGGTATTCATAGCCAAGTTCGTTGAGGTATTTTTTGAGTACTTCTTTTAGTTCATATCCGCTGTGGTCCGCTGATATGGCTATACGACGTATTTTAGCTGCACGTCTACGGACAGAAACTTCAAGCTTGCGGTGAGCGATTGCGTCTCGTGCTAGGGGAGTAAGTATGACGTTTTCGGCTACGCGTATGGACGAACCTTCGGGGATATCTTTCAAATCGTGCTCAGTAATTACCTGTTTTTCAGACAGGTCTATCACATTCCCACCTCGTGCTTGCGAGATTGACTTAATAGTGCAGGTCCTCTTATAGTGCACCTAATTCTATTGCAGATGGCTAACTTTGACCAATATTTTTTGGAAGGTTATGACAGAGACTGAGTTCAATAATTCGAAGCTAAAAGTGATGCTCTCTGCTGAGCAGATAAAAGAGCGAATACGTCAGTTAGGTGAACAGATAACAAACGACTATAGAGGCAGAGATCTGTTGATGATAGGCGTCTTAAAAGGAGCCTGTGTCTTCTTAAGTGATCTTATGAGGCATATCGATCTGCCTATGATGGTGGACTTCATAGCTGTGACTTCGTATGGTGCGGCAACTAAATCGTCGGGTGAGGTACGGATTCTGAAAGATTCTGACGCAAGCCTGCGGGGCAGAGATGTGCTGATAGTCGAAGATATAGTAGATACTGGTTTGACATTAAGCTACTTGATAGACATTTTCCGCCGTCGTGAGGCAGCATCCGTGGAAATAGTTGCGTTTTTAGATAAGCCTGAAAGGCGGATAAAGCACGTGGATGTCAAATATGTAGGGTTTGAAATACCGAATTCCTTTGTCGTAGGTTATGGATTAGATTACGGAGAGCGCTATCGAAATCTGCCTTTCGTAGGACTGGTTGAGTCATTGGATTAGCTTTTGCAGAATTGGCTCTAGCTCCGCTGCAAGGTTTGATGGATCTATTCCGCGTATTGGCTCTGCTGCGAGCTTACCCTGTTTGTCTAGAATTATCAGAGTTGGCAATGCAGTGCTGCCAAATGTCTTGTAGACTGCTCCGTTGGGGTCTCTGAGGACTGTCAGTTGGTCGTATGCTGCAGTGAGAGTCTTCAGATCGCTATCAGAGGCGTAGTTTCTAGCTGTTGGAAGAGTAGAGTTAATGCTGATCCACAGAAAGACTACGTCAGTGTACTTTTTAGCAAGTTTTTGTAACTGAGGCAGTTCGGCACGAGTAAGTGGTATGCCGTGGGCGCTAAACGAAGCCACTACGACTTTGCCGCGAAAGTCTTCCAAGGATACTTCTGCACCTTGAAGACTGCGTAGTTGTGTTTGTGCAAATGCGGTAGATGCAAGCAGTAGAGCTGTAATTAGGTATTTCATAAACTCTCCTTAACTTCGCAAGTCCTGCTCTTGGTTAGATTATACTGTGCCAGCTTGCCGTTTACTGAATTTTGGGATAGTTATCCCAACATGATAAGATCGGGTAAGTCCATATTACTACTTTGGATATCTTGTTTATGAACAAAGTGATGAGAGAGCTCAGTACCTTGGAAACTTCGGAGTATGATTTTGAACTAGGGATACCTGGTTTTAGGTATGCTGATCTATACGACTTGGAGAAACTGAGGATACTTGAGAAGCGTTTTTACGATGAAGTCGAAAGTTCTGATCCAAAACTGTGGCAAGAGTGGAAGTCTTACAAAGAGGCTTTAGGTCAAGGGTACGACTCGAAGGTGGAGTCGGATTTGATTGTGCGGATGGCAAAGCATCTTCAGGAGTTTTTGACAAAGTGCTTTCGCCTTGAACAGGAAATAGAACATTTAAGGCGGCAGACTGATCGTGACAACCAAGTAGTAGCGCTGAGAACATTTATTCAACGCCGAGCTCTTAAAAAGTATTCTTCACAGCAGGTAATGACTTTGGACTATGAGCGGCTAAGCGCAACCGTGGAGGAACTTGAGCAAGCTTGTTTTCCTGACGCTTTGCTGGAAACTGATCCTGAAAGAAGAACAGCTCGAGTAGTAGCTGAGTTACTGGCTTTAGAGAAGGAGTATAGTCATTGGTTTTCAGCGAAGCCTCAACCGGTCAGTGAAAGAACGGTAAAGAGGGTAACAAACATCAGAGAAAAGCTAAAGTACAGGCCGTTGTTTGCCGAGTATTTGAAGGGAGCTAGCAACGATCCTAAGTCTGACTACGAGTTCGTGAAGCAACTGCTTGGTTTGTTCGAAGCTTGGGCTGCTGCGCGCTATTATTTGCAAGGCTCGCAAGTAGAGGGTTGGGTTTCTTATCGTCGTATAGAACATCTGGACTATGCACAGTTGGTGCAGATAAGGCGTAGTGAAGATTTCCCGCAGCGTGTGACCGGCCCTGAAGAGCGTTTACGCTATAGGGATGGTTTTAAACTAACCGATCCGAGATATAACTCCAAGCAAATAATGAGCGAAGTTGATTATTGTTTGTACTGCCACGAGCGCAATAAAGACTCTTGCTCTACTGGATTTATAGAAAAAGGCGAGTTCAAAAAGAATCCGCTGGGGATAACGCTTGCTGGCTGTCCTCTCGATGAACGAATTTCTGAAGCTCACATGCTGCGCAGAGATGCTTATGTGCTTGCTGCTCTTGCTACGATTATGATTGACAACCCGATGTTGCCAGGCACAGGCCATCGTATCTGCAATGACTGTATGAAGAGTTGCATCTTTCAAAAGCAGGAGCCGGTGAACATTCCTCAGATAGAGACGAGCATACTGACGGACGTACTGAAGATGAGGTATGGATTTGAGGTTTATGGACTGCTTACGCGTTGGAATCCGTTAAATGTTCGTCGGCCAGTAGCGTTGCCTTATAACGGTAAGAACGTCTTGATAGTAGGCATGGGGCCTGCTGGATACACGCTTGCACACTATCTGCTCAATGAGGGTTTTGGGGTAGTTGGTATAGATGGTCTCAAAATAGAGCCTCTGGACGAGGATTTAACTGGTTGTGATGGCAAACCTCCGCGACCGATAAAGGATTTCTTCGGAGAGCTTTACACTGAGCTTGACAAAAGAACACTGTTTGGTTTTGGCGGTGTTTCTGAGTATGGTATTACGGTACGCTGGGACAAGAACTTCTTGATGGTGATCTATTTAACCCTGCTTCGAAGAAAACATTTCAAAGTTTTCGGCGGTGTGCGTTTTGGCGGCACTATTACCATAGATGATGCTTGGGATTACGGGTTCGATCATATAGCCATGGCGACTGGAGCCGGCAAGCCTACTATAGTACCTATGAAGAACAACCTCATACGTGGCATAAGGCAGGCTTCTGACTTCCTGATGGCCCTGCAGTTGACTGGAGCTTACAAAGCAGATGCTATGGCAAATTTGCAAGTGCGCCTGCCGGCAGTGGTCATAGGTGGTGGCTTGACAGCTATAGATACGGCTACGGAACTGATGGCTTATTATCCTGTACAAGTCGAAAAAATAGCCTCTCGGTATGATAAGTTGGTGGAAGCCTTTGGTGAGGAAGTAGTGCTGGCTGGACTAGATCAAGAAGAGCGTTCTTTATTGGCTGAGTATGTTGAACATGGGCGGCAGGTCATAGCTGAGCGCCGGAGAGCTTTTGCAGAAGGGCGACGACCTAACTTCATACGGCTTGTCAGAAAATGGGGAGGAGTATCTATAGCGTATCGTAAGACTCTACGAGACTCACCTGCTTACAGGCTTAATCACGAAGAAGTTTCAAAAGCATTGGAAGAAGGTATCAGTTTCATAGAAAATCTTACACCTGTCGAAGCTGTTCCGGATGAGCATGGCGCAGTGCGGTCGCTTAAGTTTCGGCGGAAGTTAGAAGATGGTGAAGATGTTGTTGAGTTGCCGGCCAGGACCGTATGTGTGGCTGCAGGTACTAGCCCGAATGTCATATACGAGAAGGAGTATCCAGGGACTTTCTTGCTTGATGGGCGCGGGAAATTTTTTGCCGGGCATCGGCTAGTACGTGATTCTCAAGGTTATAAGTTGGAGCTTGCACCAGGTGCACCTGATGCTTTCTTTACTTCTTACAACAAAGCAGGCAAGTATATTACTTATTATGGCGACAACCACCCTGCGTACGCGGGAAATGTGGTCAAAGCTATGGCTTCAGCTAAGGCTGGCTACAAATATATCTGCGAGCTGTTTAGTGATTATCTGGCTACGCTTGATCCTTCAGAGCAACCATCTCGCGAGGCAAGTTTCAACAAACTTATTGCCAGTCTCGAAGATGATCTTACAGCTAAGGTAGTGAAAGTTGAGCGCCTTGCACCAACTATAGTGGAAGTAGTAGTGCGTGCACCTATGGCGGCTAGGAAATTCCGTCCAGGACAGTTTTATCGGTTGCAGAATTTTGAAAGAGATTGCCCTGTAATCGAAGGTACGAAACTGATGCTCGAAGGACTTGCTTTAACAGGGGCTTGGGTGGATAGCGATCGCGGTTGGTTGAGCATGATAGTCTTGGAAATGGGTGTTAGCTCGCGATTGTGTGCTTCGCTACGGCCGGGACAACAGGTCGTAGTAATGGGTCCTACGGGCACCCCTACAGAGATACCCCAAGGTGAAAACGTCTTGCTTGCCGGCGGTGGTTTGGGAAATGCGGTGCTGTTTTCCATAGCTAAGGCTCTGAAGGCACGTAATAATTGCGTCGTTTACTTTGCCGGTTACAGGCGGGGTGAAGACGTATTTAAACGCGAAGAGATAGAAAAATACTCCGATCAAGTTGTGTGGAGTACTGATGCCGGAACACAAATCGAGCCAAATCGACCTCAGGATAGAGCCTTTCGCGGCAATATAGTGGAAGCTATAGCTGCTTATGCTGCTGGCAAGCTAGGTCCGGTGAAATTCAGTTTATGTGATGTAGACCGGATTATAGCCATAGGTAGTGATAGAATGATGCGTGCCATAAAAACTGCCCGTCGCTCTGTGCTTAGAGGTTTGAGAGAAGATCACGTAGCAATAGGTAGTATCAATTCACCTATGCAATGTATGATGAAAGAAGTCTGTGCGCAGTGCCTACAGCGACATGTAGATCCTAACACTGGCGAAGAAATAGGTTTTGTCTTCTCTTGCTTTAACCAGGATCAACTTCTGGACTATGTCGATTTTGATAACCTCAACGATAGGTTAAGAGCTAATTCACTGCAGGAGAAGTTCTCCAATCTCTGGTTAGATTACTTACTGACTAAAGGCCAGGTAATGTATGTCTAAAAGGGTGAAAAGCACAGCTAATAAGGAATATGAGAGTGTCAAAAGGGCCTTGTTTCAGTTACCGAGAAAGTATGCTGGACAGATGAGAGAGCTTGCAGACGCAGCAGGAATTTCGTATGACCGGCTAAGACGCTCAACTAGCGACGTGGAAACAACGCGCGAAGGCCGAAATTTATCTTTTCTCGAAGTGTTAAGACTAATAGAAGCTAGCGGAGATTATTCTGTCCTTTATGCAACATGTGCCGAGCTGGGGTTTGAAAGTCCTCGTAGGTGTAAGGACGATGACCTAGCCCGCAAAAGTGATTGCAGCGCTCTTGTGGAAAGAGCTTTAGAGCTGACAAGTGCTACAGGAGTGCTTTCAGCAGCTGTTAAAGCTGCTATAGCAGATGGGCGAATCAGTGAAAACGAGCGTAGGGAGATACTGCAAGCTATTGAATCTGTACAGAAACAGATAGAAACCTTGAGATTAATCGTTGGTATGGCTAAAAGCTGAACTACTTTAGTCTCGCAAGCTGCAGGCGGGCTGCTTCGACATGAGCGCTTGCCTGCACCCACAGCCACGGGATCAATCGTTCTATTAGCCATCGATCGCCTTGCCGCCAGTCTACTGTTTTGACTTCAGGATAGTGTTCAAAGAGCAGTTGCATTAGGCTACTAGTCTCAAAAACATATTTGTGCTGCTCAGCTCCTACACGCAGTGCCCAGATGGATGATGCAGTCTCAAACCCATAGAGTGCTTTCTTTAACGAGATCAGTATGGGATTATCTTTGTACTCAGTCGAGCCGAGACGTTGTAGAACGTTTCCGACTATAGCCTTCGTCTGGGTTAGTTTTTGTTGATATTCGCTGTAGCTAATGTTTGCTGTAGCAGCGGCAAGTGATGCTAGAGCATTACAAACTGTATCGAGCTCGGTCATAACTGCTGGGTCTAGTTTAGGCCGCTCGCCAAGTCTTAACTCAACTACGTCTGATAGATTGCTGATCACAACGACATCAAGGTCTTCCGGATCGACACTTATTCGCTGTGGGCTGATGTCTATAAGCCTACCGTAGACTTCTTTGCCGTTTTTGAATTTAACGTTGACAAAAATAGGTGTCTGAGACTGATTGACAGTAGGAGCTGATGGTTGCTTCGGCTGTCTCCTCGGCGCCTTTTTTGTTTGTGCTGATGCGACAAGGGAAAGAAAAACCAATAGTACTAGTATTGCTTTCAAGTCTGTTTACCTCCCATAGGGCTGTATAAAAATTTCCATCACTCCGCCACATACATCTGCTTCGGGCTCATCTTCGCTTGCAATCAGTTCGAACCTGCATAGAGCTGCTTTGCCTTCTCGCAGCAGCCGTTGTGCTGCAGCCACTACTTCAGCCTCTACACAACCACCTCCAACTGTGCCACTTAAGTCGCCGTCTTTGTATATGAGCATTCGTGCTCCCGGACGTTGCGGCGTATGCCCTTTTGTAGTGACTACGGTAGCAAGCGCTACTTTGCGACCCTGCTTTATGGCCTGCTCTAACTCTAAAAAAATATCTGGATTCACAATCTCAACATTTGTAGCTTGGGAATAGAACTTATTATGCCTACTTTGCAGGCTAGATGGTAAAAATGGCCTAGCCCTTCTATCTTATCTTCGTCCAAATCGTAGTCGATGTTTTCTGTAATGTATTTTTTTAAAGAGTCAGAATCTAGACCTAGCTTCTCGCTGTACTCTCTTACTATAGCTTCTCTAGCAAGTAGTCCTTCTTCTTTTGACGCTATGCACTTTGACGCTATGTCATAGCTTAACCTTGCCTCCACATGACGTCCAACTGCCCAAAAGGCAAAGACAAAGGGCAGAGCAGTGAATTTGTGCCATTCGGTCGCTAAATCGTAGACATAAAGCCCGGTCTTATTTGCTGTGATCGCTGGGTCGCCTATCAGTAGAGCTGCATCATGGTCTTGTAGCATCAGCTCCAGCGACGGCTCGTGCTTGCTATAGCGCGGTCTTACTTCGTAAAAACGTTCGAGCAATATCTTTACTAGGGCTACTGAGGTGCGCGACGAGCTGTCTAGAGCTACGCTAGAGATCTCATAAATAGGTCTACGAGCTACCAGTAAGACACTCATTACAGAGTTCCTAGAGGCTACCGCTATCGAGGGCACTACCCTGAGGCCTTGAATTTTCGCATATTCTATCGATGGAATAAGTGCAGCGTCTACTTCCTCGATAGCTAAGGACTCTGCGCAACTAGCAGGAGCTTGATTACCATAGAATTTACAGCGATTACGTTGGCTACCTCGAAGGAACCCATAAACAAGCGGTGCAGAGTTCAGATAGGTAGAAGCAGCGATCTTTGCAGGTCTTATGGCATCTTTCACTGATTCTCCTTTTGCACTATCTCTCCTTTTTTCCTCTTCTTTAGGAAGATATAAACAGCGCTGAGTATGGTTATCACCAGCAGCAAGCCGGCAAGTACTAGGATCTTTATGGCTAAGCCTATGAGCCAATCCACCCAAGTCTTGATTATGGCTAGTAGATGTGCAAGGAGCAAGTTTACTAGCCAAATCAAAGCTGCTAACAAAACGCTCCACAGCGAGAGTGTAAATACCACTTTCTTTATTTTCATAACCACCTCTTCTTGGTTTCTAGCATAGCACACTAGGATATCGCCTGTGCAGTCTAGCACGGCTTGAAGGTATGTGCTTATAATCTTGTTGCTATGAGTAATGATAGACAAGTCAATGCTGAGACTCCTCTTGAAGAAAGGCCACCGAAGATAGACGCCCCTGCCCAAGCGGCCGGTGGCGTCCCGGCGGTAGTAAGCACGCTGCGAAAAGCTGTTGGTGAGATGGGAATTCTGCGTTCGTTACGCGTGCTTAAACAAGTAAATCAAAAGGATGGATTCGACTGTCCTAGCTGTGCTTGGCCTGATCCTGAAGAGCGACACTTGATAGAGTTCTGTGAGAACGGAGCTAAGGCAGTAGCCGACGAAGCTACGCTTAAGCTCATCGATGAAGAGTTTTTTAAGACATATAGCGTCAGGGAACTCAGTCATCAAACCGATCACTGGCTGGCTCAACAAGGGCGTCTTACTCGTCCTATGCTGCTTGACGTAGGCAGCGAGCATTATAGGCCAGTAGAATGGGATACTGCGTTTCGGCTGATAGCTGATGAGTTAAACAGCCTTGCATCACCTGACGAAGCTGTGTTTTATGCCTCGGGACGTACAAGCAACGAGGCTGCTTTTCTTTACCAGCTCTTTGTCCGCCAGTTTGGAACGAACAATCTTCCAGATTGTTCTGACATGTGCCACGAATCTTCGGGCCGGGCAATGATGGAAACTCTGGGTGTAGGCAAAGGAACGGTTACGCTGAAAGACTTTGAGCTAGCAGATGCTATATTCGTCATAGGTCAGAATCCGGGTACTAATCATCCCAGAATGCTGGCTACTTTGCAGCAAGCGGTGAGACGTGGTTGCCGTATAGTAGCTATTAATCCGCTTCCTGAAGCTGGCTTGATACGCTTTAAACATCCGCAGGAACTTAGCGGCCTCCTGGGGTGGGGTACACCTCTGGCAAGCTTGTTCCTACAAGTGCGTATCAACGGTGATGTTGCTCTACTTAAAGGCATTATGAAGCACATGCTGGAAACTGAACGTCGGCAACCAGGTAGCGTCTTTAGTCTTGAGTTTATCGATCGTTACACTACGGGCTACCGAGAGTTCATCGACGACCTTGATGCCACAAGCTGGGATTTGATATTAGAGCAAAGTGGCATAAGTAGAGAGGAAATAAGCAAAGCAGCCGAAATAGCGATTAGTTCTGAGCGCATGATAGTTTGCTGGGCAATGGGACTTACTCAACATCGCAACGCCGTAGCAAATATCCAGCAGATAGTTAATCTTTTGCTCCTTCGTGGTCAGTTCGGTAAGCCTGGTGCGGGTGCCTGTCCTGTCCGAGGCCATAGCAACGTTCAAGGTGATAGAACTATGGGTATCTGGGAGTATCCGACTAAGCAGTTCCTTGATCGACTGGAACAGGTTTTTAATTTCAAGCCACCGCAGAAACCGGGTTATGATACCGTCGCCGCTATTAAAGCTATGCATGAGGGCAAAGTTAAAGTCTTTATAGCTTTAGGCGGTAACTTCTTATCAGCTACGCCGGACACTCGCTATACGGCAGAGGCATTACGACGCTGCTCGCTGACTGTGCAGATTTCGACTAAGCTCAACAGATCACATCTTGTAACTGGCAAAAGAGCGTTGATACTGCCGTGTCTTGGTAGGACGGAGATAGACCTTCAAGCTTCTGGACCACAGTTTGTTACTGTCGAGGACTCTATGAGCGTGGTACATCCTTCTAGAGGATGGCTGCCGCCTGCTTCTGCGGAACTTCTGAGCGAGCCTGCTATAGTTGCAAGGCTGGCAGAGGCTACGCTGGGTGCCCGTAGCAACGTCCGTTGGCGTTATCTCGTAGAAGACTACGACCGCATAAGAGATCTCATAGAGCAGACCATACCGGGCTTCGAGGACTATAATCGTCGCGTGCGTGCAGGTGGTTTCTATCTTGAGAATCCGACGCGCAAACTCAAGTTTAATACTCCTGATGGGAAAGCACGTTTTACCGTCCACCCAATCCCGATACAGAATCTACGACCTGGCCAGTACCTAATGATGACCGTAAGAAGCCATGACCAATTCAATACTACGGTCTACGGGCTGGAAGATCGCTATAGAGGAGTCAAGGGTGGCAGAAGAGTTGTCTTTCTCAATCCTGAGGATGTAAAAGAAGCCGGTTTGAGACCTGGGCAGATGGTCGACCTCATAAGTAGTTACGACGGTATAGAGCGCATAGCAAGGGGCTTTCGTATTGTGGAATACCAAATCCCTAGAAGGTGTGCGGCTACATACTTTCCCGAGGCAAACGTGCTTGTGCCAGTCGATGCCGTTGCCGAAAAGAGTAACACGCCCGCTTCTAAGTCGATAGTTATAACTATCAGGCAAAGTTAGGGTCTGTAGGGCTGTAGAATATATCTTGCTTAGTCTTCGTAGTTTTCTACTTTTTTGAGCTCATTACTTTCATAAGGCCTTTTGAAGTTTTCAGATGAATTTTCAAGATAGCTGCTGATTTTCCTACTGGTGTGAGATTTGCGGTGTTCTTCTTTGGTGAGGATTTTAACTTGATAAGGGGTTCTGTCTGCTAGCTAGGAAGAAAGTGGGACGCTGTAAGACAGCGTCCCGGCTCATAGGAGGGTTAGGATTAGAAAAGCACGTCTATAGGGGCGTATAGGCCATCTTTGGCGTAAGGTACATACTCGAAACCTCGCTTGAACGGGTCATCCGAGAGTACGGTAGTGTAGTCTATGCCGAGGGCTGAGTATATGGTACAGAACACATCTTCAGGGCGTATAAGCACGTTTCGCTGCCAGCCATACTCTACGGTGTGAGCACCGTCATTGCTAGTCTTGCCGATTACTCTGCCGCCTTTTACTCCACCGCCGGCAAATACTGCTGACATTTGTAGATAGTGGTCTCTACCGCTTTGGTTGTTGAGGGAACCTGGAGAGCGTCCAAACTCGCCCATCATCACTATCAATGTCTCATCCAGTAGGCTCTTGCCAGTCTTGGAGGGAGTAGAAGCAAGGTCTGCTATAAGCTTTGCTACTGCCGCATCTATTTGAGCAGCGCGGGGATATATCCCTTGAGTACGGTCGTATATGCCCTGGTGGTGATCCCAGCCGGGATTTACTATCTCGATGAACCTTGTTCCTAGATCAGCTTTGATTATGTTTCTAGCAATTAGACAAGCTGCGCCGAAGGTATTGTTGCCATAGGGAGCTACTTCGTCTGAGGTGTATTGAAAGATAGAGAGCACCTCGGGATTATACATCATATCCTTACCTTGGTTGTAGGCTGCTGCCATTGCTAAGGAATTGCCGCCTAGGACGCCGCTGCGCAGTTCTGCATCGATGCCCTGTAGTGCTCTATAGCGGGTGGAGAATCTATCCTCTCCGGCTGGATGCGTTGAATTTAGAATTCCTGTGGCTGAAGGTACGACCTTGAATGGGGCGAACTGTGGTGGCAAATATCCTGCTCCGGTGACAGTACTACCATCAGTGAGAGCTATAAACCCGGGTAGCTTCTGATTAGTTTGTCGCTTGCTTTCATACTCCATAGCTACTACTGCACCTATGTTTGGCGCTATCTTGGCGAAAGGAGTCGCAGGGTTACGTCCTATCTCTACCCATTCCCTTCCCAGTCCATGCACTAGTGCCCAGGCGTTCATAGACCGTACTATCGAAATGTGTTGTAGCTGCTCGGCTAGCTTTGGCATCAGACCACGAGGCCAACGGATCTCTCCATAGGTGGTGGGCTCGAAGTCTTTAGGCGTCCAAGAGCCTTCTTTGAGGTCAAATGTGTCTACGTGGCTAGGAGCACCAGCTAGATGTATGAATATGCAATTCTTAGCAGTGTTCAGTAATTGAGGCTTTGACTGTGCCAAGATGGCCGGAGGATTTACTACTTTTGAGAAGAAGAAACCTGTAAGTCCTAGTGCTCCTAGCTTGAAGAACTCTCTGCGACTGAATCCTACACCGTCGTTTACGGTATGCAGATGAATTTCTGCTAAGCGTTGGTATTTGATGAGATCTTTGGACATAGTTTTCACCTCCGACCTTAGTAGTTGTAGATAAAATCTATCTTGTTTAGGAGTACCCACAGCAGGTCCTCTGCTCCGCTAGTACGGTTCTTAGCAAGCATTCCTCGGGCTTGTTCAAGCTCTGATGTAGAAGGTTTGCGCGAAAGTACGGTCAAAAACAGTTCGTTTATGAACTCCGTATCATCTTTGTGTGCAGCTAGCAGTTTTTGTAATGTCGAACCGTTTGTTTGAGCAGACAACCTAGAAGAAACAAACTGGCTGTTCATTAGTGCTAAAGTTTGAGCTATAGAAGGGGTTCTTAGCCGAGGTATGTTGTCTCTGTTGCCGCGATCGAAAGTATCTAAGAAGGCTCGGCCTATGTTAGCTGCCTGGTTTTGCTGTTGGGATCCACCTGAGTTGCGACTTACCAAGGGTTCTACTGTATCAGGTAGCTGCATTGCATACTGGATTTGTGTACCTCCTACAACATAGGTAACAGGCACGCCTGTAGCTATAAGTATTGCGTCGTGTATTTCCTCAGCATCTAGTCGGCGAACCAGCTTGCGGGCAAAATAAGGCGTATATTCTTCCTTCCATTCGCCATCGTAGCGTGAGGAAAGCTGATAGGTAGTGGACTTGGTTATTACTTTCATGATGTGGCGCAGGTCATAACCGCTTGCTATGAAGTCATCGGCCAGTGCTTCCAGGAGCTCAGGATGTGACGGTTGCGCACCCCAACCTGCAGGTAGCTGGGCTTTCGGATCTAGTCGCGCAGGATCGAAGTTTGTCGGAGGATCTACTATTCCTAGGCCAAAGAAATGTGCCCAGAGGTAGTTAACCGTTGCTCTTGCAAACTGCCGGTCCTTAGTGAGCATTCTAGCTAGCGCTGCGCGGTAGTTTTCGCCTTGCTTCGGAGTCTCACCGGTGAAGATATAAGCAGGTGTCAGGAAAGTAGCACCGTTTATTGGTTCACGAGGAGTCCTGTTGCCAGCAGTAGTATTAAGATAATACTCACCTTGAGGGGCTTCTAACACTTCTGTTTCAAGAATGCGCGGACGGTCACTTACTAGTGTTTTCCGAAAGTATATTCTAGAGAAAAATGCTGACATTCGCTGGGCCTCTGTACGTTTAGCTTGAGTTGCCCAGAGATTGAGCGACTCTAGATGACCTGCGCCATCATGGCATAGCAGACAGTCAAGCGTTTCTAGGCCAAGGAAACGTGTGGCTGTCTGCACTGCTGCCGTATCATATGTATCCTGTATCGGCCCCATCGGGGTGATTGCGCCCACTAGGTAATTTGCTTCGCCCTTCGTAAAGTTTTTCCCCGTACCGGTAATCAGCATTGTGACAAACTTGTCATACGGTGTGTTGTTCTGTATAGCTTCGCGGATGACTTTGTTATAAGCATCGCGGCCAGGAGCAAAACGTGCTGTGGCTTGTGAAAGAGAAAAGTTTTTCAGATGATCTCCGAACCACATAGTCCATCTGTCAACAAAAGCAGGCGAACCTATGAGCGAATCTATGTAACGGCTGCGTTTGTCGGTAGACTTATCTGTTAGGAAGTTCTTGACGTCAGTAGCCGATGGAATCCGTCCCGTGAGGTCTAAAGTTACGCGTCTTATGAACTCTTCGTCAGAAGAAAGTGGAGCGGGTTTGACACCGTCTCTTGTCATCTTGTCGAAGATGTAGTTATCTATATAATTTTGTCTCGTAAGGTTTGCTGTGCTTGATGAGTAACTTACTCGAGCTGCTACGTCTGAGGTAAGATTTGACAGCTCGTGAATATGTACTTTGGGATCTGGGATTATCCCAGGATTATTCATAAACGAGCAGTCTGATATGCTAATCTTTGATGTTTGCTTATCATTGTTAGAGCTTACGTCGAAGCTTACATCGACGCTTGCTATTAAAGTCATCAAAAACGCTACTGTAGCTACTTGTTTTAATAGCCTTTTCATCCCCCGACCTCCTTTCCAGAAGCTCTTCTTAGAATAGACAGAAGACTATGTGAAAAAAGTCTGAAAAAATTTTAGTTTTCAAGAAATTTTAGGAGAAAGTCGCATAAGAGCGACTTCTCCTTATTTGGAGGAGGGGGAAGGAGGGTTAGAAGAGCGGATCGATGGGAGCATATAGACCGTCTTTTGCGTAAGGTACGTACTCGAAACCTCGCTTGAATGGGTCGTCCGAGAGTACGGTAGTATAGTCTATGCCGAGAGCTGAGTATATGGTACAGAGCACGTCTTCGGGACGGATGAGCACGTTTCGCTGCCAGCCGTACTCTACGGTGTAAGCGCCGTCATCGCTAGTCTTACCGATGACTCTACCACCTTTTACTCCGCCACCGGCGAGTACTGCCGACATTTGTAGGTAGTGGTCTCTACCGCTTTGGTTATTGAGGGCACCCGGCGTACGTCCAAATTCACCCATCATCACTATCAATGTCTCGTCCAGTAAGCTCTTTCCGGTTTTAGAAGGAGTCGAAGCTAGATCTGCTATAAGTGCTGCCACGGCAGTGTCTAGCTGTTGGGCACGTAGGTATATTCCTTGAGTACGATCGTAGATGCTTTGGTGGTGATCCCATCCGCCGTTTATTATCTCTATAAACCGAGTGCCTAGGTTCGCCTTAAGGATGTTTCTCGCTATTGCGCAAGCAATCCCTATCGAAGTATTGCCATACTTAGTGGTGTCGTTAGAACTGTACTGGAAGAGATTAGATATCTCTTGATTATACATCATCCCTTTTGCTTGATCATAAGCAGCTGCCATAGCTGTTGAGTTACTTCCAATCGGGCCGCTACGTAGTTCAGCATCCATCTTTCGCAAGTAGGAATAGCGCGTTTCAAACCTGCTTTCTCCTGCTGGGTGAGTAGAATCAGATAGTCCCGTAGGGGAAGGAGTTACTTTGAATGGTGCAAACTGTGGCTTTAGGTATCCCGAACCGGTTACTTCTGATGCACCGAATGCTATGAATCCAGGCAGCTTTTGGTTGGATTGTCTCTGGCTCTCGAATTCCATAGCTACTACTGCGCCTATATTGGGAGCTATCTTCGCAAAAGGAGTCGCAGGGTTACGACCTATCTCTACCCATTGCTTGGCTAATCCATGCACTAGTGCCCAGGCGTTCATAGACCGTACTATCGAAATGTGTTGTAGCTGCTCGGCTAGCTTTGGCATCAGACCACGAGGCCAACGAAGCCCTCCATAGGTGGTGGGCTCGAAGTCTTTAGGTGTCCAAGAGCCTTCTTTGAGGTCAAACGTGTCTAAGTGGCTAGGAGCTCCGTCTAAGTGTATGTATATACAGTTCTTAGCAGTGTTCAGTAATTGAGGCTTTGACTGAGCTAAGATGGCCGGAGGGTTTACTACTTTTGAGAAGAAGAAACCTGTAAGTCCCAGTGCTCCTAGCTTGAAGAACTCTCTGCGGCTAAATCCCACACCGTCGTTTAAAGTGTGCAGATGAGTTTCTGCTAAGCGTTGATATTTGATGAGATCTTTAGACATAGCTACACCTCCGACCTTAGTAGTTGTAGATAAAATCTATCTTGTTTAGGAGTACCCACAGCAGGTCCTCTGCTCCGCTCTTTCGGTCTTTTGCTAGGATTGCGAGTGCTTGTTCGAGCTCTGATGAGGAAGGTTTGCGCGAAAGTACCGCTAGAAACAGTTCGTTTACGAACTCTGTATTATTTGTGTATGCATTCAGCAGCTTTTGCAAAGTTGAGCCATCGCGATCGGCCGACAGTCTAGAAGAGATGAACGGGTTGTTCATTAGAGTTAAGCTTTGGTTTATAGAGGGTACACGTCGGCGAGGTATGTTAGATCTATTGCCGCGTTGGAACGTATCCAAAAAATTACGACCCATGATGGCCTCTGGAGTTAGCGGATTAGAACTAGCTGCAACGGGAGTTCTTATTGGCTCGGCTGTATCTGGTAGTTGCATAGCATAGTTTACTTTTGTTTCGGGGACGGAATTAACCAATGTGTAGGTAACAGGTACGCCTGTAGCTATGAGTATTGCATCGTGTATTTCCTCAGCGTCCAATCGACGAGCTAGTTTGCGAGCGAAATAAGGAGTGTATTCTTCTTTCCATTCGCCATCGTAGCGTGAGGAAAGCTGGTAGGTAGTGGACTTGGTTATTACTTTCATGATGTGGCGCAAATCATAACCGCTTGCTATGAAGTCATCAGCCAGTGCTTCTAGGAGCTCAGGATGTGATGGTTGCACACTCCAACCTTCGGGTAACGTAGCTTTCGGATCTAGCCGTGCAGGGTCGAAGTTTGTTGGAGGATCCACTATTCCTAGGCCAAAGAAATGTGCCCAGAGATAGTTAACCGTTGCTCTTGCAAACTGCCGATCTTTGGTGAGCATTCTGGCTAGGGCTGTAAGGTAACTTTCTCCGGATTTTGGCGTTTCGCCTGTGAGAATGTAGGCGGGCGTAAGATAGGTAGCTCCATTTATCGGTTCGCGTGGCGGTCTATTGCCGTCAGTAGTGTTGAGCCGATAGTCACCAGCCGGTACCTCTGTTACTTCTGTTTCGTAAACATGAGCCATACCTTTGCTTAGGTCGCTTCTGAGATTTAGGCGAATGTTTGCTCTAGCGAAAAACGCAGACATTCGCTGTGCTTCTGCTCGTTTGGTTTTAGTTGCCCAGAGATTGAGTGCATCCAGGTGACCTGCTCCATCGTGGCAAAGCAGACAGTCTAAAGTTTCCAAGCCGAGAAAGAGTGTAGCTGCATTTACTGCTGCATTATCTAGCGTATCTTGCACGGGTGCTCTCATAGAGGGCAGTGCACCTGCTAGAAAATTCACCTCACCTTTTGTAAAGCTTCTTCCAGTGGTAGCAATAAGTGCCGTGACGAACTTGTTGTACGGTGTATTGTTCTGTATGGCTTCCCGAATGACCTTGTTGTAGCTGTCACGGCCGTAAGGGAACCGCGGCTGTGTAACTTCTGAAAAGGTATAGTTTTTCAAATGATCTCCGAACCACATAGTCCATCTGTCAACAAAAGCAGGCGAACCTATGAGCGAATCTATGTAACGGCTGCGTTTGTCGGTAGACTTGTCTGTTAGGAAGTTCTTGACGTCAGTAGCCGATGGAATCCGTCCCGTGAGGTCTAGAGTTACGCGTCTTATAAACTCTTCGTCGGAAGAGAGCGGAGCAGGTTTGACACCATCTTTTGCCATCTTGTCGAAGATGTAGTTGTCTACGTAGTTTTGTCTCGTAAGATTTGTTGTGGTTGATGAATAACTTACTCGAGCTGCTACGTCTGAGGTAAGATTTGACAGCTCGTGAATGTGTACTGTTGGATCTGGGATTATCCCAGGATTATTCATAAACGAGCAGTCTGATGTACTAGGCTTTGGTGTTTGCTTATCGTCGTTAGAGCTTACATTAGGACTTATGTCAACGGTTGCTACTAGAGCTACAAGGAATAATCCCAACAGGAGCCGCTTCAGGTAAACTTTCATACTTTTCTCCCAAGGATGATCTTCAAGTTTTGTTAATATTAGACAGGCGACGTGACGAAAAGTCTGAAAAATATCTAATTATTTTGGTTGCTGGAGTGATTTTTGAGATATACTCTCGTAAGCGATGAGTAATCAAATACTTAAGGTGAGAAATGCTACTAGTGGCCTTATTGCTGTGCAGTTTGCAGCTAGTTGAGGATGACGCTAAGGGGCAAGAACGTAATGTTCTTGTGACAGCCAAACTTGGTTCTGGTAATGAAAAGAAGCTCAAAGAGTTCTTTGCTTCTGATTTTGTAGTTAAGGAGCAGGGAATAGTGCAAAAGATACTCTCTGTTAGCGAAGGGAAGGATGTACCCGTAGTGCTGGGATTATTTATTCAGGACGATCTGGTTTCGCAAGTTAATGTTGAGTTGAAAGGTCTCAAGAGCTTTGTCTTAGGACTGCCTAAAGGGTCCAAAGTGATGGTTGCGTATATTACTTCTGGGGCTCTTGGTATACAGACGAAGTTTACTGAGGATCTGCAAGCAGCGGCAGACTCAATCAGAATATTGCGAGGAGCTCCAACAGGTACGCCGTTTAATCCTTATGTCCCGTTTCTTGAAGGGCTACGGCTTTTCCAGGAGCATTCTCGAGAGCGGAAAATAGCTATTTTAATTTCTGATGGGATAGATCTTGCTAGAGGAATTGATCAGGCTGCGCCAGGGCTATCGCTTGATCTTGACCGAGCTATTAAGGAAGCGCAAAGGCGCGAAGTAGTTGTCTATACGCTATATGCTCCTTCAGGCACTGGGGCGAGACTTTCTAACCGTGCGTTTAGTTTTGGGCAGGGCTGCTTGGTTAAGATTGCTGAAGAGACTGGGGGAGAGTCTTTCTTCTCTGGGTTGGGATTTATGACTTTTGCTCCACATCTTTCTACGATAAAAGGTCTGCTTGATAGGCAGTGGTTAATTACCTATCGCAGCGATACTCCTAGTGGTGGCTTTTGTCGGCTCGACGTTGATTCTGAGACTGGTCTTAAGATATATAAGCCGGCAGGATATCCAAAACCTTAGTGAGGGAAGAGAAATGGAAGCAGTTAAGCAGGTTAGGGCATATGACAGGATCTACATAAATGGTAAGTGGGTAGAGTCTGGAACTTCTGAGAAGCTCCAGGTAATTGATTCTACTAGTGAAGAGGTAATGGGAGTAGTTCCAGATGCTACTGTGGAAGATGTAAATGCTGCCGTGGCAGCTGCAAAGTCTGCTTTTGAGGCGTGGTCGCAGACTACTGTCGAGGAACGCTCTGAGTATCTTTCAAAAATAGCTGCTAAGCTAGCTGAACGGAAAGCAGAAATAGCTGCTGTAATAGCAGCCGAGGTAGGTATGCCGCTTCCGCTTGCGACCTCTGTACAGGCTGGTTTACCAGTAGCTATGATGAACTATTACGCTAAGCTCATCAAGGAGTATCAGTTTGAGGAAAGGATCGGCAATTCGCTAGTCGTAAAAGAGCCTGTTGGTGTGGTTGGTTGTATTACGCCGTGGAACTTTCCGCTTCATCAGATAGTTTGTAAAGTAGCTCCTGCCCTGGCTGCTGGTTGTAGCATCGTGCTTAAGCCGAGCGAGGTAGCTCCTCTTACGGCGTTTATTCTTGCAGAGATTATCGATGAAGTTGGACTGCCTGCTGGGGTATTTAACCTTGTACCTGGCCGAGGCGTGCCTGTAGGTGAGGCTATAGCTGCTCATCCAGACGTCGATATGGTTTCCTTTACGGGATCAACTCGTGCAGGCCGACGTATAAGCGAGCTAGCGGCTCAGACTGTAAAGCGCGTTGCGCTTGAGCTTGGCGGCAAATCGGCGAATATCATTTTGGACGATGCTGATTTTGAACGTGCTGTGCGTAGCGGCGTAAGCAACTGCTATTTCAACTCTGGTCAAACCTGCTCAGCGTGGACGCGTATGCTTGTTCCGAAGGCTAAAATGCAGGATGCCGTGCGGATAGCCAAAGAAGCTGCTGAGAAATTTACTCTAGGCGATCCTAGAGAAGGCAAGGCAAAGCTCGGGCCGTTGGTTTCAGATGTTCAGCGTGAGCGTGTACGTACGTATATCCGCAAAGGCATAGAAGAGGGAGCAACTTTGGTTACTGGCGGGCCAGAGCCACCTGAAGGCTTACAGAAAGGTTATTTTGTCAAGCCTACTGTCTTTGCTGATGTGCGCTGTGATATGACGATAGCCCAGGAGGAAATATTTGGTCCGGTGCTATGTATCATCCCCTATGAAGATGAAGATGATGCCGTACGGATAGCGAATAGTACCATATATGGACTTGCTGGTGCAGTCTGGTCTGCTGACGTAGAGCGTGCAAAACGGGTTGCAAGGAGGCTGCGGACCGGGCAGGTCGACATCAACGGTGGTAGTTTTAATATGACAGCGCCTTTTGGAGGGTACAAGCAGTCAGGCCACGGGCGTGAAATGGGTAAATATGGGCTTGAGGAGTACTTAGAGATAAAGTCTATGCAGTTCTGAATGCGCGTCCATAAGTTTTGCCGAAGAGATAACGGATTGGGCGGTAGTCTAGCTTACTATTCGTATGGGCAGAGGCATGAAGCTTAGAACGAAGACAAGTAAGGCGATGACTGCAGTTAGTACTCTAGCGGTGCCTATCGGCGGGTTATTGGTTGTAGGCGGGTGTTTCAATAAGAACATAAGCAATAGCAGTATGAGGTAAATGAAGCCTCCGCTCCAGTTGTACTTTATGTAGCCTACTAACGCAGCTACTAACTGTACGAGTATGATTAGAGAAGCTATACACTTATGTCCTCGTTCGCCGAAGAGTGCATAGCTAACGTGGCCACCGTCGAGTTGTCCTACTGGTAAGAGATTTAAAGCTGTGGCTAGTAAGCCGATCCACGAACCGAACCAAACCGGATTCCAGGCTACCTCGGCGCTCTTGCCGAGGAACTCTCCTATGAAGATGAACAGAAGTGGCAAGCCGAAATCGATCGAGGTGTCTTCTATAGGTGGTTGTCCGAAATAAATGCCTACTACTGCTGCTGGTAAGGCAAAGGCGAATCCTGCAAGCGGGCCCGCCACACCTATGTCGAATAATGCTCTACGGTCACTTATCAACTGGCGTATCTTTATGAAGGCTCCTAAGGTGCCGATGCCTAGCAGTGGCGGCACCGGTATGAAGTAAGGTAGGGATACCTGTATACCGTAGTATCTGCAAGCTATGTAGTGGCCTAATTCATGGGCGGTAAGTATGGTTAGCAAAGTGAAGGAAAACAAAATCCCTTGTAATAATGCAGCCTTGTCGAGAGCAGATCTTACTATGTAGAGCAGCTCAGCTTCAGAGAGGATGTGCGGGAAAATCGCTCCAGATATGGTTGTGGTTATTATCGTTAGAAGAAGTAATCCGAGATGTAAAAATATCTTGCCAACCGTGATGGTAGGCTCGAAGAAGCTGAAGCTGCTTTCGCCGTAGCTTGTTTCGACTTCTGCCTGCGGAACTGCCACTGCTTACTGTTGTAACTCTTTACCGGGCTTAAAGCGAATGGTCTTGCCCGGTGGTATGTCAGTTACTTCTCCAGTACGGGGATTACGCCCTATGCCCCGTTTACGAGGCTTTACTACAAATACTCCAAAACCGCGTAATTCTATTCTCTCACCTCGTATCATAGCTTCTTTCATTATCTTGAGAAGAGCTTCTACGGCTATCTCGGCCTTTACTTTTGCTACACCAGTCTTGTCGGCTACTCTATTGACTATGTCAAGTTTTATCACGCTTTGCGCCTTTCTCAGATTAAAGGAGTAAGTGATAGTCGGCACGATTATAAAAGCTAAGTTGCAACAAGTCAAGTAGTTGTGTAGGCATAGCGATAACGTCAAGAACCATTGCCATCAAGAAATGCTCGTAGTTTTCTACTACGACTCGGATGGCGCAGCTTCCTAAGGGCTTTAGCTTCTATCTGACGGATACGCTCACGCGTGACTGAGAAGTACTGGCCAACTTCTTCCAGAGTATGCTCTGATCCTCCAGGTCCGAGACCAAAGCGCATTTTGATGACTTTTTCTTCTCGCGGGGTAAGTGTCTTAAGCACTTCCTCGGTAATCTCCCTCAGATTTGTATTGATAACTGCTTCTGCTGGGTTGACGATGGATTTATCTTCAATGAAATCACCTAGGTGAGCGTCTTCTTCCTCACCGATGGGAGTTTCGAGTGAAATAGGCTCTTGGGCTATTTTGAGTACCTTACGGACCTTCGAAGCTGGTATGTCCATCTTTTCGGCTATTTCTTCTGAGGTTGGTTCACGACCGAGTTCTTGTACGAGCGCCCTAGAAGTACGTACCAGCTTGTTTATCGTCTCGATCATATGCACTGGAATCCGTATTGTGCGGGCTTGATCAGCAATTGCACGGGTAATGGCTTGGCGAATCCACCAAGTAGCATATGTGGAGAACTTGTATCCTCGGCGGTATTCAAACTTGTCTACGGCTTTCATCAAGCCGATATTCCCTTCTTGGATAAGGTCTAAAAACTGTAATCCTCGGTTTGTATACTTTTTGGCTATAGAAACGACAAGGCGAAGGTTAGCTTCAACTAGTTCTCGCTTAGCTTGATTCGCTTCATTTTCACCGTCTCGTATCGCTTTTGAAGCTCGTTCGAGTTCAAAAGCGGATACTTTTGCATGCCGTTCTATTTCTAAGATGGCCTTTTCTAGCTCACGAAGCTTCTTCTTGTTTTCCTTGCTAGCTGATTCTTTTTCCTTAATCTGTGCTATTTCTGCACGTATCTTCCTTAGCTTGCTTGCATTTTCCTCTATGCAGGTTACAAACCGCTCGTAGAGGGCAGGCGCAAACTCTAGGCAACATATAAGTCTAGCCATCTCTATCCGCAGCCGCATTAGTTGGAGCTTTCGTGCTCTGGTTCGTCTAGCAGCTTTGCAGAGCTTCAAAAACTTTTCATAAATCTGTTTCACTTCGTCTGCTGTTTCGAGAAAGAACGCTAGGTATTCGTCTAGGCGCTCCTCAGTAATACCTTCGGTGTCTGAGAAAACCACGACTTCACGGATATTAGTCGCGCTTTTGCGTAGCTCATCGGCTACTTTGAGGAGTTCTTCTACCACTAGCGGCGAGCGTGCTAGCGTCTTACGTACTAGTAATTGGCCGCGTTCTATCCTTTTAGCTATACTCACCTCACCTTCGCGAGTAAGAAGCGGCACTACTGCCATTTCCCTCAAGTACATCCTGACGGGATCGTTTGTTTTGTCGACAACGCCTGGAGATAGGTCCAGCTCTATGTCATCTGTCTCTTCTCGCTTTTTGTCCAAAGCTGATAGCTCTATTAGCTTTTCGTCGCCGTCGCTTATCTGAATTCCTGCTGAATTTAGCTCTATCAGTATGTCTTCTATTTCCGGGGTGTCACTTGGCAGTAGCTCCTCGTACGCAAAATCTTTGCTTACTTCTAGCAACTTATCGCGCATTTTGTCGCACATACAAACCCTTCTCGTCCTCCCTCTTTGAGGATTTAACTGACAAACGAAGTCAGAAATGCTGACTCAATTGTTTGCATAGATCAAGCTTTTTAAGCGATAACTCGGTCGCTTTTGCCGTGTTACCTGCCTTTTGAGCTTCGTTTATTTCTATCTGTAACCTTGCCATCTGCCGTTCGAGATAAGTGCGCTTGAGAGCTGTAAGGGCACTGTCTACTTCTGAGTGCGCTTGATTGGTCTCGACTGTAGCAAGTAGCAGCTCCGGTAGTTTCTTCAAACAGAACGCTGCCTGTTCATCTGCTAGCGCCGAAAGCCTACTTTCTAGTTTCCTGTAGTCAGGTTGCAATCCTTCCGAGACGAGCTGTTTTAGTTGTTCAAAGAGCGGTTTTGTGGCAAGTTCAGCTATAACGTCAGCGTCTATTGCTTCGACGGCTCTCTTGCAGAGTTTTTCATCGGCAAGCATCAGTTCGAGCAGGCGCTTTTCGGCAAACGGTATGCTGGCAACTTTGCGTGGCTTTATCTGTTGCTTCTGCTCAATGGCTGCCTTTTTGAGCTCATCACGTATGGCTTTGCTTTCAAGCTTGAGTCTGTCGGCTAGCTTTTCAGCATACTCTGCACGTTCTATTCTGTCAGGCATTTTAGCAAGGAAAGGCATTACACTATTAAGCACCGCTACTTTATCTAGTTGAGGCTGTCCGCTTATAGCGCAGTTTACCAGATATTCAAAATAAGGCTGAGACTCTTT
Organism: Blastocatellia bacterium; assembly: GCA_025057015.1. GTDB lineage: Bacteria > Acidobacteriota > Blastocatellia > Chloracidobacteriales > JADJPF01 > JANWYG01. Next base: position 131,320 of record JANWYG010000010.1, read on the forward strand.
CAGAAGCTGTCTGTAAGCAGCGGCACCATGCTTTCTTACAAAAGTATCGGGATCTTCACCGTCTGGCAGTGTTAGCACGTTTACCTTAAATCCTTGTTCTATAAGCACCTCTATACTGCGTTTAGTAGCAGCAACTCCAGCGGCATCTGGATCGAAATTGACAACTATTCTTGGCTGTTCGAGATAGCGTGCAAGCAGTTTTGCTTGCTGTTCGGTAAGCGCTGTTCCTAGACTGGCAACTACATTGGATATTCCTGCTTGATATAAGATGCAAAAGTCTAGATATCCTTCAACAAGGATCGCAAATCCCTGCTTGCGGATACTCTCTCGAGCTAAGTGAAGGCCATACAAGTTGCGGCTTTTGGTGTAGAGTGCTGTTTCAGGGGAATTGAGATATTTAGGTTCAACACCTGTCAAGCTGCGTCCGCCAAAGGCTACTGTTCGACCCTGAGCATCAGCTATCGGGAAGATACACCGGCCGCGAAAGCGGTCATAGTAGGTTGACTCTTTAGCTACTACAAGGCCACTCTGTTCGATAAGCCAGTTCGGTATACCGCTTGACTTGAGATATTCTGACAGAGCATCCCACTTATCTAGAGCATAGCCGAGTTTTAGTTTCTCGATGGTGCGCTCCGTTAGACCGCGCTCGAGCAAGTACTTGCGAGCACGTTTGCCTTCAGCACCTTTCCCCAAGTTCTCAGAAAAGAACTTTTCAGCTAGGGCATTTACTTTGAGCAACTGTTGTCGCAACTCTATGTTATCTTTGCCTGTGTCTAGAGTTATCGTTATGCCAAATCTGTCCGCTACAAGACGCACAGCTTCGGTGAAGCTACAATTTTCTGCTTGCATAACGAAACTAAACACATCACCACCCGCCCCACAGCCGAAGCAATGAAAGATCTGCTTTGCAGGGTTGACATTAAAGCTTGGCGTCCTTTCGTCATGAAACGGACACTTTGCTACATAGTTCTGACCTCGTTTTTTCAAAGAGACATACTCAGATACTATACGCACTATGTCTGCTTGCTGCTTTACTTCTTCTGCAAAGCTCTTCATTATCTCTTCAGCTCGACTGTAGTAGCTGCTGCACCGCCTTCTGATTGGCCAGCTTGATGAAACTCTGCTACGTGTGGGTGAGATTTCAAGTATTCTGTTATAATGCGCTTGAGGACGCCCACACCGTGCACTATCTTGACTTTTTCAAAGCCTTCTAGGAAGGCTGTATCAAGAAACTTGTCTACGGCTGAGGTGACATCGTCTGCTTTGTAGCCTATTACATTTAATTCGTTTAGGAAAGTTCCATCTGTTTTGCGTTCCAGGGTTATACCTTTGGGAAGCGGAACTTTGCGGGGTCGCTCGATTAGTTTCAAACTAGCTGCACTAGCACGTAATAGCATAGCACCGACTCGTACGAACACTTCGTCCTCCCGAATCTCCTCTATCCGTCCTTGCTGCCCAAGCTCAGTGCGTACTATATCTCCCACTTTGTACTCTTCGAGTACCGGATCTGTTTCTTTTACCTGCGAGGTTACTACAAGTTTTGCCTCCCGCTTTAGTCGAGACAGATACTTTTCGCGTTGTCTAGTCAGCTTTGCGGAGGCTTCTAGCTCAGAAATATATTCTAGTGACATCTTCTCAAACTTAGCTATGACAGCTTCAATAGCTGCTTCGAACTCACTGCGACGCTTCGTTTCTGCTTCGATGGCATCTTCTTCTATCTGCTTGCGAAGCTGAGCAAGTAGTAACTTTTCTCGTTCAAGTTCTGCTCGCTGTACTTCTAGTTTGTCAGACTCAGTCTTGAGGATTTTTAGGAAGTTTGCTTGATAGATGTCTCTGAGGTCAAGTGTTTTTACTGCTTTGTCAAGAATTTCTTGCTGTAGGCCTAGCCGACGCGCTATTTCTATGCCGCTCGAGGTGCCTGAAATGCCTAGCAGTAGCCTATACGTGGGTCGTAGGCTCACTTCGTCAAACTCTACACTTGCGTTAAGCACACCTGGGGTTTGTGCGGCGTACTGCTTTAGAGTAGCATAGTGCGTGGATGCAAGCACTAGGGCGCGCTTGTTTTTGAAGTAATCTACCGTGGCTACTGCTATCGCAGCGCCTTCTTCAGGATCAGTGCCGGTTCCTACTTCATCTAGCAGCACGAGAGCAGGAGCAGTTAGGTTTTCTGCTATGCGGCGAATGTTGGCGATATGAGAAGAAAATGTAGATAGGTTTGCCGAAAGTGACTGCTGATCACCTATGTCTGCGAAAACCGAAGCAAATATCGGCAAGAGGGCCTCTTTGGCTGGCACTGGTATACCTGACTGTGCCAGTAAAACAAGCAGTCCGACTGTCTTTAGTACCACTGTCTTGCCACCTGCGTTTGGGCCGCTTATGACCATAGCATTCGTTGTTGCGTCTAGTTTCAGCGATATAGGTACTATGTCTTTTTTAACAGCCTGCTCAAGTAGCGGATGGCGGGCCTGGACTAGCTCAAGTTGACATTCGACGTTTATCCTTGGTCGAACGCAGTTATAGTCCTTTGCGAAGTTTGCTCGAGCCACTATAGTGTCGAGTTTGGCTAGCGTGCTAGCTAGCTCCTGCAATGCAGGGAGAGACTTTCTTAGTTCTTCTGAGAGGGTAAATAGTACTTTTGAGATCTCTTCTTCTTCAAGCTCGCGTAATCTCACAAGTTCGTTGTTGTCTTCTATTGTCGCCAGCGGTTCTACGAAAGCTGTGGCACCGCTGGAGGATAGGGCATGTACTACTCCTGGGACACGTCCACGTAGATCCTGCTTTACGGGTATGACGAATCTGCCGCTACGCTGTGTGATAAAGTCGTCTCTTATCTCACCTCCAGCTTGCTCGATGAGACGCTCCAGCTTTCGATAAATCCGTGTACGTATAATGGTTATTTCGTGCCTGATTTGTCTTAGCCGTGGGTTGAGTCTATCGTCTACCTCGCCTGTTGGTAACAAGTTCTCGCGTATTTTGCAAGCTACTTGCTCAAAGTCAGCTATGCTAGCTGTAATGGCGTAAAGACGAACAAAGCGTGTGCGTAGCGGCTTGAGCTCTTGCTTTATGGCTTGACCGACGCTTAGCAGACGCTGTATCTGCAGTAGTTCTTTCCCATCTAGGCATAGGTTTGCTACGGCAAGCCTCTTTAGAGTTGCGCTAGGATCCTCGTCAAGCGGTATGCTTAATCGACCAACTTCTCTCTGAAACTGAATGCATTCATCGACTACTTCAAGCTCTCTTTCTATAACTTCTTGCTCGGTAGAGGGACTTAGTGAAAGTAGAGCTGAACGCCCTAGTGGCGTCTGCGCATAGTCCTTCAGTAGGAGCTTGAACGTCTCGTATTCGAGCAGTTCTAAACTGTGTAAGTCCATAGGCGTGAGTTTCTAATCATAGATATGCCTTTAAGACGCGTCAATCACTGTCAGATTTTTGATTTCGGATACTGTTGACAAAATAGTAGTAGCAAATAGAATACCCCTTTAGGATTTGCAGATGCAAATAAATGCAAATGAAGATCTTCGGTTTCTAAGAGAATGCGACCTATTTTCTAACCTTTCTGATGATGTGCTCCTGGAGTTGCTGTCTAGAGGCGAAGTACTGAAGATGGCTGCAGGATCAGTGCTTTTTGAGAAAGGTAATCCGGTACGCAGGTTTTTCGTCATAAAGAGCGGCGTAGTAGAAATCTGCCGTGCTTCGCAAGAAAGCCCTGAAGAAATGAAAGTCGTAGCCTATCTAGGACCGTCGGACTCGCTCGGCGAGATGGCTATGATTACCGGCAACTTCCATCGTTCTGTAGCAAGGCTTCCGGAAGGTGGTGAGGTTTTCATACTGACGCGAGAGGAGTTTCTTCGGGCTATAGATGAGCTACCACAGTTTACAAAGGCGCTGATGATAGTTTTTGCACAGCGGTTGGATTCTCGAGTAAGAGATCTTCGCATGAACAAGCGTCATTTGCACGGTAGCTTACGATTTTTTGATCTACCTACGGTTATACAGACAGTTATTTCTTCCAAGCTTACGGGTACGCTGGTCATAACTAATGAACAGCAGGAACCAGTTGCAGAAGTGAATTTTGATGCTGGTCAAGCGCATAGCGCCTTCTTTGGCGATCTCATGGGTGAAGAGGCCTTCTTGCAATTGTTTCAGCCTCCTTTGCAAGATGGGCACTTCGACTTTAAGAGTGGGCCTATTCAGCAGCTAGACGACGAGCGCTTCGAAATAAGGATGCCTTCGATGAATCTGCTTATGGAAGCGGTGAGATTGCAGGATGAGCTTAGCGAATATAAAGGTCTTCTTGGAGAAAGTACTGTCTATGTTCCTACAGCAGAGGAGCTTGCCTGGGACTCTGAGGAGCAGGATTATTCGCTTGCTTCTACGCTCTGGTCTTTGCTACAGGAACGTCGATATGCCGTGAAAGAAATTGCTAAACTGGCCTTACGCTGCCACTACTATACGTATCGCGTGCTCTATAAGCTTTATCAAGAAGGCCAGATAGTAGCCTCCTGCTAAGTAGTCTGATATTTGATTTGTGTGGATGCGGCAAGTTTATTGCTTAGTGTTTGGCTCCTTTGGGAGATTAGTTGAGTCAGAAGGTTGGTTGAGTAGGTACTCTATCTGCAGTTCTAAAATTTCAGATAGCTTTTTTGGGAAGCCTATGTGTCGAAAGCGTATTCGTCCGCTCCTGTCTATGACGAATGTCGTTGGAAAGGAGGTAACTTGATACTTATTCCCTACGAGCAGTTCGTGATCTAGCAGGACTTAAGTAAACCCGTTCTCCTCATAGAATTTTTTAGCTTTTGCTGTGCGATCTTCGTCTTCTGGTCGTTCCCAATTCATTCCTATGAAGACAACTTCTTTATACTTCTCACTCAGCTGTTGGTAATGTTGTAGCTCTACTCGACAAGCTGAACACCACGAGCCCCACCAGTTAAAGAGTACGATCTTTCCTTGAGTTCCGCAAATGACAATGACATGGTTTTCCCTTCAAAGTCGCTCAATGTCCAATCCTCAGCTTCTGCTTCGTACTTACTATGTTCAAAAGCAATCTCTCTTTGTCGGGCTTATTCCTCCTTTAGTAGATCGTTTGGTAATTCATCAAAGCCTTCTCCATACTCTGTTCGCAGTAGTTCCGGTTGGCGGTAGTAGTCATTATTGTTGCCTTGGCTAACTAGTACTAATTGGACTCTTTCTCTAAGGCTATTTTTCTTGTCGCCAATCTTCTCATAGGCTGTAATCAAGAGATTCTGTGTTCCTGCCGGTATATCTAGTATTTTAGCTGCTTTTTCAAGGACACTATTGCTTTCTCATATTGTCCTTGGTCATAGTGTACTTGCCTAGTATAGCTAGCAGCATTCCCAAAAGGCGGCGCCCAGTACTCTGGATTGCAGGAGTTCACTTGCTTAAGTGCTTCTTGTGCGTATTGCTCGGCAAGCTTTGGTGACTTACCTAATTCGGCTAGCATGCCGGCTATTTCCAGTAGAGAGCCTACGCGGTAGGTGGGAGGGAGGCCATTCCAAGGAAATGTCGTCGGCGGCAAGCCAGAGAGCCTACGCGGTAGGTGGGAGGGAGGTTTTTTCCTCTTCTTCTCCCAACCACCATGGCAGAGAGCCTATGCGGTAGGTGGAAGGGAGACTATTGAGACTGTTGGGCAATTCTTCGGCGAGGCGGGAGTATTGTTCCTCTTTTGCGTCGGTTTGTAGCATAGCCATGAATATTTCTTTCTGTGCTAAGCCCAGTAGAGGAGATTTGGGATAGCTGTTGACGAACTGCGAGAAAGCCTCGGGTCGGGCCTTTGGATCTTGCTGAAGGTGAGCCTAGCCTTAAGAAGGGCCTGCAGCTCTTCTGGAGAAGCATTCTTATTAAACTCTGTTATAAACTCTTGGTCAGTCTGTTGAGTAGCTACTAGGAGGACGAGCAGGAGGGCTAGGAGGGCCTAAGTACTTCATTGTAGTGTCCCTTATTTTAGACAAGTATATCAGTATAGAAGTTAAAATCAACTTTACACTTATTGCAGCCGATAAGTAGATCAGTCGAAGTATGGAGGGTGCTATGGATATAAATTTTCCCCAAATACCTACGCTGCCTCAGCAAGTGGATTTGGCTGAGGGGGTGAGTGATAAGAGTTTAGGGCAGAAACAGAATGTTGCGGAGACAAGTTCTAGTTCTGGAAATACTGCTAGTGAGACTCTGCCGAAAAGTGTCAGGACTGATGAGTTGCTTGGTAGCGGTAAATTATTGTTGCCTTCGGAACTACAGAAGAAGTTACCTCAGCCACTGCCAGTTGAGCGAGGAGGGCCTATGCCGCCGGCTAATGATAGACCTGATTTAGGGCCAGGAGGTGATGGAGGAATCAGCTTTAGGCCTGGTGGTGGAGCTTCAGGCGTAGGCAGTAGGAGCGGGCCAGATCCGAGTGCTGGTTCTGGCACGAAGGTTGACAATCCCTCAGCTCCTGCGACTTCTACTTCGTCGCCGTCGGGAGCGCCAACTTTGGGAACGCCAAATGGTCCAAATGCTCCTGGTATAGGAACAGGTAAGGGTATTGGTCAGAGAGATTTTCCTTTTGGAGGTGGACAAGGTAAGGGTATCGGAGTTGATCCTCCTCGTGACAGGCCTATGCCTATAGATTTACCGTCTCCGATAGATGTTCCCCCGAGGACGGATCCTGGTAGTAGGGTGCAGCCGCCAACGAGTGGGAGTGATCCTTCAGTTGGCCAGATACCAGTGGGTACGGGGCCGGGTACATCTTTTGACACCCGTCCTGCCGTAGACGTGCCAGTTGCAGATGGGCGTCCTGACAGGTCGGCTGATGATGAGCCACTTCCGCGTCAAGATCCCGTACGTCAAGGTGGAGTGACTTCACGTATAGATGCCCGTGTGCCTGTTGGAGTAGAGGATACGGCTGCTAAGGCGGAACTGCCACAACGAGCAGCTCCTAATACGAAGCCTTTAGATCCAGAGGCTGTGAAACAGTCTGACACCCGAAGTCTTGCTCAGACGATAGTAGCTTCTGCTACTTCTAAGTTTCATGTTGTACCTGTTGGGCAAAGCCTGGAACAAGTAGCTCAGGATTTTGGTGTGGATGTGCATGCACTGCTAGATGCTAATCCGCAGCTACTTAAGGATCCGCTGTTATTTGCCGGACAGCGTCTTAAGATACCAAATACAGCAACAGAAGTGCCGCTGAGAACTGGCAGATTTGGAGCGCCTGTGTTTGCACAACAGATGGCACAAGCGGCAAAGCCTGCTCTGCCGATGCAGCAGCAGCCACCACCACAAGGAATAAAACTTGGTGAGCAACCAGAAGTAGCGACTGAGGTAGAGCGTTTGTCGGCTGAGGTGTTAGAAGAGCCTGTTCTTGGACAGCGGCGGGCAGTTGCCGGGCCTCCGCGCGGTGTGAGCTCTGCGCAAGTATCAGATGATGAGGTGCTGCAGCGTAAGGATAAGTCGGTTGCGGCCAAATCAGATCAAGTAGAACGCTTGGTAGAGAAGTCGCCTAGAAATGAAGCTGCTACTCCTGGACTTGGGTCTAGCTGGGCTGCTGATCAAGTTCAGTTAGAGAATAAGGAGGAGGAGCAGAAGCGCAGGCGTGCACTGTCAATACCTGCACCTTTTGATGAGTGGGCAGACTACATTTATGACGCAGCAGAAAAGTACTCTTTAGAGCCAGCTCTTATTGCATCAATCATCTGGTGTGAGAGTGGAGGTAGGAATATTGTAAGTAAAGATGGCCACGGTTTCGGATTGATGCAGATAGATGATCGTCGGCATGGAGATTGGCTTAAGACGCACGACGGCTTAAATCCCCAGCAGAATATAGATTATGGTGCGAGCTTGATAAGAAAGTATCTCGACTATTTTAATGGTCATCTTGCTTGTGCGATTGCAGCTTATGATTGTGGTATTGATGCTGTGGAGGAAGCGTTGGTGCTGGGTAAACCTGTAGATTACTTTACTCGCGAAGGTAATTACTCTCTTACAGTGCTGTCGCAAGTAGAATATTTTAGAAGGTTTTTCTAGGATTCTTTGCTTTTAGCTTTTGAAGCTGCCTCTTGTGGCTGTGGTGAAGTGGCGTTTCTGGTATGCTGTAGTTCTTGAGCCATTTCGTGAAAAGCTTTCATCGTTGCTTCGCGCCGGGCCTCAGGAATTTCGGCGCGAAGCTTCTTCTTTTCTGTTGCTGTCATAACTTCCTCCTCGAAAATAGTTTGTTTGCGTTCGTAAATTAGCAAAACGGACAGGCGGTGTGCAAGTAGACTTTGCTAAAAGATGACGCATTGCGTTACTGAAGAAGGACATGAGAGTGGTCGAATCGCTACTTAGAGTTAGGTATGCCGAGACTGATTCGATGGGTGTGGCTTATCATGCTAACTATCTTATCTGGATGGAGGTAGGTCGTACGGATTATTTTAGGGCCTTGGGTTTTACTTATAAGAAGTTAGAAGATGACTATGGCATCCGTGCACCGGTAGTGGAAGTGAGTTGCAGGTATCGATTACCGGCTTTCTACGATGACTTGCTGGTCGTAAAGACCAGGCTAAGTAGGGCAAACAGGCGGTTACTAGAATTTAGCTATGAGATTCTAAATGCTGATGATAGGCAGTTACTGGCTGAAGGATATAGTCTACATCTTGCTGTGGATGTACAAAATCGTCGGACGGTTTTTCCTGAGTCAGTGCTTGATATATTGAGCGAGTAGCTCAAGTTGACAACGTTGCTCAGTCGACAATATACTCCAGCAAATAAGGAGCATTGCCTTGTGCCACGCGAAGTAAACGGTTTACTAAGTGCTAAGGGGTTCAAGTTTGCTCTTATTGCAAGCCGCTGGAATGATTTCGTAGTAAGCAGATTAATTGCTGGGGCTGTTGATGCCCTTACTAGACTAGGTGCTGCTGAAGAAGACCTGACAATCTATCGTGTGCCAGGATCATTCGAAATACCCCTGACTTGCAAAAAGCTAGCAGAGAGTGGTAAATATGATGCCATCGTTTGCCTAGGAGCAATAATAAGGGGTGAAACTCCTCATTTTGACTACATAGCTGCCGAAGTTACTAAAGGCATAGCCCAGGTTTCTCTCGACACCGGTATTCCTGTTACTTATGGAGTAATTACCGCAGACACTGTTGAACAGGCAATAGATCGTGCTGGGATGAAAGCTGGAAATAAGGGTTTCGAAGCTGCTATGTCGGCTGTAGAGCTGGTTAACCTTTATTTGAAGCTCTGAGGGAAACGGTGTATGGGGGCCCGTCGTAAGGCTAGGGAGTGTGCCTTACAAATGTTGTTTCAGTATGACTTAGCTAGGCCTAGTGTAGACGAGCTTATCGACACTTACTGGGAAGAAATAAGCGATTTGTCGCAAAATGAATACTATGAAGAGATAAAAGATTTTGCGTCGCAGCTAGCCCGTGGGACTATAGAGCACCTTGCCGAAATAGACAGCTGGATAAGCCGACGTACCAAGCACTGGCGTATCCCGCGCATGGCAGTGGTAGACCGCAACTTGTTACGAATGGCTGTCTATGAGTTTCTGTACAGGCCAGATATACCTAAGACTGTAGTAATAAATGAAGCTCTGGAAATAGCGCGACGTTTCAGTACCTACGAGGCCACGCAGTTTATTAACGGTGTCCTGGATGCTATCAAAAAAGAACTAGAGTCTATGGATCGCTCTGCTCCAACTTCTGCCGGTAGATCCTAACTTGACCACAAGCAATCGATAAGTTACTTTATCTAGCTTTGCATCATTTAACAGAGGTATTGTAAAAATGAGAGCAAACCAAATTCGCCGTGGAATGGTTATCCTTCATAACGGAGAACCTCATAAAGTCCTAGAAGCACGTCACCATACTCCGGGCAACTTGCGAGCCATGATGCAGACGAAGTTGCGCAATATTATAACCGGCGTCTCTTTAGAGCATAGGTTTTCTGCTACGGAGAACGTAGAACGTGCCACGCTAGAGCAGCATACTTTCAAATATCTCTACAGCGAGCAGAAAACTCATTATTTTATGAACGAGGAGAGTTATGAGCAGATAGAATTAGACGATGAGACTTTAGGAGATGGGATCTACTATCTGACTCCCGACCTTGTCATACAGGTAGAGTTTTATAACGGCAATCCTATAGGTATAGAACTGCCGCCGTCTGTAGAGCTTACGGTGATCGAAACCGAACCAGAGTTGAAGGGAGCTACGGTGAGCAACTCTAGCAAGCCTGCTAAGCTCGAAACTGGACTTGTGATACAAGTGCCGCCGTTTATCAAAGAAGGTGACAGAGTGCGCGTCGATACCTTAGAGGGAACTTATATAGAGCGAGTTAAGTAATGGTAGTTCTGAGTGTACTTCTTGTATAGCTTCTTGCTGTGTGTCCTGCTGTTGCTTTTTTCACCTTATTTTCTAATGCGCGGCAGAAGATATTCTGCTAGCTTGCTCGAAAGGCTTGCTTTCCGCTCGAAGGTAGTCGGCAGTGAGCCAAATCTTCTCATACACTGCGTTTCTGTAGGAGAGTTTTTGGCTGCAGAACCGCTAATAATAGCGCTCAAGCAGGCTTTACCTCGAGTGCGACTTATAGTCTCTACTACTACATATACAGCTCAGGCACTGGCATGTGAGCGAGTTTCTGCTTATGCCGAAGTATGTTATTTTCCGCTCGATTTGGGCTTTGCCGTCGAGAGGTTTTTGTCGGCGGTAAAGCCTATAGCCGTACTGATTGTGGAGACAGAGTTATGGCCGAACTTTTTGCGCGCAGCACGCAATCGCTCGATACCTGTCATAGTAGTAAGCGGGCGGCTTTCTGATAGGTCCTTTATGCGCTATCGGTTGGTCAAAAGGTTGTTTGCTAGGGTTCTAAATTGCGTGGACCTTTTTCTGGTGCAATCTGAACGCGATGCCAAGCGGTTTCTTGCGCTTGGAGCGCAGCGCGTAGAAGTCTGTGGCAACATAAAATATGACCTAGGTACTGCAGAACAGCTTTCAGTATTAGACCGAAAAGCCGAAGTTTTAGACCGGTTGCTGCGGCTTGACTCACAGTGCCCTTTGATAGTGGCAGGTAGTACCGTACCTGGTGAGGAAGAGTTGTTACTCAACGCCTTTGACATTCTCAGTGCTCGTATTGATGGATTGCGGCTGCTGATTGCGCCTCGCAGACCTGAACGGTTTGAACAAGTAGCCAAGTTGCTTTCCGGTAGACAGTTTGTCCGTAGGTCACGCTTGAGCGAGCCACTGCAGCAAGAACCTCAGTTAATCTTGCTCGACTCGATAGGGGAATTGGCTGCAGTCTATAGGTTTGCTACGGTGGTCTTTGTCGGAGGTAGTCTCGTTCCCTACGGTGGGCACAATGTCTTAGAGCCTGCTCTCTACGGCAAGGCTATTCTAACAGGACCTTATGTAGACAATTTTCGTAGTGTAATCAAAGACTTTGTTGATGCCGAGGCCCTTGTATGTTTAGAAACTGTTTCGGTTGAGCAGCTGGCTAGCGAGCTCGAGCGGCTTTTGGCTGATGCTCAACTAAGAATGCAGCTCGGGGAAAATGCCCGTAAGTTGATGGATAAAAATCGCGGTGCCGTGCTGCGGCATATAGAGCGTATACGCTCTGTTTTGGGAGGGTAGTTGATCAGATTTACTTTCTTCAGAATATTGTTGTATCTGCCTGCAAAACTGTATGAGTGCTTTGTGCGCTTGCGACTCCTGTTATACGAACGCGGGTATATCAAACCGTGTAAGTTGAAGGCAAAAGTGATAAGCGTAGGCAATATCACTGTTGGCGGTACCGGAAAGACGCCAATCGTAGAGTATCTAGCCCGCAGTCTCTCTAGGAATGGATGTAAAGTGGCTGTGCTAACTAGAGGATATAAAAGAAAGAATACTAGGTGCTCGACTCTGATAGTTTCTTCAAGCAGTTGGGTTGAAGAGGCCGGAGATGAGCCGATGATGCTTGCTCGTAAGCTGGATGGTGTTAGCGTTATAGTCGATTCAGATCGCTGCCGCAGCGGTTTGTTGGCGATAGAGCAGCTTGCAAGCGAGGTTTTGCTGCTTGATGATGGATTTCAGCATCTTAGGCTTGAACGTGACCTTGATATCCTTGTGCTTGATGCTACAGATCTTTTTGGCGGCGGCAAGATGATTCCTTTTGGTAGACTGCGTGAGCCTTTGTCTGGAATGCGGAGAGCAGATGTCATAATAGTGACACGTTCTCACAAAGGGGTTGATGAGTTGTTGCTACTGGACACTTTAGCTGCCCTAAATATGAATGATAGGCCAATTTTTCGTGCATCGTATCGCTTTGTGAGACTTGCTGATTGTGTTACAGATCGCGTGGTTGAGCTAGAAAGGTTGAATGGTAGAAAGGTTGCGGCGCTATGTGCGATAGCTCGACCAGATGTGTTTTTTGAGGACTTATGTAGCTACGGCGCAAAGGTAGTGCTCAAAGCGGCTTTTCCGGATCACTATTTTTACAGACAAGCTGATGTGGATTCTGTATTTATGTCTGCTATAGCCGCTGGTGCAGATTGTGTAGTGACTACGCAAAAAGATCAAACAAAGCTACGAGGTTTAGTTTTGGGTAAGCTGCCTGTATATGTCGTAGAGTTGGAGCTTACTTTTGACGAGGAACTGCGGTTTAGGGAACTAATCAGCAGCTATGTCGATGGTTTCTGGAACCTGTCATACTCAAAGGCGTGATAGAAGATATGTTCAGGCTGCAGATAAATCTTGCTCGCAGACCTTTCCGAAACAGAAGACTTTTTTGGCTTATTCTAAGTGTCGCTTTCGCTTTTACCTTGCTTGCTGGTGTTCAAATTGTCAGGATGCTGGCTGAGCGTGAGGCTAGCATAGCGGATGTTTCTAAGAAAGTGGCCTTGCAGAAGGATGAACTTCAGAGGTTACAAAGTAAGAAAATAGAGGGAGCTACAGCTTTGACTGAAGATCAGGAAAGGCGACTGAGAGCAGCTTCATTACTGATACGCAGGCGTGCCTTTTCGTGGAGCAAAATGCTTTCAGATTTAGAAACCTCTTTGCCTGGTACCATAAAGATTTTGTCCATAGATTTTGTAGAAGATCTAGAAGATGCAGGGAATGTTAAATTGCTCGTGGCGTTGGTGGCTCGCTCTGCCGAGGAGCTGACTAAGACTGTGGCCCAGCTCGACAAGCGGCAGATCTTTTATGTGGATGTAAAGAACGAGAGCATAAGTGCCGACAACGGGCATGAATTTCAGCTTGAGGTAACGTATCATCCTGGGCAAGGAATAAGTGAGCAGTCGAGATGAGAATATCGTTACGAACTTTGCCAGTTAGCCTAAAAAGTGGCTTAGATAATGTAAAGAGTTTTTTTAGAATCTATGAGCTATGCGCTGTTTTAGTGTTGTTCTTGGGTATCTCAGTAGTTGGATTTTTGTACAATAGCTTGCTGGTCAGGAAGACTGCGTTATTGGATAAATTGCAGGATGAGAGTACGTCGCTGCGAAAGCAAATAGACAAACTGAAAGCTAGCCAGAACGCTCGTTTGGTTGCTATAAGAAATACTGAGGCAGCTGTTCTCCAGCTTAATGAGTTTGAGAATCGCTTTCTTAGGGATATAACTTCTGGAAGACTTGCCTTGATAGACGAAATTCATAGGCTTACGGCGAAAAACAATCTTGAAATTGATTCGGATATTTCTTTTGAAAGGGAGAAGGACAGTCCAGGTAAGTTGAAGCTAAGATCTGGAAAAGAGGATCTTTCAAAGGAGTATCCTTCTATAAAAGCTAGCTTTGCTGTTATTGGCAGGTATTCTGATATTCGGAGCTTCATTTCTGAGCTGGAGTCAAGCGAGCTGTTTCTTATAGTAGAAGGAATAAGACTAAATTCAGAGAAGGAGGCCCTGTTGTCAGTAGAGCTAAGCATCAGGTGTTATTTCCGGCAGCAATGAGGGTGAGTCTTAAGAGCAGGTTTGAACGAGGTTATTCGCTTCTGGCATTAATGATGGCCGTGGCCGTGCTTTCGGTCTGGCTGGCAAGTCAGGTAGATACTTATGTAGTAGACATCAAGCGCGAGAAAGAGGAGGAGATGATCTTTAGGGGCAATGAGATAGCCCGTGCGATAGCTCGCTACAACAATGCTGGTCGTCTGGCACAACTGAGGCCTGGCCCACTTCCTATGAAGCTGGAAGATCTGACGAAAGTCACACAGATAAGTGGTGTGAAGCAAGTTTATTTGCGGCCTTATGCATTGGTCAATCCCTTGGAAAAGGATGGTAAATGGCGGCCTGTACGTGTTGGAGATCCGCTGCTTGCGGAGTATTTTCAGAACTGGGCTGCTTATAATTCCCAGGTAGTACCTCAGGAATATCTCATGCTTGCAGGTGGCATGAACTTGCAGTTGCCTGTGGGAGAAGCACAGCCTGAGGATAACTCATGGAGATTTTCGTTGGATGACGAGCTAGATAGTAGGCCGATTGTTGGGGTAGTTAGCTATAGCAAGGCACAGGCATACAGAAGGTTGTTTGGTAAGGATGTCACCTACGATAAGATGTTGTTTATATACATGCCGCCCGTGCAGCGTTTCACTATTGATTCAGGCAAGCCCAAAGATGAACTTCCTCCAGACGATGAGGAGGAAGATAAGGATGGCGGGTCGAGCGACTAGTTTTGTTAGGTATTGATATGTTAGAGTTACTATTCTTGGTGATGAGATTTCTGGTAGAAGCATTCCGGGGCTTTTGATATATTTACGTGTCGCCGGAAGCTACACTGAGGGCCGACTCCGAGATGAAAGAATGTGTCCGTTGCAGTCGCTGCTATGAAGATAATTTGAAAACCTGTCCGAGCGATGGTGAGGTATTAGCTGAGACATTGCCGGGCAGTTGTGTCATAGATTCCAAGTATAAACTTGAGTTGTGCATAGGCAGAGGGGGCATGGGGGCTGTCTATAAAGCTGTACACGTACACTTAAATCGTCCCTTTGCCATAAAAACCATTTTGCCTGAGTTTGCCAGCCGTACGCCTGATGCGGCTGAGCTGTTCAAGCAAGAGGCAAAGTCTGCAGCTGCTATTCAGCATCCGAATATCGTAGCGATTACTGACTTTGGCACTACGCCACAGGGGATGTTCTACTATGTGATGGAATTTATAGAGGGCACGACTTTACGAGAGGAACTCTATAAGGGTAAGGAAATGTCCCCGAAACGTATCTACAATATCTTCAAGCAGGTGCTGGCTGGTGTTGGGGCTGCTCATAGGTTGCATATAGTTCATCGCGACTTAAAACCCTCAAACATAGTGCTGACCAAGATCAAGGATGCCGAGGATGATTTGTTGTTACTGCCACTGGATGATTCGGAGGAGAAGAAAGAGCGAGATGATGCTGAAATAGCAAAGGTAGTCGATTTTGGTTTGGCGCGTTTCGTAAAAGACAGCATGCAGAGAAAGAAAACTAGCGATGCTGAAGCAGGTGGGCTTGTAGGATCGCCGCTCTATATGTCACCGGAGCAGTGTGACGGACTAGAAGCTGACGAGCGGTCTGATATTTACAGTCTAGGAGTGATTCTCTTTCATATGTTGACCGGCGAAGTGCCTTTCAAAGGCGATACGCTGGCTACTATTTTAACTGGACACTTGCTCAAAGAGCCGCCATCGTTGCGAGCAATCAACCCGGCCATACCAGAGAGATTGGAGAAGATGGTCCTCAAAGCCCTCTCCAAAAAGCCGCATTTGCGGCAGCAGTCTATTTCAGAAATGTTAGAAGAATTTGAAGCTGGTATGGCGGATTATCTTTTGCCTGAAGCCAGTAAGTCGACGCTCAGTATACGCTCTATTCCTCCTGCCTGCGAAGTTTACGTGGATGATGAGTACAAAGGCAGGACGAACGCCGAAGGCAGGCTTGTAATAAAGGGTCTTCAGCCCGGTTCTCACAAAGTGAGGTTGACACTTACAGGTTATCTTGAATGGAAGCAGGATATTAATACAGTAGTAGGAGAGACTCCGCTGCAGGTCCAGCTTATTCGCAAGGAAGATTTGGCGTTTGCGGGTTCTAAGAAGTCTACTGCTGGCGGAAAAACAACTGTGACGTCTACTTCTACTCGGCGTGGTAGTAGTGGCGCACTAAAATATTCTGAACCTATAGAATACTTTGAGCAGACCAATCCTATATCTAGTTTTGATGTAACTTTGGCTGTCCTAGCTGTGTTGTTTGCTATAGCTGTGTTTCTTGCCACTTCACCTGTGGATCCGGTATCGTTTTATATTAGCCAGCATACGGCTTACCCTCTAGACAGATTGATTGGTGTACTCACGATACTTTCAGTTGCTGGTATATGCTCAGCGTTAATACTGGCCGATCACAGTTCAGAGTATCGTAACAGCCCTCTTATAAAGAGCATGTTCAATCTTTCTGCCACGATATTTACTTTCCTATACATCATCCCTTTTGTCTTAGCTATACCACTTAAGTTTGGTGAAAACAAAGAGTACTCTCAGCCTATGATATGGTTCGTTGGACGTTTAATAGTAATGGCCTGTTGTTTTAATCTTCAGCGGCGTATCAAAGCCCGTAAAAGGGTAAACTTCTTCATATAAGGGGAAAGTGGATGATAGCTGAGGCAATATCGCTCGAACGCAAGCTTCAGATGTATGAAGCTCGTGAGCGTATCCTCAACAGAATAAATCCTGAGATCAATACGGCTATTGACCTCGACAAGTTCTTACAAGGGACGGTAAACGAGCTTGGCAAAATGATGCAGGTTGACCGTTGTGATGTAATGGTCTTTCGCAAGGACAGCGAGCTTAAGATAGACTTCGAGTACCGTGCGCACCCTGATATACCTTCTTCGGTAGGTTTGATAATACCTGTAGATTTTCAGCGTCTGAGTAGCTCAATCAAACTGACGGCACCGATAGCGATCGAGGACACTGAAGCACCTGGCCGTGACCCGTTGTTCCGACATCTTGCAAGGACACTCCAGACCCGCTCGCTATTGGTGATGCCCATCATACTGAGCAACGAGCTTTTGGGTCTTCTCGGCTTCCATCAGTGTACTGCTACGCGTCGTTGGTTTGCTGAAGAAATACAGTTTGTGCAATCAATAGCACATCTTATAGCTGTTGGCTACAAGTATACTAGGATCTATCAGGAGAAAGAAAAGGAAGCTGAGGTAAATAAAGTTCTGCTAGAGATAGCAAGCGATATAAATGCCCAGCATGACCTCGCTGCAATCACTGCTCAGACCATAGAGCGCTCACTTATGCTACTTAAAGCAGATGTAGGTTTTTTGGGATTGTTGGATTCGGCTGAGAAAACCATACACTTTAGTACCGTCTGTTTTGCTTCCGAGGGTCTTCTACAACCGCAAGAGAAATCAGAACCTCTAGAACTAAGTGATTATCCACTTCTTCGTAGACCATTTATAGACCGACGCACGCTTTTGCTGTCCTCGAAGGATGACATGTCGCGCTTTTATCTGCGAAAGTTCTTCTCAGGTAGAGCTGCCATGGCTATTCCCGTAGTAGTTAAGGACCGGATGTTAGGTCTGCTGGGGCTTGTGTGGTTTGAGGATAGACGGCCATTTAGTGACTTTGAGGTAAATCTTGCCGAAGGCATAGCTAACCAAATAGCCATAGCAATGGAGCGGGAGCAGCTTTCTGCAGAAGTGATGCGCTTGCGTGGTGAGCTCAACATGCAAGTGGGTAATACTTTCATCGGGTCAAGTCCAAAAGTAAGACAGGTAATAGAAATGGCGCTCAACGTTGCCGATACGAATACTACTGTCTTACTTGAGGGAGAGTCAGGTACGGGTAAAGAGCTGCTGTCTAGCTTCATTCAAGCAAACTCTTCTCGCCATGCTGCGCCTTTTGTGAAGGTTAACTGTGGAGCTATACCGGAAAACTTGATGGAGTCAGAACTGTTCGGCCACGAGCGCGGCGCGTTTACTGACGCTCGCTCGCGCCGTATAGGTCGGTTCGAAGAGGCTAACCTCGGAACACTTTTCCTAGATGAAGTCGCAGAAATGAGCCCAGCAGCTCAAGTTAAGTTGCTTAGAGTGCTGCAAGACGGCACGTTTACTCGCGTGGGCGGTAGTGAAAGCCTTAAGGTCGACGTACGTATCATAGCCGCAACTAATGTGGATCTTAAAGAAGCTATAGAACGTGGACGCTTCCGAGCTGATCTATACTATCGCTTGAATGTCTACCCTATTCGTTTACCTGCCTTGCGGGAACGTCGCGAAGACATTCCGCTTCTAGCTATGCATTTTCTTGACATCTATCGCAAACGTACGGGTAAGCTAATCTCTGGTATTTCTGAAAGTGCTTTGCAAGCACTTCGCTTGTACAATTGGCCAGGTAATGTGCGCGAGCTGGGCAATGCTATAGAACGTGCCGTGATAATAGCTAAGGGGAGAATGATTACCGTAGATGACTTGCCCGAGGAAGTAATTGCTGCGGCAGACTCGGCAAACTGTCGCGAGCGAAAGATGCTGGAGATAGAGGTAGGTTCGACTGACCTAGAAAGTGTTGAGAAGCGTCTGATAGAGATGACTCTAGAATACACCAAGGGTGACAAAACAAAAGCTGCTTCTATTCTTGGCATAGGCCGTAAGACGCTTTACCGTAAACTGGAGCGGTATTCCTCATCGCTTTCGCGGGTTTAGTGCCTCTATAAGGCCATCTCCAAGCACGTTTAAGCTAAATAAGGTAGCTGTCATCATTGCTGCGGGACAGATAAGTTGCCACGGATAGACGGAAATGGAAATGATTCCGTCGCTTAGCAATGTCCCCCAACTTGCTAGCGGCGGTTGAACTCCAAGCCCTAGAAAGCTTAAGAAAGCTTCTGACAAAATAGCGCTCGGAACCGTCAACGTTGTGTAGGCTATGACGGGCACTAGGGCGTTTGGCAGAATATGCCTTACGATTATCTTCGCACTTGAAGTTCCACAAGCACGAGCTGCTTCTACATACTCTTGCTGCTTTATCGACAAGACTTGCCCGCGCACTATTCGCGCCATAGTTAGCCACGAGATCGCCCCTAAAGCTACAAACAGTATGAGTAAGTCCTTGCTGAAAAAGGCAAGAAAGCAGATTACTAGAAACAGATGTGGTAATGAGTAGAGTAAGTCAACGAAGCGCATCATAAGCTCGTCTACATGGCCGCCTAAGTAGCCTGATATCGCTCCGTATGTTACGCCTATTATGAAACTCACGGCTGTAGCTATAAGTCCTACCATCAGCGAAATACGACCGCCGATGAGCGTCCGTACGAATATGTCTCGGCCAAGTGGGTCAGTGCCGAACCAGTGTTTGAGGCTAGGCGGCTCATTTGTAGCGTCGAGGTTTATCTCGTCAAAGCTGTACGAGACAAACATAGGCCCGACGGTCACTATGACACTCATCAGTGCCAAAAATGATGCTGCTACGACCACAAGGCGGTTGTGCTTAAGCGTTTTTAAAACATCTTTCCAAAGTTGCATGGTTACTTGAAGCTTATTCTCGGATCTAATATGCCAAGCAATATATCCACCAGCAGGTTCATTATCAGTGTTGCTATAGAGACAAAAAGTGTTATTCCCATCACTACCGAGTAGTCCCTGGCATTAGCGGCTTCTATAAAAACATGTCCTAAACCGGGTATAGCAAAAATACGCTCGACTACAATAGTGCCAGTAAGCAAGAGGGCCAAAGCAGGGCCAGAAAATGACACGACCGGTATTGTTGCTCCTCTAAGCGCATGTCTGGTAATGACGGTCCAAGGTGATAGGCCTTTAGCAAAAGCCGTGCGTATGTAATCGGAAGAAAGCACTTCCAACATCTGGCTACGGCTTATTCTTGCTATGTAAGCGATATAGGCTGCCGATAGCGTTATCGAAGGAAGCACTAGATGCTCTAGAGAACCCCATCTTGCTGGTGGTAGCCAGAACAGCGTCAACGAAAAGATAAGTACCAAAGTCGGGCCAAGTACAAAGCTCGGTACCGAGACTCCTATTACTGCTATTGCCATAGCTAGATAGTCTATTATGGAATGTTTATAGACTGCGGACAGTATGCCTAGCGGTAATCCTACTAGCAACGCTATGCTGTAGGCGGCAAGTCCCAACTTGATAGAGTGTGGCAGATGCTCGGCTATGATCTCGTTTACGCTGCGGCCTATGTAGCGAGTCGAAGGACCAAGGTCTGCTTTTAGTAGCTGTTTCAAGTAGTTGAAGTATTGCACGTGTAATGGTCTGTTTAGACCATACTTTTCGTTTAGCGCAGCTATAACCTGAGGTTCGAATGCTTTCTCGTTTGCGAAGGGACTACCTGGTGCAAGCCGTAGTAAGAAAAAAGTTATGCTGGCTACCGTGAAGATTACCGGTAGCATCAGTAGTAGCCGCCTGATAATCAGCCGTAGCATCAACTTCCTTCCTTCCAGTTTTGTTTTATGTAGACAAACTTGAGGGGATGTACATCAGCTAGGTTAGGATACCAACCTTCGACGAAGGGTTTTTTGAGATAGCTCATGCTGTAGAAATAGATCGGGATGATTGGCTGAGCTTGCATCAGCATTTCCTCAGCACGAGCGAGCAGATCCATGCGTTTTGTTTCATCAGCTTCAGAATTGGCGGCATCAAGTAGCCGTCTATAGTCTTCGCTTATCCAGCCTGAGTGGTTATTGGGCGTATCGGCTCCCATCAGATCGAGAAAAGTGTTAGGGTCAATGTAGTCACCTTGCCAACCATCTCTAGAAAAATCGAAGTCCCTCCTTTCCCACCGTGCTTGGAATGTCTGCCATTCTTCGTTCTGTAAATCGACTAATATGCCAAGGTGCTCTTTCCACATGCGTTGCACAGCTTCTGCTATCTGCCGCTGGGCATCAGAAGTATTGAAGTAGATTGTCAATTTTGGGAAGCCTTTTCCGTTAGGGAAACCAGCTTCTGCAAGCAACTGTCGAGCACGTTCTGGATTAAAACCTTCGCCACGGTAGCCTTTATAACCAGCTACTCCAGGCGGTACAAACGAGTAAGCAGGAATGTCGCCTTTGCCGATGAGTTTGTCAGTAATTGCCTGCCGATCTATAGCCATCGAAAGGGCTTTGCGTACTCGCAGATCATCTAAAGGCTTGCGCTGGATGTTTATGCTGTAGTAGTAAGTAAAGAATAGCTGGCCGCTCACGTAATCCTTTTTTTGCTTAAGCGCTTTGATAAAAGCAAGCGGTATTGATCCGCTCTGCATAGTGTAGACTTCACCGGCCTTATACAGATTCAGTCCTGTAGCGGTGTCTTCGGTGTGGATAAATACGATGCGTTCAAGCTGGACCGTGGCACTGTCCCAGTAAAGAGGATTCTTAACAACTACCACTTGATCATATGGTTTGTGCTCTACAAGCTTAAACGGTCCGTTTGTAATGATGTTTTCTACGGCGGTCCACTTTTCGCCGTAGTTTGCCAGCAGGTTGTCCATAGCGTGACTGGGCAAGGGAGCAAAGATGTGGTGGCTAGTCATTTTGGGAAAAAAGGCCGTAGGCCTTTGCATTTCTACTACGAGGGTGTAGTCGTCTTGAGCTATCACGCCTAGCTCCGTAGGGCTTAGTTCGCCTAAGGAGATCTGTTCGCCATTCTTGACATAGAACATCAGGCCGACATAGGGACTAGCTGTCTGTGGACTAGCGGCTCGTCGCCAAGCGTATACGAAGTCATGCGCTGTTACGGGTCGACCGTCTGTCCATACTGCATTACGCCTTAGGTAGAAAATCCATTTGCGAGCGCCATCTACAGCTTCCCATCGCTCTGCTACTCCTGGAATTGGCTCTAATGTTTTAGGGTCGTAGCAAGTAAGCGACTCAAATATGCTCGTGATGATGTAGAACTCAGGTATGCCGCCTGTCTTATGCGGATCGAGAGAGCGAGGCTCGGCAGCGTTCCAAAAACGTAGTTCTTGAGTTGCCGGTGGTGTAGTGCTGCCGAAATATTCGCTTTTGTCGGCGCAAGCTGCTACAAATAGCAGCAATGTCAGTGTTAATCGTTGCATGCTCGAGTCCGTAGTATAAATCGGTCTATGCACTGCCACAAACGATCTTAGCCAGGCTGTCAAAAATGGCACTTAACACTGCCATTGTTGGCGTGCTCAGTAATCTAATCTTTGCTGTTTTTTGGGAATTATTGAATCGGCTTTGTTTGGCACAGGATTTGAAGCCTCTTAGTGCACGAGTTAGAACTTAGGAGGTATCAAAGATGCTATCGGTAAATGCTAGACCTTATGTTGTGGAACAATGGGATGAGCAGGTAGTTACTGTAGCTGCTCAACCGGCTGAGCAAAGGCCATGTCTACAGGACTTCATCCTCCCTAAGCAGCCGTCGGTGAAGTGTAATGGTGGGGATATTGTCCGTCCAGGAGATGTACTTGTGCCGAAGCCGCATATTCCTAGAACCTGTAATCCATCTCAGAGCAATGGGTTAGACTTTGCTATAGTAAAAGTGTATTTAGAAAGGATAATAACACTTCTAGAAGCTTTGCTAGAAAAGCAGCCTAGAGTTAGTGAACCTCAGCGGAATAATTGCCCTTCGGAGGATGAGCTACTATTCATTCTCAGCATGTTGGTTTCACTAACTCAACAAGTCAATCCTGAAATGAGACAGCTTTCTGCACAGTTTGAACAGACCCTAAGAGGACAAATAATTTTTGCCTAGGTTTTGTGCTGAGCTTGCAAGCCTGCGTCGGCAGAAGTTAGCGCTGTCCGACGCAAGCTATCTAGATGAATAGCATTTCCGGCAGTTCTGTTATATCCTAACCTGTTGAATCAAAAAGCATGAAGCACAGGGAAGGTGAATGCGCTCGGAAGGCTATAGGATATTACTGGTAGAGACTGATGAAAAGCGGGCAGAAAAAATAGCAGAAGCTTGTCGGACGATTTCCGCAGAGGTGCGTAACATATCCGATTTTACCCAAGCGACACAGATGCAGGGCTATGATTTGATCATAGCTGACGCGCAAATCGTGCCTTGCTCTGTCGAGCTGCAGAGTACACCGGTGATGCTGACTGACTGGCGCTCTCAAAGGGTGTTTTTAGATCTGGGTAGGACACAGTTTCTTGAAAATGTCACGATTGAAAACCTGCCGCAAGTGGCCAGACGCCATATCGAAACGACGGAGCTTAAGCATATATTTGCAGAGGCTAAGTCTGCAATAGGGTTTCAGAGCTTACTGCTTGAAAGTATCCGGGATGTAATCATCGGTGTGGATACTCAAGGCGAGATAGTCTATTGGAATCGCGGTGCTGAGGTCACCTTCGGTTATAGTTCCGAGCAGGTTTTGGGTACTGATATTCGCAGATTTTTTCCTGAAAAGGCCGCGCAGTTGGAGTGGTTTGACGAACTGAAGCTCAGGCTTGCTGAGGGGGACGTAGTGGAGGAGTGGCGTGCATGCGCTGCAGGTGATCAAATCAAGTGGCTATCGGTTTTCGTAAGACTGCTTAGAACTTCGCAAGGAGACTTAGTTCTTTTTGTAGCTCAGGATATAACGCGGGGTAAGCAGCTTTTGGAACAGGCTACTAAGCAAGCTGAGCATACTGCGATAATAAACCGTGTTCTCAAGATAGTTACAGCCTCGCACGTGCTTGACGAAATGCTACAAATGATAGCTAAGTTACTCGAAGAAGTTTTCGTGTGTCGAGTAAAGATAGCGCATAAGCAGCGGCTCGATGAGAGTAACTCCAAAAATGTACAAGTTTTTTTGCCATCTAGCGTAGGCAGCTCTCTGGCTGTGTTGGAGTTGAGAACTAAAGAGCGGAGTTGGACGGTGTCGCTTCTGCGACCTGAAAGCTGTCCTTGGTCATCTGTAGATGCTGAGCTACTGGACGAGGTAGGAGCGATACTCAGTGTTGCTATGGAGAAGGCTTTACTACATGAAGCTTCAAAGACAGCTGCAGAGAGGGAGAGGCTGATAAATGCAATAGCTCAGTCGACATTGAGTTCGCTTGACATAGACAAGATAATACAAACCGTCTGCGATGAGCTGGGTAAGCTGCTTAATGTCTCTAGATGTTATTTCAACAAGGTGTACTGTGAAAGTCGCACGTCGTTTATATCCTATGAGTACTGCAGACCTGAATTCCCCACTCTTAAGGGGGCGGTCTTCAGCTATGACCAGTTTGGAGAAGAAATAGAGCCGCTAAGTCTCGGAAAAACTCTAGTCTTCAACACTGCTAGGGAAGCAGGCATATCTATTCGCCGATTTGCGCTGCAGTACGGAATAGCCTCGTTGATGGTTGTGCCAGTGCTGGTCGATAACCAGATTATAGGCACTGTATCGCTCAATCAATGCGACTATGAGCGAGTCTGGACTGTAGAGGAACAGCACTTAGTGGAAGCTTTAGCGCGTCAATGTGCCGTTGCGCTGCGCAACGCAAAGCTATATGTCGATACTCGTAGCTCAGAGTTGCGTTATAGGACGCTGTTTGAAAATGCTAACGATGCGATATTGATAGTTGACCTGCTAAGTGAACGGATCCTCGATGCTAATTCGAGGGCTGAACTGCTTACTGGCTATGAACGCTCGGCTTTGCTGAAAATAAGCATGTCGGATTTAGTAGCGGCTGAAGACTTAGCGGAGTATGGAGAGCTGTATAAAGAGCTGTCGCAACTGAGGAGTGTTCGCATAAGTCAGTTGAGGATACGTAGACACGACTCTACTTATCTACATGCAGAGTTGACTGCAAGTTTACTTGGCACTGAAGACAGTTCAGTTATACAGGTGCTACTTAGGGATCTTACTGAGCAACTTAGGTTGGAAAAGCAGCTCATCAATGCGCAGCGGCTCGAGTCACTAGGCTCGCTCACCGGGGGTATAGCGCATGATTTTAACAACCTGCTTGCTGGAATATTAGGCTATGCCGAATTGCTTCGTAAGAAGCTAGATCCTAGCAGTACGAAGTTGCAGTACTACGCAAGTGTAATAGAGCAATCGGCAAAAAGAGGCTCGGAACTAGCAAAACGGCTAGTGGCATTTGCTCGTGGGGGCAAGCCTTTGCTTGAGATTATGGACCTAAACAGCGTTGTTTCAGAAACGGTGCAGTTGTTAATGCCAGCACTAGGGCGTTCTGTGGAAGTGCTTACTGAGCTTGATGACAAGCTGCTGCCTATCGAAGCAAATGCTTCTCAGATGCAGCAAGTAGTTATGAACTTATGTATCAATGCCAGGGATGCTATGAAAAGTGGTGGGACGATCCTGATTAAGACCTGCAACAGGTCTTTTTCTCCTTCTCAGCATAAAGAGCTTGTTGGAGAATACGTTCAATTGACTGTCAGAGACACTGGCTGTGGAATTGAGGAATCGATACTGGCACATATCTTTGAGCCGTTTTTCACTACTAAGGAAGAAGGTAAAGGGACCGGCCTTGGCCTGGCAATGGTATCGGTGATAGTTCGTGAGCTGCGGGGAAAAATAGAAGTATCCAGCACAGTGGGGCAAGGCACAACCTTTGATATATATATTCCGGCTGCCTCGAGCAGCTTTTCTCGACAGACAGCTGAAACTCCTGCACAGACGATATATGGACAAGAGACTATCTTGGTAGTAGATGATGAGGAGGCACTTAGAGGACTGGCAAAAGATTTGCTGGAATCCTTTGGTTATAAAGTATTACTTGCTGCAAACGGCTTTGAAGCACTTGAACTTTTCAAGAAGCATTCTAAGGAAATCTCTCTTGTGATACTTGATATGGTGATGCCTAAAATGGATGGCAGACAGCTCTTCTATGAGCTACGTAAATTGTCTTCCGAGGTGCCGGTAGTGGTGGCTTCTGGATATTGTCCGCCAGAGCTTTTAGAAGAGTTATATAGAGATGGTATAAGTGGTCTAATACCTAAGCCATATCAGAGTGAAGCTATGGCTGCTGAAGTCAGGAAGGTGATCAATTCAATGAAGGCTGCAGGAGAGAAGCGATTCTAATTGATATATATTTTGTAATATGCTACAAATCATATACTTAAGCTCAGTCAGTTGAGAAGTATGTTTAACTATTCCGACACCTCTCGCGTTAGTGAGATATTTGGTATCTTGCTGATTGCTATCAGTTTAATCTTACTGCTAAGCCTTGTGTCTTATGAGCCGACAGATCCGTCGTGGAATGTCTCCAGCGTCGAAGTAGAGACGGTCAACTGGATAGGGAGTTTAGGTGCATGGATGGCTGACGCCTTTCTACAGATATTTGGGCTGTCGGCTTTTTTGATACCCCTGATATTGATAACTGTAGGTTGGAGGACTCTGCGACAGCATAAGTTGATATTTTTGCAGGCAAGGCTTTGGGGAGTTACGGCTATAGTAGTTTCTGTGGCTGGGTTGCTTAGCCTCCCGCAGATGCCGCTTTACAAGGATAATATAAGGCTAGGAGGGCTTGTAGGTTATCTGCTGGCAAGGTTTTTTGAGCAGTTTTTAAACAAGACTGGCGCCGCGATAGTTTTCGTATTGTTTCTGCTGCTTGCTTTAATGCTCACGACGCGACTTTCTATAAACACTATCTTGGATGCTGCTATTACGCGGTCTTTTTTGCAGATTATCGTATCGCTGGAGCTAGGCTTTAGGCATTGGCTAAGCGAGCAGGTGGCGGCTTTAAAACAGCGCCTGCGCGAGCTTAAGGCAAAGCGTGCTGAGCGAAGGGCTACAGCATCACAGCACATGTCCACATCGCGCAATATTAGCCAGTCGGTGCGCAACGTTGCTGCTACTCTAGCTAATGATGGAGGGATGGCTGCTACGGCTAATCCTAGCGAGGGACAAACTCAAGCGGCTGCTAGTTTATTGCCTGAACAGATAATAAGCAGCAAGAGCGGACGCAACCTCAAGGAGCTTCAAAGGATTGTCTACGGTGAACCAGAGACTCAGACTACACTACGAGAGTTTTCCATCACTGAGGCTGTAAGACAAGTTTCTAGAGAAGTCGGGCCCGAACGAACTAAAACTTCTGCTAACCAGACTACTCATACCATGCAAGAGGCTGCGCTACAGGATTTTGACTTTGCTAATTTAGGAAGTTCGGCTTCTGATACTAGGAAAGTAGACCTGCCTAAATCTGCTTCTGACACGAGAAAGATCAGTCGAAATTCTGCTTCTCAGGCATCCCATGTGGAAGAGCAGATTCCGATAGGTAAGATGGAGGCAGTACCGGAGCTGCTATCTGAGTCAAAAGATATGCTGCTACCACGGATATTTCCTGAGTTTGATTTGCCGCCTTCAGAGCTGCTTAGGGAAGCTCCGCAGCGGCTTGTGCAGGATGAGTCTGAGCTTTGGGAACGTGCCAGAGTACTTGCCGAAAAGTGCAAAGAGTTTTCTGTGACTGGGAAGATACAGCATATAAGTCCAGGCCCCGTAGTTACTACTTTCGAGTTTAAGCCTGATCCGGGTGTGAAATACAGCCGTATAACAAGTCTTGCTGATGACTTATGTCTAGCGCTTAAAGCTGAATCTATCAGAATTGACCGGATACCAGGAAAGTCGACCGTGGGTATAGAAGTGCCTAATGTCGAGCGCGAGACGATCTACTTAAGGGAGCTGATAGAATCTGACAAATATCTATCCCAGCAGTCACCGTTGACACTGGCGCTTGGTAAAACGATAGATGGCACGCCGTATGTTGCAGATCTAACGAAGATGCCTCATCTGTTGATTGCTGGTGCTACTGGCACGGGTAAGTCTGTGTGCTTGAATTCTCTCATAGTTTCTATACTTTGTAAGGCTTCGCCTGACGAAGTAAAGATGATAATGGTAGATCCAAAGCGGCTAGAGTTAGGATTATATGAAGGTATACCACACTTGCTCACTCCGATAGTGCTTGAGCCGAAACGTGCTGCAAATGCCCTTAAATGGGCTGTAGGTGAGATGGAAAACCGCTACAAGCTGCTGGCTGGCTACGGAGTACGTAACATAGATCAGTACAATCAGATGGTGCGCACAAAGCACGAAATTATACCTGTGTTGCCACCGGAGCTTTTGCCTAAGCCGCTTTCTTATATCGTAATAGTAATAGATGAGTTAGCTGACCTGATGATGGTAGCATCAAATGACGTTGAGACGGCCATAACTCGCCTTGCGCAAATGGCTAGAGCTGTAGGTATACACCTTATTATTGCCACTCAGCGTCCTTCGGTGGATGTCATAACTGGTCTTATCAAAGCTAACTTTCCGTCGCGTATCTCGTTCAGAGTTTCGTCTAAGGTTGATTCGCGCACGATCCTTGACGCTAACGGAGCTGAGACGTTGCTAGGACAGGGAGACATGCTGTTTTTGCCACCAGGTACCTCACGGCTCGTGCGTGTGCATGGAGCGTATGTAAGTGAGGAGGAAATAGGGCGGATAGTAAAGCATATCAAAGCTCAACGCCGACCAAATTATGATGATTCGATACAATCTTCTGACGAAGAGACAAAGCAGTTGCAAGGAAATGTTGAAAAAGACGAGCTTTATGAAGAAGCGCTAAGGATAGTTTGTCAGATGGGCCGGGCATCTACATCCGTGTTGCAGCGTCGGTTGCGTATAGGCTATGGTCGCGCTGCAGCAATACTAGATATGATGGAACGCGAGGGATATGTAGGCCCGCCTGATGGCAGTAAGCCGCGAGTCGTTAAACGTGAGGCGTATGAGTTTCTAGAGCGTCTCGATCAGATGAAGGTACAGTAGTGGTGGTACAGCAGTGATATCTGAGTATTGCCTCGCGGGCCAAGCGCCCATAGTCTTTCAAGTCCTCATCTGTACCAATATATAGCCATTGTACTCCTAATCCTTCTAGCACGGCGCGTGTTACCCGTGAAGCATCAACAGCATTTAGATCAGGTCTAAATACCCCTTTGCGTTTTCCGTTTTCTACTATGTTCACCTGTACCTGATGGCAAGCTTGGTAGAATGCTCTGTTGATCTTGGCGTATTTTTCCTTGCGGCTGCCTTGTCCTAGGCAATCTAAATAGATACGAAAGAAAGCACGGTGCAACTTTGCCGACTCAAAGGCTTGTTCTACAAGTCTGTTGAGCTGTTCGAGAGGATCGTCTGTGCTGGCAACAGCATTCTCTATGCGTTGAGCTACAAGCTGCGTTAACCACTCGAAGAGGGCCAGAAATACCTTTTCCTTTGTTCCAAAGTAATAGAGCACAGCACCTTTGGACAAGTTTGCTTGTTTTGCTATGTCTTCTATTCTTACCCTAGAGTAATCCTTCTTGATAAAGACCTTGTGTGCTGCACTAACTATCTGCTGCTTACGAGCTGCTTCGTTCTCTGGTGAAACTGTTCTTGCCATAACTGCATCAAAGCCTTTTGAGAATCGACATAATACACCTTAGGCCTTCTGTTGGCAATGCTGCTTGAGTGTATTTTGCTTAAGCTAGACCATAAGTCTACCTGTGCTAGGTGTGGTAGAGGAGGGCTGAACTTCAGGTAAGAGTTTGCGATAGTTTCTCCATTCTAAGACTTGCTCGTAAAACCATTTAACCCATTCAGTTAACCTTGTAGCAGTTACGTCTGCTATAGGTGCCGAGGAACACAGAAATAGATAGTGCTGTGAAGCAGATAGGAAAAACATATTCTCCTTATTCGCATTGACTGTATCGATCAATAAAACGATTTCAGGAGTAAGTCCGTTGGGTAGGTGATCCAAAGTACTATATAGGGTGACCTCGCCTTCAGCAGTTGGTTCGATAGTGATGTCAGCAGCTTGCGCTTCATCATTACCTAGACGTATGGTGAAACTGCTATCGGCTTCATCTAACTCTAGTTCTGGTAATCCTATGCTGTTGCGGAACTGCTCAAATAACTCTAAGAAAGCAGCACGTGTGCTGCCGTCGATGGTCGCTTTTTCCTGCATAAGATCCTTAAAATTTTTAAGCTGCTTGTGGCCTACAAGCCACAAGCAGCTACTTTAACTCATGTTTGGGGATGTTCGCAAGTGCTTGGGGTTTTATCGCATAGTCATCGAAGAGTATTTAACGAGCAGATGGTCGCGGTATGCACTTGCTAGCTGCGAGCTGAGGTCGCCAAATGCTAGGTGGTCGAGGTACATCTTTTCTATCTCTTTCTTGCCTAGATAAACGCGCTCGCTGTTACCTCTAGGATCGGTGAAAGTAACGTAGGTATCACCGGGGTTATATGACGCGCGGTAGTCAGTATTGCCAACTCGCACGTTGATGTTAAATGAAACCTGTGCTGGCAATGGCTTAAGGTTTGTACCGCTTGCTCCGGGTTTGCCTATTTCAGTAAAGAACTGCTTGAAAAAGTTGCGCGTAACTTGTGCTGTCTGTGGGTCGAGGGCGCGATCGACATCGTCATACTTAAATCCAAATAAGCTGTTGCCGCGCTTGGGGTTTGTTAGATCCCACGTAGGCAAACTCAAGGCAAAGGTGTTTGGCGCTGGGTTGGTAGTGTCGCGGTAGTCGCCGTTATTCTTGTGCTTGATGTATATGTCATAGAGTGCTGTACCGGCATCGATTGGATTGTATGGATTGATTTGCCGATCGGGTAGCGGACGAGACTTGTCTACGTTATCGCTTGGATGGAGCGAGCCTCGGTCTGCTAAATTTAGCGCTATTGTCGGCAGATTGTTCTTGTTGTAGCCTACTGGGAGATTGTCATAGACGCCACCATCCACGAGTTGGATCTTACGACCTGTCGTCGGATCGATCATTTCCACTGGATCAAAAGCAAAGGGTATTGCCATCGAAGCTCTAACAGCGAGAGCTACAGGCACGTTTGGTGTCGTCTCTTGGCTGAAGACGAAGATGCGATTTTCAGGTTTAGACCACTCTGGGCTTCTTTCGGGCATGCCCGTATCGCTTAGCTTGAAGGCCACTATCTGTAAAGGTGCTTTCAGATCGGCAAAAGTCACAGGTCTATCCTTGATTCCAGTCAATTCTCTTAGCTTCTGATCGATGAAGTCATAGGCAGCGTTGCCATCCATCACGCCACCTTCTAATCGGCGTAGATTGATGTCGTAAAGCTGGCCGAGTTTAGGATCGTTCAGTATGGCATCGGCACGTTGCGGATCTGCGCCGGCAGCTAGCATGGCAGCCATAATTGAGCCGGCTGAAGTACCGCTAAAGCTTGTGGGTACTATGCCAAGTTTGTACATCTCGTTGAATGCTGCTGGATAGCGTTTACCTTTTCCACCGCCACCTTCAAGAGCGAGGTGGACAGCTACAGGTTCGCCATTGTTTGTCGGAAGACCCAGCGCTGCTCGGTTCTGGGCTACTAGAGCACGGTACTGCTCCATGTTGCTGACGGTGGTGAAAGATCCATCGGGATTTTTGACGCCAACCTGCCGAGTATTACCGTAAGGTGAGAACATAAACTCTTGTGGGCTCAGTGGCTTGTCTATCGGCTTGATGTTTGTCGGAAACTTTGAAGCAGTGACTTTGCCATCGACTAAGTCTTTACCTAGAAACTGTGGGTCTATCCACAATTGACCTGGTTTAGGCATTGTTTCTGCCGTGTATCCGTAGGATGATTGCAGGCGACTTGAAGCGACAGCCAGCCGTGCTCTTGCGGCTTGAATCTCACTACTTGGCGCACCAGAAGCTTCTAGACGGCGTACTTCTTCTTGCAACCTTCTGACGTTTTCTATCTGGTTACGGAAATCTTTAGTATCTTGTATGAATGCTTCGTTTACGTTACGTGGTATGAGCGGTTTACCTGCTATGGCGTTGACAACTTCACTAGCTCCTTTAATTACGCCGCGGGCAGCCGCTGCAGCTGGGCTTATGAGCGATGCTGGAAACAGCACTTTGTCTATATTGTCTGCTATTTCATATACATCGCGAGCAGAAACCTTCGGCAGCTCTATCTTTGGCAGTTTTATGTCAGGCAATTTTATCTTCGGCAATTCTAGCTTTGGTAGGCTAATCTTCGGCAGTTCTATCTTCGGCAGTTTTATCTTCGGTAGCTCTATGCGCGGAATTTCTATAGGACCTAGTTTCCAAAGTGGTTTACTAGGCTTTTCTGTTGGTTTTTGCCCTATGCTTGCCTGATAGTTAGCTATTTGTCCTGTTGGTTTTGTGCTAGTTGTAGCAGTGGTCGTACTAGCATCGTTTATTCTTGGCGAACTGCCTATCCTAATGCTCATAACCCGGATCCTTTCATTATTTCAGTGGGGATTGTCCTATCCTTAGTATCGTTTTTGAGCTTTTGTAAGTTGCCTGTAAAGCAAGGGTTTTATTCTATAACGGATAGTATTCTGCGATACTATTAGACTTTTAGTAGGATCAAATAGTAGCCAGTGATTGAAGTGCTGCACTAACTATCTGCTGCTTACGAGCTGCTTTGTTCTTGTTAAACTGTTCTGCCATAACTGAGTCTGAGAATCGAAAATAATACACCTTGAACCTTCTGCTGACAATCTGCTTAGGAGAGCTTGACTCGGAAAGGTGGCTTCTAGACTGTGAGCTTGCCCGTCGAAATTGGTGGAGGTTGAGTCTGGGCTTCAGGTAAAAGCTTGCGGTAGTTTCTCCATTCTAATACTTGTTCATAAAACCACTTGACCCATTCAACTAGTCTTGTAGCTGTTACTTCCGTTATTGGTGCTGAGGAGCACAGAAACAGGTGGTGTTCTGAGGCTGATAGGAAAAACATGTTTTCCTTGTTCGCATTCACGGTGTCTATCAGCAAGACGATTTCTGGAGTAAGTCCGTTAGGCAAGCGATCTAGACTGCTGTATAACAAAACTTCACCTTCGGCAGTTGGTTCGATAGTGATATCAGCAGTTTGTACTTCATCATTGCCTAAACGTACAGTGTAACTGCTGTCAGATTCGTCTAGCTGTAGTTCATGCAGTCCTATGCTGCTGCGGAACAGTTCGAATAGTTCTAGAAAGGCAGCGCGCGTGCTAGCGTCTATAGTTGTTTTCTGTCGCATAAAATGAGTTCCTAACTAGCTAAGCTGCTTTGAGGTTTTACCTCAAAGCAGCTAATTTAGCCTATGGTTTATGGCATTAGAATGTGGCCATCGGGTGACGTGAAGTGAGACTCGGAGTGTCTGGGATAGGTTTTGTACGCATGTGCTAGCTGTGAACTGAGATCGCCAAACACCAGATGATCTAGATACATTTTTTCTATCGTCTCTTTTCCTATGACGACCAACTCGGTATTACCTCTAGGATCAATGAAGGTAACGTAGTGATCGCCGGGGTAGTATAACGCGCGGTAGTTGGTATTGCCAACTCGCACGTTGGTGTCAAACGAAACCTTTTCTGGCAGCGGCTTGAGGTTTGTACCGCTTGCTCCGGGTTTGCCTATTTCAGGGAGGTACTGTTTGAAGAATTCTCTTGTAACTTTTGCTGTCTGTGGATCAAGACCACGATCTATGTCATTATAGGCAAACCCGAGTAGGGTATTAGCGCGGCTGGGATCTGTTAAGTCCCACGTAGGCACGCTCAAAACGAAGGTATTTGGCGGAGGAGAAGTAATTTCGCGGTAGCCGGTGTTTTGGGAGAGGAATATTTCACCGGTTTTCCAAAGGGTTCCAACGAACTGATGCAGACTACCTGTCTCAAGCTGATGATTAGGTAGAGGTGGTGGATTCTTAGCATTGCTTGGATGAGCCTCACCACTGATCGGTCTGGATACAAGCTGGCTTAATGGATCTTGTGCTGCTAAGTTCACCGCTACGGTTGGCAGGTTGTTTTTGTTGTAGCCTATCGGAAGGTTATCGTAGACTCCTCCATCTACGACTGTCATCCTCCGACCCGTCGTTGGGTCAATAAGCTCGACTGGATCGAAGGCAACTGGTATTGACGCCGAAGCTCTAACAGCAAGAGCTACGGGCATATTTGGCGTTGTCTCTTGGCTGAAAACGAGAATGCGGTTTTCTGGCTTAGACCACTCTGGACTTGTTTGTGGCATGCCAGTATCGTTTAGTCTGAAGGCGATTATCTGTAGAGGTGCCTTCAAATCAGCAAAAGTCACAGGTCTATCAGTAATTCCGGTCAATTCTCGTAGCTTCTGGTCGATGAAGTCATAAAGAGCTTTGCCATCCATTGCGCCACCTTCTGGTCGGCGTAGATTAAAATCCTTCAGGTTGGCGAGTCTAGGGTCACTCACTATGGAATAGGCCTGTTGTGGATCTGCCCCTGCAGCAAGGAACGCAGCTGTAATAGCACCGGCTGAAGTACCGCTGAAACTTGTGGGCACTATACCTAGTTTATACATCTCATTAAAAACTGCCGGATAGCGTTTGCCTAAGCCACCACCACCTTCGAGTGCAAGATGAACAGCTATAGGTTCGCCATTGTTCGAGGGAATTCCCAGTGCTGCACGATTCTGGGCTACTAATGCTCGGTATTCTTGCATATTGTTGATGCTAGTAATCGATCCATCAGAGTTTCTGACACTGATCTGTCGAGGATGGCCGTACGGTGAGAACATGAACTCTTGAGGGCTCAAAGGCTCAGTTATAGGCTGGATATTTGTAGGAAACTTTGAGGCAGTGACTCCACCATTGACTAAGTCTCCACCTACAAACTGCGGGTCAATCCACAGTTGACCCGGTTTGGGCATTGTTTCTGCCGTATATCCGTAGGACGATTGCAACTGATTTGATGCAGCGGCCAGCCGAGCTTTTGCGGCTTGGATCTCGCTACTTGGCGCGCCAGAAGCTTCTAGACGGCGTACCTCTTCTTGCAGATTTCGAACATTTTCTATCTGGTTACGGAAATCTTTAGTATCTTGTATGAATGCTTCGTTTACGTTACGTGGTATGAGCGGTTTACCTGCTGCGGCGTTGACAACTTCACTAGCTCCTTTAATTACGTCGCGGGCGGCTGCTGCAGCTGGGTTTATGAACGATGCTGGAAACAGAACTTTGTCTATATTGTCTACCATTTCGTATACTTCGCGGGCAGTCGGCATCTCTACTCGCAGGTCTATCTTCGGAGGTTCTATCTTCGGAGGAGTTATGTTTAGGTTTATCCTAGGAAGTTCTATCTGTGGGGGAGTTATGTTTAGACTTATTCTCGGAGGTTCTATCTTTGGCAGATCTATCCTCAGAGGTTCTACTATTCTTGGGTGAATTATTTCCAGCTCTGTTTTCTCGGAGTCTGTTTTCAGGTTTATCCTCGGGGGTTCTATCTTTGGCAGATCTATCCTCAAAGGTTCTGTTATCTTTGGCAGGGTTATGTCCAAGTCTATCCTCGGAGGTTTTATCTTTGGGAGGGTTATATCCAAGTCTATCCTCGGAGGTTCTATCTTTGGAGGAGTTATGTCCAGGTCTATTCTTGGCAGCGGTATTCTTGGTAGTTGCAACGTTGGTAGACAAATTCTCGGTAGTTCTATCTTTGGTAGCTCTATCTTTGGCAGCTCTATACGAGGAATTTGTGGAAGACCTACCTGCCAAGATGGTTTGCTAGGTTTTTCTGGGGGTCTTTGTCCCGGACTTGCCTGATAACCACCTATTCTGCCTGTCTGCTGTGGGTTATTTGCAGAGTTGGCGCTACTGACAGTACTTGGAGTACTATTTCTCGGCGTATTATCTGCTCTTCTAATGCTCATAAAGAGCTCCTTGGCCTTAAACTATCCTAACTATCCTGGTTATCGTTTTTGAGCTCTTGCAAGTTGCCCTTAGAACAAGGGACTTGGTTCGATAACTGAATAATTTTTGTGATACCATTAAGCTTTTGATTCGGAGGGGATATGGTTTATTTAGAGTCGCTAGTAGCAGAGCACCTGTTTCTGATTGCCGGGCCTTGCGTGATAGAAAGCGAGTGGCATTGTATGAAGATGGCTGAGGCAATCTCGACGATAACTCGTCGGCTAGGAATGCCTTATATTTTCAAAGCTTCATATGATAAGGCGAATCGCACGTCTATCAAGTCGTACCGCGGACCGGGCTTACAGGAGGGCTTGAAAATACTTGCAAAAGTGCGCAACGAGTTTGAGGTACCTGTGCTAACTGATATACACGATGCTACGCAGGCCTCTATCGCTGCAGAAGTTGTCGACATATTACAGATACCGGCTTTTCTATGTAGGCAAACCGATTTGTTGATTGCTGCAGCTCGTACTGGTAGAGCTGTAAACGTCAAGAAGGGGCAGTTTCTTGCTCCGTGGGATATCAAGAACGTCGTCGAAAAATTGACTTCTGCTCGGTGCAAGCTAATATTGTTGACTGAGCGAGGTACGAGTTTCGGTTACAACAATCTCGTAGTCGATATGCGCTCGTTTCCTATAATGCGGGAGTTTGGTTGCCCCGTAGTTTTCGACGTGACTCATTCGCTACAGCGTCCCGGTGGACTAGGCACAGCTACTGACGGAGAGTCAAAATTCATCGAGTATCTAGCGCGAGCAGGCGTGGCCTGCGGCATTGATGGCGTTTTTATGGAAGTACATGACAATCCTGCTGAAGCACTCAGCGATGGACCAAATGCTCTGCCGCTATCTAGACTTGAGCCTCTGTTGGAGTCACTACTAAAGATAGACTCCGTGGTACGGTCTCTAGGACGTTGAGGGGAAGCAGTATGCGTTATTTGTTGCTATTACTCCTCGTGTCTGTAGCTTATGCGCAGGATTATGACATACAGCGGTTTGATGTAAGTGTCAGATTGAACACTGTAGCGAATACTGCGCAAGTGCGGGCCCAGATACAGGTGAAAAACGTGACTACTCAGGGTCGTAGTGGGCAGTCGATTACTTTCAAGATAAATAAAGATGTGCGTGTAGAGATTGCGAGCGTGGACGGTGCTGAAGCTGTCTATCGACAGAAAGCTGACGAGAGGTTGC
The DNA here is from genome assembly GCA_025057015.1 of Blastocatellia bacterium. GTDB lineage: Bacteria > Acidobacteriota > Blastocatellia > Chloracidobacteriales > JADJPF01 > JANWYG01. The sequence goes on from JANWYG010000010.1 coordinate 167,989, forward strand.
CTGAGCTAGTTAATCTGACCATAGATTTTCCACGGGCACTTGCTCCAGCGGCTACTGCTGTCGTGGCACTTTCTTATTCGCTAGAGCTTAAAGAGAGTACTGCTTTGGCGACTATTTCGCCTAACGAAGTGTTGCTGCTGCCAGAAAGTTTTTGGATACCGCTTGTACATACTCCATTTGTCATCTACGGTCCGGATTACGCGCCCGTCAAGTTAACCGTCGGTTCGACGGATGGATTGAAAGTGGTAAGCGATGGTCGGCGTGTTGACGCTACAACTTATGAACAGGAGTTGCTTGCGCAGCCTGTGCTGATTGCTGGAGACTACGACGAGCCGTTTGAATTGACTGCTGGCGGCGTAAGTTGTGAGTTTGTTTTGCCAAAGGGAATTCTGCCGCTTGCTCGTAAACAGGCCGAAGCTATAGCAACTGAGGTAGCATCTATTGCTGCTTTTTATTCAAAGATACTTGAGTTTAGACCTGATCGGTTGAGGATAGTTTCCTGTTCCAGAGTGGGCTCTCAGGTAATAGGGACGACTCTCGTACTGAATGAGGATTTGTTTAGGCGCGAAGAGTTGGATATAGAAACGATAGAGTTTATTGCTCGTGCCATGCTGCGGCAGATAATAGGTGCTACGACGGTGTTAAGAGGCCGTGGTTGGTATGTGCTTTATGACGCGCTGCCGGTGCATCTTGCAGGACTTTATTTCGAGGACCGCTATGGTAAGGATGCCGGACGAGAGTTTTTTGCCCGGCGCGCGCGAGCCTATGCTCCTGTAGCTGCTGCTCGTACTGACGGTCCGCTACTTTTCCTTTCTATGCTGGACGCTCAGTACGCAAACAGCATGCTTAACAAAGGGGCCTTGATGCTCAGACTGCTTCAGCGGCGTATAGGCAGTGACAAGCTTCTCGGTATCTACAGAACTCTTTTTGCGGCAAAGTTGGCTAGGTTCGATGATTTCAAGAATGCTTGTTTAGCTATAGACAAAAGCTTAGCGGGTTTTTTTGATCAGTGGTTTGAGAAAGTTGTCGAGCCAGATTTTGTCATAGGAATACCTTTTGAGGTAAATGGGATCTGGAAGTGTGCTTTGAGGAACTTTGGACAAGGGGAAGCACAAGTAGAGGTACTGGCTGTAGATGAAAGTGGTACGCGTCATGTACAAACGGTGCTCTTGCCATCACAGGGTCGCACGGAAGTCACCTTTGGCAGCAAGAAGATAGTGTCTGTGGAGGTCGATCCTGATAAGCTTTATCCACAGACAAACTATGATAATGACACGCGTCCGCAAGTTAAGTCAGCGTATACCTTGTTTAATGAAGCAAACGTAGATTTTAACCGCAAGGAGTACGCAGAAGCTGAGCGCAAGCTGCGAGAAGCTATCGAGCGAGAAGCTTATAACACCGTACCTAGGGCGATGCTTCTGCGGGTGCTGACGGCTACAGGACGTTACGATGAGGCTGCTAAGGGTGCTGCTGAGCTACGTAAGTTTGCCCCTTTGCCGATATACACTATCACCTGGATGAATTACGTCTTAGGCGAGATTGCTTTAGCAGCTAATAAGCCTAACGAGGCTGCGGAACGATTTTTTGCTGCTGTAGCTGCTGGCCGAGATAATGTTCCGGCAAGGCAAAAGTTGATTGAGGCTGAGCGCAGGGCAGGCAGAATAATGACCGGCGATGACTCTGTCAAAGCATTCCTGCAACAATTTGACCGTGCGATCAAGGAAGCTACGGTGCAAGCGCTTGAGCCGCTGATAAATCGCTCTAATCTTTCTAAGTTTGCTAGATCTGTGGCTGCTAACAAACCTCAAAGTTGGATAACAGAAGCCGTACGAGTCGAGCAAGTGACTGCTGATAAGCTCTACGTTGACGTGGTCATTACAGCTGAAAGTTTTGATAAGCGACAGCAGTCGGGAAGTGGGCTACTTGTTCTCAGGCGCAGGCGAGATAGTAGTTGGATACTAGACGATGTCAATCTATTTTCTGTGCAGTAGTGTTATGAAGCGAGTACTTGTAGTAGAGGATGATCTTGAGTTAGCTGAGCTGATAGGTATGGTAGTTGCCGAATTTGAGGCTACCGTAGACATAGTTGATACAGCGGAAACTGCGTTGGAGCGTTTAAGTAACTCGGTTTACGACTTAGTGATAACTGACTATCACTTGTCCACTGTGACCGGTGCGCAGCTTATGCACTCTGCTGTGCAACTGGATTGCAACTATGGTAACCGATTCATTTTTCTTACAGGGGAGACGTTAGCCCGCGTAGCTAGCCGTAGTGGAATAGCGCTAGACAAGTTTTTGGTAAAGCCTTTTCGGCTGGAAGTGCTGAGGCGAGTTTTATCTGGTTTCTTAGAGACTCGCCAGCCAGGTCCGGAAGAAGCATCTTCTTCCGGTTCGCCTAGCAATACTCCAGCTTGCTGAAGAAGAAAGCTAGTTCTATAGTGGCATTTTCCCTAGAGTCAGAGCCATGACAGGCGTTGCGTTCGACGTCCGTGCCGAAATCGCCGCGGATAGTTCCTTTTGGTGCATCCTTGGAGTTTGTCGGCCCCATTAGTTTGCGCCATTCAGCTACAGCGTTTTCTTTTTCCAGTGCCAAGACTACCACAGGACCGCTTGTCATAAAATGCACTAGACTCGCAAAAAATGGTCTTTCGCGATGCACTGCGTAGAAACTTTCTGCTTCTGTTGCTGACATTCGTAGCATTTTCATAGCGCGGATTTTAAACCCGTCGTCTAATATTCGCTGGATAATATGTCCGGTGTTGTTAGCTTCTATCGCATCAGGTTTGATGATGGCAAGTGTCATCTCGCTCATAAAAGTTGTCTCCTATCGGTTAAGCGCTTCTTTAACAGTTTGTCCTATTTCTGCTGGACTTTTAACGACACGTATACCGCAGGCGCTCATCCTAGCCATCTTTTCTGCTGCAGTTCCTTTACCGCCTGCGATGATAGCTCCGGCATGTCCCATACGCCTGCCTGGAGGAGCTGTCTGTCCTGCGATAAAGCCAATTACGGGCTTGCTTAGGTGATCGCGAACGTATTCTGCTGCTGCTTCTTCTGCAGTGCCGCCTATTTCGCCTATCATCACTATGGCTTCTGTCTGCTCATCTTTCTCAAACAGTTCTAAAAGTTCGGTATACAGCGTACCGACGATAGGATCGCCTCCTATGCCTATACACGTTGACTGACCTAGGCCAAGTTTTGTCAGTTGGTCTACAGCTTCGTAGGTCAGCGTTCCGCTTCTGGAAATCACGCCTATGGAGCCTTCGCGATGAATATGGCCTGGCATAATACCTATCTTACATTTGCCTGGAGAGATTACTCCGGGGCAGTTGGGGCCTATGAGGCGGACGTTTCGGCTTTTGACGTAGTGATATGCTTTGACCATATCGAGAGTAGGTATGCCTTCCGTGATGCAGACGATAAGGGGAATGCCAGCATCAGCGGCTTCCATTATTGCGTCGGCAGCAAATGCTGGTGGGACATATATCACGCTGGCGTTGGCACCAGTTTCCCTTACTGCTTCGGCTACGGTATTGAAGACAGGTATGTCTTCGTGTCGTATACCGCCCTTGCCCGGCGTAACTCCTGCTACTACGTTTGTGCCGTAAGCTTTCATCTGTTGGGTATGGAATGTTCCTTCTTTACCAGTAATGCCTTGAACTACAAGACGAGTAGATCGGTCTACTAGGATACTCAAGCTAGGCCTCCTTAAGAAGTGGGGTCGCTAACGCAAGAGCGCTAAAATATCACCTCTTGTAGAGTTTTTCTAGTCTTTGAGACAGAAGGTGGTTAATATAGCGAAATAGTCTGCACACTAGGAGGAAGTATGAAGGTAGCGATCGTAACTGGAGCTAGTGCTGGTATAGGCCTAGCTATTACTGAGCGGTTACTTGCTGAAGGTTATGCTGTACTGGCTGCTGCTCGTAACAGCGATGGCCGGCTGGACAAGGTTGTAGCCGAGCTACAAAGTCGTTACGGCGAGCAGGCAGTAGCAGCGGCAGTGTGTGATGTGCGTAACTTTAGTTCTGTGCGCAGTATGTTTGAGCGTTGTGACGAGTACTTTGGGGGCTTAGATGTGCTGATAAACAATGCCGGCATAGGGCATTTTAAGAGTATCGAGCAAACTGCTCCCGAAGAATGGCATGCTGTAATAGAGACTAATCTGAATGGCGTGTACTACTGTTCACATCTAGCAATTCCGCGCATGCGTTCTCGTTCGGGAGGTTACATTATCAACATAGGCAGTCTGGCAGGCAAAGAAGCGTTCGCAAATGCTGCTGCTTACTGTGCTTCAAAGTTTGCTTTGGTTGGCTTCAGCGAAGCTTTGATGCAAGAAGTGCGTTACGACAATATTCGTGTAAGCTACATTATGCCGGGTAGCGTGCGCACTAGTTTTACAGGTCGTGTCGTTGAAGCTGGGGTCGACGAATGGAAGATTGCGCCTGAGGACATAGCGCAGGCCGTGGTCAACCTGCTGGAGCTTGATCCGAGGAGTCTCATAAGTAGAGTAGAAATTCGTCCCTCAAAGCCGCCGAAGAAAGCTTAGCAGCGTTTAAAGTGTGTTTTTAGTTGCAGTGCCCGCAAATTCTTGCGTCCTGGCGTAGACTCAAGAGCCACGCAGGTGGTTGCGACGCTCGTAAGGATGTTCTCCTGTAAGGCCGTAGTGTACTGAGCTATTTGTAAATTGCTGCACTACGAGCAGGAAGTTTTATTCGCAGCCGGCTTTTCTTTACTGTTGCAGTGTTACTTGGGTTAAGTAAGTCAACTAGTTTGCTACCTTCTGCGAACAAGCCTTGAGGTAACTTCACCTTCCAGTTGGCGCTTTGATCGGTGTTATTGATAGCTACTATAGCGCGATCTCCGTTGTTAGTACGAAGGTATGCTAGTTGATTGCCATCACTTAAGATTTGCATCTGGCCGCCGCGTAAAGCGGGGGTCTTCTGACGGATTTGCAGCAACTGCTGAACGGCCGAAAAGATTTTCTGTTCTTGTTCGGTTCTGCCTTCTCGCGTAAACGCATTGCGAGGATCTTCGGGAAAGCCGCCGGGGAAGTCTCGACGGTTGTCAGGGTCGTTGCCACCTTTCATACCTATTTCGTCGCCATAGTAGACTTGTGGTGTGCCGCGCATCGTAAGTAGGAACGTGAAAGCAAGTATCTGCTTACTGGCGGTGAAGCCAGCTTCGTTGGCCATTCTGGGAATGTCATGGTTGTTGAAAAGAGGCACTAGAACTCCTGGGCGTGGATAGACGGAATCGGCAGCAAGTAACTCTGAGAAGCGACTCGGTTGGTTTTGGGCGAAGTAGTCTCGTATGGCAAAACAGAATGGGAAGTCAAAGGCAGTGTCTAAGCCGGTGTCTATACCGTCGAACTGTTTTTGTCCACCTTGAAAGAAGGCTACTACGCCGGGGCGTCCATCGAGTATCTCACCTACTACGGTTAGATTTGGAAACTGTTTGCGGATTGCTCCGTGCCAGCTGGGGTAGTAGCTACGTGGGACATAAGGATAGGTATCTAGCCTTATGCCATCTATGCCTGTCTGACCTACCCACCATAGAGAATGTTGTATCAAGTACTGTCCGACAGCAGGGGTATCTTGGTTAAGGTCAGGTAGTATGCCAGCGAACCAACCACGAAGGGTCGCCTCGACACGCTTCGGATCGGCATTCGGTATGGTCAAGGAGTAGATGTCAAATGGGTTTGTCAGATGGTTGTCGCGAGTACCGTTGAAGAAGCCTGGGAATGGCGGATCATCTACGAACGGATGATTAGGGCCTACGTGGTTCAGGATCTGGTCTTGTATGACCTTTATTCCCAGAGCATGAGCCTTTTCGACCAATTCTTTGAATTTATCCAGCGTGCCGAAATGCTCTTCTACTCCATAATGGTCTACTGAATGATAGCCGTGGTAATCGGCAGCTTTGTCAGAGTTTTCATATATCGGAGTAAGCCATATAGCCGTAATGCCTAAATCTTTGAGGTAAGGTAGTCGATCGATTACACCCTGTAGATCACCGCCGTGGTACTTGCGCTGTGAACTTCGGTCATAGAAACCTGCAGATTCCGGAGGATCATTGTTTGTTAAGTCGCCGTCAGAGAATCGATCTATCATGATTAGATAGATCACGTCGTCAGGACTAAAGCCGGCAAAACGTCCTTTTGTTTCTATCGGCGGGTCGAGTTGGTAGTCTATAGTTTTCTGTCCAAAAGGAGTAACTATTACCAGTCGATTGGTGCCTACAAGAGAGCGTTCAGGATCTATGTAGATGCTAGCCGTGATGTAGTTGCCTTTATCGTTTACCGAGTAATTGAGTACCTTTAATCCCGAGGCTGCAGAACGTAGTTCTGCCCCTTGGAATCCGCTGCCTTTGATTATAAGCTGTATAGTGTTAAGCGTATGCTCGGTCCACCAAGATGGCGGCTCTATCTTTTCAACTACCGGAGGTGGACCGCTGACGGCTATTGCTTGGAAAAACTGCCAGCTTGCTATACAAACTAGGCACGCTAGACACAGCAGAAGTTTTCTCATTGCGTCTACCACAGATTGCAGATTTCCAGGTATAAGCTAATGATACAATCGTCTTAAGAAGTTGTGTAGTCATAGTATGCCTATTTCATCCAATCTCGCATTTCTGCATCTGAAAAGTTGTAATTCCGGTTACGTTTCCAGTATTTCCTTGTGCCTCTCCAGATCAAGTAGAAGACAGCGCTGACTACTGCCAGAGAAGGAAGATACTCAATTAGGAAAATTGCTATTGGTAGCACTAGCGCGATTAGGTTAGAAAGTCCTCTGGAGAAGGCAAGTTTGAAGCGGCTGTTTATGTTGTAATGAGGGCCTAAGCTGGTTGAAGAAACCTTATCTGTTTCATGTAGTGTCAGGGTGATCGTAGAAAGGTTCACGCCGTCGATTAACTCCTTTAGCTGTCTTTCTAGAGCAGCTCGTCGGCGGGCTATTTCGTACACTTGCCGCTTAGCTGCAAGTCGCTCTTCGGAACTTGTCGCTGACGATGCCATTTGAGTAGCCTCAGCCTGCAAGTCTTTTTCGATTTCAAACTCTTCGCGAGTAGCTATGTACTGATCTGTGACATCTTGGCCCAAGATATTCTCGGAAATGCTACGGCCTATCTTCTGTATTTCGCTGATCACGGTGTCGAAATTGTTAGCCGGTACACGCAACGTGATTTCTGCGCTACGTGAGTAGGAGTAACTACTAACCTTTAATTGCGTTATGAAGCCACCGTTGGACTTTACTATCCCTATGATTTTGTTCTTGCTGGCATCGAAGTCATCTGTTTCTAGAGTGAGTTCAGCAGACTTAATTATCAACCTTCCTTTAACCTCTTCCGGCCTAAGTTTTGGACTAAGTGTGCTGGTTTCTGCTGCTATTGAATCTCTCTTCATTTCTGCTGAAGATCCTGCTACTTGTGGAGATATCTCTGAGGATGGTTTTGGGGATGAAGGCTCTGGTGTAGTCGAAGCCGGTATTGGTGTCTTATAACTGGTTGCAGGATATTCGACAGGTTTATCAAGTGCAGGACTACTTATATTATAGCCACTTCCGGAACCACTTTTGTAAAGCACCGTAGTGACTGACAAGAAGATGATGGCAAAAGTAGTTGCTGTGGCTAGTCCTATGAATAGTTTGATTCTACTTCTCTGAATGTTGTCGATCTTGTCTAAGATCCTGTCTAGTAGGCTGCGTCTTCTGGAGCGTTGTAGTAGTTGGGCTGCAGAGGGGAGATTAGGAGGTGGCACTTCAGCCTGGCTGAGCAGCAGGCTTACTGCCTTTAGATCTTCTAGTTGTAATAGGCAATCTTTACAGTCTCTTAGATGTGATTCTATTTGAACACATTCTTCTTGTCTAACTTCATTGTCGAGAAATGCTTGTAGGTCGTTTGCAATGTCGTTGCAGTTCATAATGCCCTCTCTATTTGACTGTTTGATTGGCAGTTTGGCTGACAGTTGGAGTTGTTGTTTTACCTAGTAAGCCTTCAAGTAACTGTTTTAATTCTAGTTTACTTCTAAACAGCCTAGACTTGACTGTACCTACTGGTATATCAAGCACTATGGCTATCTGCTCGTAGCTGAGGCCTTCGTATTCACGAAGAATCAACACGTCCCGATAATCTGAAGGAAGTTTGCCTAAAGCGGCTTGTATGATTTGCGATAGCTGCTTCTGTTCGAGCTGGGTTAGTGGGCAACTGGAATCTATTGTAGCAGTTGTAGAAGCTTTATCCTCACTCTGTGTGCTCTGTATGTTCTGTGTACGGCGGGATTCAGAGATACAGCAGTTGAATGCGATGCGGTAAAGGTAGGTTTTAAAAGAGGCTTGATTGCGCCATTGGTTGCGGTGTCGGATAAGGGCGCAAAAAACGTCTTGTGTGAGCTCTTCGGCCCGGTGTTGGTTACCTAATTTTCTATAGATGAACCTATACACTGGCAACTTGTAACGTTTGTACAATGACACGAAGGCTTCTTCTACACCATGTTGAAACTCGGCCATCAGTTCTTCATCTGTTCTCTCCATAATAGTAGACCTCCACAGTAGATAGAGAGAGTTTGGGACTTTTTGTTCCCGAAGCAGTAAAATTTTCTCAACACAATAGTTGACACTTGATTTGTAGGGATTTACTTTACTCAAATGTGATAAGATTTGCCTTGCTAGTAAGGTTTTGAGGTGTCGGTATGGAGAAAATTATTCGTGGACTACATGCTTTTCAGACGACTTACTTTGCCTCTAACCGTGAGTTTTTTCAGGGTCTGGCCAAAGGACAGCTTCCTAGAGCGTTGTTTATTACGTGTAGTGATTCACGCATAGTACCAAATTTGATCACACAGACTGAACCTGGAGAACTTTTTATCTTGCGTAACGCCGGAAACATCATTCCACCATACGGAGTCTGGAACGGTGCAGAGGCCGCTACTGTGGAATATGGCATAGCTGCTTTGGGTATTAAGCAGATAATAGTTTGTGGACATACACATTGCGGTGCTATGGGAGGATTGCTAAATCCAGAGAAAGTACAGTCTATGCCTGCCGTGGCAAACTGGCTTAAATTTGCTGAGGCTACGAGACAGATCGTGGAGAAGAACTATAGTGATGCGACTGAAGAAGAGCGTCTTATTGCCGCTATAAAAGAGAACGTACTTGTGCAGATACAGAACTTGCTGACGCATCCTGCAGTAGCTACAGCCTTGTTTCAGGAGAAGCTAAAAATTTATGCCTGGGTCTATGAAATAGAAAGCGGTAATGTCTATTCCTACGATATGGCTGAGAATCGCTTTGTGCTAGCTTCTATTGATCATAAGCCGGTACCTATGGACTTTCATAGCAAACATATCTTGACTTAGGAGGAGTATGAACAAACTACTAAGTGACCTATCGGCATCAATAGTGGTTTTCCTAATTGCTGTGCCTTTGTCTATGGGTATAGCGATAGCTTCCGGAGTGTCGCCTGCACAAGGATTGATTACAGCAATTGTAGGTGGGATAGTAGTAGGCTTGCTTGCAGGTTGTCCATTACAGGTAAGCGGTCCAGCTGCAGGACTGACGGTCATAGTCTACGAGATAGTAGTAACTTACGGGTTACAAAATCTCGGGATAATAGTGTTTCTTGCAGGTGTGGTACAGATACTTGCAGCAGCCTTAAAGCTAGGGCAATGGTTCAGGGCTAGTTCGCCGGCGGTCATACACGGGATGCTATCAGGAATAGGCGTGCTGATTATGGCAAGTCAGACGCACGTCATGGTGGACGATTTGCCAAGAAAGAGCGGGTTGCACAATATTATTTCCATACCTGAGGCGATTTGGAAAGGCATACCTACGGATGGCTCAACACATCACAAAGCTGCTTTCATCGGACTCCTGGCTATAGCCATAATGATAGCTTGGGCATACGTGCCAAAGAAACTAAAGCTAATACCTGCTCCACTAGTAGCTGTGATTATTTGCACGGCAGTAGCTAACATATTTGCATTCCCGATTAAATATATCAACGTTCCGGATAATATCTTCAGCGAAGTGATTTTTCCATCGATGTCGCAGCAATGGACGTCACTGATAGTTCCTGTAATGACTATCGCCGTCGTGGCCAGTGCTGAGACAATGCTTACTTCGGTAGCTGTAGACCAGATGACCTTGTCTACTACAAAGCATAATAAAGAGCTTTTCTCTCAAGGTGTAGGCAATGCCATCTGTGGGTTGCTAGGAGCGCTTCCTATGACCGGTGTTATAGTCCGTTCTACAGCAAATATAAACGCAGGAGCGAAAACTAGACTTTCTACTATCTTGCACGGAACGTGGATTTTAATCTTTGTGATGCTGTTTCCATCTGTTCTGAAACTTATCCCTACTACTTGCCTTGCAGCGATACTGGTGTTTACTGGTTTTAAACTGACCTTTTCTGGAGCTTATCAAAAGTTGAAACCTTTCGGTAGGTCTGAAGCAGGTATATACCTTGCTACTATCGTAGCTATAGTAGCTACCGACCTACTTACGGGCGTGATCATAGGTTTTGCACTGACCGTCTACAAACTGCTGTATACGTTCTCTCATATACAGATTGCAGTAGAAAAGAAGTCAGATTCTGTCTATGTAGTGCGTCTAGATGGTGCTGCGACATTCCTTTGTATACCTAAGCTTGCTGCAGTACTGGAGAGCCTTCCAGTCGGGGAGATACATATCCAGGTAGAGCGGCTGTCGTTTATAGACCACGCTTGTTTAGATATGCTTTCTAACTTTCAAAAGCTTTACGAAGCGAAGGGCGGGACTATGTATCTTGAGCTAGAGCAATTGCATATGACGTATCATAGTGCTCGTCCTAGCACCAGAAAAGCTGCTACTCCGACTGCAGATGTAGAAGTACCTTCACCGTCCTAAAACTGACGGTGAAGGTAATGACTTAACTGCGAGACCTTACTTTTAGCTCTACAGGAGTTACCCTTGAACCGATGCTGGGATTATAGTACTCGTAGACACGGCTTTCTGGAGTCTTAACTTTGAGAGGATACTTGGCCTTAAGCCGATACTTGAGCGTGAAACGCTGTGCGGGCCTGAGCCCGTCCAAATAGAGCAGTATTTGCTTTGAGGTGAGGCTGAACTTAGTTAATTTGCCGTATTTATCTTCGCCAGTTGATACAGCATCCTGCAAGTCTTCAGCTAGTACTTCGAAACCCGGCGGTATGCCTAAGTCTACCATAACCATCTCAGCACTGCGGTTGAGATTGTTTACTACAGTGAGTTGTGCTGTAACAATATCATCTTGTTCAAGCTGCGTACGGTCATAGTTAAGGGATATAGACAAAGGTTCTTGTCCATCGATCCTTTGTTTCCAAGGTACGAAATAACGCCCTACCGCTTGATAAAGCAGACTACCTTTGCCGCTAAAAGATAGTTCAACTAGGTTTCGCCCTACAGGCGTTTGCTTGAGAACGACCTGATGTAGTAGCTCATTGTTGTCTTTATCCAACTTAATGCTAGCCACCTGCTCGCCGTTGACTTTGACGGTTACTATTCCTTCAGCATCAGCAGCCCCCTTGGTTGAAAGAAGCAGTGCTTTGAGTGATTGTATCGTTGCTTGAGTAGAGTACCAGTTGCCGTAACTATCTTTCTTCTCTACGAGGTATTGTAGTGCTTTCGAGGCTAATGTCGGGTGGCTGCCAGCCTTAATTAGTGCTTGTACAGCAAGTGCTGTCGTCTCTATGTCTGCTATGTCTCCTTGGCCATAGTATGGAGTTTGTGCCTGAGCAGGCATCTTCCACTGGGCTTTCTTGTCGTCCTCAATGACGCTCGTAACCAGTGCAGATACCGCCTTTTGTGTCCAACTGGCGTCTTTTTTGTAGTCAGCAGCAAAATTGGCTATCACAGCCAGAGTGTATGCGTCTTCTTTACCGGTCAGGTTTTTTACGACATATTGTTTGGCTTTTTCTACGGCTTCACCACCGTAGCCTGTGTAGCTAAGTACCCAGCCTAGGTATGCAGCTATGCGTAACTTATCGGTCTGGTAGTTGTTTGTAGCACCTTCGTTTATGAAGTAAGTGTCTGGCTCCCAGCTACCGTCGGGTTTCTGTTGTGCTGCTAGCCACTGTTGCGTTCTAGATATGATGCGTTCATCTACTTCATAGACTCGCGACATATCGTGAAACTGCATAAGCCCATAGCCGGTAAGAATCTTGTTTGCGGGAGCATTACCAAACCAAGAGAACCCACCGCCTGGTACTTCAAATGTTACTAGTCGCTGATAGCCTATCGAGATGAAGCCTTCGGCTTTGGCTTGAATCTCTGGAGTTATCCGCTTTGTAGTCTTCATATAGTCGAGGGCTAGAACATTGGGATAGTTTGCTGACGAGGTCTGCTCGAAACAACCGCTTGGCATACGCATGATGCTGTCTAATCCTTCGACAACCTGACTGAAAGGTCCGGGATAAAGCTTGATGAGTATCTTGTTAGCTTCTGCGATTGCAGATTGGGGTATCTGAAGTTCTTTCGAGACAGCATCTTGTAATCGCCCTGTAAGATGAGTTTCTTGCTGTTCGCCGTCTGGACGAACTTCTATGCTGCGGGCTATAGCATCACCGTTTGCGGCTGAATTTCGGCCTACGAGGCGTGCGCTTGCTGTGAGGGTTTGTTGACCTATTTTGTTGGCTTTTATTCTGAAGGTTACTGCAGAGACTTCTTCTGCGGCCACCTTTATGGTTTTTGTAGAGGTGTCATCCACGAGTTCATACCAGTCAGCGGGCTTGAGGGTTACCTCAACGTCTTCGGTTTCCGACAGGTAGTTGTAGACTGCGACGGGTATCTGTACTAGGTCGTTTTGTGTGAGGGATACCGGCAGGTCTAAGTCTATGAAGAAGTCTTGGAAGACACGTATGCCTGTCGTAGTGCTGCCAAGTAGACCTCGCTTTGTTGAAGCTAACATCGAGAGCCGCCAAGTTGTGATGGAGTCTGCCATAGGGATACTTACTTTGGCTGTTCCGTTTTGGTCAGTTATGAGAGCTGGATTGACGTAGAGAGTTTCAGGAAAGTAGCTGCGAACTTTGGGCTCTGTACTGCCTTGCGGTTCATTATCTTGCGATGGTCGTTGCTTTTCAAACTGCATTATTGTCGTCTCGCCATTCCTAGCTCTTCTCGCTGGGACACCTGTAGCTGCATTAGGAGCAGCCGTCATTAACACTATACCATCCGCTGCTTCTAAAGGTACTTTGTTTTTACTCCATCTAGTTGAGTACTCGTGAAGGGTGAGTTTATGGACTGTTTTTGTTGGAGCACGATCGAGATTTACTTCTACGGAGGCACGGTCTCCGGCTTTTAATATTATCCAAGAGTAGGTAGTGCCATAGTGGCCTTCGGCTTCTACGGTCAGTTCATAACTACCAGGATTGAGGCCAGAGTAACTGAAACTACCCCCTCGGTCAGTTACTGTCTTGAAAATTTTGCCATCTTCGCGACGACGTAGCTTTGTCTGTGAACCTGCTAGACCACCACTTGTGCTACGTATCAGGCCAGTTATCTGGCAGTATGCACCCGGCAAGACACCTTCTTGTATTTCGACTTTGCCATTGAACGGACGCTGAGCCTTACTGCTTGAGACTTTGACCATCGATTCTGATATCCAGAAAGTTTGTTGCTCCTCTTTTTGATCGGCAAACTGGGAAGTTGCTAGAAGATAAGGAGAATGCTGCTTGTTAAAAATGTAATTTCTTCCCCAAGGGTCTAGAGCTTCTTCTTGACTGAGAAGACCTGCAGCTATGGCAGCCGCTAGATCTTTGTTTGGATTAGATGGGGTGATCCCTGTGGCATAGTAGTTGTTGAGAGCGTCAACTATCCTACTAAGCCGCTTAGAAGATAACTCGTAGTACTTGTCGTAGTATTCATCTTCTTTAGCCTCTATCTCTGCACGACCATACTCACGTTCTATGCTGTAGGGCGTTACTTCTTTGGCTGCCGACAGTAGTACGGCTGCCACACGTTCTCTGCGAGCAACTTTCTCTGCTGCTACGGGTTCTTCCGCAATAGGCAAAGGTATGATGTCGTGTGCGTGAAAGTGTATCTCGTATTTGGGTTTGAGAAGCTCTTCTTCAAGGTACATAAAGACCTTTTCGAAGCCCGGCTGACGCTCGCTTAGGGCAAAAACAGCTTCGTCGACTACCTGTAAGTCTAATATCGCACGAACTGGTCTACCTAAACGATCACGTACCCTGATGTCTATATCTGCCTGCTCTCCTGGCCGGAAGGACTCTTTCGATGCTTTGGCTTCTATCTGTAGGTCATCTGCTGGATCAATCATTACCATCCTTCTATCTGAAATGGTCTCCGCATTTCGACCGAAAATGTATCCTCTTATTTCCACTATGCCGAACAGGTCAGCCGTGATGTCTATTACAGTACTTGCTTGTCCTTCCTTTAGTTCCAACGCTTGTGTGAGTACGGTCTGACGATCTTTGATGATGTCAAGATAGACCGAACCACTCTGCTTGCTGCTTATAACGCTAACTTCTAAGTTATCACCTACGTGGTAGAGTGATTTGTTGGTTCGCACTAACAAAGAGTCTTCGCCGCTACGGGTTTCGAGTTGAATTTCGGCTTTGCCCAAACGACCTGCCAGGTCGCGGGCAGAAAGTTTTAATACTTTTTGACCGCCTTCTACTTCTATCGTAGCAATCCCATCACTGCCTGTCTGAATTACTCCCATTATTCCTGTCCCTGACAGTTGTGTTTGCGCAGGACTGCCATCCGGGTATGAGGTCAGTACGTAAACCTTGTTTTTGAGTTTTGGAGCAAGCTCACCACCTTCAGGAATAGCTGTTATCATTATCGGGTCTTTGGAGACGAAGAGGTTTTCTATTCGACTTTCTTTGTGGTTTGCTGAGTCAACGACTTCTACTTCTAGAGCAACTTTGGCCTGATTGGCTGTCCTACCGACTAGTTGATTTGGTATTTTTAATGCGAATCCATAGATGCCAGTTCCATCAGTGTATCCCTTTTGTTTGCCAAGCTCGACGCGTTCGACGTCGAAAGTGGTCATCTTGATAGTTACTTTGGCGTTTTGGACTGGTTTGCCGAAGAGGTATTTAGCTTCTATACGGCCGCTTACTACGTCACCTAGCCCGTAGTAACGCTTCTGCAATCGCTCGTCCTCACCGCCTTGAAACTTTACGCTTACTTTGAACTTTGGTAGTACGTATCTATCGACTATGAAGCTACGCTCTTGTGTATTGCTAGTACCTAGTATGGCGCGTAGTTTGTAGGTACCCATATTGACTTCTTCAGCCAGTTGAAACTGAGCAGAAGCTACGCCGAATTCGTCCGTCGTGAGCTTACGTTTGAAGACTTTGTTACCTTTTGCATCTTCTATCTCAAAGGTGATAGGTTCGCCTGCTATGCTTTTTCTGCTGATACGGTCGAGAGCAAGAGCTCGGATATGTACCAGATGGCCGGGTTGATAAAGCGGTTTGTCTAGGGTAAGCAGTATGGCTTCGCGTTTTACTATGTTTACTTCTTCAAAAAGTTTCCCGCTGCCTATTTCCGTGTCTACTGTCACAGCGATCTTAGCTTGGCCGACTTCGTCTTGAGGCAGACGTAGACGAGGTTGAATAGTGCCATGCTTGTCGGTGGTAGCTCTTATAGAATCGATTTTGCTGCCGTTTTTGCTTAGCAGTTCTATGTTTATTTCTGCTTCGAGCGGTTCACCTGTTGAGTTATCTAAGACTACTAGCCTAGGAGAGACGGCTGAGCCAGCTATTAGCTCGCGTTGTGCAAGGAGCTTGACTATGGGATAACGCAGTATCTTTCCTATGAGCAGGATCTCTGTTTTTGTGTTGGCGGTATATCGTAGTCTGTACCAGACAAGGTCTTCTCGCTTAAGTCCAGCAGGAAGCTGCAGTTTTAGGGTTGTACCGATACCTGATGCGATTACTTTATCTTCGGCGTCTAGAAGTTCTACTTTTATCTTCTCGCCTAGAGCTTTGGGAAGGAATACTCGTAACTCATTGCCAAAATGTAGTGCTACGGGCAATGTGTAGGCTTTGACATTGTCTCGGTTCGATAGAAACCAGATAGTACCTAAGAAGGTTACTATTAACATGAAGAGCAGGAATTTTGTCATACTACCTCCGCAGAGTGTTTTGTCGTTTATGGAACGTAAGCCGCGAACAAACTTGCATTTTTTTCTTCCTTTTTCTGCGGCAACTTATAAAGCTGAACAGGTGTCTAGTGAATGTGATATCTTAATGTACGCTTGAGGAGGTGAGTATGCTGTTAATTTCATTAGTCCTGATTTTGTCGCCTATTACGGTGTTTACTCATCAAGGCAAAGCACTAGGGCGGTTGGACAAGGAAGAAAAGTACTATTACAAGGAAGGCGAGCGCTACGGCAAAGATGATCGCAAAGCTGGACGATCAGCTGACTACAGGCGATATATCCGCAATGTGCCATCTCGGTATATCGACGAGTTTGCTGCTGGTTACAACGATGGTTATGGAAAAGAAGACAAGCCTATCTTAGGTGGCAAGATAAAGAGTCAAGAGGATGCCTACTATGATTTAGGCTTCAGACGAGGCAAGCAAGATTATAACGATGGTCTTGCACAGGATTATCGCCGCCACCGACGCGAGTATACTGCCGAGTATGAAAAGGACTTCCGGCGAGGTTATAACGATGGCTATAACATTCGCGAGGATCGGTCTACTGGTATCGATGACTCGAACGCGAAGATGTACTATGACAAGGGCTTTGACTATGGTCGTGCGGATGCTGTCGAGGGACGACGCAACGACTATCGGCGCTACTCGCGCGAGTACACTAGTCGGTATGAAGACACTTTCCGCAAAGGGTACGAGCGCGGATACGAGCAGGGAAGACAAGCATATAAGGATGCTGCGAAACAGGCCTACGATCTCGGCTACCAGAGGGGAAGTGAAGACTATCGGGCGGGGCGCAGTAAGGATTACAGGCGATACCGCAATGAATATGACCCTCGCTATGAGCCGGACTTTCGCGACGGTTATAATGCAGGCTATGGTGACAGGTTTGATGTACGTAGCGCGTATGATCGTGGCTACGACTTCGGTCAGGAAGACTATCACGCTAGACGACAACCCGACTATAGGCGCTACCGTAGCGAATTTACTCCTGCTACGGAAAATGACTTTCGGCGCGGCTATGACGATGGATATAGTGGCCGAAGACGTAGTAGATAAGACTGCTTTCTGTGAAGCTCATAGTCAACGGTGATGATTTTGGTTCAAGCGAAGCGGTGAACCTTGCTGTCGCAAAAGCTCATGACGAAGGCATACTGACTAGCTGTAGTCTGATGGTGGGTGAGAGTGCTTTCGAGCAGGCAGTAGAAATTGCTCGAAAGCGTCCACGCCTCGGTGTGGGCCTACATCTAGTAACGGTGCTTGGTAAAGCTGTACTTCCAGCTAGTGAGATTCCCACAATAGTAGATTCCAAAGGTTATTTTCCGAATTCGCCTGTGCGAGCTGGACTAAGGTATTTTTTCCTTCCTTCTGCAAAAGCACATTTAAGACGTGAGATAAAAGCGCAGATGCAGCGTTTTGTATCGACGGGATTAAAATGCTCGCATATAGACGGTCACTTGCACATGCACTTGCATCCAACTGTCTTCCCTATGGTAATAGAAATTGCCAGAGAATATGACGTGAAATATGTTCGCTTGCCTAGAGAAAACCTCTCCTTATCATTGACAATAAATTCTAGACATAAGCTGCATAAATATCTGCTTTGGTTTACGTTCTGGCTGCTATGTAAATATGCCAAACTATACCTTCAAGACATCGGTGCTGTGGAACAAGTTTATGGCCTTCTAGAGACAGGACGCGTGACAGAAAGTTATCTCGTAGCGTTGCTTGAACGCTTATCTTGTGATACTGCAGAAGTATACTTGCATCCGCAAGTTGGTGAAAACCAGGCAGAACTAGATGCGCTACTTAGCTTGCGTGTTAAGTCGCTTATTAAAGCTAAAGCTATTGAGTTGGTAAGTTATCATCAATTGTAAAGTTATTGCCTGTGTATATAGAAATTTAGTTTAAGGACGGATAGATGAGATTAGTTTCTCTGGTCATACTAGCTATATTAGTACAGTCGCTTGGCAATGTAATGTTGGGCAAAGGAATTAAGCAAGTTACGGCTGGTTTTGATGCAGGACTCGAGGTTTGGAAGTACCTCAGCTTACTACCATCAGTGATTGCGAATCCGAGTTTCTTATTAGGAGTGCTTTTATTGATAGCTTTCTTTGTGCTTCATCTCGCAATGCTCTCGAAGGCTGATCTGAGTTTTGTAATGCCCGTTACGGCTTTTAGTTATGTCCTAATAGCTGTGCTTGCTAAGTTAATTTTGAGTGAAGCGATTACATTGTTTCAATGGATAGGGATATTGCTCATCACGGTGGGAGTGATGGTGGTTGGGATGGGTGAAGCAAGACGCGGACGAAAGGAGCAGCGGTGAAATCGCTAGCTGTGATAGCGCTGATTGTTGTTTCTGGTGCGCTTGGAGACATATTCTTAGCTCGTGGGATGAAGCAAGTGGGCTCGATAGACACGCTTGCTTTGAAGGAGCTTTTGCAAATAGCGCGAAGAGTACTTTTCAGTGGCTTTATTCTGTTGGGTATAGGATGTATGGCTGTTGCGTTCTTCTCACTGGTCACTGTACTTGCTTGGGAGAAAGTGAGCGTGGTTGAACCGGCCACGTCTCTATCCTACGTCATAAACACTTTAGGTGCTAAGTTTTATCTCAAAGAAGAGGTAGACCTTGCGCGTTGGATAGGTACGGTGCTAGTAACTTTGGGAATAGCTTGCCTCTGTCTTTAACTTCTGCAAGATCGAGACCTTTTTCGTAAGAGAGCTTCTAAGATATCTTTTACTTTGCCAGCTAGTTCAGCATCTACAGGCTCGCCTTGTTCGAGCCTGTAGAGCGTTTCGTAGCTGACGTTAGTAAGTTTTGCCGCCTCACGCAGAGTCAGACGGCAGGCTATTCTGAGTACCTTTAAGTTCATACCCTCGTAGGATTTGCTTCATCGGCTAGGAATATCTCGGCTAGCTGGTTGACTATGTCTGGTTGATTGAAGATTTGGCCAACCTCTCTGTTTCTGAATAGTCCTCCGCCGGTGAAATTCTGTGAGCCGAGGAATGCTTGATTATCGCTTACTATGCCTTTTGCGTGTAGATAATGCTTGGTGAAGTAGTTGACTTTAATGCCGGCAGCAGCAAGCTGTTCAAGTGCAGGACGGTTTGGATCGCCGTCTTCGGGCTTGGCCAACAATACTCTGACATCTACACCGCGCTGTTTGGCTGCTATGAGCTTGTCTATGATGGTCTGATCGGTGAGCGTCTGATTGAAAACGTAGAGGCGGTCAGTTGCGCTGTCGATTAAGTTTGTTATGCGGCTGTTAGCGTTGTCAGGAGTGACAACAAGGTGCTTGAAATCTATATCTGCTGTGGACTGACGGTTCCAGTCGCGTTCAAACAGCAGTTGAGCTTCGCGTACAGCTTCTTGGTAAGTGTTTTGTACCCAGAAGTCGCGGTTGTTCCATTCGTCTTTCATACTCTCGCCAAGACCGCTCTTTACTAGGTTACCGGTACCGAAAAGCAGGTCTCTTCCGTCGATTATCATGAATTTAGCGTGGTCGACGTTGTAGTTAGAGTTGAATTCTGGCGGCGTTTCTTTGACCTCGATACCTGCAGCTCGCAATTCGGCTGCTTTTGCCTCGTAGGGTTTGGTCTCGCCTATAGTCTTGGGTTCGAGCATCACGCGCACGCGTACGCCTCGTTTAGCTGCAAGTTTTAGGGCATCGGTCACTCCTGGATCGGTCAAAATATACACTTCTAAATCTATAGAAGTAGTAGCGGAGTTTATGGCGGCGATGATTGGATAGTTGGAAGAATCGGGCATCGGATGCAGGCGTATTTGATTGAGCTCTTGGGTTCGATCGCCTGTAACAAGGCCTGTTGTCTTGTAGTCTTGCATGAAGACTTCTTCGAGCTGTCGGACGAACCTAGGCTCGGAGATAATTTGACCGAACTCGCGGTTGTTATACAGTCCGCCGGAAGTGAAGTTTTGGGAGCCTATGTACGCTTGGTCGTCAGCTACCATTGCTTTAGCGTGCATTATGTGCTTGCGGTAGAAACCGCAGGGGATGCCGGCAGCTTCTAGCTTGGCTCGTGCTGCAAGGTTTTTATCGTCTGCGCTGCGCGGATCATTGAGTATTACCTTAACATCTACGCCGCGCTGCTTTGCTGCTATGAGTTTGTCTATGATAGTTTGATCGGCAAGGGACTGATTGTAGACTAGCAGCCTACGCTGAGCACCATCTATGAGGTCAAACAGTTTTTGTGCGGCATTGTCTGGAGTAACTACTAGGTGTTTAAACTCGATACCTGCAGTAGAGCGACGATTCCAATCGGCGTCGAATAACTTTACGGCTTCAGCTACGGACTCAGAACGTTTGTCGCTTACCCAAAAGTCTCGGTTGTTATACTTTGGTTTGGAACTTTCGCCGAGGCCGCTTCTTGCAAGGTTACCGGTTCCGAATAGAAGCTCTTTGTTGTCGATTATCATGAACTTAGCGTGGTCAACGCGATTGCCTTCGCTAAATTCTGGCGGCGTATCTTTGACTTCAATACCTGCTGCGCGCAGCTCCTCTGCTTTAGCGAGATTGGCATCTTTCTGACCTACTACTTCTGGTTCGAGCATCACCCGCACACGCACACCCCGGGCGGCAGCTTGCTTGAGTGCTTCGGTGACGCTTTTACTAGTAAACAGGTAGATTGATAAGTCGATCGACTCTCGAGCTCGATTTATAGCCTCGACTAGCGGAGCCGAAGTTGCCTCTGGCATCGAGTGTAGGACGACGTCAGTGCTAGGCTTTAGTTCAGCGATTATCTGCTCTCTTGTCTTAAACGCCGTCACTTTTTGAGTATCAGGTGGAAGTTGTCTAAGCCTGTCAAAAATGTCTTCTGGTAAGGATTCTATCTTTGCTGCAAACTCTTGTTCGAAGGCGACATTGCGTTTGGCTACTTCTGAAAGCAGGCTTGTATCTAGAGCTGCAAGTCTTATCGCGGCTTTGTCAGAGAGCTTCTTCAGCGTGCTTTTGGCAAAACCTAGGGCTGCGAGTTTTTCTTTTGCCTGCGTTGCGTCAGATTGCGGTGGGGTAGGCTGACCACTACGATTCAGTTCAGCTACCATTTCTTGCGTGCTAAGTGAGGTAATTCTTGCTTGTTCTGTAGCGGGTAGAGCTACGAGTTTGGCAAACAGGTCTTGAGGTAAAGAGTCAATCTTCGCGGCGAACTCTTGCTCCATAGTGGAGTTCTTTTTGCCTACCTCACGCAGAACCGACGAGTCGAGCGCTGTGAGCCGTAGTACCGAAGAATCAGACAGTTTTCTAATAGTGGTTTGTGCAAACCCCAGCGCTGATAAGCGCTGCCTTGCAGAGGATGGATCGCTGTAGAAGTCAATGGTAGACGTAAGCTGTTGCGCTTCAGAAGCGAAGTTTTCTAGTACTCTATGAGATGTACCTGTTTTCAGTAAATTTCTAGTTGAGCGTAGTAACTGCTCTGCTTTTGTAGCCGCGGAAGAGTTGCTATCGATAAGCTTTCGTAGCTCGTTGAGAGTACTTGCTGTGCGCATCTGCGTAGTGGAGTCAAACCGACGGGCAGCAGAGAGTATCTCATGCATGGTTTCGTTGAGCGACTGTGTGCGCAGGCGCTCTTGTATCGCTGCCTTTAGTTGGCTCTGTATCAGCGTACTGCCTATACTTGGTCTACGAGGTGAAGCTGTCGCTTGGGTGATTGTTGTAGGCTTTGTGGGTTGGACTTCCTGCGCTACGGGTCGTTGCGTTTCCTGTATTTCTGTTGTCTCTGATACGATCTCTGTTCTTGCTTCTACCCTTCTCACGGCTTCTTCTCCTTAAGGGATGAATGAATACACATTCATTTTTCGGCTATTAATCTTTAGGTGTTGCTTAAGATAGCCTATAGATAGCTAGCTAGTCGAGTAAACTTTTAGGTAAGGGTATGAGGAAGAGTTTTTGGCAGATATGGAATCTCAGCTTTGGTTTTTTCGGGATACAGTTTGGTTGGGGTTTGCAGATGGCTAATATGAGCGCCATATACGAGCGGTTAGGTGCATCGCCTGATGAAATACCTATTCTTTGGCTGGCTGCACCTATGACAGGATTATTTGTGCAACCTATTGTAGGTTCGATGAGCGATCGGACTTGGACTAGGCTGGGTAGGCGTCGGCCATATTTTCTCGTGGGAGCTGTGTTATCAAGCGTAGCGTTATTTTTAATGCCGACGGCGTCGAGTGTTGCAGTCGCTGCTTTGCTACTTTGGGTACTAGATGCGAGCATTAACATCAGCATGGAGCCTTTTCGAGCTTTTGTAGCAGACAAACTCGATGATAATCAGCGCACTTTGGGATTCGTGATGCAGAGTTTTTTCATAGGGCTTGGGGCATCACTTTCTAGTGCGCTGCCGTTTTTGTTTAGCAGTGTAGGCATAACTGGTACTACGGAAAGTGGCATACCGCTTACAGTGAAATACTCTTTTCAGATAGGCGCTGCTACTTTTTTGCTAGCTGTGCTATGGACTGTAGTAACTACTTCTGAAGAGCAGCCGAATAATTTATTAGTAAGGCAGGGTGTTTGCTATAAGGCTACATTTAGTGAGATATGGACAGCACTTTGGCAGATGCCTGCTGCGATGAGGCAACTTGCCGTAGTGCAGGTATTTACGTGGTTGGGGCTGTTTTGTATGTGGCTGTTTTTTGGAATAGCGATAGCAAGGCATGTCTTTGGCGCAAGCGATGTCTCTTCGCAGGCTTATCGCGAAGGTGTTGAGTGGGGTGGCCTGTGTTTTTCGGTCTATTCCGTAGTGTGCTTCTTAGTAGCCTTTGTCTTAGCGGCTTTAGCTCGTCGCATAGGTCGCAAAGCTGTACATGCTACATGCTTGTTTGTAGGCGGACTGTCGCTTGTAGCTGTTTACGTTATAAAGAGTAAATATCTTTTACTACTACCTATGGTCGGAGTAGGGATAGCTTGGGCGTCGATACTTTCCATGCCTTATGCGATAGTTTCAGCTGCACTACCTGCTGAGCGAGTAGGTGTATATATGGGCATATTCAACTTCTTTATCGTGCTGCCTGAGATCACTGCGGCTTTAACTTTTGAACACTTAGTTAGAGATATATTTGGCAATGATCCGATCTATGTGGTACTGTTAGGTGGAGTTTTTCTGCTGGTTGCAGCAGTAATGGTCAAATTTGTTAAAGACAGCTAGTTTTTTGACCTATTTAGCTGTAGATTATAAAGTGCTCTCTAAATCCTGCATATAAGTTTAGGCATATGACTTCCCAACAGATAAAAGCCTTTGTAGGGCTGCGGCAGATAGATCAGGTAACTCGTTTCGAAGTAGTAAGCGATGAGCAAATAGTAAAGGCGTTTCGTTTTACGGAACAACTTGCAACAGTTGTGGCTAATGTTCTAACGATGGTGTCTTCGGGACGAGGAGCTGTTGCCATAGTAGGCAAGCGTGGAGTTGGAAAGAGTCATGTTTTGTCTCTGGTCAGGAGTATAGCCTCTCAGCCGTTTCTTGTAAATCTTCTACAAGAGACCAGATTGACCGAGCCTATCAAGAAGATAGCTCAATCTAGGATTTCTAACGAAGGAATATCTACTTTGAGCGTAGGTTTTGATCCTGAAAAAGGTCTGAATTTTGTAAAGGCTTTTCCAAGATTGCTCGGTTTAGAAGGCGAACTACCCTCGCGATTTTCCGTCGATCAACTGGACGATATTATAGAACGTAGGGTAGCTCGTTCGGAGACTTTTTCTATTTTTGTAGACGGTGTCTCCTCGTTGATGGGCACGCGTCCTGTGGGAGATAGGCTTGCTGAGTGGTTGATGTATCTTGTTCAGAAAGCAGAGCAGGGGCGTTTTGCGCTCGTCGTAACGTTGAATGAGGATTTGCTTTTGCCACAAGCGCCGTATGCTCAGCAGTTGTCGAGTTTAAGGCAGCAAGTTATAAGCCTTTCCAACTATGTTCAGCTAATAGCTGAACACATATGCTGTAAAAGTGAAGAGCAGTTTCGTGCGCTGGAGAACATGTATGATGACCTAAGGGGCAGGATGCCTCATTTTACGGGTTCTAGAGAAGAATTCGTCTGGCTTTATCCGCTTCACCCTATAGTCTTGGAGCTTGCTCCAGCGATGCGGCGGTACTCGAAAAGCTTCTCTTTGCTTGGCTTCATTACTGGTGTAGTGCCGCGTGCGCTTGTTCGTCGGGCGATGAGTCTGGTTTGTCTAGACGATCTGTTTGAGAGCTTTGAGTTTGACATAAGGAAAAATCCAGAGCTGGCTCCTATATTTGCTGCTTACGACAGGATTTTTGGTACAGTCATACCGCGGCTAGGTCAGTTTTCTCTATACGGTAAGATGATGTTGAAGTCACTGCTACTGCTGTCGCTTAGAGGTAGACCAGTTACTGCTATGGATATTGCCGACGGGATGATGATCTATGATGATCGCGATCCTGAGGGGCTAGCCAAACTGCTGGAAAACATCTGTAGGAGCATAGCAGATGGTTCGGGTGGTGAGATAATTTGCGAAACCATCAATGGCAGACTGAGCTATATCTTCAGAATGCTCAGGATAGCAGTTCCAGAGCCGCCTTCTGAAGAAGCCTTTAGACTTGAGTTTGAGGAGGAAACCACTTCTGAAACGCAGCTTCTTATGGCACTTAAGGCTCGTGCTGAGCAGATCCCGGATACAGAAGAGCGTTTGTACGAGCTGCTTATAGATGCAGGCAAGAATCATTTTAAGGACTGGCCGTTTGTGTATGATGCCGAGGGTAAGTTTAAACAAAGGACTGAAATTAACTTGAAGTGGGCTGGCTCGCTCAGACGGGGTATATTGAAGTTTGGTGGCGATTGTGAACTTGACAGGTTTGGAGTCAGTGCAGGCCGCGGTACTGTTGAGTATGATTGGCAAGTTATATTGCACCCACCAGGCACGTTAGGAATGCTGCCACCTAGCATAGATTTGCCCTCTACTCTGCTTTACTGGGTAGGAGCTGAGTTAGATCGCAGTGAATTGATGGTGCTCAAGCACCTGTTAGTTATGAAGACCGAAGGCAAACGCTTGCTGGCAGAGGAGCAGTACACACGCATAGTAGGTATGCTGGAAAGCGAGGTTGCTGACTTGTTTTGTAAAGTATACTTAGAGCAAGGAGCTCTGCTTGCTAATCAATGGTCAAGTAAAAGGATACCATATCAGATATCTAGCTTCTTAGGTTCAGTACTCTCTAGGCTGCTTGATGAACCGCTTACCATACGCTATCCCTGTCATCCTGACTTCGAAGAATTGTTAGATCAAGAAGGTGTAGATATTCTCCTGGGGTGGATGTTCAGGTCTGAGGAAAAGCCTACTCAAGACCAGATTATGTACCTGAGTTTCTTTGCTATACCGCTTGAGCTTGTTAAGACTGAAGGCGAAGAGTATATCTTGAATGTTGATAGAGAGTTTCCCGAAGGCTCACCTGTGCGCGTGATCCAAAAAGCTCTGGAAACCTTAGGGGAAAAACCTCTCTCGAAACAGTCTGCTTATGCTATGGTCAGAAGCGAGCCATACGGCTTGCAAATGCCTGCACTGCTGCTTATCTTGGGTGCTCTTGCAGCAGCTCGCCAGGTCGTATTAACGGATGAAGTGGGTGGTCATATCTGTGATGAACGTGGAATTGCTCCAGGTAAGCGTATAAGTGACTTTGTTCATGTTTACTCAGCAGCAGCAAGGTTGGAGGTATCTTGGAAAGGTGGTCCAAAAAAGAAGGCTGTTACAACAGCAGACTACCATGATCATACGCTGCTTATAGTAGACGACGATCCAGGCATGCAAGCCATAGTACAGCTTGCGGTTAAGCAGCTAGGCTGTAAGGTTTTAACTGCTAAAGATGGCCTAAGCGCTCTTCAGATGCTTAAGACGCAAAAAGTAGACCTGGTGCTTTCTGACATGCGCATGCCGAACATGACGGGTGTCGAGCTGTTTGCAAAAATGCAGGAAGAGCCCGCTCTTGTGAATGTTCCTTTTATAGTAATGTCATCTATAGACGATGACGAAGAGATAGCAAATGCTCTAGAAAGTGGCGTCGAGGATTATTGGATAAAACCGCTCAGCGTGCAGGAAATTATAGCTCGCGTACGCAAGGTTTTTCGTAAGCGGCGTACAGGCAAGACCGGCCTCCTTGCTGAGGCAGCTATTCCTGAGTTAGGGCAGTTAGGGGATGTAGCATCTGAAAAAGCTACATCGGAGGCAGCTAGCGGAGAGAAAGTAGATGTTTCCGGCACAAGGTATGCTACACAGCGTATCAACAAGCGGCAGCAGCAAGAAGTCATCGAGGTCGAGCAGCCATCACAGTATGGGTCTGTAGCCTTGCCTTCAAGGTATGCTACACAGCGGTTGAAGCGAAAAACTTCATCTTTACCGCCAGTTCCTCATCCACCGGTACCTACTGTTTCGGCTGAGGTGAAGACGATACCTACACCTCCGCCGGTACCTACTGTTTCGGCTGAGGTGAAGACGATACCTACACCTCCACCGGTACCTACTGTTTCGGCTGAGGTGAAGAAAGAGTCTTCTTCGACAACCGAACCTAGCAGGCCTGAAGAGCTGTCTATACCGTCAGTTGTCATAGCTGAAACTTCCTCAGCTGGGCAAGTGCCAGAATTCTCGCTCGAATCTGAGCCGAAGGCTCCTGCTGAATCATTGGCTTCAGGGCAGATCTTCTCCATAAAGCTGGCTAATCCTGAAGCTACTCCTATAGATGTGATGCTACTCTACAATCAGTATTGGGATGCCTGTCGCAAAGTCGGCAAAGACCAGTCGACTATACCGGAGTATGAAGAGTTCAAGTCTGTAGTGATAACTAAGACAGCAAAACTTAAGAAGCAGTTTAATTGCGAGGAAATAGTCTTTTTTGTTAACGTACAAGGCAGGGATGCCTTCGTGGATTGCCAAGTAAGCAAAGTAGACAGTTACCTGAAGAAGCAACCTAAGTTTAGGGTGATATAGTGAAGGAAAGAATTGTCATTGCTTTAGATGTTCCCAGCAAGGAACGCGCCTTGGAGCTTGTAGAGTTGCTTGCGCCGCAAGTAGGAATGTTCAAAATAGGTAGTTTGTTGTTTACTGCTTGCGGGCCACAGCTGGTTACTGAAGTGCTTCAGCTTGGCGGACGAGTGTTTCTAGATCTGAAGTTTCATGACATTCCTAACACTGTTGCAGAAGCGGTAGCTGCAGCAGCTCAACTTGGCGTGGATGTCTGCAATGTTCATGCCCTAGGTGGATTTGAAATGATGGCAGCCGCAGCAGCTAGGTTGAGAAGCTTTGAGCCGTCTCGTCGACCAAAATTGCTAGCCGTGACGGTGCTGACGAGCCAAGACCAAAAGTCGCTAGCGCAGATAGGTATTAGCGAGCCTGTACATAGATTGGTCGTAAGGTTGGCTACTTTAGCAGCTGAAGCTGGACTGGATGGGGTAGTTGCGTCAGCACAAGAGATACAGGCGATACGTGGGGTTGTGCCTCGAAACTTTATCATACTTACTCCGGGAATAAGACCTCCGGGAACGGCAGTGAACGATCAAAAGCGCGTCATGACGCCTGCTGAGGCGTTCGCTGCTGGGGCCGATTATATAGTGCTCGGTAGACCCGTCATCGAACATCCTTCGCCATTGCAGGTGCTTGACGAAGTACTGGCATCTATATCAGCAAGCTGAATGATCTGGTAAATCTGAGGAAAATGTGAGGAAAGCTGTAATTTGCATTCTTTTGCTGCTGCTATGTGGTAGCGGCATTGCACAAAAAAAAGGGCGTCCGGCTGCTACTCGTAAAACACCAATAGCGCTCAAGCCTTACAAGTTTAATCCCGACGAACAACTGAACTACTCGATCTTATGGAACAACGTCAAAGCTGCAAAGATGACATTAACGGCGATGTCCAATGGCGAACACGGTCGTTTAGTGGAGCTGGAACTTCAGACCATAGGAGTGGCGCGAGAACTCGTTAAAATCAATGACCGATTCGTTGCTCATCTAGATGAATCGCTGTTTCCAGTGCGGACTCAATGGCGTATAGAGGAAGGCTTGAGGAAAGAAGCCGGAGAAGCTGTCTATGACCGTAAGGCTGGAGCTGTCACTATAGGCGAGCAAAGCTATGCTATAGCTTCTACGGCACATGACTTGGCGTCGGTATTTTGGGCTTTGCGTGCCGTGAAGTCTGGAGCAAGTACCGTCATAGATGTCTTTAGTCCTATCGAGAAGCGCTCCTACAAGATTGAGGTCGAAGCCGTCGGACGGTCAGAGCTACAGGCTGCTTCCGGTCCAGTGCCAACCGTAGAGCTTGCCGTAAGAATGCGCATGGCCGAACCTGACAAATATTCGGTGCGACTATGGATAACCGATGACGAGCAGCGGCTCCCGCTGGTAATAAAGGCTAGACCGCCCTTTGGCGAAATTACCATGCAACTTGCTGACTCCATGCCTCAACAGGAACTAAACTAGTTCTTGTTGAGCTTTAGTTGCTAAGATTTGCGAGTAGATTTATGAATATTTGGACAGAACTGAGTCAACGTGGCCTGCTGTATCAAGTAACGGATGCCAAACTAGAAGCTTTGCTTACACAAGAAGCCTTTGCCGTCTATTGTGGCTTTGATCCTACGGCGGATAGCTTACACGTAGGGAATCTGGTGCCACTGTTGGGACTGGCACGTTTTCAACGTGCAGGACATAAGCCTATAGCTTTGGCCGGTGGAGCTACCGGCTTGATTGGCGATCCTAGCGGTAAGAAGTACGAACGGCAGTTGAATACTAGGGAACAGGTAGCAGCGAATTTGGCCTGTATACGTAAGCAGCTCGAAAAGTTTTTGGATTTTACACCTGGCCGCTATTCAGCTAAGTTGGTGGACAACGCAGAGTGGCTTGATGGATTTAACTTGCTGGATTTCTTGCGTGACATAGGTAAGCACTTCACCATCAATGAAATGCTTTCTAGAGAGTCCGTAAGCAGCAGACTAGATACTGGAATTTCTTATACTGAGTTCTCTTATCAGTTGCTGCAAGCATATGACTTCTACTACTTGGCAAAAAACTACGGCTGTAAGCTTCAAGTCGGTGGTAGTGATCAGTGGGGTAACATAGTAGCCGGGATAGAGTTGACTCGCAAGCTGCTTCAGACTCAAGTCTATGGGCTTACTTTTCCTCTGATAACTAAGGCCGACGGTAGTAAGTTTGGTAAGACTGCCGAAGGCACTACTTGCTGGCTCGATCCTGCAAGGACTAGTCCTTACAAGTTCTACCAGTTTTTCATTCAGACTGATGATCGAGACGTAGTTAAGTTTTTGAACTACTTTACCTTCTTGCCGCAAGAAGAAATAGTTGCTCTTGCTGAATCACTGCGGTTGCAGCCAGAAAAACGCGAGGCACAACGAGCTCTTGCTCGGCATATGACTGAACTGGTGCACGGGCAGGAGGAATTAAGGCGAGCTGAAGCTGCTTCAATAGCACTTTTTGGAGGGCCGCTAGAACGGCTCGATGAACGTACCTTGCTCGAAGTCTTTTCCGAAGTGCCCTCGTTTTCACTAAGACGTAGCTGGATTACCGATGGAAAGTTGCTTGTAGATGTGCTCGTGGAGACAGGAATAGAGTCTTCTAAAGCGGCGGCGCGGCAAAGTATCCAAGGTGGGGGAATTTATATTAACAACGAACGGGTCTGTGACGTTAGGGAGCGCCTTTCTGAGAGCCGGTTGCTGCAGGGCAAATATCTTGTTGTAAGACGAGGTAAACGTAACTACTATCTCTTGGGTGTGGCAGAATAATTCTCTGTTTCAGACAGTAGAAGCTGCAGGTTGTAATAGCTTTACTAGCGCTGTTAGGTAGCTCTTAATCTGCTAGCTTGTGCAAAGTTAAAATCTACCTTTGTAAAAACGGGCTAAAAAACTAGACTGGAAATTACAGCTTTTTTCTTTAGCTCTAATGCAAGTGTGTCTGTAAGCGGTAGGACACTGCAAGCTACTTGTTTACCGCTTTTACCCTTGCTTTCTGTTCCAGTTCGCCTCGCCAATGTGGCTAACAGTAAGTGTCCATTTTCTTTAGAGTCTCTTGAATCTAGTCTCTGAGGCCTTCTCGCATAGGTCTTGTGCTGAGGAAAAGGTGTTTGAGAGTTATCAGATAAAAGTTGTTTGTGGCAAGATAAAAATTTCTTGATTCTGTGTAAAGTGTTTCTGTATAGTTACAGCAGTATGGTGGTATCTTTTGACGCGGGGTAGACGCGTCATTTGAACTGAGTTTTGATAGTGATAGTTTAGGTCCACCGATAAGGGCAACCCGGAGAGCGAAAGCCCGGGGCGCAAAGACATCAACCTAAGTCGTAATGAGTGGATATGGTTGGATGGTTGCCGAAGTGGGTCTATAGCTTACCGGCCTGCTACCGGATAAATCGGCAATCTCGTCTATTTGGTGAGGTTAGGGTAGTAGAAAGGAGAGGGTGAGCCATGTTTAAGGCTGTTGGAATGATGTTAATTTTAATCAGTGCGGATATAGGTATGGCTGGGGAACCATTGTTGCAGCAAGACAAGGAGGTTGAAGACGTTGAATATCGGTTACCCATAGCCAAGTCAAAAGAGGAGTATAATGCGTATAGTGAGATAGTGTCTTTACAGACGGCAGAAGAGACAGTAGCTCAGTCGCGAGAGTTTCTAGCAAAGTATCCGGCAAGTGCGCTTCGAGTTGCTGTGTATCAGAATCTTGTGAGCATGTTGCTGAGGTATAATCGATACGCTGAGGCATTCGAATGGGGAAAGCGAGGGCTAGCTGAATATCCGGAGCACTTGATGATAATGGTACCGTTAGCTTCGGCGGCAAGTCACCAGGTGCTGCTTGGCAACAACGCTTTTGCGAGAGAAGGGGAGGAGATGGCTAAGCAGGCACTTGAGTTTCTAGGTTCTGGAAAGCTACCTAATGGGTATAAGCCGGACAGATGGGAAGAGATTTCTAAGACAGTAAAGGCGGATGTTTATCAATCGCTAGGAGTGTTCTATCTGTATTCGGATAGGTATGTAGAAGCGGCACAGATGTTAGCAGAAGCGTCAGCGGTAAAGAGTTACGATCCGTATTTACTCTACCTGCTAGGTAGGGCAGAGTATAAACTCTATCAGAGAGGGGAGCGAAAACCGCTCGAGATAAGGTCTTCAGATCCTACCGAGACAAAACCTTCCACGCTACTAGAGCAGATAGTCAGGACGTATGCTAGGGCGATAATCCTTGCTGAAGGCACGCAGCAGGAGTCGTTACGTACGGCGATAGACTACGAGATACAGGTACTGACAAAGGCAGTGCCTAGTGCCAAAGCAGAGCTTGCACGGTCGTTGGAGGTGGTGCGGGAAAAGCTCAACATGATAGCAAAACCTCCGGCAGCGGCGACAGATAGGCCGTGAGGCCTTGAGAATATAGGCTAAAAATACAATAAAAAGTGGTTGGAGTGTGCGCTAGAATTTAGGACTTTGTAGAATCTCTCGTCAAAGGACAGACAAGAGGTGTGGGATAGAAAAAACTTTTGGAGGAGTTATGAGAAAATTGTTCTTGTCTGTCTTTACGGTTGTATCATTGTTGTTACCCACCTGGATGAGCGTATCAAGTGACGATAGGGCAAAAACAGGGCAACCGTCGGTGAAGGAATATGCGAAGAATACTGATCACGACGCGGCGAGCGAACAGGGCAGTTCTAAACTACAGCCGCAAACAACAGGTACGCTAGTTTGGAATAATGGTGATCACAACAATGTGTACCTTGATGCTTATTCCGACAATTTGCCATGTTTTTTTAACATTATTGAAAGAACAGCTGATGATGTGGTGCTCAGTAGCACCACTAATATCGCTTGTGTTACCGTGCGGATGTATTATGACAACTTTTGTGTAGGTCTCAACAGAGCGTATCTAGAGATCTACTTGGATAATGGTACTGGGAATTTTCCACAAAACACGCCGATGCAAACTTTCGGGCCTGCTGCCAGTCCGACTCTGCTCGGAACTATCGGTTTTTTGCAAATCTATGAGTATACTTTCAATACGCCGGGATTAACTTTCAACGCAGGGCAGAAGTACTGGATTAGTCCATACATAGATGGAGATGATGGCCGGTTTGCTACTTCTAATCCAGTACACGGGCCTCTACAAACAGGAGCTTATAAAGATAATTACGATTACTTTAACTGGACGCGTTCTGAGATTGCTTTTGAAGCACCTTACAACTTTGCGTTTAAGGTGTATGCAGCTAGTGGTGGGGGAGGTGGAGGAGCAACTCTGGAGCACCAGAGGATATATGTAGCAGATACAAACAACAATAGGATACAAAGGTACGATACCACTTCTAACAGTTGGGCTGTGGTAGCAGGAGGATTTGGAGCTGGGGTAGGGAGTTTCAATAAGCCACAAGCTGTAGCTGTAGGACAAGGCCTAAGTGCTGCAACAGATGTTATCTTCGTGGCAGATACCAGCAACAACAGGATACAGCGAGGTATGAATGGAGGGAGCAGTTGGGAAGTAATCTCACAAGGTTTTGGGGTCTGTAATGGCTGCTTCAACCAACCGCGAGGGATAGCATATGACGAAGTAAGCAAGACGTTGTACGTGGTAGATACTGGCAACAACAGGATAATGAGACTGGCTAATGCGGATACGGTATCTGCGACGACAGCTCAGACAGCGTGGACACTGTTGGTCGGAGGTTTGGGGACGACGTTAGGGAAGTTCAACCAACCTGTTGGGATAGCAGTAGACAGCGCAAGCCCTGCTAATGTTTATGTGACAGATACAGGCAATCATCGGATACAGAAATGCAATACCACTGGTACGATAACGTGTAATCTATATGGCAGTACATCGTTTGGTGCTGGATTGGGTATGGTGAATAGTCCGAGAGGGATATTTGTAGACTCAAGCAATAGGGTTTGGATAGCAGATACAGGAAATAACCGTGTGCAGCAGTGTAACCTATCAGGTAGCAGCTGTACAGTGTTTATGCCTGTAGGTGCTGTAGCTGGTAGTGTACAAGGTCCGCAAGGAGTAACGGTAGGTTCAGACAGCAATGTGTATGTAAGCGATGCGACGAGTAGGATACAGAGAAGACCTGTCAGTGGTGGGACAGCTACTGTGATAGGTACGGTTGGTACGCTTCCAGGTAGCTTTCAATCTCCAGGAGGATTAAGGTAAGTTAAGTTATGAGGACTAGCAGAGTTGATATGTAGCTGTAGCTGAAAGTGACGAAATAGAACTAAGTATTGAGTATAGCTGCTTTTAGAAAGCAGCTATACTTTTTTTAGTAAGTGATGAAGGTAAACAGTGGGGCTTCAGGGCTAACTGCTTAAGCAAGGGAGCTTGGGCCTGGTGCTGAGGCATCACCGCTTCTAGAAAAGAACCTGCCTTCTAGAAGCCGAGAAGCTCTGAGGTTGGCTTCTTTGCGAATACGAAGCTCTTGGTCTATAATCCATCGAAGTTTAGTTCGTCAGCTTGTTGTGCTAAAGCTAGCTTAAGGTCTTCTAGTGCATAGCGCAGCTCATCTTCAGCATCGCAGATTATCGCCGTTTGGTTGATGATTTCGTTTAGAGCTTTGTCAGCTTCTTCAGAAGGAGAGTCGTACAACATCTGGTTAGCTATCTCGCCTGCGTGTGAGTAGGCTTTTTCTTCGATAGCCTTTTCTAAAGAAACTAGCAGCTCGGCAAGTTCTGTGCCTTTCATAGGTACCTCGTTTTTTTCAGCAAATTTAGCAGTTTTTCTTCTTACTAGCAAAGTTCAGTCGTGGACTGCTTAGATATAAGTATCTTTAAGTGTAAGTGAGCAAGGAGCCTGGCTAGAGCACTTCGACGAGGCGAGTTGCAGCTACGCGTATGGCACCGGTTGTCTCATCAACTTCGAAGTAGTTACGTACTCGTAGCCTCGGCCAACTTCTAGCAGGAGTTATGATTAGCGGAAGTGCTTGCTCTTGTCCGGTTACAGCTAAGACGTGACTAAAAGAAGAGCGTCGCTCTAGCACTTTGCCAGCGATTAGTAGCCTTAATTCATCTTCAGGTTGTGTCCATAGATCGCCGTCTGTTACGTCTTTTAAAACTCTACCTCGAAGGCATCCTCTGGCTTGCCAGATTAGCACTTCGGCCTCGCTCCAGAAGATCCTAGCTTCTAAGAGACTTGTTGGTGTAGGTCGAGGGCATAGATCTGGAAACAACTCTGAGCCTAAATGCCATCTAGCCGCTTCGTATTTGCCCCAAGTTACGCCACTTTCGCAGTATGCAAGTAGCCAGACAGGGGCATTAACTGCTGTTTTGTCAGAGTAGCCTAATATCCAATCCAGCCAGAACTTACTTTCTCGATTATCTAACTGCTCGATTTTACACCAACGAAGCTGACCCATTTCTGTTTAGTTGCTTGTATATAAGTTCGGTTAAGAGTGCGTCGATTAACTTTATGCGTATATCTCTATCCATCGCCTGAAGTTGTCGTTTAGCAGAATCGAGGGAAAATAGGTAGTTACGCTCTGCTATGCGGGAGAACTGTAGCAAGTTTGATAAGTTTTGATTTTCCTTGCCAGTGGCAATTTCTTTTAGCCAGGCTGATAGTGAAGTAGTGGTAACACGGCAACTTTCGATTTGTCGTAGAGCTTGGCGATGTAATTCGGTCATTGGGGGACTATCTAGCCAGTCCAAAAGCGTTTCAAGTGCTGAATCGGACTCGGTGCGAAGAAGTGAACGTAGTCGTCTGAGTAGACTAACTTCGGGCGGATCGTCTGTATGCATGGCTAAGCGAATGGCTTCTCTAGTGATGACGTTGCTAACTGCCCGTTCGAGCAACTTTTTCTGCACTAGATCGGGTGATGCACCGACTACTTTTCGAAGCAATAGCTTTTGATTAAATGGTCGGAAAAACGCTACACGTCCGAAACCTTCAGCAAGGCGCTCGCCAAATCCTCTGTGTTCTATGTCTAGCAAGGTGTCAAGCGTTATTCTCTGCGTTGATTCTAGCACTATGACTGATCCAGGGCTGCAGCCAAGAGCTTGAGGTAGTTCTAACCGCCAGGCGCGGTTAAACCCACCGACTATACTAAATGTCCACACTCGTTGGAGTACTTTTACATGCCTCAGAGCTGATACTAACTCGTCTGCGATGTAGGTAGGATCTAGCTGACCGGTGTGCTGATTGCGGCCTATGTATGAAGAAGTCAGTAGCGCGCAGAAGCGTTCTCCCTTGGCTATATCTTCTTGAATTGTGCCTTCTTCGACTTCACGAGCTGAGCGTTCTTGCCAAACAAACTCTGTGTTGCTGTGTTGTGCTCGCCCGATGGTTATCGGTGAGGTGAGATACTGTTTGAGTTTGCTTTCCAATAGGTTACATTCTGCTACGTCATTAGCGCGGATCTGAATTAGTCCTCTAAAACTCTGTCCTGCTTCAAGCAATTCTGTTATGGAAAATGAGTCTGAACGCTTGCTGTAGCTAATACGTAGCGTTCTTATGGGTTCAGCTAGTGTCAGGTTAGAAAATGATAGGAAGCGGTCATTCAAAGGGATCAGTTTTGAGCAGTCTTCATCTGTAAGTGATCTGTCATATGACGTAATGTCTATAGCTTCGAGCGGACTGTCTGCTTTTACTCTCAGTGAAAGCGGAGCGGGGATGCCTCGCTGTTGATTGGCGCAAACGTATGCATTGAGGAATGCAACTTTGTTGTCAAGGATAAGCGAGCGAAAATCATCCTTGCGATGAGGATGGTTGCGTGGATCGCCGAGAGCACTTGCAGCAACGCCGCGCATAATGCTGCCGGGGATGAAGCTAACCGTTTTGCTATTCGTTGCTGGCATTACAGGTGTTTGAAATGTGAGCTTGTAAGCTAAATATCGATAGATCATCTTTGTTCCCAACTTGAGTATTGTCTACTTAATCGAGTAGCAGGTAAAGGTCTGAGATTTCTATTGCATCTAGCAGGGGAGTACGTCGACCTTCTATAAAACCTTCGTATTGTTCTAGCGGGGCTGGCAGCATCAACCCATCTGACTTCAGTTTCCTTATTCCTTCAGGCCCTTGGTGTACTGCTGAGGAAAGCTTTTTCAGGCTATGTTGCCAGTTCAGTCCTCTTAATCCTGCAGTACCTAGCAAAGTACGTGAAACCCAGCTCCAACTCTCTACTGCATCTGGAGACCCGATTCGATAAGGTCTACAGGTTAGCTTTATTGGCTGGCCTGCAACGCTGTAGTTTTTATGTCTCATCGAAGCGATATCTTCTGTGGGCCTAAGCAGGCCTACGTGCCAGTCGAGATAGCCACCGTTTCCTTGAAGCTTTGCGTTGAAGTGAAGTGCTCTGGCTAGCTCATAGGCGCGTCCTAGGGAAGCATATGCCGGTACTAAAGCGACGCCAGCACAGACGCTACACTTTGTAGCTCGTATAGCAGTCTCTGCTAGATCAAGTGCGATGCGACCGTCGCAGACGAGGACAAGCGTGTTTCTGTTAACTATTAGTGGATAAAGTGGTAGCACTAGTTTATCGTCCATTTGCTTTAGCTTAACTTCTAGCACTGTAGGAGTGCCACAGAGCTGGGCCTGCTTTATGTCGATACGGGCTACTGCTCTGGCTATTATGGATTTCACCATAGTTTGCGAGCTTTTCTCGCTAGCAGCCGAGATTTCTTGCATAAGCTTCTTAATTTCATTATCGGATAAACTTCTGTACTGAGCAGAAGTAGGCTCGACGGTTTCTATATATACTACGCCCAGCACGCTTGAATCGTCCCAATCTTGGCTTAAGTCGTTTATTTTGCGGGGGAAGGCAAAGTTGTCATCAAGCAGCTGCTGCATTTGTTCTAAGGCCGAGAGGTATACTGATTGATCTCGCAAGCGGAGTGCCTTCTTAGAAAGTGGCAGGCCGTCGTAAAGATCTACTGCGGGTAGACCTGTAATTTGACAAGTGGCGGTTACTGATAGTCCCAGGGTAACGGCTTGAGGGACTTGTCCTAGCTTAGCACTTTCTAGGTCTGCATAGACTTTAGCGATGGCTTGCGCTAAACAGCCGCTTTCATACTGGTTGTGTGTTGCGATTACTTCCAAACCAGGGACACCATCATAGACTCGGCGGGTATATATAGTGACGGCTATTCGTGCTTTATCTATGTCGGGAAATTCGAGTAAGACGGTTCGTCCTGCCTTAATCACTTTCCCGAAACCTGCTAAGGCGCCCTGTGTATCTATGGCCCAGTTGACAAGGAATGATGCAGATATACAGTCGCTTAGTCTGTTTAAGGAAAAAATGTATTTTGATGGATCTACTACTTCTATGCCAGTTAGGGTCGGCATGTTGTGTCTGAGTTTTGTATTGTTCAAGTGCTCGCTTCTGCTAGATATTCTAGCATTCTTGATTTGAGTTTGATTTTAGGAAGGTCTTTGGGTGAGCTAATATGCATTTGCGTTATTTGTGCTCCATAGACTTAAGGGTATAATGGTCGATATTTTTCTTTTTGAGGAGCAGGTTGAAGAAGGCCGTTATTTTGTTACTTCTTTGCGCTTGTAGTGGAGGAAGGGAAGCAGATAAACCTCGTGAGAGCGTATCTGCTAGTAAAGAAGCGGTTGATGTTGCAGAGGAGATACGCCCGAAAATGGGGCGGGTCAGCTTTATGCTTCCAAAGGGATGGAAGCTTAGTCGTGTGCAACCGCCGCAGCAAAAGGATGTGGAATCGATCTCGTTTATAAGGAAGGTAGATGAGAAGTTGTGGGAAAATCCCGGGCCTCTCGGTACATCTATGTTGCCCACTATGAACATTATGATTTCGTTGCGGCCTGAAAATGCTCCTAGGGATGACATTGAGCCTTCAAAGCTTAGCAAACAGCTTATCAAGCAGCGTGTTATAACCGAGCTTGTGCATGCTGACGAGATCAAGATAGATGGTCTTGCTGCTACGCGGATAGTTGGCGATACGCCTGACCAGGGCAGGATATGGATAGTGTTGCTTGCACATGGCGGTTATCTCTACAAGTGGACGCTCTACGGAGCGAGTGCTAAGGATGCTGATGCCCATAAGGGCATAGAGCTTTTATTATCCACGGTCAAGGTGAATCGTTGATGCGTGCAGTTAGGCTGGCGCGGCGGGGGCTCAAGGGTAGAGTATCTGTGCCTGGCGACAAATCTATCTCACACCGAGCAGCTTTGCTGGCAGCTTTGGCACAGGGTACGACGCAGATAGCAAATTTTAGCAGTAGTGCTGACTGTCGCTCGACCCTGAATTGCCTCAGTGCTTTAGGCACGGACATTATAATCAAGGACAATCTAGTAGTTATTGAAGGTAAAGGGCTTGACGGTTTTAGACCTGCTGCTGGAATGCTCGATGCTGGCAATTCTGGATCGACCATGAGGATGTTAGCTGGCATACTTGCTGGCCAGTCTTTCGAGAGCGTCATTACTGGTGACGAGTCACTGCGGTTGCGGCCTATGAACCGTATAGCTATTCCGCTACGACAGATGGGAGCAGAAGTTATAACTTCTGAAGGTGGTTATGCTCCTTTACGAATTCGTGGTGGGCGGCTTTGTCCGATAGAGTATACCTTGCCGGTAGCTAGTGCTCAGGTGAAAAGTTGTGTTTTGCTTGCCGGACTTTATGCCGATGGTGTAACGGCGGTGTACGAACCTGTTCCTACACGCAACCATACGGAGATAATGCTCAAGGAGTTTGGGGCTGCAGTCGAGGTAAGTGGCGCAGGTGTGGCTGTCAGAGGATATCCTCGGATGCGAGCCTGCGATTATGTCGTAGCCTGCGATATTTCGTCGGCGGCGTTTCTGATAGCTGCTGCTGTCTTGCTGCCGGATTCTGACTTGACTTTGGTAAATGTTGGCGTAAATCCCACTCGACGGAGTTTTATAGACCTTTTGCTTTCTTGGGGGGCACAGATAGAGTTACTTAACCTACGATTTGTGCACGGTGAGCCTGTGGCAGATGTTCGCGTGCAAAGTTCTGTGCTGCGAGCTGACTCACTGTCTAGATCGATTTCGGGCAAGGTGATAGCAAATTTGATAGACGAAATACCGATACTGGCGGTAATTGCTACTAAGGTTGAAGGTGGGGTATGCGTACGGGATGCTGCAGAGCTAAGGGTCAAAGAGAGCGACAGATTGCGCTACATCGTAGATAACCTCCGTGCTATGGGAGTAGAGGTGACGGAATATGCTGATGGGTTTGAGATAGAACGTCCGCAGAAGTTACGTTCGGCGAAAGTAGTTACTGCGCAAGACCACCGAATAGCTATGGCATTTACGATAGCTGGTCTATTGGCAGATGGCGAAACTTTGATAGACTTTCCAGAGTGCGTCGCTGTGTCTTTCCCATCTTTTTATGATACCCTTGACGAAGTGCTTAGCTACGCAGATTAAGCGATGTTCCAGAAGATAGTAATTATAGGTGGCTTAGCGGGAGGGCTTACTGCTGCTTCGTGGGCACGCAGGACTTCGGCCGAAGTGTCAATCACAGTAGTAGAGCGAGGCCTGGAAGTGGCTTATTCCGAATGTGGCTTACCATATGTTCTTTCAGGTGAGATAGGTAGTTTCGAGCAGCTAGTTCGCTATACTCCACAGGAATTTGCGGCAAGATATAATGTTGAGCTACTTACTGGGCATATTGCCGAGGCGATAGATCCACGGCAGGGGTGCGTCGAAGTACGCTCTGCTTCTGGTGGTAGTCGTGTGAGATTGTACTATGACCAGCTGATTGTAGCTACTGGTGCTAGTCCGGCGATGCCTGCTGTAGCGGGGCTAAACTTGGCTGGAGTCTTTGCGCTGCGGCATTTGCCTGAGGCTCGGACGATAGACTTCTATCTGCGCAACAATAGACTACGTTCTGCGGTTGTAGTTGGCGCTGGGTGGCTAGGGTTAGAGATGGCAGAAGTGCTGGTTGCTCGTGGTCTTAGAGTGACTATAGTGGAAAGAACCTCTCGGTTGGCTGGTTTTTCGGGTGAGATATGTAGTGCTATCTTGGAAGAATTAACTGCGCAGGGTGTTCGTGTATGCTTTGAAAGCGAGCTACTTGGCATAGATGGCATTGCTGGTACTGTCAGCAGGGTTAGCACTCGTAGTGGCGAATACGATGCTGATATAGTCTTTCTGGCTACAGGTGTGCGTCCTGCTGTAGAGCTTGCACGTGGAGCAGGTCTAAGACTAGGTGCTGGTGGAGCTATAGCTGTAAACGAGCGGCAGATGACTAGCTATCCAGATATCTATGCTGCTGGTGATTGTAGCGAGGTCTATCATATTGTACTTAATAGGCCGGTATATTTGCCTTTGGGGACTACAGCCAATAAACAGGGACGGGTAGCAGGTATAAACGCTGCAGGAGGTAGGGCACAGTTTCGGGGTGTGGTTGGTACGTCTGCGTTGAAGGTCTTTTCTCTTGAAGCTGCTACTACAGGCTTGAGCCTTGAAGAGGCTCTTCAGGCTGGTTATAGAGCCAGCCGTATCGTTAAGAGGTCGATCTCCCGTGCTGGGTATTATCCGGGTGCCGAACGGCTCATAGTAGAGATTGTCTATGATGAAGCGACGGGCAGATTACTTGGCTGTAGGATGTGTGGCAGGGAAGCTGTGGCAAAGCGTATCGACGTGGCAGCTGCGGCACTCTATGCCAAAATGCGGGTAGATGATTTGCTTCAGTTAGATCTTTCTTATGCGCCACCGCTTGCTCCGGTATGGGAAGCTTTGCTTATTGCGGCGCGTAGCTGTCATTAAAAGCTCACAGTAAGAAGCTTGATATTCTGTTGAAAAGTTTACTTTCTAGGAGCTGGTTATGTCTTCTGAGTATCGTATAGAAAAAGATTCTTTGGGCGAAGTTAGGGTACCTGCTGAGGCACTCTATGGTGCGCAGACACAGCGTGCTGTGGAGAATTTTCGCGTAAGCGGGCTACGTTTTCAGCGTGCTTTTATTCGTGCTTTAGGGCTGATAAAACTTGCTGCAGCACAAGTTAACAATCGATTGGGACTGCTTTCTGATGAGCAGGCCAGAGTAATATCCGAAGCAGCAACCGAGGTGGCTGATGGCAAGTGGGACGAGCATTTTCCTATAGATGTGTTTCAGACCGGTAGCGGCACATCGACGAATATGAATGCGAACGAAGTTATTGCCAACCGTGCTTTACAGCTACTTGGTGAAGAGCTTGGTTCTAAGAAGATTCATCCAAATGATCACGTCAACATGTGTCAATCTTCAAATGATGTGATTCCTTCTTGCATACACTTATCGGCCTACTTAGAGGTACAACGGCAGTTATTGCCGGCGCTAAGGCATCTACAAGCGACGCTAGAGGCTCGCATGCTGGACACGGATGATGTAGTAAAGACCGGCAGAACGCACTTGATGGATGCTATGCCGATAAGGCTTAGTCAGCAGATTTCAGGCTGGGCAAGCCAGATTCGTCACGGTATAGAGCGTATAGAGGCAGTTTTGCCAAGGTTGGCCGAGCTGGCTATAGGTGGTACCGCCGTAGGCACAGGGATTAATGCTCATCCGGACTTTGGTCGGTTGATGGCTGAACGTCTTTCAGAGCTTACTGAGCTGCCGCTTAGAGAAGCTTCGAATCATTTTGAAGCACAGGCCAGTCAGGATGTAGCCGTAGAGCTTTCTGGGCAGCTTAAGACCGTAGCTGTATCGGTGATGAAGATAGCGAATGACTTGCGGTGGATGAACAGCGGGCCACAAGCTGGTTTAGCCGAGATAGTGTTACCAGCGCTTCAGCCTGGCTCGTCGATTATGCCGGGTAAGATAAATCCGGTCATAAGCGAGTCGGCGATTATGGCCTGTGCTCAAGTCATAGGTAACGATACTGCGATTACGATTGGCGGGCAGTGGGGTAACTTTGAGCTGAACGTCATGCTACCGTTGATAGGCTATAACTTGCTGCAGTCGATCGAGATACTGGCGAGTACCTGCAGAATGCTTGCCGACAAGGCTGTTGCTGGATTTAGGGTCAATCGTTCTGCGATAGCTGAACTAGTAGAGAAGAACCCGATAATGGTGACTGCACTTAATCCTGTGATAGGGTACGATTTAGCGGCGAAGATAGCTAAGACGGCCTATGCTACCAACAGGCGTGTAAAGGAAGTTGCGGCCGAGATGAGTTCGCTTTCGGCTGAAGAACTGGATCGGTTGCTTGATCCGCGCGAGCTGACCTTAGGTGGAATAAAGGGTGGTGGCACGGGCGGTTAGAGTAGGGAAGTTGTAGAGGGCTCTTGCGGTTCGTGAGGATTGAAGCAGCGCCTGCAGCGTGCTTCGTAGCTTCCGGCAGCTCCAAGTAGCAGTCGTTCGGAGGCTGCTACGAGCCGCTGTGAATGGTTAGCCATTCGTCCACATTTCATGCAGATTGCGTGTGTTTTAGTTATGTATTCAGCTACTGCGAGCAGTTGCGGTACAGGTTCAAAGGGTTTACCTAGATAGTCTTGATCTAATCCGGCTACTATTACTCTGCGTCCTTGGTTTGCAAGTTTGACGCAGACCTCTACTATACCGTTATCAAGGAACTGCACTTCGTCTATACCTATAACTTTGGTCTGAGACAGCACTTTTGAGAGCAGTTCCGCAGAGTTTGTTATTGGAATGGCATCGAGCCGCATATCGCTGTGGGAGCTGATTTGTGCTGCGGCGTAGCGTGTATCGAAGGCTGGTTTGAATATCTGCACGGTCTGCCTGGCGATTTGAGCACGGCGCAGTCGTCGGATCAGTTCTTCGGATTTGCCGGAAAACATGCTTCCGCAGATGACTTCTATCCAGCCGATATCGCCATAGTGGTGCAAAAAATCCATAGTTCTTGAGGATACACCTTACAGACTAGTGGTGCAAGGTTAGTCCACTTTTTCCAATAGGCTTCATGATATTTGGGCTTTGAGGAGGGGCAAATGTCTGTTCAGCGATTGCAACATAGTTTTTGTCATTCAAATTACACGCTTCGCAAGAAGTTCAAACTGTTTGGGAAAGCTTTCCACGTCTACGGACCTGATGGGCAGACGGTGATGTTTTATGTCGAACAGAAAGCTTTTAAGCTACGCGAGGAGATAAAGGTTTATTCTGCTGAAAGCAATGCGGAGACCTTAGTCATTAAGGCACGCAGTATAATTGATTTTAGCGGCGTGTATGATGTGATCGATTCGCTCAGGAATCAAAAGGTTGGCGCACTACAGCGCAAGGGTTTGGAGTCAATTTTTAGGGACGAGTGGACTATAATGAACGAATATGATAGTCCTATAGGAACTATCAAAGAGGACTCGGCGGCTCTAGCGCTGGTACGCAGATTCCTACTCAATCTGATTCCGCAGACTTTTAAAGTCGAAATTGACGGCCAACTGGTAGCTACTTTCAGGCAAAATTTTATGATACTGTCGCAGAAGATCTATGTAGATCTATCGCCTGATGTCCAGAATCGCTTCGATCGGAGGCTTGCTATAGCTGCAGTTATATTGCTTGCTACTATTGAGGGCCGCCAAAGTTAGTAGCGGTAACGGGCTAGCTTGCAGTTAGCCCGTTACGCCATACTAATCGCACTTTACTACCTGCGGCTACTAGAGCGTCCGAAGCCGTTATTGCGATGAGATGAACGTTCTTGAGGCCGTGCTTCGTTAACTTTGAGAGTACGGCCGTAAAGCAGCATTCCATTAAACTGCGAGATAGCAGCTTCAGCTTCGGCACGGTCGGACATTTCTACGAAACCGAAGCCCCGAGATTTACCTGTTTCACGGTCTATTATTACTCTTGCGGAGGCTACTCTTCCGGCTTGAGCAAAAAGGTTTTCCAACTCGGCATCCGTGACCGAGAATGCCAGATTACCAACATAGAGTTTCATGTATTATCAACCTCGACAAAATATGTTTTCAGGGAACGGCAACGGAAGAGATAGTTTACTCGCGCAGAAGCTGTTTCCTGAAGCGCCTTGGTAAAGATCAAAAGAAGTTTACCTTGCGAAGATGCGACGCAGCGCACAGAATAACATTGCGTCGTGCACTAGTCAAGTGACTAAGCACAACCTTCAGGTCCTTTACAAGCATTTTTATTGCTCTTTGTGCCGCAGCCTTCAGGCCCTTTACAGGCATTCTTATCTTTATCTTCTTTAGCAGAAGCGGTCGGTTGCTCGACCTTCATGTCGATCATAGTGTTGCATCCGCCCTTACCCTTGCAGGAATTCTTTCCCTTGCATCCGTTATCTCCACTTTTGCATCCGCCTTGTCCTTTGCATTCATTCTTGCCTTTGCATTCATGTTTTGCTATTGGAGTGTCTGTAGTCTTGATTTCTGCGTCGGAGGCCTTACTTTCTGTCTCAGAAGTTGGAGGTTTGGGACTGGGTTGTGGCTGGTTACTGCTGCAGCCAGCCATTATTCCAGCGACTGCTAATCCTATGACTTTAGTAAATTCTCTTCTTTTCATCTGTTTTCTCCTTGTTTGAGTAGTTGTAAAATATCCTCTTCTGTAGTGTAATCAGCTGCAGTACGGCCGAGTTTGTCTTTAATATCAACGTCTGCTCCTTTTTCTAGTAGCAGACGTACGATGTAGCTGTCGCCACCTTCGGCGGCATACATAAGTGGCGTTATCCCTTGCTTGTTTTGTATGTTGACTTCGGCACCTAGTTCTAACAGCGGAGCTATGGCGTAAGCCTGACCATACATTACTGCTATTGACAAAGCACTATCGCCATCGGCATTTACTAGGTTTACTAGGGCACCATTGCGCACAAGCAATCTGAGGATTCGAAGTCGCCCTGTGCGCGCGGCATGCATAAGTGGCGTCCAGCCGGGATTATTCTTCTTGT
The DNA here is from genome assembly GCA_025057015.1 of Blastocatellia bacterium. Taxonomy (GTDB): domain Bacteria; phylum Acidobacteriota; class Blastocatellia; order Chloracidobacteriales; family JADJPF01; genus JANWYG01. The sequence goes on from JANWYG010000010.1 coordinate 212,843, forward strand.
TTGGATCTGCGCCATGTCTTAGCAGCAACTCGACTGCTTCGATATTACCTTGGTTTACAGCTTCGTGTAACGGTGTCCACTTATAGCTATTTGCAAGGTTCGGATCTGCGCCGTGTTTAATAAGTAGCTCTAGTAGCTCTGTGTTTGCACCATAAATTATTGCATTGAGCAAGGGCGTTGTCTCGAATTCTGTTGCTGTTTCTGGTCGGACGCTGGCGTTAGGATCGGCTCCTGCAAGTATTAGCGCTTCTACTGCGGGTGTAAGCGCGTTGGTTGATACGTAGAGTAGCAGCTTGTCTAGCGCGAAATGCCAGCTGATTACTATTATCGTAAGCATTAAAGTGGGCACGATAATCCTTATAGTAGAGGAATGTCTTTTTGTTTTTGACTGCAACTCTTCTGATAGTACTTCGGTTTCTGGTTCTTCGCCTACTATCTCTCGTGTTCTGAAATAGTGCAGTGCTGAAGCTATTGAGATGTATGAGTGTAAGGACACAAGTAACACCCAAGGTGTCATGTAACAGAACGGAATGGTAATGTAGTAAGGGATAAGGCCATGGCGGTCGGGTAGGAATTGCAGTAAGTTGCTGCCAAACATCGAGCTTATCAGTCCTGCGGACACTACTACTATGGGGCCTAAGGTTACAGTAAGTAAGCTCAGAAACAGGCTGCGTAACGTGATTGCCAAGCTTGGACCTGGCATTCCAGCTTCTAAGTATGCAGAGCGTCTCAGTGCTTCTTCGCCTGATAGTCCTTCATAAGCCACTGTTGCATGAAACAGAGCATAAGGAGTTAGCCGTTTAGATCTCCATTTAGTGAAGGCTTTCATTTCAAGCACTACCCATTTGAGCGTCGTAAGCAGAAGGTTTGGATAGAGGCTGTAAAAGTGACGTATGCTGCTTATCACGTTGATTGTCTTTGTAACACGCAGTCTTGCCGTAGGCAGTACGAATGCAGCAGCGGTTAGCCTATTGGCTAGGGCAGCAAGTAGCAGTAGTCCTAGGGCACATATCCAGGCATGATCGGAGGAGGATGAAGGACTAGCTCTAGTTATTGCTACGAATCCTGCGCCAACTAAAATATACGGCGCATAGATGGCTGCCGAGATCGATAGTATCTGAGTAAAATTGTCTCTACATTTGTCAACTGCTTCCCTAAACAGAGGGAGCGTACCTTCGAAGTTTGCTCTTAGTTCTAGTAGAAAAGAGTGAGCTGTTGCTGGCCTATGTGCTGGGTCTTTGGACAAGGCTTTCATTATTACTGCTGCGAGATCAGAACCTACTTCTGGACAGAGCTGTTCTAGGGATGCTGGGGTTTTTCTTACATGTCCCTCTAAAACATCGGCAAGATCGCCTGTAAACGGTAGTCTACCTGAGAGCATTTGGTAAGCTACTATACCAAGCGAGTATATGTCGCTTCGGTAGTCGACGGGAAGACCCTGCCATTGTTCTGGTGACATATAAAGTGGCGTTCCCATTATGACGCCTTGTTGCGTTATTTGTGAATCGGGCTGGCTTTCGTACAGCCTTTGCAGACTACCGGTACTTCTGGGTGTATTACTTTTGAGAGTATCGCTTGTGGGGTTTGATACTACTGTATCGACTTCTTGACTTCTTACTGTAGAGTCGAGTTCTGAATTGGCTACTTGGCCGATTAGCAAAGTAGCTTGCTCTTCTGTTCTTGAGGAAAGCGCTGCTTTGCTAGGCTGTTCAATAAGTGGCTTGGTATGCAGGCCTTGCTGTTGTATTTTCGCTAGTCCAAAGTCCAGCACCTTGACGGTAAAACCGCCGCGTCCGTTAGGTTGAAGAAAGATGTTGTCTGGCTTGATGTCTCTATGTATAACACCAAGCCGATGTGCTGCACACAGTGCAGCGCAGATCTGTTCGAGAAGATCTATTGTGAGGCTGACCGGAAGTTTGCCGCGGCGTTTCAGTAGTTCTTTAAGCGAGTAGCCGTGCAGGTATTCCATCACGAGGTAAGCTATCTGGGTACCATCTAATTCTGCTATGCCGAAATCTGTGACGTTGACTATATTAGGATGACATAGTTTACCAGCAGCGACGGCTTCGCGTCTGAACCGCTCTAGGAAGTAAATGTCCGAAGTTCTTTCCTGAATCATTACTTTAATAGCTACGCTGCGCTCTGTACCTAAGTGCGTAGCTAAGTAGACAGCTCCCATTCCACCGCTACCTAAGAGTTTCTCTATGTGATACTTGCCTTCCAGAATTTGACCCAAAAGAGTAGCTGTAGTCATCCGGCGGTAGCACCTCTTGCTAAGACGCGCTTGTGAAGTACCTTAGAGATAAGCGTCTGAGCTTTTATCCATCCCACGAGAATACGCGACTGCTTGTCGGAAATTATAGGCATCCACTTAAAACCGTTATCCCGCATAGTCTGGGCTGCTATTAGTGCAGTATCAGTAGCGCAAACCGCAAGAGGTATGTTACAAAATTGTCCTACCCGAGCTACTTCAGTTGTTCTGCTTTCTAGTGCACGAAGGACATCCGTAAGAGTTACTATGCCATCGAGGCTTTTTCCATCGTCGCTGACAAAAAAGAAGTCTTCCTCGCCAGCTTCAAATAAAGCTACGACTTGTTCTAGAGTATCGGATGTCTTAAGTAATTTCTTGGGAACAGGTTCAGCTACGTCCATAACAGATAGCTTAGCGAGGACTTCTTCTGCAGCTGGTAAGTTTTGCCATAGTAGCTTACTACGACGCTTTACAGTATCGGCAAGTAGTTTCTTTAGTGGTGCGAGCGAGTTAGATATTTGAGTAAAGACGTTGCGACCGATTACCGTGACCTCTACTGCGGTCCGGGCGCGGCAGCTTGCGCTTCTGGGTTTGTTGTTGATAAGGGCCATCTCGCCGAAAAATGACCCTGCGCCTAGTACAGCTAAAACTTCTTCTTTACCAGCATGCTCTTTTACTACTTCGACTTCGCCGGTTTCTATCACGTAGAAGTTCATAGCTGGATCGCCTTCACGAAAGAAGTAATCTCCGGGCTGATAGTATGCTCTGCAGACGCGTTCAGTAGTATTTGCTTTGAGATGTACTAAATCGCGCGGGAAAATAAGCTGCCAAGCCCAGTCTAGCCCAACTTTGATGCGTTTTGACCACGTAGGCAGTTTGAACAAATACACTCCGCGCCAGACAAACCACGCCAGGAAGCCAGAAAGTTTTATACCGAATAACTCTGCTACGGCCGTGTGTCCACCTATCGAACAGAGTTGTCCGAGAGGTTTAAAGTAGAACGGCTTCGTAGTTTTTCCCTTGATGGTACGCGCTATGTTCTCTGCACATTGTTTGCCTTGACGCTCAGCAAACTGTCCGGTAGGTGGAGAAGGCTTACCATCGTATGCGTTAGGTACAATCGCACAGTCACCTATTGCCCAAGCGTTTTTATGACTAGGAAGACGCATGTCGGGATCAGTTACGAGCCGTCCCTTTTCTTTATTGGCATTAAGGCGTTTGACGACTGGTGACATGGTACCGCCAATAGTACAAACTACTGTAGCAGCGCTGATTTCTCTGCCGTCAGTTAGCCCTACTCCTTCGGCTGTAGCTACTTTAACGCGTGAGTTAAGCAGGATTTTTATTCCTGCTTGCTGCATTTTCTTTCTAGCAAATTCTCGTAGCTGCGGACCTATTTCGGGCAATATCTGATTCTGCGAGTGAACGAGCGTGACAGATAGATCTTCCTCCTCTATGTTGCTGTAATACTTATGGCTTGAGCGTATCAGATCGTTTATTTCCCCAGCAGCTTCTACGCCGCTATAGCCTCCGCCTACAACTACAAAGGAAAGTAGCCAACGCTTTTTTGTCGGATCATCACAGACTTCGGCACGTTCCAGCTGTTGACAGATGTGCGCTCGTAGTGCTATGGCGTCACCTATAGTGCGCATCGGAAAGGCATGATCGGCCATTCCAGGCATCATGCCTAGATTTACATCTCCACCACAAGCTATGACTACGTGGTCATAGCTCATTTTGCGAGTAGACCCATCCCAGCTTTCGAATTCTACGTAGCTTTCTTCGAGATTTATGTTCTGTACCTCTTCAGTTCTACAAAGCACGCCTTTTAGCATTTGTCTAAGTGGTGCTGCTATAGACTCAGCGTCTAATGAAGCGCCAACTACTTCAGCTAGGAGGGGCTGAAAGACCATGTGGTTTTCGCGGTTAAACAGCACTATTTCGAATTCTTTTTTTGGTAGTTTTTTACAAAGTGTCTTGGCACATTTGACACCAGCAAAACCTCCTCCGATGATGATTACACGTTTCTTGTCCATATTTAGCTCTTCTTTTCTTCCTCTTGCTTTGTATTGTTAGCTTTTTTGAAATAGTGTGTAACTGCGTTATCGAGTGAGATTTTTCCCGGCCCGAATATCAGCACTATGAGCGATGCGAAGAGAAAGAGGAAAGGTGGAGCAGAAACAAAGGCGTCTGGATTGTTCAGAATTATCCATTGTCCTTTGTCTCTAATTACGTCCATATGTGCTGTTAAGTAGGCCACAAACATTGTGGCTACTAGGGGAGCAGAAAATATCCTTGCTCCGAGACCGAGAAGTAAAAGTAAGCCACAACCAGCTTCGACACAGCCTACTAGAATTGCATTTGCTTTGGGGAATACTAGGCCTAGGTCAGCGAAGAAAGCTGCCGTACGGTCAATGTTTAAGAGCTTGCCCTTGCCAGTTTGAAAAAATTGCCATCCCCAGTAAAGCCTGACGGCAAGTAGTAGTAAGTCTTGCATTTTGTTTAAAGTTTGTATGTATCTGTCATACAGGGCATAGAAGAAAGTTTTCATTTCCTACCTCTGGTCAGATTTATGGGTCTCTTGCCGTCGATGATTTGTTCTGGTAGGCATATTATACGCCTGAGAGTAAGGTTGTGAGGCAAAAATCTTCTAAGGCGTCGTTAGCTGTAGACTACTTGATGAAGCAGGTTTAAATTAGGTGAGCTAAGCGTTTTTAGAGGAGGGTGATTTTGAGAATAGGTGTACCGAGAGAACGTATGCCGCGGGAGCGGCGAGTAGCTCTGGTTCCTGAGGTAGCGGTCAGGTATGTTAAGTTAGGTTATGAGGTAATTCTGGAAACTGGAGCAGGGCTAGAGGCCGGATTTACTGACGAGCAATACCGAGAGCGGGGATGTAAGGTTACTGAGGAGACAAAAGCTGTCTATGCTGCAGACATTGTTCTGAAAGTGCAGCGCCCTACGCAGGAAGAGCTGGCTTGGTTTGCTTCAGGTAGTACGCTCATCTGCTTTGTTTTTGGCCTAAGCTATCCTCAGGATGTACGCTGCTATGCTGAAGCAGGATTAAACTTGCTTGCGATGGATGCAGTTCCTCGCATTACTAAAGCTCAGCGTATGGATGCTCTTAGCTCGCAAAGTAACGTGGCGGGTTACAAGGCTGTACTAGTATGCGCAAACGCTTTAGGAAAGATGTTTCCGCTGCTGATGACTGCTGCTGGGACGATCTCACCTGCTAAGGTAGTGATAATGGGTGCAGGCGTAGCTGGGTTACAGGCTCTTGGCACTGCTCGTAGGTTAGGCGCTGTCGTAGAAGTAAGCGACGTGCGACCTGCTGTGAAAGAAGAAGTACAGAGTCTGGGCGGAAGGTTTATTGATATACCTACGTCTGAGAGCATGCAAGATAGCAGCGGCTATGCCAAGGAAGCTTCGGCAGACTTTCTTAATAGGCAGCGTCAAATACTCTACAAGCATGTTACTGCGGCCGATGCGGTGATCACTACGGCGCTAGTTCCAGGTAAAAGAGCTCCCATTCTTGTAACTGCGGAGATGGTGCAAGGGATGCGTCCCGGCTCAGTTATACTTGATATGGCTGTAGAGTTTGGCGGAAATTGCGAATTAAGTAAACGCGACCAAACTGTAGTCCATAACGGCGTGACTATCATAGGTGAATCTAACTTGCCGTCAATGGTGGCTTATCACGCCAGCGAGCTGTATGCTAGGAACTTGCTGGCTTTGGTAGAGTACGCTACTAAAGATGGAAAGCTTGCGCTTGACACGAAAGACGAAATCATAGGTGCATGTTTGCTTACTAGAGATGGACAAGTGGTTAATGAGCGCATCAAACAGCTTCTGGCTGGAGGTGAGTGATGGATCTGATCGTTTTGATAACGATATTTGTGCTAGCGACTTTTGTAGGATCGGAGCTAATAGGTAAAGTTCCACCGAACTTACATACGCCTCTTATGTCTGGTTCAAATGCCATTTCTGGGATTACTTTAGTTGGCGCTATCATTAGTGCTGGCGCACAGGAATTTGCCCTGAGCACTGTGCTAGGATTCGTGGCTGTAGTCTTTGCTATGATTAACGTCGTAGGTGGATACTTGGTCACTGACCGTATGCTTAAGATGTTCAAAAAGAAGTAGCACTGAAGGGGTAATGCTATGGAGAAGCTCATAAACGTTGCTTATCTAGTCGCTTCGGTACTTTTTATACTCGGTATCAAGCAGTTAGGGTCACCGAGGACAGCTCGCAACGGTAACTTTCTATCTTCGCTTGGGATGCTTATTGCTATTTTGGTGACGTTGTTTGATAAGCACGTGCTGAGCTTTCAATGGATCTTGGTAGGTATGCTTGTTGGTGGAGCTATAGGTGCAGTGATGGCTCTTAAAGTAGAGATGACTGCTATGCCGCAGATGGTGGGTCTTCTGAATGGTTTTGGTGGAGGAGCATCGGCACTGGTAGCTCTTTCAGAGTACTATCGTAGTGGCTTCAACACTCAGCTAGAGACCATCATTTCTATAATGCTTAGCTTGATCATAGGCTCGGTGACATTTAGTGGCTCGCTTATAGCTTTTGGTAAGCTTCAAGGGCTAGTCACTGGCAACAGTGTTCAATATCCAGGTCAGCACGTGATCAATCTCTTGTTAATACTGTTAACGGTAACTTTGTCGCTACTTGTAGTCCTACAACAATCTTTACAGTGGGCGGTCATTACGGTAGTCGGACTAGGATTGCTGCTTGGCGTACTGTTAGTGATACCGATAGGTGGTGCAGATATGCCGGTCGTCATCTCGCTGCTTAACTCTTACTCTGGCGTAGCGGCTGCCACTACTGGTTTTGTTCTGCGAAATCCGATGCTTATCATTACCGGTGCGCTAGTAGGAGCTTCAGGCGTCATATTGACTAATATCATGTGCAGAGGCATGAACCGATCGCTAATGAATGTCCTGCTTGGTGGGTGGGCTACTGCAGCGCAGCTTGAAGCAGCACGTGGTAAGAAGGAGATTGTCATTAAGTCGGTCGATGCTGAGGAGGCAGCGATGTTGTTTGAATCTGCTCGGTCTGTGATAATTGTGCCCGGCTATGGTATGGCTGTTGCTCAAGCGCAGCACGCAGTGAGGGATCTGAAAAACGTGCTGGAACAAAAGGGTATAGACGTCAAGTTTGCTATTCATCCCGTAGCAGGACGAATGCCTGGCCATATGAACATACTGCTGGCAGAGTCGCAGATAGAGTATGAGAAAATGTACGCTCTTGAGGATATAAACGATGCCTTTCATCAAACTGACATAGCTTTCGTCGTAGGCGCGAACGACGTGGTCAATCCTGCAGCGCGCAATAATCCTTCAAGTCCGATCTATGGAATGCCTATACTGAACGTGGACTATGCCAAAACGGTCATAATTAACAAGCGCTCTATGGCTGCAGGTTATGCCGGAATAGATAACGAATTGTTTGGCTATCCTAACGCGCTGATGTACTTTGGTGACGCAAGGGAAGCTATAACGCGGCTCGTAAACGAGCTTAAAAATCACTCTTGAGATGACCCTACGTTTTACTATAGCCTTTTAGGCGAATACAACACTGCAAGGGAGCTGGCAATGAAATTTCACGTTACTGAATCAGGTAAGAAACTAGTTACTCTGATACCTGGAGATGGCATCGGCCCAGAGGTCATAGAAAGTGCCCGTAGGATCATAGAGGCTGCCGGTGTGCCTATAGAGTGGGAAGTGCGACAAGCTGGGGCAAGCGTCTTCAAACAAGGAATTCAGTCTGGTGTGCCGCAGGACACTATAGACTCTATACGTAGAACGCGTGTAGTGCTGAAAGGGCCGCTTGAGACTCCCGTAGGCTATGGTGAGAAAAGTGCTAACGTGACGCTAAGAAAACTGTTTGAGACGTTTGGTAATATCCGTCCGGCAAGAGAGTATCCTGGAGTAAAAACGCCTTATAGTGGACGTGGCATAGATCTTGTGGTAATACGCGAGAACGTAGAGGACCTCTACGCTGGAATTGAACATATGCAGTCACCGAGCGTGGCTCAGTGCCTGAAACTTATCAGTCGAAAAGGTTGTGAGAAAATAGTGCGCTTAGCGTTTGAGTTTGCCCGCTCTGAGGGTCGTAAGAAAGTACACTGCGCTACTAAGGCGAACATCATGAAGATGACCGAAGGAATGCTCAAACGCACCTTTGAGGAGATAGCTCCTGAGTATCCAGATATCGAGGCGTATCATATCATCATCGATAACTGCGCACATCAGCTTGTCAAGATGCCGGAGCAGTTCGACGTCATCGTTACTACCAATATGAACGGTGATATAATAAGCGATCTGACGTCGGCACTTATTGGCGGGCTCGGATTTGCCCCTTCCGCAAATATAGGTAACGAAGTGGCAATCTTTGAAGCGGTACATGGTTCGGCACCTAAGTATGCTGGTAAGAACTGTATCAACCCGACGGCAGTGATAGGCTCGGCAATAATGATGCTACGACATCTCGAGGAATTTGAAGCTGCAGCAAAAATAGAAAACGCTCTCTATGTTACGCTAGAGGAAGGTAAATACATGACGCGCGACGTAGTAGGCGATGCTAGAGCTTGTACTACCACTGAATACACCGATGCTATTATCTCTAACCTTGGTAAGACTAGTCAGACCTGGAAGGCTCGGGAACATAAACCTATAAAACTTTTCGAGGCGAAGCCAGAATTAGGATTGATAGTCCCGGAGAAACGTCGCGTCATAGGCTTTGACCTGTTTATAGAAAAATTTGCTAGCCCTGAACAGATCGGCAAGCAACTCGAAGAGCTTACAGAAGGTACTCCGGTCTATCTCAAGATGATCTCTAACCGAGGGACTAAGGTGTATCCGTCTGTAGGTGCTATGACTGATACAGTAGATCATCATCGCTGTCGGTTGGTGCTTCGCGAGGGCCTAGAAGAGCTATCTGACGCGGATATCATTTCCTTCCTTCAAAAGGTGACTACAACCGGCCTGTTTTGGAATCATATAGAGAAGCTGCAAGAATTTGACGGCAAGTTAAGCTTCACTAAGGCTCAAGGAGAAGACTAGAGTGTAGGGGGAGCTCTCTTTCTCCCCGCTACAGCTTAAGTCCGCAGATACTACATTTCTGCCGACTTTCGCGAAAGAAAAGTCCTATAACGCTGAGTGGTAAACAAATAACCATACCTACGGCAAATATTATCCAACCTTCTGTAGACACCGATTTTATCTTCTTAAAGTGTGTGGACCCACACCGAGGGCACCTGAATCCTGAATAGGCAGGAGTAAATGCCTTGGATACAACGGTTGGTGGAGAGGGAGTCGGTGCAGGGGGATTTAAGGGAGTTAAGTTTGGAAGGTCTGGAGTTTTTGCGCTTTCTTGCCATGGAGGTGGTACAACGAAGTTTTTCGGTACGGTGTAGCCAGGAGTATAACCGTGGTAGGGATTTTCTGCTCCACAGTGAGTGCAATAAGCATTAGTTTCGTCAATCGATTGGCCACAAGTTTGGCAATACATTTCTCTCAACCTCAAGAGCAAAGGATAGCATATTTATCTTAAGTTTACGATAGATCCTTTGTTTGGTTATTTAGCCTATGTTATTATCTTCGCTTGATTTTTCCTGTCTGAGGTTCACTGTGCAGATAGTCAAACTTAAACTCAATTATGGCACAGACTTTAGGATCTTTGACTTGACTATTGCTGTTGTGGATGCCGCTGGTCGGGGATATGTCTTTGTTCCGGCGCAGATGGAAACAGAGCGTCTTTTAAGTCTTTCGCCGGGCGTTTACTTGATAAGTGCTTATTATGACTTGTTTGATGCGGGTAATAGGCGTAGTTGCGTCTATGAGAGACGTTTCGACAGCTCTGTTGTTAAGCAGATATCGGTTAATTTCCGCAAACCGACTGGCGCAGTAGAGCCTTTTTCCGAGCAAGAGCTACAGCTTTTGCGTTCGCAGCTTAGCATAGTTGGCAACAGGATAAATGCTCGTCCACAGCAAGTTTTTGTCTCAAGCATAGTAAAGCAGCTACCGGCAGCGTATCTGGAAGAGCGCGTAGTAGTAGATAAAAACGGCAGAGTCGACTACGAGTTTAACTACGTGGAGCAAGAAGTATACGACTTACCTGAGGAGCAAGGCTATGCTCCGACGGTGGATTATGCCTTGGAGGTTAAGCTGCGGCCTTTTAGCACGACAGCTTTTAATTACGGAGATTGGAACGTGCGACTTTATGGAGTGAACGTAGTCGTCATTCCTTCACAGAAAGGCTATCGTAAACTTCGTGCTAGCAGTTACTTACGTCCTCGTCAGGAATTGTTTAAACAACTCCAGAAATTCATTGATGAGTGTTCTCAGCTAGCGCGTAAGCTGAATGATTTATGATGAGTTCATCACAAAGTTCTGCAGTAAGAAATGTAACAGTACTAGTGCTGCTAATAGCTAGTGGTTACCTGCTATTTGAGATAATTCTTCCTTTCCTAAATCCAGTTCTTTGGGCAATTACGGTGGCAATTTTTGTAGCTCCTTTGCAGAGGCGCCTAGATAAGAGGATAAAGAACAAAAATATCTCTGCTGCTCTGGGGCTTGCACTAACTTTTGCAGTGGTCATCATACCTGTGTCATTTCTGGCAGTACAGTTGGTACAGCAGATCAGAAACCTTTATCAGGAAGCGCGGCATTCCCAACAAGTCGAAGCGATATACGATTGGTTGGCCGGTAGAGCTGATCTAGAAATGCTAGAACGTGTTGGTTTATCTAGCGATAGCATGCGGCAGACAGTACTAGAGAATACTGAGCGCATCGCCAAATTTGCTGCAGATGCTGCTACAAGCATACTTAAGAATACATTGTCCGTACCAGGAAGCTTTTTTTTCTTTCTGTTTACATTATTTTTTCTGCTACGAGATGGTCATAATTTTCTCGATTGGATTATCTATCATTTACCTCTAGATAGTGAGCAAAAAACTTTACTAATGCAGCGGATAATTGGAGTAATTAATGCTACGTTTATTGGTAGGTTTGTCGTGGCGTCTGCTCAAGGGCTTTTGGCTGGGCTGATGTTTGTAATACTTGGTGTACCAGGTACTCTGCTATGGACAGTGTTGATGGTGTTACTTGCTATGATTCCGCTGCTTGGTACGTTTTTAGTTTGGGTGCCAGTGGCTATTTGGCTGATAGCTACTGGAAGTCCGGTTAAAGGGATAGTACTGATTGTTTGGGGTATAGGTGTAGTAAGCTCTATAGACAATCTGCTCTGGCCGGTAATAATGAGCAGTCAAGTGAGGTTGCATACGCTTGTTGCGTTTTTCGCCGTGCTTGGAGGAATAAAGTATTTTGGGCCGATAGGACTTGTGATGGGACCTATCGTATTTGCGTGTTTTCTAACCTTGATGGATTTTGCTACCGAGCAGATTTCTTCAGAATCGACCAAGCTTTTGTCCGATAAGTAGTAGTTGGAAGGTTCTTGAGGCTGCAGCTCTTAGCAATGTTGGTGCGGCTTTGATGGCTTTCTCGAAGGTAGTTACTTCATCGATGATAGGTACTATAGCGCTGAAGCCATGTTGCTCGGCTTGTTCCTTGTCGAGCGAGGATTTGGCTGTGAAGGCTATCAGTGGTATCGAGCGCTCTTTTGCTTCCAGGGCAAGTTGCCCAGGCGATTTACCTGCGAGCGTTTGCTGGTCTATAGTGCCTTCTGCCGTGAAGGCTAAGAAGCATTCATCGAGCTTTTCTGCTAGCTTACCGAACTCAAAGATGAGCTTGCTGCCTGGAAGCATTTTAGCTCCAAAGAGGGCGACAAAACCGATTGCTAGACCGCCTGAAGCGCCGCTACCGGGCATACCTGCTACGTCTATACCTGAAAATCGTTTAAGTACGGCTGCCCAATTAGCTAGTCCAGCGTCAAGTTTACGTATCATGGCAGAAGTAGCGCCTTTTTGGGGGCCGAAGACTGCTGCTGCACCAAACTGGCCGAGCAAAGAATTACCTACGTCGTGGGCGATTATGAATTCTACTTTTGTGATCGCTGGGTGTAATGTGGTCAAGTCGATGTTTTGTATACGGTGAAGAACTCCACCACCCTGCCCTACACAGCGACCCCTTACATCGAGGAGTCTTACGCCTAGCGCTTGCAATGCGCCTATGCCGCCGTCGACAGTAGCACTATCGCCTATACCAAGAATTATTCTCTTTGCACCGCGTTGCACAGCTTTGAGGATTAGTTGTCCGGTTCCATAGCTAGATGCAAGCATCGGATTACGTTCGCTCTTGCTAAGGAGCGCAAGCCCGCTGCTTGCAGCTATTTCTATCACCGCTGATGTGCCGTCTGCTAGTAGTCCGTAACGGGCTATTACAGGGCGTCCACGCGGGTCTAGCACGCGTGCTTGTAGCTTCTCTCCCCCTACGGCACTTAGTATGGCGTCCACCGTGCCGCTACCACCATCTGCTAGAGGAGCCTTAATCGTGGTGATGTCGTTTGTAACATCACGTAGTCCAGCTTCTATTGCTTGGGCTGCAGCCGTGGCACTTATCGATTCTTTAAAGCCGCTTGGTGCTATAAGGATTTTGTTCTTCTTCATCGTTGATGCGGTATATTATACCGGCAAAGCAAATAGATGAAGGTCGTCTTGCAGTAAGACTTTTGTCTTAGGGGGTTAGAGTATGAAGGGACTCATGATGAATACGCCGCTGACGGTGCGTATGATACTGGAGCGTGCGCGCTTGTATTATGGTAGCAACGAGATAGTTACTAGGGTAGATGGTGGATACCATCGGTACAGGTACAGCGATTTTTATGATCGCGTGGTAAAACTTGCGGCTGCACTGAGGAAAATGGGTGTAGGTAAAGGTGACCGAGTTGCTACGTTTGCCTGGAACACTTTTCGGCATTTGGAGCTTTACTTTGCTGTGCCTTGCCTTGGAGCAGTAATACATACGCTGAATATCCGGTTGTCTCCAGAACAGCTTGCCTACATTGCAAACCATGCAGAGGACAAAGTTCTGTTCTATGACGCTATGTTTAGTCCTGCTATAGAACGACTTAGGCCATATCTAAATACTGTGAAGCAGTACGTAGTGTTGGATGACGCTGCTGCTACTGACAAGGACCTGGCTTATGAACAGTTGCTAGCTGCTCAACAGGACGACTTTGAGTGGCCGGATTTAGATGAAAACGATGCTGCCGGGCTTTGTTATACTTCTGGTACTACGGGGCACCCTAAAGGAGTGTTATACTCGCATCGTTCGATCTATCTACATACTTTGACTTGTGCCATGGCTGATTGCATGGGAATTACGGAAGAGGACGTCTGTATGCCTATAGTCCCGATGTTTCATGCGAATGCTTGGGGTCTACCCTACACTTGCGCCATGATAGGAGCAAAGCAGGTTATGCCGGGGCAATTTATGCAGCCCGGGGAGATACTTAAAGCAATAGTCGAGGAAGGAGTGACGATTACTGCTGGAGTGCCTACTATCTGGCTGGGCGTTATGCAAGTGCTTGAACAGTCACAGGTAGATCTTAGCCGGTTGAAGAAGATCATAATAGGTGGCTCGGCTGTACCAGAAGCGATGATGCGCTACTTTGATTCGAAGTATGGCATACCCGTAATTCAAGCTTGGGGAATGACAGAAACTTCGCCGCTTGGCTCGATAGCCAAGCTTAAGCAGCATATGCGCAGTTGGGACTACGAACGGCAGTTGGCCATCAGACTGAAGCAAGGTATACCTGCTCCGGGAATAGAGGTGCGTGCGGTGGACGAAAGTGGCCGCCAAGTGCCTTGGGATGGTAAGACGCTAGGAGAGCTGCAGGTACGCGGCCCTTGGGTAGCTAGCGCTTATTACAACACCACAGAGCGTGCCGAAGCCTTTCAGGACGGTTGGTTTTCGACTGGCGACGTCGTGACGATTGACTCTGAGGGGTACATCACCATCTGCGATCGCACTAAGGACTTGATAAAGAGTGGTGGTGAGTGGATTTCTAGTGTGGATATGGAGAATGCTTTGATGGGACATCCGAAGATCAAGGAAGCTGCTGTAATAGCTGTTGCTCATGAGAAATGGGTCGAGCGGCCGTTAGCTTGTGTTGTGCTGAAAGCAGGCGAGACACTGACAGATGAGGAAGTGATAGAATATCTGCGCGGTCGTTTTGCTTCTTGGTGGTTGCCCGATGCTGTCGAGTTTATACAAGAGATTCCGAAGACGAGTGTCGGTAAGTTTGATAAAAAAGTGCTTAGGGAGCGTTTCAAAAACTATCGTTTGCCTGAGAGGAAAAAGTAGTGGAGCGGCCAATACTGGTAGCTGGTGCGTGGTCCCGCGAAGGCGAGCAGCTAGAGCGTAGGTCAGAGTTTACGGGAGAAGTTACACGTACTTACCTTGCGTCTAGGCAGCAGGTTGAAGATGCGATTTCTGCCGCCGCTGCCTCGGCTGAGGCTTTTGCAAAGCTACCGAGTTATAAAAGAGCTCGGATACTTGCAAACGTGGCAGAAGAGCTTCTTCATCGATCGGAAGATTTTGCCGCGTTAATAGTCAGCGAGGTAGGTAAGCCCCTGAAGGCTGCTCGTGTTGAGGTAGCCAGAGCAGCACAGACTTTTACCCTAGCTGCTGAGGAAGCAAAACGGCTTTCTGGTGATTTGCTGCCGCTCGATCTCGAACCTGCATCTGAGGGACGCTTAGCTCTTGTTCGGCGCTTTGCCATAGGTCCGGTTACTGCGATTACGCCATTTAATTTTCCGCTCAATCTGATAGCGCACAAAGTAGCTCCGGCTGGAGCTGTTGGCAATCCGGTCTTGATTAAGCCGGCACCGCAGGCACCTTTGGTTGCTCTGGCGCTTGCCGAGGTACTTCTGAAGGCAGGCTGGCCGGCTGCTGCGCTTTCCGTGTTACCTTGCAGCAATGAGGTAGCTACTCTGTTAGTGACTGACAAGAGGGTGAAAATGCTGTCTTTTACAGGTAGCGCAGCCGTAGGTTGGCGGCTCAAGCAGCTTGCCGCAGAAAAGCGCGTCGTGTTGGAGCTTGGCGGTAATGCTGCTGTCATAGTGCATTCAGATGCTGAGCTTGATGCAGCTGCTCAGAGGTGTGCTGCCGGTGCTTTTGCCTACTCTGGACAAATATGTATTTCTGTTCAGAGAGTATATGTGCATCGGCCGGTGTACGAACAATTTTTGGAGTGTTTGCTAGCAGCTACAGCGGGGCTTAAGTTAGGCGATCCTCGGGATGAAACTACCGATATAGGACCTATGATCAGCGAAGCTGAGGCAATACGTGCTGAAACTTGGATAAAGGAAGCAGTTGAGCAGGGTGCAAAAGTACTTTGCGGTGCACGGCGTCAGAAGAGTTTTATAGAGCCTACGGTGCTTGTCAATGTTGCTCCGCAACTACGAATTAACACCTGTGAAGCTTTCGCTCCCGTAGTAACTGTCGCGCCTTATGACGATTTTGACGAAGCGCTACAGCTTGTCGACGATAGCCCTTATGGACTACAGGCTGGGTTATTTACTAAGGATATAGGTAATATCTTTAAAGCTTATGAAAACCTGCACGTAGGTGGGCTAGTAGTTGGAGATATTCCTACTTATCGGGCTGAGCATATGCCTTATGGAGGAGTGAAGCAATCTGGAACTGGCCGCGAGGGTATTCGGTATGCGATAGAAGAGATGACGGAGCTTAAAACTTTGGTACTTAAACTTTAATTTTGTATCCTTTCTAGGATTACTCCTTGTGACTGACCTCCCATGAGACGGCGCTGTTGGATTATTTCCCGAAACCGGCGCCTATTTTCTTCTATCTGTCGAGGATCAATTGGAGTGGCTTCATGCTTGTAGTCGCCTGTGTCGTATTCCTGTAGTTGTGGATTAGCTTCGGGAGCTGATGAAGCAGTAGCGACGGGTATATATTCTGTTTGGTAGATTGGTTGGTAGGGCAAAGAGCTGCTTACGCTACTTCCTGAGTTTGGATTTTCTGGCAGCCTTATCGTGTGTTTTACTCCTACGGCAGTAGCTATATCTTCAAACTCGACTGTTTGCGGTGTAATAGACGTTATTGTGAAGATACCGAGGCGCTGTCCTACGACTACGGTCAAAGTCTTGTTCCCATCTTGTAGCAGTGCTTGTGGATTAGCACCGTTTGCCTCTGCAATATAGGCTAGCATTTTGTAGTTGGGCGATGGTGGTTGTAATACCGTTAAGTTGAGCGGTATAGAAAACCACTCTTCTTCTTTGCCTGGCGTTTTGACTTCTATCCTAAACTGCCCTGGTGAAGTGAACAAATGTTGTGGAAAGTCTGCTTTCAGTTCCGAGGAGCTAACGAACTTCGTTTTTACTACCAACGGATTACCGTTGACGTAGATTCGGTTCTCTTCTGTAAATCCGCTGCCGCGCACTGTCAGCTCAAAAGATTTCGTCATTGCGTATACGGAGGTAGGGCTGACCGAATATAGCTGTATTGTAGGTTGCTTAGGTGGTGGCGGAGGTGGCGGAGGCGGCGGAGGTGGATACTCGAAGATGTTTCTGCTAACTTTGACTTCAGGTATGGAACGCTTAAGGATATCTAGTGGTAGAGCTAATGCTGAGTTGGAAGAGTCAGCTTTGACGGCTGCGTTTGACGAAGAGGGAGTTTGCCGGCTTAACTGGCTTGCTCGGACACGGTTCCTGTACTTTTCGGGTGAGACCGAGGTTGTTGTGCTGCTCGAGAAAGTGATTTTATAAATTGCTGTCGCTATGGCTATACTGATAATGATGGGTATTACTTTCTTCATGACCTTTTCAAACGCCCTAGGTACGATAGAAGTTCCTATTCTTCAGGGTTGCTTTTGCGGCTGCGAGAAGAAGTACGCTTTTCTGGGTTTTTAAAGCTAGATACCGCACTATCCAGATCGGTATAGGATTTAAAGATACTATCCAGTTTCGACACCTGGATTATTTGTGATACAGCTTGCGAAGGATTGAGCAACTTGAGGTCACCGTCGGCATCTTGTGCGGTCTTAAGACACTGTATCAACGAACCTACGCCGGTGCTGTTGATATAATTAACTCCACTTAGGTCAAGCAAGAAGAACTTCTCACCTTCGCTTACAAGCTTGTTTACGGTCTTGAGTAGTAGGTCTTCTTGTTCGTCAGGCGTGAGCCGACCTGTCAGTTTGACTATGTTTACTTCTCCTACCTTTTGTGTTCTGCATCTTGCTGGACGCCGAGTAATGTTCATAAAGGGGCTACCTTTCTCAATAAAGTGCAGTTTTGGTGTAACAGCTTGATTTTGAGTAAGCGATGTTTGCCCGACAAGAAAGTCACTCAAGGCCTCGATCTTTTGGCATTTTTGGCCGTCTTGAGTTTTGCGAGACATTATATCAGACTGCGGAGTTTTAGGCTATATATAGGGTCTCCAGTAGAAACTTTTGTGGCTCTCTAAAGCAGTTTTTAGGTACGCGAGCAGCTCTTCGTAGGGCTTTGTAGATTTTTAGAGAGGCCGGCGTGCCTGTTTTCAGTAAGGCACGCCTTTGGGGTAATACAGTAGGTTGTGCATTAGTCATAGTATTCGAGCCCTAGGTGAGTGATTAACTCCTCACCTCGTATGTGTCTTAGCGTGTTTTTAAGTTTCATAAGCTGTATGAAGAGGTCATGTTCGGGATAAAGCTGAGGTGCGGTCATCGGACTTTTGAAGTAAAAGCTGAGCCATTCTTGTATGCCGTACATACCGCAGCGTTGCGCCAGATCCAGAAACAGCGCTAGGTCTAGCGCTATTGGTGCGGCAAGTATCGAGTCACGGCACAAGAAGTTGATCTTTATCTGCATAGGATAGCCGAGCCAGCCGAAGATGTCTATGTTATCCCAACCTTCTTTGTTGTCTCCTCGAGGTGGATAGTAATTTATCCTGACTACGTGCGAGAAGTCACCGTAGAGTTCGGGATAAACTTCCGGTTGTAGGATATACTCCAGCACAGAGAGCTTAGATTCCTCTTTAGTTTTAAACGATTCTGGATCATCAAGCACCTCGCCGTCACGGTTGCCTAGAATGTTAGTTGAGTACCAGCCGCTTAGACCGAGCATACGGCTTTTCAGACCGGGAGCTACGATAGTCTTCATCAGCGTTTGGCCAGTCTTAAAATCTTTACCACAGATGGGAACACCTAGTTTGATGGCAAGGTTCGTCAGTGCCGGAATGTCCACCGTAAGGTTTGGAGCACCATTTGCGAACGGTATGCGTGATTTAATAGCAGCATAGGCGTAGATCATCGAAGGGGCAATTTCAGGGCTGTTTTCTTCAAGTGCTTTCTCGAAAGTTTCTATTGACTGGTGCACTGCTGAGGGCTTCAGATATGCCTCAGTAGACGCACACCATATCATTACTAGACGTGTGCAGCCATGGAGCTTTCTGAACTGCTCGATGTCAGCTATGAGCATTTCGGCTAGCTCACGCTTGTTATTTGCTGTTTTGACGTTGGTGCCGCTTAGGCGCTTTACATAGTTTTTGTCAAATACTGCGCGCATCGGCTTTATGCACTCTAGTTCTGGTCGCAGCTGTTCGAGCAAGGTTTTTTCTAATACGCCACAATGTAACGCTGCTTCGTAGCAATTCTCCTCAAATATGTCCCAAGCGCCGAATATGAGGTCATCGAGTTCAGCAAGTGGCACGAAATCCTTAATCTTGGGTGAACGACCTTCGGTACGCTTTCCGAGTCTGATTGTAGCCATTTGCGTTAGACTTCCTATCGGTTTAGCAAGTCCCTTTCGGATTGCTTCGACGCCTGCTATGACGGTCGTGCTGACAGCGCCAAGACCTACTAGTAGCACACCTAATTTTCCAGAAGGTGGCTTAATCTCTATCCCTTTTGCTATCATCTTATAACTCCACAGGTGTTTTCAAAGTTGCTAAGGGTAAAATCTTGCGGGCGCATGAGTATATCGTTTGCTTGCTCAGATCTATCGCAAATGTGCGCTTGCGGCTTGATAAGGAGATTGTATGTCGGATAAATTGTTGACAGTATTACTCATTCTTCTATCAATAGCTAGCTTGGCTAAGGCACAGGCACGTGGACGCATTACCTTGAGACAAGAGCCTGTAGCCTCTGCTGGAGACTCTCGTATTGCGGAAGAGCTGTTTCCTCCGATGCTGGCAGGGCTTAGGCGTTCTAAGGTAGAGTTTACGGGATCTGGAACCGGTTATGTAGCTGCTGCTGAGTATACTGACGGCTTGCGGTTGGAGTTGCGCAAAGGAGGCGCTATGGCTTCGCCGCAGCAGCTACGGGCACTTGCTGAGCATTATAAAAACCGTCCTACTCGAGAAGGAGATGTCGGATACGAGCGTCCGGTACTGATACAAGGTTATCAAAGCCTTGAAATATATGTGTCCTACAGTGGGCTAAGGTTGTGCAATATTATTCTTGGGGATGTTGGGCAACTTTCGATTAATTCGAGACTTACGGAAGACATTTTCAGGAAGGCTATCTCAGAGCTCGACTTGAAAGGACTAGAAAAGAAGTTAAAAGCTAAACCTTAGCACTCCGTATTTAGAGTAGACCGTTCCTTCTAAGCGCAGGTAGTTCGGCTTAAAAGCGAATCTAAGAGGACGGTGGAGGGGAAAGAAAAACGTCGCCCAGCTACCACTGTAGGGTGAGATTCGAAAGCGCGGCTGCTGCAGTACGCGTAGTTGCCAACTATCATCGCCAAAAAAACTGAAATTCAGGGTTTCGTTCGATGATGTAACATTTTGCAGCATGCCTGGTAGATAGGCTTTCCCCATATTTATAGTGTCTAGGTGTTGTAGTTCGAAGTTCAGAAGGTGGATATGCAAGCCTTCTTCGAAGGGGCAGTCATCTGTAAGTAGCAGAAGATAGCCGTTCTTACAGGCAAATTGCTGTTCTAGTATAAGTCCTTCTAAGATGAGTCCCGTTGGTTGCCCTCTGTAGATAATCTCAGAAGACGTTGTATCTGGCTTGTTGATTCTCCTTGTAGAGAACAGGTTTGTCGATTCCATGCTCCGGTTCAGTATGGATCTAAATTACTGCTGTGCTAGAATGCACGCCTTTTGGAGGAGTTATGAAGCAGGTTGTGCAGAATTTCAAGACGGGTGAGCTTAAAGTAGAGGAGCTGCCGCCGCCGGTATTACGGCCTGGTGGTGTGCTAGTGCGCACAGCATATTCTCTCATCAGTGCTGGTACAGAGCGTTCTACGGTGGCAGTAGCACAGAGTTCGCTGCTTGGTAAGGCTCGTCAACGGCCTGATCTTGTAGCTCAAGTAATTGACTCACTAAGGCGCGAGGGTTTTAGAAGTACTTATGAGAAGGTCATGGCAAGACTAGAGACGGTAAGAGCACTTGGGTACAGTAGTGCTGGCACGGTAATCGAAGTTGCTGAGGGTGTTGATAGTTTCCGTGTAGGTGAACGTGTGGCTTGCGCTGGAGTTGGTTATGCCTCTCATGCCGAGATAAACTTTGTGCCTGTAAATCTCTGTGCGCGGGTTCCTGAAGGAGTATCCCTTGCTGATGCCGCATATACTACGCTTGCTGCGATAGCTATTCAAGGTGTTAGACAGGCGCAGGTACAGATAGGCGAGGCTGTAGCTGTCATAGGTCTAGGGCTTATAGGGCAGCTTACGGTGCAGGTTCTGTCAGCGGCTGGCTGCAGGGTTTTTGGCATAGATATTGACATAGCTGCTGTCGAACTAGCCAAGCGAAGCGGTGCTGAAGAAGCCGTGTTGCGTTCTGACGACGTCCGCCGTATGGCGGAGGTGTTTACTTTTGGTCGCGGTTTCGATGCTGTCATCATCACTGCTAGTACTTCGAGCAATGATCCGGTGAAAGTGGCCGCAGAGGTAGCTCGTGACCGTGCCTGCATAGTAGTAGTTGGAGCTGTAGCTATGGACATACCCCGTGAGCATTTTTACATGAAAGAGTTACAGCTCAAGTTATCGCGCTCATATGGTCCGGGGCGTTATGATCCTGCTTATGAGGAGTTTGGTTTGGACTATCCCATAGGGTATGTTCGCTGGACAGAGAAGCGTAACATGGAAGAGGCATTAAGATTGATGGCAGTAGGCAAACTGCGCGTTGGCGAGCTCACGACTCATCGTTATAGGTTGGATCAGGCTGCTGAGGCATATGACCTAATTCTAGGCAAGGTGAAGGCCAGCCCTGTTTGCGGTGTCTTGTTGGAGTATTCGGACTCGCCGGAGCAGTGCTTGCGGATAGAGACAAAGCATGCGTCAAGGCGGGTATGTGATGCAGGTAAGATAGGCGTAGGATTTATAGGAGCGGGCAGCTTTGCTACGGCGAGCTTGTTACCTCATCTGCGTGATAGTGCTGCTGTAGTGTTAAGAGGGGTAGCAAACTCAAGCGGTGTATCAGCAAAAAATGTTGCTGAAAGGTTTCGTTTTGCCTTTTGTACGACTTCGTCACAGCAGGTAATGGCTGATTCTGAAACTGCTGCGGTGTTCATAGCTACTCGCCATGACAGCCACGCACGGCTTGTATGTGAGGCTTTGAGTGCTGGGAAAGCCGTCTTTGTGGAGAAGCCGCTATGCTTGGAAGAAGACGAGCTGCGCAGGATAGTAGAAACCTGGAGGCAAGCTGGTTGTCCGTTGCTGATGGTAGGTTTTAATAGACGATTTGCACCGCTAGTGGCAGAGATAAAAAAAGCACTTGGCAAGAAAGCAGGCCCTTACTGTATCAATTATCGAGTAAATGCTGGTTTTATACCGAGGGACAATTGGATACAAAATCCGGTGCAAGGTGGCGGGCGGATTCGAGGGGAGGTATGTCACTTTATCGACCTGATGCAACACCTTACGGAGTCTGAACCGGTCAAGGTTTATGCTGAATGTATAAGCAGTGGCTCTCAGAAAGCGACGGATGAGGACACAGTAGAGATCAATCTGAAGTTTTCTGATGGGTCTGTTGGGAACATAAGTTATATAGCTATAGGGGATAAGAGTTTTCCGAAGGAGCGCTTGGAGCTTTTTGGGGATGGTTCAGTAGCTGTGCTTGATGATTTTAGAGCTGCTTTGTTTTTTAAAAATGGTGGCAGTAGAAGCTTAGGCGGCGGCTCGCAAGACAAAGGGCATAGTGCTGAGGTTAGAGCATTCATCGAAGCTGTGATAAAGGGCGGACAAGCGCCTATTCCTATGCGGTCGATAGTTGCTACGACTTTAACCACTTTCAAGATACTAGAGAGCTTGCGTCGTGGATTGCCGATGCCGATATCAATGAGTGAATATGGACTGTGAGCTGTTATTTGACCGGCTTCTTGAGCTTTGTATTGCTGAACAATGGAGGGGGTATGACCCTTACGACGGACTGTCTAGTCCTATCTGCAGGTACTTTCCGAAGTATCTTAGGATAGCTTGGACACAGTTCTTTAAGCGTTCACCAATAAATTTCAGGAAGCTGGTTGGTATAAAGAAGCAAGAAAATCCCAAAGCTTTGGGCTTGGCGGCACGGGCATTACTGATGGTGTATAGAGTAACTGGAAAGCAACATTACAGGCAACAGGCTGAGGAATTGCTCAAGCGGCTCTATGTCTTACGTTCGCCAGGCTACGGTGATTACTTCTGTTGGGGCTATAGTTTCGCTTGGCAATCGAGGGCGTTCTACTTACCTGCACGTACTCCGTCGATCGTATGTACGGCATTTGTAGCGGATGCTTGGCTTGAACATTACGAAGTTTGTAGTGAGCCTTCGTCTTTGGAAATAGCTATCTCGGCGTGTGAATTTTTGCTCAAGTTTCTCAACTATAAAATCAGTGGTGATGAACTGTGTTTTAGCTATACGCCTCTTGACAATACTCAAGTGCATAATGCTAACCTTTTGGGTGCAGCATTGCTTGCGCGTACGTCTCGTTATGTTAACTGTGGAAGTTATGTTGAGTTTGCTGTCAAGTCCGCAATGTTTAGCATTCGCCGTCAGGCTTCAGATGGGTCTTGGCCATACGGTATGGCAGCGAATCAGCAATGGATAGACAGTTTTCACACGGGGTTTGTTCTTGTATCGCTTGCCGACGTCATAACGGCTTGCCAAAAAGCTGAGTGGAGCTCTGTATTGGAGAGGGGATTACGGTTTTATTGCCGACACTTCTTCCTTGCTGATGGTACACCTAAGTATTATCATAACTCGACCTATCCGATAGATATTCATAGCTGTGCTCAGGCACTTGTGACGTATGCTAGGTTATCTGAATACATACCTGATGCAGAAGCTCAGCTCAATCGGCTCTTGGAGTGGACATTACGGCATATGTATGACAAGAATAAAGGCTATTTTTATTTTCAGCGCCGACGTTTGTACATCAATCGGATAGCTTATTTACGCTGGTCGCAGGCGTGGATGCTTTATGCTTTAGCTTGGGTTATCTATAGACTCAGGAGTTGAGCTTGGAAAAGGCAACGGTTGCGATAGATACGGCAGCACCTATAGAGCTTGGCAAGTATTTGAAATACGAGGAGTATCTGTTGCCGATATGTGTAGCTCTGGTGATACTGCTGGATCTGGTGGCAAGTGCGGGAAGTTTTGTCTTGGCATATTGGTTGAGGCAGGGCGAGCCTGTATTTGTAGTTCCCGTAGGTAAGATTTTCCCTGCAGATATAACAGACAATTTTAGACCTTATTTCAGCGTGCTTATATTTATTCCGTTCGTTAGGATTCTGTTGCTGCGCCACTACGATTTATATCGGTTACGTGGAGAATTTTCTATCATACAAGACTTCATCAACATATTAAAAGCTACTACCGTAGGGTCGCTTGTAATCACTTCGATTGCCTTTCTTTACCGAGGGGGCGTCGAATTTCGGGACTTTTCTTACTCGCGGCTGGTTTTTATCTATGATTGGGGTTTAGTCTTTTCTGCTTTGTTCTTGATTAGATTTTTTTTGAGGACAGCACAGACTATTTACAGGCGCTGGTCGGGAAATCTAATACCTACGCTGGTGGTTGGTACGGGCAAGAATGCAGAGGTGTGCATAGGCGAATTGCTAGAGCGGCCTAGGTTGGGCTACCGCGTAGTTGGCGTGCTTACTGCTGATGGTGAGCCGCAGCCTAAGGTGTTCGAAGGTGTACCTGTTTTAGGGAGTTTTAGGGATTTGCCTGCACTTGCGCGGCAGTATGCCATACGCGAGGTGCTGATTACGGATGAGCGCATTAGCCCGGACCTGATCTTTCAAGCGATAATGAAGTGTGGTCGCAAACACAGGGTAGACTTTCGTGTTGTACCAAACTTGTTTAACTGCTTGCCTAGGAAGACGGGTGTCGAGCAAGTAGGCTCGCTGCCTATGATAAAACTTTTCGAAGAACCGTTGCGCGGGCCAAATCGCTTTCTCAAGCGTGCCATGGACTTGGTTCTATCTGTTATAGCTATAGTGTTTGGTGCGCCGGTATGGCTTGCGGTGATGCTGCTGATAAAACTTGATTCACGCGGGCCTGCAATTTACGCTCAGGAGCGCGTGGGAATGGACGGGAGGATTTTTCGGGCTTACAAGTTTCGCTCGATGTACCACAACTCGGACGAGTCTCTTCATAGACAACTTATGGAGAAGACGATCAGAGGTGAAGCAGCTAACCAAGGTACTGCGGAAAAGCCAATTTACGGTAAAGTCAAAGATGATCCACGCATTACTCGTGTTGGAGCGTTTATCAGAAAGTACAGCCTTGATGAACTGCCGCAAGTATTGAATGTTCTCAAAGGAGAGATGAGCTTCGTTGGCCCTCGTCCGCCTATTCCTTATGAAGTTGAGCATTATGAGGAATGGCATAGAGCACGTTTTCAGGTCAAGCCGGGTATAACTGGTCTGTGGCAGGTTTCTGGACGCAACAGGTTGAATTTCGAGCAGATGGTCAAGCTTGATATCTATTACATAGAAAACTGGTCGCTATGGCTTGACATAAAGATTTTGTTTAAGACGGTACCGGTAGTTCTCAAGGGTGATGCATGCTGAGCATTTGCATGAGTTAAACCGTGCGTTAGCTTGTGGCAAGCGGGTAATCTCGGCTACTGTTATAGAAGCGGCTGCTGGTCTGGAAGTTGGGGCTAGGCTGTTAGTGTTTGAAGATGGCCGTCGGCTTGGTTCGCTAGGGAATGAAAGGCTAGACGAACAGCTATGTCGCTACCTAGATGAGCATACAGTGGTTGAGGATGTTAGGGTTATTCCGCTTGAGGCTCTCGGCGAGCTGTTTCCAGCCCGGATTGTGGTAGAGCTGCTATTGCCCAAACCTAGGCTAGTTATTTGCGGTGCTGGACATATAGCGCGTGCGTTAGCGCAGATGGCGCTCGTGTTAGAATACGCAGTTGTTGTCGTGGATGACAGGGCTGAGTTTGCTAGTAGACGGTTTTTTCCTGATGAACGTATAACTCTGCTAGTAGGAAATTTTTACGAAGTACTTAGCCAGCTAGACGTTTCCGAGTCTTCTGCATGCGTAATAGTTACGCGAGGCCATAGCCATGATGAAAGTTGTCTTAGGGTTTTGCTAAAGACGAGACCAGGTTATATAGGTATGATTGGTAGCAGTAGGCGAGTTCGGCTAGTCAAGGATAAGCTGCTGGCCGAGGGTTTTGCCAAAGAACTGCTTGATAAGCTTTATGCTCCTATAGGGCTCGATATAGGAGCCCGCACGCCTCAAGAGATAGCGCTGGCTATACTTTCGGAGATAGTCTTGGTGAAAAATTGCCCCCAACCGAAGGAAGTGGTGGGCTGTAGGCCGCTTTCACTTGTAATTCGTTAGGAAAGTACTGTTTCCGATGCAAGAGCATATGGTAAACTGGTACGAGAATCTTTTTCCGACAAATCCGCTATGAAATACTGTCCTGTATGTAAAAATTGCTACGAGGATGCCGAGGAGCGTTGCAGCAAGGAAGGTTTTTATCTGTTAGAGGCATTTCCGGGCGAGCGGATCGTGGATGGCAAATATCGTATAGATGCTCTGATAGGGCAAGGTGGAATGGGTACGGTCTATCGTGCGACGCATCTGGAGCTGGATCGCGTCATAGCGCTTAAGGTAGTGTTGCCTGATTTTGTTTCTAGTTCAGAGACTTTAGAGCGCTTTCGGCGTGAAGCACGTGCTGCAGCTCGGCTCAACCATCCGAACGTGATCACTATTTATGATTTTGGAGTTTTGCAAAGTGGTCGAGCGTATCTTGCTATGGAGCTACTTACCGGAAGATCTTTGCGCGAAGAGATAGAGAAACACGGTTACCTGTCCCCTGAGCGAGTATTGCAGTTGCTAAAGCCTGTCTGCGAGGCAGTCCAAGCAGCACATAACGCTGGTGTAATACATAGAGACCTTAAGCCAGACAATATAGTAATAGAAGTGAATGAGTTCGGCACTGAAACGGTCAAAGTAGTTGACTTTGGTATAGCAAAACTCAAAGAGACATCGGGACAGAAGCTAAATTCACTGACAGGGCCAGGTCTTGTTATGGGCACGCCTCACTATATGTCTCCTGAACAGTGCAAAGGTGAAGATCTGGATCCCAGGTCTGATGTGTATTCGCTAGGCGTGATGCTATATGAAATGCTATGTGGTCAAGTCCCGTTTGATGCCCCTACCCCTTCGGCGGTGATAATACAGCACGCTATAGATCCTCCGCAGCGGCTGAGTTTGAGGCGTAAGGACATACCGCCGAAAGTGGAAGAAGTAGTGATGAAAGCATTGTCTAAGAGTAGGCACGCGCGTCAACAGACGGTCAGACAGTTGTATGAGGAGCTACATTCTGCAGTGCACTCTGAATCCAAGCTAGTAGGTGGCGTCGATGTCGATAAGGTAATGCAGAGACAAAACACTTCGCTGATGACTCCTTCTCCTAGTCAATCGGTTGGAGATGGACAACGAACTCTGCCAGATGGGCTTAATAGAGTCCCTAGCGAACTTGATAGTGAGGCTGAACTGCTGAGAAGACTACAGTCTGGACAAGTTGCAGAGTTAGTTTTGGCAGGTGAACTGCTTGGGCATGAACATGTGATAAGAGCTATGTGTTATGTGCCTGGACGACAGCGAATGGTCTCCGGTAGTTCCGACGGAGTGATAAAGATATGGGATCTACAAAAAATGCAGGCTATAGGAACTCTGCTTGGCCACGAGTTGGCAGTTAATTCGCTTGCGGTGTCTCCCGATGGTTTGATAGTGGTTTCAGCCAGTTCAGATGGTTCTCTAAGGCTTTGGAGTTTGCAGAAGGAAGCTGAACTGAAGAAGCTGCATGAGTATACCGGTGCTCTACGGGCAGTGGCTTTTTCTCCGAAAGGTCGCTTTGTTGCGGTTGCAAACGAGGATAACATAGATTTGTGGGAAGTAGACTCTGCAAAACAACTAGCCCAATTTGCAGGACATGCTAAGTTGGTCGAAGACGTAGAGTTTTCTAAAGATGGCCAGCTGATAGTTTCTGGTGGCGTAGATGGAACTATAAGATTTTGGTCCGTAGCAACTGCTAGCGAGGTAGGCGTCATTTCTTGTCTAGAACACTGCGTTAACGTGATTTCTACTTCTGTAGATTACATACTAGCTACTGGTGGCAAAGAGGGTGAGATAATCCTCTGGGATATGGCTACTCGAGCTCAGCTTACTGTGCTGAAAGGACACGAAGGAGCGATACGTGCGCTCGATTTCTCGCCTACGGGTGATTATCTGATTTCTGGAGACTGGGAGGGGGTAGTGAAAGTTTGGGATACTGCCACGGGTGAGCTCCTCGTGAGTGTAGAAGCCCATGAGGGGGCAGTGATGGCAGCGGTCTTCTCTCCTAGCGAGGAACAAGTGGCTACAGGTGGCTACGACCAAGTAATAAAAGTTTGGGACTTTCGACATTTGCTCGAGGAGTTTTAAGCTCTCAGGGCCATGAACTCCCTTTCTTCTCGTCAAGCAGGAGCTTCATATCCGCCTCTGTTGTATATGACTTTTTGAAAGCCTGTGTGTTTGGTATATTTAACCTTTGCGGTAGGTTGCAAGGTTTATGTTTAGAGTGCTTCTGCTTGCCTGTTTCTTTGTCCATGTTGCATTTGCAGGAACGCTAGGTCAACTTGCACGGCGAACCGTGTCGTTTGAGACTTTAGTGGGCTCTGCCGCAGTTACCGCCTTTGCACAGGCGCCAGACGGCTACATATGGATAGGTACTGCTGAAGCCGGACTAATGCGCTTTGACGGCATGGTCTTCGAAGTTTTTAATACCGCAAATGTAGAAGTCCTTCCTACGGAGAACATAACATCGCTTTGTGTCGCTGCCGACGGTACGCTCTGGATAGGTACTACTGGAGGACTGCTGACCTATCGAAATAGGAAGTTCTCGCAGGAGTATTCGACAAAAAATGGCCTTCTTACGAACTTAGTCAAATCGGTGTATGAAGCTAGAGATGGTACGCTTTGGGTGGCGACAGTTATGGATGGAGCTTACCAAGGTGGGCTTCATCGAATTAGGAATGGAGTCGTATCTACTTATACTGCTAAGGATGGCTTACCTAACGCCGATATATGGTCTCTCTACGAGAGCGATGATGGTACCCTGTGGCTTGCTACATATGGTGCTGGTCTAGTCAAATATGACGGCAAGTTCACCGTCTTTTCTACTGAAGATGGCTTGGCTGGTAATGATGTTCGTTCGGTGTGCCAGGATCCATCGGGGAGGCTCTGGATAGCGACACATGATGGCGGACTTTCAAGTTACAGCGAAGGTAAGTTCAAAAACTACACTACTGCTGATGGACTCTCTTCAAACCAGCTATTGAAAGTGCTTTGGCACAATAATGCTCTCTGGATAGGAACTACTGCGGGAGGCTTGAATCGTTTTGTCGGTGGGCGCTTCGAGTCGCTAGGTGTCGAAGATGGATTGCCAGACAGTTCTGTAGGAGCTATGTTTGCCGACAGCGAAGGTAATCTCTGGTTAGGCCTGCCTGGAGCTCTCTATGCCTTGCGTGAGGGAGTGTTTACTTCCTACACAACTAGGGAAGGTCTAGCTTTCGACTTAGTCTGCCCTGTGACTCCCTCGCAGCAGGGAGGGCTGTGGATAGGGACTTTTGGCGGAGGCTTGAGTAGGTTTAAAGACGGCGTCTTTAAGAACTATACGATTAAAGATGGGTTACCTAGTAACAAAATCAATTCTCTTTTGGAAGCAGAAGATGGCTTGCTTTGGATAGGCACTTACGATGCTGGACTTTGTAGTTTTGATGGAAAAGCCTTTAAGCTGTACCCTTCAGTAAAGGCTAAGACAATCAAAACGATACATAGCAGCGGCTCAGCACTTTGGGTAGGTACAGACGGTCACGGAATATACAGACTGAGTGGTAGCTCGGATGAAAGCCAAGTGGACAACTTAACTGTTGCAGATGGGCTGGCAAGCAACGTCGTCATTGTAATCATAGATGATGGGCAAGGGGGACTGTGGATAGGTACCGATGGTGCAGGCCTAAGTCATTATGATGGTAACGGTTTCAAAAACTATACTACAGCCGATGGGCTTGTTGGTAATAAGGTCTGGGCACTTTATCTAGATACCGATGGGACGCTCTGGATAGGTACCGATACGGGTCTAAGTGTCCTGCGCAACGGCAATTTCTATAACGTTACTCGTAAAGATGGCCTGCTAGCAGAATCGGTTAATCAGATACTGGATGACGGTCTGGGCAACCTCTGGTTCAGTTCTCCGCGAGGAATCTACAGAATTGCGAAAGATAACCTTGAAGCTTTTTTTAGCCATAGGTCTACTTCTCTTGATATCGTAAGTTATGGTCGCGAAGATGGCATGGTAAGCGAACAGTGCAGCAGGTGGTTTCAACCTGCTGGCTGCAAAACTCCAGATGGTAGGCTTTGGTTTCCTACTATAAAAGGGCTTGTTAGTATTGAGTTAGCTCACTCGGCGGAAGAGTTGATGCCTCCGAAGTGTTTCATAGAATCTTTAGTAGTGGATGGCATGAAGTTTGACTTTTCTAGCGATATCGAACTTCTTGCTGATATGTCTAGGATAGAGTTTCACTATGGTTGTCCATCTTTTACTTCGCCGGAAAAGATTGTATTTCGCTATAAACTCGAAGGTTTTGACAGTGACTGGAGAGAGAGGCGTAATAGCAGCCGGTATGTGAGCTACACTAATCTGCCTCCTGGTGACTATGTCTTTAAACTGCTTGCCCGCAGGCCTGGTGGCAAGTGGAGCACTGTAGGAGTCTCTCGTCACCTGCGACTATATGTGCCGTGGTGGAAAAGCCGGCAAGCAGTCGTTGTATACATTTTGGCTGTTCCAGTGCTTGTTGGTGGGGTGTTGTTTTTGCGCGTGCGGACGCTGCGCAAGATCAACCTAGAACTCGAAGCAAAAGTTGCAGAACAAACTGCTGCTTTGTCTATAAAGGTAGCAGAATTGCAGCGTTCAGAGAGGTTATTTGAGGCGTTCATGGTGAACTTGCCGGCTTTGAGTTACATGAAAGACAAAGACGGCCGGTATGTTTATGTCAATCGAATGATCGGCAAGTTTGCTGGATTTAGTGCCCAGCAAATATTAGGCAAGACTGACAGGGAAATCTTTTCTCAGAGTTTTGCTGAGGTCTTCCAAGAAAATGACCGTCGAGTGCTTGAAGCTTTATCTCCTATGCAGTTCGTCGAATCATTCTTGGCTCCCGAAGGTGAAAAGTATCTGTTATCTGTTAAGTTTCCTATACCGACTGAAGAAGGTACCACTTTGGGAGGTATTTCGCTTGATATCTCTGAACGGATGAGGCTTGAAAGGGAACTACTTGCTGCAAATCATCGGCTGAATACGATAATACAGGCGTCACCGCTAGGAATAGTCATTTTTAGGCCGGATGGGACGGTACTGCGATGGAACAAGGCGGCTGAGCAAATCTATGGTTGGACCGAAGAAGAGATAACGTCTGGTGCGGCAAAGTGGATAGTTGCTGAAAACGTAAGCGCTGAAGTGCAAGGGTACATTGACAGACTTCTTGCAGGTGAGCGGCTAATCGAAGTGGAAATCGAGACAATACGTAAAGATGGCTCATGCATAGTTGTGCGACTGTCTGCCGTGGGGCTTGCCGATAGTAGCGGCAGGATAGAGTACATACTTGGCATAGTGAGCGATATGACAGAAAAGCGCAAGATGCGTGATGCTTTGCAGAGGGCAATGCAGGCTGCCGAAGAAGCTGCACGAGCTAAGAGTGATTTTTTGGCTAATATGAGCCATGAGATTCGCACTCCGATGAACGCAATAGTGGGGATGACTAGTCTTCTGTTAGAGACTGAACTTACGACTGAGCAACGCGAGTTTGCTTCTACTATTCGTTCTAGCTGCGAGACGCTGCTTGCTATCATCAACGACATCTTGGACTTTTCTAAGATAGAGGCTGGTCAGCTAGAGCTTGAAGAAATTTCGTTTAACTTGCAGGAAGCTATAGAAGAAGTATTAGATCTGTTGTCAGTACAAGCACGAACTAAGGGTTTGGAATTAGCTTATGTAGTCGAGGAAGGTGTACCTGAGTTTGTAGTGGGTGATCCTACGCGCATAAAGCAAGTGCTAGTAAATCTTATAGGGAATGCCATAAAGTTTACTGGAAGCGGAGAAGTGTCTTTATTGGTCAAAGTGTTGTCAAGTAATGATGCGCAGCGGGAGTTATATTTCTCCGTGAAGGACACTGGAATAGGGATACCTCAAGACCGCTTGAATTCGCTTTTTCAAGCATTTACACAAGTTGATGCGTCGACGACGCGCAAGTATGGTGGAACTGGACTAGGCCTTGCGATAAGCCGCCGGCTGGTTGAGCTGATGGGTGGGAAGATATGGGTTGAGAGCGAGTTAGGTAGAGGCTCTAACTTTCAGTTCACTGTGTCTATCCAGGCGGCATCTCGGCCAGCTGAATCTGCACTTGTGAGTGGCGATGGAACACTTGTAAACAAGAGGGTACTTGTTGTGGATGACAATGCCACTAGTAGGCGTATGCTCGAATTGCAGCTACAAAAGTGGGGAATGCAGGTACAGCTAGCGGCGTCAGGCCAAGAAGCACTGAAGCTGTTGGAGGACGGGAGCTTTGATCTATTGTTGCTTGATATGCAGATGCCTGATATGAATGGTCTAGAGCTAGCGAAGCAGATCAGTAATTGGCCAAAGCAGGTTTCTGCAAAGCTTGTTATGCTATCTTCTGTCGGACGGGTCAGAGGGCCTTTTGCGGCTTCGCTTGTAAAGCCTGTCAAAGCTGGACATTTGCGCGAGCTACTGTTAGAAGTTTTTGGAAGGGCTAGACGGCAGCACCTCAAGCAGACTCAACCCCAGCTGCCTAGGTTGTCCTCACTGAGAATACTTCTTGCAGAAGACAACCCTGTAAATCAAAAAGTTACGCTAAGGATGCTCGAACGTCTCGGTTATAGTGCCGATGTTGTGGCAAACGGGCAAGAAGCAGTGGATGCTTTACGTAGAAGGCAATATGATGTAGTGCTCATGGACGTACAAATGCCTGTAATGGATGGCTTTGAAGCAACCAGGAGAATAGTCGAGGAATGGGCTAAGGAGGCAAGACCGCGGATAGTTGCTCTGACAGCAGGTGTGCTGAAAAACGAACAAGAGGCCTGCTTTGCGGCAGGCATGGACGACTTCTTAGGAAAGCCTATTCGTTTAGAAGATTTGAATGCAGTACTTGAACGTTGCAGCCGCTTACCTGAGCATCCGAACAGCTAGCGTAAAAAAACCCATAGACAAAGCATAAACGCTGAGAGTCACACCGCGTCCACCTACGGCATAAGACAATTCTAAAAGCAGTAAAGCTGCTACTACTGCCAAGAAGAAAGTAGCAAACGGATAAGTCGTAGCAAGCCTCGTCTTGGAAATTTTGCTACCAAGCAGTAGCCCAATTATTGTAGAAGCAGGCACTAGAAGGTACTTTGTCTGCTGTATGAAATCGAACATGCGAGCGATTATACCAGTACACTGGAGTTTGAGGAATACATTTACGGTCTTGGTCTGGCTTGTGAGTCTGACGTTGGCAGCAGTCTGTGGGGTGATTGCTGTTGAGGATTTAGTAGCTGCATTGCTTTTACCTACGAGCTTGCTGATGGTATTTCTGTTCGGCCCTCCTGCATGGTTGGCACTTGCTCCTTTTGTAGAAGCCTACATGAGATACCCTTATGAAGGATCGATTATTACTTTCAGCAGACTGGCTGTTCCTATGATATTTGCGATGAGCTTTTGTGCTCTTGTGCGTAGAAGTGCCTTGATAAATATAGGTCTTACTGAAGTTTGGTGGGGTGTTTTTAGTGCTTTCATATTGATCAATCTGGGCATTAATGATGTTGATTTGGTAGCCATGAAGCTTGTTGTAGACGGTTTTCTACTGCCATTGCTGCTGGTGGTAGCAGTGCGTAACTGGCGCTTGTCATATGACACTATCGGCAAGATACTCGTAACGATTGCTATACTACTTCCTGTGATTGGTGCTCTCGAGTTTAGCAGCGTAGATCTATGGCCTTTCCCTGGAAGTGAACTGGTACGAGATGGAGTAATCAGGCCGAATGGTCCTTACTCGTCCGACAACTCTTATGCTCTAATCTGTTTACTGACAGGGCTGGCACTTATCTTTTTTAGGCCTTTTGGAGTTAATTTGTGGATGAAGTTCAAGAAAGTGGCCGTAGTCTTTGCCTTTACTGGGGCTATGCTTCCGCAGTTTCGTTCGGTAGGGCTTGCCGCTGTAGGTACGACCGTGCTGGGATATATGTTTTGGAAGGGCTTTGGGCTGCGTCAGTTACTGCTGACAGGAGTGATCATTGCTTTGGCGACGACTCTGATATTAGCCGTAGGTGGTAGGCGTATGAGCGATACCACTAATTTTTTCAACAGGGTAGCTACTTACCGGGTTGCAGTTGAGATAGCTACTGCGAATTGGTTAAGCGGAGTGGGTTTTGGCCGATATGAAGCTTACTTTAATGAGCATTATAGACAGGCACCAAAACCTAAGCCTTATACCAAGCAAGAGCTGGCTCAGATGCCACAGAGTACACCGCATAACAATTTTTTGCTTGTAGCTGCTGAGTTGGGTCTAGTAGGGCTACTACTGTATCTGATAGTAGCTATAGTGCCTTTTGTCGAAGCATACCGCTTGTATCGTTATGATGGGGCTTGTGCTGCAGCTTTGTTTACTTTCTGGGCAAGTTATCATCTGGTTGGGTTGACGCTAAGCAGTGGTTATTATGGAGATGTGAACCTGTTTTTGATGTTTTTGCATGGAGCTTTTGTGAGGGCGGACAAAGGTGATGGTGAATCTATGGAGGCGCTTCAGAGCTAAGACGGCGGGACTTACGTTTAGCGAGGCGGCTGAGGAGGTAGCTCAGGCGCTATATAGGCGGCTGCTGCTGGGCTACAGGCAACTGCGGGCAGCTCTGGTGGAGTGGGAAATATCGGATTCTGAGCTACTAAGTGCGCTCAATGTTTCGAGTAAGCGCCTGTTTGAGCATTTTTGTCAAGAAGAGCGAGTTTCTATAACAGCTCTTTGCAAAGAGACTGCAGAAGAGTTTAAGCGGCGGTTTCCAGAAGCTGTAGAAGAGCTAGTTTCGCTGGCTAATGCTGTTTGTGAACATGAGTTTGATTTCCTTGGTCGTCACTTTAGTTATCCTGGCGAGATAGATTGGCACTATGATCCCAGCAGCGGATATCGCTGGCAAGTAGAACACTATAGCCGTCTAAGCACGCAGACGGGGATCTTGGGTGTAGATATCAAGCTGCTGTGGGAGCTTGCGCGTATGCAGCATACGGTAACGCTCGCTCAAGCGTGGTTGCTTACCGATAACGAGCGATATGCTGGCGAGTACTGTTGGCAGATACGGTCTTTTGTTCATGCTAACCCTCTAGAGCGTGGAATACATTGGCTATGTCCAATGGAATTAGGAATAAGGGCAGTGAATCTAGCAGTAAGTTTCCAGGTGCTATGTCGCTCGCAAAGCTTTGATCTGGAGACTTTGAAAGCTTTTTTAAAGCTGATGCTTTCGCATGGACTACACATAGAGCGAAATCTCGAATATTCGCCGAGACTAACAAGTAATCATTATCTTTGTAATTTGCTAGGCCTTCTTTGGATAGGCGGCGCATTTCCTGAGTTTAAGTACTCGCGCCGATGGGTAGAGTTTGCCTTAGCGGAGTTTAAGAACGAGATGCGAAAGCAGGTCTACGATGATGGTGGTGACTGGGAGGCTTCTACGTCCTATCATGCACTAGTCTTAGAAGTCTTCTTATATGCTTATTTGCTGTGTCGTCAGAGAGGCTTACTCGTGGAAGAATGGCAGTGGAGAAAGCTTGCTAAGATGCTTGATTACTTGAAGGGGTATCTGAGACCTGACCTGAGAGCACCACTTATAGGAGACTGTGATGATGGCAGGATACTGACTTGGCGAAGATATTCAGCTCAGGAACAAGCTCATTTGTTGGCTCTCGGAGCTGTATGTTTGTCAGACGCAAGTTTTAAGCTTGATGAGTATGTAGGGCGACAGGAAGTGCTGTGGGTATTTGGCAAGCAGGGGCTAGAGGATTTTGAGTCGATGCCTACTAGCAAGCAAGACGGCTCGGTAGCTTTTCCTAATTCAGGACTATATGTGATGCGTTATCAGGACGACTATTGTGCCGTAGATTGTGGCGACGTGGGTATTGAAGGCAGAGGCTCGCACGCGCACAACGATGTTTTGTCTTTAGAACTGATGGTAGCTGGCAGAGCATTTTTGGTAGATCCCGGTAGTTATGTCTATACGTCAGATGTTGGAGCTCGCAACAGGTTTCGATCTACGGCCTATCACAACACAGCTCGCGTAGATGGTCAGGAGCAAAACACCATATCTACGGCTCTTTTTGTCATAGGTAATGAGGCTGAGCCGAGGGTGCTTAGGTGGGAAAGTAGACGAGAGTTGGATTTGCTAGAAGCTGAGCATTATGGTTATGCCAACTTAGGGGTAGTGCATCGTCGTTTGGTGGTGTTTGACAAAATTGCGCGGCGATGGAACATAGAGGATAGGTTTAACGGTAGTGGAGAGCATTTGTACGAGATATTTTTCAGGTTCGCTCCTGAAGTTAGCATTGCAATTAATGGACTGACTATAAAAGCCACGAATGAGGTATCGATAGAAATAGCAGCTGAGGGTGAAGGGCTTAGTTTGTCGCTTTTGGAAGCAGAGGTCTCGCCTAGTTATGGTGTAAAGTTGCCGTCAAAAGCTGTAGTCTATTCAGCGCGCAAGTATGCACCTTATGTCTGTCTGTTTGCTGTGTCTGTGATTAGTTAGCTACAATCTGGACTATCGAATTTATCGTTTGGGCTAGGTGCCGTCTTTAGCTATGTTAGCATAGGGTGGTGGTAATTTTAACTGGGAGGTGTCTGATGAGAGTAGGGCGTGTGGAGTTGGGCCCTGGGGCAATTATTTTGATAGTACTGGTCATGGCGGGGCTTGTTTATGTAGGTCTTGACAAGCTAGGCGTCATATCGAAGTTGAGGGAAGGGATGCAACTTCCTGCCACGGGAGTTTCTCTTGTACCTGACAAGCCTATGGACATAGCTGAGGATCTCAAGAATGTCTCTTTCGGGCCTTCGGAGATAGCACCTCCACAGAAGACTACTGACAATCCTGAGGTGGCGATAGGGATATGGACGTGGCAGACGCAGAGTGGGTTGATAGATGCCGTAGGAGGCCCTGGTAAGTCTGGCGACCATTCCGATAGTTGTCTTTGCCAGGCTGGAATAACAAATACGAGGCTCGTATTGCAAAACGATACTTCGATGCAGATACAAGCACTAGCTGCCGGGCAGATGCAGTTGGTGACTACGACAGGTGACCAAGCAGCAGTAGACATTACCGGTGCGAATAAACTTTTAAGAGGTAACAAGGCAAAGATAATATGGAGTGGGGGATATTCTTTTGGCGAGGACTGTCTTATGGGCCCTGAATCTTGGAAGCAAGATCCACAGGCTGCCCGCGGGGCGGTGATAGTTACGGCTGTACCGTATTGTGATTGGAACGTCGTTGTTGATTGGGCAGGAGATAACCAGATTCCGGTCAATTCTGATGAGAGTGCTTATGATCCGGACGCAATTAACTTCGTCAATGCTACTGATCATATAGAAGCTGCGCAAAAGTTTGTGCAGAATGCTAAGGTTAGTCTTAGAAATCGTAAGACTGGGCAGATGGAAGAACACACTATAACTGGTGTTGGTACTTGGACGCCGGGCGATGTTATGGCCGTGCAAGGTAGACCGACGGTTGAGTATGAGGGTAAGGTTGAGAAGCTACAGAAGATAGTTTCTACAAAAGAATACAGTTACATGATGCCAAACCTGCTTTTTGGAAATGCTGACTGGCTCAGCCAACATAGAGATTATGTAAAGACGTTGCTGCGCTGTATAGCTCGTTCTAACGAGAAGATAAAAAGTGATCCGGAGTATTTCAAAAACCGCGTAGCAGCGCTCAATGCGCTTGTATTCAATATGGAGGGTAAAGGACCTAGTTTTTGGCACAAATACTTCTATGGTGCTGCAGAAAATGGTGTGCCACTTGGGGGGTCTCGCGTAAACAACATCAAAGAAGTGCGTCATTTATTTGGCATAGACCAGAACTTGCCGATAGAAAAGTCTGTTTTTGGAATCACGTATCTGGATCACGCTCGTAGATTACAAAAGCTGATACCGGATAGGTTGCCGAGTTACACACCTGTAGCCGAGGCAGTCGATTTGAGCTTCATCAGAGAAATTTCAGATGAAGAAGCAGGTACGTCAGTCTATCAGGCAAAATTTGAAGATAGGCCTACTACTGGCACCGTGGTGAAAGCTAGCTATCAGATACGGTTTGCTACTGGCTCGGCTAAGATAATGCCTTCTGAAGAGCCTGTACTGCAGGAAATACGCAGTTTATTAGTTCGTGCGAGCGATACGAAGGTGGTTCTCGAAGGCCATACTGACAATACCGGGGATGTAGCTACGAATCTAGCATTGTCAAAACAGCGTGCAGAATCAGTATGGCAATGGCTTAAGGCTTCCGATCCCACAAGGGTAAATATAAGCGACCGAAGGCTGGAGGCAATAGAAGGCTACGGACCATACCGCCCATTGCCGGGTAATACAAATAAAGATGAAGCTGAGCGTGCAGCCAATAGACGCGTGGTTATCATACTAAAATAGAGGGTTGAAAATTGCAGGAAAATAAACTGAGCTCTCTACTCAAGCTACGTGGAGAAATAACTAAACCCATCCGCTTGGCGCTGCTGAGCGGATGGATGCTTTTGTTCTTAATTTTTTGGATATTTTCGCCTATGAAAGCGCTGCCTACTCCTACTGAGGTACTGCTTGCTCTGCGTAGGATGTTTGCAGAGCAGCACCTGCTCTACCATTTGGTAGTAACTCTTAAGCTCAATATAGTCGGGTTGGTGTATGCGACTGTAGTATCGCTTCTAATATCATACCTCGGCACGCTACCGCTTTTTTATCACTTGAACAGAGCGGTTCAACTTCTCAGATATATTCCGTTCGTAGGATTTAATCTGATATTTCTGACACTTTTTACCATAGGTTTTCCTCTGAAAGTAGCTTGGCTAACTACCGGCATGAGCTTCTTTTTGGTAACTGGCATGACGGCTGTAATTGAATCTATTCCTCGAATGAAATATGAACTAGCTCAGGTACTGGGATATAATGGCTGGCAGACTTTTTACACCGTGGTAGCGCGGCCAACGCTGCCACATATGATGGACATAGTGGCACAGAATGCAGCCATAGGCTGGGTGATGATTACTTCGATAGAAACTTATGCCCGTACTGAAGGTGGGATAGGGGCGCAGATCTATCAATATTCTTCGACGAATAATTTGGCTGAAGTATATGGCCTGTTGATGCTTATTGGGCTGATAGCTGCAGTAGAAGATGCAATCTTCGTGTTTTTGCGGCGAATGCTATTTCCTTACAGCACGCTTGCGGAGAGGGCATAGATGGCAAGTTATGAGGATTGTGTCGCTGGCCCACTTGAAGGTCACGTGGAACGACGTGAGGCGCTTCTCAAACTCGAACGTGTAACACAGTCGTTTAGGATGAACAATGGCGTTGAGTTGGTAGTGCTGAAAGAGTTGGATCTGGAAATTATAGACATAAAATTCAAGCCGCAAATAGTTAGCCTACTTGGGCCCTCTGGATCAGGCAAGACGACGGCGCTTAGGATAATAGCTGGGTTGGATAAGCCTAAGTTTGGACAGGTGCTTATAGGCGATGGTGAGCAGGGTAGCCTGCGACGTGTTCGCGCAGGAGACGTAGGCGTAGTCTTCCAGCGCTATCCGTTGTTTGATGACCTGAGAGTGGTAGATAACTTGGTTGAGCCTGCGGTGCGCATCGGTAAGATGAGCAGGAAAGAAGCACTTGATCAAGCATTGCAGTATTTGGATAGGTTTAATTTGGTACGGCAAGGTTATAGCTGGCCAGTCCAGCTTTCAGGTGGACAGCGCCAGCGCGTTGCTATATTGCAGCAGCTAATAACGGGTAAGAAGTTCATCGTGCTCGATGAGCCTTTTTCCGGCCTCGACCCGATAAGTGTGTCAAATGCCATTCAATTGATTTCTGAAATAGCCCATCAACATACTTTGAATACATTCATAATCGTCACTCATGATGTCTCAGCTGCCTTGCTAATTTCGGATCATGTTTACTTGCTTGGTCGCGAACGTGATGAAAAAGGTAATCCTTTACCTGGAGCTCGGGTGGTCAAAGTCTATGACTTGATAGCTGAGGGCATAGCTTATCGGGATAACATGGAAGACCTTCCAAGATACAGGGAGTTATACAAGCAGATCTGTAGGAAGGATTTTCCACTCTTATGATAAGTTATCTACTGAGTCTTCCTAAGATATTAGGAGACTAACTTGGCTCATATGGTGAACAAGGTATGTTTTCTGGACAGGAAATTATAGCTTCGTTAAGGCTACTTGTGGTTGTAGCTAAAGCTGACGGCGAAGTTCATCCCGACGAAGAAAAAGCGCTTGTGGACGCCTTACAAGGCTTGGATTTGCCAGGAGGATACACCGCAAAAGCTCTTCTTGAAGAAGAGGTGGCTTTGGAGGAAATCCTAGCAGAGCTTAAATCGGAGGAAGTTAGGCGGCAGGCTTTTCGTGCTGCTTATTTGATGGCACACGTCGATTCTAAGTACACCGCTGCCGAACAGCGTTTGATAGAGCGCTTGCGTGAGCAGTGGTTGATCCCTCAGGAAGAGATAAACCAGTTGGATAAAGGCTTGAGTTTAGCTGATACCACACTCATGTTTAGCATCTCTGCACCTGTGGCTGCACAGCGGGAGGATGAGGCTAACCGTAAGATTAAGCAATATCTGGTGCTTACGACGTTGACAGCGGCTATACCAGTACCGCTTGTCGGCGATCTAATGGTAGCTCCACTGCAGATGGGAATGGTGTATGAGCTTGGGACTATCTACGGCCACCATTTAGACAAAGCATCCATAAAGGCAATGCTTAGTACCTTTGGCATAGGCAAAGGGCTGAGAATAGCGATCTCAAGTTTAGCTAAGCTTGTACCAGGTTGGGGAAGCATCGTAGGTGCTGTAGGAGCTTTTTCGACTACTTATGCTCTTGCGCAAGTAGCCAAGAAGTATTTTGAGTCTAGTAGACGATTGTCGCTTGATTCCCTCAAGCCACTCTTCGCACAGAAGGAAGAAGAGGGTAAAAAACAGTTCGAACTGCAAAAAGATAGTATTGCTAACCCCGAAGTTGCTGAGCAAATCAAACGCATCGGCGAGAAAGTTTCTACTGGCGAGCTTAAGCCTGAACAACTACAGCGGCATATCAGCGAACTGGCTGGCAAGATCGGCTGATACTTTTCCACTTAAAATGCGGATTTTTTCTCCTTCTGTTAGCAACTAAAATTTTACTTCGTCGATAAAATGAATGATGATTCATTCATAGCTATTATAATCAATCTCCTAAACTGTTGGCTCAAATTTGTTAGGGAGCGTAGTTGCTCCCTAATTTTTTTGTTGTCTGTTGTCTGTGTTTTGAGTCTATCTGCTTCTGTGACTTGTCAGGTAATAGAGCTGACATATAGGACGCCGTCGCAGGTCTCCAGTTTTGTTTTAACTTCTGCTGGAGGCGGCTCAGCGAGCAAGATCTTAGCCGAAGCAGCCTGGCAGCCTTCGAAGATCTGGTTTTGCATTTCCTGTACATTGCAGCCATGTTCCTTGAGTACAGCAAAGACGGAAGCGAGCACGCCCACGCGATCCTCATGACGAATGACAAAGCCGGTTCTCGTAGAGGGAGGTTTGCGGAGGTTGACGCAGTTTGGAATCTCATCACCGGTCAAGAAACTTTGAACTATGCGGACGACTTCCTGTCCAGTTTCTGCCTCTGCTTGATCGGTGGATGCGCCTATGTGGTGTGTGCCATACAAGTTGCTAAAGGTAGCAAGTTCGGTTTTGAATTCGGCTTCGCTCGCAGCTGGTTCGTTGTTGAAGACGTCTAAGCCGGCAAGTATTTTGCCTGAGCGTAGGGCTTCGGCAAGGGCTGCTTCGTCTACTACTTCGCCTCGCGAGGTGTTGATGAAGATTGCGCCCGGCTTCATTCTTGAGAAGAATTCTGCGCCTATCATCGAACGAGTCTGCTGAGACAATGCGAGGTGCACCGTAACGACGTCTGCTTTTTCAGCGACAATAAGAGGATCAGAAGCGTACTCTATGCCGAGCTCTGCTGCGCGTTCTGGTGTAAGCGACCTTGACCAAGCTATGGCTGACATGCCGAATGCTCTACATCTTTCGAGCACGCACAGTCCTATTTGTCCGAGACCTATGATGCCGAGTTTACGGCCTTTGATGCCGGAAGCCTTGGAATACTTCTTCTTGTTCCATTTGCCCGCTCTGAGATCCTGTACGTTTTCTACTATGTGCCTGTCGAGAGCAAGCATCAGGCCAATGGTTAGTTCTGCTACAGCTGCAGAATTCTTACCGGGACAGTTAGTAACGTAAATGCCTCGTGCTGAAGCAGCTTTTACATCTATAGTGTTCGTACCTGCGCCAGCGCGAATGATCAAACTAAGTGCTCGGGCTGCGGCGATTGTCTCGGCCGTTACTCTTGTACTTCGAACTACGAGAATATCTATGTCTTTAACTGCTTCGGGCAGCGTTTCGGCACTTAGTTCTGGCCGGTTAATTACTTCCGTACCTGGTAGTTTTTCAAGTGCAGAGATGCAGCTTGGATGGAGTCTATCGGCAAGTAAGATTTTCATACAACCTCCTTTTTCTCGTTTTGCTTGGCCTCATTCCATAGTGCATCCATTTCCTGTAAGTTACTTTGCTCTGGTCTAAGGCCGCGTTGTGCTAGAGCGTGTTCTATGTAAGAGAATCTATTGCGAAACTTTCGGTTAGCTCGTTTGAGAGCGCTTTCTGGATCGATACCGAGAAGTCTGGCAACGTTGACGGTGACAAATAGTAGGTCGCCGAGTTCGTCTTCTAGTGCTGTAAGGTTTGTGATTGCGGATTTAAACTCAGCTATCTCTTCATCAAGTTTGCTAAGGCAAGCGGTCACGTCTGGCCAGTCGAAGTTCACTCTAGCAGCTCGTTCAGTAAGCTGTAGAGCTTCAAGCAGTGCTGGCATCGACTTGGAGACGCCGTCGAGCATCGAACCTTTGGTTGTTCGTTCGGCTTTTTTTATCGCTTCCCAGTTGCGCAGTACTTCTTCAGGCGTGCTTGCAGAATCATTCCCGAAGACGTGAGGATGTCTTCTGACCATTTTGTCATATATTGAAGCAAGCACGTCGTCTATATCAAATCGACTTTCTTCTCTAGCTATCTCGGCATGAAAGACGACTTGTAAAAGTAGATCACCGAGTTCTTCGGCCAATTTTCTATCATTTTCTTCGTCGATGGCTTCGATGACCTCGTAGGCTTCTTCTACGAGCATAGGTTTTAGGCTTGCGTGGGTTTGTTTGCGATCCCAAGGGCAGCCATCAGGCCCGCGTAACTTGCGCACTAGTTCCACTAAGGCTTCAAACTTTGGATGGTCCATCTATAGTTACCTTTCGTTGATTGTCTGAAATTATCTCGAGCTTGATTCTATAGTGTTGCGGCAAGGGGTATGAAGCGAGTCTATCAGGCCACTCTATGACTACTACGGCATTTTCTTCAAATAGCTCATCTAAGCCTAGCAAGCGGACATTATCTTCGGATATTGGTAGTCTGTAAAGGTCTATGTGTACTAGCCGCAGTCGGCCGTAGTACTCGTTGATTAAGGTGAAGGTAGGGCTGGTGATCTCGCTCGGATCTATGCCTAATCCAGCGGCTATGCCTTTTGCGAAGATTGTCTTACCGGCGCCGAGGTTACCTTCAAGCAGTATCAGAGCACGGCCTGTAAGCTGTTCAGCTAGCGAAGATGCTAGGTCGAAGGTAGCTTCAGGCTGGTCGGTTATAGTTTCGTGTTTCAAGCTCTCCTCCGACTTCTAGTATGGCTGCTGGTAGCGCTGCTAGGACATCTGACGCGATCATCGAACGCTGACCGAGCTGTCGAGCTGCTATATCACCTGCTAGCCCGTGCAGATAGATTGCCGATAGCGTAGCTTCTAGTACATCCTTAGGATATTGGGCTATCATACCTGCCACTATGCCGGTAAGTACGTCTCCTGTACCTGCTGTGGCCAGGCCGGCATTACCGGTTGAGTTGACATAAACCTGCCCATTGGGATCAGCAAGCAACGTCTTCTCACCTTTGAGGGCTACGAAAATTCCTCGCGATATAGCAAGTTCTCTTATTTGCTCCGTGCGGGTGTGCAGGTCGGGCGCTAGAGTTTTCCCAGCGCAGGCAGCAAGTAACCGAGTCATTTC
The DNA here is from genome assembly GCA_025057015.1 of Blastocatellia bacterium. Lineage (GTDB taxonomy): Bacteria > Acidobacteriota > Blastocatellia > Chloracidobacteriales > JADJPF01 > JANWYG01. The sequence continues at coordinate 256,841 of JANWYG010000010.1, forward strand.
GCCGGGATGGGGTGTAATTATTACCGGTCGCAGGGAGCTCCCTTTTAGGGCTTCTGGCCACAGGGTGATACAGTTAAGTGCGTCAGCGTCAAGTACAAGCGGTAGCTTGGCTTGTAGCAGCAATTCCTTGACTAGTTCGCGGGTTTCGGCGTGCGTACCTAGGCCAGGACCACAAGCTATTACCGATTTCTTGTTGGAAGCTTCAAGTAGCTGCTTTAGGGCATTTATCGAGATCGTACCTTCATCGGTTTGTGCTACTGGTTCAGTCATGATTTCCAAGCCTGCTTGTGCTAGATACTGTGCTGAGTCTGCAGGAGTAAAGACTGTTACTAGTCCAGTACCGGCGCGAAGTGCTGCTAAGGCAGCAAGTCCTGCGGCACCAGACTTGCCGCGGCTACCGGCGATCACCATTACATGACCGACTTCGTTTTTGTAAGAGCCCGCACGTCTTCTGCTCTTAGTTAGAAAGTCGGCTATGTGCTGTCTATCTACTAGGTTTAGAAAAGCACCAGATTCAGCTATCAGAGGGTCTGGTGAGCCTATAGGTACGATTTGTAGCTCACCGTTTAGGTAGGAAGCAGGCGGCAGCAGGTTGGCTATTTTAGGTGCACTCATAGCGATGGTGAGAGTTGCTCGGACGGTTGTGCCTATGATTTCTGAGGAATTTGCTGCTAAGCCTGAAGGAATGTCTACGCTGACTATTGGTATTGTTGAAGTATTTAGTGCTTCGACTAGTTGTCTGTATATCCCCTCGAGCGGTCTAGCGGCGCCTGTACCGAACAGGGCGTCGATGTATACGTCGCAGGGTTCTGAAATTACCGGCTGTAGTTCATCAAACGAGCTTACTTGATGGAAGGCTATAGTAGATTCAGTCTTGGCTAGCTTTTGTATTATCTCGAAGTTAACCCTTGCATCGCCCCGAGTATCTTCTACTTTGCCAATCAGATATAGCGCTACGTGTCGATGACGTAGCCAAAGGTGGCGAGCGATTACTGCTCCATCGCCGCCATTGTTACCCTTTGCGCAGAAGATCTTGAAGCGTCGAGCTTGTGGAAAACGCTCTTCTATTATTTTTGCTGCACTGCTGCCAGCAGTTTCCATAAGCAGCAGGCCTGGTATACCGTAGCGATCGGTTGTGAGCCTATCTACCCATTGCATTTGTTCAGATGTAAGTATCTTCATAGCGATAAATATATTCAGCTGAGAGCTGATGTAAAAGCGGTTTCGGTCTTGAGTCAGTTTTAGTGTTGTTGTTAAATATCTTACAAATTCGCTTTTAGGGTCAAAGAGACGTGACATCTCCGCTGGTTAAGATATCTGATCAAAGTTGGTCACTTAGTTGCCTCTGTTGTAATTGTGCTCAGGAGGTCCGCGATACTTTTAAGATGATAGTCGGGCCGACGTTTGTCGAGTACAACCATAGATTTACCTGTCCATACTGTCAGGCATATAACCAAATTCTGCTGCCTCGGGAGATGTTTCTACAGGCGCCTGATATGTCTGCTGTAGTACCAAGGACGCCGCGGCAGCAGCCATCTGCGTTTGATGAACCTGAAGAAGAGCTGAAAGAAGAGGAGCTGCCGCCTGTAGAGGAAGCTCAACAGCCGCAGGTAAAGGTAGAGAAGCCAGCTGATGCTGCTACTTCGAAAGCAGGTGCTGGCGTGAAGGTAGAAGATGCTAAGGTGAAACGAACACCATCTTTTGAAGCTGACTCGTCTTCTGCTTCACTGAAGTCTCCTGTAAGTAAGAAGAAGCCTCCTGCGAGTAAAAAGAGCGCTTTTGACGAGCCAGATGATGACGTCATTGATGCAGAAGATCTAGATGAAGCATCATCGTCGGCTGCTTCTGGTAAGTCTGTTGCCGGAACTACTGCTAAGAAGGCTAAGTTACCTTCGAAGGAGCTGGGCGAAGAGGTAACACCTTCCAAGGCGGCTGTTGCTACGATAAAGATAGCTGGCAAGGAATTGCCCAGGACTCATGTAATTGCAGGAGGCGGGTTAGCTTTAGTAGTGGTAGCTGGCCTTATTGTGATGTTGAGTGGAGGGAGTGCTCCTCCTGTACAGACAACTCAGAAGCTGCCACAGGCACCGCAGCAAGCTCCAGTGCGACCACAGCAAGCTTCACCCATAACGGCGGCACAGCCGAAGCAGCAAGTTGTGCCGCCGCCTGTTGTTGTAGAGGCTAAGATGATCGAGATTCCAGCTGGGGAGTATATGATAGGGCGTAATGACGGCAGTGAATATGAAAAGCCGGCGCATAAAGTTACGCTGAAGGCATTTGCTATAGATATCCGCGAGGTGACCAAGCAGGAGTACGCTAAGTTCGTAGAGGCCACCGGTAGGAAACCTCCTGAGGATTGGGAAAAGGGTAAATACCCTGGTCGAGGAGATGAGCCGGTTACTGGGGTCGATTGGAATGATGCGATGGAGTACGCAAAGTGGGCAGGCAAGCGGCTACCTACAGAACAGGAATGGGAAGTGGCTGCTTCTGGCAAAGAGCATTTTATCTATCCTTGGGGAAACGAGTGGAAGGACGGCAAGGCAAATACTAGGGAGATGGGGCTTTCCGGACCTCAGCCGGCTGGCAAGTTGGATAACATAAGTCCTTTTGGGCTGTATGACACGGTGGGTAATGTCTGGGAGTGGACGGCAAGTGAGCCTACGCCTTATCCGGGAGCTCGTACTAAGGTAGCTGATGCGAGTAAGTATAGGGTGGTCAGAGGGGGAGCCTGGAACGAAAGCGCAAAGACTGCTACTACAATGGGGCGTAACTGGGTAGAGAAGGAGGTAAAGTCACCGGCGCTTGGCTTCAGGTGTGCTAAGGACCTACCCTAAGGACCCAGTAGATGTACTTGTGTGATCGGGCCAAAGCATTGCCTGCAGCTGTAAAGTAGCCTCTCACGGTTGAGCGAGAGCTGCTCTAGTGCTTGTCTGTCTGCCATCTTTATGGTCACTTCTCGGTCGATAGCTATCACTTTTGATGCTTGGTTGAGTGCTATGGCAAGATCAGGTTCTAATTGCTCTAGTGTTTGAAGAAGTAGTTGTTTAGCGTGTACTCGCCTATATTCTTCAGTCCCTGCTAGCCTTTTAGCTATGAGGGAAGTGAGTTCTTGCTGGGAGAGGCGCTCGTCATAAAGTGGCATCCAGCGCAGATAATCTTCAGCTGCTGCGGCGCGTAGCAGACAATCTAAGCAAGCTTGTTCTACGGCTTGTCGGTAGGTATTGCTTTCAAGAGACCTTCTTGCAGTTGCTACGGTGAGCGTTCTGCCTTCGATTAGTTCCTTGAGCAGATTACTAAAAGGTTTTCCAGTGAGAGTGACGCCGAAGACGTCTGATGCGAGAGTCTTGAGCGTATAGAAGTTGATAGGCTCATTGCTGTAGTGCTGGTCTAGCTCACGCTGTAACCTATTACTTTCATTCTTGAGCCGCTGAAAGGCTCGGTCTATAAGTCCTAGTAAGTCAGCTGCTGAGTCAAAATATCCTCGGATACGGTCAGGAATATTGTTTTTATATCCTACGGAATGCTCCAGTGCTGCCCAAGCTTCTTGCATTAGTGTACGTACCTGTAGCTCGAACTTTATTGAGCAAGCAGGATTGGCTGAGCCGACTGCCTTAGGGCTGAGCCTGGCCACGTAATGTATTGCGCCGTAGCCTGAAGCTTTGCGTTCTGCTCGAAGCCCTGCATTTTCAGCCCACTGCATACCTTCCCAGATATAAGCCTTGGGTGTTGCGCATAGCTGCAGCGTCTCGCAAGAAGCTATATACTCGTGTATCCGTTCGAGATCTTCTTGGAACATACAGACTATACGTGCACCGACTATGTCTTCTATGTTTTGGAGCGAGGTTGTTTCTAGCGGAAGACCTTTACGGTGAAGCTTTGCTTTGATACTTTCAAGGCTTTTTATGCGGCTGCTTACGCGGTAGATATTTGCGCCGCTGTAGTGTTGTAGTTCAGGAGCTTCGAGTTCGTTTATCAGGCTAGTCTGTACCGCTTTGTAAAGTGGCAGCATTTGCGTGTAGTACTTTTCTATGGACATAACCTTTGTTACCCTAGGATTTGGTCATCCGACGTGCTAGGTCTTCGGTACTGATGAAAGTATACTACACAGATCGGTTTGAGATAGAACTGCCGGTGGGTCATCGTTTTCCTATGCAGAAATATAGGCTCGTGCGGGAGGGATTGCTTCGAGAAGGTGTACTTGTCGAACATGAGCTTGCCGAGCCGTCATTAGCTACTCGTGATGTGTTGTTGCTTGCGCATACCGACCGGTATGTAGATGCTGTATTGAATGGAACTCTTACGCCGGCTGAAGTACGTCGTATAGGGTTCCCTTGGAGTGAAGCTCTCGTGCGGCGATCGCTTGCTTCTGTAGGCGGTTGCCTTAGTGCTGCTTGGCAGGCATTGCTGGAGGGAGCTTCAGGTTGTCTTGCCGGCGGGACACATCATGCGTTTGCCGATGCTGGGGAAGGGTATTGCGTTTTTAATGACATAGCTGTGGCTACTTTGCAACTACTACAGGCTGCTACGGTAAAGCGGGTTGCGATAATAGACCTCGATGTACATCAGGGAAACGGTAATTCGTCGATCCTTGGAGGCCGTCAGGAGGTTTTCATTTTCAGCATGCATGCTGAGAAGAATTATCCGTTTCGCAAAGTACCGTCAACTCTAGATATTAGTCTACCGGACAACACAGAGGACGAGCACTATCTTGAACTATTAGCTGAAGCATTGCCGAGAGTATTTGCTTTTGGGCCTGATATAGTCTTTTATCAAGCAGGAGTGGATATTCTGAAGGAAGATCTGCTCGGCAGGTTGTCAATTTCGTTAAATGCGGTCGCAGAGCGCGATCGGATGGTGTTTTCGGCTTGTTATGAACATGGCGTGCCTGTAGCAGTAACGCTAGGTGGCGGCTATTGTAATCCGATAGCTCCTACTATTGCTGCGCATGTAGGTACGTACCGTATGCTTAAGCATGTATGGAAGTTATAGGAGCAAAGATGCTTAGCGTCAAATTTGATCGTTTCGGTGATCCTCTCGATGTACTGCGCCTGGAAGAAGTACCTATGCCTGAGCCTAAGGCAGGCGAAGTGTTGATCAGGCTGCTAGCGCGACCTATCAATCCGTCAGACCTGATGACGATTCTTGGTTTGTATGGTCGGTTACCTCAGTTACCTGCAACGCCTGGTTATGAAGCAGTAGGTGAGATAGCTGCTTTGGGTGAAGGTGTTGTGGGTTTTAGTGTTGGTCAGCGCGTCATACCCCTTGGCATAGCGGGTACTTGGCAAGAGTATACTGTAGCACCGGTAGATAGGCTCATCAGCGTACCTGAGCAAATGAGCGATGCTACGGCGGCACAATTCGTAGTTAATCCGCTAACTGCATGGGTAATGGTCGTAGAGGAACTCGGTTTACGACCAGGCGACTGGCTTTTGCAGACAGCGGCTGCTTCGGCTTTAGGTAAGATAGTCGTGCAGCTTGGCAAACTAAGAGGTTTTAAGACTGTGAATGTTGTAAGGCGACCTGAGCAAGTCGAACAGTTAAAGGTGCTCGGTGCCGACGTGGTAATTTGTAGTCCTAACGGCATTTTTGCTAATGAGGTGCGACGTCTGGTTGCTGCCGAAGGTGTCTGTTATGCTATTGACGCTGTGGGTGGAGAAGTAGGAGCTGAGGTGGTACGGTCACTTGCTTCACACGCTACGATGCTGATCTACGGTGCTTTAGCGCTGGCTCCGATACCTCTTGACGTAGGGACTATGATCTTCAAATCAATCACTATACGTGGCTTTTGGTTAGCTGATTGGTTTGAAAGAGTATCGTTGGAACGTCGCATCGAAGTGATGGCAGGGGTACTTGATTTGATGGCTTGTGGGCAAATAGTTGCGCCAGTAGAGGCTGAGTATCCGCTTAGCGAAGTCATTTCTGCTGTACGGCATGCTACTTCGTCTGGTCGTAGCGGGAAAATATTGCTCAGATAGGTCGTCGGCAGAAATTTGGAATTTCTGGATACTACTTCAATGAAGACAATGGTTTGACGGATGAGTATATGAATATAGTAGAGGCTATAAGGAGTGCAGGCGTAGTTGGTGCTGGCGGAGCGGGATTCCCGGCGCATGTCAAAGCCGCTTCGAAAGTAGAGTATGTGATAGCTAACGGTGCGGAATGTGAACCGCTGTTACATAAGGACTATGAGTTGATGGTTCATTTTCCGGCGCAAGTGATACGTGGGCTGAAACTGTTGATGCAGTCAACGGGTGCTGAGCGGGGAATAATAGGCATAAAGGAGAAGAATAGCAGCGCTATTGAGGCGATTGAGTCTGCTATAGATGATCCACGAATACGATTGCATCTGCTTGGAGATTTCTATCCTTCTGGGGATGAATATGTGCTGGTGTATGAAGCTACAGGGAGGCTTATCCCGCCGCAGGGTATCCCTTTGGATGTTGATATAGTGGTAAACAATGTAGAGACTATGTACAACATAGCGCGTGCTGCTCAGGGTCTACCTGTAGTAGAGAAGTTTATTACCGTAACGGGAGCGGTAAGTAGGCCTATTACTTTTATTGCTCCCGTAGGGATGAGTTATCGTGATGCTATAGCGGCTGCTGGAGGTGCTACTGTTAGCGATTTTGCTGTCTTCGTGAGCGGTATAATGATGGGTAAACTGGAATTTAATCTGGATCTGCCGATTACTAAAACCTGTGCTGGGCTAATAGTGCTTCCTCGGAACCACTATCTTGTGAGTCGGTATGAGCAGCCTACTACTGCTATGCATCGTATTGGTAAGTCGGCTTGTGATCAGTGTAGCTATTGTACGGAGTTATGTCCCAGGTATATCCTAGGCTATGATGTACAGCCACACAAAGTGATGCGCAGTCTTAGCTTCACTGCTACAGGCGATGATATCTGGAATCAGTATGCGCAGCTTTGTTGTGCTTGTGGGCTATGCACGCTCTATGCTTGTCCAGAAAGCCTCTATCCTAAGGAGGCTTGTGACAAAGGTAAGCATGATTTACGGTTGAAGGGAATCAAGTGGTCTGGGAAGCGCGAGGTAACGCCGCATCCTATGTATGAGTATCGCCGTACGCCGCTCAAGATGTTAGTAAACAAGCTTGGCATAGCCGATTATGAAAGGCCGACGCCTTTTACTGTGCTTGAGCAGCTACCAAGACGTGTAGAGATACCGCTACAGCAGCACATAGGGGCTGTGGCTGAGCCGGTGGTAAGGGTAGGTGACGTTGTCAAAAGCGGGGATCTAATTGGCGAGATACCTTCGGGGAAGCTTGGCGCAAGGGTTCATGCTAGCATTGACGGGGTAGTGCGCGAGGTATCCGACAAGATAGTCATAGAGAGGAACGTATGAAGAAGAACTCGATAGGTTTGATAGAGCTTTCGAGCATAGCTGCTGGATATTTAGTGGTTGACGCTATGTTGAAGGCTGCAGATGTAGAACTGCTGCTTGCACGATCGATTTGCTCTGGCAAGTACATGACTATGGTTAGGGGAAACGTTGGAGAGGTAAAATCGAGCGTTCAGGCTGGCATAGAAGTTGGCCGCGGCTTTATAATAGATACCTTTGTTATTCCTAACGTACACGATCAAGTCTTTCCGGCAATATACGGTTCTGCAAAGTTCGATGAGCTTGAATCTCTAGGAGTATTGGAGTCTTTTTCTGTAGCTTCTTTGATAGAGGCGGCTGATGCTGCTGCAAAGGCGGCTGCTGTGCAGCTTCTAGAAATACGTCTTGCTATGGCGCTTGGTGGCAAAGCTTTCGTGACTATGACCGGGCCTGTGGCTGCAGTACAGTCGGCAGTTAATGCTGGTGCTGCCGTGCTTGCTGACAAAGGATTGCTCGTAAATAAGGTGGTAATACCTGCTCCACGAAAAGAACTGCTTTCAGAGATGATATAGTAAATCACTGTATTGCAATGACTTAGCTAGGACAACTTGTAGCAACCTCTTCTGACTGCTATAGTCTATGCTTTATCTTAAAGAAGCAGGAGGCTATAGTGTATCAAAACTTTCTTAGACGCACGGTTTGCTTATTAGCTGCGCCTATGTTTCTAAAGGCACCTATGGGAGCTCAGATAAAGTTAAGGAAACTTATGAAGTTGCCTTCTTCTACTGCTATATCATTGGTCGGAAAGACTGACACTTCGAAGGTATTGGAATTTATTGCCACGGCCTATTCGATAAGGGATTATACTTCTTGTGGTGTGCGAGCTTTACCGGGCGTAGTGGCGGCTGATCCGGCTGTATTGCCTATGGGGTCGATAATTAGGCTGAGTGCGGGAGAGTATTCTGGGGTGTATCAAGTGCTAGACACTGGCCCTAGCATACGCGGTAAGCGTTTAGACATTTTTGTTGGGAGCCGCAATGAAGCCATAAGGTTTGGCAGACGGCGCGTGCAGGTGGAGATCCTGCGTTGTGGCTGGAAAGGATTTTGGGAGATATAGATGGAACCTGCAATCTTAGCGGAGATAACGCGTGGCAGTATAGTAGAGTCTCGGCACAGAGGAGCCGTGGCTGTGGTTACTGCGGATGGTAAATTAGTTGCCTCGGCAGGGAACATAGATTTTGTTACCTATTTACGATCGGCTGCAAAGCCTCATCAAGCTGTGGCGCTGATAACTAGTGGTGCAGCCAGGCGTTTCGAGATAACTTCTAGAGAGCTTGCTCTTATTTGTGGTTCGCATAGTGGTGAGCCTTATCACGTAGAGTGTGTGTCGGCGCTGCTAACTCGACTTGGACTTGAGAGAAGTGCTTTGCGTTGTGGCATACATACTCCTTTTAGTCGCGCTGTTGCTAGGGCGCTTGGCTCGACTGGAGTTACCGAGCTGCATAACAACTGTTCGGGAAAACACGTCGGCATGCTTGCCCAAGCTGTGCATAGGGGTTATACGCTTGATGATTACTATGCCATAGATCATCCGGTACAGCGGTATATAGCAAGTGTTTTGTCCGAGTTTGTCGACTTAGAGCCGGGGCAGTTAATAACTGCCATAGATGGTTGTAGTGCCGCAACTTTTGCTATGACGGTAAGGCAAATGGCATTGATATATGCCCGTTTGGTAAATCCTGTCGATCTCAGAGGTGAACTTGCGGGAGCAGCTAGACAGGTTGTCGATGCTATGTTACAGCATCCTGAAATGGTAGCTGCGGATACAGGCCGTATAGACACTGACCTGATTAGATTAATGAAGGGAAGTGCTATCGCAAAGGCAGGAGCTGAGGGGGTATATGCTATAGGTGTGCTGCCGTGTAAGCGGTATCCGCAGGGGCTCGGTATAGCGATCAAGGTCGAGGATGGAGATGTCAATCGAGCGAGAAATGCTGCTATTTTGGCTACTTTGGTTCAACTTGAGTTGATAGATTCTCGGCAAACGGCCGCGCTTTCTGCGCAGTATCTTGCCCCGCTCAAGAACAATAGTGGCCTGCTTGTTGGTGAAATACTTCCTAGGGTCAAGCTCACCTTTTGTTAACGTACTGCTAGACAGGCTGTCCATCTTGAGACTAGAATTGTGACTACATATTAAGCTTATCTTGGGGCTAGTATGAATGAATGGCCTTTTCTAAGCTTCCCTAGTGCCGAGAACCTCGAACAGGGTGAGTCACTGAAAGGTGTCTTCCTGCCAAAGCTAATAGCTGAAATTTCTAATGAATGTCTTACCGGGATGCTGTGGCTAAAGTCTGGCAATATTGTTACCGGAATACATTGGCGCAGCGGTGAGATAGTTTTTGCTGTATCTAACACAGAACGATTCGGCATGTTTTTGGTCGAGCAGCGTCATATTTCCCAAGAGCATTTGCTTACGGTTGAAAATTTTTGTCGAGCTAACGCTACAGATATCTGTGATGGTCTCCTGAGATTAGGGTATTTAGAAAGTAGCTCGCTCATACCTTTGTTGAAGACCTATCTTTACATAACCGTATATTCTTGCCTAGACCTAGCTGATGGATTTTATAGCTTCGAGACAGTATTGCCTAGGATACCTTATGAGCTGCTTACGTCAATCCATGTAGCGGAATTAGTGCTTGAAGCTACTCAGAATCTTTTTCCTGTAGCTCGGCTCAAATCTTTTCTAGGAGCTTATGAACAAGCAAGGTTAGTGCCTGCTGAGGGGATTAAACTTGGCGATAGTTATAAATACAAATCTCAGGCAGCCTTAATAGAACGTCTGACTGCCTCGATCAATACGTACCAAACTTTGAGAAGAGAGGTAAAATCTGAAGACGATCTGATAAGAATAATAGCTGCTTTGGTAGCATTAGGAGCTATCAGAATGGAAGAGCTTCGGTCTGAGGCTAGCGGTGCTACTGAGGCTGAAGGCGAGGAGTACGCGCAGGTGACTGCTGCTGATATCCCTATGTTTCTCTATGAGATAGAAAACATGCTTGGGCATTTGCGTTCGAGTAAGGATCATTACTCGAGGTTGGAAGTAGCGCGACAAGCTCCTACGTCAGAGATAGAGGCTGTCTACAGACGGTTGTGCAAAAGATTTAGTCCCGATCGCTGTCTGCAGTTGGTAAGCAGTATGCCTTTAGTTGCTGAGCAGCTTGCTGAGATTCGCAGGTATTTGGATCAGGCATTTTCGGTACTTAGCGATAATTTGAGGAGGCGTGAGTATAATGACGAGCTGAAGCGGTCTGAAGGGGTACTGATCAAAGATCCAATAAACCCTGTGGAGGTTACTACAGGTAGTCATAAGCGCCCTGTGGACTCTCAGGTTGATGCTCAAAAAAGTTCTCAGCAGAGCAAAGCTTCAAAGGAAGCGTCGCTTCAGAAGAACCCCTACGAGCAGCGTTTGTCGATAGACCTTTCTCGAATGCGAAATGCCGACGATTGGTATTTGTTGGGTCTGGAACTACTTGAGCGCGGCGAAGGTGCTCGCGCAGTCAGGGTGTTCCAAAATGCTATTAAAATGCGGCCGAACGACGGTGAGTTTCACGCTGCGCTGGCCCGCGCCTGTGACGTTGCTTATGGATATAATGAACAGACGGTGAGGATGTTCGAACGAGCTATAGATCTAAACCGCTCTTGTGAGGCGGACTATCAGGCCGAGCTAGGTGTTTTCTATCTCAAGCACGGTAAGCTTGAGCAAGCTGAAGCCCGCTTAAATAAGGCGTTGGCTATAGATCCTTTGCATCGTGTTGCTACGAAGGCTTACGCTAAGCTGAATGATAAAAAGAAGCTATAGGTGTTTTACTACTGCAGCTCAGGCCGACTCTGCTGTGAGAAGTCGTTTGTTATTACGATGAGATTTACCAGATTTTAGTAAAACAGTTTCTCTTGAGAAATCTCTGCTAGGACTCAATCAGATAGTTATGCAATCCTGACAACGACACGGTCCAGCTACTTGTTGGTTGGATGAAGTGAGTGGATATCTTCGTGAGGAAGGTTTTCTTGGGTCTGTTTTGGTTAATTTGCTTAAAAAAATAAGAACTTTCCCGAAAGCTCTATGATGGCAAGAACATGCAAGAACTGCTCCGTTGTTTGTTGGCATAATATTGACCGGCGGCTGTCATATGTATAAATGTGATATGCCGAAGAAAGTATCTCAAATAGAGGGAATATTTCCTATTATCGAGCAGTATCAAGTGCAGGTATATCGGAATCAAGATTGGTGTAAAGATATATATTATTCAAAAGGTAATTATTCAAATAATACAGCTTCTACATGCATTTTATTTCAAGGATCTGTACAGGATTTTGACGGACGAGCTTTAAAAGATTTTATCTTTTTGTCTAGGAAAGTGGAATCTCTGAAACTAGATATTGCTTATTTTGAGGCACGCCTTGAGAATTCAAAAATCTGCTATGCGGAATTTCATCTTGATTGTGCTATGTGTGCTCGGGCTAGGTATATAATATTAAGCCAAAGTATGGCAAGCTACCTGATAATGTAGAGAATGAAATCTGGTTTACTGCTATAAATGAAGATTGGTACTTAGTCGAGGAAGGTTGAAATTAGCTTGTCTGCCTAGTTAGGTAAATTCATCTTTCAAGGAACTGCTCTAAGATTCTTCTTGGTCTACGGGGACGGTCTGGTTCTGTGGTGTTTGCTATAGGTGAGAACTCTTCTTCACCTTCCTGTTCATTTAGGATGCTATCGCAGGTCTGTGTCGGTTCGGTACCGCTGATAAAGTGTTCTTCATACGTATCTTCTGAGCAGCTGGGTGTAGCCACAAGCCGAGTCGTACGGTCTAGGGTGACGGTTGTGATGCCAGTTTTAGGTTTGGGGAAAGAATCACCGCCGAGATCTGGGCGTTTTGCTAGGGCTTGTTTCATAAACTGGGTCCAGATTGGTAATGCAGCTTTGGAACCTTCTAGTCCGAGCTGAGAGTTATCGTCGAAGCCGACGTAGACTACACAGACGAGATTGGGGGTGAAACCTGCAAACCAACCGTCCCGACTAGTACCTGTTTTACCTGCTGCTGTAGCAGTAAATCCTAGGCTACGAGCGCGGGCGGCAGTACCTTTGTTGATTACGTCTTGCAGTATTGAAGTAATGATAAATGCTATTTGTGGGCTAGTTGCCCGAGAGTGGTAGGGTAAGTGTTGAAAGAGAGTTCTGCCTTCAGCGTCTGTTATCCGGGCTATGGGGTAAGGCTCGTAGCGTGTGCCGAGGTTGGCGAAGGCTGTGTATGCTGCTGCGATTTGTAGTGGGGTTGCTTCTGTAACACCAAGGGCTATCGATGGTAGCGGCTGTGGCTTAGGCAGGCCAAATTGCTCCGCTACTTTAGCAACACGGGCATAGCCAGCTTTTTCAGCAACTCTCACAGCAACTACGTTGAGCGATTGTGTGAGTGCTTCTCGAATGGTTACTAGTTGATTCGAGTAGTTCTCACCGTAGTTGTCTGGCTCGTAAGTCTGATCGTTACCATAGATAAAAGTCTCTTTTGCGTCGAGGAACTGGGATGCTGCTGTGATGATGTTGTCGTCTGTTTCTTCGTAAGCGGTCTGTAAAGCAGCAGCGTAAACTATGGGTTTAAAGACTGAACCTGGTTGTCTTCTGGCTTCTACGGCTCGGTTAAGTTGGCTTTGTGCATAATCTCGTCCTCCAACCATGGCGAGTATCTCGCCGCTGTTGGCATTCAGTGCAACTAGGGCTGCTTGTAGCGAGCCACTTGGGTATCGTTTATATTCCTTTTCGAGCTGCGCCAAGCCGTCGCGAACTGCCTGCTCAGCCGCACGCTGTAGCTGCATATCTATCGTAGAGTAGATTCTATATGAGTCTTGGGAGACTTCTTTGCCTAGATATTCGGCCAGTTGTGCTTGTAGATAGTCGAGGAAATAAGGCGCTTCAGCGTTGGAGCTTGCCGATTTGGGGACTACTTTGAGATCACTTTTGCTGACTATGTCGGCTTCTTGCTGCGATAGTTTACCAGCTTCCACCATTGCAGTCAGAACTTGGTTCCTGCGCTCTATGGCACGTTTTGGCTGCGTGTAGGGCGAATAGTAGCTTGGTCCGCGAATGATACCTGCAAGAAAAGCTGCTTCAGAGAGAGTCAGTGCTGAGACGTCCTTTCTGAAATAAAAGTCAGCTGCTTCACCGACGCCGTTTATAGAATAGCTTCCGTCTTGTCCTAAGTGGATTTCGTTGCAGTACATCTCAAAGATTTGCTCTTTAGTGAGCCTTGTTTCAAGTAGGATTGAGATGAAGGCTTCGGACAGTTTACGTTTAAGAGTACGTTCTGGTGTAAGGAAGAAGTTTTTCACTAGTTGTTGCGTTATCGTAGACCCGCCTTGATGGGTGCGGCCTTCTTCTACATTGCGCCAAAGTGCTCTGAACAGCCCGCGGAAGTCTATCCCTGGATGATCGAAAAATCGTCTGTCTTCTATTGCGATGATTGCATCGACTAGGTGTTTAGGCAGCTCGCTAAAGCTTATTATCTTACGTTTCTCTTTTTCTTTGTTGATAGAAGTAAGCAATTCTGGTTCGATGAAGGCTTCAGTAAGAGCTTTCTTTTCGTCGAGGTCTTCGATGGCAACGATCCGTTTGCCGTCTGCTGAGAATGTGATTCTCAGCTTAGGAAACTTGTTACCGTCGATGATAGCTGCACTGCTTGGTTCAAGTTCCATTTTATTACCTGTTACGGTGAAGTATCCGCGAGTTTGATCTCTTCTATCCGATAAGTAACCGAGGTTTTGGCAGTGGGCTACTAGGCTAGCTTTGGTGTATGCCATGCCTGGTCTTAATCTCAGAGGCGCTGTGTATATCCCAGTGGTTCTAACAAATATGTTGCCTTGTAGTTTGGCATCTATCATTTCAGAGAAGACGACGTAGTAGTAGACGAAGATAGCAATACAGATAAGGATGAGCACGCTACAGAAGAAGAGTAGTTGGGGAGTGAAGATCCTTCTCCAGAGGCTTTTGCGTTTTGGAGTAACGCGTTGTTTTATCCGTCTCATAACTGCGATTATATGCGCAAAGCCTGCACATTAGAATTATCTTTTCTGCTGCCTGAACTAGGACAGAAGATCTTTCTTGACACTAAAGCTTTTTTGCGGCAGTTTAGACACTTCTAAACTCTTAGCAGAACCGCATTTCCTGAAGAAATTTCTAAGTGAGGTAAGCTAATGGCAGTAGCAGAGACGCCGAGTCAGCCGGCACCGCCGGAGTATAGTCAACTTCTTGGGCATCCACGTCCCTTGTGGATGTTGTTTATGTCGGAGTTCTGGGAGCGTTTTGCGTTTTATGGTATTCGCTGGGCGCTAGTACTTTACATAGTCGCACAATTTTATGGTGGTAGAGGAGAAGGACAGCAGCCTGCAGGTTTTATCTACGGCTCTTACTTAGCGCTGGTTTATGCTGGTGCGATTTTTGGCGGATACGTAGCAGATAAATACATAGGTTATCAGAGATCGATACTTGTAGGCGCTGTTTTCATGGCTATAGGACTCTTTATGATAAGTATTCCCAACCAGGAGATCTTCAAGTTAGGTTTAGCTACCATAGTTGTCGGTAACGGAATGTTCAAGCCTATCATTTCGACTATAGTTGGGCGTATATATGCTCCTGGGGATGAACGGCGGGATTCAGGCTTTACCATTTTCTATATGGGCATCAACCTTGGAGCGATGCTTGCTCCGCTGATTACGCAGTATCTTGCTCGCAAAGTGTTTGGTTCTGAGACGATGCCTGCCTACAAGGTGGTGTTTTTGGCTTCTGCCGCAGGTATGATCATTAGCACGGTTTGGTTCTGGCTGGGAAGGAAACAGCTCAAGGGTGTAGGTGGCCCGCCACCAGGCGGTGAGAGTCCTAAGCGCATATTGATAGTCGCTCTCGGAGCACTGGTAGTCATACCTGTCGTTTACTTTCTCCTAGCTATAGGCGCCGAACGGCTACAGTTACTGCTTACGGTAATGTTTATAGTCCTTGCCGTGATGCTTGTCTTAGAGGGTATTAGAAACGGCCCTGTAGCCCGTGATAAGGTGATAGCTATGATGATCATCTTTGCTTTCAACATCCTTTTCTGGATGTTCTTCGAGCAGGCCGGAAGCTCGTTTACTTTTCTAGCTGATGAGATAGTAAATCGAGATATCTTCCCACCGGGCTGGCTACAGAATATGGTCTATACCTTGGGCGGTGAACGAGTGTTCCCTACGGCTTGGTTTCAAAGCGTAAATTCTGTGGCTATTATCACTCTGGCTCCGGTGACAGCCTGGATCTGGGTTAAACTTGGTCGTTGGAACCCTTCTATTCCTCGCAAGTTTGGAATGGGGCTTATCTTCAACGGGCTGGCGTTCTTGCTACTAATGTTTGCCCTTTCCAAACTAGTTGACCCCGTAACTAATAAAATACCCTTCTGGACGCTGTTTGCTGTCTATTGGATTCAATCTATAGGCGAGCTTTGCCTCTCACCAATAGGCTTGTCAATGGTGACCAAGCTTGCACCGGTGCGGCTAGTGGGGTTTGGCATGGGAGGATGGTTTCTTTCGACCGGTATAGGAAATAATCTTTCTGGCATTTTTGCCGGACATGTTTCTGGAAGCGAAGGTATGACTACGGCGTCAGCACTTGCAGGATATACTTTTGGTTTCTATGCGCTGGTTGGTGCAGGCCTCCTGCTGTTTTTGCTGGCACCGCTAATACAAAAACTGATGCATGGAGTCAAATAGTCGCTCTATTGCAGCGAAGTGTGCTAAAGTAGCGCTGCTTCTTATAGCCGTCGCTGGCTTCTTGGTCAGCGACGTGCGCCTACCTATCTTTTACGAGAATGGTCTTGGTAGCTCTATCTTTCCGCCGGTACTCGTTGGCGTAGTAGTGATGACCCTCGGAGCAGAGCTTTTCGGCTGGGTCTACTCTGGACTGCTCGTGCCTGGGTTTATCGCACCTATAATCATCCTTGAACCTCGCTCGGCAGTACTGATGGCCGTAGAAGCAATACTCAGCTACCTTTTTGTACTGGGACTATCTACGCTTGGTACAAAAACAGACCTGTGGTCTGAATTCTTTGGGAGAGAACGCTTTTTCGCAATACTAATAGTAAGCGTAGGTGTAAGGCTTCTGCTGGAAGCTGCTGTGCTGCCTCACTTAGGCATATTGATTAGCGGAGAGGTGTCGAGTGTAGGATTTGTCTTTGTCCCGCTTCTTGCAAATATGTTTTGGAACTCTGGGCTCAGAAAAACTTTCTGGCCAGTTTCTTGCTCGATATTTCTGACTTGGCTAATTACTAGATACCTGCTCATCGAACATACCAACTTTTCTCTAAGCCGGCTAAACCTGATCTATGAAGCAGCTTCTATAGAGTTTGCCAGCGGAGCTAAATCGCAAATAATACTTCTTACGGCTGCATATCTTGCTTCACGCTCTAACATACTCTACGGTTGGGACTTTAACGGCATACTAGTTCCGTCTCTACTTGCTCTAGTGGTCGTATATCCAACAAAGTACGTAGCGACACTCGTAGAAGCAATAAGCGTCCTTCTGATAGCTAAATTCATCGCCAGTAGAAAGCGTTTTGAGACGACTACTATAGAAGGGCCGAGGAAGACGCTCTTCCTTTTTACCATCTCTTTTCTGGTAAAAATGGTTATAGATGCCACGTTAGGACTACGTTGGCCTGGACTTACAGCAATAGATTTCTATGGTTTTGGCTATATACTGTCTACGCTGATGGCAGCGAAAATGTGGCAGAAGGGCGCAAGTATAGTCTTGCTACCTATCTTGCGCACTTCTTTATTCGCTGCTTTGGTAGGAAACGTTTTAGGTTTTACTCTTTCGTTCATAGGTAAGCAAGAGATTGTAGCAAGTACCGATGCCAGAGCGAGAGTGTTACGAATGCATAGCAAAGAACTTTCTCGCCAGTTGCTGCTGTCTAAGATGCGACTCAACTCGAAGGAAGTCGTTACTCCGGATAGGTACTTGCAGTTTGCTAGGTTGTTCGAGCAGCTATCAGAAAGCCAGAACAGCGGACGTCAAGACTTCGAGCGTTATGTTGCTGAGCTTGTAAGTCTTGACTGTGAGCTAGTGCTCTTTGTCAATGATGACGGTACAACCTCGGACATCTTATTGAGGGAAGTCAAGGAAAATGCAGGATTTGGGTTTGTACTGTTTTCCGCTAAGCCTCATAATAGCCTGTTGATATACGCTCTAGATGCTCATCGGAACTTGGGTTCACTACAACTAGCAGATAAACTGTACCGTAAGCTAGGCGCTGGCATTTTGATAGCTACGGAAAAGTCTGAAGTAGGCAATCTTTTATGTGCCCGCTCGGAGATGGCGGTGCTCGAGCTGAGATCGAGAGTGTCGATGACCGCTGTGACTACTGTTAACGTGAAAAACTGTCTGCCAGAAGCTCTCAGTCTTACGGAGCTGCGCTCACTGCTCGGAGATTTTAATTTAGTTACCGATGCACCGTTAATTGGAAGCTCTGAAGGCTACGTTCAGCTTATCGCTTCACAAGCGAAGATTGATTCCGTATTAGCGGCTCCTGAGGAGGTGGAAAACGCATATCTGGTCGAATGGTTTTTTAGACAACGGAGAGCAGTAAGTAGCGTAAACATTGCACCTGACGAGGCCAAGTTCTACGATGAAGAATTGCTAAGATCCCTTCTAATAGGAGCGGATACGCCGTCGGTGCGATCTGCTGCTAAGACTACCGGATATCAACTGTTGAGTTTCCGAAGTGGCGATGTGACTGCTAACTTCGATAACTTGGCAGCATATAAGGTACTTAGATCAGTTGTGGGTAATCAAACGACGGTAGTGATAAACAAGCGACGTTCTGGCTTACCGGTAATAATCGAGGTTCCCAGGCCATTTTCCGAGCCTAACGCTTTGCTTTTTGCGTTTCAGCTTATGGACTATCTCGATGCTTGGGCATTGATTATTTCTGGTTCAGACGAAAATGATGCCTTGTTTGACATTGCTCATAGGCGAGTGCAATCTTTGATGTCTTCTGCAGGCCAGTTTCCTTTAGTAGTGCAAGTGCGTAGCTCCATAGGCGAACGCTATGATGTGGTGCTGAATGCAGGCTTCGAACTGACTGACATATCTGCACTAACTCCTGCTGCTAGCAAATTTGTTGAGAAGCTGCAGTACATAGGTCAGAAAATCGCTTTCTACGATGGATCACTGGAAATGCTTCGATATGCAGGAAAACAGAACACTCAAGCTAGATATTCTGCTCGTTTTCCAAAGAGTTTTCTCACACTTTGGAAGTTAACTCCTCTGCCTGTGAGTTTATACGAGGAAGCACAGCTTTCTAGAAAGCGTCTAGCAATGCTGGGTGTTAGCCAGCTTGTAGGAGACTTTCGCAAGTGGGCGACAACTCAGAAGCGCTTGGCAAGACCTACTGACATAAGCGATGTGATTTCGGCTCTTGCGCGTTATTCGCGGTATCACAACATTAATGACCTGGAAGAGGCTTTGTCTATTGCAAGGAGGATTGGGTTTACTACGATATGCTACTACGATGGGCCTAGCTGCCAAACTTTTTTAGTGCTTCTCTATGGCGACAAGCTAGCTTATGTGCTGAGGCTCAGCTTGCTTGCTGATGATAAAATATTCAAGGGAGCTAATGATCTGGATAGGTTTGTGTACGATGAAAAACTTGTGGGGCTGAGATTTAATGAATAAGCTGGCAGTCCTATTTTGTCTACTATTTTTTTTCGTATTAGCCTTACTTTGGCAGCGTAGCTTTGTGGCGCCGCAGAAGACTGGCAAGCCAGCATTCAGACTTGTCAAAGGTTCTGCCCTCAAGTTTGCTTTGTCGCCCACCGATACCGAACTGCAGATAGATAGTAACCTCGAGGCGCTTTCTGAAATAGCTGAGTATGTCTATAGCATCCGGGTTGAGGTGTTGAGTGGTAACAGGAAGATTTTTGAAAGGATTTTTTATGAAAAGACCCGCAGCTCTGATCCTGGTGGGCTTAGCCAGTCGCGTTCTACTGTAGTGGTACTAAACGGTGTACCTTTTGGGGCAAAGATGTACATTAGTCTTGAAGCTGCTCCAACTGATTCTGCTCTTGTGAGAGTATCTAGAGTGAGAAGAGGAGAACTTGCAGTGTTTGATGGCAGTAGGACGGAGAATGTCCTAGTTAGGCGATCTGAGTTAATAGCACCAGAAGGAGTGCCAGGCAGCGATTATTCACAAGTAGAAGTTGCTGCCGAAATGCCGTCTGTCGAGCAAGAGCTACCAAAGGTTATTCAAGGGCTCTTGTTAGGCCCTCGTCAGGGATTGGTCTATCAGCTAAGTGGTAGGTATAAACTAGAAGTTATAGATGAAAAAGGACATAAGCTGCCGCCGACGTCGGTAACTGTTGCTGAAAAACTGTACAGAGAAGGTAGGGTAGTTACGTTTAGAAATGCTCTTGATAGGCCTATTTATCTGCAGGTTGAGCAGATGGAAAGTGATAGCTGGACGGTACCTATGCCGCTTGGGGAAGAGATGCGCTATTGGATGTTAACTGAAAGTTCGAAATTAATAGCAGACTTCGTAAATACTCCGCGGCGAGTACGCTTGGTTACGCGTGCGAAACTGGCCGCTCTGCAGGAAAAGGAGGATTATCTGGTCAGGTTTCGTTGTTTAGACGGAGATAAGGTACTGCTAGAGGGGCAGTACGCTGCAAGATCATACTTCGAGCCTTTTGACAGATTCGTTCCTGAGGAAATATTTGCTCGTACTGAGGTTGTCGGGACACGGCATGTAGCTTATCTCTACTTGCCACCTGGAACTAAGCGTCTCGAGCTGTCTTCTGAAAGCCAAGTGCTGGCGGTATTGATGACTGAGCCGGCGACTAGAGTTTATGCCGACGGCAGCTGGTTCTATTTTCGTCCTTCAAATTTTGAAGAGCTTCTAGAAGGCAATAAAGTCCGAACGATAGCTGCTGCTTCGACAAACAGTATGAGAGCTGAGTTGGTAGGCTATCTGCCGCCAAAAAAGATGCTTCGCAGTGTTGAGGGACTCGAAGCTGTACTGCTACGTCCTCAGGGGCTCTATTTCGTCGAGGTATTTGAACCGGTTTCTGATATCTCCAATCTAGAGAGTTACTATGAAGCTGTAGAGTCGAAGGATTTACCTTTGTCGATAACGGCTGATAAAGCTTATTTGCGGTATAGCTTACAAAGCTCTCAAGCTGAAGTGGGTACTAGTGAGAAAAAGATGGTCATTTCTGGGCATACTCCTGTAGGCAAACTAGCGCTGCAGAAGCCTAACTCTTTGGAGTTCATTAACTCTCTTGCCTCGGATGAGTACTATATTAGCCGCAATAAGGCTCTCGAACGATTGCAGCCAGATGCAAAAAGGCATCTATCGGCTAACTATCGGGCGGAACGCGACTACTATCCTGTATCTGCTGGCCAACCACTCGAGGTGAGTTTTGACTATGAGCCGACGATAGCGGGCATAAATATCTTTGTCAGAGCAAGTAGTGAGGGAGAGACGTTACTGCGTGCCAGCGTGTTTTCTGCTGCTGAACTTGTAGCCTCTCGTACATATAGGGTAAGAAGCGTAGCAGATATGCAGGCGGTTTTGACAAACAGGCCAGAGGAAGTGCTGGGTCAAGCAAAGCGGTTTTTTCTGCCCTTGCGCTTATCTTCTCCGGGCACGTATCTTCTTAGGCTAGAGCTGATTGGTGGAGAGCGTGTCTACGTTCGGTTGCTTTACTATAGACAACCAATAGAAGTACGACAACAAGATGAGATGCACTTTTGGGTAGAGTCAAATGAATAGTATTTACTTGGGCTTGTTTGTCTTGCTTGGTTTTCACAATCAGGGTGATGAACTAGAGCGGTTGTACAATCTCTCTCAAGAAGCAGCAAAGTACGCTGAAGTTTATGCGCCGCCTGCACAGGAGCTTCGTCAAAAGTTCAGTGATGCTTTTGCAGAGCTTGCCGAAGCAGTGTATATAGGCAATACGAGCAAAGCACTAGCTGCTGTTCCACAGTTTGCGAGCTTGGGATTCTGCTTGGTTAAGACGAAATCTGCTGGTAAGACACTTTTTATACTGATTGAGGAAACTGGTAAGGAAAGAGGAGGAGGTTTTTATGTTCTACGAGAAAAGCCGCGCTCGGCTATTGTAGTTATGGCTCCGCATCGATTTTTCGACGTTGGTACAGGTAGGATAGCCCTTGGCGTTTTTCGCAATGAGCAGGGGTTTGCTCTGATGACAAACACTTTTCATAGGTATACCGGAGCACTTAGCGAACGCCGAGACAAGTATGGTACTGATGTTGCTCATCGAAGCGACAACTTTTACTTTTCTGCCTTCAAGGCTCTTCTAGATAGGTTTCCAAAAGCTACATTTATCCAAATACACGGTTTTGATAGCGTCAAGCGCAATAGCCAACACGATTTAATCTTAAGCTCTGGAAATACGTTGAATCCATTGGTAGAGCGACTTGCCGAGAGGTTAAGAGCGGTATTGAATGGCTACGTGGTTTCTGTCTATGGGAAGAGCGTAGAAGAACTAGGTGGTACAACAAACGTACACGCAAAAGAAGTTGCAGCTAGAGGCTCTACAGCACGGTTCTTTCATATAGAACTATCAGATAGACTCCGAAAAGAACTTTTGCACAACAAAGCTCTTGCGAAGGCTTTTGCAAAAGCTTTAGCTATTTGAAAAATGCTTTTTAGAGCCCAACTGCTCGTCATTCTGGCTGTTGCCTCTACAGTTACGGTAGCTCACTTCCTGGGTGCTTTCTCTATCTTTGATCTGTGGGAATGGGATTTTGTCTTAAGGAACAGGCCGTTAAGTAGACCGTCTCCGTCAGTGCTTATAATCTCTTTGGATAGCAAGAAATGGCCGCTTGACGACAACGAACTTATTGAATTGACAGGTAAGCTAGAATCGGAAAGGCCTGCGGCTATAGTCTATACGTTTCATCTTAGTGAAGCAGTAAGGAAAGCTTTCCAAGGTCGACGTGTAGTTTACCCTTTGGCTGCGACAAAGAGTCTAGGTGTTGCTTCCGTAGGCCAAGTGTCGCTGCACTTACCTGCGGCAATGAACTTGCTTACTCCTGCTGAAGATGGCGTACACCGCAAGCAGCAAGTAGTGTTTGCTACCGAATTTGGCGTACAAGCTTCGGTTTCGCTGGCGGCGCTTGTGGTGGCAGGCCTAGCTGAAACTAAGATAGAGCTCATCCCTGGCAAGCTTAGAAGTGGTGGTATAGAAATACCTTTGGACGAGCAGATGCGAACAGAAGCTATATTCGTAGGTCCTCGCCAGACCTATCCTTATATTCCTGTCGAGAAAGTGTTGAACGGAGATATTCCAGAGAAGTTTTTGACCGATAAAATGCTTTTCTTGGGTCCGACGAACTCTGGTAATGCTAGGGAAGTGAAGACTTCGACTACGTTGATAGATAGCCCTATGCCTGAGGTCGAGTACTGGGCGCAGCTAACCGGTAGCTTGCTTGTTGGACGGGTGGCAACACGTCTGCAGCAGGAGCGCCTTTTAGTCGGGCTTTTTGTCTCGCTTGTTCTGCTGGGCTTTTTATTCAGCAGGCTGACACCTATCAGTGGAATGCTTTTCTCTACTTTACTTGTTGTTGTCACTTATATCTTTAACCTGTTTGCGATAGAAAAGGCATATTTTCAGGTTCCGTTCTACAGCTTTCGCGTCGGGCTGGTGCTGTTACTGGCTGGATTGAGTATCGCTCGCGTTGCTACGGTCTACTCTCTTTTGACTAGGATAATGCTGAAGCTGAAGCTGCGCAAGCGCGGCGTGATGATGGGTGACTTGCACTTTGTGAAGAACTGGTGGGAGCAAGCTGCAGATCTGGCGCTGAACTATCTAGACGTCGAAGCACAAGTTTTTTTTGAAAAGCTGCCTGCACACAAGCATATGCGCGTAGCTTATCTACGAGGGATATCTGCGGATGAGATAGTTGAGAAGCGCCGCGACTATACCCGCACACCGTTTGTGACTGCATTAGAAATTCGCGGGCCGATATTCGTCTCAAGATTCTTGTCTGGGCAACGTGCCGTGCTTCTTGTACCGATGGTATTTGGAAAAGTGTTATTAGGTTATTGGGTGATAGCTGCTTCTGCGGGCGAAGAGTATCTCAAAAGGCGTATGCTGATTATAACTCTGCTTGCAAGGGAGCTATCGGCTTCACTTTTTTATAATCAAGGAATGAAGATTAGTAGGACCGCTTTCGTCTTTAGCTTAGAAGATGTGTATTTGAGACTGAATACGCTGGAGAAACTTGCGGAGGAGCTACTAAATGAAAGTAATTTACTGTCCTCGGTTTTGAATACTGAAGTCGAGGGTGTAGTAGCTTGTGATCTGCTTGGACGTGTCTTTATCTACAACAATACTTTAGTTGAGATGTTGTCTAAAGCAGGTCTTGAGTTAGATACAGAAAATGTGTTTAACACCGTTCATAGACTGGTCTGGGAAGACCAGAAACTGTTTAGGGAAGAGTTAACCTATGCAGTGCTGCGTAATACGAAAGTTACGTTTCGAGTTAATATTGCCGAAGCTGCTTATAGTTTGATCGTTCGCCCTATAGTCGATCCTGAAAGCGAAGATGTGCAGCCACACGGACTAGTGCTAATCCTGCAGAACATCGAGGAACAAAGGCAAGCAGATAGCATGAAAGACAGTTTCATACACAATATCTTTGGGCAGCTACAGAATTATCTTACTCCTATAGTCGGCTATAGCGAGCTGCTTTGCGAGATTGGTTCTGAAGAAGAGCGACAAATAGCAAGTGTTATTTATGAGAGAGCGAAAAAGTT
Organism: Blastocatellia bacterium; assembly: GCA_025057015.1. Lineage (GTDB taxonomy): Bacteria > Acidobacteriota > Blastocatellia > Chloracidobacteriales > JADJPF01 > JANWYG01. The sequence continues at coordinate 281,030 of JANWYG010000010.1, forward strand.
AGCAGAATTGATAAATCGGGTATCACCTATAACTGACTCAGCCAGCGAAGTCACAAGTTCTGCGCAGCTAGAGGTTTTACCAACTGATATGATCCAGTTGCTTACGCAGGTCATAAAGGAAGTGAGTTATGGTGCCTACAAGCGGCAGATAGAAGTACAATTTGAACATCCTAACGTGATTAATTTCGTAGTGTGCCCTCGAAAAAAGCTTTATAGGGCTTTAGTTGACTGTCTGGAGTTCTTGATTGTCATCGCTCCCTCAGGAGCTACTATAAAAGTGTCGCTTGTCGAAAAGACGGATGATGTAGAGCTAAGCCTCAGCGTAATCGATTTCAGCTTACCACAAGATTTGATGGACAAGATCTCAAGAGAAGCTGGATCTAAGTTATTGGAAGTCGAGGCATTTATGCTTGCACAGGGCAATAAGTTCAGGCTAGATTACGGTAGCCATATGACTGTACAACTAAATATTCAAAAAGGTTGGAACTGAGATGGAGTTTACAAAGTGGGTGTTGGTAGTGGACGATGATCCGATAGTGCGGAAGCTAATCTCGGTGGTGGCTAAGAGTTGCAACTTTGAAGTTGTGGAAGCAAATAACGGCAGGGAAGCTCTGGAGCTACTTAAAACTGATTACACTTATCTTCCTGATCTGATACTAGTTGACTTGTACATGCCAGAGATGGACGGAGCTAAGTACTGCCAAGCCTTACGTGATGAACTAGGGTATCCGCTCGAGCGGGTAGTAGTGATTTCGTCTGCTTCTATGAAAAAAGACAGGGACCTGATAGCTTCTCTTGGAGTGAGAGATTTTTTGAAAAAACCGTTTTCTATGACTGACATTAGGAAATTGTTTCAGATTTAGGATTCCTTCTCCTTTGAACGCAACTGCTTTTTGAGCCAACCTCCTTTTTGCCTTACGGTCAACTCGCGAAGTATCGCCGCCGCTCTCTCGTGTGAGATAGTTTGTCGAGTGAGCTCTCTCAATACTAAATCAGCCTGTTTACGTCTACGCTTGCTGTCTTGACTTTCTAATAGTATTTCTAGCTTATCCAGCATTCGATCTACAAAGTTATTTTGAGATGCCTTGTTGGAAGCTTGTGTAGTAGCTTCTGCAGCTTGTAGAGCAGCCTTGAGCTTTTGTTGCATGCTAAAGATTTGGTTTATGGGGGATGCGAGAGCTGTTTTGATAGCTTCTATGGCGGCAGGCCTAGTAACAAGGCCGTATTCGTCGAAATAGATGAAAAAATCTGCTGCCTGACTGCGTTTTTTTTCGCTCGGATCGAGAAGTTGTCTACCCATTTCCTTAACACGTTCCAGCGCTACCCATCGATACACAAAATCTAGGCCGGTGCCTTTGATGTTCTGCATACCTATTATGCGTAGCAAATAGTTTGGCGGGGAAGCTTCTGCTATCTTTAGTATGATCTCGTCACCAGTGGCATGAGCATCCTCTACGACCAAGAGTTTTGACAAAAATACTTCTTTGAAAAATGCTCTGAAAAATTCATTTACTTGTAGTTCTGCTTCTTTGTTTAGCGCAGAGTTTATCATCTGTCTTATCTGTTGAATTGAGCCTAGTCGTTTGGTCCAGGTTCGGAAATGTTCGAGCGCTGATTGGCGCTGTTTTTCAGACAAGTTGGTCGTTTCAAGAGCGGAATTTACGATAGCCTCTGCGTCCAAGTTGTTGTTTAGCGCCTCTTTGAGAGTACTAGCCAACTGGTTATTTGCTAGCATTAAGGCGGTCTTAGTTGCTACCGCATCTACAGACACGGCCTCGGCCTTGAGTTCGGCTAAGCGTTCTTCGAGGGCTTTGTGAGCAGCCTGAATACGTTCAGCAGAAGGAGCTTCTGCCGCTGAGGCGTATAAGTCTATCGTTGGTAAGTAGTTATCGAGGGATTTGCGTATATAGCCCATCAGGCCGTTTAAATTAGTGCCTATGAGAACATGCTTGTGGGCGAAAGCGTCTCGTACTACCACTTCAGCGAAGACTTGGGAACGAGGAATTCGGTCAGCTCGGTTGTTTACTACGGTGACTATCCATGTGCCGGGATCGCGCTCATCGGTATGGCCGGCATGTCCTGCACGTCGCCAACTGTCATTAAACCCGCGTCGCTCGTTTGCTGACATAGCGTTGGAAAACTCTAGCGTACGATTTTCAACTACTACTTTTGGATAAGTCTTCAGCACTCCTAAATCGGGGACTATGTGATCGGCTATTTCCTTCAGAGCAAAGTCTCGGTCTATTTGAAAACGTTCTGCTAAGGTTAGCACCAAAGCTAAATTTCTAGGATGTACCTTGTAAGGAAAGCGGTCTAGGATGTCTTTCGTGAACATAGCACTTGCACGCCAAGGCACTTCATACAGCTTAGAGTTATATTTGCGTGCTGCGTCTCGCAAGATCGGAAGCATCTGATCTTCGCTTGTAATTACGGTCTTGCCTATCGGAATAAACTCTGTCATCACTCGCGGAATGTCTATACCTGCCGGACCTTGAACGTCCTCATGGTCAGGATAAGTGTTTGTCAGGGTTGCTAAATAGTCGTTCATCCAACCTCTTTGCAGAAGCCTTACAAAACGAGGGTTAAGTGCCATACATTCCCATAAATAGACCTCTGCTTTAAGTTCGGCTGCTAGCTGGGCTGTAGTTCCCATTTCCCAAATAGACGCTTTGTCGTATGGCCTGTAAAGGAATATTTCGGTGGCTTTTTGCTCAGCGGCAGTATGTAGAAACATAGCTTCGCAACCCGTGGTCTTACAAAAGACGTTGTAACCAAGCGCATGAAACAACGCAGCTTTCTTTCTTTCCGTTCCTGACTTGCCTCGTGTGCCCCAACCACCTATTATCAATGGAATTTTATTTAGTGCTCTACGTATATTGTAAAATGTTACTATTTGTCGTAGTAAAAATATCAGCAGAATTATTGTAAAAAATACCCAAAGTTGTGACAGATTATTTGCTGAATGATCGGTCAAATATGCCTTAAACTGTTCGAAAAGTAAGTCGAGCGAGGGTATCATGGCTACAAACTGCGAAGTTTCGGCTAACTTTTTGCTGCTTATTGAAAAGAGCTTTTCTAGGGAAGGATCTTGCGGTGGGTTGGCTGTCGTTGCGTATGGTTGGTAGGTACAGTCTATGCCGTAACTACGTAGCGTCTCGATGTATTCTACAGGGCCTTCCGGATTCCTGCCGTCTAGGCCTACATTTCGCAAGTCAGCTACTTTTTCAAAATTCCAGCAAAGTTTCAGATAAGCTTTTGTTCGCTCCAAGGGTCGCAGCGATGAGCTTATGGTGGTGATGCCAAGCGTAGTAAAGATTCGTACCGGTGTCGTTCGCAGCAGTGCGTCCAGGCAGTCAGTGAGCAAGGGTACGAAAGGTCGCCAGCCGCCTTCGAGTTCGATAAAGAGAGGCTCGCCGGGTACTCGGGTTTTGGTAAGTTCTGCGAGAATCTGCGACGGAATACGTATCTGGCCAAAAGGTTTGCGTCCTACAGTATGTGAAGCGCCTTTGCGTTTGTCGGGAGCTGGATGTCGTGCTTCGTGTAGTAGCCGCCATAGGCTCTTGCCCCAACGCTCGCCGCGTTGGACTAGATAGCCGTCAGGCTTAGGCTCTATGAAATAGCCAAAGTCGTCTGCTGCGCGAAGTGCCAAAGCTCGCGCAAGCTGCTCTACACTGCAGCTCCGTAGCTCTTCAAATCGCAAAAGCAGCCTCTCCCCTTCGTAAAGGTTTGCTAGTTTTTCTATAATCTCGTCAAGTATTGGCTTTTCAGGTTGTAGCGATAAGTAAACCGCTTCGTAGGCGTTCCACGCAAGCCTGCGAAAGAAGACTTTTTCGTGAGGACTTTCTATGTAACTTTGAATATGTTCTAGCACTATCTGTGCTACTGCTGGCCTGCGCATAGCTATAGCAACAAGTTCTTCTAGCGCTGTGCGGCGTACGAGCAAGCTGTCGTCAGAAGAGATAGCCCTGTGGAGACTATCTACCACTTGTCGAGTGTAAGCTTCATCAATAGTTAGCTTGGAGAGGCTTTCTAGAGCCGCTGCTCTTACTTGTTCACAAGCATGCGATTTTGTGCCTATGTAAGCTGATAGTCTAGTAATTGCAGTAGTAGCAGGAAATAGTGCTAGCGCCTTTAGTGCTTCTATCTGAACATGCTCACTTGGGTCGTTGCGTAGTATTTGCTCAATTAGCTGCAGTCCGGCTTCATTGACAAAATGCTTTCCTAGTAGCCGTACGATTGCTGCTCGTAGGAATAGCTCGTCGTTTAGCTTGGGGTGTCTTAGATACGATTCGAAAATTTCGAGTGCGTCTTCGGGATAGGTATTTACAAGAAGTTGCATGGCTTCTTTGCGCGTCCAAACTTCTTCTTGGCCGTCGTAGGCTACGCGTGTGACGAGGCGTACGGTTTGCGAGCTAAAAAGATTACGGCGGGAATCAGCGTCGATGTGCTCTATTATCGAGTTGTAAAAGCTTAGCGCACTTGCTCGCACAAACCAACCGTGACCATTTTCTATCCTGTCATTCAATATGTTCTCTAGGTTGTGACTCACAAGGAGAGTTCTTACTACTTTGTAGCGGGTTGTTGGCGAACTGAGCTGTTCTAAGAAATCTGTTACTAAGTGTGTGAGTACGTTTAACCCTTTCTCTTGAAACTTAGCTTCTTGTTCCAGAGCGAGTTTGTATCTTTCTATGACGAGGCTAATGTCGAGCCAGCGTGTCCTAATAGCACTGCGGTACTCGCGAAGTCTTGCGTTACTGCCATCTATTTCTAAAAGCATCTCTAGCATCAGCTCAGTCTTTTCAACAGGATCGACGCAGTGGTGCATCCTTAGAGCGAAAGACTCGTATGCGTTACGTATATGCTGTTCTCTAACTACGCCCTTGTTTACTGCAGAAAGTACGCGCAGGGCTAGCGATATGAGCTTGTCATCTTCTATCCAGTCTATTTCTTGTCTGCGACCGAGGCTAGTAAGTATGCGTTCAAGTATGTTTCTGCAAAGTAGGAGATCTAATCCTCCACGGGATCTTCCGAAAGCTTGTTCGATCAGTTCCCGCTCTTCTTGTGTTGTGTGCGTGTATCTTACCATTCTTTCTTTACTGCGCGGTGATGGTAAGTGCGTAGTCTTTGCTGCTCGAAGTTTATCTCGTTTGGTAAGTAATCGTCAAAACCTCTACTTCTGTTGATATCGATGCTTAGACCGAAAGTAAAGACAGGCAGATCAAAACCGGTTACCCAGCGCAGGCCACCTTCTAACGCAAACCTTCTGCCGCTTGCCGTCCACCAGGAATAGTCAACCGACGTAGTTATGTCTTCTGTGCGATTGGGACGGCGCCTATGTCTATCTACGAAGCGATAAATCTGGCCAAAAGCAGTGTCGATTGATAGTCTGCCTTCCATAAGCACGTGTACCATTCGCAGGCGATAGCGTATTCTGTCAATGTCCAAAGGATTCAGGCTGCGGTTGGTTGTAGCGGTAAACTGGCCTGAGAACATTGTGTCTAGGAAGGGCGTGTAAGTGAGCGTTGTTCTGAAAGTTAGGCCCTGCGGATGATTAGTCAGAAAGGGGATAAATACTTGCCTGCTAATCTTTGCACGCTCTTCAGCAGAGATGCTTTTGAGCGTCTGCAGCACGTTGAAGTAAGCTAAGGAAGATCTTATCGTGAGATGCTTCTTGGGCAATTGAATACGATGAGTTAGACTGATGTCTGTTCTGAAGGATGCGGCCTGTTGTTGCGCAAACAGCCGTAGCCGTGCCGAAAGATCTAGCGTAGGTAGACGCTTGATTAACTCAGCTTCAGAACGAAAAACGGCGCTGCCTGACGAAAGCGTTCTCTCGCCGAGTATGGCGCGTAGGTAAACAGAGCGAGGACTTAGCGCCTTTCTGTAAACTAAACCCTGTTCGATGAAGTTCTGACCACTCGTCGTCCTTACTCCATCAGCATCAAGCAAGGAAGCTCGCTCGCTGTCAGCAGTGAAGTAAAAGCTCAGCAGTCCCCTTGAGTTGGTAGCTGAGTCTAGCAGATAGTACCGCAGGCTTGGCATACTTGAGGGTTTAACTTGAGATGGTCGGCTGTAGTCTGTAAGCTGGTCTATGTTTAGACCTGAGATTTGCTGCGCCTCCTCTTCTTCCCAGAATCCGTTTCTGGCTTCATAGGCGAGTACTAGCAGTTGTCCGGCATCTGGGCGAACTTCTATCTGATAAAACTCGGTTTCGTTTAACTCAGGCAGTAGCACGAGTATGTCTGTTGTGTTACCGAGCGTTGCGTGCGGATCTTGGGGAATATAGGCTGTATTATTGTTGCCTTGAAGCAAATCAGCAGAAGTTTCTAAACCGTCGAGTATTAGTCCGCCTGCTTGCTTAGTGATTTTTAGGCTGACCTTTCTAGCTGCAGGAGCGCCTTTTCTAATAAGAGCGCGTACCCGTAGCCGCATTACTCGCCGGTCCGTGTTGACTGCAACTGCTTCTTCGGGAGTAGCTACAAAGTGTTCTAGCTTTAGCGAAGGCTTAATAACGGTGCCAGTATCTTCTCGCTCAATATGTACTTGGGCATACCAAGTACCGTGTTGGCTTTCTTCGAGCCTTACCTTGAGCTCATGCTTGCCGGCTTCGAGGTCTATCTGTATCTGTCTGAATTCTCCGTTTGGTATCTGTAGCGACGCTTTGGGTGTAGAGTCTACGAGCACTTCCAATTGTGCTGCATCGCTGCCTGTATTTAATCCTTGGACGTAGATGCTTAACTTTAGCCTTGCTGGGTGTGTCAAGTGAGTCGTAAGCTGAGCCGATTGGTTTTCTGAAATGATTTGGCCGGCTGGAAAGACGTTGGCAAGCAAGCTCTCTCGTACCCGACGGAATTTGTTTGAACTCTCAAAGCTTGTCAGTATAACTTGCTCAGTACCTGCGGACCTTATCGGATCAAGCCTGCGTTCCCAAGCAAGTCGGCTAAGAGCTTTAGCGGCAAGTTTTTCGTTTGGCGATCTTAGCAGCGCTTCCACGGCGTCGTTTTGTGAAAGAAGTATCTCGACAAGTAACGTGCGGATAACGACGTCGTTCGTGCTAAGCCAGCTTTTACATAGCCGCACGGCAGACTCTTTGTCGCCTTCTTGTACGAAGGATTTTATTGCTGCTATTGTCAGATGATATTTGTTTTCATAAGAAGGAGCTAATTCAGCAGCTTTTTCTAAGGCTTTTGCATAGGTTAATCCTAGATGTTTTCTTAGTTCTGCAAGTAACAAATATCCTGGATATCCTAGCTCAGAGACGGACTCAAGGGCTTCGAGAGCCTCAACCTTGTCACCTAAGACGCGATATCTTGCTTCGATAGCGTCTACCGTATTCCAAATGCCTAGCCTTTCAAAGTCGAGATACGCTCGCGCCCACCAAGCGTCGTCTCCGATTAGTATGTCGTAGTCGGTGACTACCATTGCTGAAGGTAAAACGAGCGCAGCTCCACCTATGCTAGTTATCTCATACTTATGAATGCCGAAAGGGACTTCTAGCTCTAGTGTTTCGGCTACACCGGGAACTATCCCTTGAAAGTCGGTGAAAGCTACTTCTTGGCTCGGCAAGTTGTCTGTTATGGTGAATTCTTCTACTTGCCTGTTTTGTTGAGCTACAGAGATTTTCAGGGATATTGCTTTAGGCTTGGCTTCGCTGTGTACTGGTCTTATGCTTAGCTTAAGTATAGTAGGCCCTTCTACTTGAACTGTCAGTTGTCGGCTATTGTCTACAAGGTAGTGGTAGAGCGCTGAGCTCGTCTTACTTTTCAAGTTTATTTTAACTGCCGAAGTAAATTTGACTATTCTTACGGCAGCGGTCGTGAACTGCCTTCTAGTTGAACGTTTATACCATTTGTCGTTAAATCGAGCACAGCGGACGGAAAAATCGGTGCTGTAGTATTGCTGTCCAGCTTTGATCTGACGCCATTCGGCTTCTAGAGCTTCTGCTTCGTCTAGAGTTTTAAGCATCTGTCTGGCTTTTGGGCTGTCTACTGCTTGTAATAAGTTCCTGGCTTTTGAGTAAAGCCTGTCTTTGATAGCTTCTTCAGCAAGCAGGATGGATGTTTCCGGTAGCGAAGGTTCAAGTATTTCTAGAGCTTGGCTACGTTTTCCTTTTTCAGAAAGAATCTTTGCAAGTAGTAGTCTAACTTCGGGATCGTTGGGAGTAGCATCTTGCAAGCGCTTAGCTAAAGCCAGAGCTTCGTCATATTGACCGAAATCTAGGCGTAAGTAGGCTAGTGCTTGTAGTGCAGTCAGATTCTCGCCGAGGTCTAAAGCAGCTTCATACATTTCAGCTGCTTTGTGTAGCTGGCCGAATTTTTTGTAAAGTTTGGCAAGCATTAGTCTTGCTCTTTGGGCTTTGTCGTGAGCTAGGCCTAGAAGGAGTGCTTGTTCGAGATCGGTTCTTGCGGCTAGTAGATCGTCTAACTCGATAAGTAACTGAGCTCTATCGATGAGCAGTTGGCCACGTTCGGCTAGGTCTGAAACTCGTATTTCCTCGGTGAGTTGGCGTAGTTGTGCCAAACGAGCGAGGAAGTCATCTGAAAAAACTCTCTCGACTTTTGGTTTGTCAACTTGAATTACTATGAATATTAGAAGGATCAGTTTCACTCTGTCTCCTCCGACAAAGTGCGTCGAGTAGTACGGATAGAAAAGTTTACCAAAGCTTGTGCGTTATCGATCGAGCGTAGCAAAATGCGATGTCTTGCAGCAGGTATCGGGACGATGACTTCATGGGCTGTGGATAGGTTTTCAGCAGATATCGAGTCATAGGTAGAGCAGTCTAGGAAGAACTTTTCGGCAATGCTGCCATCGATGAGAAGTTCAACTTCCGCAGGCTCGTTTGTCTTAAAGAGTATCCTTGCATAGCTGAGTAATTCATCATCTCTCGTGAGGAAGCCTATTGGCTGTCGAAGAGATAGGTAACTACGGCGTGCATATTTGAGAAGCGGTATTTCTATGTCTTTAGCTATTACGTCGTTCAAGGGAGGATGATCTAGGAAGACTGATATAGGCATTTCGGAGCTTATTTTTAGCTCGTGTATGGTTCTGGACAGGCTTAGTTCGATGTACTGTACGGACTTGTAGATTAGCGGTTGCGTAACTAGCGAGCCGTCTACATGAATCTTTATTTCAAAGAGTAAGTCGTGGCGGTGTGATACGCGAAAGGCTAGTTTGTGGGGTGTTTCAGGCTGCTCGAAGGGATTCCTAAGGTCTATTTTGAAAGATTTTCCGACGGGGACTTGATAGAAGAAGGGATCGTTGACATAGTCAACAGATAGCAGTAGCTGTGGGCAGCGCAGGGCTTCTTGTTGCTGAGGGAGTGGGATAAAGTCAAGGGTTGCTAGGCTAATTTGCGAGGAATTCATTTCCGGGCGTGTTTCTTGCCAATACGTGAATCCATCCCAAGCAAGCTGTCGTAGGCTGCGTAGTTCAATATTTGACGGAGCCATTTCTAAAGCGCGATCGAGTGTTGCTATGAAGACAGGATTGATTAGATCCTCGTTTGGCATCCAGAGCGAAGCTGATGCATAGAGAAGAGCTAGTTCAGTATCTCTTGGATCTAGTGCAGATGCGTTTTGTAGCAACTTGACAGCGTCCTTGTGGTTGTTGAGCACTCTCAGTAGAAAGGCACGCTGTAGGGCTAGTTCTATGGCAAATGCGGTTTCTTGCGGCGATAGAGCAAATGGTAGTTCGAAGTTAAGAACTTGCAAGGCTTCTTCAAACAGTTGTTGTTCGCAGAGGACGCGTGAAAGCAGCAGCGCTACGGCTATCTTCGTTAAGCCTGAGGTTGTTGCAAATAAGTTACTTAGCTGGGACTGAACGTCTTTTCCAAGGCCTAGTTCTACTGAGGCGGCGGCAGCAACAAACCTTGCATTATGGTCGTTGGGATAGGTAGCGAGATGAGCTTCGGCTTGGTCTTTTGCTTTTACAAACAATGTTGCTAAATCGTTGTTCTTTTCTCGCAGGTAACGGCGAAACTCAGCTGTGCTAATAGCACAGTATATGTCTTCGTTACTGGCTATTTGCAGTTTATGTTTTCCTGGCGGGATAAATAGATATTCCCTGCAGGGCTTTGCCAGTGGTCGTTGCGATTGATCGAGAACGAGACCACAAGCATCGTCTAGTCTAGTTGTTAGAAACAGTTTATTGACGAATCGCTCGTCGATGAATAGCTCAAGCGCGTAGTTTAGGACCTCATGGGGAGGGGTTTTGGTATAAACTAACCGCGAGGTTATCTCTACGAGTTTAGGCCCTTCGATGATGAATTCTCTGGTATGTCTTATTGGGAAGTAATTTTTTCCGTCTAGTACGAGGCTGTCTCTATCAGTGGTAGAGAGCGGTGTCAGAGCAGTCTGTTTTGTTTTGAGCAGGTCTAGCCTTAGCTTAGCCTTGAGGTAATTTATCTCGTAGTCCGTAGAGGCAGGCCGTGGAAGCGTTATGAGCTGACGGCGATAGAAGCTCCGCCATTTATCGCCGGGCTCTAGTTTTTGCCAGATATTGCAGGAACGATCTTGCCACTTTGTAATAGCCTTTTGTGCTTGTGTTTCTATAGTGTCGGTGTAAAACGGTAAATCTTCTCTGACGAGATATTCGCAGATTAACTTCAATTCGGCATCTGATTGCAGCAGGTAAGTAGGTCTATTTATCCATCTTGGGGGAGTAATAAGCAGGTATTCGTTGTGTGCTTCAACTTCCTTGGGTATTAACTTTCCACCGTCGAACAAGCGGAATATGGTTAGGGATTTTAGTCTACCAGAGGTAGCTTTAACGCGAAGAAGCTCGTTGATAGGTGCGCTGATAATTGCCGAGGATTTGCTAGAGATATCTATCGAGGAAGAGGCTATGTTTTCAGTATGCCGAGTTGAGTTATGGATTTTAGTATGAGTTTCTATTGGCTGCCAGAAAGTTCTTCCAGTAAGTAGCAGCGGATCGTCATATATAAGCGAGCTAAGGACTAAGATAGCTAAAAGCATAGGCTTTAAGCATAGACGCTGTTTTCTATAAACTCAAGGCTTGACTTGAGCTGCAGGTTTGGTGGCAGATTGTAGAGTTAAACTTAGTTAGGGATTTATAATTCTTATCCATCACTTAAGGTGGGATTAGGGGCTGATGTCTAAGGGTAGGTTTTTTCTAGTAGGCGGTGGGCCGGCGGCTCGCACTTTAGGCGAGCCGTTTATGGGTGTGGTAATTGAGGCTGCAGGTGGCAGCAAGTCGCGTCTTGCACTTATTACGGCGGGTTCGGACGATCCCGCCGATGTAAATGCTTGTTACTGGGAAATCTTTTCTGCTTTGGGAGTAAAGCACATCTTCTCACCTAAGATCTTTTCCAGAAGCGATGCTAACGAACGGTGGGTTGCAAATTCGATAGCTGACTGCAACGTTGTCTTCATAGCTGGAGGGGCACAAGCGAAGCTTCTCGACAAGATAGCAGGAACTTTGACTGAGAAAGCATTCAAATATGTCTATGAAGCTGGAGGAATATTGGCCGGAACTTCTGCTGGTTCGTCCATCTATACCTGTCCTGTGATAGTGGAAGGTGGGACGCAGAACCGTCATCTACGCAGAGGAATGATAGAAGTTCGTCGCGGTTTTGGCATTATCGAAGGGCTTGCCATAGATACGCATTGTTCCTCGCGTGGACGCTTGCCGCGGCTAGTCTCGCTACTGATAGAGCAGCCGGGAATTCAGGCCATAGGCATAGATGAAGATACTGCGTTGTTTATAGATGAGAACGGTGTTGCTGAGGTGTTGGGCTATAACGCTGTCTATATACTGGATGCTAAAAACAGCACAGCGGCACACGATGATGTAATAGAGGAGGACGGGCATCTTTGCACGAGCGGTATTACGCTTCATTGCCTTATGAACGGTGATAAATATCACATAGGTCTGAGGAGGCCTTGTAAATCTGCTTAGTTGCTCTGCTTGAGCAAGCTATCTAGTGCCTGTTGTGAGAACTCTATGAGCTGGGGAAGTAGCTCATGGAAGCTTTGTTGCAGCTTTTCGTGGTGTATTACAAGCACTTCTATAGTAGGTTCAAAGGATATACCGTACTTTGTACGAGCAGATAGTCTCACAAGGGCTGAGTATACGTCCTCGAGAGTACCGTACTTACAGAGAAAGTTGTTTTCGATCAGTTTTCTTGACAAAGGTTTGATTGTTTCTGGAAGAATATCTTGCCTTGAGTTTAGTATATTGTAGAAGTTATCAGCGAAAGCTTGTAGTGGCAAAGCTGAGAAGTGCTCGAAGTGTTTTGTTAGGAAGTAATCATAAAAGATATCTAATGCAATACCGGCGTATTTTCTGTTGGATTTTGGAAAGAGCTGCTTAGTAGCGACTACTATCGGATGTGAGTCAGTGTAGCTATCTATCTTGCGGTGAAGAGCTATCGAGCGTCTGAGGGCTGGTTCTTGTATTTTGTCTAGGCTGCCTTTAATGAAGTCCCCGAGGAAGCCACCGAGGCGACCTTCTGGGGTGGGTTCAGACAAGTAGATATGTGCTAGATAGTTCATTGGTTCAGTATACCTTCTGTTATGAGGTACTGCGCAAGGTAGTAGGTAATCATTATCCAGTATGTGGCGGCTGGTATTGGGCGGACAAATTTGTCTATAGCTATGAGCGAGTCTGATATGATGAACAGGGCTGCTCCGGTAGCGATCTCGGTGTTGTGTCTAGCTGCTGTTATTCCCATAGCTGTTATTGTGATGATATAGGTATAGACTGCAGGGGCAAGTTTTCCTAACTTTGGTTTGAGTACAAGTGACATAGCTACGGCGTAGAGTGTGAGCGATAAAGCGAAGATGCTGCGTGGTTGAGGGCCGTCGAGTTTGAGGAAGGCTGCTATATAGAACAGGTGAGCGACGAGAAATAGTGTCAGACCGTGCAGAAAATATTTTGTGCGGTCAAGGTCTAGGGCGATATCGCCGGCGGCGCAGAAGACGAGGGCGGCGAAAATGAGTTGAGTTACGGATCCGTCAGAAAGTAGCACTATTAGCGCAAGCCAAAGGATTGGGAGGGCTTTTACTATGAAGCTACCTTTGTAAGGAGCAAAGCGCAGTAGCAGCAGGTAACAGGCTACTAAGGCTGGAAATACTATTTTCATCAGCCTGCCTTTCTTGCTACGTGTTGGATGAACTCATCGAGGTATTGCTCGGCGTGGTTACGTACTATTCTATTTATGGTTCTCTCACCTAGTACGCTGGCAAGTGGGTGTATTTCGTATCCGCTACGTCTTTCGAGGCGTAGTTCGAGGATGAGACGAAGCTCTACATCTGCTCTTGTAGGTCTAAGTTCTATATCTAAGCCTAAGTGGTTGTTGCTTAACTTCTTTGGTTTGAAGCTGATATGGTGGGCTGATTCGCTGAGCAGCATTTCTAGGTCTACTTGTAATGCGGAGCCTGCTGATATGTCTATTTTAAGTTTCCATAGGGAGAGTTTATCAGAGATTTTCTCTACTTCGGCGACTATGTCGGGCATATAAAGCGGGTAGTTGGAGGTATTAGTAAGGATTGCTCGCAGCGCTGATGTATCTGCATTTACTCGGTAAGTTTTATCTACTTTAGCTTCTACGGTAAACATTTACTCAACCTCTCTGACACATCTAAAGCCTACTGTGGAGTAATCTGCTCCGGTAGGTGGTAGCCACGTGCGGTAAGTAGCCCTCGCTCGTGCTGCTTCAGTTTTGTAATCTCCTCCTTTTATTACCTTTTGTACTCCGGTAGGAGTTTGGCAGCCGAGGCCGGCGGGCGGTATGTAATCACTGGATGTCCATTCAGCGGCATTTCCTATCAGGTCACTCATACCGAAACTATTTTCGCCTTGCCTAAACGTTCCGACGTCCACCAGTTTACCTCGCCCAGCCTCTTTAGTATTGGCTACAGGTTTCCATTCGTTGCCCCAGGGATAGAGCTGAGAGGAACCGTTACGTGCTACAAATTCCCATTCTTCTTGTGTGGGCAGACGGTATGTTTTACCGGTCATCTTGCTACGCCAGTTGCAGTAATCGACACAATCTTGCCAACTTACTCCTACGACTGGTAGATCACCTTCGCCTGAAGGGTATTTACCGTCCTTCCAGCCTGAGGGAGGAGCGTGTTTTGTTGCATCTACGAAGTCTTTGTATCTGCGGTTAGTCACTTCATATTTATCTATCAGGAAAGGCTTAATTTCCACTACCCGCTCTTCCTCTATGCAAGGGTTGCCTTGCTTATTGCCTACTTTAAAGCTACCGCCAGGTATGTAGGCCATGCCTTCGGGTATGAACAAGTTAGTTTTCTGCGTAGTAGTGGGAGGAGGGGTTTGTTTGGAGACGGGAGGTGGTGGGTAGAGAACTTTTTGTTGTACTTGATCCTCTTTGCTAGAAAAGTAAAAGTAGCCGAGGCTTAGGAGTGCTATGGTGACGAGTCCTATTAGAACTAGTTTGAGAATGAATACTTTGTTCGTATTCGTGGCACTACCGGCATACTGAGCTGTTGTTGGCGTACGAGGGGGAAGATGCTGTACAGCGGCTTTAGGTTTGTCGAGGCTTGCTAGCGGAGAAGGGTACTCTAATTGTTTGAGTCTGGCGGCTTCTGCGCGTTTAGCTAGGACTTCGGCTTGAGTAGTAATGGTTTCTGAGACACTGATGAGCAAGTCTTCTACCATTTCTGGTAGAGCCAATGAAAACTCCTCTGCGATTTCCATTGCTTCTGCCACTGCAGGCAATTGAGTAGGAGTTGAGACAGGCGTTTTTGGTTGATCTGTTTGCACTTTGCTTTGTGCTGTCCTTGCAGAGGCTGGGATGTCGGGTAGGACAGGGGAGTGTGATTTTGCTGCCGATATTTCTTGTCTTAAATCGTCTCCTGAGAGGATTATAGTACTAGCAGGTTGCGAAGATACTTCGTCCGGTAGCAGTGCTTGCATTGGTGTGGTTAAAAATGGAGTTCTTGCACTGGCGGGAAGGGGTTCAGGAGCTGGTTTTTCTGTAGTTGGTGGAGGAAGTGGTGAAGCCGAGATTTTGCCAGCAGTGTCAGGCGATTTCTCAGTAGCTGGTGGGGGAGGTGGAGGAGGTGGTGCAAACTGTTTCAAGAGCTCGGGTTGTATTTCTGGGTCGAGCGGGGCTGTTGCATCTGTCGGTTTTGGAGCAGGCTTTGTTACGATGATTGGGCTATCTACCTTCATGCCGCTTATAGCGGCCTCGAGCTCGCGGCGTAGCTCCGTAGCAGTTTGTTGTCTATCGTTCGGATCTTTGAGTAGCGCTTTGAGGACTACTTGTTCCAGCTGTGGGTTAATATCTGGGCGATGTTTTCTAAGTGGAGCTGGAGGTACGGAACAGTGCATTTTGACTAGTCCCCAAGGAGTCTGTGCTCTGAAGGGCACTTTGCCAGCCAACATCTCGTAGAGGATGATACCCAGCGAGTAGATATCAGAGCGGATGTCTAGTTGGCGTCCGTCGCACTGCTCTGGGGACATGTAGTAAGGTGAGCCTAGGATTGCCCCACCTACTGTGATGTTTTCGGTATAGCCGGGAGTTTGGCTGAGTTTTGCTATGCCAAAATCTAGTACACGAACAATTTCTTCACCACTATCTTCGTGGGTTTCTACCATTATATTGTCGGGCTTAAGATCTCTGTGTATGATTCCTTTGCGGTGAGCAGCAGCTACGGCATCGCAGACTTGGGAGATTAGCTTGACGGTTCTGACTTGTCCCATTTGCCCTTCGCTTTTGATTATCTCCCGAAGAGACTTGCCTTCGATGAGATCCATAACAAGGTAGGCAAGTCCGTCAGAAGTGATGCTGAAGTCGGTAATAGCTATGGCGTTAGGGTGGCGGATAGCTCCGGCAGCGTTTGCTTCATTTTGGAAGCGTTTCCTGGCCTGATCGTCATTAAACAGCTCGCGTTTTAGGACTTTGACTGCAAACTGTCGGTTGAAGTTAACATGTCGTGCTTTGTATACGACACCCATACCGCCCTTACCTATGACTTCTTCTATCAGGTACTTTCCACCTAGGACGGTGTTGATTAGCGGATCTTGCGCTACTATAGGAATCAAAGGGTGCCCGTCATTGGGACAAAAGTGCATCATATCGGAGAAGATCTCGGGGCACTTTGGGCAACGTTTCATCTTCCGCCTTTCTGTAACAACTAAGCTTAACCGGTCAAAGATATGACAAAAAACAGCGTGATTATATATTCAATTAGAAGCAGGGTAAAGTTATTACCTGTGACGTTATTGTAACTTACCTAATCTGAGGGATAAAGAGCTTGACATGTATATCTAGTTAGTAGATACTCAAAACTTGTTGTTGAATAGAGCGGTAGCTCTAAGCCTAGCGACGTAACAGGAGAGATGGCCGAGTGGCTTAAGGCGGCGGTTTGCTAAACCGCTGTACGGGGTAGACCTGTACCGAGGGTTCGAATCCCTCTCTCTCCGTGCAAGGCAAGTCTATAATGACTTGCCTTTTATTTTGGGGATATGCAGGCCGCGAGCTGTGCTCCTGCAAGGCTAGCCAACGGCTATAATGACTTGCCTTTTGTTTTGGGGATATGCAGGTACGTGTTAGATTTGCACCCTCTCCGACGGGATATTTGCATGTAGGAGGAGCGCGTACGGCGCTTTTCAACTGGCTTTATGCGCGCAAGACCGGAGGAAAATTTATCCTTCGCATAGAGGATACAGATCTGGAGCGATCTACTGCGCAAGCTGTAGAAACTATCCTGGATGGGCTCAGGTGGCTGGGCTTAGACTGGGATGAAGGGCCTTTTTATCAGACGGCTAATTTGGAGCTACATAGGCAGAAGGCTGAGGAAATGGTCGCTTCAGGACATGCCTATCGCTGCTTTTGTAGTAAAGAACTGCTTGAAGAACGAAGGAAGGCTTTCGAAGCTCGCAAGCTACCCTACAAGTATGAAGGAACTTGTCGAGGGCTTTCTTCGCAGGAGGTAGTAGCTCGTCTTGCTGCAGGGCATCCTTACGTTATTCGATTTGCTGTGCCTAGAGATGAAGGGGCAGTCAGCTGGACTGATTTGGTCTATGGCGAGCAAAGTAAGCAGCATGTTGATATAGAAGATTTTGTGATGGTAAGAGCTGACTCTAGTCCGCTCTACATCTTGAGTAATGCCGTAGACGACGCCTTGCAGGGCGTAACACACGTAATTCGTGGTCAAGATGGCATACCAAACACACCTAAGCAGATACTCATCTACAAAGCTCTTGGTTATAAAGTGCCTGAGTTTGCTCATCTGCCACTTATTTTAGACCCCTCGCGGGCAAAGCTATCCAAGCGGCTACACGGCGACGTCGTGATGGTGAAGTTTTATCAAGAACGTGGCTTTCTTCCTGATGCTTTAGCTAATTTCCTTCTGCTGCTTGGCTGGTCTCCTGGAGATGACCGAGAATTTTTCAGCCGTGAGGAAATGATAGAGGCCTTTTCTTTTGAAGGGATTAACCGTTCTAACAGCATTTTTAATTTCAGAAAGGGTGATGAGCGCAATTTTACTGATCCAAAGGCCATATGGATGAATGCAGAGTATATTTCCAAGATGCCGCTCGATCGGCTGCTACCATTTGTTATAGCTGAATTTAAGCAGAAAGGCCTTTGGAGGAGCGAATACGAATCAGAGCGCTCTGAATGGTTTGCAAAGACGATAGATCTATTGAGAGCACGCTACAGGACACTGAGTGATTTCACTTCGCTTGGTAGACCTTATTTCGAAGATGACTTTGACTATGAGCCTGCCTCTGTAAGCAAGAACCTCAAGGATACATCTCTTGTTACCCTTTTGCCTGGACTTGCCGACAAGCTGGAAAAGCTGCAGGATTTTTCTGCTGAAGCTGTGGAAGCTGTTCTAAGAACATATGCTTCTCAGTGTGGTGTTAAAGCAGGTCTGCTCATCAATGCTGCGCGTACGGCTTTAACCGGACAGTCTGTCGGGCCGGGAATGTTTGACGTGTTTGCTACCATAGGTCAGCGCCGTTCTGTAGAGCGCCTTCGCAGGGCTGTACGACTTGTTGTTGGGCAGTCTGCTTGATACCAGGCAAAATTTCTGGAACTTAACATCTTGATTGTGCGTGCAACCTAACGCTGTGCTATAGTCTCTACTGATAGAGCTGGTAGGAAGCTTGAGATGCCTGAGTTTGAATGCAGACTAGGAACACCCACCGGAGAGATAGTTAGCAGAAAGTATGAAGCCGAGCAGGTACCAGAGCTGCGTCGTAGGCTAGAGAGAGAGGGCTACAAAGTCTTCAGCATCGTGCGGCTAGGTGGTGGCTCGCGAAGAAATATAGGCAGGAAGCTTTCACCGGAGGAATTCCTCGTGTTCAATCAGCAGTTCTCGGCTATGCTGAGGGCAGGACTGCCCATTTTGCAAGCTTTGGGTATACTGCTCAGGCGACAGAAGCAAGGTTTCTTTCGCAGCGTGTTAGAAGATGTGGAGGCTAAAGTGCGAAACGGTGCGGCGCTGTCAGAGGCGTTTGCTGCTCAGCGAGGAATCTTTCCTAGGCTTTATACTGCATCGATACTGGCTGGCGAGCGTTCTGGAGAACTTGACCAAGTACTGCTTAGGTACGTTCAGTACACAAAGACAATAACGGAACTTAGAAGAAAGCTTAAGAAAACTCTCATATATCCGGCAATTCTACTGACGGCGTCCGTAGGGCTGGTCATCTTGATGACTACTTATGTCATACCCAAATTTGCTTCGCTGTATGAGGGCAACGCTGACCGCTTACCATACCTTACACAGGTTATAATAGCTATATCTAGGACAGTTTCGGAAAACCTCCTCTGGATAGCGCCTCTTGTCATCGGTCTAGCCGTATTGTTTGCTTTTTGGCGAAACACTCAGGAAGGTAGAAGAAGTATAGATCAACTTATGCTTAAGCTGCCTCTGGTTGGGGATTTGATAAAATATGGCACTACGGCACAGTTGTGCCGAAGTCTTTCAACGCTGCTAGCTGGTGGGATCACGCTGCTTGAGTCGTTCGAGATAGCATCTGAGTCGGTAACTAATACAGCGCTACGTCAAAGTATGGCTACCGTAGCGGCGAAGATGCGTACTGGTGAGTCTTTTACAGAGAGCTTGCAACAGGCTGGCTGGGTGCCCGAGTTGGCGCTTGATATGATAGGAGTAGGTGAGCGTTCAGGAGCGCTGCGGGAAATGCTAGACGAGGTAGCGAACTTTTTTGACGCGGAACTTGACTTACGGCTGACTGCACTGACTTCGCTAATAGAGCCGGTTATTTTGGTCATAATGGGTAGCGTTGTAATGACAATTCTGCTTGCTATGTATTTGCCTATACTGGAACTGATGCGTAGGAACGTGTGATGTCTAGAGTAAAAGAGAATATTTCTGAAGAAGAACAGGCAAAGAGACTTGCTGCACGTTACAGGGTCGATTATGTCGATCTGAGTACTTATCCTGTGGACGTAGAGCTAATAAATAGCATGCCTATAGAGTTGATGCTCAGGAATTTCTTCGTGCCGCTTAGACGCAATCAAGGGACGTTGATTGTTGCGGTAGATGATCCGGGAAATTTCGAGCTGCTTGATGAGCTTGCTTCGCTGCTAAAGACGAAAATACGCGCAGCCGTAGCTACCAGAACGGCTATAGAACAGATGCTGAAACGTAGTGAGACCTCGCAGCGAGTCCTCCAGGATGCCACTCGCTCGCTTGGCATGCAGGTAGTGAAGGAGACCGATCAAGGTGAGGAAGTGCTCGACATAGATCGGCTTACTGAAGAGACTTCGCCGATAGTCAAACTTGTCGACACTATTATACTGAATGCTTTAGAACGCCGCGTCTCGGACATACATATAGAGACTTCTGACAACGCTGTGAACGTAAAATATCGAATAGACGGTGCTCTTTATCGAGCTGTAGAACCTATAGATATACAGCATCATTCTACGATTATTTCTCGTATTAAGGTGATGTCAGAGCTCGACATAGCCGAAAGGCGTGTGCCTCAAGATGGACGTTTTCGAGTACGAATGCGGGGCCGACTCATCGACTTTCGCGTCTCGATTATACCTACTATACACGGCGAAGACGCTGTAATACGTATCCTGGACAAGGAGCAAATAAACGAATCCTTTCGCGAGTTGAACCTTTCTGTGGTTGGTTTTGAACCGGACGATCTTAGACGTTTTCGCAAGTTCATAGCTGAGCCTTATGGGATGGTACTAGTTACCGGGCCTACTGGATCGGGCAAGACTACTACGCTTTATGCTGCCCTTAACGAGATACGCAATGATGAAGATAAGATAATTACCATAGAAGATCCGGTGGAATACCAGCTGCGCGGGATAACACAAATACCTGTAAACGAGAAGAAGGGATTGACGTTTGCTCGCGGGCTACGTTCGATTTTGCGTCACGATCCGGACAAGATAATGGTCGGCGAGATAAGAGATCCGGAGACTGCTCAGATAGCCATACAGTCGGCTTTAACAGGTCACTTGGTGTTTACTACGGTACACGCAAACAATGTAATAGATGTGATAGGAAGGTTTTTGAATATGGGTGTCGAGCCATATAACTTCGTAAGCTCGCTCAACTGCGTGTTAGCACAACGATTGGTGCGCATTCTCTGCAGTGAATGTAAGCGCCGGTATCAACCCACGGACGAAGAATTGATAGAGTCAGGGCTCAGTCCTGTGCGTTATCGGCATCAGACTTTCTACGAACAGGTGGGCTGTGAGGCTTGTCATTTTACCGGTTATCGCGGCCGAACGGCTATACATGAGCTGCTTGATCTCAGTGATAACATCAGAGAGCTGATACTGGCGCGCAGGCCTGGTTCGGAGATTCGTCGTGCTGCTCGTGAAGAAGGACTTACGAGCCTGCGCGAATCGGCCCTTAAAAAGGTTTTTGCAGGTATAACCACCTTGCGGGAGTGTAATAGAGTGACCTTTGTCGAGTAGGCTAGCTGCTAGAGTCAACGTTTAGAGTTTGGAGATGCCACATGAATGCGAAGGTAAAATTTCAGTTAATCGTTTTCATCCTGCTGAGCTTTTTACCTGTTGGCGTATTAGCCGATAGTCCTGGCAAGCATTTCAAGAAGGGGAAGGAGTATGAGTTAAATCAGCAGTGGGATCTAGCAGCTGAGCAGTATGCACTTGCGCTTAGTCAGCGACCTGACAACGTAGAGTACAGGCTGCATATGATGAGAGCACTTGCTAATGCTTCTCTGATGTTTATGGAACGGGGCAAGCAGTTGATGCAGCAGAAGGATTATGAGGGTGCCTATCAAGCCTTTCGTCAGGCATACAGTTACGATAACACTAACGAGATGGCGCTGGCCCGTATGCGTGAGATGCTGGAACGGCTTGGCATACCTATAGAGCGTTCTGAGCTGCCTTCTGATGAGATACAGAAGATAAGTGCTCGCATGGAACAGTTCAGAAAAGAGGCTCTGCCGAATCGTAAGTTACCTACCTACAAATTTAACTACTCTTCTGACACTACGCTGGAAAGCATTATTCGCAGCATAGCGAAGCTTGCTAGACTTAATGTGGTTTTTGAAGATTCTGTAGCACGAACCGTAGAGACCAAAAAAGTAAGGTTCGAGGTAGAAAACATTACCGCTCCGCAAGCGCTTGACATACTGTTTGACTCGCAACGGCTTGACTATTCTATTGTGGCACCTCGTACGATAATGGTCTATCCCGAAGCTATAGCTAATAAACAGCGCTATGAACAGCTGTATGTGCGGACGTTTTATATCAAAAATGCTGATATAAACGATGCTCGTAACGTTTTACAGACTGCTGTCGGTAGCAAACAGATAGTGCCACTTAAGCAGCTCAATGCTCTAGTAGTGCGTGATACGCTGGAGAATCTCAAGATAGCGGAAATGATCCTTGACGGGATAGACAAGACGCAGTCAGAGATAGTACTGGACATAAACCTCTACGAAGTAAGCAATACGGTACTGACGCAGCTTGGGAATCAACTGGCAGTGCCGGCAGAGGGTGCTAAAGGTGTTAATCTCAGCAATGTAGGCGGTATTGGACAAGGAGGGCTTAGATCCGGTGCAGCAGGAGGACTGTTTGGCGGGCCTGTTGGGTTGGCACTGGCTTTACCATCGAGCGCGTTGTCTTTACTTCAGAGCAAGTCAAATTCGCGCCTTATAGCTTCATCGCAGGTACGCGCTTTTGAGAATGAGACTGCACAAATAAACATAGGTCAGCGTGTGCCGATACAGACGGCTACTCTTCCTACTGGAGTGGTAGTAAATCCTTCGCCTGGACAGCCAAATCCGCAGCCGAATCCAGGCTTTGGCGGTTTTGGAGTTGCACAGTTTCAGTACCAAGATGTGGGTCTGAACGTGGATGTACAGCCACAGGTCTTCAATGACTACGTGCAGATGAAAGTAACTATAGAGCTCTCAGGTATTCAAGCCGGACCGTCTTCGTTTAATCCCATATTTACGCAGCGCAAAATCAAAGGTACGACGAGGATAAAGGAAGGTGAGACTGGTATCATTGCTAACGTGATGCGTCTGGATAAGCGCAATACTCGCGTTGGGCTGCCAATACTCAGCTTTGTGCCTCTTCTGGGACGTGTTTTCTCTACTCCTAAGGAAGAGGACGATGCAATCAACATAGTCATCACGGTGACACCACATATACTGCGTTCTCCTATACAGACTGACTTAGACAAGATTTCTGTAGGCCCAAATGGTACAGCAAACTTTTATGGGGCAGCTCTTTCGCTTGAAGAGTATGTGATTCGTGAAGATGAAGCTGAGTATCAACAGTCGCTTCGAGCGAAGGATACTCCGTCTACGCCATCCGAACAGCAACGGCAGCCGCAACAGCGCTCCGACATAATGCCTGTAGGTCAACAACCTGCTCAACAGCCGATGCCAAGTAGTATGGCAGCTCAAACTGAAGTTCGTCCGCCGGCAAGTAGTCAACCGCCGGTAGGAGCACAGACTCAGCCTCAGCATCCTGCTGAAAGAAGCAAAACTAATAATTTGCCACCTCAACCGCCGATAAACGTAATGCTGAGGGTACTAAACCCGCAGATTAAGGTAGGGCAAAGCGGGTTGATAGGCGTGTTGCTTGGCTCGAGCGGTCCGCAGATTACTTCTGCTAAGCTAACGTTGAGGTACAATCCTAACGTTATCCAGATAACTGCCGTCAGAGATGGCGGGCTTATGAGTCTACTTGGCAACACCGCTCAGATGGATTTTGCAGACGATGGTGGCGTACTTTATGTCAGCCTCGAACGTCCTGCAGGTGCTCAGCCGGTTGCTGCCAGTGGGCAACTTGTGCTCGTCTATTTTGCTGGCGTAGGACCTGGTTCTGCTGACCTTAACTTGTCAGAAATACAGCTACTCGGGCCTGGTGGACAGCCGCTACAGACGACTATTACGGGTGGGAATATCAATGTAGAAGGACCTCCTCCGGACGCTACGACTGGTGGTGATGAAGATGAGGATGATGAAGAAGATGACGAAGATGAAGACGAGTAAAGGATTGTCACTTCTTGAGCTGATACTGACTCTTGCTATACTTTCCGTTTTGGCAGCAGCGACGCTCCCTCTTGCTCAAAACACAGTCAAGCGTAATCGTGAAATAGAACTGCGACGGGCATTGCGAGAGATACGAACTGCTATAGACAGATTCAAAGCACTCAATGACTCTACGAATCCTCCTGGACAACTGATTCCTATACAGGAAAGGACGCAAAGTGGTTATCCAAAGAAACTCGAGGTTCTCTATGAGGGATTCGTGCCAGCTAATCGCGTGGATGATCAAAAGATAAGATTCTTGCGCCGGTTGCCCATAGATCCTATGACAGGGGATGATGACTGGGGCACGCGCTCTTCTACTGATGAGCCAGATAGCCTAGGTACTAACGGGGACGACGTCTTTGACGTCTATTCGAAAAGTGATGGAATAGCACTAGATGGCAGCAAGTATAGCGAATGGTAACGGTGTGAATCGGCAACATGGTTTTACACTTTTGGAGCTGGTAGTAGTAGTAACGGTAATGGTGGTGCTTGCAACTCTAGTTGTGCCTTTGTTTCAGAACGTGCTTCAACAGGCTAAGGAAGCTGCCCTCAAGGATACGCTGTTTAAGATGCGGGACAGTATCGATAAGTATACACTTGACAAGGAGGAAGCTCCGCAGACTTTAGAGGATCTAGTACAGGCAAAGTATTTGCGAGAGGTACCTGTTGATCCTATTACGGGTCGCAATGACACTTGGGAGGTAGAGTTAGAAGAACAGCCTACAAGTAGAAATGGACAGAGGGGCATAATAAATGTCTACAGCGGAGCTGAGGGTGTTTCTTCCTCTGGTAAGCCTTATAGGGAGTTTTGATGCTGTACGGTTTTTTTTTCAAGGTGCCCTATCCACGCAGAGCAGCAGGTTTTTGTGATGACAAGCTTCAGTTGCTGCAGCTTGCGCGCAAGAAGATAGGCAAGTTTGCCGTGGAAAGCACAGCTTGCTTATCGAATGTCATAAGACCGAAGTTTGACAGCTCAAATATACCCGATCTACGGGCTACTGCAGAGCGAATAGCTGCTGCAGTTAAAAAGGTGGGACTTTCTAGCCAGCGTCGCTGGTCAGTAGTGCTTCCACAGCCTACCGTGCGAAACTTACTTGTACAGTTTGATGATCCTCCACACTCGACACCTGAACTTGAAGAGGCGATAAATTGGCGGGTAGAAAAGGTTACTGGAATAGAAGTTTCTCAGCTGCGAATGTCTTACCAACCGGCATCTCGCGATGGGCTGCGCTACTTGGTAAGCGTTATGGTAAATGAGGTGTTGGCTGAGTATGAACAGTTGTTCAAGTTGCTTGGATGGGACGTGGGATTGATCTTACCAGGACCGCTGGCGGAGATGCTGCTATTGCCAGAGACGGCTGACGAAAGGTTGCTTATCAGTTTCTATGCAGAGGGTTTCGTGGCGATAGCGATGAAAGCTGACGACATGGTCTTACTTCGTACGCAGGAAACAGATGAGAAGGAGGATGATTTATATCGTATGGCAGCATACTATGGTGAGAGGCTGCTGTCGTCGGCTGCTGAGGCGTTTGTTTTGGGGAGTCCTGAAGAATGTGAGTTGAGCTGTAGGGTTTTCAATGAGGTTTGTCCTAGTGTGCAGGTCTATACGCCGTCGCAACTGCCTTTGCTCGACCAAGTTGAAGCTGCAGACTTCCGATTGCTAGTGGCACCTGCTGGAGCTGCTTCACTTGCATTTTAGGTAGGGTCTTACCAACCTTCTGCCCACTGCCGTAATTTGACTATGCGTGTTCGCAACTGGCGGTATGTATGCTCATTTTGCGGTGCAAGCCGTAGATAAGCCTGATAGGCTTCAGCAGCATCGGCATATCTACCCTTTCTTTGTAGCAGCTGTGCATAAGTGAGCAAAGTAGTGCTGTCTTTAGGTACGAGAAGCAGCGCCTTGCGTAGTACTTCTAAAGCTTGATCTAAGTGGCCGAGCCACAGAAGTAGTTCTGCCAGCTTTTTGTAGGTTGATGTGTCGTATGGATGTAATTCTGTGAGAGTTTGTGCTTCTTGAAGTGCACCTTCGAGGTCTCGCATTTGAATTAGTGCTTCGACGAGCATTTTTCTAGCAGTGCTGCTGGAAGGATCGTACTCCAGCGCTGTGCGAAGTTCCTTAGTGGCTGCATCAAATTTGCCGGCTAAGAGATGGAGCTTAGCTAGGTTTATCCTAGTGTAGGTTGAATCAGGTTGGAGCTCTAGAGCGCTGCGCAGATGTAACATGGCGATTTCAGGTTGGCCTTTGCGATGGAGCGTCATAGCTAAAGTGTTAAGCAGCTCTACGTTGTTCGGATCTAGCTCACTTGCTGCTGTTAGCTCCTTTATCGCTTCGCTTAACTCGCCTTTAGCTCTAAGCAGGATACCTAGCGCATAGCGTGCTGAAGCATCATTCGGTGCTTGTTTGACCCTGCTTCTGTAACTTTGAAGGTTTGCTAGGCCTTCTTTGAGGACGCGAATCTCATAGCTGCTAAGCTCTTCGTCAGCATCGTAGTACGGGCCGAGACTGCTTATGATTTGGCTAAGCTTAGTTTTTAGCTCTGCCTGTTCCTTGAGGGCAGATTCTAGTTGAAGATCGGCTCCGCAGTGCGGATCTATTTCGATCGCTCTTCTATAGAGGCGGATGCTTTTGTCAAAATCTCCTTGTTGCTCGAATAGTGAGGCGAGCTCTATTGTTGCTTGGGCGTTTTTAGGGTCTATTTCTACTGCTTTGCTCAAAGCCCGTAACGCTTCTGCTTGATCTTGGCTTTTTAGCAGGCAGCCTAGGACATAATAGGCTTCAGCAGAAGGTTCTATGGAAAGAGACCGTCTTATGTGCTCTATCGCTTTTAGATCTTGTCCTCGAAGGCGTTCTATAACTGCTAGCTTATACCATAGTTTAGCATCTCGATCGGTTCTCTCAAGTAACCGAACTAGTATACGCTCTGCGCTAGCTAGATCGCCTTGTAGTATGAGCTTGTCTAATCTTTCGTAATCGATTCCGGTTTGTGTAGTTGCTATTAACAAAATCAGAAATATAGTTTTCATGCTGTGAGAATTGCAAAGTAGCTTTACAGCTGTCAAGTTTTTTGACACTCTCTGAAGATAGCCTTTCTGTACAAAGCTATACAGTCGGTTGTTTTGTTTTAAGTGTATATGAAGTATACAGTGGGTAATAAATTTTGTAGAGTGGGGGTACAACCTGGATCGGGCGGAAACGTCTGACAGTGAAGTACTTGTGTTTACAGGGCGATAACTCAGAGAGCTTTAGGAACGGTATTTGCCATGTCTGCTTAAAGGGTAAGGAGAATCTTCGATTGAAGATTAGAGTTTAACCATGGGTATATTAGAAGTTGTATTGGTTACTGTTATAGCCCTAGGGCAGAGCAATATAGACGGTAAGATTCTAGCAAACGGATTGAGTCAAACTGAGGCTGGTAAGGAGAAAGCAGGGGCTAAGGTGGTCCAAGAATACGGTCAGGATGAGATAGAAAAAGAGGATTTTGTTATATTGGACATGACTTGGGCTCCTCCTGTTTACTAGTGTATGCAGGGCGATTGTCGTGCGGAAGCGAGGACTAGACTTACGGTGCGCTTACGGATGAGGCATGAGGGCTCTGGGCCGTTCTGTTACGAAGCTGCAGTGACTGAGAATGCGAGTCCGAGAGGGTTGTGTCTATGGTGTCGTCTCAACCTGCCTATGCATGAGAAGGTATATGTTGAGACTGCCGATAAGCTATATCGTGCCGTTGCTCGTGTTGTGTGGAGCAGGTCTGAGCAAGGAGGGCTGTTCAGCTTGGGCTTGAGAGTGCTTTTAAGTAAGGGTAAGATAGCTGGCAACTAAATAGGTAAGCATAAGTAAAAGTAAATAACACCCTTCGATTCTGTTCTTCTTCTGTATTCTTTCCTTGCTTTTTGTTTAGATTTGTAAGAAAATGTCAACTAGATCTGTTCTCTGGATCAGCTCTTGTAGAGGAAGGGGGAGAGAGGGGTATGAAAAAGATGATAACCGCTTCTTGTTTTCTAGCGTTGGCGCTGTCTGTCGGTGGCCAAGAGTTGGATGCGAAAAAGTTTTTTAGGCCTGTTCCTACCGCTAGTTCGGCTGTGGAACTGGCTGATATTGAGGCGCTTTATAAAGCGGTAGAAGTGCAGAAACAGCTAGAGCTAGGCGAGGCATTTTTGGCTAAGTATCCTGAAAGTAGCCTGCGTGGGATAGCGTATCGGTATGTGGTCGCTTCGCTCGTACAGCTGAAGCAGAGTGGCAGGGCTATCGAAGTGGCTATGAAAGCGCTTGCTGAGCGTAAAGACAACCTCAGCGTGATGGCTGAAATATGCCGGATGGGTAGCGAGGAGGCTCGCAACAAGGTGTTTACAAACAGTACGGTAGCTTTGGAGATGGGGACTCGGGCGTTGGCAATGGTAGATGTAGGTACAATACCATATGAATATAGTGATGCCGACTGGAATGCTCGCCGGGAGAGTTTTGTAGGAAGTTTGCATAAAGCGCTTGGTACAATCTACTTCTACCAGGAGAAGTGGGCAGATGCGGCACGCCACTTCTTGAGTGCGTCTCAGATGTTGCCTACTGATCCTTATAGCTACTATATGAACGCCAAGTCTCGCTACAATGAGGCTTATCAGAAGAGGAAGCCTATACCGGCAGAAGAAATAGTTGGAATGCTTGCAAAAGCCTATGTCTTGACTGATAACGATACATATAGGTGGTTACAGTCAACAGTTGATATGGAGTTAAAATATGTTGCTGCTCAGTCTAAACTTGCCTCGCCGCTAGATAGCTACATTCAGGCAGCTCGCGATCAAGCAGTGGTAAACGCTTCTGCGCCAATGCCTGCAGCTTCACAAAAGCATTGATCTCTTTTCCCCATTCCCTCTCTTGGAATCTGCTAAGAGAGGGATTTTTCTTTCTTGACAGAGAGGTTGCTTTTGCGTGAGGAGTGATATATATTCCTAACTTCAAAGAGGGAGTTTTATCTGTAAGCAACATGTCTCGCTTAAAGGCTAGATGTCGAACCTAATGATGATTAAGTTGCAAGCGAAGAACTCCAGTTCCGGAGAAGTGGAAGCAGGGAAGCTCTTTCCTACAGAGCTAGACAAGGTCAGCATAGGTCGCCATCCTGATAGTTTCATCCATCTGAATGCCGCTCATATTTCCAAAGAGCATGCCGTCATACTTCGCAGAAGTGATGGGTATTTTCTTATAGACCGTTCGACAAACGGAACGCTGCTAAATGGTGTGAGAATAGAGCGTGAGAGGCCTATGCCTATAAAGCCAGGAGATAGGATTTCTATAGCTGAGTTTCAGATAGATGTTCTTGATGCTACTGACAAGAATGGCTCTTCGGTTGAAGAGCAACAAGAAGATGAAATTTTTGACACACCTAGCAGTTTTGGCGATGTCATAAAAGCTATAGACGCTGGCGAAGAAGCTTCTTATTTGGTCTATGTTGGTGGTGAGCGGGATGGACAGCGAATAGAGCTAAGGGGAAGCACAAGCGAAGTGCTCGTAGGCCGTTCGAGAAATTGCCACGTGTTTATTAACCACCCGGCAATAGCACCTATGCATGCTAAAGTGCGGATGGACTGGGCAGGTATTGCTGTCTATGACCTAAATGTCCAGCAAGGAAGCGGTAGCGGCGTCTTTGTAAACGGTGTGAGAATTACAAGTAGTAGGCGGTTGCGTAATGGCGACGAAATCTCTTTCGGAATACCGGTAAGCGCCGGCGGTGTCAAGCTGATACTGTATGATCGCAATTCGCTTTCTACAGAGAATCTTCTAGGGTTACCACCTCCGATTACCACTGCTGAGCCTGAAAATAAGCCTTCTTCTGTGCCGGTTAAGGAAGAGTCAGTTAAGGCTGAAGAACCAGCTAAACCAGAGCCTAAAGCAGAGTCTAAAGAAACTGGACAAGAAGCAAAGAATACCGAAGATATGGCTGAAGACCAAGCACAAGATGCACCTGCGGCCAGCGGAGCAGTTGCTTTGTTGGATCTGAATAGGCAGATATATGCTGGAATCACTTTGCGCGAGGCACTTACCATAGTGGCTCTTCTGTTGCTTATCGTCGTCTTCTGCATCATAGCCTTCAGTTTCTTGGGTATCTGAAAGCTTGACAGCTTGAGGAAGTTTGTCTTTTTTAAAAAAGTGCGGAATTCTGCCTGTTTTCATAGGTGTTTAAGGAAGTTATGAAGCTGTTAGCGCTGCTTCCGCTCCTTGCCTTAAATGTGGTACATCAAGACCTCGTAGAACGCTTTCAACCAGAAAAGACGTGGTTGGTAGTTGTCGGTGCGCTTGAAAGCAAACAGTACACGTCTTTTCCTAAAACTGGTCGTAGAGACCAACGCCTTGTAGAAACGCTTAAGAGCCGAGGAGTTCCTGACAAGCAGATCCTGTTGCTGCAGGATGCTGGCGCGACCTTAAAGCAGGTCTTACAGGTGTTGGAGAAGTTTTATGCTAAAGCTCAACCAGATCACCTTCTGATATTTTATTTCTGTGGTCATGGATATTTGGATGAAGCTGGGCGGGGCCACCTAGCTCTTTATGATAAGCCGCTTTCCATAACTCAGCTTATTAATGCCATAGAGTTAGGATACAAAGGCTACAAAGTGTTTATTGCTCTAGACTCTCCAAGGTCCTCAGAACTGATACGTGAACTTAACGGAAGACGTACGGCACATCATTTTGCTGCCGTGGCATCTTCTTCGTCAAGCCAACTTAACTCTACCCGCTGGACATTTACCGATGCCTTGATAGATGTCTTCAAAGGTACGCCTTGTGCTGATCAAAACGGTGATGGACAAATCGATCTACGTGAGCTTTGCAAGTTCCTTGCCGAAGACGTAGAGATAGCTGAGGAACAACTGGTTAGCTACACTACCCAAGGTGATTTCAGATACGACTTTATTTTCTCCGACGTTGCTTATAAGCGCTCCAACCGCCGTCAGTGCGAGCGGGTAACTACAGCCAAAAGTGGTGGTATGGTGGCTCGTATTGTTAGTGTTGAAGGCGACCTCTGTAAGTTGGACTTTCTTGGTACAGACGAAAATGACGCTACTACTGTGCAAGTGTCGGAACTAATGCCAGTAAAACCAGTGAGTTATGAGGTAGGGCGGATTGTCGAGGTCAACTGGCGCGGCGGTTGGTACCTGGCAAGGATACTACAAGTACGAGGTGGAATTCATCAAGTGCACTATGAAGGCTATTCCAAAGTTTGGGACGAATGGGTTTCATCTAGGCGTATTCGTCCTAGGCAAGGAGAAAAACAGTGGTAGTTTATGATGTAGAGATAGTGCGTGCAGTGCTTGGCCCGGATGAGACCAAAGTCGCTGGCTTGGAATACGCTGCCGGTTGGACAGATCTTGATAATTTAGGAATTGCTGTTATCTGTGCTTTCGACTTGCAAACTGGTCGTTATAGAGTCTTCTTGCAAGACAATCTGGATGAGTTCGTGACCCTCATTTCTGAACGTCGCTTTGTTGCTGGTTACAATAATCAGCGTCTAGACGACCGGCTGCTGGAAGTGAACGGACTGTGGCCAGTAGATATGACCTCTTATGACTTGCTTAGAGAGATCTGGATTGCGGCCGGTGCCGACCCTGATGCTCCTTTTGATAGAACTAAACAAGGCGGACTCGGGCTGGATGCTATGGCTAGAGCTAATCGAGTCGGTAGTAAGGTGACCAAGGAGAACATAGCGGTTCTATGGCAGCGTGGCCATAAGGGAAAAGTCATAGACCATTGTTTGAACGATGTTAGGTTGACCCTGCTGCTTATGGCCCAGCTGCAACGCCAAGGTTACCTGCTTGATTCTCGTTCAGTAGATAGAAAGCTTTGGGTAAAACCTCCGTTTTCAAACGATAGTGCTGCAGCTGCTCATCTTGCAGCACTTGCTGTACAGCCTGCTTCTTAGTGATGTTCTTCAAGCACTTTTTTAACCTGTCACTTGGTTTGGCTGCTGCTGTTGGGCTATGGGGCCTAGGCCGCAAACTAAGGTGCACGGCCTCGATTTCTATACCTTCGACGCTTTTACAGGTTGTATACGATTTCGGCATAGGCGCGCTTGTTTGCTGGAAGTTAATGTTTCTTCTAGGTTTACTGAAGCTTTATAAGCCTCTGATTGGGAAAGGTTTATTGGCTTCTAGTGTTCTGGTTGCTTTGCTTGAGCTACGTAATTTGTGGCCGCAGCTAAAGCTGGCATTCAATGCTCTGAAGCGGCTAAGTTGGTTAGATTTTGTAGTATCAGCGTTTATAGCTTGTGCCGTGACGACTGCTGTAACAGGAGCGCTTACGCCACCTGCTTCTCAAGATGCACTAGTGCACCACCTGAACTTGCCAAAAAAGCTGCTTGCTGCTGGCGCCCTTGTAGAGTATCCATACGATTATTTTTCCTACTTTCCTGCGGGTATGGAAATGCTATATCTCTACGGGATGATGCTTGCTGGAGCAGAAGTAGCTACGCTACTACATACTTGCTTTGGTGTGGTGACGGCCGTAGCGATAGCTTCTGGTTGTAGCCTGATGGGACTTCGGCAAACTACGTGCTTGATAGCTGCTGCAGCATATTTAACTATCCCGACAGTTTGGATGGAGATGTCTTGGGCGTATGTAGATCTGGCTTTGGCCTTTTATGTCTTGTTGATAGCTTTGGGACTGCTGCTTTTCAGGCTGGAAGTAAACAGGTCGACTATCGTAGCAGTGGCTATAGCAATGGCTGGAGCTCTATCGATTAAATATACTGCACTTTACGCTATGGTACCCTTGCCGCTGCTTCTAATCGTAGCCTGTAGAGAGCGTAAGTTGTCTCGAACAGCTATCCTGCGAAGTATGCTACTTGTCTTCCTATTGGCCGGCATCATCGCTTCTCCTTGGTACATAAGAAACATAGTCTGGACGCATAATCCCTTTTTTCCGTTTTTTCTCAAACTATTTCCTTCGGTCAATCCTGGATGGGATGCTGAGCGAGCAGCGCTGTTGCTACAAGTACTGAATCGCTATGGCGGTACAGAAAAAACCTTGATAGATTACCTGATTACTCCTTGGAAACTCTCCTTTTTAGCTAAGTATGGAAGCGATAAGTACTACCAGGGCATTCTCGGATTTTTTTACTTCTTTGGTCTATGTTTGCTTGCTTTAACTTGGACGATTCGCGAAGAAGCTCGCTATTTGCTCGTTTTTGCCGGAACTTTCTACCTTTTCTGGCTCCTGTCAGCGCAAGAGCTACGCTATCTGCTGCCGATCTTCCCCGTGCTTTGTGTTGCTATAGCTTCCGGTAGGGGACTGTTCGAAGCTAATGGCAAGCGATGGCTGCAAATTGTTGCTATAACTATGGCTCTGTCATCCTATGCCTACAACTCTTGGCACATAGCAAAGCTTTATAGAGAGTTCCGCTACTTCGATGTGTTTGTTGGAAACATAACCAAAGAGGAGTATCTAAGAAGCAAGTTTGACTACTATGCGTTTTATGAATACATCAACAGTTATTTGCCTAAGGATAGCCGCATCTTTCTGATACTTGCTAGCAATCAGCCATACTATCTCGAACGGGAGTATTTCTCAGATGCTGTTTTCGAAGCTTACACTATCAAGCAGATAGTGGCCTCAAGCGCTTCTCCTGACGAGATTAGAAACAAGTTGGTCGAGCGCGGATTTACGCATCTGCTCTATAGGCCGAGGCTTTTATTTGGCGAAGCAACTACGCCGTTTAATGAACAGGAAACGGAGCGCTTTCTGAGATTTTTATCTAGCTACTGTAAGATAGAGCTTATAGATGAGAGGCAAACGTTTGCTCTCGTAGCTATAGGCTAGGAGGCATATGTTAATTGCTAAGATTTTAGCTCTAGCAGGCGCACTGCTGATGGGTGCTAGCATAGGTTATGCAGTTATTTATGGTGACTTTGGCAAGGATGGGGCACAAATGCTTGCTTTGCCTTGGGGGATCGTCTCGCTTGTAGACCTCTACACGGGTTTTACTCTCTTTTCGTTGTGGATAGTTTACCGTGAGCGATCTCTGGCAAAAGCTGCTATTTGGATTTTTCTTATGATGACACTTGGCTTTTTTACCGGTAGCGTATACACGCTGATAGCACTGCATACTAGTAGGGGTGATTGGAAGAGGTTTTGGATGGGCAGTCGGGCTACTTCTTGAGAAAGTGCGAGATACCGGCCTTGCAGTCTTCAGTCATGCGGCAGATAGTATTAGCATCCATGCCCGATTTGAGGGCCGTTTCGTAAGTCATACCGTCCATTTGGTAGAGAAGCCGTTTTGAAAGAAAGACAGCTGATTGGCTTCGCGAAGCAAGCGTTTTTAAGAACTCATCAACTTTTTCCTCAAAATCCTCTTCCTTGTAAACTTTGTTTATGAGCCCTATCGAGGCAGCTTCTTTAGCAGTGATGGGCTCGCCTAAAGTGATCAACTCGAAGGCTCGCTTTTCGCTTACCGAACGACGCAATATAGCCATTACCATGGCGGGAATAAAACCTATTTTGACTTCTGGATAACCGAACTGTGCGGTATCTGATGCAAGGATAATGTCACAGGCAGTAGCAAGACCACAGCCACCGGCCAGAGCCTTGCCGCGAACTAGCGCTACGACAGGAAGAGGGAGATTGCGAATTAGCAGGAAAAGCTCCATTAGCAGGCCAGTGTCATGCAGATTTTCTAAGATAGAGCCTTTGGCAACCTTCTGTAGTACAGACAAATCTGCACCGGAGCAGAAATCCTTGCCAGCACCTTCGATTGCGATGACGCGGGAAGTAGGTTCGGCAGCAGCAGCACGCAGGGCTGCCTTTATCTCGGCTATCATCACATCGTCAAGAGCATTGCGCTTCTCTGGCCTGTTGAGAACGATGCGTACGATGTTTTCATGGCTACTGTAGAGGATCTTGCTGTAACTCATAAATCCTCCGGTACTTCTATCTCCATTCTGAGCAGAGCAGAGCTGTAGGTCTTACCTTGTGCATCGGTCTTAAGCGAAACTGTGCCGCCACCACCAAGAGCTTTGTGTAGAAGGAAGTTAAGTGCATGCAGATTTGGCAGTTCGTATCTTTCGACCTCGCCTAAACATATGCCTGCAAAGTGCTCTTTTACTCGTTCTGCAGTCACTTCACGTTTGAGCAGTTCATAATACTCAGGCCGAAGTGCAATAAGACCTATGTTAGCTGTGTCTCCTTTGTCACCTGAGCGAGCATGAGCTAGCTTTAAAAGTCTCACCTTCTTCATAAGTCACCAGATTGACAAGCGAGCATTCTATCGCTCTGGTTGCAATTATATCACGATGATGCGGCAGGCGGCTCGTTCTGTTCGTCTTCTTCCGAAGAATATTCGTATGTGACTTCAACGGCGGAGCATAGCTGATTCCAGG
Organism: Blastocatellia bacterium; assembly: GCA_025057015.1. GTDB lineage: Bacteria > Acidobacteriota > Blastocatellia > Chloracidobacteriales > JADJPF01 > JANWYG01. The sequence continues at coordinate 315,890 of JANWYG010000010.1, forward strand.
CATTGAATGCAGGCATCAGCTGCATCAGGAGTGCTTTGTTGCCTTCTAGTTTGTAATGAGGAGAAGTTAGAGCTTTTAATGGGCTTATCTCACCTTTGTTTAGTGCTGCCATCATCTGATACGGACAGGTAGCGCGCATTATCATCGCTGTCGAGAAAGGCTCGTCTCTTAGTTGTTGCCAAGGAGCGACTCCTTTAGCGTATTTAACATCGACTAGCTTGCCACTGCTGAAAGTCCACTGCATGGTTCGATCGTAACCATCCGGGCAGTCAAGTACCCTGAAGACAAATAGGCCGTTGAGCTTCTTGACTTTTGCTTCAAATTCAGGTGCTTGCATTCTACGTACGCACTCGTCTTGCCAAGCTTTGGTGTAATACTTAATCATAGCTGCTCCTTAAACGCTAGATGCTTTTCTCAATCAAAGGCCTAAAGTCTGCCATTTCTGCTTTGCGCGGATTAAATGCCATAGAAACGTCTTCAAGTGCTAATTTGCAGATCTTGTCTATAGTGTCTGCATCAGTCGGAACGCCTACTTCGCGAAAACGCTCCGGAATGCAGAGTTTTCTTCGCAGTTCTTTCACAAGTTCTATGCCTCTAAGGCCTATTTCTATATCAGATAGCCTTTCTTCTATGCCCATAGCACGGGCTAGAGAAGCGTATCTAGACGGGCAGGCTTCGAGGTTAAACTCCATGACGTAGGGTAGTGCTATTGCATTGGCTAGCCCGTGATGTATGTTGTACAGTGCCCCGACAGTATGCGAGATAGCATGTGTAGCTCCTACTGGAGCGTTAGTAAACGCTATGCCAGCCATGGTAGCTGCTATCTGCATTTTCGCCAAAGCATCACTGTCATGTTGTGTTGCTGCGAGTATGTTGTCGTAGATCATTTCGGTTGCTTTTAGTGCTAGAGCATCTGAAAAGGGCTGGCTTTCAGTGGAAACGTATGCTTCTATAGCATGCGTCAGGGCGTCCATGCCAGTCTGAGCAACAAGTTTTGCTGGCAGACTGACTACCATTTCCGGATCCAGCACGGCCATCCGAGGGTAGAGATAGGGGCTAGCTATAGGCAACTTTAGTCCGCTTTCTTTGTCCTTAGCTACGGCTATGAAAGTTACTTCGCTGCCTGTTCCTACTGTGGTGGGAATGGCTATTACCGGTATGCAAGGGCCAGGAACCATAAAGCCGCCTTCGTAATCCTTAGCTTTGCCGCCGTAGATACCTAGCACAGAAACGAATTTAGCCGTGTCGATTACGCTGCCGCCACCTACGGCAATGATCAGGTCAATGCCGTTTGCCTGAACTTGTGACGCAAGCTCTTCTACTAGTGCTGTGTCTGAATCTGATGGTACTGAATCGTAAACGACGGCAGCTTTGATTGTCGCTGTGCTAGTAATACCAGCTAGCACCTTGTCTACTAGACCTGCTGCTGCTACACCCCGATCGGTTATAAGCATTGCCGTGCTCTTTTCGGCAAGATCGTTTTCTATCTGTAGCTCTGTGGCAAGGTTTGCCACTTTGCCTTTGCCAAACTTTACTTGCGTAGGTAGGAAAAAGCCAAAGTCAAACCGTTCTAGCTTTTCATTCTTGCAGATGAAACCCATAGTAAGCTCCGATTAAAAATCTGACCAGCAGGTCAGCGAAACTTGAGAATATATCGCTTCGAAGTTTCTGTCAAACCGTATGTTGTAAGTATTGTCCATGCTTGCAGTAGATAGAGTGTCATACTAAGATTGCATTATGTACAGGGCTTTTGCTGCAATGCAAAGCAGCTTCTAAATATATAGTTTGCTTGACTTAGGAGCAGGTATGGCTCAATGTTTGGTTTGCGGAAACATGCTTAGCCGTCACTGGCGCTTTTGTATGAAATGCGGGGCTAGGATTGAAGAAGATACAGAACAGAAAGTGCGTTCGATAAACTATCTTCTACAGGAATTGGCAAAATGGCGACTACGCGGGCTGATAGATGTGCAGACTCAGGAAATTCTCTTTAATGAATACACAACGTTGCGGGACGATTTGATAGCCGGACTGAAACCTGTAGCGCATTCGGTGAAACAGCTAGACGCAATTCAGAAGCCCCAAACAGCAGTTATTAATGCTGGATCTGAAAGCCAAGAGCCGAAGATGAAACCAGAGCTGGAAAGCCGACCAACTGCTTACAAATCCTTTAGTGAGTTGGTAATAGAACATATAAGCGCTGTATTTGCTTTAGCAGCGTCGTTACTGGCTGCCGGAGTGTTGCTCTACTACCGGCACGAAGTCTATGTCGGTTTGAAAAATCCGTATGTCCAAGCGCTTGTGCTTGGTATCGTAACCCTTGGCTCACTTGTTAGCGGTTGGACATTAGCTAGGCGCAACGAGAATACTTCGGGCAGGGCTTTAACTATAGTTGGATCGTTGTTGTTGCCGATTAATCCCTGGTTTCTGGTCAAAATAGGCGTTCTGGAGGACCGAGGTAATGCCTGGGTACTAGGTAGTGTCTGTACTGCGCTTTACTTATGGACGGCGTACTTTTTGCGCAGCAGATTGTATGTTTATTTTGGATTGGTGGCAGGATACTTAACTGCAATATCTCTTGCTTTGAAAATTGCTCAAGGAGTGTCGCCCGTGGCTGCTGCCTTGATGTTTGCTTCTTTAGCATGCTTTGCGGCATATTCTCTGCTATCACGAAATGAAAAGACCTGCTATTATAGTGCCCCGTTTTTCAGTACAGCACATATTGGTGTCGCTCTGTGTTTGCTCTTCTACACACCTGCTATCAAATACTTGCCTCAGGAACTTACGTTTGCAAAGCGTTACTTTGATCCTAGTTCTTACAATACATTCATAGCTTGCTGGCTATCGCTGTGTGCCATAGGAGGATATCTTTACTCAGCATTTGCAAGAAGTAGAGGGCGATATGTCTATCTTGCCTATGCTGCCTTATTTTGGGCCGAAGCCTTGCTGCTAGCTGAGTATAAGGCTGTTGGCAGACTTTGGGTGTTAGTTGTTACAGCAACTGTGTTTTTTACAAGATATGTAAGCGATCGAGTGGCATACGACACATATGTCAAATTGGCAGTTGAAAGAGCAGGCTGGCTCAGTTGTAGTGTGCTTTCTATATATGTTTGCTATATACACTTACAGCTGCTGGAAGGTAGCTTGCCAGGATGGACTGCTGTAGCAACCCTCTTTGTACTTGGTGGGTACTATCTCTATTTAGTTTTAAGGAAGCAAAGTGAGCCTGCACATTATTTCTTTTGGTGGGTAGCCTCGGCAGCAATACCTTTGACTGTGGTTAATCTTGGAACAGGGCTTGCCACATTACCGGCTCTATCTGTTCTCACTGCTGGTGTGTATCTTTACTTGAGTCGGGAAGGAAAATTGTTTCAGCTAAACCGACTCTCGTTCAGAATAACCTTCTATGGATTGAGCTTGCTGGCCTTGATGTATTTTTTGGCCAGGATGGATAAACTGAGCAGTAGCTCGGCAGCTACGATAGCTTTAATGTTTGCTTTGTTAATGATAGTACAGGGATTAAATGCCTTGAGCTATGAAGCTCGTAAAGAAGCTATCGGAGTATTTTTTGTATCGGCTACGTCGCTTACTTTCTCGTTTGCTTTTTTCATCGAGTACTTAGATAGCCAGATCCAGATACTGGATGATCCGCTAAGATTACTTTTACTATCCTTGTGGATTTTAGTACTACGCTTAGCCACAGGCTTTGAGAAAGTGCCGATTGAGCTCAGACGAGGCTATGATCTATTTGGTGATGTATTTAGTGCGTTTTTGACTTTAGGGCCTCTCTTTAGCTTAGCGGAATTGCTTTTCGGTGAAACCAAACCACAAGTTGTCGTTGTGCTGGCAGCTGTAGCCTTAGCTGTTCGAAGTTGGTTGTGTATTCTGGTTCAATCGTCGAGATATGTATTCCGCAACGTTTTAAATGCGCTGTTGCTATCTGTTATAGGCGTCAGCTTGCTGGGAGAGTTATCCTGTTTGATAGGAATTAGGTCAAAGGAATTTGTGACGGCTGAGTATGTGCTGCTTAGCTTTGGTTATATTCTGCTATCTAGAGCTTTGCTGCGTCGCGGCTATCCTCGCGAGCTATTTACTTTCGAAGCATTTGCCTATCTAGTCTCGGCTCTAACACTACTTTTCACTTTTGTGAATACTATCGTAACCGTTGTGGGAGTAGAAGAAGCCCCAGCTTTGAAGCTACTACTTACTCCGGTGCTTGCGACAGTGGTTCATTTCTATGTTTCTCGTGGTGCGAAGGGAGAAGGCTTTCTGCTTTGCTTATCAATATTTGCGCTGTTTACTTCGTTGAGGGTACTCGTAAGTCTAGTAGGTTTAGATAGCTACTTTTGGGGAATAGCAGCTCTAACCTGCGCTTTGTTAGGGTATCTGTCTAGGCTTCTAGCTGACAGATATGGAGAGTTTTTTAGCAAAGTGATTTGGCGCTTGTCGTCTGCAATATATGCTCTTGCTGTAGCTGTAGTAACTACCTACTCGCTGGCTGAGATAGAATTAAACAACTTGGAGCTTACAGAATGCATAGTGGACATAATCTTGCTCAAACTTGCAGGTGCAGGGTTGCTAACGCTTGCTACAGGAGAGATGCAGCGGCGGGTGTATAGAACGACACTTGTTTTGCTAGCTACCTTAAACTACGTCTTGATAGGATTCAGGCTAGGCTTTGATTTCTGGAGACAGCACGAGTACTACGCTGTACCGATAGGATTGGCCTACTTGGTGATGGGGATTGTCGAAAGAAATAAGGTAAGCTTAGGTGCTAAACTGAAGGTATTGGTGGGTAGTTTCTTGTCTGTAATGCCTATGTTGCTGCACACCCTGGCTTTTAGGTTTGTTGATGGTGTACCTTCTTCGCTACATGAGATAGGCGTGGTCTTTATCTCGCTTGTTTTGATTTTGTGTGGGGCAAAGTTTCAACTTAGAGTTTCCGTCATCTGTGGTGTGTCAGCATTGGCAGTTAACCTATTTTGTGTGATGTTTGGCGTTGTAGGTGGGGGACAGAAATTGTTGGCAGCCGTGCTGATAGCTTTCGGTGTAGGAATATTTATATCGACTTGGCTTATCTACCGCAGTGTTAAGATGAGAAAGATTGATACTGATCAGGTTATGGCGGAGGACCTAGGAAGATGGAAGTAGGAAGAGTTTGGCTGCTTGTCTTGATGCTTATTCTGGCTACTGCGGCTAAGAAGCCCGATCCTGTGCGTGAAGCTGTGGCTACATTTGACCAGAAGGCGTTTTTAGAAAACATTCGAACGCTTGCTTCTGACGAGTTCGAGGGTCGTTCGCCTGGAACGCGAGGCGAAGAGCTGACGATTAAGTTCTTGGCGAAGAAGTTTGCTGAGGTAGGAGCATCTGCAGGCAACCCTGATGGTACGTACTTTCAGAAAGTGCCTCTCGTAGGTTACACGATAGATACCGGTGCATCTTTGAAGCTGATTGGTAGTCGAGGTGAGTTGAGCCTCAAGTTTGCTGATGACTATGTTGCTTGGACGCGACGTTTGGTCGAAGAAGTTCAGATGCAAGGTGAAGTAGTGTTTGTGGGCTACGGCGTGCAAGCTCCTGAGTACGGATGGGATGACTATAAAGGGCTTGATGTCAAAGGAAAGGTGCTGCTGATGCTGATAAATGATCCACAGGTGCCTGATGAGAGGCTCTTTGGTGGTAAGGCGATGACCTACTATGGTCGTTGGACGTACAAGTATGAAATAGCAGCAAAGCTAGGCGCTGCCGGAGCTATTATCATTCACGAAACAGGCCCTGCGGGCTACGGTTGGAATGTGGTACGTAACGGTCGCGAGCGCGAGCAGTTTACCATAGACAGCGGCAACAAAAACCTAGGACTGTGCCCAGTTGAAGGGTGGATAACGTATGAGAAAGCCGAAGCGCTGTTTAAGCTTGCTGGTAAAGATCTAGCTGAAGCAAAACGAGCGGCACTTGAGAGGAACTTTCGACCCTTGGCTTTGGAGGTAAAAGCGGAGTTGCTGCTTAAGAATAAGCTTAGGTATGTAGACTCGCATAATGTGATAGCTAAAGTGGAAGGTAGCGATCCTAAGCTTAGAAACGAGTATGTTATCTATGTTGCTCACTGGGATCATTTTGGCATCGGTGGTAGTGGTGCTGACAGGATCTACAATGGGGCAGTTGACAATGCTACTGGTACAGCAGCGTTGCTGGAACTAGCAAAGGCCTTTAGCAAGGCTAGGCCGAAGCGTAGCGTGCTGTTTCTGGCCGTGACTGCCGAAGAACGCGGGCTACTTGGATCGGCCTACTATGCTGAGCATCCACTATATCCACACAACAAAACGTTGGCCGTTATCAATATCGACAGCATGAATGTCTACGGTCGTACGAAGGATGTTGTGGTGATAGGGCTCGGGGCATCTTCGCTAGACGACTATGTTCGAGCAGCCGCTCGGCTGCAAGACCGCGTAGTCAAGCCAGATCCAGAGCCAGAGAAAGGCTACTATTATCGCTCAGACCATTTCAGTTTTGCTAAGCACGGCGTGCCGGCTGTGTACGCTGAGTCGGGAATAGACTATGTTGATAAGCCCAAGGGCTATGGAATGCAAGTTCGCGAGAGGTATGTTTCGCAGGACTACCATCAGCCTTCCGACGAAGTTCGCGAGGATTGGGACTTAAGTGGCGCTATGCAGGATATAGAGCTGCTATTTCGTGTAGGCTATGAAGTTGCAAACGCTAAGCGCATGCCGACTTGGCGGCCAAAAAGCGAGTTTCGTGCTATCAGAGAGGCTTCGCTACGTGGTAAATGATAGGTGCTAAAATTGATAGTTTCTAAATGACAGTCTCTAAAAGACCGTTGTTACTAGTTGTTTAGCCAGTTCTTGCGGAATGTCTACCGGTAAATACTTGTTTGTATTGTTTTGCCTTTTAGGGTTTGTAGTAGCTGGGATAGAGCTAAGCTCTGAGCCTGTAGCTAAACCGTATTACCTGCCGACTACTTCTTCGCATTATCCGAGGGAGTTCGTAGATTCTACTGGTGAGAGACTGCTCATATGGCGAAAGCCTATGAGGATAGTCTCACAGACGCTGGCTACGGACGAGATACTGCTGGCTATATGCGATCCGGCTAGAATAATTGCGCTGAGTGCTTTAGCAGACAATTCAGAGTATAGTAACGTCGTAGAGGAGGCAAAGGCGGTAAAGGGGCGTACTAATCGCGGTGCTGAAGAGGTACTGAAGATGCAGCCGGACTTGATCTTTGTCTCTTCTTACAGTCGAGCAGAGTTTGTCGAACTTCTCAGGACAGCGAAGGCACCGCTTTATAAGTTTTCGTCTTTTGATACTTTAGAGGATATTGAGCGTAATATTCTTGCCATAGGCGAGGTAATCGATGAACGTGCTCGTGCTGAAGCTCTCGTCGAATCAATGCGGCAAAAACTAGCCTCTATATGCTCGGCCTTACCGAAGCGAGACAGACCGCTGCGTGTGCTTTCTTATGGCTTGAGTGGCTCAACTGCCGGTCGAGGCACGCTGTTTGATGACATACTGCACAGGTTAGGAGCAATAAACTTGAGCGCAGAGCACGGCATAAAAGGTTATGCCAAGATTGGGGCTGAACAAGTGGTAGCTTGGAATCCGGACGTGATAGTTGCTGGCGCTGAGCCTGGTAGCATCGAGCGGATTAAGGAACAGATGCTGAGGGATCCGGCGATAGCTATGACCGATGCTGCTCGAAATGGCAGGATAGTAGTTATCGACAATAGGCATTTTCTGTCAGTCTCGCACCATATCATTAAGGGCATCGAAGCATTGGCCGTGGGGCTCAGATGAAGCAAAGTATTTTTCTTGCTCTGATGCTGCTGTTTTTGCCAATCTCAGTGCTAGTAGGTGTTTCGCTGGGCAGCACTCCGATACCTATAGCAGTTGTCTTCAAGGTACTCGTGTATAAGTTTTCCTTGGGGACAGTGAACTTAGGTCAAATCTCGGAGGCAGATCTTGCAATCGTTTGGCTAATACGCGTACCTAGAGTGTTAGTTGCAGCCATGGTAGGGGGAGCTTTGGCTGTAGCAGGTGTTCAAATGCAGAGTTTGTTTCAAAATCATCTTGCCTCGCCTGACATAATAGGCACTAGCACTGGTGGAGCACTGGGTGCTGTATTGGCAATATCTTCTGGTCTAGCATTACGTTCTATCTACTACTTGCCGCTTTGCTCGTTTGTAGGGGCGGTTGGTGCCGCTTTTCTAGTCTACGCAATGGCTACTAGCCGTGGTCGTACACCTGTTTCTACTCTGCTGCTGTCGGGAGTAGCGCTGAACGCTCTACTTAGTGCTGTTACTTCATTCATAGTTTCGCTCAAGTGGGTAAGATGGGAAGTGGCTCAGGAAGTACTGTTTTGGATGCTGGGAGGTCTGGAGAACCGTACTTGGACGCATGTTAAGCTTTGCTTACCGGCTTTATCGATAGGATTTGTAGTTGCTGCGTTCTATCATCGTGAGTTGGATCTGATGCTTTTGGGTGAGGAGACGGCAGTAGCAGTCGGGGTCGATGTAGAAGCTGTGAGGCGGGTGATACTGACGGTAGCGGCACTGCTTACTGCTGCAGCTGTCGCTGTAAGCGGTGTGATAGGGTTTGTGGGGTTGGTAATACCTCACATCGTCAGGATGGTAATAGGGCCGAGACATAACTATCTTCTTGTGACAAGTGCTCTGGCCGGAGCCTGGTTTCTTGTGCTTACCGATCTGCTAGCTCGCACTCTCAATAGGCCTGAAGAGATAAGAATAGGGATACTGACTGCTTTCTTCGGTTCGCCGTTTTTTATCTATCTGCTTTTGCGACGCCGTCGCGAGATAAGTTATTTTTGAGCAAACCTTTGCAGAATTGACTGCAAGAAGCTCATCGCTCCGGTATATGCATAGCCAAACAGAAAAATCAGTAGGAATGGGATCGTACCGAAGATGCCGCGGGTTATAGCGTAATATATCGTCAAGGCGAAGTAGGCTGCCGTGAGTAACTCCAGGTACGGTGTCAGACCTCGTTTTCTACCGTACTTCATGGCCTGTGCTAGCCAGCCATCTTTGAGCGTCTTTATGGCGTACTTTGGTGTACGTACAAAGGAGCTTTGAATTCCTAACAGCGCTTCTAGTACAGCCTTGGCATTGCTGAAGGTGAGGCCTATACCGACGGCCATTACCAAAGGTAGGTATTTAAACTGCTTGCTGTGAGTGTCTGGGTAAAGATATCTTTGGGCGGAACCGTAGAAAGCTATTACAGAGAGTGTGGAAAAAAGTAGTATTGGGACATCAAATAGCAGCAAATGGAAGAAGCCTTGGTTGTATCTGACTATAAGTACCGGCAGATGTAACAGCGCAAGTGCTATCATTAGCACAGCAGCTATGTTGTTGGTCAACCTGAAAAACAGTTCTAGCTTAATTTCAAGCGGTAGCTGCGGGTGACGAAGTATGCGGGGCAGCAGTTTTATAGCTACCTGTATCAAACCTTTTGCCCAACGACGCTGCTGAGCTTTGAAGGCATTTATTTCTACCGGTAATTCTGAGGGAACGGCTTCGTCTACCAAGTAGACAAACTTCCATCCCATCATTTGTGCTCTGTAGCTAAGGTCAGTATCCTCGGTTAACGTGTCGTGTTGCCATCCGCCGGAGTATTCTATTGCCTGGCGGCGCCACATACCGGCAGTGCCGTTAAAGTTAAAGAAGCTGCTTGAACGATTTCGTGCCGTTTGCTCTACGACGAAGTGCCCATCGAGCATAATTGCCTGTATCTTAGTAAGGAGGTTGTAGTTGCGGTTGATGTAACTCCAGCGCATCTGTACCATCCCGACCATCTCGTCGGTAAAGTAGTCTATCATCTTTCTGATACAGTCGGGCTGCGGGATGAAATCGGCATCAAAAACGGCGATAAATTCGCCTTTTGCTATTTTAAGGCCTTCTTGTAGCGCTCCGGCTTTGAACCCATGTCTATTATTTCTGTGAATATAGCTTATATCGAAGCCTTTTTTGCGGTATTCCTCCACGGCTCGGCGAGCTATTTCTACAGTCTCGTCGGTCGAGTCATCCAGTACTTGTATTTCGAGAAGTTCTCTTGGATAGTCTATTTCTGATACAGCTTTAATGAGCCGCTCTACGACATAAAGCTCGTTAAAGAGCGGCAACTGTATCGTCACGCTAGGCAGCTTGTCCCACTGCCTTTTGGGCTTTGGAACAAATTGCTGGTAACGTAGAAAAGTATATACTAGTTTGAGTCGATAAAATCCATAAATAGAGAGTAGAAAAAGTATGCCAAAATATAGCGAAATAATGATTATATCAAACGTGTCTAACGAGTACAGGAAACTTATGTTGTTAGTATCTATAAATTTCTCATAGCCTGGGACTGGAGGTAGCGGTTGCATCAACGGTTCTTCTTCCATACAAACATCCTTGTTTGCTAGAGATAAGAAGGTCTATCATAGACTTTGCTAGTTTTAAGTCAAGCCATATGAGTAGGGAAAGAGCATATGTTTACGATCTTCATATAACTCCCTTATGGAGGGAAGTTTTTGACAGGCTTTACTGTAAGCATGCAAAACTTCCCACATTTGGTAGTGTGCTAGAGATAAACTGTGGAACGGGTGGGCTTGCTTTAGAAATCGCTGCTTCGCTTGGAGAAAGGGGCAAGGTGCTTGCTCTAGAAGCAGATGATGCTTTGATAGAGCTTGCCAGGACAAAAGCGTCGATTACGAACCTTAAAAATGTGACCTTTGGGCATGTGTCTCTTCTTGATGGCATTGCAGAGCTTTACGACTTGATAATTGTTGATTTAAGTCTATCTGAAGCGACTGATGTTGCGGCTGTAACAAAACTTTTGCGCAGTGGGGGTACGCTGGTAGTAAAGTATCTTGGTCGAGGGAGTTTTGATGAGGTGTATTCAGTGCTGTGGGAGGCTCTGTTTGAGCAAGGAGTTGCTGCTGAGTATCAATCTAAGCTTGAGCAGCTCATACATAGGTATCGTAGTTGTGAACAGATGGCCGAGTACTTGAGAAGCCTTGGCCTGAAATCTGTACGTAACTATAGGCATAAGGAAGAGTTTACTTTTAGCGATGCTAAGGAGTTTTTAGACTCGCCGTTGATGCAGCAGTTTATGGATGATTGGATGGCAGTAGTCAAGCCGGGTTTACGTCAGCGACTGTCTAAAAACTTACGTAGTGTGATAGATCGAGACCGTAGAGGATTTGAGGTCTCGATCAAAGCTAACGTCGTTATTGCGTCGAAGTAGGATAGCTCTGACGCTTGTCTAAGAAGGCGCGGGTGATACGAACTATCTGTTCAGGTTGCTCGGTGCCCTCTCTTCGTGGAGCGTTCGAGATGATGTCTACGATGTTCATACCTTCGATAACTCTTCCGAAAATTGAGTATTGTCCGTCCCATTCTGGCTTTGTAGTTTCGCAGATGAAGAATTGACTGGTGGCGGAGTGAATGTCATCGCCACGGCGAGCCGCAGAAACTATACCTCGCACGTGTTTACGAGAGTTAAACTCTGCTGGCAGCGTTGGTTGATCTGGCAAGCCCATTCCCCAAAAAGCTCGATTCTCACTCTTCGAGTTTGGATCGCCTCCTTGGATAATTACTCCTGGAATAATTCTATGAAATCCAGTGCCGTTAAAAAAGCCCTCGCGAGTCATCTTCTTAAACGCCTCTACGTGCAAAGGAGCATCTCTTGTGAAAAGTTCTATTACTATTTTTCCCATATCAGTTTCTAAGACGATAACTTCAGGGTCTATCTCTGGTAGATTGGACTTCCCACCATCTGTTTGACAAGCTGTGAGTAAGGCAAGAACCAGTATGTAAAGTACTCGTTTCAATCCCTAACTCCTTTCTGTTAAAGGTGATTCTATCCATCCGCCACCTATTACTAAGTCGCCATCGTAGAAAACAGCTGCTTGGCCGGGTGTAATTGCACGTTGTGGTTCGTCAAATTCTACTAGAACTTGTCTGTCACCTAGCGGTGTAAGCGTAGCAGGAGCTTCCTTGTGCCGGTAACGTATGCGTACTGCAGCTCGCAGTGGCTGTTGAGGTTCGTCTACTGCTATCCAGTTAGTTTTTGCCGCTATGAAGCTTTTGCTGGGCAAGTGCTGCTTCGTGCCTACGACTACGCGGTTAGCTTCAGGATCGATAGCTACAACGTACAAAGGTTCGGACCAGGCTATGCCAAGTCCGCGACGCTGTCCTATCGTATAGTTATGAATTCCGTTGTGAGTACCTATGACTTGGCCGTCAGTTGTGACTATTTCTGCTTTTCGGGCTTTGGACTTAGCAGAGTTTAGCTGATAGAGTTGCGTTGTAGTGGTCGATAAATCTCCTGCTGCTATTCGTTCAGCGCTGTAGCGCTCGATGAACCTGGCATAATTGCCATCGGGTACAAAGCATATTTCTTGACTTTCCTGTTTGTCAGCAACACAAAGGCCAACTTCGCGAGCCAAGCGCCGGACGTCTTCCTTGGTCATTTCGCCTAGCGGGAAAAGGGCACGTGCGAGCTGCTCTTGAGTCAACTCGAAGAGGAAGTACGATTGGTCTTTCCGTAGGTCGATTCCTTTGCGTAGCAGGTAGCGGCTTCCTTTACGCTCAACACGAGCATAATGGCCCGTGGCGACGAAATCTGCGCCCGCAGCTTCAGCCAGCGTTACCAGCCTTGCGAACTTCAGATGACTGTTGCAGGCAATGCAGGGACTGGGTGTCCGGCCGCTTAGATAGGCTTCGACGAAGGGTCTGACGACGGTTTGCTCAAATTCTTCTTCTAGGTTTATCACGTAGAAAGGGAAGTCAAACTGAGCTGCGACGGCACGAGCGTCATACACGTCGTCAAGAGAGCAACAGCGCGAGGGAAGCGGCTCACCATCCGGTCCGACGTTCAGTCTGCGTTGATTCCAGAGTTGCATCGATAGGCCTATGATGTCATGCCCTTGTCGCTTTAGCATTGCGGCTACCGTAGAACTGTCTACGCCACCGCTCATGGCTACTGCTATACGCAATTGCTACCTCCTTAAATCTCTTAGCCGTAGCAATCGTTTGGCTGCGGCTTTTAGTGTCTCTACCTTTTTGCAAAACGCAAACCGTACCTGATGAGCGCCTTCTTTTGGTTCGATGTAGAAGCTGCTGCCAGGGACAACTGCTACGCCTATCTCTCTGACCAGAAAGTCGGTAAACGAAAGATCGTCTTTAAAGCCGAAGCTGCTTATATCAGCCATTACGTAGTAAGCACCCTGAGGTTTGTAGTACTCAAAGCCTGCTTCTTCGAGCGCTGTAAGCAGCACATCGCGCCGTTCCCGGTAACCTTCTGCTAGTTCGGTGTAGTAGCTATCGGGCAATTGCATGGCTACAGTGCCGGCTTCCTGCAAAGGTGCTGCAGCGCCTACGGTGAGAAAATCGTGTACCTTGCGTATCGCTGCCGTGATTTGTGCCGAAGCTATCGTATATCCGATTCGCCAGCCGGTAACCGAGTAGGTTTTAGACAGGCTGTTGACCGTTACTGTGCGGTCTTTCATACCTTCCAATGTGGCGATTGCTATGTGCTTTGCTCCGTCATAGAGTATGTGTTCGTAGATCTCGTCAGTGATTGCGATAGCGTCCCATCGAATACACAGATCGGCGATATAGCGCAATTCGTCTTCAGTAAAGACCTTGCCCGTAGGGTTGTTGGGGTTACAGATGATTATGGCGCGAGTGCGGTTTCCAAAGGCGGCTGCTAGTTCTTCTCTGTCAAAGTCCCAACGTGGCGGTCGAAGCGGTACAAAGCGAGGTCTAGCACTACATAGCACGGCATCGGGCCAGTAGTTTTCGTAGTACGGTGAGAAGATGATTACTTCGTCTTCGGGATCGGTTACTGCCATCAGTGCGCACAGCATGGCTTCTGTAGAGCCGCAAGTGACGCATATTTCTGTCTCAGGATCTACTTCTAGGCCCAGGTAACGTCGTGTTTTTGCTGCTATAGCGTCGCGGAAGCTCTTTGTTCCCCAAGTAGTAGCATACTGATTGATATCGTTGAGTATGGCTGTTACGGCAGCTTTTTTTAGTACTTCGGGAGCAGCAAAATCGGGAAAACCTTGTGAAAGGTTAATAGCGCCGTGTTGGTTTGCACGTCTTGTCATCTCGCGAATGACTGACTCGGTAAACAGCTTGGATTTTTTTGAAACTAGCTCTCTCATTTCAAATGCCTACCACCATCGACTCGTATGCACTCACCGGTGACGAAATTAGTACGGATTAAAAAAGCCACAGCTTCGGCTATCTCTTCTGACCCGCCCCAGCGGCCTAGAGGTGTTTCAGCTAGTATCGCTGCTGCTTCGGCTTCATTGAGCTCTGCTGGGGGTAAGATTGGACCTGGAGCTATACAGTTTACTAATACTTTTGGAGCGTACTCCAGGGCATAGGCTTCGGTTAGGCCTAAGATGGCGTGTTTTGCAGCGTAGTACGTAGCGTAGTGCTTGTAGTCAACTCGGCGGCTAGCTACTGTCCAGTCGACAAAGTTGATGATTCGTCCGCTGCCTTGCTCATACATTCTAGGTGCTACGGCTCGCATGCACAGGAAAGTACCAGTAGCATTTGAGTCGAGATCTTCTCGCCAATCTTGTAGGCTTAGGCTACCTATCGCTCGGGCTTTGTATATAGAAGCCATGTTGATTAGCACGTCTAATCCGCCTAGTTCAGCGTAGACTTTGTTTACTACGGCATTGATCTCATCTTCTGATGTAACGTCCATGCGATAGACAAGCGATCTGGTGCCGAGGGCTTGCAGTTCGGCGGCGGCTTCGATCATGACATCTTTGGAAGTTTTGTAAGTAAGCACTATGGAAGATGCGCCCTGCTCGGCAAGATGACGAGCTACGCCTCTTCCTATGCGTGCTCCGCCGGTAATCATCACTCTGGTGCCGGTTATGTGCATTTTGCTCCTTGCGATGTTTTCAGTATATTGCAATCTATGAGAGATTTTAGAATAAGGCAATGGCAAGATGTCAAAGTAGTTGAGTGTGTACCTATCCGGGAAGCTGGCTTTGTTGCCGCATTCAGTACTCGCTGCGGTGGTGTAAGTGCGTTGCCAGCAGGCGATCTCAATCTCGGTTACTTTGCGAAGGATGATCCCGCAAACGTCTCTGAAAACCGTAGACGTTTTCTTACCGCTCTAGGCCTAGAAGGTTACAAAATAGCTACTGTGAAACAAATACATTCCTCGATGGTATACGTAGTGGATGATCTAAATGCGATTGCTGGCGTAAGCTGCGACGCTTTGCTGACGCGTCTGGAGAAAGTTTTGCTGGGAATATTGACGGCTGATTGCTTGCCCATCTTGATTGTTGATACGGTACGGAATGTCTGTGCTGGCGCGCATGCTGGCTGGCGCGGAACTTTAGCTCGTATAGCTGAGCAGACTGTGACAGCTATGCAGAAGACTTACGGGACATATCCTGAAGATTGCCTCGTAGCTATGGGGCCGGCTATAGGCATTTGCTGCTTTGAGGTGGGGCCTGAAGTCAGGGAATCTTTTGAACGCGAGTTTAGCTATGCTGAGAGCTTGTTTTGTAATCCTCGAGCAGATGGGAAGTCGCATATGAATTTACGTCAGGCCAATATTGCTCAGCTTGAGGCTATGGGGATTTCTCGGGATAAGATCTACGTTTGGGCAGAGTGTACGCTGTGTAACACGACGAAGTATTTTTCCTATCGAGCTGAGGCTCGTCGAGGTGCCGTAGGTAGGTTGCTGTCGGTAGTTGGGAAGCTTTAGATTTTTGAAAATAAATTTCTGAGGTGGAAAATGGAGACGATTGTAGCGGAGGAACGGCTGATAGTGCATCGACTTAAGCCTTATTTTGCTGAACTTGCACGTTGTCAAAGCAGTAAAGAACTACTTGCTAATCCTCTCTATCAAAGACTCAGGCCGGAGATAGAAGCTGTGTTAAATAGCTATGAGGTGCTCAATCGTCCTGATCGTGGTGAGAGGAAGTCTTTCTATCGGGCTGTGGCTTGGAATATCGAGCGCGGGATATGTTTTGATGCCATTCTGGAAGAACTCAAGACGAATTCGCTGCTGCGGCGAGCTGACTTATTGCTGCTTACCGAGACTGATTTGGGGATGGCGAGATCTCAGAACCGTAATGTGGCCCGGGAGCTTGCCCTTGCGCTTGATATGAATTACTACTTCGTACCTGCTTATATTAATCTCTGTAAGGGTAGCGGGATAGAGTCTGACTTTGAGGGTGAAAATGACTACTCGCTACATGGTAACTCTATACTTTCGCGCTATCCGTTGAGAGATTTGCAAGCGATACCTCTTAAGAACGCTAAAGACAAAATGCGAGGTAAGGAAAAACGCATAGGCCGTCAGCAAGCATTGGCAGCTACAGTGGACTTTCCTCAAGGGTCACTAAGAGCAGTCTGTGTGCATCTAGATGCTTTGTCTACTCAGCGACAGCGTCGTCAACAGATGGAGACTATACTGAAGAGCTTAAAAGCTGACCCTGGCATGCCTGTACTTCTTGGTGGAGATCTAAATACTAGCACGTACAACTCGCGGCACGCTTTCTACGCTATTTGTGGCTTCTGGTACAGAGTCTTTATGGGTGCAGGTAACGTCATAGCGAACCACTATCCGTATCCTGAGCGGTATTTCGAGCGGGGCCTGTTCGAATTGATAGAGCAGATGGGCTATGACTTCAAGAACTGCAACGAGCTAGGCGTAGGTACCGTGCATTTTCGTACCTCAGACTTTAAGAAGAACAAAAATCTACGCGATTGGGTACCTGAATGGTGCTTTGCATTTATAGAGTGGGCACTTCGGCCTTACGGTGGAAAATGTTCACTCAAACTCGACTGGTTTGCTACGAAAGGGCTTAAAGTGATACAAGAAAGAGATAACTTGCCGGCAGCAACGCCACCTAAGGTATTGAGCGGGCTAAATAGAGACGGCAATGAAATTTCCGACCATGACCCAATTATACTGGATTTTGTGATTTGAAATTTCTTGTTTCTCTGGCGGAGACGGTTTGGAGAGCGGCTAGTTTAGGGTTGAGAACCGTTTGAGGGTGCATGGCTAAGTACAGGGTAGTAATGGCGATGGCAGCAGTTGCACCTGTAGTCTGGGGTACGACTTATGTGGTGACTACAGAACTACTGCCGGCAGGTATACCGTTCCTTGTAGGCGCCTTACGAGCGCTGCCCGTGGGGTTAGTGCTGCTAGCTGTATTTCGTACTTGGCCTTCAGGCTGTTGGTGGTGGCGACTGGCTGTGCTCGGTGTTTTAAATATAGGCCTGGGGTTTGCTATGATATTCGTCTCTGCCTATAGATTACCTGGCGGTGTTGCAGCTACGCTCGGGGCATTTCAGCCTATTATTGCTGCCGGTATCAGTTGGATTTTGTTACAGCAGAAGCAGTCGAAGGAGTTTTTCGTTGCGGCTCTACTGGGGATAGTTGGCGTAGGGATGCTGGTACTTAAATCGAGTGCGGTTTTGGATACTATAGGCGTAGCTGCTGCTATAGGTGCTACTGCAAGCATCGGCATGGGCCTTACATTGATGAAACGCTGGGGTAGACCGATGCCGCTTATGGCTTTTACTGCTTGGCAACTGGTCTTTGGTGGACTAGTTCTGCTGTTTGCAGCACTGGTTTTGGAGCCACTACCTCAACACTTTACTCTCAAAAACTTTCTTGGGATATTTTATCTTGGTGCCATAGGTACTGGCCTGGCCTACAGTGTCTATTTCCGGGGACTTGACAGCGCTTCACCTGCCGTTATCTCCACGCTAAACCTGCTAAGTCCGATTACTGCAGCCCTGATAGGCTATATCCTGCTAGGGCAATCGATGACTTGGCTTCAACTGCTTGGTATGGTGCTCGTACTTGCTAGCGTCGGTTTTATACAGTCACGCAATACACAATAGCCTCTACTTTTAACTATTTCCTTACAATCTTTTGATATGCAGTTTACGCATATATGGGATATTTATAAGTGTTGGTAATGAAAGGCATGATATATACTAAGTATCTGTTATATTGCTACTTATGGTAATCATCTATATGTCGAATGTTATCATTTGACATGTATGATATAATTAAAAGTGACCAACGTTTAGGAGGGAGAAATGAATTTATATGACGCTCAGTGTGCATCCTGTGGAACGCGCCTAGGAGCAAGTACTACTAATCTCTGTGCTACCTGTTTGTGGGATTCAAATGGGGTACACAAGGAGCGTAATAAGGACTTTTTTCGCAACCTACGGAGGCTTGACAGAGTACTGTTTTCCATCAAGAAAGGTAGCAGGGTATGGAAAGAGCAGCTCTGCCGCGCGTGGGAATCTGGTAAGAAGGAGGGTTTCCCAATAGGGGAGGAGCGAGCTACGTCTACAGAAGCACTGGTAAGTGAGGGATATGAAGTGGTAGCTGAGGCAGACGGGCTTACTCTTGGTACTGACGGGATAAGTCTTATTGCAGTAAGAAGTGACTACGGCCCGTGGGCAGTCAATGTAACTAAGTGGACACTTGACAATATGTAACTATCGGTCTACTCGTCGGCGTGGGCAAGAGCATTGGCTATCAGGTCACAGATGTGCTGATCGGAGAGTTTATAATAAATGTGCTTACCTTCGCGCCGACGTTGTACTATCCCTAGAGTCCGCAGCAGTTTCAGCCGTTGTGAGACGGTAGATATTTCTTCCTTGAGGGACTCGGCAAGTTCGGTAACACACCATTCACGCCTTAGTAGCTTCTCTAAAAGTTTCAATCTAGAAGCATCACCTAATGCATAGAAAAGGTTTGCAGCCTTTTCAAACGTGGCATCGCTAATTGTCGATTCCTCGGTGTTGCGTTCATGCACGCATTCGCTTACTTCGATCTTATCGGTCATAACTTTACCTTTTGAAATATATAGTCGTTTTAAATTGTAGTTGATAGGACTGCTGTTGCAATCCTTTACCAGTGTTCTGGTTGTAGATAACATACAAGTCGCTGTTTGGTCTATATATATATCTCAACCGAAAGTTGAGGCTAGTCAAGCGAGCAGCGCTGTTGAGCTGCAAGAATGACGATATAAGTGTTTTGCGTGAGAGGTTAAAAGTCGTTCTTAATCCATACAGACTGGTCGAAAACTTTGCTTGTGGTAGCGTTACCAGATTGTACCGTTCGTCCATTGAGATGAGTATATGCTCATTTATTCGGTAGGTAAAGCCGACAGCTATTTCTCTACGGCTACCTGAATAGTATCCGCCGGATTCATACAGCCCTCTGAAGATAAAGGGCTTGCTTTGATTTGAGCTATATTCTAAGCGTGAGCGCTGGAAGGTATAACTTCCTACTGGTATGACAACGTCTGGACGTAAGCGGAACGGGCGTAGCAGCACGTCTGTTACTTGAGAGAACGGTTGCCAAGAGACTGAAGAAGAGTTGTTGAAGTCCGCTGCTATGAAACAGGTTACGGTTCTGGTCGAAAGTTTATTATTCGAGCGCAGAGCGTAGTATTCTAGAAGGCCGCCGATTTCTATCTCGCGGATGGAGAACATCCTAGGTCGTAGACGGTAGGCTGTGAAAGTAAACAGTTGTTTTACGTCTTTTCTGAAAGTGAAGCCGAGTTCAGGATTGAAATTTCTGCCTATTTCTTCATAGACTGCCGTCAGTGAGAAGTAATTATCTCGGTAATCGGATGAGATACGGCCTGTAAAACTGTCTGATTTGACGCCGGGCGTAGCTGTAGCTGCAAGAAAGCCGCTTATACGCCAGAACTTGCTTAAGTCGAGTTGAGTATCTATCCCGTAACCACGATTATATCTTCCACCTTGACGGTTGACGAATATGGCACCAACCGACGAACTTTTAAAGATATCTCGACGAACCCGTGCCACAGTGTAGTGCTGTTCGGGCAGAAGTCCTGCTATGCGCCGAGTTTGAACTTGTAGTATGCCGACATTGTATCTGCCTATCTTGCCAGTGAGTTTTACGCCGTAGTCTATAGGTAGTGGCCTGCCATCTTCAGTAAGCCCTATGCGACGACTGAAAAACATCTGGTTGACCGCGATACGGCCAAAGTTAAAAAAGCCTATGTTTTCGAGAAAGAACTCTCTGCGTTCGGGGAAGAAAACGGAAAAACGCGTGAAGTTTACCACCTGGGTATCTACTTCTGCCTGTCCGAAATCAGGATTGATAGTTATTTCTGCCGTAAGTGAAGGTGTAAGCCCGATACGAGCTACTTCTATACCGGCGCCGACAAACAAGCCCGATCTGATTTCTCCGCGACCATCTTGTACGTTTTGCCGCACGCCGCCAGCCACATACGGCTTGATGTCAAAAAGTCTTGGGCGTTTTATTTCACTAAGGCCTGTAAGTTGACCAGCTTGCGAGATTCTAAGCAAGCCGAGCGTACGTTTCCAGCTTGCCGCAAGCACCTCTTCGTTCTTTCGTCGAATCGTCCGTGAGACGTTAAAGCCCCAGCTATCTAATCCTTCAGCGTACCTGAGTGTAGTAAGTGGTACTGCTATTTCTACGCTATATCCTTTATCGTTTCTATGAGCTTCGGAAAACCACAGTCCATCCCAAGAGACGTTGCTTTGTCGTCCATCGTCAGTGATGAGTTGGTCGCATTGCGTGCCTAAGGGATTGACAGTGAACAGAAAGGCATTTCGGCGGTCACCATATGTGTCAAGTAATATGTCTATCTTGTCATCATTGCCGAAGTTTGAGTCACGGCTAAGTTCACGGGCGTTTAGCTTGTGAGGTTCACTGTCATATGCATGAACGCCAATGTAGATGTATTTTGTGTCATAGACGACGCTTACTTCGGTCTTTTCGCTTGCTGGATTACCTTCAACTGGTTCGCGTTGATAGAAGGTTTCCAAACGCTCTGCTGTTGACCAGATAGGTTCGTCGAGCTTGCCGTCTATCTTTATAGCTTCGTCTATACGTCTAGCTCGTAGTGTAAAGCTGCTCGCAGCTTCGATCTGAGCCTGTACTTGAGGTATAAAGTAAAGTAGCAGTAGAAAGAGGGTCGGCCTCATGTATCCTTATGTCTTAACGTTTGGGTGACGACGCGAGCAATACTTTTCAAGTTCTATCAGCTCAACCGTGGCTTCTGCCATTGGCGAAAGTATCTCGTCTATGTTGCTGTCATAGTTGCTGCTATAACTTTCTAGGTACATTCGTAAGGTGGTGCCTGCGGTGCCTGTACCGGAAAGTCTCAGGATAATGCGTGAACCGCTTTCAAGGATAAGCCGAATACCTTGGCCTTTGGAAACGCTTCCATCTACGGGATCGGTATATGAAAACTCGTCCGCAAGTATGATCTTACGATCGGCGATGACTCGTCCGGCGAGATCGGCAAGTTTTGTCCTTAGTGAAGAAAACATCTCTGAGGCCGCGTTTTGATCTAAGTCGTCAAAGTCGTGTCGCTGATAATAGCTTCTGCCGAAGCGTTGCCAGTGTAAGCGAACTATTTCGGCCACAGATCGACCTGTATGTGCGAGTATAGAAAGCCAGCAAAGGACCGCCCAGAGGCCATCTTTTTCTCTTATGTGATCTGAACCGGTACCGAAGCTTTCCTCGCCGCAGATGGTACATAATCCTGCGTCCATCAGGTTGCCAAAGAACTTCCAACCCGTAGGTGTTTCGTAGAGCGGTATGCCGAGCGATGCTGCTACCCTATCTGCTGCTGTACTGGTAGGCATGGAACGGGCTATACCTCTAAGCCCATTTGCATAGCCTCTGATTGCATCTTTGGCGTGCTCAGCGATGATAGCTAGCGAATCGCCTGGTGTGACGAAGAAGCTTTTACCGAGTATGAGGTTTCGGTCGCCGTCTCCGTCGCTTGCTGCGCCGAAGTCGGGAGCGTCTTTGGCGTATAGCCTGTTTACAAGTTCGGCAGCGTAGACCAGGTTGGGATCGGGATGTATGCCACCGAAGTCTTCTAGCGGTGTGCCGTTTATTACTGTGTCTGGAGGAGCGCCAAGCAGTTCGACGAAAATTCGTTTAGCATAAGGTCCGGTTACCGCATTCATTGCGTCGAAGAGCATACGAAAACCACTTTCGAACAAGCGGCGTAGTTTCTCAAAGTCGAATATCTGTTCTACAGTGGCAACATAGTCCTCGAGCGGATCTATTACTTCGACTGTTGTATCGCCTATGCGGATACTGCCTATGTGGTCTATATCTATATCGGGGTGATCTATGCTGAAGTAAGTGTCTATCTGCTGTGTCTTTTGATAGATAAGTTCGGTAAGTGTTTCGGTAGCTGGGCCGCCGTTAGAAGAGTTGTATTTGATGCCGAAGTCTTCATCTATGCCGCCGGGGTTGTGGCTTGCCGAGAGTATGAGTCCGCCGTAGATATTGCGGCGGCGGATGACGGCGGACATAGCTGGTGTAGACATTATCCCGCCTTGTCCTATCAGGAGCTTGCCAAGACCGTTACCGGCTGCAATACGAACTATCTTTTGTATAGCTTGACGGTTGTAGTAGCGTCCGTCGCCACCTATTGCTAGTGTCTTATGCGAGAATCCGTTACCGTCGTCTATAGCGTTGAAGATCGATTGGACGAAGTTTTCCAGGTAATGCTGTTGCATAAAGGTGCGGGTTTTTTTTCTTAGGCCCGATGTGCCTGGTTTTTGCCCAACTATCGGAGTGGTTTTTACTGCTAACCTCTGCATAGGTCTCTCCTCTCTTGGACAGTATGTCGTAAGATTATATTCTACAAGCTAACGGAAACCCTAGATTTCGTTGCTTCTACTAGGTCGATAGAATGCAGTCTGTTAGACTCGACTGAAGGAGATTTGTTATGCCAAACGTAGGTGACAAGGCACCAGATTTTACTTTACAAGGTAATGATGGGAAAACTTATAGTTTGAGTCAGTATAGGGGCAGCAAGAACGTCGTTTTAGTGTTCTATCCTGGCGACGATACGCCTACTTGCACTAAACAACTGTGTGATTATCGCGATGGCTGGAGCAGTTTCAAGAAAGTCGATGCTGTAATCCTTGGGGTTAGTACTAACGATATGCGTTCTCACAGAGAGTTTGCGGAAAAGTATGACTTTCCATTTCCGTTACTGGAAGATCCAGACTACAAGTTGTGTAAAGACTATGGTGTACTGATGCTTGGTGGGCTGCTCAAGGTAGCTAACCGGGCTGTGTTTATAATCGACAAAGAGGGCATAATACGGTATAAGCACGTGGAAACACTGCCGTTTTTGCGAAGAACAAAAGAGGAGCTACTTGAAGAGTTGAAGCGGCTGAATTAGGCAGGTTGTGCCCGGCTGCAAAGCCCTTCGAGAAGTTTCTTAGCTGCATTATAGTTATCGGCACAAACGAGATGTATGCCGGCGAATCGCTGTTTGATGTACTGAATAAGCTCTGAACAGATGGCTATACCTTCTTGTTGCGGGTTACCGGCTTCTGCGAGCCGGTTGCGCACCTGTAGCGGGATAGACATGCCTGGCACTTCGTTGTGTAGAAATTCTGCATGCTTACTGTCTTTGATTGGCAGTAGTCCTATTAGTATGGGTATGTCTATATCCTTTGTCTTTTCTGCAAAAGCTTCAAGCAGTTCCATATCGAATACTGGAGGCGTCTGGGCGAAATCTGCTCCGGCATCTACCTTTTGTCTGAGTTTATTTAGCTCTAGTTCCAGGTTTGGTGCAGTTGGATTTACTGATACGCCTATGCGGAAGTTTGTAGGAACAGAGATGTTCATACCGGTTAATGTAAATCCTTTGTTGAGGCCGTCGAGAATCTTTACTAATCCTGTGGAATTTACATCGAATACGGATGTAGCGGCGGGTAGCTCACCTACGGCTGAAGGATCGCCGGTGAGCGCTACGATTGTCTGTATACCAAGTGCGGCGGCACCCATAAGCTCTGACTGTATGGCTAAGAGGTTGCGGTCACGGCAAGTAAAGTGCAGGATAACTTCCGTGTTGGTAGCTGCTTGGAGTAAATAGGCGAACGTAATCGAAGACATTCTGACTCGAGCCAAGCGGTTATCGGTCACTTGTATTGCGTCTACACCGAGGTCGATTAATTTCTGGGCTTGCTCTATAAGTGGTTGATAGTCAAGTCCTGCCGGTGGATCGATTTCTGCTGTCATGACAAACGTGTTGCCGAGCTTTTCTCTGAAGGTGCTGCGTATTTGTTTTCCTGGCTGGGGCAAGGTAGCTGAAACATAGTGTCTACGGGGTTGTTTGCCTGAAACGGCTGTTGCCATAGCCTTGATATGCTCAGGACCAAGGCCGCAGCATCCGCCTATTATAACCGCTCCGGCTTCGGCGAACTTCCTGGCGTACTCTGCAGCATATTCTGGGGAAGTGCGGTAGACTTCGCGTCCGTCTATGTGTTGTGGCAGTCCGGCATTGGGTTTTACAGCTATGCGTAGTTTCGATTCGCGTAAGAAATCTGCCATCTGGTTGTACATGTGGCTTAGGCCTATTCCGCAGTGTGCTCCTACGATATCTGCGTCGGCTGCGGCGAGCGCTTCTAGCGACCGGCGTAATTCGTCTCCGAACTTTGATAGTCCATCTTGTAAAAACGTCATCTGTGCCCAGATAGGGCGTGAATCGAGGTTACGTGCGGCACGGACGGCTTCGAGAGTTTCAAGCAGGCTGGGATGGTTTTCTATAACCAACAGATCTACGCCTGCGCCATACAGCAACTCTATTTGCTCTTGATAGAGTTGGCCGAGTTCAGTCAGGGTCAAATTTCCGTAGGGTTTGACTAATGCTCCAAGAGGGCCTACGGCTCCAGCTATGAAGATACCCTTCTTGCCAGAGCGTTTTACTGCCTCGCGAGCTAACCGCACGCCGGTTATGTTTAGTTCGCGGAAACTGCCTTCGAGATTGTGTCTTGCTAGTTGTAATCGATTTGCATAGGCCGTGTTGGTTTCTATTATGCGTGCTCCGGCGGCTATATATGCCAAATGCAGGGCTATGACGTTTTCTGGCTTAGTAATGTTCTGTGCTATGAACTCTGCTGGACGTAATCCTTGTTCTTGCCAGATAGAGGTTTTGGCTCCTTCAGCTATCAATATTTCTCGATCTAATACAGACAAAAGATCCAGTTCTCGCATTTTTTACCCCTAAGTACACCCTTCCTAGTAAGCTGGTCGTATCGACCCGCGGTGACAAGTAAAGCAGGTGACTAGTCCTTGGGTAGGATATTTTTTATTTATTTCCTGTACCATTTGGATCATCTGCCGTGCTTTTGCCTTTTCTGGCTTGTCGTCTAAGTGGGGCTCATCTACAGAGACATGGCAATAGACGCAGTGGACGCCTAGTGCTTCGGTGAAACTGGTCATGATTAATCGTAGTTGCCCTGCCGGAACACCTTTGAGTACCTGAATGTTCTTGTAGACTTGCTCCATTGGTTTCGGATTGGAGTTTGCCAGAGTCTTAGCTCTGTCGCTGTCTTCTGTAGCCCCTAGGGCGACGAGCTGGCCAGCTTTACTCTTTTCGGGACGCTCGAGCTTTTCTTCTGCTGAGCCAGGTGGGATAGATTGTTGGGCCGATTTGGCTTTTTGGTACTGAGCATTAGCTATGAAGAAACTGATCACTAGTCCTATGGTGAAGCCTGCTATAAAAAACGCTGTGTTTCTTGCTATCATTGTACGTCTTTAGCCTTTGCTATGCGTGTTTTGGTTTCGGATACTGTTAGAGAGCGAGCGATATTGCAAGCAAGGGTAATTTAAGGCTTATTATCACTATACTGTAAGAGGTGGTTTCCGAGGAATAGCCTGCATGCAGTTTTGGCTGGCCATCTGTAGCTATTTACGTATGGTGCTTCTGTGGTTTCTGGTTTCAGTGTGGTTTGACACATCATAATTCGTGATCCGAAGTCACAAGAAATTTGCCTGTCTGAAGTTCAGGCGTAGCTTTGTAATATGTAGTTATGGTACATTCTGATACCTGAGGTTATAAAGAGGCGTTATTGATGCGGCTTATATTGCTAGACGTGCAGTTGAAGCCAGTGGACGATGGCAAAGACTCTCCCAAAGAGGCGTATGTAGTGCTAAGTCTAAAGGGGCAGCGTATAGTTGGTCATCATGTTCAGACTAACCAAGAAGATGAGTTGGCGGTAATTGCAAGCGCTACACTACGTGCCGTGCAGAATGCTTTGCCGGTGCCAGTCAAACTGAGCTTGCGTAACGCAATCAAGCTTACACCGCAGTTTCTTGATTCTCCGCTGCTCGTAGTCATAGCGGAGTTGCACTATGGCAAGAGCCGGTTTGAGCTGACCGGTGCTTGTCAATGTGACGAATCTGCTATGAGGCGCGGAATTGCTCAGGCTGCCCTTGATGCTACGAACCGCTTAGTTAGCTTTATCTTTTCTGAGCAGCACAGATAATCTCTACTTGGATCTCGTCTCCTCTTGATATACTCAACGTTTAAGGAGGAGAGTATGCTAAGGATTGGTTTTTTACTTCTAGCTACGGTGGTTGCGTCAGCACAAGATGTCATACCCGCTGGCACGCAGGCGCGGCTGGAACTGCTTACTCCGCTTAGTTCGAAGATGAGTGAGGTAGGCGACGAGTTTGAGGCTGCTTTAGAGCATTCGATTGTGGTAAAAGGTCGAGTGTTGTTGCGCAAGGGTACGATCTTTCGCGGGCACGTAAGTTACGCTTCTGCTGCAGCTAGAGGGCAAAGGCAAGGATCGCTTGCGCTTGCGTTCGATGTTGTAGAAACACAGTACGGTGACTTACCCGTAAAGCTACATCTTCGCTCGATAGATGATTTTTCCCGCGAAGAGAAGCTACGTGCTGATGACGAAGGCAAAGTAAAAGGTGGACGCTCGGGTGCAGATACTGCGCGTAATACTATCGCAGGCGTAGGAGTAGGCAGCGCAGCGTCTTTTCCGATAGCTATTGCTACTTCGTCTTCACGTCCTGCAGCTCTGGCTTCAGTAGCAGCTATCGGTGGCGGCGCTTTAACAGGAGTACTACTTACCCGCGGTAAGGATGTGAAATTGCAGCCTGGTGTGACTTTGCGCGTAGAGTTTGCTTCACAGCTGGTTGTAAGCACTGCCAGTAAAGCAGCAACTTCGTTCGATTCAGATGATACTTCTGATGATGATTATTTTGATGATGAGGATGACTAGTTGAAGGCTCTGGTGTTGTCTGCAGGCAAGGGAACAAGGTTGCGTCCTATTACCTATACGCTACCAAAACAGCTGTTGCCGGTTGCTGGTAAGCCTATACTGCACTTTGTGATGGACCAGCTTTCTGAAGCAGGAATACACGACGTGGGGGTAATTATAAGTCCTGAAACGGGTGAACAGATACGTGCGTCTTTACAAGAGAACCCTTGGTCACATAGGTTTACTTTTATAGTACAGCCGCAGCCGCTGGGCCTTGCACATGCTGTTCTTATAGCTAGGGATTTTCTGGCTGAAGAGCCCTTCTTAATGTACTTAGGCGATAATCTCGTTGGTGAATCTGTACGAGGTGTCATAGAGCTTTTTCATAGAGATCGTCCAGATGCTATAGTACTGCTCAAGAGTGTGTCCGACCCTCGTCCCTTCGGCGTAGCTGTGATAGATGATTTTGGGAACATAGTTCGATTGATAGAAAAACCAAAGGATCCACCGTCTGACCTTGCGTTAGTAGGGGTCTACTTATTTACTGCTCCTGTACATGCGGTAGCGGCAAAGCTGCGGCCTTCCTGGCGCGGCGAGCTGGAAATTACTGATGCTATACAAGCCCTTGTCGAAGCCGGCTACAAGGTCAAACCGAAGATACTGCAAGGGTGGTGGTTAGACACCGGTAAGAAGGATGATATCTTGGAAGCTAATAGAATTGTACTGGATGATTACTGCAAAAGAGAGTTATTAGGGCAAGTCGATGCTGAGTCTTCAGTTTCAGGTCGAGTCTTCCTGGATAGAGGAAGTAGTGTCGCTAGTAGTGTGCTGCGCGGACCTTGTACCATAGGTAAAAGTGTAATCATCCGAAACTCGTACGTCGGACCGTTTACTGCTATAGGGGACAACTGTGTCGTCGAGTGCAGTTCGCTCGAAAGTTCTGTGGTATTAGAAGGAAGTCGTCTTGAGTTTATACACCTGCATGACTCTCTAGTGGGCAAAAACTCCGTAGTCAAGAAGAATGCTGCAATAAAGCGCGGGGTGCGCTTGATGATAGGCGACGATGCTTTGGTAGAGCTGGATGTTTAGTTTCAGAAAGTTGGAACTAGAAGGTCTAGTATTGATAGAAACAGAAACGTTTACCGATTGGCGAGGGTCGTTTTGCGAGCTTTACAATGAGGATAAACTGCGACAGCTCGGAGTAGAGACTCGGTATGTGCAGGATAATTTTGCTGTCTCGCAAAGAGGAGTACTACGTGGCCTGCATTTTCAGCTTCCACCGATGGCCCAAGGTAAGCTAGTTACTTGCCTTTGCGGCAAGATTTATGACGTAGCTGTTGACCTAAGACCCAACTCGCCGAGCTATGGTAAGTGGCAGGCAGTTGAGCTTACTGGGGGACTGCTTTTGTATCTGCCTGCCGGCTTTGCGCATGGCTACGCTGTGCTAAGTCAGCAAGCTTGTGTTTTCTATAAGGTGACCGAGTACTATTCACCTCAGCACGAGGCCGGCATAATATGGAGTGATGAGCGGTTAGCTATAGATTGGCCTGTAGACGATCCTATCCTGTCTGACAAGGACCAAAGATGGCCGACACTTACTGACTTTGAAAAGATCTGGTTATGAAAACTATAGCGGTAACAGGGGGATTAGGCTTCATAGGCAGTCACTATGTTTGTGAAGCTCTCGAGTTCGAGCGTGTAATAGTAGTAGATGCTGTAACTTATGCCGGCAAGTTTGAAAACCTTCTGCCTGTTGGTAGTCAGCCATCTTGGTTAGTGTTTGCCGATTTTGGAACTTTGCCGCGTAGGTGTGCTGTTAAGATTAATCGTGTCGGTTTATTGGTTCAAACTCACCTGAGCGGTCAGCTCGAACGTAACCTAAGCCATAAGTGGATACCGGCGGGTAAGAGCGTGTCTGATGAGGTAGCACTGCGTCGGGAGCTTGAGTGTTGGAAAGATTCTGAAGAGCGATTGTTTTTGCTAGTAGCTGACGTGGCGGCGGCTGAGATCTGGCCAGTGCTGCTTGATTTTGTTGATGCTGTAGTGCATTTCGCTGCAGAAACGCATGTCGACAGATCGATTCTTTCATCGGAGCAGTTTATCTTCTCTGACCTGCATGGTACGCATACGATATTGGAAGCGATACGCCGCTTGGACTGGCAAGGTAGGTTTTTGCATGTGAGTACTGACGAAGTTTATGGCGAAGCTGGTAATGAGCCTTTTAATGAAGATGACGCAATACGGCCACGCAATCCTTACAGTGTTGCCAAAGCAGCTGCCGATCGAATGGTAGCTGCATATGTAGAGACCTACGGAGTGAATGCTGTAATAGTGCGTCCTTCGAATAACTTCGGGCCTAGGCAACATCCAGAGAAGCTTATCCCGCTAATGACCGTACGAGCTATGTTGGGTTTAAGACTGCCAGTTTATGGTGATGGTTTACAACAACGGGAGTGGCTCTTTGTGCGAGATTGTGTAGCTGGCATCAGGGCTGCGCTGGAACATGGTAGTAGTGGTGAGGTCTATAATCTCGGCAGCGGGATACTGAAGCGCAATCTGGAGGTAGTAGAAGCAGTGTTGCAGCTACTTGACCGTCCCACTAGCTTGATCGAATACGTAGCTGACCGGCCTGGGCATGACCGCAAGTATTGGCTAGATTCGTCAAAAGCTGCTCGAAAGCTCAACTGGAAGGCCGCTACTTCCTTTATCCAAGCGCTAGAACAAACTGTTTACTGGTACAAGTGTAATACTTGGTGGTGGCGCGGTTTACTCGATTCTGATCCTGAAACGGCAAAATTTATGAATGATTGGTATGAGAAGAGGTAGACTGCTTACTTGTTTGTTTTACCTCTTCGATGTCTGCAAAAAATCTGTCTACTAGGTCTATAGGTTTAGGAAAGAGCTTGTGCCGCCAG
Organism: Blastocatellia bacterium; assembly: GCA_025057015.1. Classification (GTDB taxonomy): domain Bacteria; phylum Acidobacteriota; class Blastocatellia; order Chloracidobacteriales; family JADJPF01; genus JANWYG01. The sequence goes on from JANWYG010000010.1 coordinate 345,858, forward strand.
CGCTTAAGTAGCAGCATAAAAGGTCGTATAAGCGGATGTTTTGCACCTACCATTGCTATACCAGAGATGAAGAATGGCGAAGATGGCAGTACTGGAATCAGTAGGCCTATGAAGCCTAAGAATATCAATACGAAGCCTACTACTACTCTCAAGTGCTTTTTGAGCACGACTATTCCTCTAGCCTCTAGGGGTAGGGTTTGTAGGAGGAGCTTTTGCTCCTCCTTCCACTACTTACCAGCTTTTGAGACAGCTGCCGAGGCATCTACAAGTCCGAATCCAAAGGATTTGTCATAGCCAGGGTTGCCGAGATCTTTTGCTGTAGATTTGAGGATTTCCTCTACCTGGGTGTTAGTAAGTGCTGGGTTAGCAGCCCAGATGAGTGCTACGATGCCTGTTACGTGTGGTGTTGCCATAGAGGTACCGCTTGCCGTATCCCAGCTGCTCAACTGATTGAATAGAGTTACACGTTTGTTGAGGCTCGCCTTGAGCTTTTCTCCATCGAAGTTAGAAACAGAAATCGCTGGAATCCAGCTTCTGCCGCCATCGGCAGTGGGCGAACCGAGCGTACCGACGAAGTTACCTACTGTATTGTTGTAGATGATCACGCCTGCTGCACCGGCTTTCATGGCGTTGTCTACTTTTTCACGAAAGCTCAGCTCGCCACGTTCTATCAGTGCGATCTGTCCTGCTATAGATTGTGGGAATTCATTTGGTTTGCCGATTTTACAATCAACTAGTGTGCCAGTGATGCCGTTATCACTGGTCAAGCCTGCAAACATCAGAGGATTTGCGGAGATAGTAGAATCAGCTTCTACGAAGGCTTCGTTGCTTGTGTTTTGTGGAACAGTTGATAGCACGCTCACTCCTGGAGCTACTACGTCTATGTTCTTGCCTGTGTTGGAGAAACTAGCTAGTACTTGATTACGATCTACGGCGCCCACGGCTATATTGACTACATAGCGAGCAGGAAAGCTAAGTTTATCTTTGGCTTCGTTGCCGGCGGCAGCTATTACTAGTACTCCTTTCGAGTGCATTAGGTTATAGAAGTCCTCTTCTGTTTTGGACTTACGGCCGCCACCGAGACTGAGGTTGATTATACGACAGCCAGCTTGTTCTACTAACCAGCGCACGCCGTCTATTACGCTTGCCGAAGAGCCTCCGCGTGGGCCAAGTACGCGAGCATGATAAAGCTCTGCTTTGTAAGCGATTCCCAATACGCCCAACTCGTTGTGTGCGGCTATGATCGTTCCGGCAACGTGTGTGCCGTGTGTTTCTTGTGGGTCTTCGTTCCACCAAGGGTCTGAATCACCTGAAATAGTATCTATGCCGCCTCTGTAGTTTGGTGCTATATCTGGATGTCTGTAGTCTATACCTGTATCTGCTACTCCTATTTTTATTCCTGTACCATCTATGCCGCGGGCATGTACCTCGGTGACTTTAGTGACGACAAGTCCATATAGACCGTTGTTTTGATTAGGTTGAAGTTGAGCTTTCTTAAGGCTTGCAGCGTAACGTCTGGGAACAGGTTCTATATAGCGGACGGCTGGATCGGCCATCAGTAGGCCGATGTCTCTGCTGTCTGCAGTAACTAGCTCGGCTGCAAGTTCGGGATACTCTGATAGTGTTCGCAACGAAGGTGGATGCTTGCGCTGCGAATTGCTGTAGTATCTTACAAAAAATTGTCCGGGTACTACATCGAGCAACTCAGTGTCTGTGTGGATTACTGGCTGCTGCGCTCTTATAGCGGGTGCTATAAATAACAATGCTAGAATAAGGTACTGCTTCATGCTTCCTTCCAAAAGAGTTTGTGATAAGAGTGTATTCTTAATATTCTATGTTGCTAGTCTATAGCACGCAATACCTTGGGAGAGATAATGGGGATAGTTTTTCTTATTCAGTCGACAGATCGTAAAGGATTAGTTTCATCTATAAGCACGTTTTTTTACGAGCGGGGGTTTAATATTCTCAAGTGTCAGCAGCATACGGATACTAGTACGGGACAGTATTTTATGCGCGTAGTGCTCGATCTGGCTTCTCTTACGATGGCACGGCGTACCCTCGAAGAAGAATTCGCTGAGTTTGCCAAGCGACTAGAGCTTTCCTGGTCGGTGCACTATCCTGACTATGTACAACGCATGGCGATACTTGTTACTAAAGCTTCGCATTGTCTATACGATCTTCTGTTTAGATGGCAGGAAGGTGAGCTGCGGTGTGAAATACCGGTTATAATTTCCAACCATCCTAATCTCGAGTATATAGCCGATAGGTTTCGCATACCGTTTCACTGCTTGCCTGTAACTAAAGAGACCAAGCCGCAGCAAGAGGCCGAAATCCGTAGATTGCTGAGGCAGTATCACATTGACCTTGTTGTGCTCGCAAGGTATATGCAGATTCTCTCTAAGGAGTTTGTGGAAGAGTATGCCGGGCGAATTATTAACATCCACCATGCGTTTTTGCCGGCATTTCAGGGTGCAAATCCCTATCAGCGAGCTTATGAACGTGGCGTTAAAATGATAGGTGCTACGGCACATTACGCCACAGCGGAGCTGGATGAAGGGCCTATTATAGAACAGGATGTCGAGCGAGTAACGCACGAGGACTCGCCTGAAGATCTCAGTCGTATCGGACGCGATATCGAACGCATAGTCCTAGCACGAGCAGTGAAAGCACACCTGGAGCATAGGATAATAATTTCAGGTCGTAGAACGATAGTTTTTAGCTAGGATTTTCCCGATTTGCTGCATTGCTTTCTGGTAGCAATCAGGGCAGATACCATGGGTGAACGTGCTTCCGGTCTGCTCTTGTATGTAGCTTTCTAGCTGTTGCCAGTAGTTTTCATCATTGCGTATCTTCTTGCAGTACATGCATATCGGTAGGAAGTTCTTAAGAGTGCGTATCTGCTTTGTGTACTCTAATATACGTTCGGCTACGTATAGGCGCATCCAGATGGTTTCTTTATCAAGTGGTTTGGTAAGAAAGTCGTCTACACCAGCATGTGTAGCCTCTAAGAGATTCTGTTTTTCAGCCAATCGTACGGTGAGCATTATGAAGTACGTGTATTCTGCTTGATGCAAACGGCGAATGTTGCGACAAAGTTCTAATCCGTCCATTTCGGGCATTACCCAATCGCTTATTATTATTCTTACTGGTTCGGATTTGAACTTTTCTAATGCCTGTAGACCGTTGCAGGCAACTACGGTTTCGTGCCCTAAAGAGCTGAGCGTAGATTCGAGAATTTTTATTGACATAGGGTCATCATCGACTAGCAGTATCTTCAAATTACCACCTCCATAGCTTTTTGCTTCAGTGTCGTATTGCACGGTAATAGGACAGTAAACTTGCTTCCTTTACCGCTACCTTCTGACTCGGCCCAAACTGTTCCTCCGTGTGCTTCTATGTAGCTTTTAACTATGGCAAGCCCTAGGCCTGTGCCTCGAGCCATGAACTCATATTTCCCCGAGGTATGCAATAGGGAATTGCTGCTTGTGTAAAACTTGTCGAATATTTTCTCTAGCTCGCTGCTGTCTATACCAACACCATTATCGCTTATTATGATTCGTATTTTATTATCTGATTCGACAATTGCTTCTACACTTATTTTTCCTCCATCTGGAGTGAATTTAATGGCATTTTGCAAGAGATTTAGTAGTACAAGATATATCTTAGAACGGTCATAGACCATGGCAGGTAGCTTGGCGGGTAGAATTATCTGAACGTCATGGTGTCGCTTGTCTATAAAAGGCTGCAGTTCTTGTAGGACGCTCAGCAGAGTCTCTCTGAAGTCGGCAGGTTCTGGTTGAAGCTGGGGCTTTTGCTCTTCTATTTTGAGCATTTCGAGGATATCGTTTAGGTTGGCTATCATCCGTTCTATTGTCTGATAGCATTTCTGTATCGAGCTTTTTTGCTTTGGCAGAAGTTCACCTAAGTAGCCTTCTAGCAACATTTCATGGTAGCCTTTGAGCACGGTAAGCGGTGTGCGCATCTCGTGTGAAGTAACAGCTAGGAAGTTGCTCTTCATTTGGTTAAGCTCTTGCAGAGCCTTACTGACTTGCTGTTCGTTTTTATAGAGCTGCTCAAGTCGGCTACTTTTTTCTGCTAGAGCAGTGTAAAGCTCAGCGTTTTCTATAGCTACTGCCGCTTGGTGAGCTAGAGCCTCAAGTAGCTGTTGGTCTACAGCGGTAAAAGGTGGCCTATTTGCCTTGCGACGTACATCGATAACACCTACTACCTTGCCATCGCGGCTAATGATAGGGACATTGATGAAGCCGCAAATGTTGTAGTCTTTTACCAAATTCTTGTGAAGTAGCCTTGGCTCTTTGCTCGTGTCATTTACTATTATCGTCTGACCAGTTTGAGCTACTAGACCTGCTATTCCTTGTCCCAGGGGAAATTCTATTTTTCTATAAGTCCACTCTTTACCAGTCCAAGTGCGATTAAAGACTAACTTATCTCCTTCAACAAGGCCTATGCCACCGGTCTCACCGCCGATCAGCCTTGCTCCTTCTTCGGCGATGTTCTGTAGCACGGTCTGTAGGTCTAGCTTAGAGTTGATAAGGCTTACGCTCTCAAAGAGTTCGCTCATCTCCTTTATTCGCCGCTCTTGGGCTAAGGCAAGACGACTTAGCCGCCAGCGGAATAACAAGTAAAGTACTACGATGAGCGTTGCTAAAGATATGACTATAAACCACCACCTCTGCCAGAAAGGAGCGGCTATAGTTAGCCTTACATAAACCGGATCGCTCCATAAACCCAAAGAGGATTTTGCTTTGACTGAGAAGGTGTATCTGCCTGGTGATAAGTTGGTAAACCTTACTTCCCGTTCTTTTGTATCGACCCACTTACCATCATAGCCTTGCAGGTTGTAGCTGTATTCGACAGTGTCTTCATCCACGAACGATAGGCCTGCAAAGCGAAATCTTAGGCTATTTTCTTTGTGGGCAAGCTGCAGCTCGGCATATTCGATATTTGTAAAGGTTTGCCCTGAACTTTCTATTTCGACAGCTTCTAAGGCTATCTTAGGTTTTACTTTTGTTTGTGGTGGTATAAATTTCGGATCGTAGCAAACTATGCCGCCGGTAGTTCCAAACCAGACCGTGCCGTCTGCTCGGGCTAGTGCAGCACCTATGTAGACATCGTGATTGACCAGACCATCCTTAGTTGTGTAATTGCGAAATGAAATACCGTCATAGGCGGAGATACCTTTGGAAGTACCTATCCACAAAGTATCCTTCGTGGCTACAAGAGCACTTACGAAGTTGTTGATAAGTCCGTCAGTTTCTGTATACGTCTTAAAACTGTTGCCGTCAAACAGTGTCAATCCTTCGGTAGTTCCTATCCAGTAGCGACCCTTTTGGTCTTCAGTAAAGCAAAGTACCCGTTGAGTTGGTAATCCGTCGGCCGTCGTGTATGTTGTAAACTTAAAGCCGTCAAACACGGAAAGCCCTTTTTCAGTACATATCCAGAGCCGCTTCTTGCTATCTAGTCTTAGCATAGATGCTTGATTACTTGCTAGGCCGGCAGCTGTTGAATAGACCTTGAAACTTTTGCCGTCGTAACAAGCAATACCGTTAGTTCTAGACGAGTTTGACGCAAACCATAAGTTCCCGCTGCCATCTTCGGTTATGGAAGTAATCCGTTCTTGTAGACCTATCTGCTTTAATGGGTAGTGAACGAAGCGGCCTTGGTAGTAGCAGGAAACTCCTGTTTGGTTTCCTATCCAAACACGATTTTTGCTATCGGCGAAGATGGTCCATGCGCCTTCTTGTAGAGGCCCTTCGGTATACCTGTAAATCTGCCCTCTTACATCGATCCTTGCTATGCCATCGTTTACCGAAGAGACCCATATTTCACCGTTGGCCGACTCAGATATACCTGAGATGAGGCCCTCTACTAGTCCGAGTTCTTTGGTGTAGTTTGAGAATTGCTCGTTTCTGAATCTGCAAGCTCCGCTCCAGAGTGTGCCAATCCAGACATTACCTTCGAAGTCTTTGAGTAACGATGTGACATAATTGTCCGGTAGTCCATTTTTCCTATTAAATACTTTGAACTTACCTTCTTCAAGTCTAGCAATGCCTCCGCCGAAAGTCCCACACCATATGCGGCCGAAGTCGTCTACTGCTATAGAGCTTACCCGGTTGCTACCAAGCCCTTCAGTTTTGCGGTAGTAAGTGAAATTGTTGCTGCTGTAGCGGACTAACCCATCATCAGTAGCTATCCAAAGTGCCCCAGAGCTATCTAGTGCAAGCTGAAACGTATTTTTATTTGTCTTATCCTCGTATCGAGTGAACTTCTTTCCGTCAAAGCTGACTAGTCCGCCGCCGCGGGTAGCTATCCATAGTAGTCCGGACTTATCTTCGAGCAGGTGCCAAATGGGCGCGTCTGGTAGACCATCATCGACGGAGTAGTTTCTAAATGATTTACCGTCGAAGTAGCTTAATCCTTTATTGGTGCCTATCCATAGTCCACCTTTACGTGATGGGAGACCGCAGCGGACGTCGTTATGTAGTAGCCCGTCAGCCGTAGTGAGGTTTGTCCATCGGTTTGCATCTTTTCTGCTAAGTCCACCCTTAGTGGCTATCCATATGTTGTGCTGAGCATCTTCAAAGATTGCTCTTACGCTGTTGTCAGGTAGTCCCTGCTTTGTACCATACGTGGCAAAATCCTTACCATCGTATCTACAAGCTCCTGCATCTGTCCCGAACCAAATGTAGCCTTTGCTGTCTTGAAAGATGATGTAGATAGAGTTATTGGGTAATCCTGTATTGGCTGAGTAGACTTTGAAGTTATAGATCTGCCCATACGCAACTGCTGACAATAGTGTCAGTGCGATAAGTACGATTGTAAAGCGGCACCGCATCTTTCAACTGAACCGTGAGGGGACTTTTTCTCTGCCCGACTCAGTGTCTACTGTCTATTACTTCTTACAGCTACAGTATACAGCAGCAGTGCTAATAACAGGAACATAGTAATTGCTACGATATGTGCCAAAGCTGAGGATGGATCGGCAAGCTTACCCATAAAGCTGCTTAGATCGATTTTTGTGTTAAGTTCAAAAGCTGCTAAGGCTGCAAGTAGCAAGCCACAGATAGATCCGCCGGCGATGAGGCCTGAGCTAAAGAGCACGCCGTTAGATGACTCAGCTTCCGCTTCGGAAGTAGGTTTAATACGTTCGACTAGTAGACGCACTAATCCACCGATAAAAATAGGAGCTGAGGAAGAAAACGGTAGGTAGACGCCTACTGCGAACGGCAAAGCGGCTATGCCTGATAGCTCCAGCACTATCGAGGTGAACACTCCAACCAGTACGAGTCCCCAGGGCAGTTTTCCTGTCAATATCCCGTCGGTGATCAAGGCCATAATTTGCGGTTGTGGCGCTGGCATCTTCACTACGGAGCGTTGTTTGTATTTGATGTTGCCTTCATCATCTACTAGATAGGTGCCTGCAGGCAACGGCCCGTTTTGCTCTTGTACGTAGACCTTGTAGAGGCGAGCGTCATTACCTCTTGCAAGTTTGTCTGAAGGCGTCACTTTTTGATCAGAGGAGTATGGATCTAAAACTGTAGGTTGCTTACCGCCGACTCCGGGATCGACTACGTAAAGCAGCTCGCCTTTGTCGTTTGCCAGATACTTACCTGGCGGTACGCCCGCCGTTTCTACTGACAAGCGGTGCACCTGAAGTTGCTGTCCGTTGGGGCCGGGCTCGCTGCCGCTGAACTCTTTTGCTACGTAGTCTGGAAAGTAGACCGGAACTACTGTCCTGTATGACTTGTCTAGACCAAGCAGAGTGATTCCTACTACTAATCCAGAAGCAATGGTACCGGTCATTATGGCAAGCTGCATATACCTCGGAGTACCGCCTACGAGGAAGCCCGTCTTGAGGTCCTGCGAAGTGGTTCCTGCGTTCGATGCACAAATGCAGACGATAGCTCCTACGGATAGTGCGACAGCACGCATCTCGGGTCCTGTGCGGCCTATCAATACGAAGATTAAGCACGTAAGGAGTAATGTAGCGATCGTCATTCCAGAAATAGGATTCGAGGACGAACCTATTTCGCCGGTAATACGTGATGAAACAGTGGCAAAAAAGAAACCAAAAAGTATTACTAATATTGCTCCTAAAACGTTTAAATGCAGTTGAGGTACTAAAGACATAGCGGCTACGAGGCCGAGCGAACCGTACAGCACTACGCTGATAGGCATATCTCGCTCGGTACGTGGAACGTTACCTGTGGTGCCTGAGCGGATTGCCTTGAGGTCGCCGATGCTTGACTTAAATGCTCCTATGATCATCGGTAGCGCGCGGGCTAAGCTGATGATACCGCCTGAAGCTACTGCTCCTACACCTATGTAGTAGACATAGTAGCTACGTACTTGATCGACGCTCATCTCTGAGATAAGTATCGTGCCAGGGTAAATAACAGAGGTTAGACCATCGCCAAAAAGTTTTATGAGTGGTATGAAGACCAAGTAGGAAAGCGCGCCGCCGGCCATCATTATAGCGCTGATTCGAAAACCGATTATGTAGCCTACTCCAAGCAGTTCGGGTGATATTTCTGCTGAGATGACTGCGATACGCTGCGTAGTGGCTGTTAGGCCTCTGTAGAACGATATTACGTATTCCGGCACAGTATACCAGAGATTTAGTCCTGAATTGAGGAACTTGTATACTACGCCTACGCCAAAACCGCTGAAGACGGTCTTCGCATGTATACCACCGGTTTCGCCTACAATGAGTACCTCGGCACAAGCAGTGCCTTCGGGATAAACTAGGTTGCCATGCTCTTTGACTATTAGCGCACGTCGCAGTGGGATCATCATCAGGACGCCAAGTATTCCGCCTGCGAGAGCTATTACAGAGACGTACCAGAACGGTAAGTCATAGCCGAGAATAAGCAGCGCCGGTAGAGTGAACGCTACGCCGGCGGCTATCGACTCACCCGCCGAACCTGTAGTCTGCACTATGTTGTTTTCTAGAATGGAGGACTTGCCAAGTGCTCGAAAAACTGTAATTGATAGCACAGCTATTGGTATAGAAGCGCTTACAGTAAGGCCTACTTTGAGCGCTAAGTATACGGACGAAGCACCAAAGATAATGCCGAGCAACGTGCCGAGAATCAGGGCTTTGGCGGTTAACTCTGGAAGCTGTTCAGTAGCACTGATAAATGGTTTGAAATCACCTTTCATAGACATCTCCGCTGGTGAACTTAACTTGTGTTAATCACAGACGGACTTTGCGTAATGAGCCGAGCGTGAACGTTTCATCAAAACAATCTGAAGCTGCTAACACTAAACTTATACTTTCATAGAGCTTGTTCTTTGCGTCTGAGATCAGGACTGCATGATCGAAGGCAAGCTCCGGTAGACTATCTAATGTGAACCATTTTGCGGAAGAAGCGTCGTCTGCGGCTTTGATATCCGGTAACTTGTCAATTAGTGCTAGGTACAAGAACGTGATGGTGCGACCACGCGGATCCCGCCCCGGTGCGTCATAGACTCCTATGCGTCTTAGGCGCACGTTTTCTAGACCGGTCTCCTCCTTGAGCTCGCGGTATGCAGCGGTATCTATTAGTTCGTTTATGTCTACAAAACCGCCAGGTAGAGCCCACTTGCCCTTGAAAGGTTCGTTATTTCGTTCTATCAGTAGAATGTGCACTTTTGAATCCACCAGCGCAAAGATTGCGCAGTCTGCCGTTACAGAAGGTTTAGGATACATTATTTACCCCTTTTTTGGATTATGAAGATGAGCAGGCAATGCTAGCATTATCTCTACAGCAATTTGTTTTATCTTGTCAGCATCCGCGTTTTCCACCTTGCGAAGTAGATTGCGGTACAATCGCTCATAGCCTGAGAAACAGTTCGCAAGTGCTTGTATCAGCTTTTCTTCATCGCGGGGCTTTACTGATTCCGCGCTTGAGTGAAGAAACGCTTCCATGGTCGCCCGCGTGGAGCTGTCTATAGACTCGCGGTTACGGAGTGATTTGCGTATTAAGCGTAGAAAATCTGTTAACTGATAGGCGCGTTCGGCGCACTTATCGCACTTCTGAAGATGCTCTTCAAAAGCTATTGCCGTGTCTACGGCAAGCAGCCTGAGGACGTATCTATATGTAGTATCTTTTGAACAGATAGATCTGCTGGCCATAGATTGGCAAATCGTAACCGAGCAGATTGTCTAAATCAAGCTTTTGGTGAGATTATGGCTGTAGTAATCTATCCCCCTATGGCTTAGTCGTCACAGAAGAGCCGCCGTGTATGGTCTAATTTCAGTCCACGTTCTTCTACACAGTCAAGTAGATTGACTAGTATTCCAATCTGAGTACGCCTTCTATGGTACGGATTAACTGTAAAGTAGCCGTAAAACATAAATTGTCTAGTGTGATCGGTGGTTGTAGAGCAAACCTGTTCCAAGGACTATATTGACTGAACTGCGAACTGTACTGACCCTCCTCGTTCTATACTGTCGCTAAGACTTGAACCATAAAGTCCAAACTCATTACAGAGAGTTTTCGAAAGCTTTTTCAAACTACAGTGAGTCCGCTAGCTTTCGTAGCATCCCTATCACATCCTTGTTTTCAAAAGGAAGCTTGGAGACGATGTCGATTAGCTCGTTGAGCAGTTTCAAAGTCTCGGCCTTTTCCTCTTTGTTGTCGAGTTTGTAGTCTTGCAGGTTTACTGATAGACCCTCGCGCAAAGTTTCCCTCAGGTTTTGTAAAGCTCCGCTAGCTTTTGGGCCTTTCGGATAAAGGGCAAGATACCTACCTTGTGTCTGTCGAAAATAATGTAGATTACAAAGTAAGTCGCCTTCGCATTCTCCAGGCAAGGGATTTTCCGCTGCTGCCCAAGCTATCTTTTCGCCTGTACCTAACGTGGCATACTTTTTATGTAACTGCCACAGTACATCTGATTTGAGTAGCCAAATACCTCCGGGTTCGCTGTAGACGAGTATTTTTTCATACTGTTTTAGGAAACCTTTGTAAGGTGGACGATTTGCTTTATCAAGCTCAATCTGCGAAGCGGCATTGCCTATGGCTAAGAACTTTGTAAGTTCTAGCTCTGCTAGAACATCTTTAGCGGTGGTTTCTGCTATAGCACGGCTGAGAAAGTCGATGTATTCTATAGTGTGAAGAAAAGATAATTCGTTGTTATAATACTTAGCAATATCCAAATAAGTTTGTTGAGCTAGATCTTCTTTAAATTCTCGAACAGATTTTGCTTCTATCCATCCTACCTTTTGGTTAGGCAATTGGACTTTATACCAGTTTTGCTGTTTTTCGATGGCATTTAGAAACTCGCCGAGCTTGACTTTTGTCACTGTAGCAGCTTTTGCTTGTGGTGCGGCAAGTATCGAGGTAGAGGGTTTCGTGACTATCAAAACAGCTAAAGTTTGTTGAGCTGCTTCGACTATAACAGTCGTGGACAAAACGGCTATTAGTAGAACGGGAAGCATACTATACTCCTTACGATTAAAGAGCCTACAGTTTGACCGACTCCTGACGGAGCCGGCCACTTCTTAAGTTAGCGCAAGGCGTCTATAAGTACCTGAGCCACTTCAGGGCGAGTAAATTCTACAGGCGGTATTTCGCCCCTTCGTAGCATTTCACGTACCTTGGTACCACTTAAGATTACATGACTTTCGCTGCTGTGTGGACAAGTCTTGCTCGATGCCATAGACTGGCACGAACGACAAAAGAAGGTATGTTCAAAGAATAACGGGGTTATGCCGAGCTTGCTAGCGTCGAACTCGTCGAAGATGTAGTGTGCATCATATGTTCCGTAGTAGTTACCCACGCCAGCATGGTCGCGGCCTACGATGAAGTGGGTACAGCCGTAATTTTTGCGAATGATGGCATGAAAAATAGCTTCTCGTGGACCGGCATAGCGCATCGAAGCTGGCAGTACGGAGAGTAACGTTCGTTCTGGAGGATAGTATTTTTCTAGCAATACTTGATAGCATTTCATCCGCACTTCTGCTGGTATATCGTCTGATTTAGTCTCGCCTACTATTGGATGTAGTAGCAAGCCGTCGACTATTTCCATAGCGCATTTTTGTATATATTCGTGGGCACGGTGTACAGGGTTACGGGTCTGGAAAGCGACGATACGGCGCCAACCTCGCTCGGTAAATGCTGCTCGCGTCTGTCGAGGGGTAAGACGATAGGCTTTGAATTGTTCGTCTATCGGGTGATTTACAAGCGTGATGTCGCCAGCCAGTAGAACGTCCTGCTGGTTATAGAGTGCTTGTACGCCCGGATGAGCTTCGTCTGTAGTACGATAAACCTCGGCAGCTTCGCGTCGCTTGTCGTAGTCATACTTCTCAGTAAGGTGCAGTACTCCGAGGAAGTGCTTGTCCTGATATAGAGCTACATCGCTGCCCTCTTTCAAGTTTTCTGCTGTTTGTCGAGATACGGCCAGCGTGATCGGGATAGTCCAAGGTAGCCCTGAAGCTAGGTGTTTATCTTTGACTACACACTCGTAATCGGCCTTGGTCATGAAACCTGTAAGGGGGGAGAAAGCACCTACGGCTATCATCTCGAAGTCAGAAACTTGCCTTGGTGTGAGCTGTAGTTGCGGCAGAGTAGGGAGTTTGTCTAGGATTGATTGCTTGGTTACGGAATCAGCCTCGCAATCTACGAGGACCCCACCGTGTGGCTGTATTGACATCTGGTTTACCTCATCTTGGAGTTATGGCTTTGTAGCTAAAAGAGATAATATAGCGCCTGAGATGGCACCTTGCTAATCGGTTATACCAAGTATCGGCCAGAGGAACAGTGAAATGACGTTAAATACTGCCCACGAAATTAGACCGAAGATGACACCTGGTAATAACATCTGTTTGCGTTCGACGTAGCCGGAAGAATAGGCTATGGCGTTTGCCGGAGTACCCATAGGCAAAGCGAAACCAAGTCCTGCAGGAATAGCTACTGCATAGACGACAAGCCGAGGATCAACACCGCAGCTGTCGGCCAGTGGCAGCGCTACAGGTAACAGGGTCGCCACTACGGCTGCGTTGCTCATAAATTCGGTAAGTAGATAGGATGCGAGCGAAAATAGAGCTACTAATGTGAACTTGTCAGTCCTGGCTCCATCGAAGGAGATGAAAGCTAACCACTTAGCGGCTCCGGTTTCGGCAAGTGCAGCTCCAAGACATATTGCTCCGCCATACATCAGGATTATTCCCCAGCTTACGCGTTCTTCTATCTCTTTCCAGCGGACGGCATTTGCGGCAAAAAGAGCTACTACGGCCAGTAATGCTATGCTAGCAAGACCATAGCCCTCACCAAGTACTATCCAGGCTATTACCGTCGCAAGGGTTATCACTGCTACGAGAGCTTCTCCGTACTTAATCGAGCCAAGACGGTTGTTTCTTGCTCTCAACACTCGTTGAGCTTCGACTACGTTGTCTATATCTATAGGGAAAAACTTGAGAAGTAGCAGGCCTCCCAAAGTAGCAAGTGTAACGGTAATAGGCAAGGCGGCTAGAGCCCAGCTTAAGAAGGATATGCTGCTACCCGTGGTTTCTTTGAGTATCCCTACGGCTAGCGGTGCTCGTGCGCCACCTAGAAAAGTAGTTATGCCTCCTATGGAGCTACCCCAAGCCATGGCGAGAAACAGGAGCGTAGCGTAGCTACTTTGTTTTGGTTTTAGCTTTAGTGCATGAGCTATCTCGGCTACTATCGGGAAAAGCATTGCTGCTACGGCGTGCTCGGACATGAAGATTGCTAAGGTTACGCTTAGCAGGTAGACGGTAACGTATAGTTGTATTGGTGTTCTGCCTGCGCGCTCCATTATGCTAAGCGCTATACGCGAGCTAAGGCCTGTGCTCATAAGTGCTGCCGCAAGGATAAATGCTCCGAGGATGAAGAATACGGCTTCGTTACCGAAAAGAGCATAGGTCTTACTTGGTGTCATTACTCCAAGTAGTGGCAGCAGCACTATTGCCAGTATGCTTGTAATTACAAGCGGCAGCTTACCCCATACCCATAAAAGTAGGCAAAGGGCAAAGATAGCCAGTGCTTTCTGTCCTTGTAGGCTAAGGCCTTTAGGCGTTGGTGCGTTGAGTATCAATACAAAAACGATGGAGAATATCCCCAAGAATGCCGGCTGTGGAAGTCGTGAAGCTAGACCTTTCCAGAAGGTCTTTCTATGAATGACGGTTACTTCCGGCGAGAATCTTATGTTCATTAGGATGTCACTTTAGTCTAGCGTTATGATTTTGGCAAGTTGGATAGGGTTAGTGGCTACCGTAGCGGTGGCTGGCAGCATGTTTTATCTTTTGGCAGTAGACTCTGTAAGGCGCTTGCGCTCTAGGCCACATAAGAATACGTCGGCTTTACCACCTGTCAGCGTACTTAAGCCGCTTGCAGGCAGAGAAGATGGGCTGGAATACTTCTTAGAAACTTTTTTCGTTCAAGATTATCCGCAGTATGAGCTGTTGTTTGCCGTCGAGCAGCAGGATGATCCAGCAGTGCCTGTGGTAGAAGCTCTGCTTGCTCGTCATCCTCAAGTTCCTGCTAAGTTACTCGTAGTAGGTCAGTCAGCCTACGCAAACGCCAAGGTCTGGAGCATGCAAAAGATGTTCGAGCAAGCAAGCTACGATATCCTCGTTGTTACTGATTCGGATGCTTCGGTAGATACTCGTTATCTGCGCGATGTGGCGGCATACTTCGAAGATCCCAAAGTGGGAGCTGTAACGCACCTTTATCGCGGCGTAGCTAGCAGTGACTTCTGGTCAACGCTTGAGGCTCTGGGAATGAGTACAGAGTTTATGGCCGGTGTCGTCGTTGCTGAACGGCTTGAAGGAATGCGCTTTGCCCTTGGGCCTTCTATGGCAATACGGCGACAGTGCCTTGAGAAGATAGGTGGATTTGCTGCTATAGCGGACTACCTGGCTGATGATTTTGTCTTAGGTAAGTGGGCGCATGAGAGCGGGTATAGAGTCGCACTTTCACACCGCCCTATAGAGCATCACGCTTCTAGCAAGGGTTTTGTCAGTACGTTCAAACATCGACTGCGTTGGAACAAAAGTGCTAGGTTCTCACGTCCTTCTGGCTACTATGGTCAAGGGTTTACTTATGGCCTGGCTTGGTCGCTACTAGTTGTTCTCATATGGCCAAGTAGTATAAGCTTTGCTCTGTTGCTTGTTAGTTTTCTGTTGAGAGTGTGGCTTGCGTTTGAACTTGCTCATTTGCTTGAAGATCGCTACGTACTCAGAAGATTACATTATTTGCCGATACAAGATCTCATAAGCTTTATATCGTGGCTAGGGGGCTTTTTGGGAAGAGAAGTCACTTGGCGTAACAGACGTTATAGACTGCTAACAAGCGGTCGGTTTGCTCGCATCGATGTCTGAAGTGCAGCTGTCTTCGATAGACGAACTAGAGGTCCTGGTGACTGCAGTTGCGGATGCTTGTCCTAATCCTATCGACCATTGGGAAGTTACAGCAGTTGTTGAGTCTTTAGGCTATACCGACGATAGAGCAAAGGAACTAGGCTATGACGACGTGGCTGTGCTTGGTAGGTATATCTATGAAAGATTGAATGGTGCTGCGCGGTCTGAAACACCAGATGAGACTAGTTATAGGAAAGAAGTATATGTGTTTCTAGAAAAGTTTTTATCTACCTTTGTTTATACAGCTTCTTGGATTATTGTTATGTTTGTAGATGCTAAAGATGTTTTACCTGCTGAGCTGGCCTCTCCACTTAGCCTATCCGTAATGGTAAGTTTGATTGTCTCAGGAGGATTCATACAGATTATAGTAAAGCGCGGATCTTTTTATGTCTCGTTGGGTGAGGAAAATCTAGCTTACTCTATCTGTATAAGTTTCTTACAGATGGGGTTAATTGTTAGTATTATAGTAGCAATTATTGGCATCTTATTAAATGCGTACTTATCTATATTTGAAGATAAATATTTAATAGTAGCAGCGAGTTATTTTGTGTTACTTAGTTGCCTATGGATGCTTTGTGCGACTGTATCTGTTCAGCGACAGAAGTGGCGTATTCCGATAGTTTTCCTTAGCGGTGCTTTGGTTTACCTAGTTTTAGGAAGTGTTCTAAGCGAGCTTGTTGCACAGACTTTGGCCGTAGCAAGTGTTTATGCTTCTGCTTTAGGATTTGCCGTTTTTGGATTTAAAAAAAATCAACCTAAGCATGAGGAAGTGTTGCCCTTGCTGAGCAACCTGTTGCGGCTGCTTATGCCGTATTTTCTTTACGGTGTGCTGTATTTTGCTTTTCTGTTTGCTGACCGGCTTGCTGCTGGTACTGCTTTACCTGCTAGTAGTTATTTAGCTTTTGGTATCGACGTAGGCTATAAACGGGCTATGGATGTAGCACTACTCGTGTTACTTTGTACGGCATCTGTTACGGAATATCTGAGCTACAGGTTCTTAGAGCGCTTACGAGAGCTGGCTAAAAGGTATACTACTTCGCAAGAGTCTGATTTTGCAATAGTTATGAAACGGCTTCACCGTAAACTGGGGTTAATTACAGCTTGTCTATTCTTGGTTTTGTCGCTTGGCAGCTACTACTGGTTACTTAAAGAGGGGCGAACTTGGATTTGGGTGGTTGGCTCGGTGGGCTATCTTCTGCTTTCTATGTCGATACTGAATTGCACTATAATGTTGGGGCTTGGCAGAGTGAAACAAGCTTGTAGGCAGCTTGTAACAGCTTTACTGATTAACGTCACTGTTTCTTATTTGCTTAGTCATATATTTAGTGTGGGTTTTGCTTCGTGCGGCGTGTTGTCTGGTTCAGCAATGCTTTTCGTTTCTACCTATGATGAGCTGAACCGAGTGCTTTCAGATGTAGGATATGCTTGCTACACTTCCTAGATGACAGACTTGCTGTCGGCTATATGGTTATGGCTAGTAGTTGCTGCACTAGCTGCTCTCTCTAGGTATGTTAGTGCCTTTGGTATTGGAATTGCCGCAGTGGTGTTTTATGTATTTTGCCTAGTGCAGCTGCTTGCTTATGCGAAGATAATCAACCCTATTACTTTAGCACTAGCCTTAGTACTACCGCTTCTATTCTATCTAAGACGGCGTAAAGTGGCAGTCATAGGAAGCCTGTTTCAGCTAAGAAAGCGGTTAAGAGCGCTCTTTTCAGAGACGATAGAACAACTTACCCGTCCTGAAATCCTGGTTAAGTGTTGCGTGATACTTGTTCTTGTGGGCATAGCTCTGTACTTACGTATTCGTCAGCCGCTGGCCGAGGTGCGTTATGCCACCGTAGAGAGCTATGAATTGCTACTGTCAGTGCGAAAGCTGATTGCTGCTGAGCCTGCAGGTGGTGTGCTTGCCTCTTTGATGGCTGCCTTGTCACTTCTGGCATCAGTAGATGCGATAAATGCT
This sequence comes from Blastocatellia bacterium, assembly GCA_025057015.1. Lineage (GTDB taxonomy): Bacteria > Acidobacteriota > Blastocatellia > Chloracidobacteriales > JADJPF01 > JANWYG01. Next base: position 363,203 of record JANWYG010000010.1, read on the forward strand.
GTTAGATTTTTGACACCACTGGTTGGGCTGTTGTTAGTAGTTGCGGTAGCTGCTACGGTGAGAGCGACTACGGTGAATGCTAGTTCTTGGATAATTGCCGCTTATGCGCTTTCGGCATATACCTTTGATTTGAGTAACTTACGGCAGACAGGCAGCCAGGTTCAGTCGCTAGCCGAGGCGTTGTCTATGGCCTATCCTAGACAATGGGCGGCAGGGGAGCTGGAGCTAGCTTTGATATTTTTGCTGCTTACTTGTCTTTATCTACTGAGTAAGAAGTATTTGCAGGCGATATTTGCAGCCTTGCTTGTAACACTTTACAGCCCTCTTTTGCTTTCGGTTGCTGCTGCAGCCTTGTTTATAACTTATGTGGGTAGTAGGTTTGCAAGATATTCGGTTCTTATAACGCTTGCAATCGGACTGTTTGTCCCTGCGATTTTATGCTTTAACTTTGGTCTGCCTAATTGGGGAACTGCTTTGCTACCGGCAGCATTGGCACTTACGTTGGCAGCGCTGGCTGAAGTTGTTGCTATTTCGTTTCCTACTGTGCTTAGAGATTATGTTCAAGCAGCTATTTTAGGTGTCTTTATAGTGTTGAGCCTGCAGCTGTTGCCGCAGAAGATTGCTCCGAGGTTCCTAGAGTATGACGCTACTGCGCGTGCGAGCCTTAGGATAGTATCTACAAGGCCACGTAAACGTTGGAGTATGATTGCGCCTATCGAACAGTTGCCACAAGTTTATGGATGTGGATGGTATGAAGATCTCGGTGAGTTTGTTGATCGCTTTGTCGATTTTGACAATCGGCAGATCGAAGCCTTTTTCGAGAGAGAGGTGTATGTATTTGTCGAGAAGGTCCCGTTTAATTACTTCGGCAGTGAGCCAGCCGGCGTACCGTTCGATATTCTTGCCGATAAGGTCTATCGTAGATACCGCTCGCCTGCCGGTAGGACTGCGTTGCAGTATAGAGCTATGCAGGTGTGTGAAACGCTACTTCGTAACGGTGGCACCGTGTACTACGAAGATGAGTACGTCAAGATCTATCGTTTCGGCAAAAACGGAGGTTATCAGTAGTAGCAAGGATAGCACTAGTTTTGAAGCAATTGTATAATTCTACTGCTGCCAAGTATTTAAGGGTGTATCCTCCTAGTTGCCTTTTGAGTTAGCGGGCAACTTTAGGTGAGTAGCTGTTTAGTGGATGATTTTGAACGAGAAAGGGAAGCGATGAGTAGTGAATTGGTCTCTTCTGAGACTAGGCTTACGGTAGCGTCTAATGCTTTTGAGAAGGTACTTGCCGTCGTAGAGCTTGCAAAACCTAGAATACTGCTGATGATACTGTTGACCGCTATGGTGGGTTTCATTGCTGCGGCTGGCGGAGCGACCGTTTCAATGTTACATATGCTCGCAGGGGTTGCCTTGCTGGGTGCAGGTGTAGGAGCGCTCAATCAGTATTTTGAGCGGGAAAGCGACCGGATGATGCGTCGTACCGAGCGTCGGCCTTTGCCTTCAGGTCGTGTCAAGCCAAGGGTGGCGATGTTATTTGGTGCGGTAACGTCTATTGCCGGTGTAGGCTATCTTCTACTTTTTGCAAATCTGCTTACGGGCTTGCTGGCTGTTCTGACTTTAGTGAGTTATGTATTTGTATATACTCCGCTGAAGTCAAGGACGCCGATGAGTACAGTTGTGGGAGCTTTTCCGGGTGCTATGCCACCGGTGATAGGCTGGGTAGCTGTAACTGATCGGCTGACAGTCGAGCCAGCGGTACTTTTTGCCATAATGTTTTTATGGCAGTTTCCACATTTTCTTGCCATAGGATGGATCTACAAAGAAGACTACGCTCGTGCTGGGATAAAGATGCTGCCTGTTGTGGATCCGGAAGGTAAGGTTACGGGCAGGCAGATGTTGGTTAATGCTTTGGCTCTTATTCCTGTGAGCGTTATGCCAACAGCGTTGGGGATAGCTGGCAAGACATATTTCTTTGTCGCTTTAGTTTTGGGACTATTCTACTTATATTTTAGCTATCGTGCTGCTGTGCTGAAAACCACGCGACAGGCAAGAAGACTGTTGCAGGCTTCTTTGGTCTATTTACCTATATTGTTTCTGATGTTACTGCTTGGATAACATGTCGTTTCTGCCTACGCTCAACGCTACACTTAATGCTCTGAGTGCTCTACTAATTGCTTTCGGTTTGGTGATGATAAAAAAGCGCCGTATCGAGGCGCATAGGTACTGTATGATAGCGGCTTTGGTAACATCTGCGATCTTTTTGGCCTCCTACCTGATTTACCATTTTAACTACGGAGCGACGAAGTTTGTTGGAACTGGCCTAGCACGCTGGTTCTATTTTGCCGTACTTATCTCCCATACCGTGCTTGCCGCTATTGTCTTGCCTATGATCCTGACTACTTTCTATAGAGCTTACAAAGGACAGTTTGAGAAGCATAAAAATATAGCAAGGTGGACGTTTCCGATATGGCTATATGTTTCAATTACTGGTGTTGTCGTGTACATTATGCTCTATCATCTTTATCCTAGCAGGGGCTGATTAAGGAGAATGGGTGATGAACACGCTAGCAATTCTTGTAGGTGGTGGGCCTGCACCAGGAATAAATACCGTGATAGCTTCTGTCGGCATAGAGGCGCTAAATCGTGGATTCAAGGTGCTTGGCATACAGGATGGCTTCAAATGGCTTGTGCGAGGCGATACTACGCATGTGCAGCAGCTTCAACTTGGTGATTTGACGCATATACATCTTGACGGAGGGTCTATTTTAGGGACTTCTAGAGAGAATCCTACGAAAAGTCAAAAGGCTATGCAGGCAGTGATAGACACCTTACAGAAGCTAGGTGTGACACATCTGGTGACCATAGGTGGCGATGACACGGCGCTTTCTTCGAGCTATGTGGCTGGACAGTCTGACATACGCACTGTGCATGTTCCGAAGACTATAGATAACGACTTGCCTCTTCCTGAACATGTGCCGACGTTTGGTTTTCAGACAGCACGTAGCGAAGGGACGCTGCTTGTACAAAATCTGATGGAGGATGCAAGGTCTACACTGCGCTGGTACATAGTAGTTGCTATGGGACGTAAAGCTGGGCATCTTGCACTTGGTATAGGCAAGGCAGCAGGTGCTACATTGACGCTCATAGCAGAGGAGTTTCGCCAGGATCGAGTCCCTTTTGCTACTATTTGCGACATAATCGAGGCTTCTATCATAAAGCGTCGTGCTGCAGGTAGATACTTCGGCGTGGCTGTGCTTGCGGAAGGACTGATAGAGAAGCTCGATCCGGCTGAGCTAGCCGAGCTGCAGGATGTCGAGCGGGATGATCATGGGCACATAAGGTTTGCTGAAATAGATCTTGCCCGCAAAGTAAAGGCTGAGCTTCAGGGTCGCTTCTTGCAACGTGGTATCAAGATCGCCATCACGAACAAAAATCTTGGTTATGAATTGCGCTGTTGTCCCCCAGTGGCGTTTGATGTCGAATACTGCCGTGACTTGGGTTATGCTGCTGTGAGCTTCCTACTTTCTGGTGGTAGCAGTGCCATCATTACCGTACAAGATGGTGAAGTAGTGCCGATTAGCTTTGAAGATATTCGTGATAAGGAGACTGGTAAAACTAGAGTCAGGCTAGTAGACATCTCAAGCGAAAGCTATCGCATAGCTCGTAAGTATATGATCAGGCTGGAACAGGCTGACTTGCAGTCAGGGCAACAGCTACGTTTACTAGCTAAGGCCGGTAATATGGACGTAGAGACTTTCAAAAGGCGGTTTGCTTATCTTGTTGAGGGGGAGCGATGAAGAGGATAGGCATACTAGTTGGTGGTGGACCGGCTCCGGGTACTAACGGCGTGATAGCAGCAGTAGCTATAGAAGCAATCAACTCGGGCTGCACGCCTATAGGCATCCACGATGGGTTTGAATGGTTGGCGCAGCGTTATACTGATGAGCAGCACGAGCTCACTATAGACGAAGTCTCTAGGATACATCTTGATGGCGGCGTCATTTTAGGGACATCTCGGAGAGACATCTCTTCTGATCAGCAAGCACTTGAGAATGCCCTTGCTGCACTACGCAAGCTTCGTATCGATGCTCTGGTAGCCATAGGTGGCGACGATCTTGTTGCCAGTGCCGTAGCGATAGAGAAAAGTTCAGAGATAAAAGTGGTGCAGGTACCAAAGACTATAGACAATGACATGTGGTTACCGCCGTCGGTTCCTACGCTTGGCTATGAGACGGCTCGTAGTCTTGGCGTGCGACTGGTCGATAGCCTCATGAACGATGCTCGCACGACTAGGCGGTGGTACTTTGGGGTAACCATGGGGCGACCGACAGGTCACTTAACGCTTGGCATTGGCAAAGCAGCTAGCGCCGTCTGCAGCATCATTCCCGAGGAGTTCTCCGAGCCTATCATCTCACTTGCTGATATCTGCGATATAGTCGAGGGAACTATTATCAAGCGACGTGCTCTTGGCAGAGACTACGGCGTGATTCTTCTGTCAGAAGCTCTTGTCGAGCGTTTTGATCCTTCAGAAGTTGCTGAGCTGCAGGACGTAGACCGTGATGCACAAGGAAACATTCGCGTAACTGAGATCGATCTAGGCCGTAAGGTGAAAAGCGAGATACAACGCCGATTTGAGGCTCGCTCGATCAAGCTGACCATAGTAGACAAAACCATAGGTTATGAGCTACGCTGTGCTCCGCCTGTTCCTTACGATGCGGAGTATGCGCGGGAGCTTGGATACAATGCGGTCAATTATCTGCTACGCGGCGGTAGTGGCGCGATGATAATAGTCAATCGCGGTCGCTTTGAACCTATGGGGTTTGAGAAGTTTATGGACGAGTCGGCTCGTCGTGGTAGTAAGCGTTCTGTAGATACGGCCAGCTATAGCTATCGTGTAGCTCGTGCTTATATGGTGCGCATTGAGCCAGAGGATCTAAGCAATAGACCTTGGGCTGAAGAACTTGCTCGTGCTGCAAATCTTGACTACGAAACTTTTATCCAGCGTTTCTCGGTCAAAGTCGGACGTTGAAGTGACTTGGCAGTTTTGCCGTGCTGCCGCGCTTTATGGTGTCGTGTTTTTTCTTTCCTGTATCTACAAGCTCGTCTAAAGCGGCTTCGACTTTTTCTGCGCCTTCTAAGATCTGATCTATTGCTTTTGCAGCAGATGGAGTAAGCGACTGTTTGACATCGTCTTTGAGATCGCCTAGGTCTTCATTTACGCAGTCTACTGCGATTTGGCCTTCACCTAGTACTGCCCGCGAAGCTTGTTCGAAAGTCGTTTCGATGGTGTTTCCGAATTTAGCTACAGCGATGGCGACTTGTGCTAAGTGACCTTGTAGGTTACGCCAGCACTCTTCGGCGTGGTTTGGATAGTTCCAGAGAGCTAAAGCTAGCTTTTCTGGCAGGCCAAGTTGTGTGCGACCGACGACTTTGTCAAGAGTCAAGACAGTTTCAATACTCTGTTTGAAGAGCTGCTCTGCTTGCTGTCTGTAGGTGCTAGTAGCGTCGTTTAGCTCGACTATAGCGGCAAAAGTGGTTCTAAATCCTGCTTCTATCGTTTTGAACCCGTCGGCATTGCTTTGTTTCTTTACTATATCATAGCCTGCTTCGATGTTTTCTAGACCTAAGAGCAGCTTGCGGATAGCGTTTTCAGCTGATTCAAGCATTAGGTTTGTAGTTTCTGTGACTTGCTCTGTATGCTTGCTGAGTGCTGCTCTTGCTTGTCTAAGCGTTACAGCTTTTGCTGACTGATCTCGCACTTCTGGAACAGGTATCTTGCTAGCTGCTGACGTTGCTGCTAGTAGATGCGTATCTACGCCGATTCTTAGGTTCGTAAGCTCGGCTACGCTAATGTCAAAAATTCTTTTTCCGGCCATTTTAGCGGTATTTACGGCTTCTTCTACGGTCTGTTCTATGTCTTCTATGAGTTTACCGCCGGTGCTGGAAATGTGCCGCAGTCGTTCATCCAGTTCGGCACTCAAGTTACCTTTTAGCTCTTTGAGCTGTTCTATGCCTTCGGCAACTTGTTCGAGGCCAGCCTGTAAGTCTTGTAGGCTTTTACGAGTTTTTTTCTCAGCTACTTCGACGTCATTGCCTTCTTCTTCTTGTTGTCGGCGGCGGCGTTCTTCATCATCTCTATCGGTATATTTTGCTTCCGGCGCTTCTTGCGGCTGTTGTATAGGTATAGGTTCGTTTCGTTGTTGAACTAGCTCTGCCTGGGCTGGGTTTTGGAGTATCGTAGGGCTATCGGTTTTCTGCTGCGTTTTCTGTTGCTGTTCGGTACGTTGCTCGCGGGTCGCTTCATGGTGCTCTACGACATGTTCTTGTGGGATGTAAGTTACATTATGTAATGGGTTTATTGCCATGGCTGCCTCCTTTATGCCAGTATACCGCCCATTCGATAAATTATATATGCTATGGCTAGGAATCCGGTGGCTTTGTCTAGGTAGCGCTCCATTGCGAAGCGCCTGTCTTGTGCCGCAGGCTTATAGAGCATTGCTGTAGAAGCAGAGAGTGGGCGGCGCAACTGCTCGTAACGTCTGCGCCATTCGTTTACTGCCATATAGAAATTTCTCACTAGCGTTTCAAATTCGTGCAGCCTTAGCCCAGCAGTTGAGCTATTGAGGCAAACGAAGAGTGTAGTACCAGCGCTATTGAGTGCTAAGAAGGTTCCATTTTCCGTATGTGACTGATTAGCCACATGCTCTTTAACGTTTGCCGGTATACCTTCGGGGTTTCTATCTAAGACTGCATAAAAACATAACTTATCTTGCAAGAGCTCCATGGTAAACTCGACAGCTTCAGGTCCCGTGCCTAGGACGAGCGAACAGCGGTTTTGTTCAAACTCCAGCCCGTGTAATCCTATTGACTCGCCAAATTGCTGTAATAAATGGTGTATGCTTGATTCTTCCTGTCCTTGTTTGCTTGATTGGCTGGCGTCTTCCTTCTTCTCTTGTACTGGGGGATTGGTTACTGTTTGTTGTAGCTGTCCGGTCATGCCTGTGCCCACGCGGCCTAACCCTGCGAAGGAAGTTGAAGACGGTGTAGATTGTCCTAGCGACATAGAGCTACTCTCTCCGGTAGGTTGATGTGAGGATTATATCATGTAGCGTAGGAAGTGCTACTAGGTTGTGCTTGCTCTTTTAGTACTATGTTGTCGCGAGTAATAAGCGCATCGTAGTTTTTGTTTTTTACTAAGGTTGCTATTTTGTCGGAGTGAAGCCCGATGAGTTTTTCTGCTTCTGCGCGCGAATAGTTGACTATGCCACGAGCGATTTCTGTGCCGTCTGGCCCGCATATGCTTACTACGTCTTGTCGTTCAAAGTCACCTTCTATGGCAGTAACACCTGCAAATAGTAATGAGGCTTTGTTTTCTATCAATGCTTTTACGGCGCCTTCGTTTATCTTGAGAGTACCGGCTACAAGCGCGGCATAAGCTATCCAACGCTTCTTGCTTGGCAGGGTTTTAGCAGGTAGAAAGACAGTTCCTACCTCTTCGCCGGAAAATATTTTGTCGAGTATTCCAGGTGTACGTCCTGAGGCTATTATGGCAATACCACCACAGTTGACTGCTATACGAGCGGCTTCTAGTTTGGTCTTCATACCGCCTCTACCTCGTTGGCTAGTACCTTCGGCGTAGCGTTCTATTTCAGGTGTGATTTCGGTGACTGTTTTGATGAGCTTTGCCGTGGTTACTTTATTGGGATTAGCATCGTAGAGACCGTCGACATCCGAAAGTAGAACAAGTAGATCAGCATCTACTTTGCTCATTACGAGTGCAGAGAGCTTATCATTGTCGCCAAATATCTTACCTTCCAGTTCTGAAGTAGACACTGTGTCATTTTCGTTGATTATGGGGATACAACCAAGCTCTATTAGCTTGTTGAGGGTTGCTCTGAGGTTAAGGTAGCGGCGTCGGTTGCCGAAATCGTCTTCGGTGAGCAGCACCTGTGCTGTTACTATGCCGAGCTTTTCAAATCCCTGCTCGTAGATGGACATCAGGCGACTTTGACCTATGGCAGCACAGGCTTGTTTTAGGTTAAGCGTTTTGGGCTTTAGGCTAATTCGTTGAGCACCGAGGCCAACGGCACCTGATGAGACCAGCATAACTTCTTTGCCGGCCTTGCGCAGTGTTGCTAGCGACTCTATAAGACTATAGAGCCGTCCTAGCGCAACATTGCCGTCGTCACGCATGACGACGTTTGTGCCTACTTTGACTACTATGCGCTGCGCTGCCGTCAATTTGGCTCGCGCGTCGGACATCATTTACCTAACTCTGCCGCAACTTTGGCCGCTGTTTCTACGCCGCGGGCAAGTACTGACCGGATGCGGCCGTCTTCGAGTGCGAGAATACCTGCTATAGTACATCCGGCTGGCGTAGTTACGTCGTCTTTGAGCGCTGCTGGGTGCTTACCTGTGGCGAGTACCATGGCTGCAGCGCCAAGCGTCATTTGTGCTACGAGCTCCGTGGCTACGTTTCTTGGCAAGCCTCGCATGACGCCTCCATCGGCTAGTGCCTCAATTATGACGTAGATGAAAGCCGGCCCTGATGCAGAAAGTCCGGTTACCGTATCCATGTGCTTTTCTTCGAGTTCTATGAAGCGTCCAAGTGGTGAAAAGATAGCCCTTGCAATCTCGACATGCTCGTCCGTAGCATTTGCTCCTTTGCTTACGACGGTCATCCCTTTACCTATAAAACAAGGCGTGTTCGGCATAGCTCGTAGCACTGGCGTGTCAGAGCCTACTATGTTCTCTATAAAACCTGTGCTTATACCCGCTGCTATTGAGATGAGAAGAGGATTATGTACGAGGGCTTCTTTTTTTTTCAGGTCGATACAGACTTTCTCCACGTCCTTTGGTTTGACGCAGAGGATAGTAATGTCGGCCCAGCGGACGACTTCGTCATTGTGTATTGAGCACTCTATGCCGAACTGCTCACTGATCTTCTCCGAAGTGCTTCGGGTACGAGCTGTGGACTTGAGTCTGGCGGCCGGAATACCTGATCTTAGCAAGCCGCCTACTATGGCCTGTCCCATCGTTCCAGAACCGATTATGGCAATCTTTTTGTCTTCTAGCATCAGAGTTTGCCTCGTGTTTAGGATCTCAAAACGGGAAATTATACCTATGCTCTGCAAAAGAAGAAATATGCGTTTGCTGTGAGGCTGTTATGTAATTAACCTTGGAAAAAGCTCAGCCCTTACTGGACAAGGGCCGAGCGTGTCGTATTAGCGGAACTGTTCTTCTTCAGTTGAGCCTGCTAGTGCAAGTGTAGAGAGGTTACTACCGGCGATTACTTCGGCGACGCTGTCGAAGTAGCCCGTGCCTACAAACTCTTGATGGCGTGTAGCCGAGTAGCCTTCTTTTTCTGCAGAGAACTCTGAGGCTTGAAAATCGGCGTAGGCTGTCATGCCGGTTTCTCGATAGGCTTTTGCCAGATGGAACATCGATAGATTTAGTGCATGGAAGCCGGCAAGCGTTACAAATTGGAACTTGTAGCCCATTTTAGCGAGCTCTTTCTGAAACTTGGCTATAGTAGCTTCGTCGAGCTTTAGTTTCCAGTTAAATGAGGGAGAACAGTTGTATGCTAGCAACTTACCTGGATACTCTGCATGTATGGCTTCGGCAAAGCGGCGGGCTTCTTCTAAGTCAGGTGAGGATGTTTCACACCAGAGCAGGTCAGCGTAAGGGGCGTATGCTAACCCGCGGGCAATGGCAGCTTCTAGCCCACCTTTGAAGCGGTAAAATCCTTCTGAAGTTCTTTCCTTAACTATGAACTGCTCGTCGCGAGGATCAACGTCGCTGGTGATCAGCTTGGCACTGTTTGCATCTGTACGAGCTATAATGAGAGTAGGTACGCCGAGCAAGTCTGCTGCAAGCCTTGCTGCTATGAGTTTCTGGATAAACTCTGAGGTAGGTACTAGAACCTTTCCTCCCATATGTCCGCACTTTTTAGCGGAAGCTAGCTGATCTTCAAAATGCACGGCAGCAGCCCCAGCTTCTATCATCGCTTTCATCAATTCAAAGGCATTCAGCGGGCCGCCGAAACCTGCCTCAGCATCAGCTACTATAGGTGCGAACCAGTATATATCGGAGCGACCCTTTGAGTGTTGTATCTGATCGGCACGTAGAAAAGCGTTATTTATCTTTCGCACTACGTTTGGCACGCTGTCTACTGGGTAGAGGCTTTGGTCAGGGTACATCTGTCCGGCGGTGTTAGCATCTGCTGCAACTTGCCAGCCACTTAGGTAGATAGCTTTAAGACCTGCTTTGACCATTTCTATGGCCTGATTACCAGTGAGTGCACCTAGCGCTGCTACATATTCTTCTTCGTGTAAGAGCTGCCATAGTCGCTGACAACCCATTTCAGCCAGCGTGTGCTTTGGTTGTACCGAGCCACGTAGCCTTACTACATCCTCGGCAGTATAGGTTCTTGTAATGCCTTTCCAGCGATCGTCTGACCGCCAGCTTTGCTTAATCTCGTCTAAAGTTAACATGCTTAGCTCCCTAAATGTATTCGTAGGCTGGTATAGTGAGAAACTCCTCAAAATTGTCCGCAACCGATAGCTGTTCGAAGAGTTTTGCTGCGGGCTCTACTTTGACGTTTTCTCGTACGAGCTTATCTAGCTCTTCTTGGAAGAGCGTCTTGAAGAGATTGGCAGTGAATTTGCGGCCATCCGAAAGCCTTGCTTCGTGGTGCAGCCACTGCCATATCTGTGCTCTACAGATCTCGGCCGTAGCGGCATCTTCCATTAAGTTATAGATAGGCACGCAGCCTGAGCCTTGTAACCAAGCTGCCAAGTATCTGATGCCGACATCTATGTTGGTTCTTACTCCGGCTTCGGTAATCTCGCCTTTGGGTGCTTGGAGTAAGTCGTCGGCTGAGATCTGAAACTCTTTGCGCAGTAGGTGAATCTGGTTTGGTGTTTTCATTACGCTGTCGAAGACTTCCATTGCAATAGCTACTAGGGCTGGGTGGGCTACCCAGGTACCGTCATGACCGTCGTTTGCCTCGCGTTGTTTGTCTTCGCGCACTTTGTCTATAGCGATTTTGTTAGCTACTGGATCATTCTTGATAGGTATCTGTGCTGCCATACCTCCCATGGCGTGTACGCCTCGGCGGTGACAGGTCTTTATTAGCAGCTGCGAGTAAGAGCGCAGAAAGTGGGTTGTCATAGTAACTTGTGCTCTATCGGGCAGTATGTATTCCGGCCGATGGCGGAATTTTTTGATGAAGCTGAAGATATAGTCCCAACGGCCGCAGTTGAGTCCTGCTGAATGCTCGCGTAGCTCATACAGTATTTCGTCCATTTCGAAGGCTGCAGTTATAGTCTCTATGAGTACGGTAGCTTTGATGCTGCCTCGAGGGAGGCCAACAGCCGCTTGTGCTTCTAGAAAGACGTCGTTCCATAGCCGGGCTTCGAGATAGCTTTCCAGCTTTGGCAAATAGAGGTACGGGCCGAGGCCCTTTTCGGTGAGCTTTCTAGCGTTGTGGAAGAAAAACAGGCCGAAATCGAAAAGTGACGCTGGAGCAGCTTGTCCGTCTACAAGGAAGTGCTTTTCTACGAGGTGCCAGCCTCGGGGTCTTACCATCAGCACGGCTGGCTTTTCGTTTAGCCTGTAAAGCTTGCCTTCAGGGCTGGTGTAGCTTATCGTGCCCTCGACAGCGTCGCGCAGGTTAATTTGTCCGTTAATAATGTTGCTCCAGGTGGGAGAGTTAGAGTCTTCAAAGTCGGCCATGTAGACGCGAGCACCGCTGTTAAGGGCGTTGATGATCATCTTTCTATCTACCGGGCCTGTGATTTCTACTCTACGATCTAAAAGCGGGTCGGGTAGTGGCGCTACAGTCCAGTCAGATTGTCTTATGTCGGCAGTTTCAGTAGGAAATTCTAGTTTGCGTCCGGCAAATAACTCTTCTTGTACTGCCTTTCTGCGCGTTAGCAACTCGTCTCTTCGGGCGCGAAATTGCCGCACGAGAGATGCTACGAACGCTATGGCTTCGGGCGTGAGAATTTCGTTTTGTCGGTCTATAACGGCTTTTATCTCTATGCCGAGCTGTGCAAGGCTTTCGTTCATAGATCTTTCTCCTTTATGCTGTAGCGCGTTAAAATTAACCTGTAGGTCAAAGATACGTGCTATATATAGAATGATTAAATATTGTATATGACGAGTTTAAAATAAGTCAAATAGATTATGTATGTTTTTATGCGATGCGTTATCTCGGTAGCAGAGTTGCAAGCTCAAGCTGGGCATGATGCTTACGCTGTATGTTATGCATAGATAATAGCTATGTTGACCAAGGCAGGGGAAGACCGTAGAATCGCAAGTTTGGGAAGGAGAGGAAAGATGAATGAGATAGAAAACGATCAAACAGAGCAGCGCAGGAGGAATCTAGAACAGATAGTCAGTCTTGGGTACGCGGCTTATCCGCACCGATATGATTTTACCCATACGATTTCTCAGATAGTGTCTAAGTATGCTGCAGCTTCTAGAGAAGAGCTGGAAGCTGAGCAGGTGAGAGTACGGGTTGCTGGGCGGATAAGGGCTATTAGGAAAATGGGCAGGGCGGCGTTTATTACCTACTCTGATGGTCGCGAGAGTTTGCAGATCTACATTCGGAGTAACGAAGTAGGTGAGCGGACTTGGCAGTTGTTTAACTTGCTTGATTTAGGCGATCTGATAGGTGCTGGTGGATACTTGTTTCGCACCAAAACTGGAGAGCTATCTATACATCTTTCAGAACTAGAATTTTTAGCTAAAGCTTTGTTACCGCCGCCGGACAAATATTATGGCTTGCATGACAAGGAGACTCGTTACAGACAGCGGTACGTTGACTTAATAGCTAATCGACAAGTGCGGGAGGTATTCGAGAAGCGGGCTGCTATAATACGCGAAACGCGTCGATTTTTTGACGAGCGTGGTTACCTAGAAGTGGAAACACCCATGCTCACGCCACTTGCTACAGGCGCTGCGGCTCGTCCGTTTGTGACTCATCACAATGCCCTAGACATAACGCTTTATGCTCGAATTGCTCCCGAGTTGTATTTAAAGCGTTTAGTAGTAGGTGGTCTAGACCGGGTTTATGAGCTCAACCGGAATTTTCGCAACGAAGGTCTCTCGATCAAGCATAATCCTGAGTTCACCATGCTTGAATTCTATCAAGCTTATAGCGACTACTGTGCGTTGATGGACTTAACGGAGGAGCTTCTTTGCACTTTAGTGGATAAGGTTTGTAGAGCTCGAGTTTTAGACTATGGGGAGCACAAAATAACTTTTGAGCGACCGTGGCGGCGATTGACTATGCGTGAGGCGGTAATGGAGTACTGGCCAGGCACTTGCAAGCCTTCTCTAGGAGAGCTAACCGAATTTGAATCGCTAAAGATGCTAGCGGCTTCGCTTGGGTTAGAGACTAACGGTGTTAGTACGGCTGGGGCGCTGCTGGGGCTACTTTTTGAGCATGTAGCTGAACCGCACTTGATACAACCTACATTTATTACAGAGTTTCCGATAGAGCTTTCTCCGCTCTCTAAGCGTTCGGAACATGACTCTAGGTTTGCAGATCGGTTTGAGTTGTTTATCTCGAACATGGAGATAGCGAATGGATTCAGCGAGCTAAATGATCCTGTAGAGCAGAAGCAGCGTTTTGAAGAGCAGATGCGTCTTCGTGAGTGTGGGGATGAAGAGGCTATGGTGATAGATTTGGACTATGTGAGGGCTCTAAGCTACGGGATGCCACCGACGGCCGGTGAGGGCATAGGGATCGACCGACTAGTGATGCTGCTGACGGGACAGCGTTCTATTAGGGATGTAATACTTTTTCCGCATATGCGTCCGGAGCGTTGATGCCTTATGAGCTATTTATAGCGCTGCGTTATATACGTACCGGCCATAGGCACGCAGTGCTATCGACTATTACCGCTATAGCGGCAGTAGGTATTGCCGTAGGTGTTTGGGCACTTGTTGTAGTATTGGCTTTCCAGGCGGGGATGGAGCAAGAGATACAACTGCGGGTGCTTGCAGGTACCTCACATTTAAACCTACTTAAAGAGAACGAATCTACTTTTACTGATCCTGATCGTTTGGTCGCTTTGGTTGAATCAGTTCCCGGGGTTAAAGCTGCTTGTGCTACGGTTTACATAGAAGTGTTGCTTAGTAGTCCTAAGCGTGCGCGTGTAGCGGTGTTAAAGGGGGTAGATTTGCGAGCGAGGCCTGAGGCCAACGAGCTTACGCAGACGCTCGTAATGGGTAGCCTGCAAGCTTTGCGCAACGCAGAGCAAGGATCGGGTCTGATACTGGGTAGCGAGCTGGCAAGGGAAATGGGTGTAACTATAGGCGAACCGGTGAATGTTATTTCTTCTGAGGGACGGCTTACTCCTACTGGGCTTGCGCCTAGGCAAAAGACTTTTGTAGTTGTGGGAATGTTTGTTTCAGGATTGTATGAGTATGATGCCAACTGGGGATATATTTCTATGGAGTCGGCGGCTGAGTTATTGAGTAACGACCAGCCGATGAGCGTGATACAGGCAAAAGTGGAGAACATATACGAAGTTAAGGAAGTGGCTTCTCGGGTATTGTCTCGTGTAGGGCCGGGCTATAAGACTACTGACTGGCAACAGCTGAATCAGTCAGTTTTTGCTGCGCTAAACCTTCAGCGTTTGGGGTTCTTTGTCGGGATTGCGCTGATAATACTTGTAGCTTCGCTTAATATCATCACTACTTTGATAATGATGGTAGTAGAAAAGACTAAGGACATAGCTATATTACTCAGTATGGGAGCAACTTCGAGGAGCATATTGATAATCTTCATAATCTGCGGTATAGCTATCGGTTTACTGGGCATGCTGGTTGGTGGTTTCTGTGGTGTGATGACTTGTTATGTAGCTAACGCTTACAAGCTTGTTCAACTTGATCCGAAAGTTTACTCAATTTCTTACGTGCCGTTTCGAATTATGGTGCCGGATCTGTTGGCCGTAATCTTGACGACTTTTTCCATTAGTTTTGTTGCTACTATCTATCCTGCGTATCGGGCTTGTAGGCTTTTACCTATAGATGGATTAAGATATGAGTGAGGCACAGAGAAAAGTCTTGTGTGCTATAGAAATATCGAAAACTTATGTTTCTGGGACAAGAAGGATAAACGTCTTGGATGGATTAGATATAAGCATTTGGTCAGGTGAGAGCGTAGCTATTTGTGGTCCTTCTGGGGTAGGTAAGTCTACGCTACTTCACCTTTTAGGTGGTCTAGATAGGCCTGACAAAGGGCGGGTAATTTTAGATGGATTTGACATCTCCGAACTGTCTGATGTAGACTTGGCTAGAGTACGCAATAAAATTGTGGGATTTGTGTTTCAGTCTCATAATTTGTTGCAAGAGTTTTCGGCTCTTGAGAATACGATGATGCCGCTGCTTATTGCCCGTGAAGATGTAGCTTCTAGTAGGGAACGAGCGAAGGATGTGTTAGCAAAGGTGGGGTTAGGTAAGCGCTTGAACCATCGTCCTAGCGAACTTTCGGGCGGAGAAGCAGCCAGAGTGGCGATAGCAAGAGCCCTCGTGACGCGTCCGAAAGTATTGCTGGCAGATGAGCCTACCGGTAATCTGGACGCCAGAACTGGACAGGAGGTGCAAGATTTGCTCGCTGAAATGCATCGCGAGTATGGACTTGCGGTAGTTATAGTTACCCACAATGAGCGTCTGGCAGCCGGTTGTGCTCGGGTACTTGAACTGGAGAACGGTCGTTTGAAAACAGCAAGCGACTATTACAATGAGGGCGATAGGGTAGAATGTTTGAGAGATATACAGAAAAGGCTCGCAGAGTAATCTTCTTTGCTCGCTATGAGGCTAGTCAGTTCGGTGCTCCTGCTATCGAGGCCGAGCACATACTGCTTGGGCTGATTAGAGAGGACAAAGGGCTGACTAATAGGTTTTTCAGGCATTCTCAAGCTTCTATAGAGTCGATACGCAAGGAGATAGAGGGTCGTACGATACTGCGTGAGAGAGTGTCCACATCGGTAGACCTGCCTCTGTCTGCTGAGGCAAAGCGTGTCTTGGCTTATGCTGCCGAAGAGTCTGAGAGATTACAACACCGCCACATAGGGACGGAACATCTACTGCTTGGATTGCTTAGAGAGGAAAAGAGCATAGCGGCTGAGATATTGCATGAGCGAGGGTTGAGGCTGAATGCTGTGCGCGAGGAGCTGATGCGTTCATTTGCTAGTGACCGAGCTAACTTGCAAAAAAAAGAGACGCCACATCTGGCCGAATTTAGTCGTGATCTGACTGAATCTGCGGCGCAAGGACTTCTCGATCCGCTTGTAGGGCGTGAAAACGAAATCGAGCGGGTAATTCAAATTCTCTGTCGTCGGACGAAGAATAACCCTGTACTAATAGGTGAGCCTGGTGTTGGTAAGACCGCTATAGTTGAGGGGCTTGCCCAAAAAATCATTGCTGGGGATGTGCCACCATTTCTGGCCGATAAACGCATACTCGCACTGGATTTGTCTCTAGTAGTTGCAGGAACGAAGTATCGAGGGCAGTTCGAAGAGCGTCTCAAGACGATAATGCGGGAGCTTATCGAGAATCCACACTTCATAGTTTTCATAGATGAAATGCATACACTCGTAGGCGCTGGCTCTGCTGAGGGGTCTCTCGATGCTGCTAACATACTCAAGCCGGCTTTGTCTCGCGGCGAAATCCAGTGTATAGGTGCTACTACGCCGGCTGAATACCGCAAGTCTATAGAAAAAGATCGATCGCTGGAGAGACGTTTTCAGGCTGTCAAAGTACCCGTCCCGACGGAAGCGGAAGCTATCTCTATTCTCGAAGGAATCAAAGAACGGTATGAGTCTTTTCATCAGGTTCGCTATGATCAGGAAGCTATCGAAGCTTCAGTCTTTCAGTCGAACCGTTATATCCCTGATAGATTCTTACCCGACAAGGCCATAGACATTTTGGATGAAGCAGGTGCACGCGTCAAACTTCGGTTTTCCAAGAACGTAAACAGCTATGAACATCGCTCGCGCTTGAGATATAGGGTGGATTTTGACGCTGATGTACCTGAGTTTGACCCACGCCGCGTCGTGTCAAAGGCTGATGTGGAAGAAGTAATAGCGCGCTGGACAGGTATTCCTGTTACTTCGCTCAAGGAAGAAGAGTCAAAGAAGCTTCTGAGGATAGAAGAGGAACTGCATAAACGGATAGTCTCGCAAGAAAAGGCCATTTCAGCTCTGGCTCGAGCTATACGCCGTAGCCGGGCTGGGCTGAAGAACCCTAACCGCCCCATAGGTAGTTTCCTCTTCTTGGGACCTACGGGAGTTGGTAAGACCGAAGTTGCTCGCTCGCTGGCCGAGTTCCTTTTTGGCTCTGAGCGCTCTATGATTCGCTTTGATATGTCGGAGTTTATGGAGAAGCACTCCGTATCTAAACTGATAGGCTCGCCACCTGGCTATGTCGGTCACGAAGAGGGAGGCCAGTTGACAGAACGCGTCAAGCGTAGTCCCTACTGTGTGCTTTTGTTTGATGAAATAGAAAAGGCTCATCACGATATCTTTAACATTCTGCTTCAAGTCTTTGAAGATGGTATACTAACCGATTCACTCGGCAATACGATAGATTTCAAGAACACGATTATTATTATGACTTCCAATATAGGCGCGCGGTTTATCCAGAAACGTGGTCATATGGGATTTCAAGCAAGTGCTGAGCTGCAACATGACAAAATGGAAGAAGCTGTAATGGGTGCTGTGCGCCAGACTTTTAATCCGGAATTCATTAATCGCCTTGATGAAATCATATTGTTTGAGCCTCTTACTGACGATGATCTGGTGCTTGTAGTTGATATCTTAATCAAGCAGCTTAACAAAACACTCGAACGTCGTCGGATAGAAGTTACTCTCACACCAGAGGTAAAACGGTGGATAGTCAATAAAACTTGTGCTGATCGCAGCTACGGAGCACGTCCTCTACGTCGTGCTCTGCAGAAGTACGTGGAAGATCCCCTGTCTGATGCTGTGATACAAGGTAAATTTGACGAAGGATCTCGTGTAGAGATATATCTTGAAGACGATCAACTTCGCTATCGCTTCGTACCTGTAGAGTACATGCTGCTTATGCGCTAAAAAGTAGACATAATTCGTTCACCGGAAAGAGGGTATCAGGCGGGTTTCTGAAATTTGTTCAGAGTAGATATATGTTCTCAGAGAAAGTACCTTCCACAATGTGGAAGCTTCTGCGTTCATGGAAAGAAATAGAAGATGATAGCTGCAAGCAGACCGACGCCCATAAAAGAACCAAAAACTCGTAGAGCATAGATTATCCTTTCTCTATCAGTCTGTACCTCACTTGTGACACCGGCAAATACGACCGAGACAATGGCAGCAAAGATGAGCATTACTACCAGATGCATCAGTTCTTCCTCCCTATTGCTATGTCGTATGCATCCATTATGACTAGCATATTGAGTAAGCCTGCCGTCCAAAGAAATGCGTTACCATACTCAAAAGTAGCTGCTGCTGCGCGCAAGGAGTCAAAGCCTATGTCAAAAATTAAGCAGATAAAATAGGCACTGCCGACGCCGGCATCGGCAAAGCTAAGAAAGAAGGATGTAATATCTCCGCTAGTTGGGAAAAACAGTCGGCCCTTCATTAGCAGGCCTAGGATGAACATCGCAAATATTGAGCAAGAAAATATAGCTGCACGCCACTTCTTGCCGAGGACCAAATGCCCTGCGCCAGGCAGTAAGTAGGCAAGAATGCAGGCAATCAAGAGTTTCTTCGTCGGTACTGCTGAGGCTTCGACCCGTGCGGCTTTCTCCGTCAAAAACTTTCCCTCTCAGTTGAAGTATTTGCCGAGTATAGCTTCTAACTGTTGGATACGCTCGGCAGGTATAGCCTCGCGGGCAGTTAGTATCGCATGTCGTAAGGCTGAGCCGCATTTACAGGTTCTGATGGTTGTAGCTAGTTTTGCTATGGCAGCTCTGATAAGTTTCTGCGCGTTTGCCACATTCTTGTTCAAATACTCGATAACCATATCTACGGTTACGGCGTCGTGTGATTCATGCCAGCAATCGTAGTCTGTAACTAGTGCTATAGTGCAGTAGCATATTTCTGCTTCACGAGCAAGCTTTGCTTCTTGCAGGTTGGTCATACCTATTATCGACATACCCCACTGTCGATAGACGTGTGATTCGGCTTTTGTGGAAAATGCCGGCCCTTCCATGCAAAGATAAGTTCCGCCTCTGTGAACCGTGATATCTTCGAGGACTTTTGCAGCTTCCTCTACTATGTCGCAGAGATCTTTGCAGACGGGATCGGCGAAAGTGATGTGTGCTACTATGCCGTTGCCGAAGAAGGTCGAAATTCGCCCTCGCGTTCTGTCGAAAAACTGGTCAGGGATGACTATGTCCAGAGGCTTTAGTTCTTCTTTAAGCGAGCCGACGGCTGAGGCTGAAATAATTCTCTCAACGCCGAGCATTTTCATACCGTAGATGTTGGCACGAAACGGCAGTTCGCTCGGCATCAGCTTGTGTCCTCGACCATGTCGAGCAAGAAATGCCACACGTACGCCTTCGAGTGTACCGATAATGAAATTATCGGACGGCCGCCCAAACGGTGTGTCCAATGCTACTTCTTCTATGTCTATTAATCCATCCATGTGGTATAAGCCACTTCCACCTATGACACCTATGCTGGCTTGAGACATGCTTCCTCCAGAACTTTGTATTTATCTTTTTCTTTGACTATTCGTCCAGCGGGCAAGACTGGATCATGCTCAAAAATGCATATCCAACTTTCAGCTTCAGCTTGAGGTACAAGCCGTTTCTTTTGCTCGACGAGTTCGACAGGATAAAGATCGTAAGCCATTACCCAAGCATACGGCAGATGCAGCGAAGTGGGTATAATGTCTGCGAAGAAGACTAGCTTTAGGTTGCCGCTAGAAATACGCACGAGCTGCGTATCAAGGTTGTGGCCTGGCACGCGAAAAACTTCTAGGCCAGGTATTATTTCGCAATCGCCTTCTATCAACTCTAGCTGATGCTTGATGGGTTCCCAATCGTCAGATATGTAGCTTGCCCGGTCACGTTCGTGAGGACGGCAAGCATGCTCATACTCGGCTCGTTGTACTATGTATCTGGCATTGGGGAAAGTTGGTACAATCTGGCCGTTTCTTAGCGTGGTATTTCCTCCTGCATGGTCGAAGTGCAGATGTGTGTTGATGACCATGGTTATGTCTTCGGGGTGTATATCGTGCTGCTTTAGCGATTCGACAAGTTTGCCGCAGCTTAGGGCATAAATGCGGCGATGCTTCTCGCTCCACTTATTCCCAGCACCAGTGTCTACTAGAATGATCTGGTCTTTGTAGCGTACGAGTAAGCAATTTAGCGCTACTTCTATACGGTTCAGGTCATCTACAGCACAGAGCTTTGCCCAGAGCACTCGAGGCACGACGCCAAACATTGCTCCTCCGTCGAGACGAAGGCTTCCGTCGCTTACTATGTCTACCAGAAAATCTCCCAGTATCAATGTCCGTGACCCTCGTGTTCGGCTTGCTGCTGGTTTGTCGTTTGTGGTGTCTGAGTCTCTTGAGTAGATCCGGGTAAGTTAAAATTTTCATCTATTGCTACAAGATTTTTGGCTTGTAACTCTTCTATCTGTTCACGAACTTTTTTCTCTACTAGTTGCTCTCTGATTTCTGCCTTGAGAGATTCGTCAAGCGGAGCGATACGCTTATCTGTTACCTTTATTATGTGGTAGCCAAACTGAGTTTCCACTATATCGCTCACTTCGCCGACCTTAAGTTTAAAAACAGCTTCTTTGAATTCTGGTACGAACTGAACGTCGTGACGAAAGTATCCTAAGTCGCCGCCTTGCTGTGCGGATCCAGGATCGTCGGAATTCTCTTTAGCTAACTTAGCAAAGTCTTCACCGGCTTTAATCCGTGCTAGCAGAGCTTCTGCTTTCTGACGAGCTTCTTCTTTGGTCTTGGGTTTGTCCTTAGCAGTGGGGCTTTCGGGATCTTCGGCTGGAGCTACGAGTATGTGACTTGCACGGGTTTCGTCGTAACTGCTCTTGTTTGCTTCATAGTGAGAGTTTATTTCCGCATCGCTGACCTTGGTTGTCTTGAACATCTCTTGCTGTACCCTAGACGAGAGGAATGCTGCCCGCTGCACTTTTACCATGGTCTTGTAGCCGAGGTCATTATCTAGGCCGATACGTCTTGCTCCTTCAAGCATAAGCTGCATTCTTGCGAATTCTTGTTTGAAAGCATCCCCGCTACTTATTGCTTTGTACTGTGGGTTGGCTTTGAGAAAGTTATCGAGAGCGCTGGGATTTTCATCAAGATATTTCTTGATTTGCTCTTGGCTGAACTCGACGGCTTGGGGATTTTGTTTTGACATCCTTTCGCGATAAAGCGTAGCGAGGGCTATCTTTTCCATAAGAGCAAGTTCTGCTACAACTTCCGGTTTTTCCTCTATGCCTAGCCGCTTTGCTTCGAGTCCGAGTGTGAGTATACGTTTGAGGTTGTCTATGAATTGCTTTCTGCCTTCAGGCTGACTGCGGATGCGCTCAACTTCCTGCTGAGGAATTACCTTGAGCAGGCTTTCCATTTCCTCTTTGCTCAAAGAGACCGGAGATGAGGAAAGACTGCGACGTTGCGCATAAAGTAAAGATAGAGCTATGATAACTACTGTTGCTATGGCTATCTTGGGCTTAATCAATGCTCAGCCTCCTTTTGGACTAGTTCTATAAGCACGCCGGAGGAACTTTTCGGGTGCACGAAAGCTATCAAATGTCCTCCGGCTCCTATTCGTGGTTTAGAGTCTATCAAATCGACGCCAGCCGCCTTTAGCTCGTCAAGCTTGGCATATATGTCTTCTACTTCTATGCATATATGGTGTATGCCAGGGCCACGTTTATCTATGAATTTGGCTATGGGTGAATCTGAACTAGTAGCTTCCAGCAGTTCCAAGCGACTTTCGCCTATCGGCAGCATAGCCACGCGTACCTTCTGGTCTTGAACGGTTTCGGTGCCGGCTACGGAAAGCCCTAGGGCTTGTTGATAAAATTTCACGGCTTCGTCTATTGATTTTACTGCTATGCCTAAGTGATCGAGTTTCATTTTTTTATTACTCTTTTGCAGATATTTTCTACTATTGAGTATGGATCACAGCGTTTAGCTGCAACTTCGATTGCTGCCTTGTCGAGCTCAGTTTTGAGAGAATCATCCTCTAGCACTGTCTGCAGTAATCTTTCGCGCAGTAGCTGAATCAATCTCTGTTCAGCTACACGTCGTTTACGCTCGAAGACATTTGCTTTGCCGGAATCCAGATGTTGTTTGTAAAGCTCTATTGCTTGTTCCAGCTCGTTGATGCCACTTGACTGTATAGCGATAGTTTTGACTATAGGCGGTTTCCAACCGTCGGCACGCTCGGTCATAGAAAGCAGTGCTTCGAGTTCTCGCTCGGTACGAAGTACGCCGTCACGATCAGCTTTGTTAATGACGAAGATGTCACCTATTTCCATGATTCCTGCCTTGATAGTCTGCACATCATCTCCCATACCGGGGACGAGGACTACTATAGAGAGATCGGCAGTCTTAACTATATCAACTTCATCTTGACCGACACCTACGGTCTCTACGATGATCCTATCGTAGCTTGCTGAGTCAAGTATCGCTACTGCGTCTGCCGTGGCACGGGAGAGCCCTCCGAGGTTACCGCGGGTAGCCATGCTGCGGATAAAAGTCTTTGGATCAAGGCTCAGGGCCTGCATCCTTATTCGATCACCGAGTATAGCCCCACCAGAGAACGGGCTAGAAGGATCTACGGCCACTATTGCTACGCTTAAGTCACGTTCCTTGCGGTAATACAGCGAGAGCTTATCGACTAACGAGCTTTTTCCCGCACCAGGCGCACCAGTGACGCCTATGATTAATGCCTTGCCTGTCTTTGGGTAGACATGCCTTAGTAGCTCAGCTGCTTCGTGCGGGTAATTTTCTGCTAACGTTATGGCACGCGCTACTGAGCGAACGTTCCGAGCTAAAATACCTTCTACCAGACTGTCGATATTCACTGAACTTCGCTTCGCTGCAAGTTTACATAAAACTGAAAGCTTGTACAATCTGCACGGGCGGGGTTACAAGCTCTTGAGTATCTCTCGAGCTATCACCATGCGCTGTATTTCGCTTGTGCCTTCACCTATGGTGCAGAGTTTCGAATCGCGCCAATATTTCTCTGCTGGGTAGTCTTTTGTGAAGCCGTAGCCACCGTGGATCTGTATGGACTCTTCTGCCACTTTAACAGCCATTTCTGAGGCGTAGAGTTTTGCCATGGCCGATTCTTTAGTGGTTTTCTTACCGGCATCTTTGAGGGCTGCTGCTCTGAGCGTAAGTAGTCTGGCAGCTTCTATCTGTGTGTGCATGTCTGCTAACTTCCACTGTATGGCCTGATAGCTGGAGATGGTCTTTCCAAATGCAGTGCGCTGTTTAGCATACTTCACTGCAGCTTCATAAGCACCTTGGGCTATTCCCACGGCGAGAGCTGCTATAGAAATACGCCCTCCGTCTAGTATCTTCAGTGAATCGATAAACCCTTCGCCTTCCTTGCCGAGCAGTGCCTCATTCGGGACCCAGCAATCTTCAAGTATTACCGAGGCAGTGTCTGAAGCTCTACATCCGAGTTTGTTCTCCTTGCGTCCTGGCGTAAGTCCGGGAGTGTTGCGTTCGATGATGAAAGCAGATATTCCATGAGTCTGTTTCTCTTTGTTTGTGAGCGCCATAATCACGTAGGTATTGGCATAAGTTGCGTGCGTAATGAAATTTTTAGTACCGTTAAGTTTCCATCTGTTGCTGTTACGTACTGCTGTAGTGCGCATTCCAGCAGCGTCTGAACCGGAACTTGGTTCAGTTAGAGCCCAAGCACCTAGGTGTTCACCTCGGGCTAATGGCACTACGTACTTTTCTATCTGCTCTTTGGTGCCTGATTGGAATATGTGGTTTGTGCAAAGTGAGTTATGAGCTGCCACACTGAGTGCTATCGATGCATCTACACGTGCTAGCTCTTCTATGATAGTTGCGTATGCGACATAGTTTAGGCCAGCACCTCCAACTTCTTCTGGGAAGATTATACCCATTAGGTTTAACTCAGCTAGTTTTGGCAACAATTCCAGAGGAAAATGCTGCGTTTCGTCCCACTCCATCACGTGCGGAGCTATCTCTCCTTCTGCGAACTCTCTTACCGAATGCTTGATTTGCACTACTTCTTCAGATAGCTCAAAATTCATACTTCCTCCTCAGATCTGCCTTAGTTGGTTGACTTATGAAAGAAAATTTTATAGCTCTAAAAGAAATTATTATAGCTTTTTTGTTAGGAGGATGCAATTGCTGAGGCTTCGTAGACTTCGTAGAAACGAATCGATACGGGCGTTGGTGCGCGAGACGCGACTTACGCCAGACGACTTTGTTTATCCGATGTTTGTGTGCGAAGGTGAGGGGATAAGGCGTGAAATAGCGTCTATGCCCGGGCAGTATAACTTTTCCGTAGACGAGCTAGTAAAGGAAGCCGAGCAAGTACGTAGTTTAGGCATACGTGCAGTCATTATCTTTGGTATACCGAGCTATAAGGATGCTATAGGCAGGGAAGCTTACGGTGAAGACTCTATAGTTCAGCGGGCGACACGTGCGCTAAAGCGCGAGGTGAAAGACCTACTAGTAATAACAGACACCTGCTTGTGCGAGTATACCGACCATGGGCACTGTGGCGTTGTAAGAGACTCGGAGGTGTTAAACGATCCGACGTTGGAGTTACTGGCTCGTACCGCAGTTTCACAGGCAAAGGCTGGAGCAGATATTATTGCCCCTTCAAATATGATGGATGGGTTTGTCGCTGCTATAAGGGCGGCTCTCGATACTGCTGGTTTTGAGCAAGTGCCTATTTTGTCGTATGCTGTGAAATATGCGTCAGCTTTTTATGGACCTTTTAGAGAAGCAGCTAAGAGCGCACCTCAGTTTGGTGATAGAAAGTCGTATCAGATGGATGTTGCCAATTTTCGCGAGGCGATGCGCGAGGCAGAAGTAGATGTAACCGAAGGCGCAGACATTCTCATGGTTAAGCCAGCACTACCTTATCTCGACGTATTACATGCGCTTAGGCAACGATATAATCTGCCGCTTGCTGCTTACCAAGTAAGTGGTGAGTACGCAATGATCAAATCGGCTGCCCAACGCGGTTGGTTGGATGAAAAGCAGGTAATGATAGAAACTCTCACGGCTATCAAGCGAGCAGGTGCAGATCTGATACTTACCTACTTTGCCAAACAGGCAGTTCAGTGCTTCTGAGTGTGGTTACATATAGCAATCTTTGCAATAACTGCACTCTGTAACTAGAATTATCCAGGGGGAGAGATATGCTTTATCTGCTTCTGTTATTGCTGTTTGGACAAGCTTTTGGACAAACTACGCAGCCATCTGTCGATAAGATAGAGCGTTTGTCTAAGATGCTAGTAATTTCAGGTCAAGGACTTCGAGCTGAACGTGTGCGGGTATTTATTAACGGCGTAGAACAGACCTCGAGGATTACGTTGCTTACTGATAGACAGATAGTTTTGTCTGGCAGCGACAAGCGTCTTGGACTAAGGACAGAAGATAATGAGGTAGAAGTTTTAGTAAACGGTAGACGTTATACCTATTACCTTATAAAGACGTCAGCTGTTCAGAACGTACGTGTGGAGGTGGGGCAGACTGTAACCTTGGAATTAGATATTGCTGACGACGATGATTATAAACTGACTTTTTCTTGTGATCGTGGGGACTTTGTAAAACTTGAGAAGAATTTGCTAAGAATTTCGCCAAAGCGGCAGGACCTAGGTCTTACTACCTGCAAGCTGAAGGTAACAGATAGCGGCGGGCTGTCCACAGAAATGACGTTTTTTATAGAAGTTGTGCCCTGTGGGCAGCCTATTTTGTTCAACCCTGTAGGGGATCTGTTAGTTTCGGTTGGAGAGGCAAGGCTTATAGATCTGCGCACAGAAAACCCTTGTGGCACCGATCAGATATCGCTGAGACTAGTCGTAGCGCCAAACTATGTTACCCTTACCGACAAGGGTAACGGTATGGGAACGCTACGGGTTGCTCCCATAGTTGGTGATACAAGCGGACGTGTTATCGTCGATGCACGCGACACAGTTGGACTGTTTGGACAACTCAGTTTTGGCATACAGATCAAAGTTGGTGCTTCTATCAACTCTGTTATCTACCTTAAACCTAACCTGTTAATCGAAGGTATGGGATTTGGTAATACTGTACGCGTATCGGTAAACAATCAAGATATCTCAGCGAGAATAGCGGCTCAGACGGATAGGTCTATCACTTTAAGAGGCAATAAGAAGAAGCTTAACCTCAAGCGCGGACCGAACTTAATAAAGGTTATCTTGGCTACCGGTGAGGCGCTTGAATACGTCTACGACCTGAACTAGGTCTGTTATTTTCTATAGTTGCGGAGTTTATAGTTTTATCGTGCGTCAAGTTCTTCTTGCAACCGGCGAACCTCGTCTATTAGGTTCATAAATCGTCGGCCGAAAGGAGTAAAAGTATACTCTACCTCGAACGGTGGTTTTTCGCCGTAGACGGTTCGGTTGAGTATGCCGAACTTCAGCATCTTGCGCAACCGTTCGTTCATTACTTTGGCCGTTAAGCCGGGTGAGGCTTTAAGAAATTCGCTGGGTCTACGGTAGCCTTCTGCGCATAGCTTGAGTAAGTGCAGCGACCACTTACAGCCTATAATACTTTCTACCATAAAAGCTACGGATTCGGTTTTTTCTCCCATAGGTTACCAAAAAGTACCTTCTTTACATACGAAGTCAAGCCATGCTTACTGTACTAGAAATTTGTTCGGAGGTGACAGATGGCAGAGATTGCAGGATATGCTTATGGCAAAGTGCCAACCTCGCCGGTAACGCTTGAGGATTTTGAACTGATGAAGAAGAGCGTGCTGTTTGGCGAAGAAGACGTTAAGTATTTGCAGATGTCATATGAAGTAGTAAAGGATCAGGTTGAGGCTATTTTGGACGTATGGTACGGGTTTGTAGGCTCGAACCCACATTTAGTCGCTTCTTTTACGGACAAAGAGGGTACACCGATAAGTGATTATTTAGCGGCAGTAAGAAAGCGGTTTGGTCAGTGGATCTTAGATACAGCTCGAGGTGAATATGATCAGAAGTGGTTGGACTATCAGCACGAGATAGGCTTGCGGCATCATCGCTCTAAGAAGTGCCAAACTGATGGTATAAGCTCTACAGAGAACGTTCCGCTGAGATATTTGTTGCTGCTAGTTTTCCCGGTGACTTTCACTTTAAAGCCTTTCCTAGCGTCAAAGGGACATTCTGCTGAGGATGTAGAAAAAATGTATAATGCGTGGTTGAAGTCGTGTCTCTTGCAGGTGACGCTTTGGAGCTATCCTTACGTCAAAGAAGGGGATTTTTAGGTACTGAGGGGCGATCATTTCGGATCGCCCCGCTGCTAAGTGTGCACTGGGAATTTCAAGTACCAGCTTAATCTATCACTCCTTCATTCGAAAGCGGCGTTGACTAGTTGATTTTGTTCCAGCGTGTGAATGTGATGAGAGCCTGTAGCTGTAGTAGGGCAGGCGCTGCGGCCTACGTAATAGATCTCTCGGCCAAGTAGCTCACGTAGTCTTGGTTCTATGTATGTCCAGCATCCTTGGTTGCGCGGCTCTTCCTGCACCCAGCGAATTTCTGCGTTGCCATACTTATCTAGTTCTTGCTTGAGCAAGGTTCTAGGGAAGGGATAGAGCATTTCGAGTCGGATTATGGCTGTCGAAGTGTCTTTGCGCCGCTTTCTTTCTGCCTCTAGCTCGTAGTAGATCTTGCCGGTGCATAGTAAGACGCGTCTAGGGGTATTCGTGCTGATGTCGCCTATCACGGGTTGGAACTGGCCAGAGATGAAGTCAGAAATCGGGCTAGAAGCTTCTGGCAATCGCAGCAGGCTTTTCGGGGTCATTATGACTAGGGGGATGCTCTCGGCCATCTTGACTTGCCTGCGTAAGAGGTGGAAGTACTGAGCAGCATTTGAGCAAACGGCTACTTGTAAGTTACCGCCAGAGCATAGCTGCAGGAATCGCTCCATACGGGCGCTAGAGTGTTCCGGGCCTTGACCTTCATAGCCGTGTGGTAACAACAGCACGAGCCGGGAAGATTGACCCCATTTGTAATCTCCTGAGGAGATGAACTGGTCGATGATCACTTGTGCGCCGTTGGCGAAATCACCAAACTGAGCTTCCCAAATGACAAGGGCATCTTTGCGAACAACGCTATAGCCGTATTCGAAACCTAATACGCCGGCTTCAGAGAGCGGGCTGTCATAGATATACAACGTAGCGTTGGGTAGGCCGAGATTGGCAAGAGGTGTCCACTCTTCATTGGTTTCATTGTCGTAGAATCCGGCGTGACGCTGGCTAAATGTCCCTCGGACACTGTCTTGTCCAGTGAGCCTGACGGTAATACCTTCTAGTAGGAGTGAGCCGAAGGTGAGCGCTTCGGCCGTGCCCCAATCGACAGGCAAAGTACCTTCGACCATTTTTTGTCTGCGTGTAAGTAGTCCAACAGCTTTGGGATTGAAGTTAAATCCCTTAGGTACTGAGTTTATTGCTTGGCCTATCTTTTTAAGCTCTTCTCCATCCATGCAGGTCTTAATTCCGACAGCAGGTTCAGGTTCGCTTACGACTGGTATTTCGATTTTATGTTTAGCGGCGACGGCCTTTGCGCGGGCTAGAGCAGCTTCATAGCTTTGCCAGTAGCTGTCTATTAGCGAGTTCACTTCCTCTCGCGTGATTAGTTTTTCTCGCAGTAGCTGTTGTGTATAGAGCTCTCGCACGCCGACGTGCTGTCTGATTGGTTTGTACATCACAGGTTGTGTGTAAGTAGGCTCGTCACCTTCATTATGCCCATGTCTACGGAAGCCCAGTACGTCTATTACTACATCGCGTTTAAACTCTTGGCGGTAGTCGAGGGCTATTTGTAGTACTTGGTAAACCGACTCAGGATCGTCGCCGTTTACGTGGAAGATTGGTGCTTGTATCATTTTCGCTACGTCGGTGCTGTAGGTGGATGAGCGGGCTTCGTCAGGCGTGGTAGTAAAGCCTAGCTGGTTGTTAATAATGATGTGTATCGTTCCGCCTGTCTTATAGCCCTGCAGTTGCGACAGGTTAAGTGTCTCAGGGACGATTCCTTCGCCGGCGAAGGCCGAGTCGCCGTGGGCTAGAACGGCTAACTTGCGGTATGGGTCAGTGCTGTTTCCCGATTTCAGGTCTTCCAAGCGAACCAGATCTTGTTTAGCTCTTACTGCGCCTTCTACTACGGGGTTGATAAACTCTAAGTGGCTTGGGTTGGACATTACGCTCACAGTAATTTTTCTGCCGTTTGGTAGTTGTCTAGTATTGGTGGCACCCTGATGATATTTGACGTCGCGTTCATCGTGGGGAAAGAGCGGATGAGTTGCACCTTCGAAAATAGTGAAGATGCGCTCTGCAAAGTCGCCTATGACGGTTGCTATTACGGTCAGTCGACCTCTGTGCGCCATGCCTATGGTAATGTCATCAATGCCGCGGGCAGCTGCCCCTTCAATCAGCTGATCGAAGAGCGATATGACGGTTTCTGCACCTTCTATAGAGAAGCGTTTTTGACCTAGATATTTCGTGCCGAGGAATTTTTCAAATTGTTCTGCTGCTACTAGAGTACGTAAAATCCGCTTTTTGACGTCGGCGGCAAGTGCTGGTCTTGGCTGTTCGACGCGCGCACGCAGCCACTCTTTTTCTTCCGAGCTTTGTATATGTCGGTACTCTATGCCTATTTTTCCGCAGTAGAACATTCGCAGACTGTCAACAATCTCGCGTAGAGTAGCCTTCTCTTTGCCCCCCATGCCACCGGTTAGATAGTGTCCTCCGGTGATGAACTCGCGGTCGAGATCCCAGATAGTTAACCCATAGGTTTCTATATCTAGCTCTGGATGGTAATTGAGCGTGCGCGTACCAAGCGGATTGATATCGGCTAGCAGGTGACCGCGCACGCGATACATGTTGATTAACTCTACTACTGAGGCTTGTTTGCGAACTTCGTCCCAGAAGCTATCGCGCTTAAGTAGTAGCGGATTGCGATCTGGAGCCCAACTGTAAGGTTTAAACGGTATGTCTAGCTCAGCGAACACTTCGTCGTAGAACTTATGCTGTCCGCGTAAGAGTTCGTCGATATATGCCAAGAATAGACCGGATTCTGCTCCCTGAATAATCCTATGGTCATACGTGCTAGTTAGAGTCATCACTTTGCTGATGCCTATACGTGAGAGTGCTTCGGGCGACATCGCCATATATTCCGGCGGATAGTCAATAGAGCCCGTGGCTACTATGACACTTTGACCGGTCATTAGCCGCGGATTGGAAGCGCTAGTGCCTATTGTGCCTGGATTGGTAAGGCTAATCGTAGTTCCCTGGAAATCACTGAGCTGTAGTTTACCTTCTCTTGCACGCTTGACTATGTCATCATAGGTGTCTATTAGCTCTCTGAAATCGAGGCGATTAGCGCGTTTTATGTTCGGTACAAGAAGTGAGCGAGTGCCGTCCTTACGGGTGACATCTACCGCTACGCCGAAGTTTACTTCTGGTTGTCGAACTCGATAGGCTGTACCATTTACGGCTTCGTATCTGTCGTTTAGTCCAGGATATTTTTCCAAAGCTTTCAGAATGGCTCTGACGATCAAGTGTGTGTAGGAAATCTTTCGCCCTTCTGAAGCAAGGAACTGATTAATTATTCTACGGTTTTCGTCAAGTAATTTGATGGGTATTTGCCGTTGCGATGTTGCAGTAGGTACACTGAGGCTAGCCTCCATGTTTTCGGCTATCTTAAGGGCCGGCCCTTTAAGTTGTAATCTGCTGTCGTCAGTTGTAGTAGCAACAGTCTGTGGAGCCTCTGTAGGCTTCGGCGCAGCAGCAACTGATTGTCGAATCGGTACTTCTCTGCCGCGGCCTTTGAACATCTGTGTGAAATAGTTTTGCCACTCTTGGTTGAGCAGCGAGGGATTGTCTAGAAACTGTTGTAACAAATGACCGACGTAGTCGGCATTTACGCCAAATTCTTCGGCTAGAATCTCGTCTATTTCGGACTTGCTTAGTTCACTTTTGGGAATCATTCTCGATCACCTCATTATTGCTAAAAAGCAAATTTTAGCACTTTTCTCTCGAAAAGTCTCTACAGGCTATCACTAAGATGCTTAGATTGACAGAGAGCCTCGAGGATTCGTTCTGGTGTAGCTGGTAGCTGCGTAATAAATGCTCCGGTCGCGTTTGCTATGGCTGCTACTGCAGCGGGTGCTCCACCATCCATGGGTAGTTCGCCTATTCCTTTGGCTCCGAATGGCCCGTAAGGATATGGGTTTTCTATTAAGATAGTCTCAAGATCGGGTATGTCTAAGGCTGTAGGGATGATGTAGTTAGTTAACCGGGTATTAAGCATATGGCCATCTTTCCAAAAGACTTCCTCGTAGAGCCCGTAGCCAAGTGCTTGCACGGTACCGCCTTCTATCTGTCCTTCTGCGAGACGTGGATTAATTGCTTTACCGACGTCTGAGACTGTAAGCACGCTGATTAGTTTTACCTCATATGTATCCATATCTACTTCCACTTCAACCACGTCGGCAGCGTAGGCATAGACTGGGTAGGCGTCGCCTGTATAAGAAGCATCATCCCATTTTATCCCTGGAGGGCTGCTATAGCGTGCTTCTGTACGTATTGGACTATGTTGGCAGAAGCGGGCTGCAGCTTCGGTTAGGGTCATAAGAGGCTGGTCTTGGTGGTAAAAGATGCCTCTTTTATAAGAAACACCTTCTTCTGGCAGTGAGCAGCTCAGAGCGATGCGACGTATCAGTTCTGCTTTGAGCGCTGCAGCAGCCTTTTGTACTACGCTTCCTACTACCATGCAAGTGCGCGAAGCTACCGTAGGCCCGCTATCTGGCACCTTAGCGGTGTTTGATTCTTCGAAGTCTATCTGAGCCAGATCTATGCCAAGTTCTTCGGCTACTATCTGAGGAAAAATAGTGCGTGTTCCTTGGCCTATTTCTGTCGAGCCGGTAAGTATGCGTATCCTAGCTTCTTTGTCGAACTCTACTGCAGCACGGCCTTTAATTTTTTCCTCTCCGCTGCCAGTGAAGCCGCTGCCGTGGTAGTATAGCGATAGTCCTATACCTCGGCGTTTACTTCCAGTCTGATTCCGATAAATTTGGAGCTTGTTTAAATAATCAGAGTGCTCAATTGCTGCATCTAGTACCTGAGCCGTTCCCACACTGTAGTTTAATATTTGTCCCGTGACAGTTGTATCTCCTTCTCGCAGCATGTTTTTACGTCTTAGCTCGACGGGAGAGAATCCGGCTACTTGGGCTATCCGTTCCATCTGCATTTCTGCTGCGAAGGCAGCCTGTGGCACTCCGAAGCCGCGAAAGGCTCCGTTAGGTGGAGTGTTTGTGGCTACTACGCGGCCCGAAATGCGGACATTAGGGCAGTTGTAAGGCCCTAAAGCATGAATTACGCCGCGGGAAAGTACTACGGGTGAGAGAGTGCAATATGCTCCGCCATCAAAGGTTAGATCTATTTCTGCTGCTATCAGACGTCCGTCACGGGTAAGTCCTGTGCGGTGCCTGATTATGGCAGGATGTCGCTTAGTAGAGGCTATAAAGTCTTCACTACGGTCATAAACGAGCTTTACTGGCCGTCCGGCTTTACGTGCGAGCAGGGCTGCATGGCCTGCTACTACGGACGGAAACTCTTCTTTTCCACCGAAGCCTCCGCCCGTAGTGTTCTGTATCACTACTACCTTGTCGTCTTCTAGCTCAAAGAGTTCTTTCAGTGCTCGGTGTACATAGTAGGGACACTGTAAAGAGCCCTGTACTAGCAGAGTGCCGTCTGCCTGTACGGTAGCTATCATTCCGTTGGGCTCTATGTAGAGCTGCTCTTGATGACCTACTCGGTAAGTGCCTTCAACGACTATATCCGCTGAAGCCAAAGCCTCATCGACGTTTCCTCGCGTGATGGTGTAGCTTTTGAAGATGTTATCTTCACCGAAAAGTTTTTGTTTTCTAGCTAAAGATTCTTCTATGGTCAAGACAGCTGGGAGTTCTTCATACTCTATGGTGACATATCTTGTTGCTTTGCGGGCTAATTCCTTGCTTGGTGCGGCCACTAGTACTATTGGCTCGCCTACGTGGCGCACTATAGACTCTGCCAAGAGTGGTTGGTCGTCGTATATCAGAGCTACCAGGTTTCTACCAGGTATATCGCGATAGTCGCATATTACTACTTGTGACCAATCAAAGTTAGGCGAGTAATGGATATTCTTGATGCGGGCGTGAGGGACAGTAGAGCGAACGGTTGCGCCGTACCACATGTTAGGCAAGCGGTAATCGTCTACGTAGAGAGCTTGGCCGGTGACCTTACTTTGTGCATCACGCCTCGTTACGCTTGTACCTACCGACATAACACTCCTCCGCTTATTGATTATATTCAGGCCGACTGTGAAGCTGTATTCATTTTTTTAGCCTGCGATTGATGTTTATTACTTCTGAAGCAGCTGCAAGCAGGCCTACCAGCAAGCCTATGAATAAGAAGAAGTTGGTGCTTAGGTGTTTGTCAATTATGTGTCCGATTATTGAGGGAATGGCTAGCGTGCTAGGAACGGCTAGCGCTAGTGCTGTCAGAGAGAGGATATCTTTCCAATTAGGATCTTCTTGTTGACGCATAGTCTTTAGAGGAGCAGTTATTTAAATTATTATAATTTGACGGCTTTTCCGAGCTTAGAGGTGTTCGAAGTTGGTTACCCTCTAAGGAAGCTGTGAAACGTCTCTCCAGGCCTTGAGTAGGGTGGCAGTGGTGGCTTTGCGGCAGGCCTGGAGTTTAAGAGTTTTTAGTTTCGCTTCTTAGCGCAGTTTGCTGCGTAGCTGAAGTTACTATCTGTACCCTCGACTGAGCAAGAGCTTTACTTCGACTCTTCTGTTTAGCCTTCGACCTTCAGGCGTTCTGTTATCTGCAACAGCGCGAGCGTCAGCAAGTCCTAGTGGCGTAACTATTCGCCGCAGAGGTATGTTATGTCGTTCAGAGAGGTATCTAACTACAGAGTCGGCGCGTCTTTGGGATAGCTCGCGGTTTTTCTCATAGCTACCAGTTGAATCGGTATAACCGGTAACCTCTATAAGGTAACCTCTTGTCGATGCAGCTCTTTCTGCTAGACGATCTAGTTCTGCTTGTGCTTGTGCGTCAAGGGTATAAACATTTACCGGAAAGTAGACGACGACATTTTCCAGCACTTCATAGTCATCCATGGCGAAGATGCGTTCGTTAGTTTCGTCCAGGCGTTGGTTAGTTTCGTCTATACGCCGGTTAGTAGCTTCGACGTTTTCACCAAGCTGGTCGACGCGACCTGAAAGTCTGCCGACTTCACCTTCGACGCGGCCTACTCGGTCTTCTACTGGCCGGACGCGGGCATCGGCAGCGTTAGCCATCTTCAGATCGTTTTTATCAAACCTTATTTTCTGTGCCGCAAGCCATCCTTTGTCGTTACCTAGACCTTCGACTTCGATCACTAACCCTACGATGAGACTGGTTACGTCGTAGTTCTTGCCGCTGCGCAAGAATCCGCCTTTGGATTTGACGCTGGTGTATTCACTGAGTTCGACTATGGTATCTACTCCGGTGCGGTCACGTACGGTCAAGGTATCGCCGTCGCGATGCATAATTAGTCCTTTGAGTTTGACTTTTTCACCTTGCGGAATACTTCTTACTCGCTCTATCTCTTGTGCTTGAGAAGTTAGAGCGAAGGCTAAGACAATTAGGATCAGCTGTTTCATAAAACCTCCTAGTACCTAGTTAAGATGTAGCAGGAAAAGCTTTCTTCTGTAAAGTCTCGTCTATGTCTACAGCTGGAGCAAGTTTATGTTATTGTTAGATGTATGAACGTCAAGTCGAGTGAAGTTACGCCGAAAGAAGTTTATTTGTCGAGGCGGCGTTTCGTCTTGCAGGCAGGATTACTTTTTGGATCACTGGCAGTTACTGGTACGGCTTATCGTTGGTTCTTCGAGCCTGAATCGAAACCTGCGCCTAGGGGAACACCTCTTAACTTTATACGCACAAAACCGCAATTGATGGCAGACGAGCACCTAACTAGCTACGAAAAAGTCACTGGTTACAATAACTTCTACGAATTTTCTACCTATAAGCAGGCTGTAGCTAAGCGTGCACGACAGATGAAAGTTCGTCCTTGGACGGTAGTTGTTGGTGGATTAGTAGCACGGCCGAAAATCTTTGATATAGATGAAATCATCAGGCTTGCTCCGCTTGAGGAGCGCATTTATAGGATGCGCTGCGTAGAAGGTTGGTCTATGGTGATTCCATGGATAGGGTTTCCTCTGAAGGCATTGCTCGACAAGGTTGAGCCATTATCTACAGCTCGATACGTAGAATTTGAATCGCTATATGATCCTGAAGTGATGCCGAATCAACGGCAAGGGCTCTGGGGTAGTTTGTTAAACTGGCCTTATCGTGAAGGTTTAAGGTTAGATGAAGCCATGCATCCGCTGACAATCTTAGCTGTGGGGCTGTATGGCGAGATGCTACTACCGCAGAATGGAGCGCCGCTACGCGTTGTAGTGCCTTGGAAATATGGTTTTAAGAGCGCTAAGTCGATAGTTAAGATCACTCTTCGTAGCGATCGACCGCAAACGACCTGGAATCTAGCTCAGCCGCGCGAGTATGGTTTTTATGCGAACGTCAATCCTGCTGTATCGCACCCGCGTTGGAGCCAGCAAACAGAGCGGCGGATAGGCGAATTTTGGCGACGCCCTACTTTGCTATTTAACGGCTATGCGGAACAAGTAGCGCATCTGTATTCGGGTATGGATCTGAAGACGAATTTTTGATGAGATGTCCAGGGCTTACTTACAGTTACTAGTACTTGCAAACGGGCTTTTGCCAGCCCTACTGCTGGCGTTTGATGCTTTGCGGCATAAGTTGGGCGTAAATCCGGTTGAGTACTTTATCCGCACTACTGGCGTACTCTCGATGGTTTTGTTAATACTTACTTTAGCCGTAACGCCTGTACGGCAGCTAAGTGGCCTGAGTCAACTGATACACGTACGTAGAACATTAGGCTTACTCTCTTTCTTTTATGCGTTGCTACATTTCTTAGGATACTTCTGCTTGGAGCATAGGTGTTCCATATCATCGCTGATGTCAGACTTAGCAAACAGGCACTTTGTAGTTATAGGGATGGCTTCGTTTATTGTACTTCTGCTGCTTGCTATTACGTCGACGAAGGCGATGGTGAGATGCCTAGGTGGGCGGCGTTGGAGGCAGGTGCATTCTCAAATATACGGTTCATCGGTAGCTGCATTGTTGCATTACTGGCTAGCTGTGAAAGTAGACACAGACTTGCCGCAGGTCTGTCTTGTGCTGCTTGTACTACTGCTTGGTTATCGACTTTTAAGTCGCAATACGGCTCGCAGCGCGGTGACAGTGTTAAAGCTCCGTTAGACTGACTACTTTGAGATTAGGGTTTTGGTTATAATCTTGCCTTTTGGGAAGAGGAGGGGAGCCGTGGTAGCCGCAGCGTTTTATGACCTTGAGGGAACACTTGTTAGTACTAATCTAGTGCATGCTCTGTACTTCTATTCTAAGAATCAGCAAGGCTTATGGCAAAGTGCTGTGAAAACGGTGTCTACGGTTGCAAGTATACCTTTGTTTTGGGCTACTGACCTGTATAGCAGAAAGGTTTTCAACGATCTGTTCTTCAAGCGCTATGCTGGTGAATCTGAGGATAGGCTGAAGTTTCTATCGAAGGAGCTTTTTGAGAAGGTGCTTCGGCCGAATGTTTTTCCTGGAGCTAAGGAGCTTATTAGCAAATCACGTAGTTTAGGATTGCGTCAGGTAGTAGTTACTGGTGCTATAGACCTTATGATCAAGGATTTGATGGAGTATTTGGAGGTAGATGATTTTGTGGCTAACAGACTGGAGTTTGTTAATGGCAGAGCTACGGGAAGGCTCTTGCCGCCGGTTATGGCAAGTGCTACGAAGGCGATGTGGATACGGCAATATGCTGAGCGCGAGGGAATTAACTTGAACGACAGTTATGCTTACACTGACAGTATGAGTGACTTGCCGATGTTGTCTGTAGTGGGGCATCCGGCTGTAGTGAATCCTGACGTACGGCTCAGGGCTACGGCGGTGCATCACGACTGGCCTATATTGGACCTCAGATAGAGAGACTATGCCGCAGTTACGCAGGAAAATAGACGAAGCGATAGTATATATAGACACTGACTCGGCGCCTAGGATTATTCCTTATGGCGAAGATTTTTGGTTAGAGGATCTGCCCGTAGGCACGCGGGTCATTTATCCTAAGCCTCCGATACAGGGTTTACCCAACAGGGAAGCGGCGATAAGGTATGCGCTCAATCATCCGCATGACTGCGACCCACTTTATGCCCAGTTGAGACCTGGAATGAAGATTACGGTAGCACTTGATGATATATCCTTGCCTTTGCCGCCGATGAAAACTCCGGATGTTCGTCAAACTATACTAGAGATACTGCTTGAGATGTTTGAGGCTAACGGCATAGATGACGTACATCTTATCATCGCCAATTCGCTTCACAGGAAGATGACGCCGGATGAGATGAAGCGCATGGTCGGGCCGAAGATATTCAAGGAATTTTATCCCGACAGGTACTACAATCACGATGCCGAATGGCCTGAAGGCATGGTTTACATAGGCACTACTGAGCATGGCGAGGTGCTAAATATAAACCGCCGAGCTGCTGAAAGCGATTTGCTGATATATGTCAACATCAATCTTGTTCCTATGGACGGAGGGCATAAGTCTGTTGCTGTTGGGCTGTGCGATTATGAGAGTCTGCGAGCGCACCATGAGCCTCAGACGATACTCGATTCACATAGCTACATGGATCCGGCGGCTTCGGCGTTGAATACTAAGTGCGTCAGGCTAGGAAGGCTAGTCGACAAGCACATGAACGTGTTTCATATAGAGACAGCACTAAATAACAGAATGTACGATGGTCCGATGAGTTTTATGGCGAAGAAGGAGGATGATTTTACGGCTACTGACCGAGCGAAGTTTGAGGCTATGCGATTTGCGCTCAAGAATCTACCTTGGGCAGCTCGTCGGAAGATATTTCATTCTGTACCTGCAGCTTATGAGCTGATAGCTTGTCATGCTGGTAAGACTGAACCTACGCATGACAGAATTCTGGCGAAATGCTTCGAGCAGTATGCTATACCGGTGAAGGGACAGGCTGACATAATGATCTGCGGTATACCGCATATTTCGCCATATAACGTCAATTCGATACTGAATCCGCTACTCGTGCAAGTAATGGGGCTTGGGTATTTCTTCAATATGTTTCGCTACAAGCCTATCTTAAAAAAGGGTGGCGTCTTGATACTTTGTCATCCATGCTATGACGAATTCGATCACGAGCATCATCCTAGTTACATAGAGTTTTTTCATCGGTTGCTGCCAGAAACCCGCGATGCTTTTAGGCTTCGTCACAAATATGAGCGCGAGTTTGCTTCAAATCCAAGCTACATACAGATGTACCGCCGTGGCAATGCCTATCACGGAGCACATCCATTCTTTATGTGGTACTGGGGAGAAAATGGTCGTGCGCACGTTGGAAAGGTAATAGTTGCAGGTGCTGAGAACGCACATGTGCCGCAGATACTAGGTTGGGAGCGAGCTGATAACTTGCAAGAAGCTATTGCGATGGCAAAAGGCTATGTGGGACGCAGTGCCGAAATAACTATGCTGCACCAGCCGTCTATAATCATAGCTGATGTAGAGTAGCTTGCGGGAGGTGTTATGATTCTTTCTCCTACCAAGGAGTTTCACGGTAAGAAAATATTTTTGCTAGGTGGAACAGGCTTTCTCGGCAAAGTGACGCTTACTATGTTGCTTAGCAAATTTCCAAATGTTGGGCGGATATATCTGATGGTCAGGGCAAATTCTGAGTCGGAAAGCTTGCTGCGTTTCTGGGATATAGCGCGCACTTCGCCTGTTTTCGACCCTCTGCGCAAGCAGTATGGTGGGGCATATGAAGATTTTTTGCGTGACAAGGTTTGTGTCGTAGGAGGAGACATAGGTGAAGAAAATCTTGGCTATAGCCCAGAGTTTGCTGAAGCGTTAGCTGCTGATATAGACATCATCATCAACTGTTCTGGAAACGTGACTTTTAATCCTGCTCTTGATACTGCAATCAGGACCAATGTGATAGGTACGCAAAACGTTGTAGCGTTTGCTCGTAGAATGAAGCAACCGCGCCTTGTGCATGTTTCTACTTGTTTCGTTGCAGGTAACAGGTCTGGATCTATATGGGAGACCGAGGAAGTTATAGGCTTCTTCCCGCGACGTGCAGAGCTCGACTATGCTGATTTCTCCGTAGAGCGTGAGCTACGCGACTGTGAGGCTCTCAAGCGGCGGGTGCATGAAGAAGCTAACGATGTAGTCATCACTGCTCGCTTCAGAGCGGAAGCCCGGCGTAAGCTGTTGGAAGAAGGTCGCGATCCTGACGATGAGCGGGCATTGCAGGCAGGAATATCGCGCGAGCGCAAGACCTGGATTCGGCAGCGGCTGACAGACTTGGGTATCGAGCGTGCCCAATGGTGGGGCTGGCCGAATATCTACACGTATACTAAGAGCTTAGGTGAACAAGTAGTGGCTGCTGCTGATGATTGCATTCGAGCGATAGTTCGCCCGTCGATAGTTGAAAGTGCAGTGACCTTTCCTTTTCCAGGCTGGAACGAAGGATTTACTACGACGGCTCCCCTCATATTCCTAGCGCTTAAGGGACAGACCCGCTTTCCTGCTGATAACAGGCTAATACTGGATATTACTCCGGTTGACGATATAGCTTCTGGGTTATTGGCGGTTTCCGCTTTGGTTTTGCAAGGAAGTCCAAAGCTCGTCTATCAACTGTCATCTGGCGATACTAATCCTAACCATATGGATAGGATAGTAACCTTGCTCGGTCTGTACAAGCGCAAGTACTATCTTGGACGCAGTAGCGGTAATAAGCTTATAAATGAGATACTCGGCAGGCTGGAAGCACGTACGGTAAGTAGGGAGACTTTCGAGAAAACTTCTATACCTATGTTTAACAAAGCTGCCAAGAAGCTTTCTGGCTTTCTTGAAAGCGTACGTCCACGCTGGGGTGGCGGTAAGGTAACGGAGTTTATCGATGAGGTCAAAAAGTCGGTCGATAGGTTTGAACGATTTACTGCTGAGTCTGCTGAAGCGTTCGAGTTATTCCAGCCGTTTATGATAGATAACAAGTATGTTTTTCACTCGAACCACATTCGCGAGTTAATGTCTCAGGTAGACCCTGCCGAACGTCATCTCCTGCCTTGGCAGTGCGAGAAGCTTGACTGGTATGACTATTGGCTGAACATTCACATTCAAGGTTTGGAGAAGTGGGTCTTTCCAACTCTTGAAGAGGGCTTTGAAGAGCGACCTCGCCGGGTGTATACGTATCGGGATCTTATAGAACTTTTCGAGACGACAGCCAAACGAAACTCTCGACGAACGGCATTGAAGATAGAGCGCGCCGGCAAAGAGGAAAAGTACACTTACTCGGAGATGTTGGAGCTGGCTGGCCGTGTAGCGGCGTTTTTGGCTTCCAAGGGGATTCGTCAAGGCGACAGAGTGCTGCTTTTTTCCGAAAATTGCCCGGAATGGGGTATGTGCTACTTTGGTGTCTTGAAGGCAGGCGCAATCTGTGTACCTATAGACTCAAAGTCTCTGTATGAAGAGGTTGTAAACATTGCCCGATCGGCTTCGGCAAGAGGAGTTATAACCAGCGATGAGCTGTTTTTAAAGCTTTCTGATTTGAGAAAGCGGCTCGATGCCGCAGGCCTTGAAGATATTCAGCTTTGGCCGTTTAGAGAAGTCTTTACAGTATTAGAAGAGGACGAGGAAAAAAAGCAGCTTGCTGCATTACCTGCTCGTGTTTCTGCAAATTCGGTAGCTTCTCTCATCTTTACTTCTGGAACTACGGGTCAGCCTAAAGGCGTGATGTTGTCGCATCATAACTTTACTAGCCTAGTAGCTAAGCTTACTTCTATCTTTGATTTAGATGAAAACGATGGACTACTGTCAGTATTGCCTTTGCATCACACGTTTGAGTTTTCTGCCGGTTTTCTGCTGCCGCTCAGTAGAGGATGCCAGATTACGTACTTAGAGGAACTGAATGGAGAAGCTCTTGCGGAGGCACTAAAGAAGAATCGTGTAACAGCCATAGTTGGTGTGCCGGCACTATGGGAGCTGTTACACAGGAGAATAATGAACAAGTTTGCTGAACAAGGCAAAGTGTTTGAGCAGTTAATGCGTACGATGATGCGCATAAACAGTAACTTGCGGGACAAGACGCCCATCAATCTCGGACCGTTGTTCTTCTATCCTGTGCATAAACGCCTTGGTGGGAATATAAGGTATTTGATAAGCGGTGGCTCGGCGTTGTCTGAGACTGTATTGAAGGACTTTCATGGACTAGGCTTTACGCTGCTCGAGGGCTACGGTCTTACGGAGGCTTCTCCGGTGCTTACTGTGACGCGTCCGTCTAACAAGAAGCTTCCAGGCAGTGTAGGAAAGCCTTTGCCTGGTATAGACGTTACTATAAAAGATCCTAACGAGCATGGTGTAGGCGAAGTAATTGCTCGCGGGCCGAACATAATGCTCGGCTACTATCAAAATGAAGCTGCTACGGCTGCGGTGCTTAGGAATAAGTGGCTGTATACCGGCGATTTGGGACGGATAGACAAAGACGGAAATCTCTATATCGTGGGTCGAGTGAAGGACGTAATAGTCGACCACAACGGCAAGAACGTCTATCCCGATGAGCTAGAAGAGCTTTACGGCAAACATGAATTAATAAAGGAATTCAGTGTTGTGGGTCTACCAGACGGCTCGGCAGAGAAGGTAGCTTGTTTAGTAGTGCCGGATTATGAACGTAACGGTGAGCTGTCTAGAGACGAGGTGCGTCACAAGATTGAGGAGCACATTCGCAGTATATCTCTGCAGCAGCCCTTCCATAAACGTATCAAGGTCATACAGTTTACTGACCAGGAGTTACCGCGTACTGCAACGCGTAAAGTCAAGCGCCGCGAGGTAATAGAGTTAATCCAGCGGTTACAGCGTGTAGTCAAAGTTGCCGGCGCGCCTAGAGACACCAGCGATGAGATAGGCTGGATACTGGACATAGTAGCTTCAGTGGCTAATCTTCCACGTGATTCGATTACTGCTGACACCAGATTGGACGAGCTGGGATTTGATAGTCTCATGTATAACGAGTTAGGCACAGCGCTAGAGGCTGCCGGTGCTCAATTACCATCCGTGGAAGCTCTGATTGGCGCTATAAGCGTGCGCGATCTTGTGCAGATAGTAGGTCAGGCTCGGCAGGAGCATAAGAGAGTGCGCTCTGTTAAGGACGACAAGCAGGAGGAGATAAAGATACCTGCACCGGTAGTAGAGCTGGGAAGATACGCCATAGACCTTGGCCAAAAGTTCATCTACAACAAGCTGCTTGTAGTTACCTATCGCGGGCAGAGGCATATACCGTATCATACAAACTTCATTGTAGCGCCAAACCACTGTTCACATCTTGACATGGGGCTTGTGAAGATGGCGCTTGGTGACGCTGGAAAGGAACTTGTAGCACTTGCTGCAGCTGACTATTTCTTCGATACGAAGTACAAACGAGCATATTTCGAAAATTTCACTAACTGCGTACCTTTGGAGCGAACGGGATCTCTTCGGAAGACGCTGAAGTTGGCTGGTTACTATTTGCAACAAGGCTACAATGTATTGATGTTTCCCGAGGGCACTCGTTCGAAGACAGGGAAGTTGCAGGAGTTCAAGGCTACTTTGGGTTACCTTGCACTCAACTACAGGACGGGCATCTTGCCAATGTATTTGCAAGGTACATATGAAGCGCTGCCCAAGGGTAGTGTTATTCTTAAGCAGAGGGAGATAGGGGCACACATAGGCCAGTTTTTGTCTATAGAGGAGCTAGAAAAGTTAGTCTATGGACTTTCGAGGAATGATGCCTACCGTTTGGTCACTTTTGCTGTGAGGAGAGCTGTAGAGCTACTTTCCGAGGGCATAGACAAACCCTTAGATCTTGAACAGGTAAAAGAAGAGTTTACTGCAGCTATGCCTTCTACTGAGGAGGTCATACTCTAGTCC
This sequence comes from Blastocatellia bacterium, assembly GCA_025057015.1. GTDB lineage: Bacteria > Acidobacteriota > Blastocatellia > Chloracidobacteriales > JADJPF01 > JANWYG01. The sequence continues at coordinate 406,492 of JANWYG010000010.1, forward strand.
TATGCTAACTTTAGTAACTGGTGCTACTGGTTTTCTAGGTGGGCATCTAGTGGAACGGCTCAAGGGACAGCAGCTAAGATTGCTTGTCACTGATTCTTCTAAGCTCGACGTAGTTGCAGATGGGACTGAGGTTGTAGTTGGTAGCATCACGGATAGAGCGGCAGTTAGAGCTGCGGTTGAAGGAGTAGATCGGATCTACCATCTTGCTGGAAAGGTTTCGCGCGAGCCTAAAGATAAGGCAGTCTGCTATGAAGTGCATGTAGAAGGTACTAGATTGCTTTGTGAAGCTGCCGTTGAGGCAGGTGTAAGGCGGATATTGCTTGTATCTACTAGTGGGACGATAGCCGTAAGAGAAGACGATGACTTGATTCCTGACGAGAGCTATCCTGTGCCAATAGACATCATTTTGCGATGGCCATATTATGCTAGCAAGTATTATCAAGAGCAGACGGCACAAAGGATTTGTCGGGATCGGGTTGAGCTGGTGATTGTAAATCCGAGTCTTTTGTTGGGACCTGGCGACAAAAAGCTTAGTTCTACGCAGGATGTGCTCAAGTTCTTGGCCAAGGAGATACCTGTCGTTCCCGGTGGAGGGCTAAACTTTGTTGACGCAAGGGATGTAGCTGATGCTTGTGTTGCAGCGATGGAGCGCGGTCGCTGTGGCGAGCGATATCTCTTGGGAGGTCCGAATTGGACGTTCGAAGATTTTTTCTCTCGGTTAGAGCGGCTGACGGGAGTGGCGGCGCCTAGACTGAAAGCTCCGGCGAAGCTTACTCTTTGGGGGGCGAGGTGGATAGATGCTATCTATAGGCATAGAGATAAAACCTCTCCTGTAGATCTTACCTCGCTTGAGATGGCTCAATATTTCTGGTATCTAGACTGTTCGAAGGCCAAGCGAGAGCTTGGTTTTGTTGCTAGAGATGCTATGGAGACGCTCTTTGATACGGTTAAGTATCTGCGCAAACATTTCCTTGCTGAGGATTTCTTCACTAACTAGTCTTTGGGACTCTTATTTGCAGGGCATTTTCGAGGATGCGGAAGGAAGCGGGAAGCCTGCCTGGTACTTCGCCGTCGACCTCTATTCTGACGATAGCGTTGCTGGAGGCGGGCTCAGCGGTTAGCAATTTGCCGCGTCGGTGTCCGACATATGGCAGTTCTAAGTGAGTGCCTAAGTAAAGTCGGTGGATATTTCGCAGCAGATCTGTTTTGCTTAGCGCACGTACGACTACTATGTCGAAAAGAGCGTCGTCGAGTCTGCTTTTAGGTGAGATCAACATTCCGCCGCCGAAATATTTGCCGTTTGCGATGCTAACGTTTGTAATCTTGCATCGGAAGCTATCTGAATTATCGATGCGGAAGGTTACTTCTGGATTCTCATAGCACATCGCTGCATGAAGTGTAGCTAGCGCAAATGAAAGAGTGCCGCCTAGGGATTTACTGGAACGGTTAACTAAGGTGGCTACTTCGCCTGCTAGACCGAAAGAGGCTATGTTGATGAAGTAGCGCGACTGTTTTTGTCCGTTTTCAGCTGTATAAGTCATTTCACCGGCGTCGATAGTATGGGTGGTTCCTTTAGCGAGCTGCTTTAGTGCCTCGATGGGGTTAGCTGCAAGGCCGATAGCTTTTCTGAAGTCGCCGCCGGTACCGCAGTGTAGTAAGCTAAACTCGCAGTGGCTACCGGACTCGATTATGCCAGAGGCGACTTCTGAGGCTGTGCCATCACCTCCTACGGCAAGGATGAGATCACATCTTGCTGCTTCTTGGCGGGCTATAAGTTTTCCGTGGCCGGGATTTGAAGTGAAAGTGCATTCAAAGGAGCCGATGGAATTCTTTATCTTCAGAGCTAGGGATGGCCAGATCTTCTTGGTTAGTCCGCCGCCTGCTGTCGGATTTACTATTGCTAGTATCCTCAAACGGCTGTCTCCTTAAATGGTTTGGACTGATGGAGAGTTTCGGGAGCATAGATAGCTCTATCGTTTTCACCTAGGGCAGCGACAGCTGACATTACGTAGTCGGCGATGGTCTTATATGTGCGTGGGGAATTGTTCATCTCATAGAACCTACTTAGATCTAGCAATTGGCCAAAATGGATGCGTATCTTAGGCCCTCCGCTCCAGTTACCCCAGATTTGTGCTGGCAAGTTGTCTGCTCTGAGTCCTGCTATGAATATCGGCATTACTTGTGGTCGTGCTTCTTTGATTATTTTTCCCACGCCGGGCTGAGCTGGCAGATAAGTATAAGGGTCAGGATTTTTGTTTCTAGTGCCTTCTGGATGAAAGCCTATGACGTGGCCAGCTCCGCTGCTACATAGCTGAAGTAGCCTCTTTGTGGAGTATGAGTCGAATGCTTTTTTGGCTGGTTCATAAAAAAATGGTGGGTACATAGACCAAAAACCCATCACGAAGTTGACGAACAAGCCGAGGCGACACTGATAGAAGAACCTACCTCTGACAGGGAAGTAGAGCCGTTTTTTCCACTTAGTATACTTGTAAAGCATAGCGGAGACCACGTACATATCAAAGAACGACCTGTGGTTGGCTACAAGCAGAACAGGTTTAGATGGATCTATTTTGTCGAGGTTTTCTAGTCCATAAATTGTCATTAAGTTATACGTACATATGTCTATCCAGAGAGCTCCTATAGCTTTTTGACACCAAGTCCAAAAAGTTTTCCATCGGCCTTGGTTCATTTTGTGAACGAGCAGGAAGGCTCTACGTTCGAATTTGCTGAGGCTGGAAAGTTCTTCTTCTGTTGGTAACAGTGCTGTAAGCGTTTGCATCAGCAATTTTATACAGCAAAGGCGTCGATTTTGGAAGCTGTGCTAGTATTGCTTATGGCTTCGATTTTGGAAATAATTCAAACAGACTAGGTTTTTTCAGGGAACGTGTGATGGGCATTAGGACTTCGGTAGTTGGAATATCTGACATAGGTAAGCACAGAAAGAAGAATGAGGATTCGATATTGCTGGTAGATTTGGAGACGGGTACCGTAATGGATGGCTACAGCATGCTTGAGAGGGATCATGTGCAGAACAGGATACTGTTTGTTGTGTCTGACGGGATGGGGGGGTATGACGGAGGCGAGGTAGCCAGTAAGATGACGGTAGAGACGATAGTTAGGGAGCTAAGGCGTTTGCCAAAGCAGCTGTCGCCGCCAAGTAGGTTAGAAGCGGCTATAGAGGAGGCAAACTATAGGCTCTGGAAGTATAGGAGTGCTTATGGCTCTAGTGTGAAGATGGGAGCTACGGCTACTGCAGTACTAGTAGAGGGAGACAGGATATATATAGCAGACGTAGGTGATTCGCGGGCATTTATAGTCAGGGAAGGAAGAATTAAGCAGTTAACAACCGATCAGACTTTGACGCAGATGTTAGTGCAGGCAGGAGCGCTTACCGAAGAAGAGGCTGGAAGGCGGAAAAGCGTACTGCTGCAGGCAATAGGTAGCAATGAATATTTGCAGATACCTGTATCGGCGTTGCAGCTTCAGCGAGGCGATATTTTGGTGCTATGTACTGACGGACTGACGACAAAGGTTAAGAACAGGGAGATAATGAACATAGTTCGGAACGAGTCAAGTTTAGAGTCAGCAGCTAAAAAGCTTGTCTGTTTGGCAAACGAGCGTGGGGGGGATGACAATATTTCTATAATTTTGGCCAGGTTTGAGGGAGATGAGCTTCAGGAGAAGATAGAAGCTGAGACCATAACTAAGCAGATAGAGGTCTACGCTAGTTATGATCCTTCGCAGAGTGCTGAAGCAAAACCGAGGCGAGAAGTTAGGGCTGCTACTTTTGAGGATTGGCTGAGGACTGCTGTTGTCAGCAGGTTTTGTCAGACACCGCAGCAGGTGCAGCAGCTTTTCGGATTAGGAAGTTTTGGAGACTATGTAGTCTTTCGGAAAGGCGACTATTTATTTCCTAGCGAGGAGCAAAGTGACCATTATTGGCTGGTTTGTGGCAAGTACAGGGTGCTTTACAGCGACTCGGGTAACTCTTTCGAGAATTATTGTTTTTTTGTTGCGCCTACTGATCATAGAACCGATGCGGAGATTCAGCAAGGAGAGGTAATGGTCAGGGTTAGGAGGCAGTTTTTTATAAATACTTTGGCGATGTTAGGAAGCTACAGGAAGGCTATTCGGTGTGAAGATGACGAAAACGCTATGATACGTGTCCCGTACAATCTCTACTGTGAGCTAGCTAAGATACTTGGCAAAAGTTACGTGAATCTTCTCAGCCGGTCTTAAATAAAGGCCGTAGCTCTGTACTGGACTACGGCCTAAAGGTAGGTTAACTAGGGGGAAAGGAGTTAATCTTTAGCGTCTATCAACTCTATGGAGTTAGCATGGGTAACCGCTATTTTGGCTTGTAACTCGTTGTAATTCATAGCCAGCACCTTATCTAGCTCGTATCTAAGTTTCTGGTTAGCTGAGTTTATGTACAGTTGGAATAGCTTACCAGAGCTAGTGCATAGATAGGCGAATTTCCCGTTAGAAGACGGGAAAAAGCCTGCTAGGGTTTCGCCGAAGGAGATTTCGATAGGCTTTCCAGCTTCGATCGGTACAAGGCTGATATGTCCAGGTCTTTGGATATGCCCTGGCCTTTGGATATGTCCAGGCCTCTGGATATGCCCTGGCCTTTGAATGTAGAGTAGGTTACTTCGTTTGTTTATCTTGGTATGAACGGGAAGATCTAAGGCAATGTTCAAGTCGTCTTCGTAGAGTGCCCTGTTGTTGTATCTGAAGACAACCATGCCAGAGGTTATAGAAAAGCCTATGACTGATCCTGACTTGGACGAAGTGACATAAACCGTATCGCCATTGGGACTGAAGGCAACGCTGGAGTCATATCCGATTTTGTCTTGCGGTTTAAGATATAGCTGACTGAGGAAGTTCAAATAGCCGTTATCTGCTATCTCGTATATGAGTAGACGATCGCCTTCAGGATGCCTACGGACGACGGCTAAACGATTGATGCTTTCGTCGTAAGAAATGCCTACTAGTAGGTTGTCCCGAGCAAGGGACGCCTCACTAATTATGTCGTCTCTGTAGATAATCTGCCCGTTAGCTGTGGAAAAGACCACAAGCGAGGCCTTGTTAGAATATATGCCAAATTTACCGTCTGCGGAGATGACTACCGCGTTTGGTATAGTTTCTTCTCTGTCAGTTGGAACTCTTATAGCAAGCGAAACTCGCCCGTTTTCGTCAAACTTGCCGTCGGCATTTACACGCACTATGATAAAAGCTGCTTCGTCTGGGACTGTTGCTTTGGTGCTGATTACAAGTATGTTGTTACTTATGGTCAGCTTAGAAGGATAAATCCCAGTTGGGAAAGTGTCCAGAGTAGAAACTATACTACCAGTAGAGACATCGAAGCTGTAAAGGTGATGGCCAGCAGACCCGTCATCTTTGTTGTAAGCTGCTACTAATCCAAAGCGTCCATCTTTTGTAAAGACTACATTGTTGTCAGTACTGAGGTTGTCAGGTAAGAAGACAGTCTGTGCCGGCACCTTTAGTCCGAATACGAACAATGCTATTGCGAGAATGATTCTTTGCATCAGTACCCTCTAGATGCAGTCAAGCTTTGTGGCCCGGTTTTACTATCTTACCTGAGCGTGTGCCATGACCTGGCTTAGTGATTGATGCCATGCCTACTACTACAACTGCTAGAAGAAGCGTCGTAAGGATCTTTCGCATGTTGACCTCGGAACTTAATATATGCAAGTTAAGGCTAAAACATTGGTTCTATTTTAGTCAAGTGATTTATTCTAGTTAGGTAGTCAGCTATTGCAGATCGTATTCTATAGCCTCGAGATACTCTTCTACCATAGAAGAATGGTTATGTTTGCGTGCAGCCTCAATTCCGGCTTCGTAGGCTTTCCGTGCTTGCTGTTTATCTCCAAGATTTAGGAATGCTTTAGCAAGGGTGCGATAGACTGCTCCTTCGTCTTCAGCCAGAGACAAGTAGGCGTTTATTTGTTCTATACAAGCTTGGTAGTTACCAGCTTTAAAATATTCATTGGCGAGTCCATATCTGATGAGTGGATCTTGTGGGTCGGTCTTCAGGAGTTCTTCTAGTGCTTGTAATCTGTTCAATTTGACCTCCTTTTCAATAGGGCTGCCAGCAGTCGGCAGACAGCGTAAACTAGGCGGAACTTTTTTATTTTCCAACCGGGTATTTGCTGCAGTCCGGCAAATCTGCTGAGGCGTGACCGCATCAGTTCTTGTTCTTCTTCGGTGTAGTAGCTATAGCCTGAAGCGCTTTGTCGGCATCTTTCTTGGAGTATGGTCTCGAACTTGGTTATCAGATCGGCTGTCTTTCTTGGATCTTGAACTAAAAGGATAGCTTCTATGTGCCTGAGGCGCTTTGGCGAAGTTTCCACAGCTAGCAGGTCTTCTAGTACGTATGCCGGATTCGGATGCCAGTCAGTGATTTCTAGAGACACCTGCAAGTACTGTAATAGCTTCAGCGACAGCCTCAAAAGTTTGAGCTTGACAGTGCCCTGGTCGATGAATTCGCTTAGAAATGAGATCCTTTGTTCAAAAGCCTTCCTTTTTGTTTGCCCCATGCGGGGAGCATTGAGTTCAACCCAAAGTTTGAATTCTCCTATTAGCTCTCTGATTTTCTCGATGCTACGAGTTTCAAGCAGTATAAATAACAGCTGTTCTAGTCTGAAGATAGTAGTTTCTGGATTTTTCCATTCCTGTATTATCCGGTGATCAGAAATATCCCAACTTTCTATCTGATCTAGTACTATGCCATAGGAGGATATGGCGATTGGATCGGATTGTTCTAATTCAGAAATCGACGTAGATAAAGACCGCTTCCACAGTTCTTTTTCTTCTTCGTTGAGGATGTAGAGTAAGTTTATGCGCTGCAGCAGGTTTTTTAGCAAAGTGATCAATGCATTGATTTCGGTCGAGCTTTGGACTTTCTGGGTCAGATCGCTTACTGCTCGGAGAGCCTGAAGTAACGCTGCTTTATCTTTAGTGTCAGCACAAATAGCGCTCGATAAAGCTTCCAAAGTGTAGTCAGATAGCTGTAGGTCGCTTTCCAGTAGAAAGGCACGTGTTTGAGCCATTTCTAGCGATAATGTAGCAGTAGTTGGTTTTGACTTTTCTTGCTCAAGTGGATCTGGACTTCCACTTTTATAAGGGTTGAAATTTGTAAGCGAATCGTGCAGCGATCGTAGAAATTTTAGAAATTGTTCTTTAAGATTTTCTTCAGGACGTTTTATTTTAGCTTCTAGCTTGAGATCGGTTGAAAGTAGTGTTGGGGCTTGCAGTTCAAAGAATGATAAGAATTGCTCGACAGCTTTCCTGTATATTTGCTCAAAGTGATACCTCTCTATGTCGTTTAAACTACGTCCTAGAAACAGTCGGCAGTAACTTTTTGAGCATTCCGAGACCATTTCTTCCCATCTGTTATAGTCTAAGTTCGAGGTAGAGCGCCCTTGGGCATAGTCATGGTCGAAGGCATTCCTCAGATTGTTAATAAAAAACAGCAGATCGGTCATGATTATCGATATGAGGGCGTTTTCTACGATATCTAGCGCTTCTAAGGTTCGTTGTTTCAGGGCAAAGAAGAGCAGTTCCGAGAGCGAATTTTTCTGAGTAAGTAGGTCGCTAGATTCTGAAATTGGGATATTATTGCGCAAAGCGAAGTGTTTTGTGCCTAGGTCAAGTTGTTCTTTGGCATATACTTCACCGCCTTGTGCCTTTACTAGAGTGCGGACAGCTTCGTAGCTGTAGAACGATAACTCGCATAGATCTGCGCAGCGTTTAAAGAAAAAGATCTTGCTACGCAGGCTGCGTTGCGAAGATTGATACTCACGGCGGAAAATATCTACAAACCGGTCGAATGACTCATGTATGTTATTGTCAAAGATTGCTTTCAGTTTAGGCAAACATAGGCTGTAGAAAAAATCTATAAAAGTTTCCTCACTAGTGTTGAGCACTTTGCGAACAGTTTCTAAAAAATCCTCTATGAAAGAGATTATTACCTCTAAAGTTTGTCCCAAGTTATGGCTTATATATTCTGTCAAGATATAGGCTATGGGGTGATCTTCTGTATGTCCACGAATGAGGATGCTTGGGATATATTGCTTTTTGGCCATAGCCTCAAGAGTGTAGAGGACAGCGGACCGAAAGAGGCTTTCGCTATCTATTTTGTTCCATTTTCTGCCTGAGATAAGAATAGCGAGCAGACCAACTTCCCCTGAGCGTTCTACTAAGGCTGGGTCATCTATGAGGAAGCCTAGGAACTGAGCGTCAGCAGCTGTATATAGTGCTGTGCCTCGATCATCTTTCAACGCCGTAGTTTTAAGGTCCATGCCTATGCGTCTTGCTGACTTTTGAGGTATCAGGGGATGGTTAAGGATGGCCTGGATAATCTGGACCGTGTATTGTTCGACGAGTTCATCGAGTTCTTGTTCTGTGAGAACGGAGTTGTCAGCGTGGAAGTCCACTATGTCTTGCAAGTTCATTTCTACGGCAAATTCTGACACTAGGACGTCTTGCGGGAAGTTTTCCACGTACTTTTTGCAGTAAGGTAGGATAAGGCCTGCAACGCGCAGCTCAAGCTCTTGAGTATGAGCAGCCGGCTCGGGGAATGTTAGTAACTGTTTGAGTATCTTCTCTACCTCACGTTTTATCTCTGCTAGGTCTATTTGCTGCTTAAGAGCACTTCTTAGCTCTACTATGTCAAGCACAGCCGTCTTTTTTTCCTCACTAATCGGCTGTGTGGTGTGCTGTTCATACGATGCTGCAACGCCAAGACTAATGCCTAGCGATGCTAGTTTTTGCTGTAGCTCGCGCTCTATTTCTTCAGGAGTTTGTGGGCGAAAATCTGGTTGTTGCTTCAACGCTGTCTTTAGTAAGGGTTGTAATATACTAAATAATAGCATAGAGGCATATCGAGAAAAGTAGCAGCCCTCGGGTGTGCTGCCATAGAATGCCGACCTTGGGAGGCAGAATGAAGACTCTGAGGCAAATAATCTCTGGCAGGCAACTGATTACCGTGCATTTAAGTACGAGCATCTTGGATGCGGTACGTGTTATGGCACGCCACCGAATAGGGGCCGTTCCGGTGGTAGATGATTCGGGACAGGTGGTGGGAATATTTACCGAGCGCGACCTCATGGTACGTGTCGTTGCTGTCGAGATGGACTTGAAGACTCCTATCTCAGAAGTGATGACGGCTAAGCTTATAAAAGCGTCCATAGATGACAGCCCGGCTCAGTGTTTAAGGAAGATGAAAGAAAAGCGCATCAGGCACTTACTCGTGGTTGAAAAACGCAAAATAGTCGGTATAGTGTCCCAGCGCGATCTAATAGAGAGCGAGTTAAAGGAAAAGACGCGAGATCTTCAAGCTATAGATGCATAGTATGAAATTAATAGTTTTGCTTCTGTTTTTGAGTTTCTTTCAAAAACCGCCGAGGACACTGTTTGAATCCAGCGTTGTTCATCCTGAAGGATTCTTAGGCATAAGATTGGGAAATAGCTTTAGGTATGCAGAGGATGTGCTTGGTGAGCCGGACGTGGTCCGAAATGACAGCCTATACTGGCAGTTTTCTTCGGCGGACTATGAGCCTTTCGAGTCGATCACTGTTTTAGGTAGTAAGGGTAAGATAACTGGCTTTGTGGCTAATATAAAGGCTTCACGGATAAAGTTCTCTGAACTGGAGCTCTCGCCACAACAAAATCGTTTTGGAGTTTTTTATGCCACTCGGTCCTACTTGACTCAACTAGGAACTGTAAAAATGATGGTGACTGGTCCTGATGATACTTATATAGCTCGTATCGTTATCAGTTGCGACCTGCGTTGATTTCAGTAGCAGTCACTTGTTCAGTTGGTTAGCAAATTGATATCATCCCTTTTGCGGCATTTGAATCTGATGGAGCTACTATGGGCAAGCAGAGGGAAAGTCTAGAATTGGATGTGTTATTTGTAGGAGCAGGTCCGGCATGTCTTGCCGGAGCTATACACCTGAAGCGACTCATAAACAAACACAACGAGTCTGCTACCGACCGTAAGTTGGAGGACCTAACGATCGGGATTATTGAAAAAGGTAGGGAAGTCGGAGCACATATTCTTTCGGGAGCCGTGATGGATCCTAGGGCGCTCAAGGAACTATTTCCAGATTTTCTTAAAGACGGTGCGCCTGTAGAGGCTGAAGTTACCTATGACAAGCTACTTTACTTGACCGAAGAAGCTAAGCTAGTACTACCGTTTACGCCACCGCCGCTTGTAAATCACGGTAATTACGTGGTTTCTTTGAGCAAGATGACCAGATGGTTAGCTACTAAAGCTGAAGAGCTGGGAGTAGACATCTTTCCTGAATTTCCTGCTGCCGAGCCTCTCTATGAAGGTAACCGTGTTGTAGGTGTAAGGACAAGTGATAGAGGGATCGGCAAAGATGGTAAGCCAAAAGGAAACTACGAGCCCGGTGTGGACATATTTGCTAAGGTTACTGTCGTAGGTGAAGGATGCCATGGCTCACTTACTAAGAAATTGCGCCGGCAGCTCAAGCTCGACGAGGGACGCAATCCTCAGGTTTATGCTATTGGTGTCAAGGAGATATGGGAACTGCCTAAGGGCCGCGTCAAACCTGGACACGTATTTCATACTGTTGGGTATCCGCTCGATAGCAACACCTACGGTGGTGGCTGGATATACCATATGAAAGACGATTTGCTTGATATAGGCCTAGTGGTTGGGCTTGATTACAAAGATCCGTTGCTAGATCCACACCATGAACTGCAACGGTTGAAACTTCATCCATACTTACAAGAGCTGTTAAATGGCGGTAAGCTTGTAGCCTACGGGGCGAAGACTATTCCTGAAGGCGGGCTATACTCTATGCCAAAGCTCTATGCTGATGGGCTGCTGCTTGTTGGTGACTCGGCAGGCTTTCTTAATTCTATGCGACTTAAGGGTATACATCTGGCGATGAAGTCTGGAATGATGGCTGCAGAAGCAATCTTTCAAGCACTGCTCGACAAGGACTACGGTGCTGCTAAGCTTAAACTCTACGACGATCTCTTCCGCAGCAGTTGGGCATATCAAGAGCTCTATAGCGCGCGCAATTTCCATCAGGCTTTTCATCAAGGCATGTTGGCAGCGATGATCAACGCAGGTCTACAGTTTGTCACCGGCGGTAAGTACTGGGGCCTGATAGAGCGAGCGTCCAACGGCGCAGGACACGAGCGGATGCAGCGACTAGTAGACTACTATGGGACAAGATATGCTGTTCCAAATCGGATCGATTTTGACGGCAAGCTCACTTTTGATAAGCTAACAGATGTCTACTACTCTTCAACTAACCATGACGAAGATCAGCCCTCTCACCTTAAAATCCTCGAGCCAAACATCTGTATAGACCGTTGCACCAAGGAATACGGTAATCCGTGCCAATATTTTTGTCCTGCTAAAGTCTACGAGATACAGGAAGAGCACGGTAAACCTAAGCTACATATCAATTTTTCAAACTGTGTTCACTGTAAAACCTGCGACATAATGGATCCGTATCAGATAATCGAATGGGTTACGCCAGAAGGCGGAGGAGGTCCAGGTTATGTAATAATGTAAAGGCCGAGCTACTCCTCGGCCTCGTCATGTATCGTAGTGAGTTTTAGTACTTCGAAATGACGTACTCCTTGCGGAGTCTTAACTTCCACTTCAGCACCGACTTTTTTGCCCATTAGGCTTTTTCCTATCGGCGAAGTTGTAGATATCAAACCCTTGGAAATATCTGCTTCTTCCGCAGTGACTAACTTGTAGGTCACTTCTTCATCTTTGTCTAAGTCGAGCAGTACCACAGTAGAACCGTAAGCTATGCGGTCGTGCGGTAGGCTCTCGATGTTGATCATTGATAGATCGGATAAGCGCTTGCGCAAAGCGGCAATGCGTGCTTGCAGGTACTCCTGCCTGTCGCGAGCAGCTTTGTACTCAGCATTCTCGCGCAAATCCCCTAGAGCAGCCGCTTTTTGTAGCTCTTTGGGAAGTTCAACTTTTAGCTCTGTTTCTAGAGCTTTTAACTCTTCTTCTAGTTTCTTCTTGACGTCTGTTGGCAAAACTGAGTCCTCCAAGAAAAAAGTCTAAGAATTCTATAGCATGTCTTTTACAAAAGATACACGGGTAGCGAGAGTTATTTTCAGGGAGGTGGATCTTGAATGAGGCCAAACTTTTGCATCCTGTAGATGAGCGTATTGCGAGTGATGTTAAGATATCTAGCTGTGCGCGTTTGGTTCCATTCATTGCGCTCTAGCGCTTGCTTTATTATCTCTTTCTCTACTTCTTCTAAGTCAATGCCTCCGTCGGGCAAGTGTAGTGGTATACTGCTTGCAGCTTGCATAGAGAACTCTTCCGGTAGATCAGATATGGAAATGGTATCAGTGTCGGCTGCCATTATTACGAGGCGTTCTATGGTATTTCGCAACTCGCGCACATTCCCTGGCCAAGGATATCGATCAAAGGCGATCAAAACATCTCGATTAAGTTTTAGCAGCGGACGGTGGTACTTTGTACATGCTTCTTGAAGAAAATGCTGTGCAAGTATCGGAATATCTTCACGTCGAGCTCGCAGTGGCGGAAGTTTAAGTTGTATGACGTTTAACCTAAAGTAGAGGTCTTCACGAAACGTTCCGTCGGCAACTAGTCTGGGTAAGTCACGGTTAGTTGCTGCAATAACTCGTACGTCTATCTTCCGCGGCAAACTCTCACCTAGCCTTAACAGTTCACCTTCTTGTAGTACCCTAAGAAGTTTGACCTGAAGTTGCTGAGGTAGCTCGGCTATCTCATCGAGGAGAATAGTTCCCATATGAGCTTGCTCAAAAATACCTTTTCGAGCTTGTACGGCTCCAGTAAATGCTCCTTGACGATAGCCAAAAAGCTCTGCTTCGAGCAGAGATTCTGGAATAGCACCACAGTTGACGGTTATGAAAGGCTCTCTACGCCGTGGTCCGTTTAGGTGTATAGCCCGTGCGACAAGTTCTTTGCCTGTGCCAGTTTCGCCAAGTAGTAAGACCGTAGCATCGGTAGCAGCAACACGCTCCAGCGCAGAGTACAGTTGTCGCATCTTGGCCGAGCTTCCTATCAACTTGTCGAAGCTATGCCGCTCTTGTACTATCGCCTTCAGGCGCCGGTTTTCATCTACTAGCTTCCGCAGTCGTAGAGCTCGTTCTATGCTAAGCTTTAGTTCTTCCCAATCGATGGGCTTAGTTAGGTAATCCACGGCTCCTAGTTTCATAGCTGAAACAGCATTCTTTATGTCGCCAAACGCTGTGAATATGATGACTGGTGTTTCGTCCGATATCGCAGCTATGCGGCGAGTAAGTTCTAGCCCATCCATCTGCGGCATGCTCAGATCGGATAGCACAACATGTGGCTGTACGTCCAAAAACCTAGAGTACGCTATCTCGCCGTTTTCTGCAGTGACAGTTTCGTAGCCCATCTCGGTCAGTTTAAAAGTGGCTACTTGGCGAAATGATGCTTCGTCATCTACAAGTAGCAGTAGTGGCTTCATGTTTTTCCTGTTGGCAAGGTGAGTGTTGCTAACGTTCCCTGCGCTAGAGACTCTAGCGTTAACTCGCCATCGTTTTGTTTAATCAGTTGATAAGCTATCGATAGTCCCAATCCACAACCATCAGGTTTCGTGGTAAAAAAAGGATCAAAGACCCGTTCACGTAATTCTGAAGGAATACCGCAACCATAGTCTCGAATTTCGATTTTTGCAAAAGTAGGGTTTGAACTGCTTTGTATCTCTACATTGCTACCTGAACTGCTGGCCTGAAAGGCGTTAAGCAATAAGTTAACCAGTACTTGTTTGATCTGCTCGGCGTCGATCGATACTAGGACTGGTTCAGGTGTAAGATATGTTTTTACTTTAATTTGACGTTTCTTGGCTTCTGTAGACAGGAAGTTAATTGTCGAAAGCACTAGTTCGTTTAGGTCTGTGAGAAGACGTTCTGGAGGGCGAGGCCGTGCGTATTTTAAAAAATCGGTCACCAATCGGTTTAGTCGTTCGGTCTCCCGTTCGATGATTTCTACAAACTCGCGCTTGTTACTCGTAGCTGGTATTTCGGGCGATAATATCTCGATTGCACCTTTGATAGCACCTAATGGATTACGTATTTCGTGTGCTATCGCAGCAGAAAGCTCGCCTAATGATTTTAGGCGTTCGGCACGTAGTAATAGCTGCATCGTCTCACGCAGATGGAGATTGGTTTTCTCCAATTCGGCTGAGGTACGTCTATAACTTTCCTGTAGATGCTTTTCAACATCTGCATAATATCCTACTAAGGCCGCCACGGTGACGAACATAGAAGCTTCAGCGTAGTGGTTTAGTGCTGTGACGCGATACTGAGCCAAATGTTCGGAAACATGTATCAAGTGAACTGCTGCACTGAGCAAAGCATAGATGATTCCGCCTTTTAGACCATAACGATAGCTGGCATAGACTATGGGTATGTAGTATAGCCGCTGAGAGATTTCATGCAGCAGGCCTAGACCTTCGCTGCTGATGCTAGTAGCATAGTGAAGTATAGTGATAAGCGCTATAGCTAAAACCAGTGCTACAGCTTCATTTATCTGCCCGGTTTTCATATTTTCTTTGTGCTGCTTTCAGCTTCTCTGCTATAGGTCTACCATAGCGATAGAATACAGCAGGCGTGACTAATTGGTCGAGGAGCGTAGCAGTAATTATGCCCCCTAGCACTACGACGGCTAATGGATGAAGTATTTCTCTACCGGGTTGCCCTGCTGAGAGTGCAAGTGGTACTAGCGAAAGTCCTGCTGTGAGTGCCGTCATCAGTACCGGTATAAGGCGCTCTAGCGAACCGCGGATAATCATCTTCTCGTCAAAATCTTCACCTTCTTCTTTCATCAAGTGTAGATAGTGAGATAACATCATTATACCGTTGCGACAAGTGATGCCTATAAGCGAGATTAGGCCAACTAGCGTGGCGATGGATATGACTCCATCGGTAAGTAGCATAGCTGCTACAGCACCTATCAGCGCTAGCGGAATGTTTATCAGTACCTGTAATGCGGTACGCCAGTCACCTAGGGCTCGTATGAGAAGCAGCAAGATTACTGCAATCGATACTGCTGCCATGGCAATCAACCTTGCTGTGGCTTGTTGTTGAGCTTCGAATTGGCCGCCGTATTCTATGAAATATCCTTCGGGCAGCGGAAAGTCTGATAAATCTTGCTTGATTTCTTTTGCAACCGAACCTAGATCTCGCCCCTGAACGTTCGCCATGATGACTATGCGTCTGCGTCCGTTTTCGCGCAATATCTGATTAGGGGCCGGTTTTTCAGCTACTTTAGCCACAGCAGTAACCGGTAGTTGCGTTCCAGAGGGGCTGTCTATGGTAATACTTTTCAGAGCATCTATGGAACGTGTCATATCATAACGCACATAGACGTCGTATCTACGTTGCCTTTCTATTGCTTCGTTCATCTTACGTCCATTGAGCGCTGTTTCTAATGTTGCTGCTATTTCGCCAGCTTGAAGCCCATAGCGAGCAGCTTCTTGCCGGTCTATTTCAAAACGTAGCTGAGGCACAAGCGCCTGTTTTTCTACCTGCACGTCAGTAGTGCCGGCTACGGAAGCCACTATCTTGCGAATCTCTTCGGCTTTGGCACGCAGTACTTCTAGATCATCTCCGAAAAGCTTTATCGCTATTTGAGCACGAATACCTGAAGTTAGGTGATCGATTCTGTGGGATATTGGCTGTCCTACGTTGACAGACGCCGGAATAAATGAAAGTACCTTGCGAATATCAGCGATGACTTCTGCACGACTACGTTCGGAAGGTCTTAGGTCAACATCTATTTCAGAGTAGTTTACTCCCTCAGCATGCTCGTCTTGCTCAGCTCTACCAGTACGCCTGCCGGTGGCAACAACTTCTGGGATTTTTAGTAACAGCTTTTCTGCTGTAGCGCCTATCTTGTCTGATTCAGCAAGAGATGTTCCGGGTTCTGCAAAGAGGCTTATTGTCAGCGTACCTTCATTAAAGTGTGGTAGGAATTCTGTGCCTAGAAAAGGTAGTACTGCTAAGGCACAGATAAGCAATACGGTTGCAGAAGCTATAATTTTTCCCGTGTTACTTAAGGTCCATCTAAGCAGTCGCTCATCATAGCGTTTTAATAGCCGTACAACCAGTGATTCTTTTTTGGCAATAGCTGAGGCTTGTGGCAGCAGGTAAGAAGCTAGGACGGGAGTGAGTGTTAGTGAAACAAGCAAGCTGGCAATTAGGCTGACCATATATGAAATGCCAAGTGGGATGAGCAGTCGACCTTCAATACCAGGTAATGCGAATAACGGAACGAATACCAGTACCACTATTAAAGTTGCGTAGACTATCGATGAACGTATTTCGCAGGACGCTTCGTAGACGACCGTCAGTGAAGGCCTAGGATTTGCAGAGTGTTTGTTCTCTCTAAGGCGTCTAAATATGTTCTCTACGTCTACTATCGAGTCGTCTACTAGTTCGCCTATGGCTACAGCAAGGCCACCAAGCGTCATAGTATTGATGGTTATGTCAAACCACTTGAAGATGATAAAGGTGATGAAGAAGGAGACCGGTATTGCTGTGAGCGTGATCAACGTAGTACGTAGGTTCATCAGGAAGAGGAACAATACTATGACTACTAATAATGCTCCGTCGCGTAGTGCAGCTATTACGTTGTCTATTGCAGCTTGAATGAAGTTAGCTTGCCGGAAAAGCCGAGCATTTATTTCTATATCTTCTGGAAGCGTTTTTAGAATGTCATCTATAGCAGCGTCTATTTTCTGGGTAAGTTCAAGCGTATCTGTACCGGGTTGCTTGGATATGGCCATGATGACCGCCGGCTTACCGTTTGCGCTACCTTCACCTCGCTTGAGCTTTGCTGTTATTTCAACTTTAGCTATATCGCTTAGCTTAATTGCTGTACCGTTGCGATAGACGACCGTAGTATTTTTTAGTTCTTCTATGGAGCTGAAGCGCGCTATGTTGCGTATAAGGTACTCTTTTGACTGGAAGTCAACGAAGCCACCTGACGAGTTTGTCCCGGCTTTAGCTACGGCATCAGCAACTTGTTCTATCGTTATGCCGAAGTGCTTTAGCGTGTTTGGTGACACGAGTACTTGGTATTGTTTTACCCCACCGCCTATGTTTATCACTTGAGCTATGCCACCGATGGTCAATATCCTTGGACGTATCGTCCAGTCAGCTATAGACCGTAATTCGAGTGGGCTTAGTTTGCCGGTTCTTGATCTGACAGAGATAAGCATGATCTCACCCATGATCGAAGATACCGGAGCCATTGTGGGCACAACGTTTTCAGGTAGCTGCTCCTTTGCTAAGTCTAGTTTTTCTGCTACCAGTTGTCGGCTGCGGTAGATGTCTGTATTCCATCCGAACTCTACAGTGACTATGGATAGGCCGATGCCGGATTGTGAGCGGACTCGTTCTACGCCAGGTAGTCCGTTCATCAGTGTTTCTATAGGGAAGGTGACCAGAGTTTCTACTTCTTCCGGTGCTAAGCTGGTTGCTTCAGTGAGTATCGTTACCGTTGGACGGTTTAGGTCAGGGAAGATGTCTATTGGCAAAGCGATGACTACCCAAGTACCGTACGCTGCTAAGACCAGCGACATTGCTATTAC
The DNA here is from genome assembly GCA_025057015.1 of Blastocatellia bacterium. Lineage (GTDB taxonomy): Bacteria > Acidobacteriota > Blastocatellia > Chloracidobacteriales > JADJPF01 > JANWYG01. Next base: position 424,137 of record JANWYG010000010.1, read on the forward strand.
TAGCGTCCTGTTTGCCAGTGACCATTTGATAACAGCATTGAACATAAGTTAGTTTGGCACGATAAGTAGCTTGCCTTGATACATTTTCATTCCGCAGCTAAAGATTATCTCGCCGTATCTATCTGGTAGAAGCTCGATCTTTACTGGTTCGCCTACGGGCAGTTTCTTTTTTATGTCCAACTCTGGGAAAAGTAATTCCTCTGCGCAGTTTTGTTCATCGAGACGGACAAAGGTAAGCACAGTTCGGACACCCTTTTTTAACCTTATAACTGCTGGCTTGTATCCATCTTTGCTAACCTTTATTTCGACGCTCTGTACGCCGTCTTTTTCCTCTGCCGTTGCTGGCTGAGTTGACTGTGAAGCTATGTCTAGCACCATAGATACGGTGTGTAGTTTGCCTTGACGTTGGAACTGTATCCATAGCTTATAGAGACCTGGCTTCGGGAAAAGGGTTTGAGTACTGACTTCGGGGCCACCTCTTGCAGTAGGACTTGGGGCATCTACAAGCGGATGTGCATGTAGGTACTCGCCGTGCCCTTCGCTTACCAAGACAAAATGCGCAAATGCGCCCAAGTAAGGTTCTAGGTCAGTTACGGGCTTTTTAGTCTTTTCATCAGTTAGTTTAAACTTCAGTAATACTGGCTTAGCTGCTTCAAGTTTGTCACCTTCTAGCTCGATACGTATACCGTCTACTACCTTGACCAATTCTTTGTCGGGCAGAAGCTTAGCTGCAGTTGGTACAGGACCTGGTACGTTGACCTGCAGCCTACCCAATTGACTGCCTGCTCCTATGGGGGAGTAGTCTAGGTAAAGCCTGTATTTGCCGGGTGCAGGGAATTTTGTTTCCACGACGAAACTACCAGTAGATGATTGCTCTGGGTGTAGATGGTCGAAGTAACTCAGATCTTCGCTTATGATCAGTAGGTGAAGAAGCTTCTCGTGTACTACTTCTAAGTCATTAACTGTCAAGATCTTGCCGTCGGCCTGTATGCTGAACTGAAGTTTAGTTTTCTCACCGGGAATTATGTCAGCTGGCTCAGTTCCGACCGATATACTGTACTTAGGTTCTGACTTGCTTGGTGGCGATGGAGGAATGTCATTTTGTTGGTTATTGTTACAGGCTATCGACAGTAATAGTAATAGAAATAACTTGCGCATCTGTGCCCCTCTAGAATGATTTTAGGTTTGCTCCTTCAACTACTATACGTTCTCCGAGTTTCAATCCTGACTTTACTTCATATTCTTCTAGGCCTTCTCGGCCTACCGTTATGCTACGGCGGGTAAACTGCTCGCCTCCGTTATAGACGTAGACTATATGTTGGCCTTTTTCTATGAACACAGCAGACTTAGGTATAACGAGTGTCTTTTGAGAGAGAACTTTTTCGATAATTATTTCTGCCATCATTCCGTCCTTGAGTCGACCTTGCGGATTGGCTATCTCGTAGGTGAGAGCTATCGTACGACGATCGGGATCGACCATAGTGCTGACTATCGGAGCCGTGTTTATGCGGAAGCGCTCGTTGGGGAAAGCGACGACTGAGAAAGTTGCTGATGTAGCAGCAAGTACTGCTTCCAGATCTTTTTCAAAGACTTGAGCTTCAACCCAGACACGATCGAGGTTGACTACGGTAAACAGCGATTGCCCAGCTTCTACTAGTTCGCCGTTACTGAACTCTAGGCGTGATACTATGCCAGCAAGCGGGGTTGCGAGATTATAGACTTTCGGTTGGATATCGGTTTGTTGTGCTACGGCGAGGTATTTCTTTGCTGCCGAAAGCGCTGCTTCTGCCAGGTCTACTTGTAGCTCTGCTTCTTGAACTCGGCGTAGCGGAGCCGCACCTGCTGTAAACAACTTCTGTGCGCGTTCAAGCTCTGCGCTGGCGGTACGTAGCTGAGCTTCGGCAGCTTTTACTTGTGACTCTGCTTCAGCGGCTCTTATACTGACTTCTGCTCGGGCTGTTTCTACGCTGGTACGATCGCTTGTCGTAAGTACCTGTTCTAGAGTGGCTAGTATCTGTCCTTGCCGTATGCTGCTACCTAAAGTGACATTGCTTAGGACATTGAGCTTGCCTGCTACGGGAGTTACTACTTCTGCGCGCCTTTGTGGGATGGCCCTGATATAGCCAGTAAGGCGTAGCTTTTCGCTGACAAAGCCCTCGGCTACAATAGTGGTCTTTGTGCCAAACATTATCTGAGCTTCTTTACTGATGATAACGATGTCGCTACTTTCAGTGGATATTGGTTTAACGCGCTCGATTCTGGGTATAGTAAACAGCAGATGCACTAGCCACATTGCTGTTACTGTTATGCTGACGATGACTGCTGCTTGGAGCAGGAAAGGTGGACTTATACGAAGACGTAAGTATTGGGAAAATAGTAATAACCCTGCGGCAACAATGAAAATTACGTCGATAGCATAGAGTGTATACTGCGTCATGGAGTTGTTCCCGTGGCTAGTTCAAGTTCTATACTTGCCAGCGCTTTTTGTTTTATTGCCTCGATGTACAGACGTTCCTCTTCAAAGAGCTTACGTTGCTCGTTTAGTAGGTCTAGCAGACTTTGCTCTCCGAGTTCATAAGCAGTGCGCAAGATAGCTAAGTTTTGACGCATCGTTGGCAGTATGGTGTTTTCATAAAGCTGCAAGGTGGCGGATGCCGTTTCAAGTTGTGTTAATGCTTGGGAGATTGCTCTTACTATTTGCCGTTTAGCTGCTTGAAGGGCATAGCGTGCTTGAGCTGCAGAAGCAGCTTCGGCAGCTATGTGTCCACGGTTTCGGTTAAAGAATGGGAGCTGCAACGAAACTCCAAAGGAAAGGGAGCGATCAGGATCGTTCAGTTTACCGATGGGAGTATCTTCAAACACGCTATTATCTTGGCTATAGCGGCTGAAGATGATGATGTCGGGTATAGCTTCTGCTTTGGCCAAAGCGAGCTTTGCCTCGGCTTGCTTTTCGGCTGCTTTCAGAGCTTGTAAGTCTTTACGCTGTGCGAAAGCTTTCTGAGTTAACAATTCAAGATCGGTACTGAAATCTTTTATATACTCTGATAGGTCACCTTTCAACCGTAGCGTTGCTTGTTCTAGTCCTGCAAGTACTTTTAGTTCTGAAATAGCGAGCTTGAGTCTAGCTTCTGCTGCTACGAGTAGCAGTTTGGTACGCTCGCGCTCTGCCTTCAATAGGTTTTGCTCAAGTACTGAAGCATCGCCAGCTTCTAGTCGTGTGCGTGTAAGTTCGAGCATCTGCTCGTTGATTTGTAGCTGCAGCTCTAGGGTTCGTAGCGTTTCCACGGCGGCAAGTGCTTCTACCATATTTTGCCGAATAAGAGTTATAAGCTTAGCTTCATCGTATAGGTATAAGGCTTGCGTTCGTTCGAGATCGAGTTCTGCTACGAGCCTACGTTTTGCACGCTTATGAGCAAGCTCTAAGGTTTGACTGTATTCTACTGAGAAGTCGTACTCTTCTTCGCCGGTAGTTAGGCGTTGCGTAGTGTATTCGGTTGAAAGTGTAGGGTTTGGCCTTGCGGCAGATTGTAGAAGCTTACCTCGCGCTATCTCTATACTTTGACGTGCAGCTAGCAAGTCTGCTTGCCGCTCTTTGGCTAGTCCTACTAATTGCTGCCAGGAGAGCCCGTTTACAGGGTCGATATAGCTGTCTGCTATCGAGAGCTGTTGTGTGACTAGGAGCGTTGCAAACAGTAAGCTATACATTTGCTTTCCGTAGTTTAGTAGCGGCGAATAGAGCGACGAGTAGAGTAGCTAGTGCTGCTACTATAGGTAGAGGCTGCAGTTGGGTAGTTGCTTTATTGGTGGATAGCACTTTTATTGCTGGAAAAGTTACCTGTCCGTCGATTGTTTTGTCTTGACTAGTCAGTTTAACTTGCAGTTCGTAGTGATCTTCGGCTGGAAAGGTTATGGTTGCAGTATATAGCCCGGGTAGGTCCTCGGCTGCTATAGCGCGATAGGTGTCTATAAGCTTTACGTCTATCTGAAGCCCTGCTACTGGAGTGTTTGTGACGGAGTCGGTGACAAATACCTTTATAGCCTGTGGTTTTTGGGGTTGTGGTATTTGGTACTTTACGAGCACTTCAAGTCCTGCTAGGAGGGCCAGTTGAGTTACGTGTTGACCTGTTTCGACATGTTCCTCTTCGTCATGGTGGTGCTCGCCTTCGCCGTGTGCGAGAGCTGACGATACGAGCGCAAGTAGGAGAATGAAAGCCGTTAAGCGCAATGTCAACCTCCGCAAAGTGCAACTCAGCAAATAGTGTTCCAAGAGGTAGTAGCTAACGTAGTTATTTGGAGACTAAGACCTTACTTGTTAGTTGAGAGGGCATCTTGAGCTGAGAGGTGTTGGTTTTGGTACAAGCGACTGTTGGATATCAAACAGGTGGTGGGATCCTGCGTGATGCTGTATGGTCTAGATCTTAGGGTGTGTAGAATAGGCCAAAGAATATAGGAGGTAAGCAACAATGGCGCTATTGGAAATAGGAACAAAGGCTCCTGATTTCAGGCTGAGAGATCAAAACGGGCAAGAGGTGACTCTTGAAAGTCTCCGAGGCAGGAAAGTGGTGCTTTATTTCTATCCTAAGGATGACACTCCGGGTTGTACTAAAGAAGCCTGTGCGTTTAGGGATAGCTTTGAAGAATTCAAGAGTCGTGGCGTAGAAGTGCTTGGTGTAAGCGTCGATGATGAGGAATCGCATCGGAAGTTTATAGAGAAATATAGTTTACCTTTCAGATTGCTTGCAGATGTAAATAAGCAGGTTGTTCAAGCTTACGGTGTGTGGGGAGAGAAGAACATGTACGGCAAAAAGTACATGGGCACTAATCGAGTAACTTATGTTATTGATGAAAACGGAATGATTGCTGCCGTGTATCCCAAGGTTAAGCCCGAAACTCATGCTAAGGAGTTACTCGAAAAGTTATAAGACTTTTTGCTTGCCAGAAGAGTTAGGTTTTGTGCTTCTGGCAGGCAAGATAGAGCTGCTAGTGTCATGAAAACCATGTAGAATCTATTGTCTTTCGCGTAATGTAAAGTTCATGGCAGATGGTGTTTTTTGTTGATAGGCAACTTCCATCATAACAGTTTCGAGAGAGGCAAAGTCAGCTTTGCCAATAGTACCTACTTGCACGCACTCGAATCGGCGAGTGCTCTTCGTCATTGTACTATGCTCATTATCAGTTCCTCAGCGCTTTCTAGATATTCAACGCCAATGCTCTTAGCTGAGACTTTGTTGGAATTATGAACACCTCTATCTGTCTGCCGAGGTCTCCTATAGTTCCATCTTCGGACGGTTTCCCGTGAAATAGTTTGAATTTGGTATGAACTTGACTCATGGTACGCTCCTCTAGAAGTTTTGATGGGTATCTTTCTTAAAGTACCCGAGGGAAAAATAAGTCAAGCAAGTTGAGTAGAATCTGTCTAGTATGAAGTATTGGCTGTGTATATAATCTTCTAGATTAGGATATGTGTGGAATATGTGGGATATATAAGTATGGCAAGACGGCGGTTGAGATAAATAGTGACTTACTAGTTGCTATGCGCGACCGCATGGTACATCGCGGCCCGGATGATGCTGGGATCTACATTTCTGCCGATCGTAGAATAGGGCTTGGGCATCGGCGTTTGTCAATACTGGATCTTTCGGCTGCAGGGCGCCAACCTATGGCAAATGAGGATGCGAGTATATGGGTAAGCTTTAATGGTGAGATATACAATCATCGAAAGTTCAGGTCGGAGCTTATAGCAAAGGGTCACAGATATCGTTCAGAGACCGACACGGAGACGCTGTTACATCTATATGAGGAGCGGGGAATAGATTTTCTGCAGGCTATTGAGGGGATGTTTGCCATTGCTCTTTGGGACAGTAAAGAGCAAAGGCTTATTCTTGCTCGCGATCGACTAGGTATTAAACCGCTTTACTATGCTGAGCTGCCGGGACAGGTGATATTTGCTTCCGAGATCAAAGCCTTACTTGTTCATCCGCAGGTTACGCGAGATATTGACGAAGAAGCGCTCTATCACTATCTGACATTTTTAGCTGTACCTCCGCCGAAGACGCTCTTTACTGGTATCAGAAAACTACCTGCTGGGCATTATCTTATCTATGATAAGGATGGGCGAGGCGAATTGGTTCGTTATTGGGATGCTATAGTGGCTCGGCCTTCTGAGAAGTATAGCGAAGGATTTTGTATAGACCGGATACGCAGCTTGCTTACTGAATCAGTAGAGCAGCAGATGATGAGCGATGTACCTTTTGGGGTGTTTCTATCGGGCGGAGTTGATTCGAGCGCTAACGTGGCCTTGATGGCGCAGTGTAGCGAGCAGCCGGTTAAGACTTTTACCGTAGGTTTTCAAGATGCTAGCGGCTTCAACGAGCTGGAATATGCCCGGCAGATAGCTCATGAATATGGCACCGATCATCACGAAATAATCATAAGTCACGAGGACGTCGTAGACTTCTTGCCTGAACTCATTTTCCATCAAGATGAACCTATAGCTGATCCGGTTTGCGTACCGCTTTACTATGTCTCTCGGTTAGCTCGAGAAAACGCTACCATAGTGGTACAAGTTGGCGAGGGCTCGGACGAGATCTTCAGTGGTTATTCAGCTTATATCGATTATCTAAACATTTATGAGCACTTCTGGAACAGGCTGGAGCGACTACCGCTATTACTGCGTAAGGCAGTAGGTTCTCTTACTATGCCTGTAGCAGGACTAATAGGTGAGTTTTTACCGCGAGGACGTAAGATATTTCCTGAACTACTGCGTCGCATGGCGGCAGGCGAAGACCTGTTTTGGGGAAGCGTCATAGTTTATGACGAACTAAGCAAGCGTAAGTTGCTTTCTCGTAGCTATGCCGAGCGAGTGAAGCTGCTTTCTTCCTACTCTGTAGCGAAGGAATATCTGGATCGGATAAGAGCGGAAAAATCTACTGCGGACTTCCTCGAACAGATGATCTATCTGGAGCTTAAACTGCGGCTAGCAGAACTGCTGCTGATGCGGGTAGATAAAATAACGATGGCGACTTCTGTAGAAGCTCGAGTACCGTTTCTCGATCGTAGGCTTGTAGAGTTTGCTATGAATATCCCTCGCGAGCTGAGGTATAAGAATGGGCAGGCTAAATACGTGCTCAAGAAGGCTCTCGAAGGGGTTATTCCAGATAATATCATTTACCGCAAGAAACAGGGGTTTGGGCTACCGATCAAGGAATGGTTTGTCGATAGAATGTATAACTTTGTAGAAAGTACGTTGTTGCGTTCACCGTTAGTGAAGCGCAAGCTGTTTAACTATGATTTCGTTCGATCGATGTTATTTGCACATCGCCTTGGCAAGATTGATTATAGCTTTCAACTCTGGAGTTTGCTCAACCTCACGCTTTGGTACGAGCATTGGATAGAGGGACATCTCGTGGCGCTAGAGTCGGGTGCCACACAGATGAAACGTACGGAGTAGCTGGTGCATCGGCTACGCAAGTACTTAGAGCTCTTCCTAAGTGAGACTTCTCTACAGACGGCACTGTTGTTTTCGGCTCAGATACTGTCGACGCTACTTAATGCTGCTACGAGCGTGTTTGCAGCGCGTTGGCTCGGTAGCGCAGAGTTTGGGCTGTATCTTTTCTGCTCTGTTTCTGTCATACAATTTTCGGGATATTTCTTTGAATTTGGCACAGCTGCTGCCGCGGCGAGACTACTTGCAGTGGAATCAAACAGCCGCATTAGGAATCAGCTACTGGGCGCAATGATAGTGGTTGCTTTGTTACTCGGGGCTATGCTGGCTGGGATAATAGTGCTCGTATCACCTGCGATAGATGCTGTCTTCAACACGCAAGTGCAGTGGGTGTTGAAAAAGAACGCCTTGCTGTGCCTTTTTGTGCCGCTGCAGTTTTTCCTTGAACAAGCTTGTCAGGGACTGAACAGAATCAATGAGCTGGCGCTATTGCGAATAGCAGTCCCTGCGATGTCACTCGTTGCGATGGTAATTACTATGATACTCTGCAGATTTGAGGCTACCTCGGCACTATGTGCTGCGCTTACGGGTGTGGCGGCTGGCTGCGCGTTTGTAACTTTACTGCTCAAACCCAGCTTCTTTGGCCTGAGTAGTGGCTTGAGACAGATACTTGCCGAGACAAGGCGTTTTGGGCTGGATATATACTTTGGGCGCGTAACTACTATGGTGTCAACGAAGTTGGACACGTTGATTATTCCAGGATTGCTGGGGGCTAGGCTGTTTGGTTTTTATTCTATAGCGCAGAAATTTGCAGAGCCGATGTCGAACCTCTCACGTTCGATGGCTATGACGCGATTTCGAACGTTTGCACGTGATGGCTGGGTTAGTCCGCTGATACTGAAGATAAATCTGCTGCTACTTGTGTGTGCTACTGTGGCTTTAGTGACTGTAGGACCTTATCTGCTGATATTATTTTATTCCGCTGAGTACAAGCCTGCTGCTGAGCTTTTGTTACCATTTGCTATGGGTGCGTTTTTTGCGGGGTTATATCAACCTTACAACGCATTCCTTTCGGCACAAGGTCGCGGTAGCGAGTTGCGCAACATATCCTTTTTGATGGGTACGATTAACTGCATCAGTCTATTTTATATCATTCCGCGCTATGGGCTGAGTGGTGGAGCTTGGATGGTGGCCGTTGCGTCAGCTCTTAATTTCTCAGCTCACTACTATTATTACTGGCTCTGTGTAAATATGAAACTACGGATAACGCTGGTCGATCTATCAACTGATCCAAAAGCGGCGCTCGACTATGTTTGCTACAGCTATAGTGGTTACGAGCTGGAGACTATACCGAAGGATGAACTACGTGTTGGATCTAAGTTGCAGTGGTTAGTGAAACTGAACCGTTCTGGAGGTCGCCGTATATTCCTGATATTCTGTGATAGGCTCGAGTGGCAAACTCGACGCTCTCCTATGCTGATCTTTGGGCTGCTTACTGGTGCAAGAGAGGCCTTGTTGGTGGATTCTCATGGTAAAGTTGTCCGGCGAACTTGGTTTACAGCTGTTACGATAGAGCTACCGCATTTGCTGTTTGAACTAGTAGGCTCGTTTGTAGTTGTAGCTCTTTCTTGGATACTGACTGTTTTGCTAGAGTTACTTGTCAAGCTAAGGCCGTTTAGAAGTAAAAAGCGGGCAAACGACCGCAAATCGTTTGTGTTTATCCGTACTACGCCGACAAGCGGAGCACAAACTGGCGGGGCTAATTCGCATATAACAGGCTTTACAAGTGGTGCTTTGGCCGAGGGTTACTCTGTAAGGTTTATCTCGAACGATGCTATTTCCGGTATAGATCGACAAAAGACTCCAATAGAAGTCATACCACCATCGCCGCTGTTTAATGCCCATAGAATGATCTTTGAACTGTGGAACAATTTAGTCTTTACGCTGCAGGCCTATGGTAAGGTGAAGCAATTGCAACCGGCATTTATCTACCAGCGTTACAGTAGGTTTAGTTGGGCAGGAGTAGCTATTTCTCGACTGACGGGTATACCTCTACTACTTGAGTATAACGGTTCAGAAGTTTGGATAGGTAGGTATTGGGATCAAGTATCCTTGATATGGCTGCTCAAACGTTTTGAGAGGCTCAACCTGGCTGCTGCACAGATTATCTTTGTTGTATCGGATGTGGAGCGTAGGAATCTGATAGCTGCTGGAGTGGATACTGCTAGGGTCATAGTTAATCCTAATGGTGTTGATCCTCAGCTCTTTAGGCCGGGTTGTGGAGGCGAGGCAGTTAGGCAGAGGCTTGGTTTAGCGGATAAGGTAGTTGTAGGTTTTGTCGGTACTTTTGGACCCTGGCACGGAGTGTTAGTTATTGCCGAAGCCCTTAAATTGCTTGGCGATGTGTACCACTTCTTACTCATAGGTGAGGGAAGTCTAAAAGCTCGTCTAGAGCAATTAGTAAACTCTGCAGGACTTAGTCATGCGGTTACTTTTACCGGGCGACTGAGTCACAAGCATGTACCTGCCTACTTGGATGCTTGTGATATATTGATCTCACCGCATGTGCCTATGGAAGACGGTAGCGAGTTTTTCGGCTCGCCGACGAAGCTTTTTGAATATATGGCTATGGGTAAGGCGATAGTAGCGAGCAGCCTTGGACAGATAGCCGATATAATAGAAGATGGTAAGAGCGGCCTGTTGATTACTCCTGGTAGTGCTACGGAGCTTGCCGAAAAGATAAGGATTTTGGCACAAGATAGACGTCTACGTGAAAGCCTTGGCAGCGAAGCTCGCAAGGAAGTCTGCAGCAGGTATACGTGGCGCGACAATGCTGCACGTGTACTCACGGCATTCGAGATGATGTTTGGAGATAGCTGCGATCGGTATAAACCTCTTCTTGATGAAGGTTGTAAGTTATCCAGCAATTAATCTTTTCCAAATTTGAAGATTCGTTTAAAGAAGTTCTCTTTCTTTTTATTTGCACTTTTTGTGGCATTCTTATTTTTCTGTCGATTTTCCAATTTTGTATCGGGTTTTGTAGCAGTATCTTGAGGACTTTTTGATGTAGTATCTGTATCGATCTTTTCTGTGCTAACAATCCCTCTGTCTTGATCTTGGCCGAGTGGTTGAAAAGTTGTGTCTTGCCCATCGATAACTACTTTGGGCGTAGCTTCTGGTGTTACCGGGGTTTTGGATGTCGCTGCTGCTGGAGCAATAGAAGGTTGTTGTTTATCTCGAAACGTACTAGTAGCGAACAGCAATGCGGTAGCTGTAAGTATAGGTGCCGTAATAGCCAGAATCTTTGAGTAACTTCGTGTTGTGGGCGGCGGAGATATCTTCTCTGGGATGGCTTGGACATCTGTTACTAGCTGAGTTTGTACCGACACCTTTGATGTAAGCGTATGGGAAGTTTGTGCTGTTTGTTGGGCTACCTTATCCACAGGTGTTTGGATCTTGTCTGTTGGTAATTTAAGAGTGCCGCTAAGTTCGCTTGCAGCTATGATATCGTTGGCAAACTCTGTGGCATTGCTGTAGCGCTCTTCGCGCTTTTTTGCTGTAGCTTTCTCTATTGCTTTAACTATGCCTTTAGGTATAGCGGGAAGCTCAGGTAGGGGTTTAAAGAGGTGACCGGCGATTACAGCTTCAAGTGTACCAGTATAAGGAGGTTCGCCCGTTAGCATCTCGTAGCAAATGATTCCCAAAGCATAGATGTCTGCTCTGTGATCTATAGACTCGCCTTCGTAAAACTCTGGTGCCATATAGTATGGTGTGCCGATAACCTCATTCGTTTTGGTCAGATTTTGTCCCTCAGCAGTGAGCATTTTAGCTAGACCAAAATCGACTACCTTGACCATTAAGCTACCGTCAGGCATCTGTTTGAGCATTATGTTTTCTGGTTTGAGGTCACGGTGAATTATTCCTAGAGTATGGGCTGCTGATACTGCGTCGCAAACTTGTGACATCCACTTTGCGACGTGCTCCAGATCACATCGACCATGCCTACTGAGCCACTCTCGTAGCGACTTTCCGCTGATGTACTCCATCACTATGTAAGCGAGCTCGTCCTGTATGCCATAGTCATAGATGGTTACGGCATGTGGATGTTCGAGTTTGGCTGCTGTCTTAGCCTCGCGCATGAAGCGGGCGGCGACGCGCTCGTCTACCTCTAACTCGCTTTTGAGGAACTTCACGGCTACTTGTCGTTCTAGTAGCAAGTGCTCGCCTTGGTACACCTGCCCCATGCCACCTTGTCCTAGCTTTCTTACTATTTTGTACTTGCCAGCTATGGTTGTACCTATCAGTTTGTCTTCTTGTTGCATTATTACACCTTTAAGACACTGCGAAAATATTCTATGGTTTTCTTTAATCCTTCAACAGTATCCACCTTGGGAGTCCAGCCGAGACGCTCTTTGGCGAGCGTGATATCGGGTCTGCGCTTTGCTGGATCGTTTGCCGGTAGTGGCTTATACACTATCTTAGACTTGCTGCTGGTAAGTTTTAAGATCATTTCCGCAAGCTCAAGGACAGTATATTCTTGTGGGTTACCTAAGTTTACTGGACCTATAAACCCATCTTGATTCATCATTCGGCAAAGGCCTTCTATTAGATCATCGACATAGCAAAACGAGCGGGTTTGTGAACCGTCGCCGTAAACCGTCAGGTCTTTACCTTGTAACGCTTGAACGATGAAGTTAGATACGACTCGTCCATCATTTTCGCTCATATACGGGCCGTAGGTGTTAAAGATGCGCACTATGCGTATGTCTACGCCGTTTTGCCTGTGATAGTCCATCATCAGCGTCTCTGCACAGCGCTTACCTTCGTCATAACAGCTACGCAGGCCTATGGGATTTACGTTTCCCCAGTAATCTTCTCTCTGCGGATGTTCCAAAGGATCGCCATAGACTTCTGAAGTAGAGGCCTGCAGTATGCGTGCTTTGACCCGTTTTGCAAGGCCTAGCATATGTAGCGTGCCGAGGATGTTCGTCTTAATCGTTTTGACGGGATTGTACTGATAGTGTACTGGTGAAGCAGGGCAGGCCAGATTGTATATCCTATCTACCTCGAGCAATATAGGTTGAGTGATGTCGTGTCGTATTAGCTCAAAGCGCGGGTGGTTTAATAGCTCGGCGATATTGCTCTTCCTGCCCGTAAAGAAGTTGTCTAGACATATGACTTCGTGTCCGTCTGCTATAAGCCGTCTGCATAGATGAGCTCCGATGAAGCCTGCTCCGCCTGTAACCAATATCCTCAACATTACACTCCTAGTTTTTAGCTTGCATTATAGCAGAGTGGCAACGTTAGGATTTTGTTTTCTTAATCTTGTTGATTAGTTTGAGGAAGTCTTTTGGCGGCTCGGCTTTTATGTCTACTGATTTTGCAGCGAAAGGATGCCGGAAGGTGAGCTTGTAGGCGTGTAGCGCTAATCGGTCGTTGCGAAGGCCACCATAAAGCAGGTCGCCAACTACGGGTCGACCTATGTGTGCAAGATGGAGTCGGATCTGATGGGTCCTACCAGTTACCGGTTCGGCTTGTAGCAGAGTGTGATTGGCGAAGCGGTCTACTACGGTGAAATGTGTTATAGCCTCGCGACCAGTGATTCTATCTATGCACGACATAGGTTTATGAGGATGTTCAGCTATCGGTTCTGACACCGTAAATCGATCTTCGGCGAAATTGCCTTCTACTATTGCCAGGTATATTTTGGAGACGTGACGCTCTTCGAAGGATTTGCTCATCTGTGCTAGTGTAGGCCGGTTCTTAGCAAGTAGCAGTACGCCACTTGTGTCAGCATCTAGCCGATGAACATTGCATATGAACCTTAGGCAACGGCTTCTAGCCCAAAGAGTACCTGCTTCGATGCCATCACGTAGCAATTTCATCAAGTTGCGGCTCGTTCTGTCCCAGTGCATCGGCGCTACGAGTAAGCCTGCAGGCTTGTTCAAAGCAAGCAGATATTTATCTTCGTAGAGTACCTCTACGGCTATCGACTTACTTAGTCGTAGTAGGTTCGGTCTGAACATTTTCGGATGCGATTTTAAAGAGCTTTAGCGCGTTTTCACGAATCACTTTGCGGAAATCGTTTTCTGTCACAGATACTTTGATTGCACCTACGACGTTGACGTAAAACTCGTAGTGCTGCTTGCCGAAGTATGTGGCATCGCTGCCAAAGAGTATTCTATCAGCACCTACTTGGTCGAGGGCTAGCTGTAGCGATGCCATATCTACTTGCGAAGTATCGAGGTAGATATTTGCATCGCCACGTTCTTTGGCCTCTTTTGCTACAGCTATAGCTTCTTCGTGGTTTGTTCCGAAGCCCATATGTAGCAATATGACTGGTACAGTTGGGTACTTCCGGGCTAGGGAGTAGATGGTTCTGGCGTTTGATCTTGTAGTTCGCCCGCAGTGAAACAAAGCAGGTACACCATAGCGCTTGCACAGTTCCATATAGGGATACACTGCTGGTGAGTCGGCGGTAAAGTTGTTTAGGTCTGGGTGAAATCTGATAGCTAGAAAGCCGCGGTCGCGCAGGAATGGTTCGACTAGATCTGCTGATGCGCCTTTAGCACCTGGTTTTGCCCATACTACTGGCTTGAGTTCTCGGTGTTGCTCGGTAATGCGTGCTGTCTGTTCGTTTATAGTTACTTCGTCTTTATCGAGGCCGCCCCGTTCGGAAGCGCCTTCTATATTTGCTACCAAAGCTAGCGAGATATTATTCCTGTGTAGGTTAGTAAGTAAGTTCTCGAGGCTCGACTCGCGGGCAGGGAATTGTCCTATGCTGGCGTTGATATCTATGATACCTGGTACGTTGAGTCGAGGAGGGGCTTTTACCCTCTTGAAGCTGGAGCAGGCAGTAGCTATCAGAAGCGCAGAGAGAGTAAGCAGCAGGGCTCTCATCGTGACGATCTCAAAAGACTATTATAGCCTTGAGGGTGTTAAGTGAAGCCATTTTAGCAAAAGCTTGAGGAGTTTCTTCTATGCTAAAGCGATCGGTGATTAACTTGTCAGCGGGTATTACTTTCTGCGAGATTAATTCCAGGGCTTCACGTGTATCATAGGGGCCGCAGGAATAGCTTGATACGAGCGTTATCTCGTTAAAGTACAGGTGATGAGGTTCGACCTCAAGTAGCTCACCTGGCGCTGAGCCCATAAAGAATACAACACAGCTTCCTTTGCCGGCGCAGTCTATGCCGAGTTTCATCACTTCGACTTTCGGCGGCCCTACGATGACTACATCAGCGAGTTCGCCGTCAGTAATATCTTCTACTGCTTTCCTTAGCTCTGTCTTAGCAGTATTTATAGCCGTATCAGCGCCTAGTTTTTTGGCTAACTCGCAGCGGTCATCGCGCAGATCGGCAGCAATGACCTGTTTTGCACCGTAGTAACGGGCAAGTACTACGTTTAGTTGTCCCATTATACCAAGGCCTATTTGTAACACACGCTCGCCGCCTTTGATGCCAGCGCGCTTTAATGCTTTTATAGAACAGGCAGTTGGCTCTATCAGTGAAGCTGCTTCAAAGGAGACCGAGGCGGGTAGTTTCAGCGTATCGTTTCGCAGATTTATCTCTGGTACGAGGAAGTATTCTGCTACGCCACCCGGGTAGATGTGGCTTGCCTTCCAAGTCTTACACATGGAGTAGTAGCCGCGTCGGCAATGTTTACAGATAAAGCACGGTGCATGGTGGTGGACAAAGACTCTGTCGCCTACCGAAAAGCCTTCTACTTCGCTGCCTACGGCAGAGATTATGCCGGCCGGTTCGTGCCCTATGACTATCGGGGCTTTTTGCTTTATGTACCAAGCTGTTACATCGCCGGAGCAGATACCGCAGGCTTTGACCTTAACTAGGGCTTCGCGGCGCCCTACTTCCGGTATAGGCATTTCTTCTATGCGTATGTCATTAAAATCATATATTCGAGCTACTTTCATTGTCCTGAAGGGGTAACTGCGTACTTTATGCAGTTGCCTTGTTGTAACAAAGCAAAGACCTCATTGAGTCTGTCGAGCGGATATGTGCCGGTGATGAGCGGATTGCCGTTGAGTTTCCGTTCTGTCAGCAGTTCATAGGCTTGCCTTACGGAACTTCTTGTTAGGTGGAACGGGCTGCGGATAGTAATTTGGTCATAGTGCAACCTGTGGGTATCGAACGAAACAGAGGTACCTTGTTTACAGCCGCCGAAGAATATTACTTCACCGCCACGCCTTACGAGATTCACAGAAGCTTCCCATACGCTTGGTTGGCCGGTACACTCTATTACTACGTCTGCACCTCGGCCTTTTGTTACCTCTAGAACTTCAGCTCGGGTAGTTCCTAGAGTGGCATCTATTACTATGTATGCTCCCAGTTCACGAGCTAAACGCAGCTTGTAGGGTTTACGCCCTATAACTATGATTTTATGTAGGCCATAAACCTGTAATGCCAGCATATGTAGCAATCCGATTGCACCTGCTCCTATGATAACCACCGTGTCTTCTGGATGGAAAGTTATCATGCTTAGTCCATGCAGTACGCAAGCAAGCGGTTCGAGCAAGGCAGCCTCTTTGTAGGACAAGCTATCGGGTTTGGCAAACATGTTTTGTGAGACGACTTGAGCAGGGACCTTTATGTACTCGGCATAAGCGCCTAGTGCATAATTGGCCATGGCTGATTCGCAGATATTTTCCTGGCCTCGCTTACAGTAGTAGCATTCGCCACAGGGGCCAGAAGGGACAGACATCACGGCGTCGCCTTCACGGAAGTTTTTCACACCTTTTCCTGCTTGGGCTATCTCTCCAGAAAATTCGTGCCCAAAGAGCATAGGTAACGGAAATTTTGGGTGTCCTCGCAAAAAGGTCTTGAGATCTGTTCCACAGGTGAGGGCGGCTCTGACTCTGACTACTACTTCGCCAGCACTTGCTGAAGGGGTATCTATTTCACGTAGTTCTATCTCACCTGGCCTGACGAGTACGTTTGCAAGCATATTTTGACGCAGAATACAGTGCCTTTCTGTTCACAAAAGTTATTAGCCTATAATACAACACGTGTAGTATGCGTGTCTCGTTTTTATACCAGGTTTCCAGAGTCTCAGATTGAAACTGTTGTTAGCTGTTGACAGGCAGTTGTACAATTTTGTGTTTATAGACAAAAAAGCTTGGAGCTGCTTGTCATAAGAGCAGGTCGGTATGGCCAGTTTAATGTTAGTTGCTCTTTCTGGTAGTGAAAAAGGCAAGTCCTTTATCTTTGATCAGGACAGCATACTTATAGGTTCTGATGAGTCTTGTGACATCAGGCTTAGTAACGGCGTTGGCTGTGGGGCTATAGTTGCTGAGATAACAAAGCGTGGCAGCGGATATGAGCTAACTAGGCATGACAGCAACTGTCTCATCTCGATCAATAACAATCTAGTAACGCGTCTACCTGTAGGAAGATCAATAGAACTTCAAGACGGTGATCAACTTGGATTTCGACAAGAGGGAGCCAGAGAGGCAAGGTATTCGCTTCACGTAATAGAGGATCGGTCAATCATCCCTAACGAGGCACAGGTGTCGAAGATGCTTTTTCCCGAAGTGGATAACGTAGGGCATATACATCCGCAGACAGCTACTAAGTTCCTCAAAGGCCTAGCTTGCGGACTGTGGGCAGAGATACCGCGACGAGTCAAGATGCTGGCGCTTTTTGTAACGGGCTTCTTTTTGCTTGGTGCTGTTTTCTCGCTCGTCTACATACTCTATGAAATCCATTTGCAGTGGACGTCTATCAATAACATCAATTTTGAGCGCGCCAAGTACGAGCAGCGTATCGAGCGTCTTAGAGAGGAGAACGAGAAGCTGAAGCAGGGCCTCAAACGCGAGATCGAACGCATCAACTCTGCTACGATCATTACCGATAGCTACAAAAGTGGAGTTTGCTTGATACAGGGCGTATATACTTTTGTTGAGCCGAAGACTGGAGCAAAGCTGAGATATCTAGATTCTAGTTTTGAAGGGCGTTTGCCTATGGACGAGCAGGGTCAGTTAAATGTCAGCTTTGAAGGCACCGGCGCTATCTTTTATGAGAGCTTTTCCGGTACTGGCTTTAGCGTGGCTGAAGGTAAGTTGCTTACCAATAGGCATGTTGTACATCCTTGGTGGCAGAGCGAAGATCCTTTCGATAGGCTGATGCTAGTGCAAGACGCACGTCCGGAGTTGCTCGAGCTGTATGGTTATTTTCCTGGTATAAAGACTCGCTTTGAGCTAAAGGTGGATAAGGTTTCCTCGCAGCATGATCTGGCGCTTTGTAGCTTCGAGCAGACTGAACAGATAGCTATACCGATATTGCCGCTAGATCCTTCCAGTCAAGCTGCTGCTGTAGGGCAGAGGATAGTTGTTCTCGGCTATCCTACAGGACTTGAAGGGCTTATTCAGCGTTTGGGAGATGAAAAGTTGAAGCGCAGGCTTCTCAGACAGGATCCTGACACGCAGCTAGCTGAACTTGCTAAGCAGGGCCTGATTCATCCTATAACCACTCAGGGGCACATAAACGGATTGAACGCTGGCCGTATTGTGCATGATGCAGCGACGGCTGAAGGAGGTTCTGGCAGCCCTATCTTCAACAGTGATGGTAAGGTGATAGGGATAAATGCTGCTATAATAGTTGACTCTCGTGGTCCTGTTCAGGGGTCTAATCTAGGTATTCCTATACTTTTTGCTATGGATTTTCTCGGCAAGCAAGCTGAGGAAGACTAGAAGTATTTCTTTAGCCTTGCATAAGTTGTAGTAAGTTCTTCTGGCAAGATGCGTGTTTCAGCTATTGTAGTAGTGAAGTTAGCGTCGCCTATCCATCTCGGTAAGATGTGCATATGCACATGTTCGACAATGCCAGCGCCGGCTGCCTTGCCTATGTTCATACCTAGATTTATTCCATTACACCGGTATTCTTGAAATATCACTTTCTGGCAGTGTTTAAGCAAGTCCATCATCTCATCGCTGATCTCTTTTTCGAGCAGGCATAACTCGCTGGTGTGTTTGTAAGGAACAATCATCAAGTGCCCACAGGTATATGGGAAGATATTGAGTATTATGAAGTTGTGCTTCGAGCGGTTTAGTACATAGTTTTGCTCGTCGATGTTTTCGCCTGCTATCTTGCAAAAAACGCAGCCATCTTGCTTGGCTGCTGCGCTTATGTATTTGTAGCGCCAGGGACTCCAGACGTAGTCCATATATCATCCCAGCTTAAGCTTTTCTACTTGTTCTAGCCGGTAGTTAACTATGTCCCAATTGACGTTTGCCATGAATGAGTCTATGTATTCGGCTACGGCTGGGCCGAACTGTCTTTGGTAGGAGTGCTCGTACATATCCATCACGAGCAGAGGCCTACCCATGGCGTAGCTATTAGTATGATCAGCTTGCCAGACGGTTTGTGGTGCTCCATCGACCAATGAATATGTAAGTACTACCCAGCCTGATCCACCACCTAGCGCTAGCCCTGTACCGCGGAAATCGGCTTCCCACACCTCCCAACTGCCCCAGTGATGCTTGATTAGCTCTACTATTTTACCGGAGGGTTTGCCGTCTCCGCCTAGATTATCAAAGTAGTGTTCGTGTAGTATTACGGAGTTTGCAGCTATGAGCTGTTCTCGCTTTAGGCCTGCGCGCACAAAGGCAGGAGCGTCTTTGCTGAGTGTAGCCAAAGCTTCTTCAATCTTGTTAAGCTTTGCTACTGTACCGGCATAGTTCTTGCTATGATGATTGTTTATCATTGTTTCGTCCAACCCTCGGAGTTTTACCGGGTTATAGGGGAGAGGCTTTACTTTATGAGTGCCTGCAAAAGCGGGGGGACGAGCTGCTGGCTTTTCCTCGTTGCTCATCGCTAAGGTATTGCTGCCTATCAGAGCAGCCATCGAGCCTACAGCCATGGCTTGTATAACTTGCCTTCTTTTCATCTTCTTCTCTCCTTTTGTGGATATCGGGTAGTTTCTTACAAAGGAGGTGATTAAAGCCTAGGTTAGAAGGCCACCTAGGCTTTCGGGCTATGCTAGACGGATTACTTCTTATTTTCTGTTTCAGAGGTTGAAGAAGTACTAAACTGCGCAATCTCGCCAAGAGAAGCTACTCCGTCTTGGTTTTGATAGTGGCTTATATCACCTGGATCACTTTCCCGCGCTACTGCTCTGGCAGATAGGCCTATCTTTTTCTGAGCTTCATCTAGTTTGAGTATCTTGAAAGGAAGTTCCTGACCTATTTGCAAAACGGCTTCTGGCTTTTCTACCCTTTGGTCGGACAGCTCAGAGATGTGGCATAAACCTTCTATGCCACCTTCAAGTTCGACGAAAGCGCCGAAATTGGCAAAGCGTACTATCTTGCCTCTAACTACGTCGCCTATCTTGTGGGAGCGGAAGAATTTGTCCCAAGCATTTGGTTCTAGCTCTTTGATAGATAGGCTGATACGTTTGTTTGCAGTGTCTATAGCTATAACGACGGCGTCTACCATTTGTCCTTTCTTGAGCACTTCTGAGGGGTGCTTGATACGTTTTGTCCAGGATATATCTGATACGTGCACTAGGCCGTCTATACCGTCTTCGATTTCTACGAAGGCGCCGAAGTCAGTCAGATTGCGCACACGTCCATGGACTCGGCTACCTATTGGGAACCTAGTTGCTATTGTATCCCAGGGATTTGCTAGCACTTGCCTTAGTCCTAGGCTGATACGCCGCTGTTGCTTGTCTATATCTAGGACCATGGTCTCTACTTCTTGGCCTACGGAGACTATCTTAGAAGGGTGCTTAGTGCGTTTTGACCAAGTCATCTCGGAAATATGCACTAGGCCTTCTACGCCGTCTTCGAGTTCTACAAACGCGCCGTAGTCTGTAATGGACACAACCTTACCTTTGACTTTGCTGCCTACGGGATAGCGTTCTGGGACTGTGTCCCATGGATCGGGAATGAGCTGTTTGTAGCCGAGGCTAACTCGCTCTTTCTCTCGGTCGAACTTTAGTACCTTAACTTGTATAGTTTCGCCAATTTTGAACACTTCCGCCGGGTTTTGTATGCGACCCCAGAAGATGTCTGTGATGTGAAGTAACCCATCTATGCCACCGAGGTCAACAAATACTCCGTAGTCAGTGATATTTTTGACTTGTCCTTCGACTATCACATCATCGTCAAGTAGCTCCAGGGTACTGGCTTTACGTTTAGCCATCTGCTCTTCCAGAGCTGCCTTGCGGGATAGTACTACGTTTGACCTACGGCGATTGAGTTTTAGTATCTGCACCTCTATATCTTTACCTTTGAAAGATTCAAGGTTTCTGACAGGCCGAACGTCTACTTGACTACCTGGCAGAAAGCCAGTCACTCCGCCAAGATCTACCTTGAGTCCACCCTTGATGCGTTCTATTACTCTGCCGACCACGGTCTGTTTATTGTTAAATGCTTTTTCTATGAATTCCCATCTTTGCCGGTGTAGGGCTTCTGCGCGAGAAAGTACTACGTAACCTTCAGGAGTATCTAATTGCTTTACCGTGACGGCTACCTCTTCACCGGGCTTAACAGCTATCTGTCCGTCGAAATCGAGGAATTCTTCCACGGGTGCTATGCCTTCAGACTTGAATCCAATGTCTATAATCACACCGCGGTCTGAGATCTTTATAACTCTGCCTAAGACTATCTCACCTACAGTGATTGTTGATTGGGATTCGAAATCTTCTAGCAAGGCTCCAAAATCTTCGTTTCCGGTATTGTTAGTGCGAGTGGTATTAACCTCTTTCTGGCCGGAACTACCCGCTACCGTTCCGACCGAGTTTGGGTTGTTTATCATTAACTTTTAAGGCCTCCTACTGACTTAGGCGACTAGAGATGATAATCTCCTAAAATAACAAACATCTAATTTCCTAGGCAAGTGTGCTGCGACTAATAAGGTATCTCTTAAACAGCGGATACAAATGGTGATTCGTCAAGCTTTATGCAGTCTACAGGTGTAGCTATTGATTGTCAAGAGCTTATTAACTAAAAGAAGCAGTTTTGGCTTGAACTTTACAAGCGCTTGAAGGCTTCAGCAAATCTGGTACTGCGATCGAAGTCTGTAAAAACGCCGCGCCATGCGTTCAGTCCAGAAATTCCTACGTCGTAAGCCTTATGTTCTAGCTGACTTTTGTGGCATCTGATAGCCTTTAGCTTTATCTCAATGCTTTCGGAAATGTCTTCTAACCTGTCCCAACTGTGAAATAGTCCCCAGACTTCATATGCCCAGATTTCAGGACGGTTTCTTGTGTCAACTGAATCAAGCAGCAGCTTTGCGCAGAGCCTATGTGTAGGATGTCTGTCAAGTGTGGGATGCGGACAATATACTTGCTGTGGAGAGTAGTTTGTTATCAGTGACCGCATCTGTTCGGTTGCTACCAAACAGTTCTCACTGGTCGTGATGTCGTGCAGGCGTAGTTGAACAAGTAAGTCGATACCGAGCAGAGCTGAAGATGTTTCTACTTCAGCAGCACGAATCTTTGCCATGTCATCTTCTGTGTAGTCTGGCTTTCTGCTGCAGCGCCTGCCGTCAGTGACTACTAGGGAAATTATTTTTTTACCGCTAGCTTTGAGTTTAGCTACAGTGCCACCCATACCTATTTCTAAGTCATCTGGGTGTGGCGAGATAACCATTATCCAGTCAGAAGTCAGCATTCTTAGACCTTTTCCTGCTTCTTAAGTGGGAGTGGAATGGCTTCGGGAGTTTCCTGAGAAAGCTGTGTTTGTTGGAATGCCTTTAACAAGTCTATAGGTAGAGGAAAGATTATAGTCGTGTTTTTCTCGACGCCTATTTCGGTCAGGGTTTGCAGATAGCGTAGCTGTAAAGCGATAGGTTCTTGTGCTAGCCGACGTGAGGCTTCTAACAAGATGTTCGACGCGTCAAGTTCGCCTTGAGCATGAATGAACTTAGCCCTTTTTTCTCGCTCAGCTTCTGCCTGCTTTGACATAGCGCGCTGTAATTCTTGAGGCAAATCTATGGTCTTAACTTCGACGAGAGATACTTTTATGCCCCAAGGGTCGGTATGCTGATCGAGAATGCTTTGCAGGCGTTCGTTGAGTTGTTCTCGCTTGGCAAGCAAGTCATCCAGTTCGTACTCGCCGAGTACCGATCTGAGTGTCGTCTGAGCTAGCTGTGACGTTGCATAGAGATAGTTCTCGACTTCTGTAATTGCTTTTGCCGGGTTAATCACCCTGAAGTACACGACTGCATTGACGCTTACCGTTACGTTGTCCCGCGTAATGACGTCTTGAGGTGGTACGTCCATAGTGATCGTCCTTAGCGACACTCGTACCATTCGGTCGAAGGGAGCAAAGACTAGCACTATGCCAGGGCCTTTTGCTTGTTCTAATAATCGTCCTAGCCGGAAAACTACACCGCGTTCATACTCGGAGAGTACTCTTATCGATGAAAGCAGGTAGATCAGCAAAAATAGAAATACGAATAGAGGAGGTATAAAAATTTCCATGCCTTTCTCCCTCGCAGACTTGCCTATTCTGTTATATCAACTACTGTTATGAGTCGACAGAGACTATGTTGGATCAAAAATCTAAAAACTATTCTGAGAGCTTCCTTTAGTCAAGAGGGTTTACTACTGAGGACAATTTCTTGAACGATTCCTCGGGTGAAGCAGCAGCTACTTCTAATCTGAGGCCTTTTATGCCGACTATCTTGACTGTTGTGCCGCGCTCGATTCGCATTGTAGAGTATGCGTCCCACAGTTCACCTCTGACTTTGACTTTACCGGTACGAAAAATGTCTGACTCTGCTGTACCTTCAAGACCTATCATTCCAGCTTCGCCAGTTGTTACTTTGCTACTTCTAGCTTTTTGTACTATTCGGACTATGAACAGAACTGCTACTATTAGGACTAGAGCGACGCTTGCGAGCATCGGTAGAGTGTTTGTACTCAGGCCAAAGATAGCTACTAACCCAGCAAGAAGTATCACCGTGCCCAGTGCTCCGAGAATACCGAAGCCGGCTACTTTCATCTCAAGCGCTAGAAGGGTTATTCCAAGAAGGATGAGTATTATTCCTATCAACATGTATCCCTCTCCGTTGAGCAGGATACTTCTTCAAGCTCCAAGTGCTTCACGGTATTATGTTATTTTCATATCAAAGAGGAAGTTCGTTGCTATAATTAGCCATCCAAAACATGTTACTATAAGAATCTTGACTATGAAAAGTCTAAGCTGGTTTTTCTATGGAAAAAGTGGTTTATGTCAACAGCCCTGAGCTACTAGAAGCCTGTGTAGGAGCGCTAGCTGGAGTCAGGATATTAGGACTTGATACAGAAACGACGGGCTTATCGGACGATGATAACGCCGAGATATCTCTCATACAACTTGCCGTAGGACAAGAGCCAAACATTCAAGTCTGGGTTATCGATTGTATGTGCAAGCTGGACTTGAGGCCTATTCGAGAGATTGCCTTCGATGTTGACGTCTGCAAGGTGATACACTTTGCAAACTTTGATACTGTCATGCTCAAAAAATGTCTGGGGTGGACGGTACGTAACGTCTGGTGCACATTTTCTGCTGAAAAGAGGCATACTGGACTGAGGCGGGGGCTAAGGCTAGCAGATCTTGCGAAAAAATACTTCGACGTAGAGTTGGACAAATCCTTCCAGGGGAGTGATTGGGCAAGCCGGCCTCTTAGCGAAGACCAGATCAGGTACGCTGCTTTAGACGCTGCTATGGTCTTGCGCGTATTTTATCGTCAACGCGAACTTGGCTTAAATGGTGGTTATGACGAGATTGCTAAAGCAAACTACAAACCGGCTAGCAAAGAGTGGCTGCCGGCTGATGGAGGTTTACGGAAGCGTTCCGATAAGATTGCTGATTGGGATGCTGAGATGACGGAGCTAATCAACTGGTTTTATGCTCTTAGCTTACCTACAGAGCCTTTCTGGCTACGAGAAGGACATTTTGTGTCGTCACCACAGATATGGTACGCTAGCCTCAGGGCTGAAATAGCTCAGGGCTATCTTGCGCCGCGAGCACGTACAGGAGCTCTCAGGGCAGATCTAAATGCATTCAGAAGATATATGTCTCTAAAAGAGGAGTGATGAAGAAACTGAGCTACTACTGGAGGGCTCTGCCATTAGGTTTACGAGTAGTGGCCTTGGTCTATTTAACGTCTATAAGCCTTGTCGGAGGGTTTTTACTGCTGCGTGGTGGCCGCCAGGATGTTTCCTCGGAGGCTGTGTCAGTATCTGCAACAGCTGACGTCTTACCTGCTGTCGCGGATGCCTTGCCAAAGGAGATAGTCGTAGACTCAGTAGACAAAGCAATACTTGCTGAGGTGCTTTCTGCAGATACTTCTACGACTGTAGTGTCTAATTCGGCAGTAGGTACTGAAGAGATGTTTCGAGTAGCTAACAACTGGCTTCAGCCCCAGGTGACGAGGATAGGTTTTCGTATAGCCGAGCTACGTAAGTCTCTTGAGAAAGATAAATTGACTTTACAGACTGATAAACCACAGATAGAGCCGTTGCAGCGAGAGATAGCCGTTTTAGAAGAAGAGTTACACAAGGCTAGAGCTGCTATGGACTTACCAGTACTTCATAATAGCAGCTTTAACGAAGAGGTAGAGCAGCGATATTACCATTACAAGGCTCGTCTTGATAAAGCACGCAAGCAGCTTAGGGCGTTAACTCGCAGTGTCGAGGGACTTGACAAGAGGATAGCCCATAGGGAGACCCTGATAAAACAGTTGCAGGTAGAAGCTGCAGAGCTACGCAACAGACTTGATCGAGTGCGCAATAGAGATCTGAAGCTTTTGCCTATTATCTATGCCTATGCAACTTCTGGCGTACAAGTGCTACCACTGGTCAGTTATGCTGGGCGTGCCAATTGGGATTTGAGCTTTGTCGAAGATATTTCTATAGCCTTCGAACGGCAATTTAATAAAAAGATGCCGATCAGTGCTTATGGCCAAAGTGAGACCCATACGCGCATGGGATGGGATCACGCTAATTCGGCTGATGTACCAGTACATCCTGACTCTGAAGAAGGTCAATGGCTGTTTTACTATCTAACCAGTAATGACATACCGTTTATGGCCTTTCGCCATGCCGTACCTGGTATTTCGACAGGACCGCATTTTCATATAGGTCATCCTAGTCAACGACTCAGACGATAGGAGTTTTCGATGTCTGTTCACCACGAGCAACTTAAGCAGCTTTATCATGGATTTGATAAGGAGTCTTTAAAGACGAGTTTTCTAGACCATCTCGAGTTTTCCCTAGGTCGGGATACATATACTTCTACGCCTCTTACTGCCTTCCAAAGCCTTGTCTTGACCATTCGGGACAGGTTGATAGAAAAGTGGCTGAAGACGCAGCAGACATACTATGACCTAGATGTCAAGCGAGTTTATTACCTGTCTATGGAGTTTCTCATGGGCAGGTCGCTAGGTAACAGCTTGATCAACATGGGGTTGCTTGCGGATTTCGAGGAAGCCATGCGTGAGCTAGGCTATGACTTGGATGAGCTGCGTCAGGTAGAGATGGACGCAGGGCTTGGTAATGGTGGCTTGGGGCGACTTGCCGCATGCTTTCTCGACTCTATGGCGACGCTTGAAATACCTTGCTATGGCTATGGCATACGCTACGAATATGGCATTTTTAGGCAGAAGATAGTAGACGGTTGTCAGGTAGAATCGCCTGACAATTGGTTGCGTTACGGCAACCCTTGGGAGATACCTCGCCCAGAGTATCTCTACCCAGTCAACTTCTATGGTAAGGTGTTACAGTACAAGTCTTCTTCTGGTAAGTTGGTAAGTGAGTGGATAGACACTGAGCAAGTGATGGCGATGGCATATGACATTCCTATTCCGGGATATCATAACAATACGGTCAACACTTTGCGTTTGTGGTCTGCTCTTGCCACGCGAGAGTTCGACATGAAGTATTTCAATGATGGCGACTACATGCGCGCCCTACGCGAAAAGAACGAGTCTGAGATCATATCTAAGGTGCTCTATCCAAACGATAATAACTATTCTGGTAAAGAGCTTCGGCTAAAACAGGAATATTTCTTTGTAAGTGCTTCGTTGCAAGACATAATTCGCAGGTACAAGAAGAACCACAATACCTTCGATGAATTTCCGGAAAAGAATGCTATACAGTTGAATGATACGCATCCGGCACTGGCTATAGCCGAGATGATGAGGCTGCTTGTAGATGTCGAGGGCGTGGACTGGGATAAGGCTTGGGACATTACGCAGAAGACGTTTGCTTATACTAACCATACGGTGATGCCTGAAGCGCTAGAGAAATGGCCGGTTTCTATGCTAGAGTCTATCTTGCCG
This sequence comes from Blastocatellia bacterium, assembly GCA_025057015.1. Taxonomy (GTDB): domain Bacteria; phylum Acidobacteriota; class Blastocatellia; order Chloracidobacteriales; family JADJPF01; genus JANWYG01. The sequence continues at coordinate 450,867 of JANWYG010000010.1, forward strand.
CGCCATTTGCAGATAATCTATGAGATTAACTATCGCTTTTTGGAATCCGTACGGCTTAGGTATCCTGACGACGTAGCTAAGTGGAAGCGCATGTCTTTAATAGAAGAAGGGCCGCAGAAATCTGTTCGTATGGCATATCTTGCCATAGTCGGTAGCCATAGTGTTAACGGTGTAGCAGCGCTGCATACGGAGATACTCAAGCGGGATTTGTTTCATGATTTCTATGATTTCTATCCCGAGAGGTTTAACAACAAGACGAACGGAGTTACGCAGCGCCGTTGGTTGCACAAGTGTAATCCTCGGTTGTCAGCATTGATTAGCGAAGTCATAGGCGAAGGTTGGATTACTAACCTCTATGAATTGAAGCGGCTTGAGCCTTATGCTGAAGATAGTGCTTTCCGCGCTCAGTGGCGAGCTGTGAAGCTGGCAAATAAAGAGTCGCTGGCAAAACTTATAGAGCGTGAGACAGGCGTGAAAGTAAGCATCGATTCGATGTTTGACACACAGGTAAAGCGCATACACGAGTACAAGCGCCAACTGCTAAACGTGCTGCAGGTTATTGCTAGATATAACCGCATCAAAGATAATCCTAACGCTGATTTCGTGCCGCGCACGGTTATCTTTGGCGGCAAAGCTGCACCAGGCTACAAGATGGCTAAGCTGATAATTAAGCTGATAAACTCTGTGGCCTATCTTGTGAACAATGATCCAGGAGTACGTAACCTGTTGAAAGTAGTTTTCTTGGCCGATTATCGAGTTTCTCTCGCTGAAAGGATCATACCTGCTACTGAACTTTCTGAGCAAATCTCTACAGCTGGAACTGAAGCTTCCGGCACAGGCAATATGAAGCTAGGCCTTAATGGTGCCCTTACCATAGGTACTATGGATGGTGCAAACATAGAGATCTATGAGGAAGTAGGACCTGAGAATATCTTCATCTTTGGCCTTACGGCCGATGAAGTTCAACAGTTGTCGTCAACTTATGATCCGCGGTTTTATTACTCGTCAAACGCTGAGCTACGTCGTGTGCTGGATATGATCCGCGACGGATTTTTCAGCCCTCATCAGCGGGACTTGTTTCATCCTATCTACCATTCCCTTGTAGATGGTGGCGATAGGTATATGTTGCTTGCCGACTTTCAGTCATACTTGGACTGCCAACAACGGGTGGATGAGACATATGTACAACCTGATAAGTGGGACAGAATGTCTATCCTCAATACTGCTAGACTAGGCAAGTTCTCAAGTGATAGGACAATAATGCAGTATGCTCAGGAGATATGGAAGGTACAGCCGGTCAAGATAGAAATAAGCAGCAGTAGAGGCAAGAAGAACGGTTGCTGATATGCGTGGAATCAAATGTATTAAGTGCGGTAATAGAAAGTTTACCTACTCCAGTGTGGCCAATGGAAAAGTCTGCTCTAAATGTCAACATAGGGTTGTCTTCGATCCTTTTTCTGGGATACCGCTGTCTGATACGAAGATAGCAAAGGCTATAGAGAAAATCTCGATAAACCATACTCTTTTTTTTACGGAAAAACAGTTTTGCTACTACCTAACTAGAAGCCTGGCTCGCTATGAGAAACAGGGTAAACCGAGTTTTCTGGCAGTTGTTTCGTTCATCCTCGGCATTCTCTTTATGTTACCTGGCCTTCTAATTACTTTTTTTGTAAGTACTTCTGGTTTACTGCTTGTTGGGGTTGGACTTGTGTTCTTACTTGTGACGACTCTTGTGAATATTAGCGAAAAGTATGGACCGAGTCCAACCGTGGACGAACTGGCGAGCCTCGTCAGGAAGTGGCAGGAGGTGAATGGTGAGATACATGGACTCCTGCCTTTGCGACCGAAAGCTCTGCCTACGCCAGACGGTGAAGTGATGCAGTATAGTTTCGACCGCGTCGTAGTAACGGATAAGGCTTCGATAGCACAGTTTCTCATAGCTAATAATTTTCATTTTGAGAACAATTGTGCAGTCCTTAGTTTAGACGGTTACCCGAAGGAGATATTTGAACCCGTGATGGAGATGTTGCACCAAAATCCTGAGCTTAAGGTCTTTGCTTTGCACGATTGTTCAGTCCAAGGTGTTTTACTGTCGAGTCAGCTTAGGAAAGATAAGAAATGGTTTGGCGAGCAACAAGTACCAATATACGACTTAGGACTGTTGCCTCGGCAGGTGATGAATCAAAAAGGATTTATGTCGATGAAGTCTGCCGAGATAGCTAAACTTGCAGAGCTCTTGCCGCAAGAAGTACGTCAGTCATTGCTACCAGAAGAGATCAAGTGGCTCGAGGAAGGTAACTACCTGGAGCTTGAATCACTGGCACCGGTAGAGCTTCTCAAGGCAGTTTCATCTGGTATAGCCAGGAGTCGCTCTGAAGAAGCTCTAGTTCCTGTGCAAGAAGATGTGTACTATATAGTGCCGTTTGTGTATTCTTCTCCTACTATTACTTATGATGCCTATCCAGATACTTTCGGTTAAAGGTTTGCTCGTAGCCAATATTCTAGACTGGCTATTAACCAAAGTTTGACGCCGTATCTGGACCAAAGATCACCGCGGTAGTCTAGCCAGGCCTTTATCAACGATGGCTGTAGATAATCGTATATTAGAGCTTTTTTATCAAGGAGAAGATCTCTGGCGGGTTTATTCCAGTACTTTCTAAATCCCAACTGTACGGGAACCATCATCCCACTTTTGGGGCGATTTAGTATGGCTTCAGGAAGTAAATCAGCTACGGCGGCCTTGAGAACAGCCTTTTCCCGCGCACCTTGTAGCTTGAATTCAGGCGGTATCTCTAGACTGAGTTCTACCACTCGACGATCAAACAACGGTGAGCGTCCGGATAGTCCAAGCTCGCTAGTTATGTTATTTACCTTAGTCAGTATGTGATCAGCACCCTTGTATTTAGTGTTGATGAACATCAGTTTGTTGAGATAGCTAGCCTCTATTTTCAGGTCCTCCTCGAAAAAGTAACTCTCTTGTTTGACTTGTTGATAGATGTCCGGTTTGAGCAGGTGAGGTAGGTCATCCGAACATTTTTGAAACGAAGTTAGGTAGTCTTCTACTTCAGACCTGTGATTGGCAGAGTAGAGTTGTCTAAGCAGCATCGGCTGATTTTTGGGGCCACCAAAACAGGGATCCCCACCTTCGCCATTTAGTATCACCTTGCAGGTTTTGGCCGCGTCTTGTCCGAGTATAAGGTTAGGCACTGTGAGCGGATCGCCTATCGGATCGTCTAATATGCTCATCGTTTGTGGCAGCAGTTGCCACATCTGCTGTGGTGTAATTTCTATTATCGTGTGTTTGGTTTGGCAGTGCTCAGCCACGAGTGAGGAAAATTTTAGTTCGTTTGGCGTTTCTGTTCCGAAGTGTATCGAGTAGGTATGAACTGGCTTGTGGTGTAGTAGCTTTGCCAGAGCTGTTACAGCACTTGAGTCTATGCCTCCCGAGAGATACACGCCTACGTCTTCATCTTGAGGTAGATACTCGCTGATGACTTGTTCAAGTAGTTTGCGCAAGCGCTCTGCATGCCACTGTAGCTGTCCTTGAGCTGTTACGCGTTCTTCTATTTGCCAATAAATGTGCTCTTTGCCTTGGGGGAATTCGACCAGTGTTCCTGGACGAACTTCACATATTCCTTTTAGTAGCGTTCTCTTGTCAGGGACGAACGCACAGCATAGATAGTCTCTGAGTGCTACTAGATCAACTGTACGCTTGCTAAGACTACTTGCAACGTTGCGTAGTCTAGCTCCAGCCGTCTTGTCGCTGTAATATATTGTCCGACTGCCAGAGCTATCACGTACTAGCCAGCCTTGGCGTCTACTTGAGTCGTAGACATAGAACGCGAACATACCCTGTAGTTTTAACGGAGTGGCTATAGCGTGTATTTGCCACAGTCGGGCTACAATTTCGGCATCTGTAGCATTGCTGGGGCAGTCGTTTAGTTCTGCTAACAAGGCTTGTCTATTGCTCAACCAGATGTCGCCTACGAGCAATATCTGATCGATAGATACTGCTTCTCCGTCTGTTATTGTTGGTAGAGCGTCCTGTAGGATGACCAGCCACTGCGGCGTTTGCTTGGCTGACTCTATCTTGGGTTGTCTAAACCGAAGCATTATCTAAGTGACCAGACGGCTAATCTCAGTTTGCCGGTAAGTGTCTGCATAGATGCTTCTACAGCGCTGTGTTCAAAGCCGCTATGCATCTTGCAGTTTTGGCATCGTCGATCTTGGCGACTTTCCCAATACGCCCAATCGGTCTGTTTCCAAAACGTATCCCAGTCTTGGAAGTACCCACCACCTTCTATGAGATAGCAAGGGGCTTTCCAACCCTTAGGTGTATAGTTCACCGTAGACCATGGCGAACAAGGTAGTTCGAGTAGTCCGGCAGCAAAGTCTAGAAAAGTTGGGGTTGCATTGACTTTGTATTTGTGAGCGAAGCTACGTATTGCTTTGAACTTGCTGTGGATTTCGTCTCTAGTAAGGAATATATCTCGGTCTACGCTTTCGTAGTGATAGCCGGGCGAAATAAGTATCCCATTGGCGTTGAGCTCATCGACTAGTTTGCAGAGCTGCTCTACTTCTTCTACTTTCGTTTCTTTGTATACTGTGGTGTTTATGTAAACGTAGTAGCCCAACTGTTTGCCTTTGCGTATCATCTCCACGGCTTTGTCAAAGACACCTTTGCGGTTACATATGAAGTCATGTGTTTCGCTCATTCCATCTAAGTGGATCATTAGTAGCAGCTTATCGCTTGGCGGTATGACGCCGTAGACTTTCTCATCAAGCTTGAGAGCGTTTGTGCAAAGCAGCACATATTTGTCTCTTGCGTGTAGTCCTTCTACGAGCTGCTTGAGTTCGGGATAGAGCGTAGGTTCACCTCCACAGATATTGACTATAGGAGCACCGCAATCATCTACGGCTTTAAAGCAGGTCTGCAGCGGCATACGGTCTTTTAACTTGCCAGTGTAGCGTCCTACAGAACAGCCAAGACAGGCTAAGTTGCACGTGTACAAAGGTTCTAACATCAGCACTGTGGGGTATCTTTTTATGCCTGCTTTTTCCATCTTTGCGCGGTGCCTGGCTTGGGCTAAGGTAAATCCTAACGGGAAGCGCATCCTCACCTCTATATTTGAATTTTGACTATAGTGGCAAATTTCACGGCCGTTGTGAAGTGTTCTTGGGAGGGGAAAAAGGGAGAGAGAAAAAGTAGCCTCTCTCCCTAGGAGTTTGACAATTGTATTCGGTAAAGCTTATGCAGGAACGTATATACCTAGCACGTAGTTATTTCCTGGCGGGAAATTTTGTCTACCGCCGTAACTCATCATGCCACCGTTGAAGAAATTACCACGGCCATCAGCAATAGCTATATCGCCGGCTTCAGGGTGCCTAGTGCCAGGGGTACCAGCTCTCACGACTACGATAGCTCCTGGCGGGGCGTCATATGGGTTAGTGATATTCAGCTTCTTAAGGCCAAGGCGCTCATAGTTAAATCTGCCGTCCGGCCCTCTCTGATTGAGGTAATCAGCGAAGTGGCGGGCATAGCGCCAGTGCGTAGAAGGTATGGCATTATCGAAACCACCTGGCCGGATGTTACCGTAGCCCACGCGGTCGATATATTTAGAGACGTGCATATAGCAGTAACCGTCGGGACGCCGACCCCAACTGTCGTTACGAGCTACTCTTAGCATCTCTTCCATTTGCCTTCTGCCTTTTTCAGAGATGCCTGAGACACTTCCAGTACCGCCAGACGCAGCAGTCCGCTCTAGGTGCTCTAGAGTTGTCTTACCTACGGCACCCTCGCTTCCTGTTGCTGGTTTAAGCCCATGTGCACGCTGATACTCTTCTACGGCGCGCTTTGTTTGTGGACCGAACTTACCGTCTACTTCTACGCCGAGCAGCCGCTGTAGGTGTCGTACTGCTTCACCTTCGTGGCCTATGCGTAGTTCTGCTTTGCCAGCCTTTACATCTGCAAGTGATGGTGCTGGTCTATAGCGTCCATCGAACGGAGCCCCAGTGCTCGGGGTTGTTCCTGTGGTAGGACCTGTTCCTGTAGTCGGTGAGGTTGTGCCGCCGAAATATTTGGAATAGAACTGCGCTCTGGCCCAGACGTCGTTTGAGTAATCGTTGCCGGTAGTGCCTATATCCATTCGCTCGATCGTCTGTACGTTTCCTACGCCAGAGTTATATGCCGCTACTGCACCTCTTAGTTGCTGTACTGGCGGCCAGTTTGGATGCTTAGCCTTAACCTGATCCCACATGTTCTTAAGGATACCGGCAGCTTGATCGATGTGCTCGGCGCTGTAGGGATCGCCTACGGGACGATGATAGCGCTTGTCTATCTGCATAAGCCCAAAGCCATTACCTCCGTCGCCTAAGCCTCTGCTGTCTAGAGCAGCGCCACCACGCGATTCTCGGCTCATTATCGCTGCAAGTAGTGCCGGCGGCAATCCGTGCTTAGCTGCAGCTTGCTCGATTGCTTCCTTATATTTCAGAACTCTATTGAGATCATTCTCAGCCATCCTGTGCGATGAGCTGACGCCACCTGGTAGACCATCTTGACGGGCAGTCCTAGCAGATGCGCCAGTTGGATTGTATTCATTGAGTATAGCATTTGAACTACTTGGAGTTGTGCTTGGTGGCTGAGGCGTGGGTTGTGGAGTAGTAGGCCGATCTGCTCGCAAAGCCTTTTCCATAGCTGTGCGGGTCATAGGCCCAAAGTAGCCTGTTTGAGGTATGCCGTTTGCCGCTTGGAAGCGCTTTACTGCTGCTTCGGTACGCGGACCAAATATACCGGGGCCGGTATTGACTTCGTCACGCGTCATGTAGCCGAGCTTCACTAGGTTGTCTTGTAGCTTCCTTACCTCTGGTCCTGTAGAGCCTCTTTGGAGATCTACTTGCGGAACCGAAGAAGTAGGAGGTTGTGGAGTTGGTGCTGGCGTTGGGGCAGGCTGCGAGCCTCCTACAGAAGTACCACGATCATTGACCCAGTAAGTAGGCGTCCTGTAGCTGGAGAAGATGTTTCCAGCATGCGCGTTGTTAGTGTTTATCCGTCCTGCTTGAGCGATAGCAGGCCCAAGACGGCTGTCGAAGTTGCCTGGACGAACTACACCAACGTGCCCTATACCGCCACGGTTTTCCCACGTGAACACCGTTGGGAAACCTTGATTTGCTAAGCGCTGTGCTTCTTCGGCGCTAACTTGACGCCAACCGAACCTCGCTCCGTGCTCATGCATCCAGCGATGCGTAGCGTTTGCATCTAGCTCGCGGCCTTGTCCCACGCCGGTCGGGTTGCCATTTCTGTCTACCCAGTGAGGGATTTCCGCTTTCATCGCTCGCGTTACGTCCCACATGTATATGTTGCAGTATGTGTTGCCCTCACGAGGCGTGTAGCGCGGGTTGTTGGCTACGGCGAACTGGTTGATTACATTAGCGTAGTTTTCTGCACTGCGCTGAGAAGGATCATTAGTAAGAGGAGCATTTATGGGCTCCCAGGCACGAGTGTTCGTGGTTCCAGGCGCAGGTCGCGTACCATCGTATCTTACTGTGTTCGTAGTGTTTGGTTGAGAGGTAGTAGTAACCTGCGGCCCAGAGATGTTCGCTGGTCTTTCTGTATTTACCGAGCCAGTGCTAACCGGAATCCCGCTTAAGTTGCCTTGCCTTGCTGCCGGAATGTTAACCTGCTGGCCGGGAAGTATGAGGTTAGGGTTTTTGATTTGAGGATTTGCCTTGATTAGATCTTGTAAACTGACGCCGTGATCTTTGGCTATCCTAGAAAGAGTGTCACCTGCTTTGACTGTATATAAGTTGTTATTAGTTGAAGTAGAAGTAGATAAGTTATTGTTTATAGCTCTTACCATAATTTATTATCAATCTCCTGAAAACATTAGTAGTACTTTTGGCTCGCCACTATTTTCGGTAGATCTGAAAATAAGTTGCGCAAAATGCGCGTAAATTTTTTGTGCGGAGCGGGTAGACTTGCCGTATGTGAGTACTTGCTAGAAAGCACAAACTTGTATACTGTTGATTGGTATGAAGTTTGTTATTCTTCGACAGAAAGGGCTTACGCGCTGCGAAGTATGTCATAAATCGGATCAGCTAGATCCCGTAAGTGGTATCTGCCTTAGGTGTAAACAAATACCACATGAACAGCTAGAGATGGCTAAACCGATAGAGGCAACTGTTATAAAACCTTCGGTTGTGGAATCTGGACTGATAATACTTGCCTCGCTGGTGTGTCTGGTTATTAGCATAGTGTCGCTTGGTATCGTACTGGGATCAAGTTTGATAAAGTTGGGTACAAGGGGAGAAGAGACTATTAATTGGTTTCTTATTAAAGTGCTTATCTTGATCAGTGTTTTCAACTTGTCATTTAGTTTGCTTATTAGGAAGTGGTGCTCCGAAGAATGTAATTTATATTTGAGCTATTTAGCTGTGATTTTGGGTAAATTCTGCTCCGGACTCGGACTTTTTACCGTTCTGATAGTCTATCTGAGCTTATACTTTAGATACCTACTCTGGATGCCATAGCGAGATGAGAGTCATATGACTCTATCTACGCCCCATAGTTACCGGTTGATACAAAAGTTGTCCATCGCGCAACAGGGCTAGAGAAGTTTTCTGGCCCGGAGCTCGCGATCGAATCCAACGGCTTAACTCTTCAGGTGTGCGAGTAAGATTACCATCTACAGCAAGCACTATGTCTCCTTCTTTGAGGCCTGCTTTAGCAGCAGCTGTGCCGTCTAGTACCCTACCTATTCTGACGGCACTATTGGTTTCAAGCAAATATTCGGCAGCTGTATGTGTGCACTGACTGTCCTTGGAGAGAGCATCTGGCTTGCATGTATGCGTACTTGCAGAAAGCAATCTGCTGTCTGCTGCTCCTATTGCCAGCTCGCATGAGTGCAAGAATTGGGTCGTTTCAATATCAACTTGATCCAGTTCTGCAACTCCTAGGAAGCCTTGTTGTGGGCTCGGACGACCCCTTAGCTCTGCTCTCGAAGCTGTGGTTAGGTTAACATAAAACTCTCTGTGATCGCGTACTACTTTGAGGGTTATATCGCTGCCGGCCGGCGTTGCTGTGAGGAAATCTACTAGCTCATCTGGACTGCTGATTGTCCTAGAATTAGCTTCTACAATTATGTCTCCGCTGCGTAGACCAGCTCTTTCGGCTGGTCCTAGCTCACTGATGTTGTCTATTACTGCTCCTGCCCATTCTGAGTCACTTGTTGCCAAATATACTCCCAAGTATGACCTATCAATCTTAGAGATGGTAGCGGATTGTTTATCATAGAAAGAGCTCGAGGGAGTAGTCGGAAGTAATGTTATTATGCCGACTATCAAAATGCACGCTGACACGGGTAGTAGTAGTCGGTAAAAGATGCTGGTACGGGGGACAATCAGCTCGAAATTTGGCTTGTATATGGGTTTTTCTACAGGGAGATTAAAGCCACGTAGGGAAAACTGAAACTCCGAGTCAAATTTTGTCCCGCAGTTTCTACAAAATAGCTGGTCTTCACTTACTACGTTCTTACACCTCGGACAGGCTAACATGCTACCCTCCTTCGGCAGGAAATTTTTTTAATTATAATAGCCGTCTTCTTATACTGCAGCGGAAAATTTTTCGCGCTGAGGATTTTTTTCTCTTCTTCGGGAACTTTTTTGCCGTTCGGCTACTCTACTGGTTACATAAAGAGTTTATACAAAACATAAAAAGGTTTATAAAAAAAGGTATCCTATGTGCGGAAGATTTACCCTGTATCATTCTACTCAGCAAGTAGTTAATAGATTTGGTGTTGAGGAAGTGATATTTGAAATAAGTCCTCGCTACAACATAGCTCCTTCGCAGCAGGTGGCAGCAATCGTGAATTTGAATGGCCATAGAGTACTTACTTCTTTCAAATGGGGACTTGTTCCAAGCTGGGCTAAGGATCCTGCTGTGGGCAATCGTATGATAAACGCTCGCGCAGAGACATTAGCTGAGAAGCCTTCTTTTAAGGCAGCACTGTTGCGTCGCAGGTGCATAGTGCCCGCCGACGGGTTTTATGAATGGATCGGCACATCAGGAAAGCGCCAGCCAGTATATGTACACCGCCCAGCTGGTGAGCTGTTTGCCTTGGCTGGATTGTGGGAAGAATGGAGCGATCCGACAACTGGTATACCACTGAAGACTTGCACGATAATCACTGTACCACCAAATAAGTTTGTAGCTCGTCTGCATCACCGAATGGCAGCAATACTTGCACCTGAGGATGAGCTTCGCTGGCTTAAAAATCATGACGATATAAATGAGTTGTTGGCTATGCTTAAGCCCTATACAGGCAAACTTGAAAGCTACGAGGTATCCAGCAGCGTAAACTCGCCCCTTTATGACAAACCCGAATGTATATCGCCACTAAGAGCCTTACTTTGACGAAGTTTTATTATGAAAAAGATACTTGTCTTTCTTGTCTGCGTAGTGCTAGTCGCAGAACATAACTCGAATGCTCAGCGTCAGCCAGGGTATCAAAAAATGAGAGCAGAAGCTGATAAGTATTATGACGAGGCTTCGTACGCCCTTGCCTATGAGATATACAAATCTATTGATATGTCCTCTCTACCTGAAGGAGAAGCTCGGTGGCTAAAAGTGCGTACTGCAGATAGTCTGTGGCGTTCTATGGCAGCTTCGAGTACTTCTGATCAGAGCCTTTATGAACCTGCTCTCAAACCGCTTACTGAGATCTATTCCGATAAAATTAGAGACGAAGCATGGGCTCAAGCTTGCGAATCTCTTGCAGATTTTTGGTGGCTACGCGGAGACTTGCGTGACTGGTCAGCTGGCTATCAGTACTACTTGCAAGCGCTTGACTATTGGGCAGGCTCAAGGCAAATGGAACTTGCTCGCAGCCGCTACATAGCTATTTTGCGTAAAATGGCCGAACCAAGCTGGCGAGATAACTATTATTACTATGGTTTGTATGGTAATTGGATAGATGTTCAGTTGATTAGAAACTACCAAAAGATAGCTGTCGACGCTCGTGACCGAGCACATGCGAGTTATTTACTTGCATTAACGTTGCAGAACTCTCAGCACAGCGACCGTGATGAGATCGTGGCCGCTTACGAAGCAGTTCTGTCTTATGGTAAGGCCACTGAGTGGTACGACGATGCCCTCTATAGGTATGCTCTCTGGCAGGAAAGCCACGGTAAGATGGTTTTGCTCGATACGGGTGAGTATCGTGCAGGGCCGAACTACAAGCGTGCCCTAGAGCTTTACGACCGCTTCTTGCAGGAGTTCAAAGAGGGTGAGAGCCGCTTCTATGATGAAGTAGTTAGGCATAGGCAGGACATAGTAGAACCTAAGCTAGAAGTGTTCGTGACGAGCGTTTTTCTGCCTGACTCAGAGATAGAATATATACTTTCTTGGCGTAATGTGGAGCAGATAGAGCTGTCGCTTTACAAAGTAGACTTATTGGAAGACTTAAACCTGAACAAAGAAGGTGTCCACTCAGTCTACTTGTTTGTGAAAGGCATTTCCATTACAGCCAATCGAAAGGTACGCTCCTGGACTAAGACAGTAGGAGGTCCGCAAGAGGAGCATCTTCCGGGAACTGAGGTCCTCCGGCTTGGTGACAAATTGTCGCCTGGAGCTTACATAATAGAGGCTGTTAGTGGTAAGCAGCAGGCCCGCGAGCTAATACTTGTCAGCGATCTGAGCATCGTAGTGAAACAAAGCAAGAAGCAGATCTTAGCCTACGTCTGTGATGCCTTAACTGGAGCGCCGATACCTGCTGCACAAGTTAAAGTCTGGCAGCAATCTCAATATTATGATTATGACTCTGGCAGGTATAAGTCTAAGTACTATACTGCGGTTACTGGCTCAGACGGACTAGCGTTTATTGATTTGGCTGTGGAAAACAGTAGCTTTCTAGCATTAGCGGCTTTGGGTGATAGACAAGCTTTTGTCAATAGTAGCGTTTATGCATATTCGTACTATCAGGATAAACGGGACGACTGGCGCGTGTATGCCTTTACTGATAGGCCGGCTTATAGACCTAATGAGACGGTCAAATGGAAGTTTACCGCCAGAGTCTATGATGGTGCTTCGTATACCATTCCTGTCGGTGCAGAGCTGATGGCAGAGTTCTATGATCCTCAAGGTAGTAAGATCGCTGAGCAAAAAGTCAAACTAAATTCGTTCGGCAGTGCTTGGGGGGAACTAAACTTAACCGATGCTATGCCGCTTGGTCAGTATCGGTTGGAGTTAGTTGCTCTGTCTCTCAAAGACGGGCAGTCAGCGAGAAAGAAGCTGGGTAGTGCCCGGCTTTTCCGGCTTGAAGAGTATAAGCTACCTGAATTTAAACTCTCTGTTCAAACTCCTGAAGAAAATGGGCGTAAGAAGGCATTCCGTCTTGGTGAGAAAGTCGGTGTAGTGATAAAGGCAGAATATTACTTTGGCGGCCCTGTAACTGATGCAGATGTAGAAGTAATCGTCTATCAAAGGCCCTTCTATCATTACTGGAGACCGGAGAAAGAGTATCACTGGTACTATGAGTTGTCTATGCCTGATTATGACTATGGACAGAGGACAGTGATAAAGCGTGAGAAGTTAAAGACCGACGCCGAAGGACGAGCAACTTTGCTAATAGAGACACAAAGTTCTGCTCAAGGGTATGAGTACGGAATAGAGGCACGGGTTGTCGACACTTCGCGACGAGAAATCGTAGGCACTGCCAGTCTGCGCATAGGTAATCAGCGTTACTTTGTCTATCTCTCTCCGAAAAGGTATGTCTATAAACCGCGCGAAAAAGCCTTGCTTGAGGTTAAAGCACTTGATGCAAACGATCAGCCGGTTGAAGTCGAAGGCAAGGTACGTATCACACGTGAGTACTGGCACGAGGTTTGGGTAGATTCTTTTGGCAAGGAATACACCCATGAGCAGTTAGCTCGTACAGATCAGCCGTCACTTTTGCCTGGTAGGCTCGCCTTGCAACCTGAATTTAGAGGTTACAAACAGGAAGAGATCCTACAAACTACTGTCAAAACTGATAAGGATGGCAACGCTGAGGTATTCTTCATACCAGATAGAGAAGGTTATTATCGGGTTAGCTGGATCAGTCCTGACAAGAACGCTCCGCCGATTAAAGCTGAGACTGTTCTGTGGGTAGTTACTACGAAGACCAATGATATCGGTTACAAGCAGGATAGTGTTGAGGTCATCGTAGATAAGGACACTTTCAAGGTTGGGCAAACAGCTAGGGTGATGTTGGTTGCACCTACCAATGGTCGATATGTGCTGTTTTCCGTAGAAGGTGAGCGGATTTATCAAGCTCGTGTAGTTGAGATGACTGGTCAGGTGAAGCTACTTGAATTAGAACTCGACGAAAAGTATGTCCCGAACGTTTATCTTACGGGTTCTATGGTCTTTGGCACGCAGCACTATACCGATACCAAGCAGGTAGTGGTGCCACCCACAGAGAACTTTTTAACCGTCGAGGTGGCGACTGATAAGCAAACTTATTTGCCGCGGGAATCTGGCACGCTAACTATAACTACTAAAGATGATAAAGGGCAGCCTGTAAGTGCCGAAGTTGCGTTGGGAATTGTCGATGAAGCAGTCTTCTACATACAAGGTGACTATGCTGGTGATCCTCGCAAATACTTTTATGGGCAGAAGCGTTCACATGGTGTGCAGACTCACACTTCATTCGATAGTAGGCCATATGTGAAGTTGTTACCAGTTTCAGTTGAGGTTGCTAAGTCGAAAGGAGAGTATAAAGAAGCTCCTAGCGATCTAGGTGTACTTGGTGAGGCAAAGCCTGTAGCTGAGGCTGTTCCTGCCCCTCCTGTCCCTCCTGCTGAACCTCAGCCTGGAAGAGGTGATGTTAGTTCTAAGGAGATGCAACTAATGAACGGCGAGCTGGACGCCGGTCAGGGCACTGCTAAGATCATTGTGCGCAGCGATTTTAGCGCCACGGTTTTTTGGCAGCCTGATATAGTTACTGATGAGCAGGGTAAGGCAGAAGTAAAGTTTACCTATCCTGATTCGCTAACTACTTGGCATGCTACGGCACGTGCGGTAGCTGCAAATCGCTTTGGGATTGCCGAAACTTCATCTCGTACAACTCAACCTCTTATAGCCCGTCTGCAAGCGCCACGCTTCTTCCTAGTAGAAGATGAGGTTACTGTTTCTGGAGTAATAAACAACAATACTGATAAGCCATTGCAAGTGCAAGCGTCGCTTTTTGTTGAAGGACTAGAGGTAGTAGGGGCTGTAAGAGTGGATGGTACAGTTGTTGCAGAAGATCCTACAGTGTCCGTTCCAGCAAATGGTACTGAGAGAGTTGATTGGCTGGTTGGCGTGAAGTCGCCTGGTAAGGCGAGGTTACAGCTCGTGGTTAAGACCAGTGACTATGCTGATGCTGTAGAGAAGGAGTATGTTGTATACGAGCGCGGCATAGAGAAATACATTGCTAAGTCTGGTAAAGTACGTGGTTCAGAAGTTACCTTCAGCATAGATATACCTGCTCAACGTAAGCGTGAAACCACATCTCTGACACTGCAGGTTACGCCCAGTCTAGCCGTGACGATACTTGATGCTCTGCCGTATCTCATAGATTACCCATATGGTTGTACCGAGCAGACTATAAGTAGGTTTCTTCCGGCAGTAATTACGGCAAAAACGCTGCGTGATCTTGGGCTGAAGCCTGAAGATGCTATGCATCGAGTACTTGGGGCAGTAGAGCAGAGTTATGCTGCTAAGACTCATCCCCAAGCGGAAAAAGACCTCCGAAAGTTAGAAAAGATGGTCAGGGAAGGTCTTGCGCGTCTATATGACTTCCAGCATGCGGATGGTGGTTGGGGTTGGTGGAAAGAAGGCAATAGCGATCATTTTATGACTGCATATGTCGTCTGGGGATTGGTATTAGCAAGGCAAGCTGGTATAGAAGTACGTTCCGATGTGCTAGAGCGGGCGGTAAACTTTCTCAATCTAAAGCTGGTAGAAGAGGAAACAAACTATGACCTTCAGGCTTGGTTGCTGCACGCTTTGGCAAAGCACAATCTCTATACCGGAGGGGTAATTAGCAAGCAGCAGCAACGGGCATTTGACAATCTCTGGCAACATCGCAACCGGCTTACGGCATATTCGCTGGCATTGTTTGCGCTGTCTGCTCATTACTACAACGAGGCAGAAGAGGCTAGGGTTTTGCTTAGGAACCTTGAAAATGGCGTGTACAGAGATGATAGACCAGATGCTTCGATACTGGTTGAAGGTAAGGCATCTGATAGGTCTGTCATAGCAACGGCACATTGGGGCAAGACGGGGTTTTATTGGCGCTGGACAGATAGTGCTGTCGAAAGCACAGCTTTTGCACTACAAGCATTGCTGGCCATAGATCCAAAGCATCAGCTAGTCGAGCCTGTAGTTAACTGGCTTGTTAAGAATCGTCGTGGTGCTTCGTGGAGCAATACTCGTGACACAGCTATAGCGGTACTTGCGCTGAACGAGTATTTGGCTAGAAGTGGAGAGCAGCTCTCTGATGTGGAATATGATATTTTTGTGAATGGTGAACAGATAGCATCACAGAAAGTGACAAATATTACTGCTGCAAGCATTTTCGAAGTGCCTGATAAGCTAATTCGTGATGGCAGCAATCAAATAAGTATCAGGTGCAAAGATGGCGACTCTAACATCTACTTTGCTGCACAGGCGAAGTACTTCAGTCTAGAAAAGCCGATAACTGCTGTTGGCAACGAGATCTTCGTCAAGCGTGAATACTATCGTTTAGTAGGCTATCCGACGTTGCTGAAGGGCTACGTTTATGACCGTGTGCTTATGAAAGACGGGGATCCGGTGCAAAGTGGTGACAGAGTGGAGGTGGTAATAACGATAGATGCTAAGAACGACTATGAGTATTTAGTCGTTGAAGACCTGAAGCCTGCGGGATTCGAGGCTGTGGAAGTACGCAGTGGTCAGCCGTTGTATGCTATGCAGGTGCCTTCTCTGGCGACAGCTAGTGGAGATGGAGTGGATGGCAGTGCCGGCAGATCTAGCTATGTTTGTCAAGAGCTGCGGGACCGCAAAGTAGCATTATTTATAGCGCGACTTACAGAAGGGCTGTGGCAAATTCGGTATACTTTGAGGGCTGAGGTACCAGGCAAGTTTCAGGCCTTGCCGGTACTTGGGCACGCTATGTACGTGCCGGAGATTCGTTGCAATAGTGACGAGCTATATTTCGAAGTGCATTAGAAAACTGGTTTTTCGACTAGTTCAAACTCGATCGATCTTCCTAGACCAATGGTGTCGCCGGGGTAGATCTGGTACTCGCGGCCAGTTTCTAGTCGCTCGCCGTTTAAGTAAGTGCCGTTGGTTTGGCTCAAGCAGGTAATGAATATGCCGCTTACGGTTACTCGGATCTTAGCGTGTTGCTTTGATACGCGAGGTGATGGTACGACGATGTCATTTGTCTGCAATCTACCTATGCTGACTTCGCCGTAGTCAGTATGAAGTAACGGCTGGTCTGTACCTTCAATTCCTCGTCGAGGTCGAAGTACATACCTAACGGATCTGAGTATTTCGTCGAATTGAATGGTGAGGCTTGCTGGTTCAGCAAATTCTGGAGAGAGAGACTTAATTTCACTTTCGTACTCTTGAGCTTTTTCAGCTTCGCCAAGCTCTTTGTAGATACGATTAAGGTCATCTAGAAATGTCAGTCTCAGTTCTTCTTCTTGAGTGAGACTGAGGCCATATTCACACCAGCCAGCGGCTTCTCTCAGCATTTGCATGTAAAGCAGAGTATCAGCGATTCTGCGGCAGGCGAGCGCCGCTTGTTCGTTTTTCTGCTGTTGAGCAAACACTTCATATGCATGTTGAAATTCTTGCAGAGCTTCTGAATAAAGGCCTACTTCGAGATAGTTGTTGCCTAATTCTAGCAGCATTTGCCCATCTACTTCCATCATGCTGCTTGCCTGTTGTATCGAGTCTAGCAGTTGATTCCACTCTTCATTAGAGGAAAGTTCTTCAAGTATTTGGTCGAAGATGTTTTCTGCTGACGTAGGAGTAGGAGGTTGACCTGGAACAGGTTGCTGAGTAATTGTCTCGGATGGTGCTTGCGCTGCTATAGACTTCAGTGCGGTTAAAAAAGCGTTGAAACTAAGGTGGTTACTTGTGTCCAGCTCCATCTGAGCAAGTTTTCTTCTTACGATCAGGTTATTTGGCTCTATGTTCAGTATGCCCTTGTAGATAGACAGTGCTCGCTGTGGGTAACCTAACTTTTCATATTGTGTGGCAAGCAGTATTCTTGGTTCAGAGGTGGTTTTGTTTATAGATCCTGCCTGTAGTAGAAGAGCCTCGACTTCTCTGTGTGGTCTTTCGAGTTGGGTACTGACTTTGGCAAGCTGTAGCACGTAATTGTAGTTATCTGGCCAGAGAGCCAGGGCACGTTTAAGCTTTTGTTCTGCTAGGTTCAGGTCACCATTTTTGAGTGCTGCACGGGCTTGTATGAAGTTTTCTGTAGCTTCTTTTCTTTCTGGACTCTCTTGTATTTCGCTAGTTTCACTCATACCATACTCCTTTTGTGGGCTATTCTAACATATCTTTTGCGGTGATGGTACTATGGGGGGTATGCTGCTTAACTATCGCTTGTATGGTGAGGGTCTACCGGTTGTTATTTTGCATGGCCTCTTTGGTATGCTGGATAACTGGAACACCCACAGCAAGTTGCTTGCTGAAACATATATGGTAATAGCTGTAGATTTGAGAAATCACGGTAATTCACCTCATAGCGAGGAGTTTAGTTATGAGGTTATGATTGAAGATCTCTGCACGCTGTATGAACATTTGGGTCTTGGACAAGCGGCGGTTATTGGTCATTCGATGGGCGGCAAATTGGCTATGCACTTTGCTCTTGCACATCCCGAGAAGGTGGAGAGATTGATGGTGGTAGATATTGCTCCGAGGGCATATCCTGCTTTGCATACAGATATTTTTGAAGCGCTAATGAGCGTGGACCTTAGCAAGCATACCTCTCGTTCGAGTATAAGTGAGGCTTTAGCGCGTATAGAGCCTTCGGTGCGCAACTTCTTGCTAAAGAACCTAGCTCGTGCCGATAGTGGAAGGTTTTATTGGAAGATGAACTTGCCGGCAATATTTGCAAACTATGAGGCGATAAATGCTGCTGTGCGGTCAGATCGCCAGTATTTGGGCAAGACGATGTTTGTCAAGGGCGGGCGGTCTTCTTATCTCTTGGATGAAGATTTGACTGGGATACTCAAGTTGTTTCCTCACACTGAACTGGTGACCGTGCCGCGGGCAGGGCACTGGGTGCATGCTGAAGCTCCCGAAGAGTTCAGCAGGCTGGCCCGCAGCTTTCTATCGTGAGTGACTTATCTCGACGTTACAGTCTGGGCAGAAGCTGGTGACTATGGTAGACAGCGCGTTTTTGTCTAGATCTCCAAGCCAGAGCTGCTTTACGGTACCATCAGGGGCTAATATCATCGTTACTGGCACACGCTTGATCTTATATCCTATCAGTGCGTCTATGTTTTGTATCGAGGCTACCTGGAAGGGTATCTTTAACTCAGCTACGCTTTCTGCCGTAAGGGATTCGTTTAGTATTGAGATAGCCACAAAGGGAATATTTCTTGGTTTGAAGAACTGGTTGTATAGTTCTATCCACTTTGGCATAGTATCGTGGCATATGTGACAAAGCGGTGAGTAGATGATCAGGAGCGAGCCTTTGGGAGCGTTCCTAGAAGCTATTGTCAGTTCGCTGCCTTTTATTTCTCGCGTCTTTATTTCCGGTATAGTGATGCCAGATCGTATCTCTTCTGTTGGTTGTTGGCTTGTTGCAGGAGGTGAGTTCGTTGACTTTGCTGGTGATGGCAGTTGTTGCTCGCAACCGCTGAAAATTAGTGAGATTGCTATTATGTATACGGCTTTCATAGATTTCCTCGATTATGGTCGCAGTCGATATAACATACGTGGAAAGGGTATAGTTTCACGCACATGCTCTATGCCGCAGAGCCAAGCTACGCATCTTTCTACACCCATACCAAAACCAGCATGTGGTACCGAGCCGTATTTACGCAAGTCTAGGTACCAATCAAAGGCTGATTCCGGTAGATTGTGTTCTGCTATACGTTTCCGCAGCATTTCTAGTGATGCCATGCGCTGACCGCCACCTATAATTTCTCCATAGCCTTCTGGTGCAAGCACGTCCACGCAAAGTGCCAGATCGGGTCGTTCAGGATCGACTTCCATATAGAACGCTTTTACTTGTGCTGGGTAGCGGTGAATCATTACAGGCTTATCGTACTGTGAGGAAAGAAAAGTTTCGTCAGGCGAGCCGAAATCGCTTCCGTACTCGAAAGCTAAGCCAGCCTCTTTGAGCATTCTAGCTGCGTCGTCATATTGTAGACGTGGAAACGGTGGAACTATCTTTTCAAGCTTCGAAGTATCTCTTTCTAGTACTCTTAGTTCTTCGCTCCTTCGTTCCAAGACGCGTGTCACTATGTGAGTGATGAAGTTTTCGGCAAGTTCCATTATGTCGTCGAGTGTGGCATAAGCGATTTCTGGTTCTACCATCCAGAATTCTGTCAAGTGACGGCGAGTTTTTGATTTTTCCGCCCGGAAGGTTGGCCCGAAACAGTAGACTTTGCCAAAAGCCATGGCCGTAGCTTCGTTGTATAATTGTCCTGATTGTGTCAAGTAAGCCTTTGCATCGTCGAAGTAGTTGCATTCAAATAGCGTCGTAGTGCCTTCGCAAGCGGCGGGTGTAAAGATAGGCGTATCGCAAAGTACGAAGTCATTTTCGTCGAAGAAATCTCTTATTGCTCTGATCACTTCGGCTCGGATTCTAAGTATTGCATGTTGCCGCTTTGAACGTATCCAGAGATGTCTGTGGTCCATCAAGAACTCTACGCCATGTTCCTTGGGGGTAATAGGATAAGGCTCGGCTATCTGAACTATTTCTAGATCGGATATGTCCAGCTCAAAGCCGCCAGGAGCGCGTGAGTCCTCTCGAGGTTTGCCTTTTACTATGATGGATGACTCTTGAGTTAGGCTTTCAAAACCCTTCCAAACAGTTTCGCTAACAGCTTTTTTGAAAACTACTCCTTGTATGATGCCTGAGCCGTCGCGTATTTGTGGAAACATAAGTTTGCCACTATAGCGTATGTTGTATAGCCAGCCTTTAATCACTACTTCTTGTCCCACGTATTTTGATATTTCACGTATATATGTCTGCTTCATCTTCTACCTCGTCGAATAATAATGCGCATAAGCTTGGGAAACGCTCAAGCTTGTTTGCAGCAGACAGAACTCTAGATGCTGCACGCGGTATATATTTTAAGTAGACGGTGTTTTGCCGTATCCCAGCCTGATAAGAGTACGTACCTATAGCTTTTACGAGCCTCTGTACAGTCATCAACTCGAATTCTTCTTCGTCAAAGTCATCATTGTACTGGTTGCGGAGCATGCATAATTGCGCCTTGTCGAGAGCTACATATGGGTCACATAGCAGGGAAACTAAGTCATAAGTTTTCGGCCCGAGCCTTGAATCCTGGTGATCAATTATATGAAGTCTAGCTTTATGCATCATTAAGTTCCGTGAGTGGTAGTCGCGATGACAAAGCACCTTTGGGCGTGCTGCTAGTGCTGAGGCTATCTGATGAAACTCTTCGTAGAGTGCGCGGCGTGCGTTGTCAGAAAGAGGGCATTTCCTTAGGCTTTCGCAGTAGTGCTTGTAAAAAAAATCTAGCTCCCAATGAAGTTTCTCATAATCAAACGCCAAACCTCGTAGGGTGTCAGCGGCACGATCGGTTATGGATTGAATGATCGTTATTAGGTCTATAGCTTGTTTGTATGCCTGAAATATCTCGTGTTGTGATCGGCCTTCGAGCCAGTCCTGCAGCCTTATATCCCCTAAATCTTCCTGTAGGACGATGCCTTGCTGGCCATCTAGAGCAAGTATTTGTGGCACGGGCAAGCCTGCCGAAAGGTAGAGTTTTGTAGTGGTACAGAAGGGCAGCGTATGGTCGAAACTTTCTGGATATACAGCTGCTATGAGGCTAGTTTTGGGCAAATGCACTCGGAAATATTGTCTTGTAGAAGCATCTCCCGATAGTGCTTGAAGTTCGAAATCCTTATAATCACGAGCAAGTAGAAATGCTTTTAGCTTTTCAACAGCAACTAACATGTCTTTTCCGTTGAGAGGGGAAATAAGGAAAAGTCTTTTCCCGGTAACCAGCCGGGAAAAGACTACGGCCTGGCGTTCATGATCTTGGTCTGCATACTAAGTGCGTTAATGCGCGACAAGAATACCTTGCTGCTTCCACTTGTGCTGGAGATATGCAAGTTTATTCCTCCATCTTTACCAGTAGAGATAGTAAGGGTTCCTTCCTCGCCACGTAGGCTACCTACGGTGTTTTCTACGGCCGTTAGCATAGGCTGGCTTTCTGTACCTTTTTCCATTAGTTTTGCTAGTTCCTTAATTCCCTGGTAGTCAGTTACGAAGGTAACTTCTTGTCCGCTCGGATCTTTGATAGAGACTCTGTAGTCGGAAAGATTGTTTGAAAGCGTTGTAGAGTAAAGTTCTAGAAGCTTCTGGCCATCATAAGAAGAAGCGAAGACTCGGCGTTCTTTTACCACTATCGGTTCTGGAGGTTTTGTTTTCCTAGTAGGTTCTTTAGTTTCTTGTAGGTCAGCCATGTCTAGCGAAGCAGCGTGACCTTTGCGCTGCGCAGGTGGCTGTGGGGGAGCTGCAGTAGTAACGTTTGGCCCTTCAAATATAGGTTTAGTTGGACGAATATATACTAGATTTAGTGCTGGTTCGGGTTCTTGATAGTTAGTGCCAGCTGCTGCAGCTGCTTCTACTGGAGATTGTTCCATGTTTGCCCAGATGCCTATGCGTTTTTTGCGGGCCTCTAGTTCGGCATTTTTTAGCAGCTTTGAAAGTTCGAGCGTCTTACCGCCGTCATAGAAGAAGCCAGCACCGGCCCGTAGCAGCTCTTCATTAGCTATTACCTTGCCGAGACCCTTAGAGAGGTTGATATAAGCTAGCGCTCGTCCAAACTTGTCGCGATGACCTTCAGGGCCGTATACCGGGTCAAAAATGATGTCTACAGATTGGGAAAGCATTAGCTCTTCGGCAAGCAGCCTTGCTTTGTTACCTAGAGCATCGCCCTTGACTTTTGCGTGCTCGCTTGGCGGGCATATTATGCCTATTAACTTGACTACTTCGCCGTTGTCAAGTACTACCGTGTCTCCGTCAGGAACAGCTATTACGTAGCGTCCTTTCCAGTTGGTTTGTGCTATTGCAAATAACGGAAGAAAAAGCATCACGATCAGCAGCTTCATATCTCTCTCTCCCTGCGGCAAAGGCCGCGAGTTGTCTAAATTCATGCAAAGTCGGCAAAGCTTTTAATCAATATACTAAATTATATGACCGCTTGACAGTTGATTTTACTCTGCTTTTTCTGATAGGCAAAGAAGGTATAGTTTACAGTAGGTTAGGTAGGACCGGGTTTTGGCAAAGAGAGGGGCCAAAGGACCTTTGGCCCCTTGTTGCTTCTATTGCTTCTTAAATACGACATAGCCGCCGGCAGGGATGTTAATGCCGGTGTATCCACCGTTGATGGTAGCACCGTAGTTACCGAAATTACTGCCGCCATAACGCGCTGCGTCGCTGTTGAATACTTCTTTCCATTGACCGGGAGGAATGTTCATCTTGTAGTTTTCGAAGTTGTTCCTGTTAAGGCTAGCTACAATGAGATACTCCTCGTTGCCATCCTTACGGATGAACGCCATGACTGAATTGTCATTGTGCGTGTAGACGCGACTTACAGCAGCGTCAGCTTCGAATGCAGGGCTGGACTTTCTGAGGGCTATAGCATCGCGGTAGAAGATGTACGTCTGTTTGCGGGTGATGTTGAGCATGGCTTCCTCGCGGGCAGCACCACTTAAAGAGGCAAGGTAATTGAAGACCTGCTTGTTCGTAGCGTCTAAGTTGCGGTAAGCAGGATCATTTTCTCGTTCCTGAGGCGACATTTCGAAGAGCCTGTTGTAGAGCATCCGCTGCGCGTCGTTAAACACTACGTTGTCCCAGTTCCAGTCAGGCCCGATCTTTTCCCAATCCCAGCCAGAGTCCCAAGTGGAAGGTATACCCCATTTGAACTTGTTCGAAGCCATAGATTCGTCGCCTTGGAAGAATATTGGCACACCTGGAGAAGCAAGCCCTATGCCGGCAGCAAAACGTGCGACGTTGCGCGCCCATTGTGGCGGGATCTTCGCTGTACTGTCTCCATCGGCTACATCTATCGTACGCTGCGCATTGCCTACTTCGTCGTGGTTGGAGATGATGGTAGTAGCTTTCGTCCAGCTATCAAGCCCACGGGGATTTATAAGCAGGTTCATGAACTTGTCCATGTCGGTTTTTTGCCCGCGGACAGCTTGTTGGATGATGCTAGGATCGTACTTGTTGTGATCGTGAACGAGCTTGTGCTGGAATTCAGTATACCAAGTTGAGTCAAAGCCAGCGCCACCTTTGCCGTCAGATAGCACCGGACGCGTAATCCACGGGTCATAGTCGAACTGTTCGGCAGCCGTCCAGAAATGTGGGTTGTAGAAGTGTAGCTGTTTGTTCATTTCGCGCAACATTTCCCATCCATCTTTGCCACCCGTGCCCTTGATAGGCTCAGTAAAGTCAAAGCGCAGTCCGTCGAAATTAAACTCTTGCTGCTGTGCTATTGCGTGATCGATGAAAAACTGTTTGACTTGCTTCTTGTTGTAGGCAGGCATGGCGCCCCAAGGCGTATCGCGCTTTTCGAACTTGTTCGGATCGGTTGACCAGTTGAAGTAAGGATTTTCAGGTCCATCTAGATCCCAGAGGAAATTGTGATCACCACCTATGTGATTATATACGACGTCGTTGATGACGTTTAGTCCTTTACTGTGTGCTAGGTCTACGAAGCGCTTCAGAGCTTCTGCTCCCGTAACCCATCGTCCATCTTCATCTTCAAAACCTAGGTTGCTTTCTATGGCGAAGGTGTTTGCTCCCATATAGCCCCAATCGCGCTCTCCTTCGACTTCATTTACCGGCATCAGCTCTAAAGTGTTTACGCCTAGTGATTTGAAGTAGTCGAGTTTTTTCATTATGTCTTCGAAGGTAGACCGATTGGCATTGTTTCCACGGCCTAGGAAGCTTCCTATATGTAGCTGATATATGACAAATTTGTTGGGATCTCTTTCGCGAGGTACATCATTGTACTTCCACTTGTAAGTATTGTCGGTGATGATAGAAGCGCGAAAGCTACGACCTGAGGCTGGAGTAATTAGATTGTCCCATTTGTCATTAAAGTTAGTGTTTTTTAGCTCTCTTTGACTCAGGCGCCCATCATTATTAGTATCGCCTTTGAGGCGTAATTTACCAGAGGCATCCCGTTCATAGAGGTGGAATTCGTATCTAAGGCCGGAGAGCTTTTCTAGATTGTTAACTAGAGTGGTGAACGCACCTTCGACCTTGGTCATGCGGATTCTGCCGTCGTCGGTTATGTTATTTGACCACAGATCGTTGTATTTTCCACCTCGAAGTTTGTCTACTAGAGATGAGTCAAACAGTCCCAATCGGTTGACGAGTTCAGCCTTAGTTAACTGTCGTCCGTGGTCGTCTTTGAAGACTAGGTAAGCTACTTCTGCAGACTCTTGGTCGTCGATTTCAAACTTGACTAATTCTGCTCTCGATAGCTCTCTTGCGCGACGACGAGCTTCTTCAGCGAGATTTGGATCTGGGCCTTCTATTTGTGACTTGAACTGGTTGTATATCTCGCCGTCTATGTGGAACTGATTAACTTCACTGCCATCTTTGAGGCTAACATAAGTACGGCCTACGCCACGTTGTTCGCCCATCATCACTCTGGCATATGGGTCGGGACGCTCTACGGTTCTGCCTCTGGAGTCGACTATTTGGTAGTAGTAGGCCTTGTCTTTCATTGAGCTCCAGCCGCCGGGTACGTTTACCGACCAGTTACCCTCGCTATCCTTTTCCATAGGGATCAGACGAGTGCGGCCATATTGATCGAAAACTTTGACGGAGACAGCTTGAGCATTTGGTGCCCAGAATCTGAAGGAAATGTCATTACGTCCTACCTTTTGTGCGCCCATAGTGTGATAAGTCACCGGCGCGTATTTTAGCTCTTTGGTCTGCTCATTGAGATTGAACTTAAGATTGCTTTCTCCCATGACGGCCCACATACCTTTGCCTGAAGGCCCGTCAGCTACTACACCCCACTCAAAAGTTCTGTTGCTGCCGTCATCAAGTAGCTCTACCGTAACTGCCCACTTACCATTGCCGAGGTGCGTCATAGGTACTGTGTCACCACCACCCCAATAAGGATCATAAGCACCAGTGGCTTTGTTGAAACTGCCTTTGAGCTTGAGGTTGGTAATAGGTAGTGCTCCAGCGTCATACACAAAGGTTACTTTGCGCTTTACAGGCGCTTCAGCAGTGGCTCTTACTGCTACGGCTTCCGTTGCATTGACTCTTGCTGCGGATGTTCTGGCAAGTCGACTGGAACGTAGCGTGTCACTTATTTTGCTCCAAGCGGCGTTTTGTTGACTCTGGTGCTTGACACGCGCAGTAAGTTCCTTGCCCTCTTTGAAGAACTCCTGTAAACGGTTACGTAGCATTTCGCCTTCAGTAGTACGAGGACGCTTCGGTGTTCCTTCAATAGCTTTCGAATCTTTTAGTTGACTTTGATTAGCTTGCTCTGTTACTTGTGCTTGAGATGTGTTCGATTTCTTTTGATTTACCTCTTGCTGCGGATTTAATTCACATTCTATAAATTGATTATTCCTATCTATTCTATTTACACTCATTAGGTTCTCCTTGCATTTATAGACCTTGGTCTCTATAACTTTATCGTCAATTTGTCAATAGTGTTGTCTATGAGTGAATAGTCATTCAGATTTTTGAGGGGAAGTTAACATGAAGTTGATGCTCTTAGTGTTTATTGTTTTTGGTGGGGTATTTGTCTATAAATTGCCCAGGCCGGAGCACTTACGGCTCAAACAGCTTTCACACCCTGCCGATGCATATTATTCTGATCTACCTCTAGGAGCTATTTACTCTGCTGAAAAGACTACTTTTAGGGTCTTTGCTCCCACTGCCAGTAAGCTAGAGCTGAGGATATACGAGCGTCCGGAAGGCGGCGTGCCTACTAAGTACGATATGACTCGCAACCCAGATGGCACTTGGGAGGCGACCGTAGAGCGTGACTGTAATGGGTTATATTACACCTACGTAGCTTTTGGAGAAGATCCGGGATTTGATCCCAACAGGGAGCTTGTAGATCCTTATGCTAAGGCTGTGACGGCATATAACGGTCGTGCCATAGTGGTAGTCGATACGACTGAAGTAGCCGACCGTCCTAATTTTCCTATTCAAGATGCGATAATCTACGAACTGCACATAAGGGACTACACCATAGACTTGGATTCGGGAATACAGCGCAGAGGCAAGTATCTTGCTTTTACCGAGGAAGGCACACATCTCTACGGTAGGGCGGATATCTCAACTGGGCTGGATCATTTGACCGAGCTAGGAGTTAATGTCGTGCAAGTGATGCCTGTGATGGAGTTTATGAGCGATGAAGCAAATGATCAGTATGGCTGGGGTTATGACTCAGTGCACTTTAACACTCCTGACGGATGGTATGCTACAGAAAGGCATACTGCAGCTCGCGTGAGAGAATTAAAGTTAATGATAGATGCACTGCATAAACGAGGCATAAAGGTCGTCTTGGATGCCGTCTATAACCATACTATGGAAGTGCAACGGCAACGCTTGCTGAGCTTTGAAGGCCTGGTGCCGGGCTATTATTATCGGCGCAGGCCTGATGGTACTTTCTATAACGGTTCAGGAGTTGGCAATGAGTTTAGGACCGAGGCACCAATGGCGCGTCGCTTCATAGTGGACTCTGTGAAGATGTGGGTAACCGAGTATAAAGTAGACGGCTTCAGATTTGATCTGATGGGGTTGATAGATCTAGAAACTATTGAGCAGATAGTCAGAGAGCTTAGGGCGATAGAGCCAAACTTGCTGATATACGGAGAACCTTGGGCAGCAGGCGAAACTCCTATAGAAGTCACGACTAAAGGTAAACAACGTTCTAAAGGCTTTGCCGTGTTTAATGATCACTTTCGTGATGCTCTTAAAGGTAATGTCTTTGACGCTAAGCAGAAGGGTTTTGTACAGTCTGGTATAAATGTCGAGGCAGTCAAGAAGGGTGTAATAGGCTCGATAGACGATTTTGCTGATTCTCCTCTTGAGAGTATCAACTACGTCGAATGTCACGATAACCATACTTTCCGGGATAGGCTATATACTTCTACTTTCTATGACAGTTCGATTACGGATGCCGATCGTCGAGCTATGAACAAGCTTGGTGCTGCGATAATTTTTACTTCACAAGGTATTCCTTTTTTTCAGGCTGGGCAGGAATTTTTGAGGAGCAAGGGTGGTGATGAAAACAGCTACAACAAGCCGGATTCGGTGAATGCTATTCGTTGGAGTGAAAAGGTAGCTAATTACGATGTATATTCCTATTACAGGGGGCTAATACATCTTCGTAAAGCCCATCCGATGTTTAGATATGCTTCTGCTGAAGCTGTCAGAAAGGCTGTTAAGTTTCTGCAGGCTCCGGAGAGAGTGGTGGCTTTTATGTTGGAGGATGTCGAGGGTAAAGATAGTTGGAAGCGTGCTGTTGTCATATACAATGCTGCTGCTGGACTGGCGAAGGTAAATGTTCCCGATGGCAAGTGGAAACTATATGTAGACAATCTAAGGGCAGGAACTGAGGAGATTACAGCTTCACAGGTCAAGCTTGAAAGTGGAATAGTACGGATACCTGCTTTTTCTGCTATCGTGTTGGCAGAATCACGATGACTCTTTACAGTAACTCAAAGGAGCCTATTTTGCGGAACTTTTCATAACGGCGTAGCAGTCTCTCTTGAACGCTTAGAGAATCTAGGAATTTGAGAGCTTTGTCTATATATTCGGCTACAGTTTCTGCTGTTTGCTTGTGATCTAAGTGTGCTCCACCTTTAGGTTCAGGTATTATGTCGTCTACTATGCCTAGCTCTTTGAGCTCGCTAGCGGTAAGTTTCATGCTTTGTGCTGCTAGTTCGGCTTTGGCTGCGTCTTTCCATAGGATAGCAGCACATCCTTCTGGAGAGATGACCGAGTAGATTGCGTTTTCTAGTATGTAGATTACATCTCCTACGCCTATAGCTAAGGCTCCGCCTGAGCCACCTTCGCCGGTGACTATTACGACTATAGGGACACTGATGCGCGCCATTTCTATCAGATTGCGCGCTATAGCTTCTGCTTGACCGCGCTCTTCGGCATCAATACCTGGGTAAGCTCCGGGAGTGTCTATGAAGGTTATGATAGCGCGGTTGAATTTCTCAGCTAGCTTCATTACTCGCAGCGCTTTTCGGTATCCTTCAGGCTTAGGCATTCCGAAGTTGCGCATCTTGCGGTCTTCTGTTTTTCTACTGTTTAGATTGGCTTTTTGATGCCCTACTATTATCACAGGTCTTTTTCTAAACTTTGCCATTCCACAGACTATAGCAGGGTCGTTGCCGTAGCGTCTATCTCCGGCTAGTTCTTGGAAGTCTTCACAGAGTAGTTTTATGTAGTCTAGGGTGTAGGGTCTATCTGGATGGCGAGCGTTCCGCACGCGATCCATGGGGGTTACTTGTGACTTTATCTGCTCTTGTAGCTGCTCGACGCGTCTACGTAATTCTTGTAGCCGCTTATCTAGCTCCGATATAGGGATGTTGTGTTTGGTGGACAGTTCAAGTAGCTGCTGTTCTAGCTTTTGTAGCTCCGCTTCTAATTGATTGCGATCCACTTCAGGTTTAATTTCTATCATTTTGGTTTGTAGGCTCCAGGCTTTGTCCTATAGTCAGTCGCACGCCATTTAGGAAGTCTTTTACTGCAAGACGCTTTCGGCCTTCGAGCTGGAGTTCTTGTATCTGTAGCAAGGTATTGGCGGCGCAAGCTACAAATATAGCATTCTTGTCGATGTTGACAACAGTGCCGGCGGTAGCTTTACAGGTTTCGGCGACGGCTGAGGCTTTCCAGATGAAGAGTCGGTTGGCTCCAAGGAAGCAGAAAGTTCCGGGCCAGGGCTGAAAACCTCTTACTCGAGCGCAGACTTGACTTGCAGTCAACTGTTGCCAGACAATTTTGCCGTCCTCACGTTTCAAGATCGGTGCGAACGTAGCTTTTGAGTGATCTTGTGGGACGGGTTTTAGCAAGTGCAAGTTATGTAGTGCTTTGCTTATTAGCTCTGCGCCAAGCAAGCTTAATCTGGCGGCTAGCTCTGGGGCGGTTTCTTCTTCTACTATTTCTACGGGCTGTTGTAGCAATATATCTCCTGCGTCTAATTCTTTTACCATTTTCATCACGCTAACTCCGGTGATTTTTTCGCCGCAAGCTATTGCCCAGTTGATAGGTGCGGCGCCGCGATATGCTGGTAGCAGCGAGAAGTGCGAGTTTATAAACCCAAACTGCGGTATTTCTAGTATCCACTCTGGTATGATCCGTCCATAAGCTACTACTATGGCGATTTCCGGAGACAACGTGCTTAAGAGTTCTCTAAATTCTGGAGTGCGAATCTTTTCAGGCTGGTATAGCGGTAATCCTTGGGATAAAGCATATGTCTTTACTGCAGATGGCTGCAAGTGATACCCTCGACCAGATGGTCTATCGGGCTGGGTGAATACTGCTGCTATTTCGTGTCCGTCTTTAAGCAGCCGATCAAGCGTTGGTACGGCTATTTCCGGCGTTCCAAAGAAAACTAGCCGCATTACCATCTACCAGTCTTGATGAGTTTTTTAATCCTTGCCTTGATGAGCTCTTTTTTAAGGGGGCTCAGGTGGTTGATAAACAACTCACCGTCGAGGTGATCGGTCTCGTGAGCTATGCAGCGGGCTGCAAGGTCCATAGCGTCGATAGTAAATTGCTTGCCTTCTACGTCAAAAGCTCGGGCAATGACACGCTTAGGACGCCTTACTTCGATGTAGATACCCGGAAAACTCAAGCACCCTTCGTCACCTATCTGTTCGCCTTCAGTGGAAAGAATCTCTGGATTGATGAACGCTATCTTTTGCTTCGGATCTTTGCCGCTTGAGCAATCCATCACAAACAGTCGTTTGGAAATACCAACTTGTGGAGCGGCAAGGCCTACTCCTGGTGCTGCGTACATGGTTTCGAACATATCTGCGACTAGCTGTTTCAGCTCCTCGTTAAATTCTGTTACGGGTTCAGCTTTTTTGGTAAGTATCGGGTCACCGTACTTAACTATTCTTAGTTTCATTATCTTGCCTTTAGAAGTTTTTCAGCATTTCTAGATAGCTGTTATAGTTAGCTTTCATTTCTTCTAGGGAGTCGCCACCAAACTTCGTTTTGAAGGCGGCGGCGAGCGTCAAAGCTACGGCAGCTTCGGCTATTACGCCGGCTGCTGGCACGGCTGTTATATCAGAACGCTCGAAGGCAGCTATAGACACGTCTTTTGTGTCTATGTCTACGCTCTGCAGCGGCCGACGCAACGTCGAGATTGGCTTAAGATAGCCTCGGATTCTCAATTCTTGTCCGTTTGTAATACCACCTTCTAAGCCGCCAGCTCGGTTTGTTCTTCGAGTAAAACTTTTGTCTTTAGCATTATATCCTATTTCATCGTGGATCTGCGAGCCGGGTAAGTAAGCTGCTACTATGCCTCTACCTATTTCCACAGCTTTTACGGCTTGTATGGACATGACAGCCTGAGCCAATAGTCCGTCCAGGCGTAGATCCCATTGCGTATGCGAGCCTAAGCCTGCGGGTAAGCCTCTTGCTACTACTTCGAAAATCCCTCCCAGGGTGTCTCCTGCTGTACGAGCGGCGTCTATACGTTCGATCATCTTTTGAGTAACTTGAGGATCTACGCAGCGCAGTAGCTCATCGTCTTGTATGGCGACAATGCTATCCCAGTCAGCTTCTATGGGGGCTTCTGGCACACCGCCTAGCATGACTACGTGCGATGCTATCTCGATTTTGAACTCTGCAAGTAGTAGCCGAGCTAAGGCGCCGGCGGCTACGCGAGCGGCTGTTTCGCGAGCTGATGCTCGCTCTAGTATGTCACGTAGGTCGCGGGTTTGATATTTGAGTCCTCCTGCCAGGTCTGCATGACCAGGGCGAGGCCGTTTGAGCCTTCTGACTTGTTTGTCGTCACTAAACGAAGTCGGCTTTGCCGACATTACATCTTGCCAGTTCTTATGGTCGAGGTTTTCTATGAGCAAGGTAACAGGAGAACCGAGGCATCGCCCATGCCGAATGCCAGATAGAATCTGCACTTGATCAGCCTCTATTTTCTGACGATGCCCTCTGCCATAGCCTTTTTGGCGGCGGTATAGCTGTTTGTTGATGTAGTTGGTGTCGACTGCTAAGCCGGCAGGCAGGCCTTCTATTATGGCTACTAGAGCAGGCCCATGTGATTCACCTGCAGTGAAGTATCTCAACATCTCAGTAAATTAGCTGCATTACGAGGGCATCTTCTGTAGGTTGTGTGTAGTAATCCCTGCGCCGACCTATTACGCGAAAGCCTAACTTTCTGTACAGGCATTGAGCTGGTTCGTTCGAAGCCCTTACTTCTAGGAGGCAGCGCCGGCTACCGTAACTGTAGCTTTGGCGGATGACGGTCTTGAGCAGCTCGGACGCTATGCGGATTCTCCTAAAGTCTGGGTGCACTGCTATGTTGTTTATGTGCAACTCATCGAAAGTCACGCGTGAAGCTACGAAGCCAAGCACACGGCTTCTTTCCGTCAGACCACGCGCTACACGCATGATTGACATAGGGTTATAAAACAGCTCTATCTTGTACGCTTCGTATCCCCAACGACTGAGACCTGTCATTTCTTCCAGCTCGACTACGGCGGGTAGGTCAGCTTCTAGCATTTGCGTAATTTCATAGCCCACGTCAAACAATGTGGCGGACATAACTAAAACTTCCTGCCTATTAATCCGAGGGCGAGTTTGACCTCGGCCTCGGAGGGTTTTACGTACAAAGGTACTACCGCTTCGGCTGTAGTAGTGCTACCGCTAAAGTAAGCTTCATAAGCATAATCTGCGAGGGCGGTTATCGCAAGGCCTTCCCTTTTAACTATCCATTCTTTACTGGCTGAAGTCAAGTAAGGGTCGTATCTGACGGTGGCTGCGTGTTTTGCTGCTATAGCTTCTATTTCTGCTGTATAGTCATCACCTATGAAAACTAGCTTATTGCCAAAGTCCCGGCATTTGATAGCTGCGTTCTCGATGGCTTGTGCTGCTGTGGTAGAGGTGGCAGCGCTTAGGGCGGCTACGCTTTTTACAGTGTCTACGGCAAATAGCTGGGTATAAACTTCGTTGCGTGAAGCTTCTAAGAGCACGCAGGTACAGCTTGACTGACCGGCAAGGCGGGCCATAGCTTCTAGGGAGCTCATCGTCACCATCGGTTTATCGGTGGCGGCAGCGAGACCTTTTGCCGTCGCAAGTCCTACGCGCAGACCAGTGAAGCTACCAGGGCCAACTATGACAGCAAAACAGTCGACTTCGGTTACCCTGCGGCCTACTTTACTGAACAGTAGCTCGATTTCTTGATGTAGGCCTGCTGAGCGTTTCTCTGCTTCGACGGCAAAAATGCCTATGGGGCGCTTGTCGGCAAATATGCCTATTTCTGTGCGATGCCTTGAGGTATCTAGGGCAAAGATAAGTACCTTGCCGTTGTCTTTAGTTGCTTGATTTGACATAAGCAGTAATTGGACGATATATTAGCTTGAGTTTTCTGCTTTTGCCAACTAGAGTACGGAGCATGAGCATACGAACTATAGGCATACTTACTGGTGGAGGGGATTGTCCTGGACTTAATGCTGCAATACGAGCTGTGGTTCGTAAGGCAGCTGCTTATGGTATCTCTGTGCTGGGGGTACATAACGGCTGGCTTGGCCTCATACAAGATGAAATCGCTTTGTTGAACCGCTACTCTATTTCTGGCATATTGCCGCGAGGAGGTACGATAATAGGTACCTCTCGTATCAACCCGTTCGACAGCAAGGAGTATCTTCAGCGAATACGGGACAATTGGCATAAGTATGGGATGCAGGCGCTGATAGTTGTCGGAGGTGATGGTACGCTTAGTGCTGCTACTAGGATGTGGCGTGATGAAGGTTATCCGGTTGTGGGCATTCCTAAGACTATAGATAATGACTTGCGGGGTACTGACTATACGTTTGGATTCGACACGGCTGTGGATGTTGCCACAAGTGCTATCGACAGACTGCATACTACGGCAGAGTCGCACCATCGCGTAATGGTGGTTGAAGTGATGGGAAGGCATACTGGCTGGATAGCGGCTGCCAGCGCGATAGCAGGTGGTGCTGACATAGCGCTTGTGCCTGAAGTACCGTTCCGCATTAGCAAAGTCTGCGAGATACTTAAGCGGCGCCGTGAGATGGGTAAGACGTTTTCTATAGTCGTTGTTGCTGAAGACGCTCGTCCGCATCCAAGCGAGGATTTTCTTACTCCTGAACAACGTAATCAGATTTACAAACACGAACGGCTTGGCGGTATAGGGCAACTGGTCGCAAACAAAATAGAGCTGCTTACACAGATCCAAGCTCGGGTAACTGTTCTGGGCTACGTACAACGCGGTGGCACTCCGACACCTTTTGACCGTATTCTGGCTAGTAGGTTTGGTATACACGCTGTCGAGCTTGTCGTAGAAGGCAAGTTTGGGCAGATGGTCGCTATACAGGGTAGCAAGATCACACATGTGCCGCTTGAGTATGCGGTAAGCGGCCCTAAGTTACTGAGCGAAGAATTTTACCGTAGTGCAGAGTGCTTCTTTGGATAGTAATGAAACTCTATGAGATAGCTGAACGTCTGGGCTGCAAGCTCGAAGGTGACCCAGAGATAGAAATTAGTGCTGTTGCTACGATAGAAGAGGCTAGCAATGGTGAGCTTACCTTTCTGTCTAATCCAAAGTATAGTAAGAAGTTCGCCGCTACCAGAGCTTCTGCTGCTATAGTTGATGAAAATTTTAGCTCCCCGATAAAAATTGCTCTGCTAAGACATCGCAATCCGTATCTGGCATTTGCACGTGCTATTGAGCTTTTCTATAATCCTGCTCCTATTGAGCCTGGCATACACCCTACAGCAGTAGTCGATCCTACGGCTAGGATAGGAACTAACTGTAGCATCGGTGCTCATGTGGTCATCGGTAGAGATGTGCAGATAGGCGACCATAGCGTCATATATCCGAATTGCACCATCTATCCCGGTGCGCGTATAGGCAGCCACGTTACTATTCATTCAAACTGTACTGTGCGCGAGTATGTCGTCATTGGCGATAGGTGCATACTACAAAACAACGTCGTAATAGGCGGTGACGGCTTTGGCTATGCCAAGCAAGATGACGGTAGCTGGTACAAGATAGTGCAGTCTGGTACGGTCGTTTTGGAAGAAGACGTGGAAGTAGGTTCAGGTTCTACCATAGACCGTGCTACGGTAGGAGAGACTCGCATAAAGCGGGGTGCGAAGATAGATAACCTGGTTATGATAGGCCATGCTTGTGTCGTAGGTGAAAACTCGCTGCTTTGTGGGCAAGTTGGCCTTGCTGGTAGCAGTAAGATAGGTAAGAATGTAACGCTTGCCGGACAGGTCGGTGTAGCAGGTCATCTTACCGTGGGCGATAATGTCGTGGCTACAGCGCAGACCGGTATACCCAACTCGATAGAAGCTGGTCGGACTGTGTCAGGCTACCCGGCTATGGATAATCGCTTGTGGCTTAAGGCTTCGACTATCTTTCAAAAACTTCCTGAGATGTATAAGGAGCTGGGTGAGCTTAGACGCAGATTCGCTGAGCTGGAAAAGTTCTTTAACAATCTGCAGACGGGCGAGAATGCACGGGAAGTACGGTGAGAAGCCGTCGCTGCCCTCGCAACTGTAAGCAGCTACGAAATCCACTGATAGCCACTGTCTCACGGATGGGAAGGCGTGGAAAGTAGGCTAGAAGCTGTGAGCCAGGAGACCGATTCTCGCTCCTTTGCGTTACCTATTCTTGCGAAGGGAAAGAAAGGTTATGAGACTTCTACTACTACTTCTTCTTTTTTTCTGCCAATACGCTAATTCTCAAGACCTATCCATAACGGTAACTGACAAGTCAGGTAAAACCCTATCAGGTGCAACCGTGGTGCTTAGTAGTCGTGATGGCATACAGCGGGCCTTGCAAACTGATGACAAAGGGGTATGTAAATTCGACGGGTTGACTGCTGGTACTTACATTGTCAAGGCTGAAGCGAAAGGTTTCCGAGCGCTTGTTAAGCCAGTGCGACTGGAGGCTGCGCTGCAGGAAACTCTGGAACTACGCCCCGAAGGTGTCTATGAAGAAGTCATAGTTACCGCTAATAATACTCCCCAAACGACCGACGAACTGTCAAAGTCAGCTAGTTCGGTTACTCTGCAAGAGATCGATGAGCGTATTGAGTACTCTGTAGCTGAAACTTTGCGATTGTTACCTGGCTTTAGAGTGAGGATCTTTGGCGGTCCAGGCGGCTTTACCTCGATTAGACTGCGCGGGCTATTTACGGAAAACACTTCGATCCTCATCGATGGCATGCGATTGCGCGATGCCTCGGATTTTCGCGGTTCAGCTAACTCGCTGTCAGACGTCCTGTTTGTCAATAATGTCGGCCGTATAGAGGTGCTTCGTGGGTCTGGTAGCTCGCTCTATGGCACGAATGCCGTCGGCGGAGTTGTAAACATAGTTCCATATGTTGGCATTGGTGACCTAAACGGTGAGGTTTCTTTTGAAGGCGGTGGGCTAGGTTTCTTTCGTGAGGCTCTGCGGCTATCGGGCGGCATCGAAAGGCTCAGCTACAGCCTGGCAGCAGCTCGTACTGATACTCTAGACGGTATAGATGGTCAAGACCGTTTCAAAGATACCTCTGTATCTGCTAATATGCGTTATTTCCCGTCAAATTCGGTGCAGCTTTCTGCTGTTTTTAACTACAATAGGTCGTCCTTCCAGTTAAACGATAGCCCTTTTCCCATAGGTCCTGCTGGCAATGAATTTGGCTATGCCAAAGGCACAGGTAGTATAGTGGGCTTCGTACCTGATCTAAATGATCCGGATGCTTTCCGCAGAACCCAGCTGTTTCAAGGTAGCCTCATGCTGCGTCATCGGCTGAGCTCTGCCGTAAGCTACTTCATGGGATTTGGGGCTGTAGATGCTAATCGTAGGTTTATCGACGGGCCAGAAGCAGCACCTCAGCTCGTCGATCTGATTACGCGAGCTCAGGGCTTCTATCCGCGGTCTACTAGCGATAGTCGCTTCGAAGGTAGGACGCTGACCTTTACAAGCGGCGCGAACTTTCAGCTCGATGAGCATAAT
Organism: Blastocatellia bacterium; assembly: GCA_025057015.1. Taxonomy (GTDB): domain Bacteria; phylum Acidobacteriota; class Blastocatellia; order Chloracidobacteriales; family JADJPF01; genus JANWYG01. Next base: position 487,311 of record JANWYG010000010.1, read on the forward strand.
TTCTTTACTATAGGCTTTGAGGCTGAAAAGGAACGCCTAACTCAGCTAACGAGCTTTTTTGGTCGGGAATCTTTCTCGCAAAATACCTACGGACTGTACTTACAAAACCAATCTTCTTACTTGGCAGATAGGTTGAGACTAGCTTTTTCAGGACGTATACAGGGTTTTGACCTGAATCTACCGCAATCACTTCCGGGGATTCCATCGGCAGATCTAGAAAAGCTGCGTAACATAAAAGTGCCAAGGGCCTATATAGGAGATGTAGCGCTTTCTTACTCTTTTGGTACCACTCGGCTACGAATGCACGTAGGAAACTCTTTCCGAGCACCGTCACTCTCGGAGCGTTTCAGCGCCTTCGACTCCAAGTTTAATCCTGTCAGGATAGGTAATCCTTTTCTGCGACCTGAGCGTGTACTGTCTGCTGAGGCAGGTATTGACCAAAGTGCCTTGCAGAATAGGCTGAGACTTGGTCTGACCTATTTCTACAATCGTCGGCAAGAGATCATTACTGGAGGCTTTGTGCTGTTTTCCCCGAGCGCAGGAGCTGCTTTTTTCCAGACAAACACTCCGGGTGGTCTTGCAAGAGGGATTGAGGCTACGATGCTTGCCAATGTTACTCGTTCGCTCGATGTATCAGCTTCTTACTTGTATTCCAACTCCGAACAGGTTTTTCGCGGAATCAAAGCTGATGGTACGAGGGTAAGTGGCAGCACTAGGGCGTTCAGCAATCCCAGACATATATTTAATCTCGTCGTAAATCAGCGATGGCGCAGGTTGAACGTAAACTTTGACCTTAATGCCATAAGCGATTACGACAATCCGGTTTTTACTCCGGGAGAGCTTTTCATAGGTTTTGCCTCGCCTATATTTACCTTTGATGGGTATGTCAAAGCCGACCTTGCAGCCTCTTATAATTTGCCTTTAAGCGAACGTCAGAGCCTAGAGCTTTTTGTCAAAGTTACAAATCTCTTTGACGATGATTATGTTGAAGATGGTTTTCGTGCTCCAGGAGCTTTCGCAACTGCGGGTCTGAAATTCAGGTTCTGATCTGTTCCATCCAGCAGTCACGTGATACACCGACTGCTGGAAAGGCCTTTCAGAGCTTAGTAGCCTACTTTTGGTCTTGTGAAGAGATTTCCTGGAAAAACAAAATGCGGCTTAGGGATTATTTTGTAAGCTTGACCTGATACTTTCCAAGTGGTAGTATATGATGAGTCCCCCTGCTTTCGGAGCGGCGATTTTTTCTGCAAGTGTCAGTAGCGTGAGTCTAGAATTGCTAATCCCTTTAAAACTATCCGGGCTTGCCTTAACAGGGAGGTGTTAGGTGTCCTTTAGCGTAGGAGAGAAAGTAGTGTATCCAAACCATGGCGTTGGCATAATCGTCGAAATTAGCACGCAAGAGATAGATGGTTGTAGTAGCCGGTTCTACCACCTGAGGCTTTCTTCCACCAATTCGGTAGTGATGATTCCGATAAGTAATGCTTTGCAGGTTGGTCTTCGTCCGCCTATAGACAGAGAAGATTGTGAGAGGTTACTGCAACGTTTGTCGGAGAATTTTTCGAGCCCACCGTCCGACTGGAAGGATCGCTTCAAAGATTTCTCGGACAAGATGAGGACAGGCGATGTCTTTTGTGTAGCCGACATATTAAAGACGCTGACTTACCTTAGCCAGCTTAAGCCGCTTTCTTTTCGAGAAAAACGCATGCTAGAGCGCGCTCGTTTTCTCGTCGTAAGTGAGCTTGTGACTTCGTCTTCTTACTCTGAAGAAGAAATAAACCAGCGGGTCGATCAAGCTCTTCAGGAAGCTTGTCATAAGCATCGCCAACAGTTGGCTGCTAAGAAGATAGCACGGGCAGCTTCTGCTAGCTGATTACGATGAGCACTTGCTCTGTTGTGAGAGATTACGGCTTATTTGGATGAAAGTTTTGTATACAGCATATGGCAGTGCCATATGGTAACTGCTGATACTGCTGCAGCGTTGGTCATACCTTCCACAAGTAAGGAGTGTGTAGTAAGTAGGAGCATTTGCGGGCCTAGTTGAGCCAATCTCTTACGAAATCCTGCCAGGGAGCTTAATTTCTAGGCCTTTGCTGCTTGTAGCCTGAGCCAGTCGTAGAATCTAAACTGCCTTTTCAGAAGTTGCTCGAGTCAAATTTCGAGCTTTCTTTGCTTCGCGCAAGTGATCTTGCTTTTTGCGGAACGATTACCGTTTTCACCTAAGACGGTCTCTTTATCAGCACGCAGTTGGCTTTGCCGCAAGCGTTGACCGAAGCTAGGCAAGGTGTATCCAAATCGCCACTTTGGAAGTTTTCCTGTGCTCAGTTGAAAGTGCTGGCGATGTAAACGCCAGCACTCCTCTATTCGGCATGATTTCACGACTTAGTCGGTTCGGCTGAGTTTTCTTCATCCATGTCCAAAGGGTAGTTTGGTGGATACTGAGGCTTAGCAGGCGCTTCCTTGCGGGGAAGCCTGCCATAAATTGCTGTAAGTTGCCTCAGCTTAACTGCTAGTTCAGCGGTAAGTGCTCCATCTTGCATTCGCCAGTTCCAGTTGCCCTGATCGCTAGCCGGCAGGTTCATTCTCGCTTCTGAGCCGAGTCCAAGTAGGTCTTGTACGGGAACTATTGCGGTATCAGCTACTGAGGCGAACGCTGCTCGGATAAAATCCCAGTGTATATTGCTGCCGTCTGAGTTGAGATATCTCAAGCAGTAGTCGATCTCGGCAGTGGCAGCTTTAGTAGCCAGCCTGCTGCGATACCAGCCTACTATGGTGTCGTTGTCGTGAGTACCGGTATAGACGACACAATTTTTTATGTGGTTGTGTGGCAAATCGGCACAGTCTGGATCGCCTCCGAAGGCAAACTGCAATACGCGCATACCTGGGAAGCCAAACTCATCACGTAGGGCTTCTACGTCGGGAGTGATAACTCCTAGATCTTCGGCTATTATCGGGACATCGCCGAGGGCTGTACGAATTGCTGAGAAAAGTTCCTTACCGGGTACTTTGACCCAGCGACCACGCACGGCCGTTTGCTCACCTGCTGGGACTTCCCAACAGGCAGCAAAACCGCGAAAATGATCAAAACGTACTACATCAACTAGCTGCAGCATAAGTTTGACCCGAGCTATCCACCATCTGAACCCGTCTTGTTTCATCTTGTCCCAATCGTAGATGGGATTGCCCCATAGCTGACCAGTTTTGCTAAAGTAGTCTGGCGGCACTCCTGCTACTACTGTTGGCCGGCTTTGTTCATCTACCTTGAAATAGTCTAAGTTTTGCCAAACATCTGCTGAGTCATATGACACAAAAATAGGTATGTCACCTATGATCTTGATACCAAGTTTGTTGGCATATGTTTTCAGCTCTATCCATTGTCTAAAGAAGAGGAATTGGAAGAATTTGTGCATCGATATATCGTCTGACAGGTTTTCCTTTGCTTCGGCTAATGCTGCAGGGTCTCTTTTAGCAAGCGGTAGAGGCCAGTCGTACCAAGCCTTGCCTGCGTACCGATCTTTTATGCTGCGGTACAGCGCGTAGTCGTCTAGCCAAGAGGAAGCATTTGAGCAGAAGAATGAGAATTCATCTCTAAACGGCGAGCTGCTAGTAGCTTTATAGTTTGAATAGGCTCGCCTAAGGAGTGAGGTCTTAAGCTCTATTACTTTGCCGTAGTCTATACGTTCGAGTGGGAAGTCAGGTTTTTCAGGCAGGTCGGTTTTAGAGAGTAGGCCAGCTTGCACGAGTTTTTCAGGACTTATAAGCAGAGGGTTTCCGGCCATGGCAGAGAAGGATTGATAAGGAGAGTCTCCATAGCCAGTAGGGCCTAGGGGTAGGACTTGCCAATAGGTTTGGCCTGCTTCAGCCAGGAAACTTGCAAATTCGTACGCAGGCTTGCCCAGATCTCCTATGCCAAACTGAGAAGGTAGTGACACAGGATGTAGCAGTATTCCGCTAGCACGTGGAAATTTCATCGTCCTCCTTAAAACATAAGATCAGATTTTTTCGAAGACTTCCTTAGCTTCTTTGACGGTTTTTCTAGTTTGTTCTAAGTTAGTTTGGGTGTTTTTTAGCCGTATAATTATTTCTGTAAGGCGTTTATCTATGGCGCCGCCTTGTTGCAACCAGTTTGCAGCAAGTTTGAGTTCTCTTATCTGTGATTCGAGCAAAAGGGTGGCCTCGTCTAAGTGATAGCTTAGCTGTTCGAAGTCGGAGTGTAGTTGTTTGATTTGCTCATAATCGCTAAGCGTTCTGTTTGGATCAGCTAGTCCCACGGTGTTTGCAAAGATCAGGTTGGATTGTTGTGGGGCTGATACGAGTCGTTCTGTTTGCTTACGTTGTTTTGGCCTATCAGGGTCGAAGCTAGATAGTACCTTAAACGTCTTTGTGAGCCTTTCTTCACCTTTTAGTCCTTCGCCAGTTAGGCGGGCAAGCAGTACGGTGATGTTGTCTTCGCCGCCTCGTTCGTTTGCTAGTTGTACCATTTTCTTGGCTGCATCTGTTAGGGAGTATTGAGTGGCGAGTCTAAGCATGTCTGCTTCGCTCAGCTTGTTTGAAAGACCGTCAGAGCAAAGAAGTAGACAATCGCCTGTCCGCAGTGCAAATGACGTCACGGCGACTTCTATCTCATCCTTAGTTCCTATTGCCTGTAGCAGCAGGCTACGATAGGAAGATTTGGCTGCTTCTTCTTCAGTGATTAGTCCTCGCGAAACGAATACTTGCAGCATAGACTGATCGGTTGTAAGGAGCTTTATTCTGTTTTGGCGCAGTAGGTAGGCGCGGCTATCGCCGACTTCGGCTACGTAACATTTGTCGCCAGTCACGAAGGCTGCCGTAAGAGTAGCGCCCATGCCGGCATACTCGAGCGTGCCGTTACTTTGTGCAAACACCTTGTGATTTGTGTTTTCGACGGCTGTGACGAGTCGCTCATAGGCTGGCGTTTTGCTGCTGATTCTTAGCATTGTGTCTAAGAGGCATTGTAGGGTCATTTGACTTGCGATGTCGCCACGGCGTTGACCTCCCATACCATCGGACACAGCGAGCAGCAGCTCTTCAATTCTACCGTTATACCCATCGGCTAGGCTCTGGCCTGTTTTTAAGTCTGCGGCTAGGAAAGCATCCTCGTTGCTCTTTCTGAGAACACCTTTGTCAGTACAGGCTGCTATTGCTACTTCAAGCTTCTTGTACATAAACTGATTCTACTAGTAAATTCGGTACTTAGGCAACGCTTGCTCGTGTTCTTTGGTCGATCTCTGCTCGTTGACTATGGGTAGTAATCTGCAATAAAATGGCGATATTTATTCTCTGGGAGAGTATTATGCGGTTTGCAGCTTTGCCTGAGGTGACGGAATATTTTGGCAGACGGCATAAAAAGACTGCCGAGGGTCACTTCCGCAAGGCCCAAGGGCTTACTTTCTCGTCTATTGGGCTGGGTAGTTATTTGGGTCGAGAGGATGCTGCGACCGACAAAGAGTATGAAGCGGCTGTTCTGCGTGCCCTGGAACTTGGCTGTAATCACTACGACACGGCTATCAATTACCGAGGGCAGCGTAGCGAGCGTGCGATAGGGGCAGCGCTGCATAAAGCATTTGCCGAGGGTAAGGCTAGCCGGCAAGAAGTAATAGTGGCCACTAAAGTTGGTTACCTTAGTGTTGACGCCGAATCTAAGCACTCACCGCGAGAGTATATTCGTAGGACATTTCTTGATACCGGAGTCTGTAAGCCGCAAGATATAGTAGCAGGCTGTCATTGTATGACGCCTAATTATATTCGCCATCAGCTTGACCGAAGCTTGAAGAATCTAGGTCTATATACTATAGATATCTACTATTTGCATAATCCTGAGACTCAGCTCAGTGAGGTATCGCGTAAAGAGTTTCTTGAGAGGATTCGTCGTGCTTTTGAAACGCTTGAGGAAGCTGTTGTAGCCGAAAAGATTTGCTATTACGGTACAGCTACGTGGAATGGTTATCGTGTGAGTCCTAAAGACATGGATTACCTGAGCTTACAAGAGCTGGTCGATATAGCTAGAGAGGTTGCTGGTGATGAACATCACTTTAGGTTCATACAGTTACCTTATAACTTGTTGATGTCAGAAGCCTTTGTGTTTGAGAATCAAACTACAGGAGGCGGCACGTTTTCGATTCTGGCAGCTGCACAACAGCTAGGTATTTCGGTGATAGCCTCAGCATCGATTATGCAGGCGAGACTTGCTAGGTCATTCCCTGCAGGAATGAGAAGTCAGATACAGGGGCTTAAGACGGATGCTCAGCGGGCAATACAATTTGTCCGTTCGACTCCTGGCATAACTGCAGCGCTTGTCGGTATGAGTAAGGTAGCGCATGTAGAGGAAAACCTACAGACAGCTACCGTACCGCCTATGTCAGCTGAGCAGGTAATTAATCTATTACAGAAACAGCGGTAAGAGAGGAGCTATGCTTAACAAGAAAATATTGATAGTTACATCTGACACTGGCGGTGGGCATACTTCTGCAGCGAAAGCTATAGAGGCAGGACTTGCTGCCTTTGCTGGCAAGCTTCAATACTTAGTGCATATCACGAGGATAATAGAAGAGGCACATTTTCTCGGTCGGCAAGCGGTGCACCTTTACAATTTTCTGCTACGACATTATCAGTCATATGTCAAATATTATCATTGGGCGATTAATAAACTGGGACCAGATCGATCGCTTTATCGTTTCTACCGCAAGTCAGTCGAGCAGCTAATCAGTCGCTTCTGTCCGAACATGATAGTCTCCGTACATCCGATGGTGCAGTATGGTTTAGCTTGTATTCTGCAGGAGCTTAAACTGCTCGACCGGGTTCCTCTAGTGACTGTAGTAACTGATCCTTGTGGTAACTCTTGGCGGGGTTGGGCTAGCGAGAAAGTTAAACTCTACATAGTGGCTCATGAGGAGGCTAAGGCTGAGCTAGTAAGCTTTGGCATAAGTGAGGATCGTATACGTGTTTGTGGTATGCCAGTGCATCCTAAGTTCGAGGAAGCCGTTGAGAAGCTAGATAAAGCTGAACTTAGACGTGAGCTTGGTCTGGATGAGAAGAAGTTTACTGTTTTCATAAATGCCGGTTGGGTAGGTGGAGGCAATATCCCTAAGGTGTTCGAAGCGATAGCTGATGCTAACCTCGATATACAGGCCATATTCTTAGCAGGACGTAATCTTAATCTCCTCAAGCGTGCTCAGCGAGTAGCTCGGCGTGCTAAGTTTCCGGTTCGTGTGCTAGGCTACAGTGAGAACATGGAGCGGTTGATGTGTTCCTCAGACGTGATGGTATCAAAACTTGGAGGATTGACTACGTTTGAGGCGCTTACTTGTCGATTACCTATTATAATTGACCATATCACACCTCCTATGCCGCAAGAGGCTGGTACTAGTGCATTGTTAGAGCGTCACTGTGCAGGCGTGAGGCTAGAGCGTGCTGCTGATATCGTTCCGATAGTCAGACGTTTGCTACATGAGCCAGCTGAATACTTGAAGATGCGTGCTGGTACAAGCAGAATAGTATCTCCTGGTGCTACCCGTAAAGTTATAGCCACGCTGTCAGATATGATAGCTCCAGAGGGTAGACTTGCTTAACTTGTTTCTAAGCTATATGAAACTGAATTGGAGAAGTTAGGGACTGCTTGTTAAATCTCACCTTGTAACCAGCTCTTATGAAAACTCACAAAGTGACATCTTTTGCTAGGCTCTTGCAGGAACGGATTTTAGTATTGGACGGTGCTATGGGCACGACTCTTCAGGCCATGGGGCTTACTGCTGCTGATTATGGTGGTTCAGCTACTGAAGGGTGTCCTGAAATTTTGGTGCTGACGCGCCCTGATGTTATCGAGCGCGTACATAGAGGTTATCTTGAAGTTGGGGCAGATATCATCGAGACTAACACTTTTGGAGCGACTTCTGTTGTGCTTGCCGAGTATGGCTTGCAGCGTCAGGTTGTTGAGATCAACAAACGCGCTGTGGAGCTAGCGAAACGTCTCTGTGAAGAGTATTCGACGCCGGAGAAGCCTCGCTTTGTAGCTGGTTCTATGGGACCTACTACTAAGTCGCTGTCGCTTACCGGGGGGATTACGTTTGATGAGCTATGCAAAAGTTACTATCAGCAAGCAAAGGCACTTGTAGAAGCTGGCGTAGATATCTTACTACTTGAGACGGCGCTTGACACTCTCAATCTCAAAGCTGGAGCTATAGCTATCAAGAGACTCTTTGAGGAACGTGGTGAGGAGTTACCGCTACACATCTCTGCCACTATAGAGCGTACGGGAAGGGCAATGCTGGCTGGCCAGGGTGTCGAAGCGCTTTACACTTCGATCAGGCACTTTCGGCCTGTTTGTGTAGGCCTCAACTGTGCAACAGGGCCACGTGATATGACGGATCACATCAGGTCGCTGGCTGTTCTTGCTGACACGGCGGTAAGTTGTGTTCCCAATGCTGGTGTGCCACAAGAGGGGATCTTTCCAGAAACTCCGCAGATGATGGCTGAAGTGCTTGCCGAGTTCATAGACAACGGCTGGATCAACATGATAGGTGGCTGTTGTGGAACGACTGTAGCACATATTGAGCTGATGAGCCAGCTAGCAAAAGAACGTCGACCTCGTCGCATACCAAGGTGGGAAGGTACGCACGTAAGTGGTATAGAGCACTTGAAGATAGAAGAAGACGCCAGACCCTATCAAGTAGGTGAGCGCATGAACGTGCTCGGTAGTCGTGAGTTTAAGCGGCTGATAGCGGAGGGTAAGTACGAGGAGGCAGCCGAAATAGGACGTGCGCAGGTGCGTGCCGGGGCGGCGATACTGGATGTCTGCTTGCAAGATCCCGACAGAGACGAGCTTGCTGATGCCCTGGCTACGTTGCAGCACTTGGTAAGAAAGGTCAAAGTGCCGATTATGATCGATTCAACAGATCATAGAGTCTTCGAGCAGGCGCTTAAGCTTATTCAGGGTAAGGCGATACTGAATTCTATTAACCTCGAAAATGGTGAGGAGCGTTTTCAAAGTGTTTGTCCTTTGGCGCGCCGCTACGGTGCAGCTCTCGTCGTAGGTACTATAGATGAAGATCCTGAGCAAGGGATGGGAGTTACTGTTGAGCGTAAGCTGGAAATAGCCGAGCGTTCCTATGCCTTGCTCACTGGTAAATATGGTATCGAGCCGGAAGACATTATCTTCGATCCTTTGGTCTTTCCTGTAGGTACGGGCGATGCTAAGTATATAGGTTCTGCAGAGCAGACACTCAAAGCAATTACTGCTATCAAGCAGCGTTTTCCAAAAACGAAGACTATACTTGGTATAAGTAATATCTCGTTTGGCTTACCTACGGCTGGACGAGAGGTTCTCAATTCGGTGTTTCTCTATCATGCTGTTAAGGCTGGTCTTGATCTGGCCATAGTCAACACGCAGAGACTGGAGCGTTACCCATCGATACCGGCTGAGCAGAGGAAGTTGTGTGAGGATCTGATCTTTTGGCGAGGTTCAGATCCAGTAGCTGCTTTCAGCGCTTATTTTAAGGAACGACACAAAACGGTCGTCAAGAAAGAGCATAAGACCTGCGAGCAACGCCTAGTAGATAACATCGTTCAGGGCAGCAAGGAGGGGCTATTTGATAATCTCAAGGAAGCGCTTGGGAGATACTCTCCGCTAGAGATAATCAACGGTCCACTGATGGATGGGATGAATGAGGTTGGTAGGCTGTTTAACAACAACGAGCTGATAGTAGCTGAGGTTCTGCAGAGTGCTGAGGTGATGAAGGCTGCTGTTGCGTTTCTCGAACCTTTAATGCCCAAAGGTGGAGCTACGGGTAAGGGGCGTGTCATACTTGCTACCGTCAAAGGTGACGTGCATGACATAGGTAAGAATCTGGTTGAGATAATTCTTGCTAACAATGGGTACGAGGTAATCAACCTGGGTATAAAGGTGACGTCTGATAGGATCATAGAAGCCGTTCGTGAGTACAACCCTCAGATAATAGGTCTTTCAGGTCTGTTGGTTAAATCCACGCATGAGATGGTAAACACTGCTCGCGACCTCAAGGCCGTAGGAATAAGCGTGCCTATAATGGTGGGTGGGGCGGCTTTGACTAAGAAGTTTACTTTGACGCGCATAATGCCTGAGTACGATGGACTGGTTGTCTATGCCAAAGACGCTATGCAGGGGCTAGAGCTAGCAAACCGCATCGTTGCTGAGCCTGAGCAGCTTATCAGAGAGTGGAAGCAGCAACAGGTCGTGTCGGTCACTCCTCGAAGGGAAATTCCTAAGGAGAAGCAAGTAATAGACTGGAATGTGAATATAAATCCGGCACCTGATTATCTAGAACATATAGAGGCTGGGGCGTCTTTACAGGAGATATGGGAGCTCATAAATCCCAAGATGCTGTATAACAAGCACTTAGGATATAGGGGAAATTTCGAGGAACATCTTAAAGCTGGTGTAGAACGCGCCGTCAAACTCTACGAGCAAGTAGAAGCAGTGAAAGAAGAGGTAGTAAGGAGTGGGTTGTTTCGTCCTCAAGCGATATACCGTTTCTTCAAAGCGTTGTCTAAAGGGGATTCGATAGTAGTTATCGATGGACTGACAGGGGTGCCGTTAGAGGAATTTCACTTTCCGCGACAATCTTCTGGAGCACGACTTTGCTTAAGCGATTTTGTACGAGGTGGGGATGTACCGAAGGACGATGTGGCATTTTTTGTCACGACTTGTGGTGCAGGAATAAGAGAACAGGCCGAGGAGTTAAAGACTGCTGGTGAGTATCTAAAGTCTCATATACTTCAGGCGCTGGCAATAGAGAGTGCCGAAGCTTATGCTGAGCTGTTGCATAAAAAGCTTCGGCGTTTGTGGGGAATACCAGACGATCCAGCAATGACGAGAGAAGAGCTTTTTGCAGCTGAATATCAAGGTATACGAGTTAGCTTTGGCTATCCGGCCTGTCCTAGGTTAGAAGATCAAGCCATACTTTGGCGATTGTTGCGACCTGAGCGCATAGGAGTAGAGCTAACCGATGGTTATATGATGGATCCAGAAGCCAGTGTTTCGGCTATGGTGTTTCAACATCCGCAAGCCAGATACTTTGCCATCAGTGCGGAAGATCTGGCTGCATTTGAAAAGAAACTGAGTGGAAGCTAGGTTGTTTCAGGGGGAGGTAAGAGTATGAGTGGAGAAGAGAAGAGGAAAAATGTAGAGAAAGTTGAGGAAATAGCTTCACAGGCTGCGGTAGCCGATCTTGTGGGCAGCGCAAGCCTCGACAAGATAAGGGACATACTGTTTGGTAATCAGGCACGTGAGTATGAAAAGCGTTTTGCCCGGCTTGAGGAGCGGTTGATTAAAGAGTCTTCTGAACTCAAAAGTGAAGTAAAGAAGCGTCTCGATATGCTAGAGAGTTATGTAAAGAGGGAAATAGAGGCTCTGAACGAGCGCTTGAATGCTGAGCATCGCGAACGCGATGAGTCTGTTAAAGCAATAGCCCAGGAACTCAAAGATTCATCTAAATCGCTTGACAAGCGGGTTGGACAGCTGGACGAGCAGCTTAATAAGTCTCAAAGAGAACTTCGCCAACAGATACTCGATCAGTCGAAAGAACTGACCGATGAGATTATTAAGAAGCATGAGCAACTTTCTGAGATGATAGAGCGACTTGTTAGGGAGCTTCGTAACGACAAGGCAGATCGGTTTGCTCTGGCAAATCTTTTTACAGAAGTGGCTATGAAACTGAACAATCAGTTGAAGATGCCGGGAAGCGACCAGTTTCGCAATGGATGATGCTTCTAGTAAGGAAGCTCTGCAGGCACTACGTCTTCTCCTGCTTACTGTAGAGAGTACTTCAGCAGAGAGCGAACAGTTGAGAGAGCTATTGTTGGGTCAGTACGAGTTGGATGAGTTAAGTGCTCTACGTAAGCTGCTTTTTGGAGAGCAGTTGAGGCAAATAGCTGAACTGCAGAGGCGCCTTGACGATGCTAAGATCCGCAGCCGTGAGGTAAGCCGCATATTGCCAGAGGCTATCATACTGCGCGCAGCTAGAGACAAACACCTTGTGAAGGCTCTGTCTCCGGTATTTGAAGAAGCCTTCTTGTCTTTGCTTAGACGTGAACCTCGCAAGTTTGCTGAATCGATAGCTCCTGTCATAGGACCTGCTGTTCGTAGGTCGATTCAGCTGGCTTTGGCTCAGTTGCTGCAATCTCTCAATCAGACTTTGGATTATGCTTTATCTATAAAGGGTTGGAGCTGGCGTTGGGAGGCATTTCGCACTGGTAAGCCTTTCGCCGAAGTGGTTATCAGTCATACTCTGCTGTATCGAGTTGAGCAAGTGTTCCTAATTCATCGTAAGACAGGTCTGCTTTTACAGCACGTAGTAGCTGGAAGCATACAGTTTCAAGACCCTGATCTGGTTTCAGGCATGCTGACTGCTATAAAGGACTTCGTGCAAGATTCTTTCGGTGAGACCGAGCGTGGGTTAGAAACCTTGCAGTTAGGCGATTTGGCCGTTTGGATTGAACAAGGACCGCATGCAATACTGGCTGTCGTGATCAGAGGGATTGCGCCGCAAAGCTATCGAGCGGTGTTGCAGGACTCTCTGGAAGGCATACACGTAGAGTATGGTTATCTTTTAGACGAGTTTGATGGGGATGCTGCTGCTTTTGAGTCTTGCCGTCCGCAGTTAGAAAGATGCTTGCAAATGCAACTAAAAACTAGTCCTGCGTCGACAAACAAGGCTGTTCCAGCATTGCTGGCCGTGCTAGGTTTCATTCTTGTTAGTATAGTGGTTTTTGTAGTGTGGTCGATCTATGGACGCTACAGGTTTGAAGATTTAGTAAGAAGGGTTGATGCAGTTCCCGGAATAGTTGTTTTGTCTGCTGAGAGGCGTGAAGGTAAGTATTTCATTTCTGGATTGCGCGATAGGCTAGCTGACGAACCGCAAGTAGCTGATGCGTCGGTAGTTGTTAGTTGGGAGGCTTTCCAGTCTTATGAACCGGAAATAGTTAGAAGGCGACTTCTGAGTATGCTACAACTACCTAGGACAGTTATTATGGAGTTTCGTGATGGGATGCCTAGGTTTACTGGATGGGCTCGCCGGCAATGGTTGGTACGAGCGCAGGAAGTGGTGACGGCTATTGGAGTAGATAAGGCAGACTTTTCGGGTGTGGTCGACTTGGATTCTGTAAGAGAGCGACTGGAAGCACGAGAGCTGTACTTTTCGAGCGGAACGCAGCTTGTAGATGGGCAAAGGATAGATGCTATAGTCTCCGATCTGAAGCTGCTTGACGAAGCTAAAAAAGCTTTTGGCATACGTGTTGAGATATTAGGTTATGCGGATAGGAGGACGGGTACAAAGAGGGTTAATTTGTGGTTAAGCACTGCTCGTGCGCAGAGGATACGGGATATGCTAGTTGCTGAAGGTATTGATCCTGCTTTGCTTGAGGCTAGAGCTGACAAAGATTTTCTAGAACAGCGTAAAGTGAAGCTTAGAGTATTTCTGCTTCAGGAGTGAAGGTGCAAAAGAAAGTGTGCATGGTCGGTGGTTTTGCCGTAGGGAAAACGAGTCTTGTAGCTCGCTTTGTGAAGAGCATTTTCTCTGAAAAGTATCTAACTACGGTAGGGGTCAAGATAGACAAGAAAGTAGTGCGTGTGAACGATAAGGAAATTACCTTGATATTGTGGGATTTGGCAGGCGAAGACGAATTTCTACAAGTACGGATGTCCTATCTGCGAGGTTGTGCTGGATATTTGCTTGTTGCAGATGGCACGCGGCTTCCTACGTTGGAAAAGGCAGCCGATTTGCGCAGTCGAATAGAACGGGAACTGGGCCGGTTACCTTTTGTGCTGGCCGTAAATAAGCTTGATCTTGACAAACAGTGGGAGGTAGACGACGCTGCTATAAGAGATTTTGGAGCTGCAACTTGGGTAAAGACTAGCGCGAAAACTGGTGAAGGGGTCGAGGAAGCTTTTGCTATGCTAGTCAGACAAACGTGTTAGTGTCTGGCAGACAAAAGCAAATATAGGTCATATGACACAAGATGTATTATTGGCTGATCTTTTTAATACTTTAGACATAGTGGTGTTTGAGAGAGTAGAGGAGGAGCTTTTCAAGCTGCTTACGCCGTTGCCTAGTTGGTTTATTAGGCTGTGTCCTGAGGGAGTTGTAGGCAGAGAGATACGTCTTGTAGGTAAGTTTGAGTTTTTGGACAATTTTCTGGTAGATGCCGAGTTACATTGGCAGAAGGGTAGTGGCAGGCTGAGATCTGGGCCTTGGCATGAGCTGGATGAGCAGAAAGTCGAGTATGTGCTAGAGGCCTCGGCTGTTTCGATCGGATCAAAGCGGTTGCTGTTGATAGAGTTTCTGAAGGTTAGCTATAAAGAACTAGAAACGATAGTTCAAAAAGCTCGGTTGAACAGCTTGCTGATATCTAGTTTGCTTAGGCAGCAGCGTAGCCTTGATGAAGATCGTAGAGCTGCGCTTGAAGCAAGCCGCTTCAAGAGTGAGTTTTTGGCAAACGTTAGCCACGAAATACGCACTCCGCTGAATGCTGTGATAGGTTTAAGTGGCTTATTGATGGAGACTCCTCTTAGTGAAGTACAAAAAGAGCTTGTACAAACTGTGCGGAAAAGTGGTGAAGCGTTGCTTGATCTGGTAAACGACATATTAGATCTATCTAAGATAGAAGCTGGCAAGATAGATCTTGAAGTTCAAGAATTTGATCTTCGTAAGTGTATTGAAGAAGCCTTAGCCCTTGTAGGAGTTAGGGCAGCGGAAAAGAGCATCGATTTGGCTTACAGTATAGATGTTGGTGTGGGAGATTGTTTTATTGGTGATGTAACGAGGCTGCGTCAGATTTTGGTAAATCTGCTTGGGAATGCCGTCAAGTTTACTGAGCAAGGGGAAGTGGTCTTGACGGTCAGCTGCGTTGACGGAGATTTGTTTTTTCGGATAAGGGACACTGGGATAGGGATAGAAAGGGAGAAGCTAGACAAGATTTTTCGGCCTTTTACTCAAGCTAGTAGTGCTGTGGCACTTAAGTATGGTGGTACGGGGTTAGGTTTGGCGATAAGTAAGAAGCTAGTTGAGCTCATGGGTGGGACAATCGGAGTTGAAAGTGAGCTGGGCAAGGGCTCATGTTTCTATTTCACTCTGCCGGTTAAACCTACAGCAACAGGGCTCTATCGGCATCTTGAAGAAGTTCAGCCGTGGCTTTTAGGCAAAAAAGTGCTGATCTCGGTTTCTGCTAAAACGACGCAGCGCTTGTTGATTGAACAGTGTGAGCGTTGGGGAATGCAAGTGCTTGCTGCTGATGCGGCAACTACTTGTGATGTTGCTATCGTGGATGCTGAGGGTGTTGGCGTGCGGGCAATGGCCGGCCGAATCCTTTTGTCTTATGTAGGGGCAAATCTAGGGGGAAGGGATTTTCTGGTATTGCCTAGGCCGTTTAGTCCCGACAGGTTGTATTACTTGCTTGCTAGGATCTTCGACCAGCTTGTCGAGAAGGATGCTGTCAGCGCAGGGCCGATAGGTAAAAGGCTAAAGATACTGCTTGCTGAAGATCATCCGATTAATCAAAAAGTTACGTTGCTAATGCTTAAAAGCTTAGGTCAAGAAGCTGACGTTGTGGCAAACGGTCTAGAAGCCATAGAAGCGCTGCGGCGGAGGCATTACGATCTCGTCCTTATGGACGTTAACATGCCTGAAATGGACGGTCTTGAGGCTACGCGCGAGATCTGCCGATTATGGCCAGAAGGTAGGCCAAAGATAGTGGCTATGACGGCGAGTGCTATGCAAAGCGACCGCGAAGAATGTTTGCTTGCAGGAATGGATAACTATATTACCAAACCTATACGCATTGAAGAGCTTCGCAAGTTACTCCAAGAATTGACCTAAAGTTAGAGTCGTGGTATAGTCCTAATTGCCAACTTTCTCTTTCTAGACTGAGGGAGGTTATGAAGAAGTACGAAGAAGGTGTAGTCAGCAAATATCAGCTGATAAATGTAGCAGCTAGACGGTGCAGGCAACTGCGCAGTGGTGCTACACCGAGGATACAATACAGCAGGAGCAAAAACTTCGCTCGGATCGCGTTAGAGGAAGTCAAGGCTGGAAAAGTGGGTTTTGAGCAATTAGCAGTGCCTGCTCGACAAACAGTAGATGATAGCGAAGGGCTGCCAGTTGGGCTGTAGCCTTAGCTTTATCTCTTCCTTTCCCTTGGCTGTTAATTACCAATTAGCAGAGTAGCTGGTCTTGTAGGCTGAGCTTGCAAGCGGTGGAGGGCTAAGCGTCCTCTTCGCTGCAGTTTTTGTAACCCAGGCGAGGCGATAGTTTTAGTGTCTATGCCCAAAGATAGCCGAGCCTATTCTGACTATGGTAGCTCCTTCTTCGATGGCTACGCTGAAATCGTGGCTCATTCCCATCGATAGTTCGGTAAGTGGTTTAGGAAGTGTTGAGTTAAGCTCAGCTAATAGTTGGCGTAGCTTGGCGAAGTAGGGTCTAGTTCTTTCTGGATCTTCAAAAAAAGGTGGTAGTGTCATCAAGCCTCTGAAATCGAGCGAGCGGCTTGCGGCTAGTGTTGCAGCCAGTTCTGGTAATTCCTCGACGGAGGCACCACTTTTAGTAGGTTCTTTTGCCAAGTCGACTTGTGCAAGTACTACTAGTGTCTTGCCTATATCGCTTGCCAAGCGGTCTAATTTTCTTGCCAGAGCGACGCTGTCAACCGAATGTATCCAATCGAAGAGTTCTACGGCTTTTCGTGCTTTATTTGATTGCAGGTGACCTATTAGGTGTTTTGTGATGCTGGTTGGAAGATGAGGAAACTTTGTTGCTGCTTCCTGTACGCGATTTTCGCCTATATCAGTTATGCCGGCTGCTATCGCCTCTAAGATAGTTTCTACGGGGAAGGTTTTCGTTACGGCGACAAGTCGAACATTGCGGCCTTTGAGGTTTATTTGCTGACGGATGGCCTCTAAGTTGTTTTTGATCGACATAAAGACTTTATACCTTCCTGGTGTGGCGATTTTTTCTTCTTTTGAATGTCAATGCTGTAGATAATACCCTAAACTGTTTTTGGGAGAGAAAGAGAGTATGCTTAAGGTCGGGCTTCTTGTTGGCCGTGAGCGGTCTTTTCCTGATGCTTTGATCGCAGAGATAAACGGTCGTAACTGTGGTGTCGAAGCCGAGTATGTCAAAGTAGGAGAGTTTGCTGCTGGTAGCTCGACGGAGTACCAAGTGATAGTTGATAGGATCTCGCATGAGGTGGTCTTCTATCAGCCGTTTCTGAAGGCTTGTGCTCTTGCCGGCAGCTACATCATAAACAATCCTTTTTGGCGACTGGCTGACGATAAGTTTTTTGGGGTGAATTTAGCTGAAAAGCTTGGTATAGCAGTACCTAAGACTATGATACTGCCGTCGCGTAGCTATCCTGAGAGCATAATCTCGGAGAGTTTGCGTAATCTCAAGCTGATCGACTGGGAAGAGGTGGTGGCATACACAGGACTACCAGCTTTCTTGAAACCACATTGGGGCGGTGGGTGGAAAGATGTAAGCAAAGTAAACAGCATACATCAGTTGATAGAGCGGTATAACCGCTCTGGTCAGTTGTGTATGATGGTACAAGAGGAGATCAAATGGCAGCAGTATGTACGCTGCATAGTCATAGGTCGTAAAGAGGTGTTGATCACGAACTGGGATCCAACGAAGCCACACTTTGAAAGGTACAAGGACTCTCATCAGAAACTTTCGCCAAAACTTGAACAGACCGTTCGTGAGCAAGCAATCAAGCTGAACGAAGCTCTTGGCTATGACATGAACACTGTAGAGTTCGCCATACGTGATGGCGTACCTTATGCTATAGACTTTATGAATTCCGCACCGGACTTCGATATTACTTCGTTGACAGAGAGGTATTTTCCATGGGTAGTCAAGGTTATGGCCGATTTATGTATAGAGAAGGCCCAACAAGTGGCTCAGAGTAAACCTGTCTATAGGTGGGACTATTTGATAAACATCGCTGCTGGAGGCAAGAAGTGAAAGTTTCAGAAGCAAGAGATTATTATCATGGACTGCTTGAACGCCATCTCGATTCTACTGTGGAGCTACTACATAGAGGTTCGCTGGAAAATGGCTTGTACTTTGGTAGTCGCTCAGTATGTACGGTTCTGAGGCCGTACTTTATAGACCGTGAGACGTATGCTTTCGTCAAGCGGGCTTCTGAGTTGGTTATGCGGGCTGTAGCGCGGCTGGGAGAATTGTTACTGACTGAGGCTGAGCTTCGGCGAGAGCTTGATCTGGAGCCGCAGGAAGAGGCTGTAGCTCTGATACCTTCGGGTTTCGGTAATCCTGACGTTAGTGCTAGGCTCGACGGTTTTCTCGCTCCCGAGGGAGAGTTTTACTTTGTCGAATATAATGCCGAAAGTCCAGGTGGGCTGGCTTATGGTGATGTACTGGCAGAGATTTTTATGCAGATGCCTGTTATGAAAGAATTTTGCGATAGGTATAAATGTAGCATCTTCCCGGTACGTGAGCGAGTCTATGAAAACCTCATTGCTGCATATCACCGTTGGGGCGGACATGATCTGCCGAACATAGCTATAGTTGACTGGTCAGGAGTTAGTACATACAGCGAATTTGTCCTGATGAAGAAGCGTTTTGAAGAGCGTGGCTGTAAGGTTGTCATCTGCGATCCGGATGAGTTGGAGTATCGAAATGGTAGGCTTTACAGAGAGGATTTCTGCATCGATCTGGTCTATAAGCGTGTCATAATAGGCGAATTGCTTACCCGCAAGGGTATAGACCATCCGATTTTCCAAGCTGCTAGAGATCGGGCAGTCTGTGTCTCAAACGGGATGGGCGTACAGATGCTTTACAAGAAGGCTATGTTTGCTTTGCTAAGTGATCCCGTTTTTTCTGCTCAACTTGGCTTAGACGACGAGCTAGCTGCTGCGTGTAACAAGTATATACCTTGGACACGCAAACTACGTAGCTGTAAGACTAAATATGGTGATAAGGAGGTAGACCTTGTCGAGTTCACGTTCGAGAACAAAGAGCGTTTAGTGCTCAAGCCGAACGGAGAATATGGTGGTAAGGGAGTTGTGCTGGGTTGGGAAGCCTCGGATGAGCTTTGGAAAGATACTGTAAAGGAAGCACTTGACGGTGCGTCTTATCTGGTACAAGAGCGTGTTCCTCTTGGACGTGATATCTATCCAAGTTATATCGATGGTAAACTTGTCTTTGATGAGCGTTATGTGGATATAGACCCTTATGTATGGAATGGCACGCAGATAGAAGGTGCAGGTATAAGGCTCTCGAAGTTGGCTCTGCTGAACGTAAGTGCTGGAGGTGGATCGGCTACGCCTTTGGTGGTACTCGAATAAGCATCTCTGCTATCTTGCTTGCGGCTTCTTCTATGCTCAGCGAAGAAACGTCTAGTTGTAGATCTGCTAGCTGGTAGATTGGTAGCCGTTCTCTATATAACTTCTCGAAATTAGAGCGGTCTGAAAAAAGCGGGCGTAGAGTATCGTTTTGTAGCCTCTTATAAATGGTTTCCAGCGAACAGTGTAGAAACACTGAGATGCCGTTTTGTATGATCAAGCGGCGGTTTTGAGGATTGATGAATGTCCCGCCGCCTAGCGAGACTACTGCTGGTTGATGAGCTACGATCTGCGTGAGAAGCTCTCTTTCTAATTGCCGGAAATGTGCTTCGCTGTGTTCGGTAAAGATTTCTTTTATCGACTTTCCGCTACTTTTTACTATTTGTTCGTCTAGATCTATAAACTGGACTGAGACTAATCTGGCAAGTTCTCGACCTACGGAGGTTTTTCCGCAGCCCATAAATCCTGTTAAAAAGGTCATAGATTTTAAGATCATAGCTACAAAGTATATTCTTTAATCTGCTTTTCTTGTAGAATCGGCAACGCTGAAGAAAGCTTCCTAACCGGAGGGAGGTGAGAAAATATGGTGAGATTGGTGCTATTGATTGCTATGTGTGTTGGGACGGTGGTAGCGCAAACTTTCCGTGGGGCGATAGAGGGAGTAGTAACTGATCAAGCAGGTGGAGTGATAGCTGGAGCTACGGTTACTTCCAAGAATATGGCGACGGGAGTACAGCGCAATACAGTAACAGATGCCGATGGCAGCTTCGTTATTTCGGAGCTGCCCATAGGGGTTTACGAAATTACTGTAGAAAAAGAAGGTTTTCAGACGGCTACAGTTAAAGATCTGCGGGTAGAAGTTGCGGTGGAGCGTTTTGTTGAGGTGCAACTACAGCCAGGCGAAGTTAGCGAAGCGATTCTTGTTACGGGACGTGTGCCTTTGACTGATGTAACTAGTAATCAACTTGGTCAAGTGATACAAAACGAGACGATAGCGGCGTTGCCGGTAAATGGTCGTGATTATACAAAGATGCTTGTTATAGCGCCTGGAACAACTGGGGATCCTAGTGGACTGGCAGACTCGCCGGGTTCTTTCGGATTGTTTAGTGCTAACGGCAACCGTGGCCGCTCGAACAACTACTTGCTCGACGGTACGGATATGAACGATGCGTATCGCAACCTACCGGCTATCAATCAGGGTGGTGTTTTTGGTACACCTTCAACGATCTTGCCGCTAGAAGCTGTGGCTGAGCTAGCGCTGATACTGAACTTCCCGCCGGAATTTGGGCGCAATTCTGGCGCTGTTGTGAACATAGTAACAAAGTCAGGCACGAACGAGTTACATGGTAGTGTCTTCGAGTATTTCCGGAATGATGCTCTAGATGCCCGTAACTATTTCAATACTAAGCCACAGCCTCAGACAGCTTTTCGCAATAACCAATTTGGATTTGCGCTTGGCGGGCCTATAGTCAAGAACAGAACGTTTTTTTTCTTCAACTATGAAGGGCAACGTGAACGCGTTGGCTTAAACAGCATAGCTCGTGTACCCAGTCCGCAGGAGATAGCGGCACTTGGTGGACCGCGCAATCCCATCATAGCTCGGATACTTGAGCGCAATCCTTGGCCTGCGCCTAACATACCAGTGCCTTTATTTGATCCGAGCCCTAACCTGAGCGTGACTACTCCTGCTCTTAACGATATAGATACGTTTACAGTTAAGATCGATCATACTGTTACACCGAACGATCAGTTGACCGGTAGGTACTACTTTGCGAATAGCGATCAGAGTTTTCCGTTGGCACTGCTTGGAGGTAACGTGCTACCGGGCTTTAATACAGTGACGCCGACGCGGGTACAGATAGCGTCTATTTCTTATCTCAAGATACTGTCTACAAACAAAGTCAACGAGTTACGCTTTGGTTATAATCGGTTTCGGCAAGCATTTTTTGCCGAGGACTCCGATTTTGATCCTCGCAGTATAGGCTTGAATACTGGTGTATCTAATCCTAGGGACTTTGGGTTGCCATTTATTAGGATAAAAAATGATCCCGTCTTTGGTTCATCGTTGGCTTCACTGGGTGCGAACTTATCTGTACCTCGCGGGCGAATATCGACCAACTGGCAGCTGATAGACAACTTTTCGGTGAAGCTGCGTGCCCATGACATTAAGTTTGGGTACGAATTTCGCCGCACGTTTATCAACAGTTTCTTCAATGCTGGCTATCGGGGTAGGCTCGATTTTGATTCACTTGCCGACTTCCTAGCCGGTCGCCTAGCTGGTGGACGTAGTGCTACGGGAGATTCTCAGCGAGGGACTTTCCAGAATTCTCACGGGTTCTTCTTTCAGGACAGTTGGAAGCTTCGTTCGAACCTGACGTTGAACTATGGTGTACGGTATGACTACTTTGGTGTCCTTGGCGAGGAGCAAGACAGGCTGAGCAATTTTGATCCGAAAGTCGGGCTAGTGGTAGTAGGTAGCCCAGGGCTTGAGAGGCTTTATGAACGGGACAAGAACAACTTTGCTCCTCGAGTAGGGCTCAGTTGGGATGTTTTTGGTAGTGGGAAGACCGTAGTGCGGGCTGCTTGGGGACTATTTTATGACACGTTCTCCCAGGATTTCTTTGTTGGGCAGCTACCGTTCAACACCTTTAATCCGGGCCCTGCATATAACCCTATAGGTAAGTCTCCAATTCTTTTCTCTTTCTCGACGGTAAGTAGATTGCAGCCTGGAGTGCCGGTCTTTACCGATTATCTAGATTCGGACGTCTTTGCCGTACAGCGCGACTTACGTACTCCTTATGTTCAGAACTATAGCCTAGATATCCAGCAGCAGTTATTTAGGAACGTAGTGATGACGGTGGGGTATGTAGGTACTCAAGGGCGAAAGCTCTATAGGTATCGTGACATCAATCAACCGTTTAATCCGGCTGTGTCTACAGCTCGGCCTTTTGACAACGGCCCTTTTGCACCTTCTGGAGGGACTTTCTTCTACATCAATCATTTTGAGTCTTCTGCTGCGAGCAATTACAACTCTTTGCAGGCATTGCTGCGTGCGCGTGATGTGAAGGGGCTTACGCTGAATGTTGCCTACACTTACTCACATGCTATAGACAACGCAAGCGACGGTCAGGACTATGTTCCGAACGGGGCTCAGCCGGACAATTCCTACCGTCCCGATTTGGAGAAGGGTAATTCCGGTTTTGACAGTAGGCATCGTCTTGTGGTCAATTTTGACTACGCTGTTCCAACTTTGCTTAAGGATTGGCCGAAATTGACCGGAGGTTTCCATTTGACGGGGCTACTGGTCTTAAGAAGTGGCAATCCTTTTCATGTGGTCTTCTTTGACGACTATAATGGTGCTGGACAGTTTTTTGCTAGGCCTGAGTTGGTAGGAAATCCTTATGAGGGTACCCGACTACCGGACAGATTCTTAAATCTCTCGGCGTTTAAGGTACCGTGTACGCTTAATCCCAGAGGTAGCGGTAGTGCTGCTGATTGTATTCCAGGGACACAGACTTTTGGTAGTCTAGGTCGAAATTCTCTGCGCGGGCCTGGATATAAGAACCTGGACTTTTCCATCTACAAGGTGACTCCGCTTACGGAGCGCTTAAGCCTAGAGTTACGCGCCGAGTTTTATAACATCTTCAACCATCCGAACTTTGCTAACCCGTTGCTACCTGGTTTTTCTGCGGACGCTGGCTTCAATGGGGTAGATCCCGTGACTGGTCGTGGAATAGGATTTTTGCCCATTACGGTGACGCCGGATGTAGGTTTCGGAAATCCGTTCCTTGGAGGCGGAGGTTCTAGAAACATTCAGCTTGTTGCTCGTATAAGCTTTTGAAGCTAGTAGGGGATAGGTTTTTTAGCTTATCCCCTTTTCTGTAGATGGTAGCAGCACTATTTGCTTACTTGTGCCAAGCGGGTACTTATCAGCTTGCTTACATGTTTACAGTTCTTGCTATTAGCTAGTATTTGTTTATACCGCTTTTCTAAGAAAGGCTGCTTGGAGCGCAGCTCGCCGGTTGGCATCATCGATACACAGTCAGCTTCTATTTCAGCTTCTGCGAGTAGTTGAACGGTGATTTGCTCTTTTAGCTTGCTTTTTGCTAGCAGCTTGTCGAGTGCTTCGATGTTTACAGTGGTTGGCTGTAGGAGCACTCTAAGCATAGCGTCAAAGCATTCTTTGGAATATTGCTTGCGCAAGTAGGTGATATAGTATGCCAAGCTACTTGCGGCTATGAAGATTACCGATCCGAGTATGAGCTGCCAGGTATTAGTCATCGTTGTTTCCGCTATCAGAGTCACCCTTTATTTATTTAACAAGCAAGTAGACAACGGATAAAGTTATCAGCAAGTCTGTACTTTTTTCGGTTATTGAAGAACTTATATTATACTACTTGCATGAAGCAATGTCCTAAATGTGGCCACCAATTTGATGTAGTGACCGCATTTTGCCCTCATGATGGAGAGAAACTTATCGTAATGGAAGGTGGAGATCCTATCATTGGCGAGCTTATAGATGGTAAGTACCTAGTAGAAGCCAGGGTTGCCCGCGGTGGTACGGCGACGGTTTACAGAGCAAAGCACGTACAGCTCGAGATACCGGTAGCGCTCAAGGTTATGCATCCACATCTGACCGTTGACAAGATAGCCGTAGAGCGTTTTAGACGTGAGGCTATGGCGGGCATGCAGATACGTCACCCGAATGCTATAGGTGTGCTTGACTTTGCTGTTACAGCTTCGGGAGTAGTTTACGTAGTTACGGAGTTTTTGTCTGGTGTCACGTTGAGAGATAGGATTTCTGAGGGTTATGAGTTTACTGTTGTTGAGGCGAACGAGATAATGCAGCAGGTATGCGCTGCTGTAGCTGTTGCGCACAAGCGGGGGATAATACATCGGGATCTCAAGCCGGATAATATATTTCTACATGAAGACAATTTTCAGCAGGTAGTCAAGGTACTTGACTTTGGCATAGCGAAGATACACGAGCAGCAAAGGACTGCAAAACTGACCAGGCAGGGTTTTGTGCTTGGTACGCCGCATTATATGTCGCCTGAGCAGTGTCATGGCAGGGAGGTAGATGCCAGATCTGATATCTACTCGTTGGGTGTTGTGCTGTATGAGCTGTTGACAGGCAGCGTTCCTTTTCAGGGAAACTCGTATTCTGCGATAGTGGTCAAGAAGATGCGTGAGCAGCCCCGGCCAGTTTACGAACTACGTCCTGACATTCCGCCGTTGGTGAACGCTGTAGTGATGCATGCCTTGAGCAAGGATCCTAATGAACGTCCCGAAAGCGTTCAAATGTTTGCTAGGGAGCTTGAGATAGCTATCAGAGCAGTTACTGAAGAAGAGTTTTCTAGGGTGTTTCGTAGTGCAAGTGAGAGGGAACTGGAAGCGGCTATATTGCTTGCTGGAGAGCCTGGGCGCTTCAGTAGTGGCAGTACTGCTAAGGTTACTGGTACTTTTCAATCTTTAAGTGAGGCTAACAGAGCAGTTGTCTCTGGGCTTCCGACGTCTTCTAGTACTGGAACCTTCGCTCTTGAGCGTAAGACAGAAACGGTTGTTGCGCTGCGGGAGCAATTGCATAAGGACGCAGAGCGATATTTGGAATTGCTTCAGCTTACAGAAGATGCTCTACAACTGCTTCGGCAGGAGATGTGCAGTTTGTCGAAAGAGATCAGAATGCTGCTTGATGTAGTAATAGGGGATCTAGAGGCTGGAAAGGCAATAGATGAAACGTTCTTTAGCGAGCTAAAGACACATATAGATTCGCTGCGAGCCGTGATGTACCACATGAATAGATTTAAGAGAGGCTAAAATTTTTCCGACTAATTCTTAATTGCGAGCTTCTCTCTGTCAGTCTGCTGATGGTTAGCTTGATGGGTTGTGCGGAGCAAAGGTGCTAGATTTTGCCTGTAGATAGGTGAAAGCTAGATTTTGTACTGGCTATGTCGCTGTAAACATTAGACTTGATAACAGTGTTGACGTTGCGGTAAAATCGACTAATCATAAGGCCGGGCAACAAGTGATGCTATGTATCTGCGGCCACTACGTCTTGTTATGCCTATAGATTCCGCAAATTCTGCCTTAACGCTTCTGGTGAATTAGTTAGGTAAGCTGTAGCACTGCAGGAGTAATTAGCTTGTTAAAGCTAGTGTGACTTTCTTTATGATATCTGTCGGCTAATGTTGTAGAATCTTCTTAGATAGAAGTTATATTTCTTGAAAGGAAGAGTTACAATTAAACTTATTTTCCTAAACTGAGTATATTATGTAAATGATAAGTAGGGGCGGCGGAGAAGAGGATAGGAGATGTCGAAGAGAATACTTGTAGTAGATGATGAAGAAGGAGTCAGAAAGCTGTTTAGGCAGCTGTTTGTCGGACGTGGGTATGAAGTGGTGGAGGCAGAAAACGGCAAGGTTGCCGTGGAGATAGCAGCACTACAGTTACCTGACTTGGTAGTGATTGATTTAGTTATGCCTGTGATGAATGGCGTAGAAGCCACCAAACAGATACGCAAGATGCCGGGTGGAGAGAATGTACCGATAATAGCGGTGACGGCTTATAGTCTTTCTGAGCTAGTCATTCATCCTGAAGAGACAAGCCTTTGGGACGCTATCGTACTAAAGCCTGTAGAGCTTGATAAGCTCTGTAAAGTCTCGGAGGAGCTTTTCTCGGATCGTTTGATAAGATCTACCTAAGACATCCTGGAGAGCTTAAGGCTACAGGGGATTTAACGAGGAATTCTTGGGCGGACGTGCTCTTGCAAGAAGCGGATGGTTTCTTCTGTAGACGTACCTGGCGTGAAGACTTCGGCTACACCTGCTGCTTTCAACTTGGGGATATCTTCATCTGGTATAATGCCTCCGCAGAAGATGAGCACGTCGTCTAATCCTTTTTCTCGGGCGAGGTTGACTATTTTGGGCAGCAGCGTCATATGTGCGCCGGAAAGTATTGACACTCCTATGGCATCTACGTCTTCTTGCAGAGCTGCATTGACTATTTGCTCTGGTGTTTGTCGCAGTCCTGTGTAAATAACTTCCATTCCTGCGTCTCGCAGGGCTCTTGCTATGACCTTTGCTCCTCGGTCATGGCCATCGAGGCCGGGCTTTGCTATCAGTATTCTTAGTTTTCTTTCCATACTACCTTTTTATCATCCTGCTGATATCCATAGCCATGGTAATCTGATCGGCTACCTCGTATGCTTCAAAGGAGAAGAACAGCAGCGCTGAGGACATAATTTCCCTTACAGCTTGCTCTCCGAGTTTGTTGCCGAACTTGGCGTGTACTGCATGGCCGCCTTCGAAGAAGATAACTCCTTTTTCATTAGGGCGGGACATGGTAGATAGCTTGCCGCTCAGCGAGTGGCGGACGATCATCTCTATTAGCTGAGGTAGTGTAAGCTGTATCAATGGGTTAGAAGGAGTCGGCACGAGGCCTATCGTACCTTTCTTGTGTCTGCGCAAAACGCTGTTTACCCTTAGCAGCAGCTCTTGTACTGAGAAAGGTTTGCCCACGTAGTCATCGGCACCGACATCCATACCTGCAAGCCGTTCTTCGTCCTCTCGCTTACCACTCAGGAAGATGAAAGGGATGTTTTTGAAGGCTGGGTCTAGGCGTACCAGTTGGCAAACTTCTAGTCCTCCAATGCCAGGCATCATAACGTCACTGATGATTAGGTCAAAGGCCCCGTGGTCCTTGAGCATTTTCATAGCCATAATGCCGCCGTTTGCTTCCATTACCTCGTGGCCGCCTAATTCAAGTGCCAGTCGCCCGGCCATTCTTACTTCGTCTTCGTCATCGATGATCAAAATCCTTGCCATTATTTTAACTCCCTTAGAACATAGGTTCTTCGTATGTTCCAAAGACTTCTTTTAAGGTATCACAGATTTCGCCTAGTGTGGCGTATGCTTTCACACAGTCGAGGATAAGCGGCATGGTGTTTGCTGTACCTGCTGCACCTTGCTTGAGGGCATCAAGTGTTTGGTGAACTTTTTCGTTATTACGCTTTCTGCGCAACGCTGCTAGTCGCTCACGCTGTAACCGCTCTACGGATTCATCTATCTGTAACAGGGGCACTTTTTGTTCTTCTTCGATGACGTATTCATTTACTCCTACCATTATTTTTTCCTTGCGTTCTAGCGCTTTTTGGAATTCGTAGGCAGCTTCTTGTATCTCTCGCTGTGGAAAGCCGGCTTCGATAGCGGCTATCATGCCGCCCATTGCGTCAATACGGTCGAAGTACTCAAAGGCTCCCTTCTCCATATCGTTGGTGAGCTTTTCTACAAAGTAGCTGCCTGCTAGCGGGTCTACGGTGTTAATGACGCCAGACTCGGCGGCTATTATCTGCTGTGTGCGTAGTGCTATAAGCACGGCATGCTCTGATGGTAGAGCGAGTGTTTCGTCTAGAGAGTTGGTGTGTAACGAGTTTGTTCCGCCGAGTATGGCAGCCAGTGCCTGTATAGCTACGCGCACGACGTTGTTGTAAGGTTGCTGGGCTGTAAGTGTACAGCCTGCTGTTTGGGCATGACAACGCAACATCCACGAGCGCTCGTTTTTAGCTCCGAAGCGTTCACGCATAACTTTTGCCCAGATTCTGCGGGCCGCTCTG
This sequence comes from Blastocatellia bacterium, assembly GCA_025057015.1. Taxonomy (GTDB): domain Bacteria; phylum Acidobacteriota; class Blastocatellia; order Chloracidobacteriales; family JADJPF01; genus JANWYG01. Next base: position 515,261 of record JANWYG010000010.1, read on the forward strand.
AATTTGGCTATTTCCTCGAAAAAGTCATTATGCGAATTGAAAAAGAAGCTAAGTCGAGGAGCAAAGTCGTCTACCTCAAGGCCTGCATCCATTGCCGATTGCACATACTCTATGCCGTTGCGCAAGGTGAAGGCTAATTCTTGTAGCGCAGTAGAACCTGCTTCGCGTATGTGGTAGCCAGAGATGGAAATCGTGTTCCATCTTGGCACGTGCTTGCTACAGAAGGCAAAGATGTCGGTAATCAGTCTCATGCTAGGCCGCGGCGGGTATATCCATTCCTTCTGAGCGATGTATTCTTTGAGAATGTCGTTTTGGAGCGTGCCAGAGATCTTCTTCCAATCAGCACCTTGTTTTTCTGCCACGGCCAAGTACATGGCAAAGATTACAGATGCCGGAGCGTTGATTGTCATCGAGGTAGTTACTTTTTCAAGCGGTATCCCCTCAAATAGCTGCTCCATATCTTCTAAGCTAGAGATAGCAACACCGCACTTACCAACTTCACCTTCGCTAGTCGGATGATCTGAATCGAGACCCATGAGAGTTGGCAAATCAAACGCTACTGACAGGCCGTCCTGACCTTGGCTTAGCAAGTACTTAAAGCGCTTGTTAGTATCTTCTGCTGACCCAAAACCTGCAAACTGCCGCATTGTCCACAGTTTGCCTCTATAGCCAGTAGCGTGTATACCTCGTGTGTAAGGATATTGACCGGGAAAGCCAAGATCCCGCTCATAATCGAAGTCGGGTATGTCATTAGGTGTATAGAGCCGTTTAATAGGTGTCAGTGAAACAGTTGTAAACCTCTCATATCGCTCTGGCATGCGTTTGAGTGTAGGTTTGAGGACGTTTTCTTCCCACCGCTTTTCTGCTTCTTCAAGTTTATCTGTTACTTTCATTTGCTCTCACCTAACTTACAGATAATTTTAGCTTACTAGCTTTCCCTTCAAAAGACCCATAATAGTTTACAAGCTGTTTTGTGTCAACATTCTACTACTATGTGTGAGGGAAGCAGAGGAAAATTGATCGGTTGATGTTTTAGTTGTTATGATTCTCAGCTTGACTTGTGCAAAGCTCTGGATAGACAGTCGTTGTAGTTTTGCAGACATGTTTTATACTAACGCCTAATCGAGAATTCAGTCTAACGGTTTTTTAGACCTCTGTACTTGGTTGGATAAAGTAGATGGAGTAACAGGGTAGCGTTCCAAAGAAAAAAGCTAGTGGGTAGTATGAAGACCTCGAGGCCTTTTCGTTTCCGCCTAGCGCATTATCTTGGAAGATACTTAGAGTTTGGGAGACAGTTTTAGTACCTGTGTATGCATTTGCAGACTAAGAAGCAGGGGCTGAAGGAGTTTGGGTTAGCTGGTGGCGAGATTTTCGCGCAGCCACTTATGGTAGGGGATTTTCTCTATTTGGAGGAGCTATGGCTGAGAGTATAGCTTTTTTTGAAGGTAGGTTTGTTCCGTTGTCTGAGGCTAAGGTAAGCGTGCAGATACATGCACTCAACTATGGAACGGCGATTTTTGAGGGGATAAGAGGTTATTATAATGAGCTAAACGGACAGATGTATCTGTTTCGCTTGCGGGATCACTACAGTCGTATGCTCGCTAATTGTAAGTTGATTAAGGTGGATCTTCCTTACGATGTTGACGCGCTATGCGCTCTTACCGTTGAGCTTATTCGTCGCTGTGGTTTTAAGGAAAACATCTACGTCCGTCCGCTTGCTTATAAGAATGCTTGCCAGATAGGTACGAAGTTAGTACCTGGGGCAGATATAACCATCTTTGCTGTTCCTATGGGGGATTATATTCCTACGGATCGAGCTCTGAAAGTGTGCATTTCCAGCTGGCGGCGAATAGAGGACAATTCTATTCCTGCACGTGGGAAAATCTGTGGTTCTTATGTCAATTCGGCTTTAGCAGCGACTGAAGCTAGAGATAATGGGTTTGATGAAGCTATAGTGCTCAACAACGATGGGCATGTGGCTGAAGGAGCAGCCATGAATCTGTTTATGGTTAGAGCAGGGGAGTTGGTTACCACACCGATCACGGCTAACATTCTTGAAGGTATTACTCGGGATACTGTGATCAAGATAGCTCGACAGGAGTTTGGACTAAGTTGCCAGGCTCGTCAGATCGACCGGACAGAACTTTATCTTGCGGATGAGCTGTTTTTCTGTGGTACGGGGGCGCAGATAGCTGCTATAGGTTCGGTAGATCATAGAGTAATCGGTGATGGGCGGCCTGGGCCAATTACGCTAAAACTTACCGAAGCTTATAGTAAAATTGTTAGAGGAATGGATAAGAAATACATTGAGTGGTGTACTCCTGTTTATGAAGTTGCTAGTGTTGAACAGGTCTAAGTTTTAGTTATCTTCGAAGAAGAGAGCAGGGTTTCTCCTGATTTTTTGCGATGCCTTCGGGTAAGACTCACGATTTGGTAACATATTTGCTTATATGTCCGGCATATCTAGTTGCTATGGTGTTGGGCGCACAACCTCTGGAAGCTGGATTAGTGGCGTTAGGGGTTCTGATTGGTGGGTTGATGTTTGGTCCCGACTTGGATATCGATAGTCGACAGTACTATAGGTGGGGGATTTTTAGGTGGATATGGTGGCCGTACAAGGCTTTTTTGCCCCATAGATCACGTTTAAGTCACGGGATTGTCTTAGGAACTTTGGTAAGGATAGTCTACTTTTTAGCGGTCTTGTCGATAGTCAGTGGTTTGTTATATGGTGCTGCTGCAACGGTAGGTGTGCCAAAGCAGGTAGTTGATCGGTTTCTTACGCTGATGGCTAGTCTAGATTGGCGCGTTTGGTGCTTTATTGTTGTGGGGTTATGGATAGGCGCCGCGAGCCACTCGTTAGTCGATTTTTTACATTCTGCACTTAAAAAGTTTAAGATATAACTTTTTGGAGAGCGGTTGATTGCGGCAGGTAGCGGCGGAAAAGATACAGCGTGTCTATAAACGAATTCTCAGTAAGTTTCAGCTGGTTTGGGCTGTAAAGCGGCATTATGAGGCTATAGCGTTGGGTATTGGCGAGGAAGGCCTAGATGTGCCGGTGGACTTAGGTCGCGTCTATGGGACGCTCAAAGTGCTTTATCACGTGTTACCGAAGGCAGATTCGGTGGCTATTTTGGGTCGGTTGGAAGCTGTAGCTCGCGACATAGATTCTATATATGCGTGGTTTGCAAAATTAGATGAAAAAATGTCGCCTTACGAGCTGCGCTACTATCTGGAACATGCAGGAGAGGTAGACCAGCCTCAGCTACGTGCTCTGGCAAAGTATTTTCTCTCTAAGAAGAATCCAACGAAGCAGGATATAGCCAAGGTAGACTATCTGCTCACGCATTTGTTTTCCTGGCTAGGCCCTGATGGCAAGACGTATGTCAATCAGGAGAGTGAAGAGGAATTAGAGTCTGAAGTACGCCGTCTTTTACCGAGGAGACTGAGGCGTCCGAAGACGGAGCGCAGTCTTGAGAGTGAGGCTAAGGCCTGCGAGTTTATAGAGAGGTTGCAGAGGATCTCATCATATGATGAGCTAATAGGAAGTGGGATAATCGAGCAGGCACGTGAGTTTAAAAATAGTTTGGGATTATTGTTTTTTGATGCTGGTGTACTTGCAAAGTGTATACAGCTAAATATTAGGATGCGGAATCATTTTGAGCTTTTCCTGAGAGAGGAGAATCAAAAACTGCGGCAACTGGCTATAGAGCTGATAGGGGCTGGTAGGGAGGTTATTCGAGCTGGCGAAGGCACTTCCTTTAGTGCGAGAGATGTATTGAACTTTGCTGAATTAGCTGGGCAGTTTCTGTCTGCGGACTATAGTCAGACGAGACCATACCTTGAGCAGATCTCGCATCTGCGCAACTTAATGGCTCGGCATAAGAATATTTCGAGTCTAGCTCCACAGAGTGCTTATCAGGTAGATAAGGCGTATGTTGGGAGCTTAGCTGCAGCGATAGACTCTGAAACTGACGAGTTAGCTGTGGCGCTACAGAAGAGGATAAAAAGCTTGCAGGAGAGAATAGCTGCACTACAGACTGCCCGTCCTTCGGCTGTCAAGGTCTTGCATCTAGATTCATCCACCCTGGTACTTTCTTCTTGGGAGTTAGAGGCTTTCAAGCTGTCTGGAGGCAAAGGTTATTTGTCGCACACTAGCCAGGACTTGCTCAAGAAGGCCGTAGCGCTTATTGCTGAGCTACAGGAGAATGCTGCCCTGTACAAAAAGCACGTAAATTCGCCGCAGCTTGCAAATACTTACTTGATGGGAGTAAACTTTTACTTGTTGCAGGCTCATAAACTTGCTGATGAGTTGGAACATTTTGCGGCTGTAGCTAGAGAACGTAACGAGATTGATATAGCATGCAACCTATCAGCGACGCGCCAAAAGCTACTTGACAGTTGCGAGCGTCTTAAGGGGCTTTTTAATTCCTGACCTCAAAGGAGGTGCTCTTACGGTCTACGGTAATATCCGAGGGCTGAAGCCGAGCCAGCTGAAAAGATTAGAGAAACTGTACCAGAGGCGTATACCAACACGAGATATCGTCACTCAAGACTTTGCTCGCATCCTTACCGAGATATCCTACGATATAGCGCGCCAAGTGGGTGTTTTAGTCAACCGCAAGGGCCAGGTTGAATACGTGATGGTTGGCGACGCACACAAGATCTTGCTGCCTGACATCAAGCGTGTTCGTGCAGGGCAAGGGCGGCTGAGAGGGTTAAGGTGTATACATACCCACTTGCAAGGGGAAGAGCTTACGCAGGACGATCTTACCGATCTGACTTTGCTCAGACTAGATCTGATGGTAGCGGTAGAGGTGGGAGTAGACGGTTTGCCAGGGTGTTTAAGGGCAGCTTATTTGGTGCCACAGGCGGATGGTACGGTGTCTTTAGAGCATTTAGCTCGGCTGTCACCTTCGCAGTTAGACGTGGACTTTCTGCAGCTTATAAGCTTTCTGGAAGATGGATTTGCCCGTACTATAGGGACTGCTGCTAGAACTTGCAAGAGAGAACGAGCAGTTCTAGTAGCGATAAATGCTAGCGATGAGGCAGTAGAGGAGCTGTGTGAGCTTGCCTGTTCTAGCGGAGTTGAGGTAGTTGACGTAATCGTGCAACGTCGCAGAGAACTGGATCCTAATTATTTGATAGGCAAAGGCAAGCTTGAGGAACTGCTACTTCGCAGCATGCAGCGTTCTGCCGATGTGGTCATCTTTGATAGAGACCTGACACCGGCGCAGGTGCGTTCTATAAGCAAGGCAACTGAGCTGAAGGTGATAGATCGCACGCAGCTAATAATGGACATATTTGCCCAGTGTGCTTCTACTAGTGAGGGTAAGATTCAAGTCGAGCTTGCACAGCTTAGGTATATGTTACCTCGGCTCAGCGGTCATGGGGACGAAATGTCTCGTCTGATGGGTGGCATAGGTGGTAGAGGGCCTGGAGAAACCAAGTTAGAGTCCGACCGTAGATGTGTGCGTGAGAGGATAAGTGCGCTGGAAAAGCAGCTGGAGAAGATACGTACTGCTAGGCAGATCCGTAGAAGTAGGCGGCTACGTAACTCTATACCGGTTGTCTCGATAGTTGGTTATACTAATGCGGGTAAGTCTACGTTGCTGAATAGCTTGACTTTCAGTGATGAAGTAGTTGCTGAGAAGATGTTTTCTACCTTAGATCCGCGCAGTAGGCAACTGCGTTTGCCTTGTTCGCAGAAAGTGATCGTCAACGATACAGTAGGTTTCATCAAAGACCTGCCTCAAACTCTGAGAGCAGCTTTCAAGGCTACCTTGGAAGAAATAGAAGAGTCCGATTTGCTAGTTCATTTGGTCGATGTTTCCAATCCTCTTTATGCAAACCATATAAGAGCAGTTGAGCAGATACTAGTTGAGCTAGGCTTGCAAAAACTACCGCGGCTGCTTGTTTTCAACAAATGTGATCTTGTGGACAAAGCTGTAGCCGAGAATGTATGCAGTAGATACGGTGCTGTAGGTATTTCGGCGAATGACCGCAAAAGCCTGCTACCCTTGGTAGCAGAAATCGAAAGATGTCTTCTAAGTACTGTATCGTACGTTCAGAATGAGCGGCCTTGGCGTATGGACGGTGTTACAAATGGCTAACGCTAAGGAAGTCGTTAGAAAGTTAAAGGGTAAGGTAAGTAGGTTTCTAAGACGACAAGCTGCAAAATTACCGGCTCTGCTGTCATCTTGGTATGGATTGGCAGTAGCAGCCTTACTGCTTGCGTTGATTTCCGGATATAGCTTTAGCAGTATTGACGTGGCAGTACGTAACGGCGTGCTGCAATCAGACCTAATAGCACCGGCAGATTTTTCTTACATAGATCATAGGGCTACGCAACTTGCTCGTGAGAGTGAGGCAAGTAAGGTACTTCCTATATATGAATACAACCCTGCTATAGGACGCGATGCGGTTGCTTATTTCAACACCGAGTGGGAAAAACTGCGAACTCAGTTCCAGCAGGAAGTTGCAGCTCATCCTGGGATATTGCCGACACATGAAGAATCAGCGGCAATGAGACAGTTTGTCAAACAGTTTGCGTCAGAGGCCGTTCGCAGCCAGTTGTTTCGTGGTGAAGTGGTACTTGCGATACTAGCCTCGAAGGGATTTTCACCGGAGCTGCAACGACGTATTGCCGAAGCGATTGGAGAGGTAACTTCGAGGTATATCTATGAAGATGATGCTGTTGAGGTCTTACCGCGGCGTATTACGATTAGGAATATAGAAACCGCTGAACAAGGTGAGGTGCGCAGTATTGAACTTGTTAGCTTGTTTGAAGCTCAACGCAGATTACATCGCCAGTTGCAAAGTATTCTCAGTACCTCAGAGGCAGACAAAGTCTATGATACGCTCAAGAGCCTTGTTGGTGTGAATCTTGTTTATAGCGAACAACTGACGAGAGCTGCCAAGGATCTTGCTGAGGCGCGCGTTCGACCTGTTGTTGTTAACTATAAGAAGAATCAACTTATAGCTAAGTATGGAGAGCGTGTAGACCAACAGTTGTTGGATTCTATAAGGATGCTTTCTGATAGGGGTTCTTGGAAGAAGAGGACTGTAAAGGTAATAGGATACTTTGTTCTTCTGCTTGGCATCTTGATTGGGCTCAAGAGATTTTGCCAATTGTCAAGGATCGAGCAACTTGAGCCGAGTAAGAGCTTTGCACTCCTTTGTATCATTTTGTTGATACAGATTGGGGTTATACGCCTAGCTGTGGCCTATAGTGGCCATTTACTTACTTTGTTTGGCGCAGAGAATACCTTTTATAATCAACCACAATTTTTACTTCCTTTCGCTCTTGCTGCTCTACTTGCGGCCTTCTTACTGGATTCTACAGCGGCACAGACTTGTGCTTTGCTCACTGGCATCTTTACTGGCTTTATTACTGAAGGTGAGATGGTACTAGTAGCATATGCCGTTATGAGTGGTATAGCTGCTGCTTATGCCGTCAAAGAATACCAGCATCGGAATTCTATTACGAAGGCTGGTCTGATCATAAGTGGGGTGAATATACTCACTATACTGATCGAGTTATTGATAAATGGGCAGACAAGTTGGCAAGCGTATCTGCTTAACGTTGCTTATGGTTTTATTGGAGGTTTGCTAACAGCCAGTATAGCTAGTTTGATGATTCCTATTGTAGAGTCAATATTTGATATTTTGACGGACGTGAAGCTGTTGGAGCTTTCTAATATGGACTTGCCTTTGCTACGAGATTTAGCGGCTACCGCTGCCGGAACATATCAACATTCGCTGGCTGTCAGTAGTCTAGCTGAAGCGGCGGCTGAAGCAATAGGTGCCAACTCGCTGCTTGTGCGCGTGGGCTGTTACTATCACGATGTAGGTAAAATGATGGCACCAGAAATGTTTATAGAAAATCAGGCGGGAAGGGAAAATCCGCATGATCGTATGGATCCGAAACGCAGTGCGAGCGTAATTACTGGGCATGTGCGTAAGGGGATACTGTTAGCTGAAGAACACGGCTTGCCGCAGCAGATCATAGATCTTATTCCTCAGCATCACGGTACTCGTAAGCTGCACTACTTTTACAACAAAGCTCTAGAGAAGTACTCTAAGACAGGAGATCCGGTAAAGGAGGAGCACTACCGCTATCCTGGGCCAAAGCCGCAGACTCGCGAGGCAGCTATAGTGATGATGGCTGACAGTGCCGAAGCCAGCGTTCGTTCGCTTGATGAACCAACCCCTGAGAATATACGCAACATAGTAAAGCTCGTCACTGAGGATATCCTTGCTGACGGTCAGCTGGATGAATGTACGCTCACTATCAAAGAGTTTAATCTCGTCAGAGAAGCGCTTGTCGAGGCTTTGTGCAGCGTCTATCATCAGCGTGTCAAATATCCGGGATTTAATCGGCCGGAGCTTGAAGAAACCGAAGGGGGGTTGCCGGAAACTAGGCCTGCTGCTCAAAAAGTCGATGCCGGAGCGGCTAAGCCGGCTATAGGGGATAAGAAGAAGAAAAAAGTGTCCGCTCCGGGCGGTAAGTTATAGACCTAGCTCGAACTCGTCATGTATGGCAGCTACAGTGCGAGGCACGTCCTGCTTGTTTATTACGAAGGAGATATTTATTTCTGAGGAGCCTTGAGCTATGGCTATTACATTGCTGCCGCTGCGGCCTACTGCTCCAAAGATGCGAGCTGCTATACCAGGCGTACCTTTCATGCGTTCTCCGACAACTGCAATGATTGCTATGTCGTTTTGTACGGAGATCTCTTCGACGTGTTTGTGGTGAAACTCGACTTCCAGTGCCCTGCGTAATGCGTTGCAGGTACGTTCTACCTCACTGCTGGAGATTACAAAGCAGATATTGTTTTCCGAAGATGACTGTGAGATCATCAGCACGTTGACGTTCTGACTAGCTACTGCACTGAAGGTTTTTGCTGCAATTCCCGGTACGCCCATCATGCCTCGGCCGCTGATGGTCACAAGGCTGACATTTTTTATAGCCGTTATGGCTTTTATGTCTTTACCAGTATAGTTTGGGCATGCAGTGATGAGCGTACCAGGCAGATCAGGTCGGAAACTGTTTTTGATAGTAAGTGGGATGGAGTCAGTAAGCAGCGGTAGTATAGTTTTCGGGTGCAGCACTTTTGCCCCGTAATAGGAAAGCTCTGCTGCTTCACTGTAGCTTATCTCTGGCAAGGTCTTGGCGTTAGGAACAAGGGCCGGATCGGCAGTCATTACGCCATCTACGTCTGTCCAAATCCATACGGCGTCAGCTTTTAGGCAGCAACCTATAATGCCTCCAGAGTAATCCGAGCCACCTCGGCCAAGCGTGGTTGTGATGCCTTCACTAGTTGCACCTATAAATCCAGTTATGACAGGGATTTTGCCTTGCTCTAGCATAGGAAGCAGCCTACTACGGGTTTTTTCTATCGTCTGTGACATTTGCACTGTGGCGTCAGTAAAGTTGTCGTCAGTGACTATTAGTTCTGTAGCGTCTACAGCTTCGGCGTCTAGACCTACTTCTTGCATTGCTGCAGCGACGATGCGAGCTGAAAGTCTCTCGCCTACAGAGGCAATAGCGTCAAGTGCGCGTGGGGAAGCCTCGCCGAGGATGTGTATACCATAGCAAAGTCTTACACAGCCCTTGTCTATGATATCTTCTACTGCTTTGAGCAGTTCTTCACAGCGTATGGCGTCTTTGATAAGCTCTAGAACGGTTATTCGATGTCGACGTAGCAGTTCTTTACAGCTTGCCTCTGCCTCGGTATAGCGGCCTGCAGCAGCTAATTGTGCACAATCAAGCAAGGTGTTTGTTACTCCGCTCATCGCTGAGACAACGATGGCTATTTTGCTATCTTGCTCTAACTCGCGTTTTACTATTCTGACTACTTCAGCGATTCTGCCGGCATCGGCTACGGAAGTACCGCCGAACTTCATTACTAGCATTCTTCTGCTCCTTTGAGAATTTCTCGTTCGTTACCCATGCGACGGGTTACTCGTATCGAGTCTAGGTATTCTAGTAGTGGTATTGCGTGTTTGCGAGTGATACCTGCGAGATTCTTGAATGTAGTGATGTCGAGTTTGGTGATCTCGAGCTGCCTTAGAGTAGCGATTAGTTTTTCTATGTGCTTGCGGTGAAAAACAAACTCTTCTATGCGGATAAGAACACCTTGTCTGACAAGTAGCTGAAATAGCTTTCTCAGCAACTGAGAGTCGGCAGATATATTTGCTTCTGCATCTTTATATGTTGCTGCCTGATAACCAAAATTGAAGAAAAAGTCTTCAAGAGCCTTTGTGAGAGCTTGTTCTTCTGCTGCCAGTTGTACTCTGTGTGTGGGAAGTCGTAGCAGTTCCTTTTCTGCTATAAGTAGTCTGTCTTGAAGAACTTTCTCAAGTACTAGCTCTGCCGTTTGCCTGTTGCGGGAGATTAGCTGGTAGACTAACTCTCGGTTTATACCTGCTGCTAGTGGGTCTTGCTGATGATAGTCGGCTACGTATGTTACTAGCTTCTGCACGAGCTTAGAGTAAGCTACTTTTGAAAATAGCAGGTCCTCAAGTCGTAGGATACGATGTGACAGCCCTGATAGCAGTTCGTATAGATCAGACATCGTCAGATCGGTCACTTTTGCGAGTTCTTGGACGGTGATTCCTCGTTCAGCTCGAGCTTCTACGATTAGAGCTAGCCGCTCGCTAGAGTCGGCTTGGTACAGCTTTTGTAGCAGATGCTTGTTGTGATTTGTTGTATCTATTACTGTCCCTCCGCCTATTGTTATCGGTGGCGAAAGACTGCGGATGATGAATCTATCGCCTGGTAAGGCAAAAATCGGCAAGTTTAGTTTTAATTGGGCGTACTGTTTTGCACCGGGGTCGAGCGAAGCCTTTTCTAAGATTACCCTTGCGTTTGTTTCTGAGGTAGATAGATGCAGTCTTACTGTCGAGTAGTTTTTAAGTGGCTTAGGTACAGTGGCAAGTAGCTCTAACGAGCAGTTAATTATGCGTGTGGGCTGGTATCTTCCAGGCGGCAATAAAACTTGACCTCGGTATAGTTTGTCTAGGGCGAGGTTTTGCAAGTTTACTGCGGTGCGCTGTCCGGCGTATGCTACTTCTACGCTCTGTCCGTGGACTTGTATAGATCGGATGTGTGAGCTTATCCCTTCGGGAAGTATTTCTATCTCGTCACCCAGATGTAAAGTACCCGAAACTAGTGTTCCAGTAACGACCGTGCCGAAGCCCTTTATGGTGAAGGCACGGTCTATGGGCAGGCGAGCAACGCTACGCGTGTTGCGTTGCTGCACACTTTGAGCAAGTTTTACTAAAGCAGATTTTAACTTGTCTAGGCCTTCTCCTGTCTTAGTACTTATTGGTATTGGCGTTGGATTTAGAAACGAGCCAGAAACAAATTCCGATACCTCTGTCTTTACTAGCTCTAGTAACTCGTCATCCACTAGATCTTTTTTGGTCAGTGCTACAAGGCCTGACTTTACTTGTAATAGCCGACATATGTCGAAATGTTCTTGCGTTTGCGGCATTACGGACTCATCTGCAGCGACGACCAATAGAACCAGGTCTATTCCGTGCGCTCCAGCAAGCATGTTCTTAATAAACCGTTCGTGTCCTGGCAGATCGATGAAGCTAAACAGGTAGTCATCGATCTTTAGACTTGCAAATCCTATATCGATACTGATGCCGCGCTGTTTTTCTTCCTTTAGCCGGTCAGTGTCAATACCGGTCAAGGCTTTGACTAGAGAAGTCTTGCCGTGATCGATATGGCCTGCCGTACCGACTATTATGTTCTTCATTATTTCTGGCTGTACATTTCTTCAGGCAAATCGTCCAAGTGTACATAGAGCACGTTGTTCGTGCGCTTTTTTATGTCTATCTTCTCAGGTTCTGTAGATGGGCAAATGCTTACACAGCTAGCTTGGTTGCCGATACAAAGCGGCAATTCGTGCCAGGTTCCTTTGTGTAGGATAACGGCTTGTCCAGCACAAAAGACAAAGCAGACGACTTCGCTAAGGTCAGGTAACTCATTCTGGTTGGGCTTGCCAAGCAGTAGAGCAAAAGGCTGTTGACCTATGCCGATAAAAGCTACAGATGCCTCACTGTAGCGTTCAAGGGATGTGATATCACCTGGCCTTTTGCGGATGTATAGTATGCGAGCACTTGCACCAGTGTTCCAGTAAGTATCTACGCTGAGCATTCTGACCGAGCCTGTCGGAGAAACTTTTGTACACTCGGTTGGCATTTCATCGCTTATTAGCAGACCATATTCTGCGAGATTCTCTTTTGTAGCCTTGATTACGGGTACATTCATTATCTGAACTGTTTCGCTGAGTGTGTTTACCATGAGTTCCTCAAATGATTTATTTGTTTACAGTATCGCTTTTTTCGTCGAAAAACTCTATCCTAAAATCTGTTCATATGTCTTTCTAATGTTTTGTAACGTGTTTGTCAGAGTTTGCTGGAGGTTTGCTGCAGTACCGAGACCAAGACCTTGAGCTAATTCGTGCAGTAGTTTTGAGCTGGAAGGTAGTTTACTTACTGGACGAGGCATCTGTAGCCTGATTTCATGATCTAGTAGTGACAAAAAGTTGTATCCGCTCAACAGAGTGCAATACTGATCTTGATTGAGTCGCCCTTCAGTGTAAAGCTTTTTTAGCAAGAAGGTGGTGTTACGTTGAGGTGGATCAGCTATGCTATAGGCTAACTGTAAGTATCTAGTTACGAAGTAGATGTCCATCAAGCCACCCTTTGCGAAGCGATAATCTGGACCTGCACCTTTTTCTTTTTCCAGCCGGTTGCGCATTTCTATAACGTTTGCAGCGAGATTAGCTACCTTTCTGTTAAAGATGCTCTCTCGCATGAGCTGCTCGACTTTGATACAGAAGTCTGGGTTGCCTGATATAGCTCGGGCCTTAGTGTATGCTAGCAGTTCCCAAGTGGCAGCGTCATATGACAAATATTTGGCTAGGCGATCTGAGCTAACCACTAACTCCCCATCTTTGCCTTCAGGTCTAAGTCGTAGATCGGTTCTGTAGAGTGCTCCTTCTCTGGTTTGAGACGAGAGGATATGTACCAGGGTTTCACATAGGTGTGCGTAGACTTCTTTCTGGCTGATGTTTGATTCAAGAGGTTGAGTTTCATCGTAGACTAGTACTAGATCCAGATCGGAGTCATAGTCTAGATCTTCATGACCTAGTCGGCCAAGTCCTATTACGGCATACTTCAGCAGTGCGGGTCTAATGCCTAACGTGGCACATACCTTGGCTGCAGCTAGTTCGCAAGCTTTTGAGACGGTTTTTTCGGCAAGCCTTGTCTGCAACCTGTAAATTTCTAGTAGGTGTTGTTGTTTGTCAAGAGGCGTAGAGAGTAGATCATGGCAGCCTATCCGTAGAATAGCGCGATGCCAGAGTATCCTAAGCTGCTTTGAACTATCTTCCGAACTGATTTCCAGTGCGTTATCCAAAGAATCTATCATCTTAGTTGGATCTGTATGCTCCTGTATGGTTTCAAGTAGGTATGGATGAGAGATGACTAGTTCTGCGAAGTAATGGCTACGGCCGGCGATGGTAGTAAATTGTGTTATTAGCTTAAGGTTAGGCACTGGCTGTGTAGGGTCTGCTTGTAACGAAAATAGAAAGTCGCGGTTTTTCTTGAGTGCTCTGGGAGGGCTGTAGGATTGTTTTAAACCTTTTGTTAAAGCTTCCGTGAGAAGTTTTTTGTCTAGACTGTAAGAGTACAAGTATGCTGCTATCACTTCACCCAACAGTTTTGTTGAACTTTCATCAAGCTGTAGGTCGGTACCTAGAGCCGTGCGGTATTCTGTAGTGCCTTGAGGACAAGCTATTCGGGGGAAGAGTTCGCTGGACTCAAAGATGCGGCTGTAGACTGCATGGACTTGCTCTTGGTAAGTTTGTAATTGGTTTTCAAACTGCTGTTTCGAGTCAAATCCGCAGCGGCGGGCAAGTAGCTCTATCCGTTCATTTGTAGGTGGTATAGTATGTGTCTGTAGACCGTGTTCCATTTGCAATCTATGCTCACATAGCCTCAGGAAGTCATATGCTGCTGCTAATCGACTTCTTTCCGACTCACTTATGAAACCTTTTTCTGCGAGCCGTTGTAGTCCAATAGCTATTTGTGGGCTTCTTATCCATTTTTCTTGTCCGCCGTAGCAAATCTGAAGGGCCTGAACTATGAACTCTATCTCACGGATACCGCCTCGTCCGAGTTTGACGTTGTAATTAGCAATGGGGGAAGGGTTTGTTGACGTAGGTGTTTGTGTTCGGAGCTTGGCGTCTATCTTCTGTTTAGCAGCGTTGATATCTCTTAAAGCATCTGAGAGTGGGCGTGACAAGAAGAGTTGCTCTTCTAGGGATGACATGAGCTTGTTTAAGATCTGCAAGTTGCCTGCTGCCGCTCTTGCTCTTAGTAGAGCTTGTCTTTCCCAGGTTTGGGCATGTTTAGTGTAGTAGCGTGTCGCTTCGTTGAGGGAGCACACGAGGTCGCCGTCGCGTCCTCGTGGGCGCAATCTAAGGTCTACGCGAAAGATAGGGCTTATGTTTATAGGTGAGCTGATGGTTTTGATTATTGTTTCTGCTAGCTTGGTGAAGAAGATCTTGTTCGTAGTTGACTCTCTGGCACCTGTGCCTATACCTGTGGTCTCACCATCGCCGTAGTAAATAAACATTAAGTCAATGTCAGAAGAATAGTTAAGTTCACAGCTACCTAACTTGCCGAGAGCGACTATGACGATGTCTGCTGAGGCTAGCTTGCCTTGCTCATCTACAGTCATAGGCTGACCGTAGCGCGCAAGCAGTGGTTGATAGGCTTTTCTTAACGTACGTTCGAGGATGGCATCGGCAAGTATTGAAAGTTCAGCAGTTGTTTCGGATATCGTGGCGAGTTTTTTGCAGTCACGCAAGTATATTCTCAGCAGTTCTCTGCGTTTGAAGCGTTCTAGCACTTCTGGATCTGACAGCGTAGAATTGACTGCTGAGAACCTGGCAAGCTCTTCTACTAGTTCTTCTTTAGACTTCATCCTGCTTAGGTCGCGGTCTCGCTCCAGCCAGTTGATGTATTCAGGGCGTTGTAACATTGTTTCTGCGAGTAACGGGCTGTGGGAGGCTAAGATGAGCAGGTTAGCACATAGCTCTTCGTTCTTACTGCAGAGCCTGGCTTGTTGTGGAGCTTCCTCTTGTAGCCTGGTTAGGAAGAGTTTAGCTCCTTCTGGGTCGGGCAAGGTTTGTATGAAACGCTCTAGCCGTTCACTCAACATCTTAGGATAAAGCGGCTGATAGTACGGTAATTATGATCCAGACTACCCAAAGAGTGGCTACAACACCGATAGATTTTGCGCGGGACATGTTTTGTCCCACTCGTTCGAGGCCTAGGACCATCAATATTAAGTACCATATGCTGAAGAGGTCGAATCTTGTAAGGAGTGCAATAAGTGGTGGAGAGGCATCCTTTGGCAGAAAAGCTGCTGGACTAGTAACTACTATGCCGCGCATTATATCTACCTCTTCGGGATTTTTTATATATAAGACTATGGTCGACAGTATCGCTGGTAGCACTATACAGACCATTCCGAAAGAATAGCAGGTTATGGAAAAGACCTTTGGATAAGTGGTTTTGCCGTCGAGTACGAGGGCACCTACGTGGAAGAACATTGCCAGGAAAGCAAGTGAGGCTGGGATAAAGACAACTGCCATGTAAGGTCCGTAACGTTGGACAGTTGCTGCAGCTTTGACTTGTTCATCAAACTGTTCCTTTTCTTGTTCGGACATCTTTTCATATGTTTTACCTTGCTTTTCCATTTGTTCTTGGATTGCTTGGCGAATGGTTTTTTCTGGATCTATCTTTAGCTTGTGTATGGCGATTAAATTGCCGATTACGGCAAGTGCGGTAGCTACTACTACAGGGACTAACCAGTCTGGCTTAGCGTTGATGTCTGAGAAGGTGTCCGTAGGGCTGATGAGAACGTTTATGAGTCTTGCTGTAGCGGACATCTTGTGTGTAGTGTTTTCCATCAAACCTCCTATGCGGCGAGTATTTTATCACCACGCAGAGTAGCTAAGTAAGTGCTAGACTAGGGTTTCTTCCCAGAAGATTTGAAGTTAAGCTTGGAGGAGAGTATGTTGCTGATATTTTTGCTAATTATTTTGGGACTTGTAGACGAACATAGGATAGACCAGCGCGACGAGCTTGTAGCGCGGGTAAGCGTCCTTGAAGGCGAAGCGAAGGTCAAGTACAAGGGTGAGGAGGATTGGAACAGTGCTACGGGGAACTATCCTCTGTCGGCTGGCGATTTCTTGTACGTGGAGGAGAGTTCTAGGCTGGAACTAGAGCTTTATCTGGCCTATGTGCGTCTTAACGAAAAAGCTGTGTTGGAGATACTTTCTCTTGCGCCTTATAAATATAAGTTCAGCTTATCTGAAGGCACAGCTTCGTTTACTCTGCTCGAGGATATGCGGGAGTTCGAAGTTTATACTCCGGTTGCTAAAGTGAAGCTAAAGGGCAAGGGTAGCTATCGGATCAACGTACTGCCAGGTGGAGATACAGAGGTTATCTCACGTCGAGGTAGCGGTGAAGTTTTTGTTGCTGGAGATACTTTCAAGCTGAAAGATGGCAGGCGGGCTGTTGTTCGGGCTGATGATCCAGAAGATGTGGAGATTTCAAGCAATCTGATGAGTGATTACTGGGACGGATGGAATGATGAGCGTGACGGTCTTCTAAGCAGTGTAGCTTCAGTGAGTATATCTAACACGTATGCTCAGGGTTTAGCCGATCTGTACAGGTATGGTACTTGGATAGACTCTACACCTTGGGGCAGAGTTTGGGCACCTTCAGGAGTACCTGCCGGTTGGGTACCTTACCGCAACGGTTTCTGGATATATAGAAGATGGGGATGGACGTGGGTATCGCTGGAGCCCTGGGGTTGGTTGCCATATCACCAAGGTCGTTGGGTATTCTTTGCGGATATAGGTCGTTGGGTGTGGGTACCTTATGTAGACTATTTTTGGTATCCTTCGCTCGTGTACTGGTACTTTATTAGGAATAACGGCAGGGACTATGTTTGTTGGCGGCCTCGTCCTTTGCAGGATTCTGGACGGCCTCGTGTGGAGAGACATCTTGGCGACGAAGGGACTACTTATCCGGGTGGATCTCCTAGGCCTCGAATAGATGACTTAGGTAATGACATTACCGTGTTGGACTTGGACGATTTCGTAGGCGGTAGACCTCCCGGGCAGTCGGAACGGCCTAAGGAGGTAATTCTCAAAGCAGTAGAGAGTGTGCCTACTATAAGTCTGCCGCAGGTACCTATGGCTAGGCCTCGCAGCGTATTGCCTCCTGACGCCGTTCTGCGACCTACGAAGCAGGAGGCTGAGGTTACGACGAAGCCTCGTCAGTCTGAAGGTGGCCGCAATAGGATAGATGATAAGCTTGCTCCGGTCTATGTACCAACGGACAGGCCTGCACAACCCTCGAATGGTACTACTGTAGAACGTCCATCAATGCCGAAGGTAAAGCCTGTAGATCGTCCCGTAGAACGTCCCGTAGAGCGTCCTACTAATAAGCGCCCTGAGGGTTCTGTAGAACGTCCCGTAGATCGTCCTAGGTATCGTCCTGAACGGCTTGAGCGGCTGAACAAGGTAGAGCTTGGTAGTCCAGCAGAAGATACGCAGCCTACGCCTAGGCGCCGTAAGTGAAGTAGAAGTAAGCTGCAATGGCCCTTAGTTTAGAAACTGAAAGTTTCGACGGCTTGGAAGAGTTAGGGAAATTGGGATGCCACTATAACTCTTCTACTTAGCTGAGGGATGTATTGAGCGTGCTTATTTCTTTTGTGTAGGAAATAAGCTTCTGTTCTATGTAGGGACATATTTAAGGAACAGCGGATGTCTCTTGTTGGTCAAGAATAACTCTGTTCTCACATGCGTAGGGACAGCGGCTGTTCCTACGTGCATAGGGACAGCGGTGTGTTGGGCGATCCGCAACCAGCCTCGGGAAGCTGTTCCTACGTGTATAGGGACAGCGGGTTTCCGGAGCGCCGAGCCAAACAGCTCCGTATCTGTTCCCACGTGTAGGGACAGCGGAGACGATGTTACCCCCCATGATGAGGACAGCAAGAAGCGTGCAAAGGCTGCTAAGGTTGCGTCGTGGTTTACTCCCCGTGCGCGAGATAGCAAGATCCCACTTGATGAAAACATAGCCTTATTTCCTTGTTTGTGCGGAGGGGTGGGTTGTTGCCTTCATCAACGGCATGGCATCCGGGCTTACTCCTTATCCCTGTGTGTGGAGGATGGCGCAGGACCAGCCTATTCTCGGCGCCGAACACGCTTATCCCTGTTATCTGTGTGGAGGATGAATTGGGAGATGGAAGGAGCTGTATCGGCTAGAGAGAATTCTTTTAGCATAGCGTGTGGGAGAGCGGCTTTCGCTTATATGATTCTAACAGTTTGGTTTTTCAGTGTACCTTGTTGCTTAGCTCGCAAAGTTTTGATTGGCAGTGCCTGCAAGTGAGCTAAGCTCATCTTTTGTCTGTAAATTTATCTATACTTAGGTTAAGTTTTAGTGCGAGGTCTAGCGCAGCTAGTTTGGTTGCGGGGTTGACGAATTCGTCTGTTTGCTTGCGCTTTTTCTTCAGAAGGATCTTTTCTAAGTAGGCAAGATATACTTCTTGGGCTCTGCTGATGTCTAATTTTAGCTGCAGTTTGTTTGCTAAGGCTATAAGAGTACTTGCGTCATGTAGGATGTTGTCGTCCAGTGTGTTGAGCTGTTTGACTTTTTCTAGAAGTGCTTCACTTAGTCGTTTCGCTGCACGGTTGCAGTTGAGCTTATAGCCATTTTCTCGGGCCTCTTTGGCTATGTCCAGTATTTCACTGAAGGATTCTGGATTGTATAGGTCTGTTAGCTGGTGGATCTTTTGGTTGAGTCTACGGCCTAAGACGTATTCGGCTGCGACGCGATATTCCATAGGAACAGGCATACCGTCTGCTTTCAGAGCTTTGATAATGCGCGCATTTTCTTCATACAGCTTTTCGTATACGCTGTAGAGCCTGTTGAGCAGTTCATCTGAGACGCGGCGAATGATATCTCGGCGTTTTTCTATGAACAGATCTCTAAAACTGAAGAACCGAGGCCCGAATTCGTTGTGAATTTCCTGTAGCAGTTCAATTAAGGTTTTATCTTGGGAATTTAGAAATTTATTTTTTGCTTTTCTATATGAGGCTATGCCAGGGAAGTGGCGGACAGCGCAGTAGAAATCTCTTTCTCCTGCGTGTAGCAGGCCAAAGACAAAGTCACCTGACGAGTAGGTTATTGTCGATTTAATCTTGATACGTCCGATGGCTACTGATAAGTTGGCTATGTTAAATCTCTGATAGTCGAGTCGTTCAGCTTCGAAGCAGAATAGGCGGTGCTGGCGGGGATAGTCTTCAAATAGCGAGCTTATGGCGTAAAAATTTACTATGTGTTCGAGGTCTATGATGGATGGCTTGACTAATTTCCGATATACGCCAGCGCCGGTACGGAATTCTGGAAGATTGCTAGGTGCTAGCTCTAGATGTTTTAGAAAAATTTCTTCTAGCTTTTCACCGGTCAATTGCTCGGCTAACTGAATGCTTCTTGCCGCGTATCTTAGCACCTGTACAGTTTCTATGCCTGAGATTTCCGAAAAAAACCAGGCACAGGAAGTGTACATCAGCAAGCAGTTACGTTGCATTTCCATTAGTAGCAGAGCGCGGGATACCTCTTCTTCGTTTAGTTTTCGTTTGCAGTTCCGAGCCAGGAAGGCTTTCACAGCTTCATGGTTGCGATTGAGTATGACATTGATGTAGTCATTGCGTGCTTGCCAAGGATCGTCAAAGAATTGGCTTGCAAGCGACTCAAAGCGTAAGGCTAGTTCGTCTCTCAACCAGTCTAATGCCTTACGAAGGGGTTTACGCCATTTTTGGTGCCATCCGGGTTGGCCGCCGGTACTACAGCCACAATCGTCTTCCCAGCGAGCGACTCCGTGGGCACAGCTCCATGAGGATACGGGTTTTAGCTCTACTTCCCATTGTGGCGGATTGAGGGCAAGGAACTCACCGTAGTTTGTCAATATAAAGCCTCGTTTTTTGGCTTCACGTGTTAGTGCATATGCTAAAGCCATGTCGGCAAACGGTTTGTGATGCCCATAGGTTTCGCCGTCAGTAGCTACGTTTATCAGCTGACGGTGAGTACGGGAAGGAACGATGGCAGCAGCTAGGCGATCTACAAGCCGCTCCGCGTTTGTCAATAGATCGTCGAAACTTATTGCTTGTGATATGTATCCGTCATAGAAGAAGATGTCTATGAAGCGCCGGTCGCGAAGAAAACATCTATAAGGGCGAGTAGGATCGATCTGTCCGTTTGATACGTCTATCCAGTTATTTTGTCCGAGGGGACGGACACGGGCAGCTTGGTATGGAGAAAGTATGATATAGCGTATGTTGTGATCGACTAATACTTCCAAAGTGGCATAATCGACGGCGGTTTCTGCCAGCCATATAGATTCTGCGCTACGTTTGAATCTGTATTCGAAATCAGCTAGACCCCATCGCACTTGGGTAACCTTGTCGCGACGATTTGCAAGCGGCATTATTATGTGGTTATAGACTTGGGCTATAGCATTTCCGTGACCATTGTGTTCGACTAGGCTTTTTTTATCAGCTTCGAGAATGCGTTCATAAGTCGTAGGAACGGCCTCTTGCAACCAGCTCATAAGAGTAGGACCTACGTTGAAGCTGATATAGCGGTAGTTATTGACTATGTCCTCGATTCGACCTTTGGGATCTAGGATGCGAGCCCAGCCGTTAGGCGTGTAACATTCGCTGTTTATACGTTCATTCCAGTCATGGTAGGGCTCCGCTGAGTCCTGCTTTTCTATAGTTTCAAGCCAGGGATTTTCTCTGGGTGGTTGGTAAAAATGGCAATGTACCGTTAGATATGTGCTCATTTTAACTGTAGTGAAAAGAGTAATAAGGCCGTAGTTGGAGGTCTACGGCCATTAGATTATGGCAAAGTCATAGCGTTCTTGGTGGACACTGGGATCGCCTTTAAGGGTGACTGTGGTACCAAAATAGGCTTCTATTTCGTTTAGAACCTTTCTTTCGCTGTTTCGTAGAATGTCGGCAACAGCAGAATTGACGCGCAAAATGACTTCCATGCCAGGATGAAGCTCTACTTCAGCCGATATGCGCCGAGCTTCGGCGAGGATTTCGTAGCAGACCGTTTGAGGAGATTTGACTAAGCCTGAGCCTTCGCAGTATGGACAGGGGCTACATAAGGTGCGCTCCAAGCTTTGGCGGACGCGTTTGCGAGTAATAGCTACTAGTCCGAAGTCGTTAAACTGTAGTACCTTGGATGGTGATCGGTCGGACTTGAGCTCTGCTTCGAGGGCTTGCATGACTTTTTGTCTGTTCTTGCGTTCTTCCATATCTATGAGATCTAGTACGATGATGCCGCCTAGATCACGTAGACGTATCTGCCGGACTATTTCCTTTACTGCTTCTAGATTAGTTTTAGTGATGGTATCTTCCAGTCGGTTTGACTTACCGACAAATTTACCGGTATTGACGTCTATAGCGACCAAAGCCTCGGTCTGATTTATTACTATGTATCCGCCTGAACGTAGCCAGACACGAGGCTTGATAGCCTTGTCGATTTCTTCCTGTACGCCATACTCTTCGAATATGGGCTTGCGTTTAGTGTATAGTTTAACGCGGTTGACCAGTTTGGGCTGGAAACGGTTGACGAAATCAACTATCCGGGCGTATTCGGTCTCGCTGTCTACCCTTATTGCGGTAAACTCATCTGACAATAGGTCTCTGAGACTTCGCTGCACGAGGTCAAGTTCTCTACAAATGAGCGCTGGTGCTTTAGTCCGTTCGGCTTTCTTGCGTATGTCTTGCCACGTTCGCACCAAATACATCATATCGTCATGAAGTTCTTGCTCCGTATGACCTTCACAGGCAGTGCGGACTATAAATCCTCCCTGTACTTGCTCTTTCTCTCTAAGAGATAAAATCAGTTTTCTTAGTCGAGAGCGTTCGGCATCAGAGGCGATCTTCCTAGACACCCCTATGTGGGTAATGGTAGGCATATAGACGAGGTAGCGGCCAGGCAGTGCTATGTAGGAGGTAATACGGGCACCTTTGAGTGCTATGGGCTCTTTTGCGATCTGGACGAGTATTTCCTGGCCCTCATGTAGCAACTCTGAGATAGTAGGTTGAGATTTTCCGTTGATAGTTTTTTCTGGCGCCGCAGAGGGTGAATCTTCAGGAGGATTAGATGAAAAGCGGCCGCTGCGGCGACCACGTCGTCGGCTACTGCGGCGTGTGGAAAAGTCCATGTGCAGCTTCATTCGGAAGGAAGCATAGCCTTCCTTTAGTTCTTTCTTTTGCTGAGTTGGTTCTTCGTCTACCACTCTTTCGAGACTAGTATTTTGCTGGCTAATAGGAGTGTTAGTTGCTGGTTCGGGTTGTGGGAGGGAAACTTCGGCTTCATGACTTTGGTCAGATATTTGTTGCTGTACGGAGGTATCTTTGAGGGTCTCACCAGCATCTTCAAGCTCATCAACTATGCGCTCGAGATTTGGCTGCTCTTCTTCAGTTCGTTTGGAGCGTCGCCTTGAAGACGAAGCTTTGTTTGAACGGGCACGCTTTTTCTTATTCTGGGTTTCTTCGGTAGGGGGTGGTGGGTCTTCGCTTTGCAACTCTTTGGGCGGTTCTGGTTCTGAAGGGTTGTCGATGGAAGAAGTACCAGGACTAGCGTCTGTCGCTTCTTGTAGATCGTCATCTTTCACTCTGATCATTTCGACTGGGGGATCTACAGGTTCTTGCAGCTTAGCAGTGTCTATTTTTGATAATGTGCTTCCTGTGATAGGCCGATCCGGAGTCCAGGAGTAGTCATGCAAGTCTTCACTATCTTCAGTATCTTCTGTCAGGTCTTCTTGTTGGGGTTCGGCTAAAGACTCTTCCAGAAGTACGTCGGGTTCTGGGGTAGGTTCCTTGGTTTTAACCTCTAAGGTCTCGAATTCATCTGCTCCGTCTTCTTCAAAGAAGTCTGAGACATACAAGAAGGCGTCTCTTTCTAGACCTATGTCAACAAATGCTGATTGCATGCCGGGCAAAACCTTCATCACTCGCCCTTTGTAGATGTTTCCTACTATACCTTGTGACTCATCACTTCGTTCGACATAATATTCAGCGACTATTCCGTCTTCAATAATAGCTATTTTTTTTTCGTGTGCGCTAGAGCTTATAATCATTTCCTTTGCCATGTTTTTTCCTCTTCCGTGGACGCTTCAAGGATGGCTTATGTTGAGTAGATAGGAAGTCTGCATAGTTCTAAGGGTGAGTATATGTGTCCGTCTTTTTCATAGTATAGTCTGCTGCGGCGTATTCTACTTTGTAGCAAGGCATGCAGTTTAGCGTCGTCGATCCCGTAAACGGCTGCTATGACTTCAGTAGGTTTGATGCTGCCGTTGTTGCTAATCTCTATTTGCATGACTAGTTGTTTGCCGCTAGCAGTCTTTTCAAAACTCAGCTTCTTGACGAACTTTCTCAAGTCTATCTTCTGTGAGCGGTTTTTTCGAGCACGCTCGAAAAAGACTTGTTCCTGAGCCATGAACTCCTCTAGTTTTGCTATTAGGTCTGCTGTAGTTTGGCCTAATAGTGGCTGCATAGCTGATAAGTCAACCTTATACTCGGCGCGGTTAATCATGGTCAAGCTGCCGGAGTGGTCATCTAGGTTGACTAATGCAGTAAACATCAGTCCTTGGGGTAGGACATTATTGATTCTCTCTAGAAAGTCTTCTTGTGTCAATTTATCGGGAGAGACAAAGTCGAGGTATTCTTTCTCTCCCACTATACCGACACTTAGCGCCGGACCGTATGAGATGATCGGCATAGGGTGAAACCCTTGGCTATAGCAAAGGTGTATGCCTGCTCGTTTAAATCCTCGCGGCAGGGCTTTGGTAAGATCTAGGTGACTTAAGTACTTTACTTGTTCAAGCTTGGCATATTCTGCGCGGTATCTGTACTGTGATTCGCGTTTGTTTTTTTTGAGCTGGAATAATTGTGTCGGGATGTCGCTACGAACGACTTCGAGCAGCGATTGATCGAAGCCGTTTGAGGAACTCTTATATGCTTTATTCAGTTGCTTTGCCTTGAGCAGATCTTGGCGGATAGCATTTAGATCGCAAGCTAAGCCACAGTTAAAGCACAGCAGAGGTTTATTTTCAACTGCTTCGAAGTCTTCTATGGATGGTGGTATTGCTGTAGGTCTGCCGTCTATGATTTTAATAGGGAAGCCACAGGGTGGGGCAATTTTAGCTTTGACGCCTTTATCGTACTCCACGGCCAGGAATCGCTTTTCTACGAGTGAGTCTATATGATCCCATGGTAGTTGCACGTAGCTGCCGTCGGGAGCTTTGATGGGCAGTTCTTCTAGAGTAGCTTGTGGATCGAAGCCTTCTAGTTTCATAGCTTCGATCCAAAGGTCGTAATTGAACTGGTCGTCCCAGCCGTCAAATCTTGCACCCATCAACCAAGCACGTTCTATGACTCGTCCGAGCCTGCGGTCACCTCGTGCCATTATGCATTCCATTTGAGATAGCTTAGCATTGTGGCATTTGAAGGAGAGCTTGTAGCGCCGGCATAGCTCACGCAGCAATTCCTGTTTTGAGTAGAGTTCTTGCAACGAATTCATGCGGCACCACTGGAAGGGAGTTTGAGGTTTAGGGACAAAAGAAGAAACTGAGACAGTGACTTTTGCATTAACTCCCAGGGATTGGGCTAAACAACGTACTTTGTGGCCGAGCTCTGCGATACCGCTTACATCTTCTTCGGTTTCTGTTGGTAAGCCTATCATGAAATACAGTTTGATCTGTGTCCAGCCGTATGAAAAAGCGATGCGGCAACTACGCAGGACATCTTCTTCAGTTACATTTTTGTTGATTACGTCGCGCATTCGCTGAGTACCAGCTTCTGGGGCTATGGTGAATCCCGTAGTACGTACCTTAGCTATTTCTTTCGACAAGTCTTCTGTTATTCCTGAAGCTCGCAGAGAAGAAACCGACAGGGATACGCGATCTGGGTCTAGGGTCTTATTTAACTGTTTCAATACTGGTGTCAGGCAAGTATAGTCGGCTGTAGAGAGTGAGGTGAGGCTTGCTTCGTCGTAGCCGCCGTTGCTAATACCGCCTAGGATGCTATCTACGATTGATTCAGGAGTACGTTCTCTTACTGGGCGGTAAATTGTACCAGCTTGGCAGAATCTACAGCCGTCTACACAGCCGCGGGCTATTTCTACGGCGACTCGATCGTGTACTATTTCGGTAAAAGGTACCGGTGAGTCGGTAGGAAAGGGGTATTTATTGATGTTGCTAACATACCGCCGAACTATGGGATAGGGTAGCTGCTGAGCTTCTTGGGGGGCTATGATTTCGAGTTTGTGGTATGGTGAAGGTATAGAGTCATATAGTGAAGGGGCATAGACTCCCTCTATTTTGGTGAGCTCAGTAAGCAATTGCCTGCGAGAGAGGTTTCGTTGTTTGAGTTCTATGTAGAGGTCTATTAGCTCGACGAGTAGTTCTTCGCCCTCGCCTATGAGTAATAGGTCGAAGAAGTCTGCTATTGGTTCGGGACTAAAGACACAAGGTCCGCCGCCGATGACTAGTGGATCGGATTTGCTGCGGTCTGCTGTATGTAAAGGTATATCACCTAGATCTAGCATGGTTAGGATATTGGTGTAAGTCATCTCGTACTGTAGCGAGAAGCCCACGATATCGAATTGGGAGAGAGGAGTAAATGTTTCAAGCGAGGCGAGGGGGAGTTTTTGGCTGCGCAGTGCTTGTTCCATGTCGATCCAAGGCGCGTAGGCACGCTCAGCATATATATAATCCTTTTCATTTAGCACCTTGTAAAGGATCTTAAGGCCGAGATGTGACATGCCTATTTCATACACGTCGGGGAAGCACAGTGCTATGCGAGCTTTTACGGCCTTAGGGTCTTTGAGGACCGAGTTCCATTCGCCACCTATGTATCTTACTGGTTTTTCCACATTTGGTAAGATAGTATCAAGAGCAGCACGGTAAGCGTTCGTATTCATAACCTTCCAGAAGGATTAGTTGAGATAACTAGTTTGCAAACCTATGTAGGTTAATGTTTATAATCAAGCCTACAGCTATCATAGTACTTAGGATGGAAGAGCCACCGTAGCTCATCAACGGCAAGGTAATACCCATGATGGGGACAAGTCCGACTACCATGCCGAGGTTTACTATGATCTGGTAGGCGAAGACAGCTATGAAGCCGAAGATGACCAGCATACCGAAGCGATCGCGAGCCTTTTCGGCTATGCTCATAGCTCTAATAATTATAAACAAATATAGTAGAAGAACAAAAATACTTCCGACGAAACCGGTTTCTTCGGCCAGTACTGAGCCTATAAAGTCCGTATGATGTTCAGGTAGGAAGCCGAGACGGCTTTGAGTTCCCTTCATTATTCCTGTGCCAGTGATACCGCCTGAGCCCACGGCTATCATTGATTGTAAAGTTTGATAGCCGAACTGTCGGCGAAATTCGGGTTGCTCAAAGAGTTCTGGGTTAACTATCGCTTCGATTCGCATTATTTGGTAGGGTTTAAGGACATAAGGTTTGAGGATGTACACATAGCTGAGGGGCATTAGGGCTACTATTGCTACTGCGGAGATTATTACTAACCTTAGGTCTAGGTTGCTTAGGAAGAGCATAGTAGCAAGTATAGGGAGGAAAGTAGTAGCGGTGCCTGCGTCGGGCTGTAGCATTATCAGAGCTACTGGTAGTGCAGTTATGGCGGTAGCTTTGAGGATGTCTGTCCAAGGGAGGTTACCTTTACGCAGTGGGGAGAGAAATTTTGCTAGGGCGAGTATTACGGCGAGCTTGACAAATTCAGATGGTTGTAGGTTGAGCACTCCTAGGTTTATCCAATTTTTTTGTCCTTTTACTTCTTGACCGAAGATTAGGACCATAATCAACAGGAAGATTCCTGCGATGTAGATGTGGGTGATGTGATTATATATCCTTCTATAGTCATATCTGACCACTATAAGTAGGGCTATTAGGCCGAGGGCAAGGGCGAAGATCTGCTTGATCCAGAAGTTTTGTGTAGGGGTTGAGCTATAGATTTCTACTATGCCTATAGAAGTAATGGTTAGGCAAGCAAGTAGCAGGGACCAATCGAAGTCTCGCCACATTCTTCGGTCACGTAGGATTAGGCGCATAGTTTACCTCTGCTGTAGTTGGCTAGGTTGGGTTCTTGGACTAGGGGGACGGGCTGATGTAGGTCGAGGTTGTTTTGTTGGTGGTGATGTGGCGAGGGGATCTGGTTTAGGCAGACCATTTTTTTTGCGCAGGTATTCTTCGAAGCAGGCTTTGACTACGGGGGCTGCGGCGGAGCCGCCGTGGCCTCCGTGTTCTACTAGGGCTACGGCTCCTATTTCTGGGGCGTCTTTAGGGGCATAGCCAACGAACCAGGCATGTTCGCGTTCTTCGCCAGTGGCGCCGAATTTGATGCCGACTACTTGAGCTGTACCAGTTTTGCCGCACACATCAAAACCTGGAATTTGCGCTCTACGAGCAGTTCCAGAGCCGTTGACGACGCGCCAAAGTCCTTGGGAGACTTCTTTCCAGGTTTCTTCGCTGATATGTAGATGACGGATTTCTGGTTGGTAGGAGATACGTTCGTAGTATTTAGTTTTGGGGGCTTCGAGGAAGAGGTGAGGTCGAGCTAGCTTGCCTTTCATACCTATGCCTGTAATTGCGTACATCATCTGAAGGGGTGTAGGGCTTACGCCGCCTTGTCCAATGGAAGCATTGATCATATCACCGTCTTTAAACTTAGGGTCACTAGGGTTAGAACGGCGTTTCCATTCTCTAGTAGCTGCATTGCCTTTGGTTTCGTTTGGCAGATCTATTCCGGTACGGTGACCTATGCTGAAGAGTTTCTGCCATTTTTCGAGGCGTTCTATGCCAAGTTTGAGGCCGACGCGGTAGAAGTAGCCATTGCAAGAGACTTCTATAGCTCGCTGTACGTCTGGTGCACCGTGGCTGCCGAGGCATTGTGCGAAGCGGTTTCCTATGGAGATACCACCGCCGCAAGGTATACCTTGTTTAGCCGAGATTACTTTTTCTTCGAGGGCAGCTGTAGCCATCAATATTTTCCAAGTAGAGCCTGGCGGGTAGCGATCTTGTATAGGGCGGTTGCGCAAGGGGCGTTTAGGGTCGTTTATAAGTTTCAGGTAGTCTTCGCGTTTAATCCCAGCGGCGAAGAGGTTTGGGTCATAGGAAGGGTGGGAGACGAGCGCTAGGATAGCTCCGTCGCGAGGGTCATTGACCATAACAGAGCCGTAGTGGCCAGTATCAGAAAGAGCTTTTTCAGCAGCTAGTTGTATATCTAGGTCTATGGTAGTAACTATGTCTTGTCCTGGTATAGCAGGGATAACTTCTAGTTCTTGAATCCATCTACCGCGGCTGTCTACAATTACTCGTCTTGACCCTTCTTTGCCCATTAGTATGCGGTTATAGGTTTTCTCTAAGCCAGCTTGACCTACGATGTCACCTGGTTTGCAGTAGTCGAATTCGGGACTTCGGAGCTGTTCTTCGCTTATCTCTCCTACGTAGCCCAGTACGTGTGCGAGGACTTCTTTATGTGGGTAGCGGCGCTGGGGGTGCAGCTCGACTTTGAATTCTGGATGTTCTAGTTCGTGTGCTTCTATCCAGGCACGATCAGCCGCAGTAATGTTGTTTTTCACGGTTATGGGGCGGGACCTCGATGTAGCGGCCTGCAGTTGTCGGTTAAGCCAGTCTTGGTCTATTCCGAATTTGTTTATAAGTATGGAGGTAGTTTCTTCGATGTTTTGGGCGTATTCTAGATAAAGCATGAGTGAGTAGCTAGGGCGACTGTCGACGAGGATGCGGCCTTCGCGGTCGAGGATCGAACCTCTTGGTGCTGGTATGGGGATGTCACGTATACGGTTATTTTCGGCCTGTTTTAGGTAGTGCTCGTGTTGCACTATCTGTAAGTACCAGAACCTAACACCTATGATGATGATGAAAGCAACGATGAAGTATTTGAGGAAAAGGATTCTACCTCGCGGTTTAAAGAAGAGTTGTGCTGGATCGTCAAAAACCTTCTTCTTCGGCATAGTTTTTAAGGTCTACGTCCGATCGAATAAGGTTGATCGGCGAAGACTTGGTCTAGAATAGGAAAGATAAAAAAGCTTAAGATAAGGTTACCTGCTGCTTGCCAAGCTGTCAATTTAGCTATTTCCTGAGGGGTACTGCTTGAAGGCAGGGGGTTGTTGGAGCTGAAAATCCAGTAAAGGGCTATAAAGGTGAGCACGTTGGCTATTGAGGCAAGGACTACCACGAATAGTCGCAAGAGTTTTCTGTCTATGGCGAAGTAGACGTTTGTGCTAGCTATTGTGAAGCCTATCAAAGTTTTAGTGAAGCCACTGGCGCCAAGTAGAGGGCCTGTGGTTACGGCGTCGTAGGCTAGGCCGGCTGCTGAGCCTACCAAGGTACCTTGCATGGGGTTACGCTTAAGTGAGAAGTAGGTAACTATTATGAGGGTGAGGTCTAGGTATTCGAAGTAAGGGATGTAGCGGGAGATGGCGCCCTGTAAGCCGACGGCTAGTAGTATACAGAAGATGATCTTAAGCAGGCGCATGTTGGTACTACCTTACTGATTCAGTGAGTTCTATTTGGGGTGGTTCTATCTGTAGTACGAGGACTTCTTCTAGTCGGTCTAGGCCTGCTGAGGGACGGACGCTGATCTGGTGGTTTTGAGCGCCTCCGCCTGGGGTAAGTTGCTCGACATAGCCTATTAGTAGGCCTTTAGGGTAGATGCCGTCGAGGCCGGAAGTAATGATAGCTTCACCCACTTCTACTTTTTCTAGGCCGGAGATGTGTCGCATCTCGCAAGTATTTTTGCCGAGGCCTTTGACTTCGCCGTAGGCTCTAGATAAGGATAGTTGAGCACCGATGCCGGCGTATTGGTCAGTGATAAGTTGGACTTGAGCTGCAAGAGGGCCGATTTTAACTATTCTACCGACGACGCCGCCAGGGGTGATCACTGGTTGGTTGAGTTTAAGGCCTGCTGTGGAGCCTTTATCTAAGGTGACGCGATTGAACCAGTAGCTACCATCGCGTGCTATTACTTTTGCGGCGACAGATTTATAAGGCAGTAGCTTTTGTACTTCAGCTAGGAGTTGACTACGGCGAGTGGCAGAAAGTTCTTCTGAGAGTCGGGTAAGTTCTTGTTTCAGTCGGTCATTTTCTTGGTGTAGCAAGGCATTTTCAGCTTGCGCACCTACGAGGTATATGTAGCCGAACCATACTTTTGCTATGCCTTGGCCGAGCTTAGATATGGTAATTTGCACTGGGTAGATAGCTGTAAGCAGCCAACCGCGCAGCAGCGAGCCTTCGCCCGATCGGCTACGGGCTTGGGAAGACATAAGCAAGAGTTGGGCTATCAGTAAGATGATCAGGACTAAAGGGGCCCTGTTTTTTGTTTGTTCGGCCTTAGGTACTGAGGTTAGGGGCATTTAGCTATGGTTGTTATAGCCTCCATAATTTGCTTCTAGACTTACGCGTTTGAGTAGCTCGAAGTCGCCCAACATCTTGCCTGTGCCGAGCACGACCGATGAGAGTGGGTTTTCTGCTAGGGTAACGGGGACTTTAGTTTCTTTCATCAGCAGCTTGTCCAGGCCTTTGAGGAGGGCACCGCCACCTGTAAGGACGATACCACGGTCGGCGATATCAGCTGATAGTTCAGGTGGAGTACGTTCTAGGGCTACTCTGACGGCATTGACTATAGTAGAAATAGGTTCGGCCATAGCTTCACGGACTTCGTCATCGGTAATAGTGATGGTTTTGGGTACACCTTCGATGAGGTCGCGGCCTTTTATTTCCATCGATAGGCGTTCTTCGAGTCTGTAGGCTGAACCTATTTCTATCTTAATTTGCTCTGCGGTACGTTCGCCGATGAGCAAGTTGTATTTACGTTTGATATACTGAATAGTAGCTTCGTCGAGCTCGTTTCCGGCAACTCGGACGGCCCTAGAGTAGACTATGCCGGACAGTGAGATTACAGCTATATCGGTAGTACCGCCACCTATGTCGACTATCATATTCCCGTAAGGTTCGGTTATGGGCAGGCCGGCACCTATAGCTGCTGCCATGGCTTCTTCTACGAGATAGACTTCCGAAGCACGGGCGCGGTTGGCAGCGTCTATTACTGCTCGACGTTCTACCTGGGTGATCTCGCTTGGCACGCCTATTACGACGCGAGGGCTGACCCAGGACTTACCGTTGTGAGCTTTCCGGATGAAGTGCTGCAGCATCTTTTCGGTGATTTCGAAATCGGCTATTACGCCATCTTTCATTGGGCGTATAGCGACGATATTTCCTGGGGTACGGCCGAGCATTTCTTTAGCTTCTTTACCGACTGCTTCGACACGATTGGTAATCTTATTGATAGCTACTATAGAGGGTTCGCTGACTACTATGCCGCGACCTTTTGCATAGACGAGGGTATTAGCTGTACCAAGGTCTATAGCTAGGTCGTTTGAGAATACGTTAAAAAAGGATCTGAACTTCATTGCTGAATCTAATGTAACCTCTTCAAGTGTTATTTTGCTATAATGACTCTATTTTTATTATAACCTTTTGCAGTGTACATAGCCTTATCTGCACACCGGATCAATGCAGCAGG
Organism: Blastocatellia bacterium; assembly: GCA_025057015.1. Classification (GTDB taxonomy): domain Bacteria; phylum Acidobacteriota; class Blastocatellia; order Chloracidobacteriales; family JADJPF01; genus JANWYG01. The sequence continues at coordinate 547,007 of JANWYG010000010.1, forward strand.
GGTAGAAGCGTGTTCTGGATAGGATGCGATTCCGAATGAAGCAGTCAGGTGGATCTGCAGGTCGCCGCCTCCGTGAAAGACGTGCTGTTCTATCTTTGAGCGGAGGCGTTCGGCGATCATAGCGGCGACTTCTGCTGTTGCTTCTGGTAGAATTATCACGAATTCATCGCCTCCGTATCGTGCTACAGTGTCAGTTTCTCGCACTAGGCTAGCGATCAGCTTGGCGACTTCTACCAATGTAGCGCTGCCGCAAAGATGCCCGTTTATATCATTAACTTGTTTAAACCCATCTAGATCGATGAAAACTATAGAGAGAGGTGTTTTATATCGTCTAGCTCTCTTAATTTCTGCTTCTAGGGTTCGATAGAGATATCGCGAATTGTATAACTGAGTCAAGTCATCTGTGTTGGAAAGCCTTTCTATGTCGGAATAGGTCCTTACGTTCGAGATAGCTATAGATAGGGCTTCGAGGAGCTGTTGTAGCAGTCTAACATCTTCAGCTGATGAGTCATTGCCTATCATTTCCAGAGTACCGCGCAGAGAGCTATTAGTGAGCAGTGGCAAGTAGTATGCTGTTTGATTTGCCAGTTTAGCGACTACCACCTGGCCGCTTCTTGCTGCTTGAGCTACTGGGGAGTCCTCGTCTAGGCGGATAATAGCTCTTGTTGGGTTGATAGGAGTTAGCAGGTTTTCGTTGCCTGAGGAGTTGACGAAGATCTCGAAGTTGTTTTTTGGAAACCGTTTGAGGAAAGTTTTGAGAGCAGTTTCAAGGATTTTATTTGTGTCAAATGTTCGATGAAAGTCAGTGCAGGCCTGTAGTAGTTCGAGGAAGTTGTCTTTGGCATCTTTTAGCAGCTTCGCATATTTTAAGTGTAATACCAATTCTGTCTTTGAGATTTCGTCGCTAAGGTGAGCGAGTGCGCCGGTCTCTGGAGGTGCAGAATAAGATAAGATAGGTGCATCTACAGTAGCGGCCACGGTGTGGTAGGAAGGTGCTTCTACGATTGCTATATCTACTTTTAAGGTAGACTCCTGCAGACTATTTCTTTGAACCAGCTTGATTTGCAGATCTGGGATACTAGTTAACGTATCCAAGAACTTAGGCAGCTTCTTTTCGTAGATTATGCAGACCTGCATTTTGATAACTGACTCCTACAATATTTGGGTAAGGTTACCTTTATTGCCGTTGTTGTCAATTGCTTCGATGACTAATGTGCGGCTGCGAGTACCGGGTGGGAAGCTAACGTCTGCCTTGAAGAAGCCTTTGGAATCGGCTTGTATCTGGGGACGATCATTTATTTTGACGAATGCTCCAGGTTTAGTAATACCTTCTACTTCGACTAGGAAGAAGTTTATCTCATTTGTTTTGGTTATCCTTAGAGGAAGCTCTTTCCCACCTTGTCGTTGTATTTTGACGAGAAAGGCAGGAGTATCGCTCCAGCGGCCTTCTATACCGTCTTTAGTAATACCTTGTACTCGCCAGTAGTAGTTACCTTCTGCGGGGTTGACCCATTTTATTTTAGTATCAACTATACCGTCTCGATTAAGGCTCAAGGCTTGAGGTGGGAAGGTAAGGGCTGCAGAGACCATTACCTTGTAGTGGTCTACTCCCTCGATTGGTTCCCAGCTGAGCTCGATTGCAGTGTCGTTTTGTGGTAGTAGGAATTGAGCACCATTTTGTGGGTTTTTAATTCGCGGAGCTGGGGGAAGCTTACTGCGAGTGGTGCCTTCTTTTGCGACGGCTAGGTACTCATCAGAGGTAACTATTTCGATGCCGGTAGCTGTGGAGACCTTAACGCTGCCTTGCAGCACTTGAATAGAATCTTTCTCACCGTTGCTACTCAGAGTAGTATCTGAATCTTTATTTATGTTGGCGGAGCTGTGGGGCAGAGTAACTATATGTGTACCACTTTCGGCTGAGGTGCGGATGCTGACCGTGCCTGTAGTGACTTGGTTGGCTACTCGGCGTTCAGTGCTATTGGCAGTATTTTCTTTGAAGATAATAGTAGAGCCGGGTTTGATGTTGTAGATACTGCCGTCTTCGTATTGAATTACAGCGTAGGAATCTGTCCCTGTTTGTATAGTATCTTCTGGCTCTAGTATGGTTGAGGTGGTTGCGTTTTCTGTAGCGCCGCTGGAGTGTTTCTTTATGGTTACACGACCTTCTACTCTAAGGAGTCTGGCAGAGGACGAGATAGGTTGGTCTTTGAGGCGTTGTTCTATGTAGAGTTTAGCGAAGTAGCCACCTATGATTAGCAATATGAAAGCTATAATGGAGAAGATGACTCTGTTGATAGTTTTTTTAGAGATAACAAACCAGTCTAAAGTTAGTCCGCCACGTTTGCGCATATGACTACTCTTGAGTTTGTTTTCAAGGAGAAATGTTAAATCTTTCTGAGGAAAGAAGCAACAGGGTTAGGCTATTGGGAAATAGAGGAAGGCAAACGGGAGGCTAGTAGTAAGCCATTGCTGGGTGTCGTCGGCGGAGGTGATCAAGGACAAGTTTCTAGTTGGCTTGTATATTTCAGCTAAAGATATCTTTAACTTTGTCTAGGATGCTTTTTTCTTCAACAGTTTGTTCGAGTCGGGCTAGTTCTTCAAAGAGCTTTCTTTGTTCTCGGGTAAGTTTCGTTGGAGTTTGCAGTTGTACGGTGACTAAGAGGTCGCCATGGCCACGCCCTCCTAGGGTAGGCAGACCTCGGTTTTTGATCTTGAAGACTGTACCTGTTTGGGTGCCTTCGGGGATTTTGAGTTTTTCCTCACCTTCTAGAGTAGGCACGGAGATCTCGGCGCCTAAAGCTGCTTGTGAGAAAGATATAGGGACGGTGCAGAGGAGGTTGTTACCTTGCCGTTTGAAGACTGGGTGTTCAGCTATGGAAATGACCACATAGAGGTCACCTGGAGGGCCTCCGTTGGCACCGGCTTCGCCTTCTCCTTGCAAGCGGAGTCTTGCGCCGGTATCGACGCCGGCGGGGATTTTCAGTTCGATAGAGCGTTCTTGAGCTACTCTACCTTGTCCATCGCAGCCTTTACACAAGTCTTTGATAATCTTGCCAGTTCCTTTGCAATAAGGGCAGGTACGACTGACGGTGAGGAAGCCGTGTTGGGATCTGACTTGGCCTATGCCGTTGCAAGTACGGCAGGTAAGAATTGCGTTAAGTGAAGCAGCTCCGCTACCTTGGCACGAGGAGCAGGTTTCGAGTCTGGGTACGGATATAGTCTTGGTTACGCCCTTAGCTGCTTCTTCTAGAGAGATTTCTAAGTCGAAGCGTAGGTCAGCTCCTCTTTGTGCGGTGCGTGAGCGGCGCGTTGAACCGAAGAAGTCGTTGAAGCCGAACAGATCGTTGAGGATATCTTCGAAGCTACCAAAGCCTGGGTAGGTAGCTGAGGATGTGCTTGCATGTCCATATCTGTCATATCTAGCTCGTTGCTCTGGGTCGCTGAGGACGCTGTAAGCTTCGGCAGCTTCTTTAAACTTTTCCTCAGCTTCGGGGTTACCCGGGTTTTTGTCCGGGTGGTATTTCATAGCGAGTTTACGATATGCGCTTTTGATCTCAGCTTCTGTTGCAGTTTTTGAGACTCCTAGGACTTCGTAGTAATCGCGTTTTGCCATACGCAACCTTGACATTGGATCTTAGTTCTAATCAAGATCTTACACTTTAGGTAGTGGCTTTACCACCAGTACCTCCGTCCGATGGAGCTGGGTTTGGGCTGCTGCCTGAGAACATAGCTTCAGTGATCAAGTTGGCTGCATGTTCGAGCTCGTTTAGAGCGCGTTGAAGTTCTTGCATATCGTCGCTTGCTAGCGCTAGTTGTGCGTTTTGCAAGGAGTTACGGACTATTTCTTGGTCATTAGCTGCAAGCATCCAGCCGAACTCACTGAAGGAGCGTTGGGAGTTTTGTAGCATACCTTCCAGGCGATTTTTTGTTGTTAGCAGTTCTTTTAGCTTTTTGTCGTTTTCAAGGTTAAGTTTAGCTTCGTTGATCAGTCTTTCAATTTCTTCTGGTGAGAGGCCTGAGGAAGGAGAAATCTTGATGGCCTGTTCCAAGTTAGTCATTTTATCTCTGGCTGACACTTTGACGATGCCATCTGCGTCGATTTCGAAGCAAACCTCTATTTGAGGTATGCCTCTTGGGGCGGGAGGAATGCCTACGAGTTCAAATCTGCCCAGGGAGCGGTTATGAGCTGCGATTTCGCGTTCGCCCTGTAAGACGTGAATTTCGACTGTAGATTGGTTATCGGCGACCGTGGTGAAGATAAGGCTTTTGCTGAGGGGGATATTGGAGTTTCGCTCTACTATTTTGGTAAATAGGCCGCCTCGGGTTTCTATACCTAGTGAGAGTGGTATTACGTCTAGCAGTACTAGGTCTTTTACCTCGCCTACAAGTACGCCTCCTTGTATTGCTGCTCCCATAGCTACAACTTCATCTGGGTTAATTTCAGCCGAGGGTGGGATACCGAAGATTTCTTGGACGCGACGTTGGACTATGGGAGAGCGAGTTTGTCCGCCGACTAGCAGGACTTTATCGATGTCGCCGGTTTTGAGTCTTGCGTCCCAGAGAGCTTTTTGGCAAGGTTCGATGGTACGTTCTACTAGATCAGCGACCAATTCTTCGAATTTTTTGCGCGTGAGGGTTTTGTTGAGGTGTTTAGGGCCGGAAGCATCGGCTGAGATGAAGGGGAGGTTGATGAGGGACTCTTCAGTGGAGGACAGTTCGCATTTAGCGCGTTCGGCGGCTTCTTTGAGTCTTTGTAGAGCGAGCCGGTCGTTGCGTAGGTCTATACCAGTTTCATTTCTGAACTCTTCGATAAGCCAGTCAATGATTTTCTGGTCGAAATCTTCTCCTCCTAGGAAGGAATCTCCGCAAGTTGAAAGTACTTCGAAGACTCCCTCATTCATTTCGAGGATGGAGATATCGAAGGTCCCTCCACCTAGGTCGTAGACAGCGATTTTTTCATTGGCGTTTTTGCCTAGGCCATAGGCCAAGGCAGCTGCTGTGGGCTCGTTTAGGATGCGCTGGACGTTGAGTCCTGCTATCTTACCAGCATCTTTAGTAGCTTGGCGTTGGAAGTCATCGAAGTAGGCTGGTACGGTGATGATGGCCTCAGTTACTTCTTCTCCGAGGAAGTCCTCGGCGGATTCTTTGAGTTTTTGCAGCACGATGGCGGAGATTTCTGGTGGGGAGTAGTCTCTACCTTGGATACGTACCCTTGCATCTCCGTTTGGTGCTTCGGTAATTTCGTAGGGGCAGGTTTCTTTTGCACGTAGTACTTCCGGGGAGTTATACTTACGGCCTATGAGTCGTTTTACGGCGAAGACTGTATTTGCTGCGTTGGTAATAGCTTGTCTTTTGGCTATTTGTCCGACAAGTCTTTCGCCTTTTGCGGTAAATCCAACGATGGAGGGAGTGGTTCTACCTCCTTCTTTATTAGGGATAATTTGGGTTACGCCGCCTTCCAGGACAGCGACACAGCAGTTGGTGGTACCTAAGTCGATTCCTATAACTTTACCCATGCTCGTCACCTTCACAAGTTAGGATCAACTTTTAACGCAAACTTTAACCATAGAGGGGCGAATGAGTTTATCGCCGAGTTTATAGCCGCGGCGCAGTTCTTCGAGAATAGTGTTTTCTGGTAGTTCTGGATTAACTTCTGTAGACACGGCATCGTGTATGTGAGGGTCAAAGGTTTCACCTACAGCTTTGACCGGGGTAAGACCGAAGGAGGAAAGACAGTCAAGGAACTGTCTATAGATGAGTTTCACACCGGTCAAGAAGCTTTCTTGGTTAGAGTCATCGGCAGAGAGGTTAGCAGAATTAATTGCGCGTTCAAAGTTGTCTAGTATCGGGAGGAGATTGGATATGATGTCTGCGCGAACCTTGAGTTCGAAGTCAGCTCGTTCACGTTCGACACGTTTTCTAAAGTTTTCGAATTCAGCTTGCCGTCTGAGGAGCTGTTCGTAGAGGATGCGCTTTTCTTCAGAGAGTTTAGCTATTTTGTCTTGGGCTTCAGCAAGTTCAGGGGGGAGTTTGGGAGCTTCTTCAGTAGGGGTGGGTTCTTGAGCAGTTTCTTGGGTTTGGGTGTTGCAGGGTTCGGCAGGGTGGCGTGGTTTTTCTGGTTCTGCCGTTGGTTCTTCGGGCATATCTTCTGGAGCAGATGCCTGGGCTTGATCTACAAGGTTAAGAGATTGTTCTACTACTGCGTCGTTGTTTTCCATCGTTACTCCGTAAAGTTAGAAGTATCATTTAGCACACGTTCGAAAATTCTAGCGATGTAGTTAACGATAGTGATTAGTCTGGGATATTCTAATCTAGTTGGTCCTACGATGCCAACACCGCCGAAGGCATTTTTTCCGTACGAGTAAGGTGAAGTGATTATAGTACAGCTGTGCATGGTAGGTATAGAGTTTTCTGAACCGATTCTGATACAGACTCCTGCGGTAGTGGGTTCTTTGAGGTATTCGTTGAGTAGTTTTAGCAGCTTTTCTTTTTCCTCATAGATTTTAAACAGTTCTCTAAGTTTTTGGGTGTTGTCTATAAAGTCTGGCTTAGAGAGGATAGTAGATGTTCCTTCAACATATACCTCAGGTTTGTCAGTTTGAGCTTGTAATGCGTCGTTGCAGAGTAAGAGGGTATTTTGTAGCAAGCGGTCGTAGAGATTTTTTTCCTCGGCGAGTCTTTTAAGTACGCTATCTCGGATCTGCTGAATTGTGAGGCCCTTGAAGTTATCTAGCAAGAAGCGGGCAGTTTTGTGGAGTTCATCTTGGGTGAAGTGGGTATCCAGGTGTATTACTCTATCGCGGACTATACCTGATTGGGAGACGGTGATTACGAGGATTTTGCCTTCGGTGAGTTTGATGAATTCGACGTGTTGGAGGATGTCTTGGGCTGGGGAGGGTGGGATGACGATTCCGACATTCCCGGAGAGTTGGGATAGGAGTTGAGAGGTACGTTCCATGAAGTCAGCGATGCTGGTAGGCTTTGAGCCGAGCAGGGATCGGTTGATGGTAAGCTCGTCTTTTTTGGATAGTTTGGCCTGCTTTATGATGCTATCAGCGTAGATGCGGTAGGCTTTGTCGGTGGGTATTCTGCCTGCTGAGTGGTGTGGATGGGTAAGTAAGCCTAGCTTTTGCAAGTATGCTAGGGAGATGCGGATAGAAGCTGGACTGAGGTTATGGATGATAGCTAGGGCGCGCGATGGGACTGGTTTGCCAGAGGCGATGAAGAGTTTGACTAGTGACAACAAGATGGATAGAGATCTTTGGTCAAGGTTCGACATAGCTTAGGGGGCTAGAAAATAGTACCATTGTATTCGGATGCAAGTCAAGAGTTAGGGAGTGGGGTAAGGGAGGAGATGATTTTAAGGGGGTATGAGGTAGGGGTAGTAGAGGTAAGGGTAGTGTATGGTGTGGGTGGTATGGGTTTGTATGTAGGGTTAGGGGTGAGGGGTAGGGATGTAGA
>JANWYG010000021.1 GCA_025057015.1 Blastocatellia bacterium
GCAGTTATGCAACTCACAGCGCCATGCCAACTACTTGAGCTAGATTGAAAATAGCGTACGTCAAGATTTAACTAGCCCTAATCGCCCAGAAATCTCATGACAGTTTTTGACAGATCCTCACCTAAAAAGTAACAAAAAATGTGACTCCCTACCTCACTTTGAAGACACTGACTCAGTACTAGCTACCATCACTTCGTCAGAAACTTTTCTCTGACGCTTCATTAGGGGATAGAAAAGCTGTTTGAGGTACGAGGTAGGTACCGGATCCTCTATACCAAAACTCGTAGCAGGTGCCGGACCGAGATAAGCAGTCCCAAAGATCAGATCCAAAACTGGTAAGCGTCCGGCAAAGTTTTTGTTGAACGCCTGCCTCTCTGTACTGTGATGCCAATGATGAAACTCAGGATTGATAAATACCCACTTAAGCGGCCCGAAGCGCAACTTCGTGTTTGCATGTGCAAGAGGATCAGCCGTGCTAGACAACAGTCCCAGTAGTAATGACTGCGAAGGATCAAGGCCTAGAATACTTATAGCTATAGCATTTAAGCTCTGGGTGATCATCTGTTCTACCGGATGAAATCTGTAAGCAGCAAGCCAATCCAACTCGACAGTACTATGGTGTATCGCATGCAGTTTCCAAAGGTATTTGTTATTATGGGCTGCTCGATGATAAGTGTAGAAGATTAAATCACCGATCACCAAAGCAATAAAAAACTGTACTAAGTAGTGTTGTTTCGACACAAAATTCTGTAGAAAGTGTAGGCTGATCCCTAGATAGGGAAAGCCTATCCCTGCAAGCAGTGAGAGCAGCTTTGCAAACCAATAAGAGCTAGCAACAAGGACAGCTTGAACAATAAAGTATTGAATAACTATGGTATTTACTCCGAAATGAACTATGTCGGTAAGTAACCCGCTGCGAAACACTTTTTGTTCGCGTTTAAGCGGCAAAAATCTTTCCAACGGTATAAAGATTATCGCTCCTCGAAGAAGCCCACCTAAAAAAATCCCTACAAAATAGCCTAAAGCTCTGTAATCTATCTCGTACATACTACCTCCGTCAAACCAGTTACTTCAATTATAGCCAGAATGCAGCCTCTGCTAAACTTGTAACTGTTCTTGATGACCAGAGTATAATTAATTCTGATGAAGAGTATGAAAATAGAGCAGATTTCCCAAGAAGATAGCTACAGCGGATCCATTTCGAAAACTTCTGAGCAGCTTCCCATGCCAGAACTCTACTTGCAGGCACTTACAAACTGCAAGATCTTCGCCGAAGATAAGCTAATAGAAAGATCCTTCTCCTTTGAGGAATCCAAGGCAAGATTGTGGCTGAGAGAAGCCTTAGCACTACTACGAGATTTCGCCTTCGCCGCAGCCACAGCAGCATTCATAGTCGTCTTCGTAGTACAACCAGTCAAGGTAGAAGGAACAAGTATGCTTCCAAGACTACATGACGGCGAAAGAATCTTCGTCAACAAGTTCATCTACCAATTTAGCAAGATCGAACGCGGCGATATTGTCGTCTTTTGGTATCCAAAAAATCCAAGCCAGTCGTTCATAAAACGAGTAATAGGGCTACCAGGCGACGAAATCCGAATTACTAATGGCAAGCTATATATCAACAATCAACTGCAGGTCGAGCCTTACATCTCAGCAGAATATAACTCACACCCTACGCCGAACAAGTATTGGGTAGTAGATGAACATCATTACTTCGTCATGGGCGATAACCGCGATGCGTCAAACGACAGCCGCTCTTGGGGACTAGTACCTGAAAAGTACATCTACGGCAAAGCCGTCTTTCGATACTGGCCACTTTCCGCAATAGGTCCGATCGACGACTAATCTCTAGCTATGTCACGATGTCTAAGTCGTACGTCACATCCGCTGCGATTAAGGTGCTCGGCTAATCTCTCTGCTATATAGACGGAACGATGACGCCCTCCAGTACAGCCTACTGCTACCGTAAGGTAGCTCTTGCCTTCCTGCCGATAGAGCGGAAGCAGGTAGTCTAACAAAGAACACAGCTTCTCAGTTACTGCCGTCACTTCCTCTCGCTGCCGAAAGTACTCTACCACCGCATCATCTATGCCAGTAAGAGGTCTCAGCTGCGGGACAAAATGTGGATTAGGTAAGCATCTCAGGTCAAAAACCGTGTCGGCTACAGAAGGTATCCCATACTTGAAACCAAAGCTCATCACGGTTATAGCAACCTCCCGTGCTCTAGACGTAGAAAACTGCTCTACAAAGTATCTGCGTAACGTATGCACCGTATGCTCGGAAGTATCAACTATCGTGTCTGCCAAAGCTTTTATCGGTTCTAGCAACTCTCTTTCAGCTCTTATAGCCTCCAGCAATGTCGAGCGTACTTCCTCCAGCGGATGCGGACGACGAGTTTCAGAAAAGCGTCGCAGAATGACTTCTTCGCTAGCCTCTAAGAAAATTACCCTAAGCGAGACTTCATCGTTCGTACGTAGCTGATTGAGCACCTGAGGACAGTCCGTAAGAAAAGACCTCTCGCGGGCATCTATAACCAGTACCGTCTTCTCGTAGCCGGCCTTCTTACAAAGCTCGACGAACTTTGGGATGAGCGTCACCGGCAGGTTATCCACACAGAAATAACCTCCATCTTCAAAGGCATTTACGGCGGTCTTCTTACCAGAACCGCTCATTCCCGTAATTACTACCAGTTCGAGCATCAGGCCTCTCGACTACTCGCCCGAACAAGACTCACGGCTCTATTAATCCAAAATTACCATCCTTACGCTTGTAGATTACACCTATACGATCGGTCTCAGCATTTCTGAAAACCAAAAACTGGTCCTCAGAAGCACTCACTGCAGCTGCGGCCTCTTCTGGAGTAAGCGGCTTTACTGCGTACCGCCTAGAGCGAACTATCCTAGGTTCCTTCAAAACAGGGCCTTCCTCACTCATCGGGGACTGTCTTTCAGCCTGCGCTTCTTTCGCAGCAGAATGGCGCTTCTGAATAGTCTTCTTACCCTTGAGCTTTATAGCCTGGCGCTCAAGTTTGTCTATCGCTTGAGTAATAGCAGTGTACATATCGTCAGTTTGAGCCTTCGCTGCAAAGACATTATCACGCCAGCTGAAGACTATCTCAGCATTATGCCACTGCCTCTCCACCTCTAGTATAACCTGTACTTTCGCCGTCGAATCGAAGTCGAGCACTTTCTGCAACTTCTTGAGATGTTCCTCGGTATGTTTCTTAATAGCTGCTGTTACTGTTACATGTCTGCCTGTGAATTCGATCTTCATCAATGACCTCCGTCTATTTAGAGCAGAAGCAGGGCTGAGAAAAACCGGTCAGGCCTGCTAGATTCGCAAGGTTAAAAAAACAGAAAACTAGACGTCGACTACAACACGTCGCTCACGCGAACCAGGTATATTCATCTGATCTCTGTATTTCGCAACAGTGCGGCGGGAAACTTTCAAACCATCTTCACCAAGGCGACTAGCTATCTCATCATCGGTCAGAGGATTGCGTACATCTTCTTCTTCTATCATCCTTTTTATCTGCAACTTTATTACACTCGTGGAAACCCCTTCACCGTCCTCATTAACCATCCCTTCTGTAAAGAACCGACGTAACTCTATGATCCCCTGAGGAGTATAAGCATACTTGCCGTTGACCACTCGTGAAACAGTAGATAGGTGCATCTCTATATCCTCAGCTACATCTTTGAGCATCATCGGCTTAAGATACTCTATCCCCTTGTCCAAAAACTCACGCTGACGTCGCACTATAGACTCACAGACACGATATATAGTTCGCCGACGATGTTCTATGTTCCTAAGAAGCTCTACAGCCGACTTCATCTTGCCCCTAATATAGTCTTTTGTCTCTTTGCTAGTCTCATTAGATTCCAACAAACGCCTATAGTCAGAATTTATCCTCAGCTGCGGCATCCCATCATCATTAAAATGAATGTAATACTCACCATCTATCTTCTCAATATACACTTCTGGCTCTATGTACTGAGTAGCCCGAAAAGCATACTTTCTGCCAGGATAGAGTTCCAGCCGACGTATTTCCTCAAGCCCTTGCTTTATAGCTTCGAGCGATACGCCTAGTTCCTTAGCTATCTCAGGAAGCTTGTACTGCTGCAAACGTCCCAAATAGCCCGACACTAGCTTCGCAGCAAGACTGTTGGCCAGTCCCTTCTGCTCAAGTTGCACAAGTAGACACTCCCGCTTGTTAAGCGAGGCTACACCTACAGGATCGAACGTCCGCAAAACACGACGAGTCCTCTCGACCAGGTCACAACTCCACGGCCCCATAGCAGCAATTTCTTCTATCGTAGCATCTAGATAGCCATCTTCATCAAGATTACCAATAATTGCCTCGGCCACTAAACGTCCTTCTCCTTGTAGTTCAGAAAGCTGTAACTGCCACTGCAAGTGTTCGTGTAGCGTCATAGGACGCGACAATAGGTTCTCAAACGATGGTCTGTCATATTCTTCATATTCGTGAGTCTTATAGCCTGGCTCAAGGTACTGCGCAAATAAACCTTCGTAGTCTATCTCTTCAAATGGATCAGACGCCGACGCTGATTCCATACCTTGCGAATCAGATTTGCTATCCTGCTCACTAAACTTTTGCCCAACAAAGTCTGAGGTACCTAAAGAAGTCTCTTCCAGTTCCAAAACCGGATTCTCGGTAACTTCCTGCGAGATTGCCTCTTGCAACTCAGCCCTGGTCATGCTGAGCAACTCTATACGCTGGCGCATCTGCGGCGTTAGAACAAGATGCTGCTTTAAGGTCGTCGTCAGATTTGTCTTAATAGACATACGCTTACATTCTAAAGTTGTCTCCTAGATATATCCTCCTGACCTCTAGATCCGAGGTCAATTCCTGCGGCGTGCCAGCCCTAAATATGCTCCCGTTACTTATAATATACGCCCTATCAGTTATAGCCAACGTCTCTCTGACATTATGATCAGTTATCAGTATGCCAACGCCCGCGTCTCTAAGCCTGCGTATTATCTTCTGGATATCCATCACTACAAGCGGATCTATGTTGGCAAAAGGCTCATCCAGAAGCATAAATTTGGGTTCCAACGTAAGACATCTGGCGATTTCTACCCTACGCCGTTCCCCCCCAGACAAAGCATATCCCTTCGTATAACGCACATGCGAAATATCGAGCTCTGTCAATAGCTTCTCTAGCCGCTCTAATCTAGCCTTTTTAGGCAAGCCCAACGTCTCAAGTATGGCAAGAATATTCTTCTCTACAGTTAACTTACGGAATATCGACGGCTCTTGAGGCAAATACGATATGCCTAGCCTCGCTCTGAGATAAATAGGTAGTTTGGTTACGTCTAAGTCATCTAGCTTTACACATCCAGCATCAGCCTTTTCTAGACCAACTATCATGTAGAAGACAGTGGTCTTTCCCGCGCCATTAGGTCCAAGCAGGCCTACTACCTCACCTCTTCTAACTTCTAGACTGACGCCGTTTACTACACAACGCCCCCTGTAGGCCTTCTTCAGCTTCTCTACTTTCAACGTCGCAGGGCCTACAGCCTGGCGTTCCAGACTAAGCCGCTCTACTTCGCTAGTAGGTTCTACTAAGATAGCCCCTTCAGATTCAGTGTACTTAGCCACTCAAATAACCACCTATCTAGCCCTACTGCCGAACTTCATGAGCAGACCTAACACGCTTGATACTACGCTCATCGTCGGCGAAAATCTTATCACCGCCACCCACCAAAGTCAACCTTCGAGCAGTTATAGCTCCTTCACCATCCACAACAGCGCTTACGCTATTACCTGTAATAATGACCGTGTCGGTAGATGCCGAATACTCTGCCCTCTCCCCTCTTACTACGCGTCCAGGCTGACTTACTACAATCTGTCCCTCAGCTTCCATTTTGCTCACCTCAGCAGCACTAGTCAAAAAAATCTTGACCCTATCCGCCTGCAACGTACTCTCCTGACCTTGCCAGATCTTTACGTTACCCTCATACTCGACCAAACGTTCACCATCAATATAGCTCATCTTTTCCGAGGAAGCATAAATAGCACGAGAACCACTAAAAAGTCCTGATAAAACCCGCCCTATAGCTACTACCTTGCCCTGCTCTCTATGAAGCTCCAACCGGTCAGCAGATATAAAGTCATCTTCCTGCCAAGCTCTCACATCCCCCAAATATATAACTCTGCTATTTTGAAAATAACCCTGATTGGCAGTAATAAACACAGGTGATTTTCCATCTCGGAAAGGAGTCTTGCCAGCAGAGCTACTGCCATAGTAAGTCGAACGTACTCGACCACGAGCTACTGATTCAACAGAAGCAAGTTCTATCTCTTCAGCTTGTGTCCGGACATTATCATCCCAAACAGCTACCTTGCCACCACGCAAAACTATCTTCTCAGGCTCCGCCGTGTAAATAGCTCTGTCCGCAATAGCACGCCTATTACCGTCATCATACCTAAAAGAGCCTTCCTGTACCGCAAGTTCAATGTTACCAGCACTGTTAAACGTAGCCCTTCCACTTTTACTAGTAGATACCTTCAAACCTTCCCTATCGATCAGCTCTATGGTTAAACCATCCTCAGCAACGAGCTCTCGAACAACATTACTGTCCTGGTAAAAGGATATCCTTGCGCTGGCAGTTCTGACTATCCTTCGCTGATTAGGCAACTGAGAAGTGGCTACTACCTCACCTCTCGCAGTAGCCGCAGCTAAAAAACTACCTCCCGGTAGATAAAAAGCATCCAACTGCTCGGCAGTTAGACAACTCTCTGCACCATAAACCAATTTGACAGCACGGCGAGCTTCAATCCGTTCCAGCTCGCTGCTACCTGCAGCAGGTCGCATAAACAATACCGCCCGTTCGGCAAAAAGTTGCCCTTCAGCCTGTGTTACTTTCACTGCTCCTCTGGCTTCAACTTTAGTTAAATACCCTTGCGGCGCTAAATAAAAATCCATCTCAGAAGATGTCGCACTTGTCGGCACAGTACTAGTGCTACTCTCAACAAAACAGCGGCCACGAGCTTCTAGTTTGCGTAACTTGTCGTCTTCCAAATACCCAACAAGCCGGTCTGTAACAAGTGACCGTTGATTGTCAAAAATCCTTGCATTACGCAGCGTCACGCGCTTAGCCGAATCTTCATACTGCGCCCAAGAACCAACAATAAAGACAGTCGCCCCACTATCAGTTACGTTTGAGTCAACCTGTTTCTGCCCTGGCTCTACTTTAAGCCTCACATTACTCATCATTTCAAAGCGCTTGCTAGGAGTATCAACAACCAACCCTTTGCAGCTACCACTTAATCGCCCTTTAGAAAAATTTACCTCCGCAGCAGTTTGAGCATTCCCAGTCCTCTGGTCATACGAAACCCTTTCAGTCTTTACTGTAACTCCATCCGGCGTAGTAAGTACTACCTCCCCCTCAAACAATAGCTGTGCTTCCCTTTGGTCATACCGACAGCGCAATGCCTTAACAGTGCTAGACATAGCACCCTCAGCATTAAAGGTATCTAGCTGTACATCTTCAAGCTCATGATGTCCATCGCCAAAAACCTTGTCCCTGGAAGCAGTCAGTACATAGCGCTTCCTCCCACCTTCATGATGGGTATACTTGAATGAATCGAAAACCGCCGTAAGCGATCCAGAAAGCTTTACCGGAGTAGTCATCTTACTGGGTCCATCGATATGCACCTTGGAAACAAGATGAAAGATGAGCTCTAGCACCACACCGAGAAAAAGCAATCCAGCTAACATTTTTGCTATACTAGGAAACCTTGACTCCATATCTACCATTGTAGCTACCTATACTAAATCGTCTACCCTTACAGGCAGATAGAACACATCAAAAGTCTCTAACCATCCCATGTTTTTCGCCACTATCTATTTTCGTCAGCCAAAAGTTTCTAAACATCCAGCTGGTGTTTCTTCGGCCACATAGAAGAGCCCATGTCAATAAGACTAGTAAAGCAGCAGCGATTAATGATACTCTTTTTAGAAATGTTATCCTTCAGACATGGCAAGTGCTATTAAATATTTGGAGTAGACATGAAGTTCAAAGGCGTAGATTTTTACAACATAGACTCGCTGCTTACAGACGAGGAGAAACTAACCCGCGATACTGTGCGAGAATTCGTAGAGACTCGCATTGTCCCAATAATAGAAGACTGCTATGAAAAGTGCAGATTCCCAATAGAACTAGTAAAAGAGATGGGCGAGCTGGGATTACTAGGTCCTACTTTGCCAGCAGAATATGGCTGTGCAGGTCTCGGACAAGTTGCCTATGGATTAGTTTCTCAAGAGCTCGAAAGAGGAGACAGCGGTATACGCAGCTTCGCAAGCGTACAAGGTTCTCTGGTAATGTATCCGATATACACCTTCGGCTCGGAGGAGCAACGCCGTAAGTGGCTGCCGCAGCTAGCAAAAGGGGAAAAAATAGGCTGCTTTGGATTAACTGAGCCAGACTTCGGCTCAAATCCTGCTGGGATGCTTACACGCGCAAAGCGCACCCGCAACGGTTGGCTGCTTAATGGCAGCAAAGCCTGGATAACCAACGGGACGATAGCTGATGTAGCAGTAGTTTGGGCAAAATGTGAAGACGAAGGCAACCAAATTAGAGGCTTCTTAGTAGAAAAGGGGACAAAAGGATTCAGCGCTCCAGAAATTCATCGCAAACATTCGCTGCGAGCATCGGTAACTTCGGAGCTGATTTTTGAAGACTGCGAGATTCCCGAAGAAAACATATTACCCGGATCAGGAGGATTAAAATCGCCCTTGATGTGCCTATCTCAAGCTAGGTACGGCATAGCTTGGGGAGCTATCGGTGCTGCTATGGCTTGCTACACTACGGCACTCGAATACGCGCTAGGACGTATTCAGTTTGACCGACCAATAGCAAGCTTTCAGTTACAGCAAGCCAAGTTCGCAGACATGATTACAGAAATAACTAAGGCACAGCTCTTGGCGTTACAATTAGGACGATTGAAAGAGCAAGGCAAAGCCACTCCAGCACAAATATCTATGGCAAAACGCAACAACGTAGCTATGGCACTGGAAGTAGCGCGCACTTCCCGAACTATTCTAGGTGGCAATGGTATCACCGCTGATTATCCTATTATGAGACATATGAACAACCTAGAATCAGTCTACACGTACGAAGGTACACACGATATTCATACATTGATCATCGGCGCCGAAGTCACTGGCATACAGGCGTTCCGATAAGCCAGAGCGGCGAGGCTATACTCGCCGTATCTTGCAAACAATCCATATCGAGATGCGACACAAGTGGCTACTTCCCAGCTTGCTCGCTGGAATCTGTTTTGTTACCACATTAGACTGCGGCTTTGTCTACGACGATCTCTACCATGTAGTCCATGCCACTCAGGCTCTTGGCGACACAAGCTTAACTAACCTCATACGAGCCGTTACTACTGACATTTGGACATTCTCTACAAGCAGCCACAGGGAAGATTTACAACAAAGCTCGGTATATTATCGGCCAGGACAGAGCCTATTTCTAATGCTTACTTTTGCTTATGCCGGTACGAAAGCCTGGCTATGGCATCTTACCTCGTTACTAATACACGCTATTGCCACTTGCTTAGTCTATTTTGTCATTCTCCGAAGCCTGAGACAAAACAACATTGACAACGAAGCCAGTGCTCTAGTTTGTGCATCTGTTTTCGCCGTACATCCCGTGCAGTCAGAGTCGGTGGCCTGGATAGCTGCTTCAAGTACTCCCCTTGCCGCCGTTTTTATCCTTCTTTCGCTGCTAGCCTACCTCAAAGTAAAAGAACACAAACTATGGCTAGCAGTAAGCGCAGCATCATATGCAGTAGCGATCTTCACTAAAGAACTCGCAATCACGCTGCCACTACTTCTACTAGGTTACGAGCTCTTTATCCTAGACAAAACTCCATCTACCAAAGCATGGTTCAAACGTTGCGTTGTTTATTCTTTACCCTTCATCGCAGTAACTCTCACATACTTACTAATCCGATACAAGATCATAGGTATTCTTTTAAGCGTCGATGCGACAAACCCAAACTTTCCTGATTTTCCTCCAATGTCCCGCCAGATGCAGTTATATACTCTACCTAAGGTGTTGTTTACATACCTAAAAAATCTCGCACTTCCTTTATGGCTCAGCCCTTTCTATCCCGTATACCCGATAAAACAGCCAGATTTGCTAAATTTCTATTTACCTCTACTCGTCGTAGTCGCCTGTCTAGCCATACTAACTATAGCATCGCTACGAAGCTTTGAAATCCGGCTCGCAACGATATGGCTGCTTGTGCCACTAGTGCCAGCTTTAGAGATAAAAGCATTCAAGCTAGAGCATCTGGTATTTGATAGATATCTCTATTTATCAGTAGTAGGCTTCGGGTTGCTCATCAGTTACTTGGCAAGGCAGCTTGCTAATAAGTTGAACAAATCTGAAGCTTCCAGAACCGCAAGCCTTCTTTCCGGAGTGATAGCTAGTCTGCTTCTAGCAATGGCAATCAATCAAAACTTTATCTGGGAAAACGAGTGGACTTATTGGAGTGCAGCATACAGAGCTGTTCCACAAAGCTGCGTAGCAAATATAGAGATGGGCCGATTGAGCATCGACAGAGGCCTACGTAAGGAAGCCATAACATACCTTGAACAAGCACGGACAGCCTGTCCACTATCTACGGCATTTAATTTTCAGCTAGCTATACTGTACATAGAAAATCAAGAGTATGAAAAAGCCAAAGCAGAACTCCTACATCTACTAAAGCATGCTCCAAATAAAGCCACAGCAGCAGTTTATTACGACTTAGCCCTTATTTATGAAATAGAAGGAACACTATCCTCAGCAAAAGTTTTCTATGAAAAAGCTATCGAAAAATCACCCGACTCAGAGATTGCTAGTCAAGCAAAGCAAAGACTAAAGTTATTGCAAGCCACAGCCGATCAGAGGCCTAAGGATTAGAACCGATGTTGAGACACAAACTTCTTAGTTTCATCAATAGGCAACTGCAGCGTCTCATAGTTGAACATGTAGGAATAGATCTCGGCACAGTAAACACCTTGATATACAAGGAAAAACACGGGGTTATATTAAATGAACCCTCTGCAATAGCCATAAACAAACTGAGCGGTGAGGTCATAGCCGTAGGTCGGCCAGCCTTGGAAATGCTTGGACGCGAGCCAATAGACACGGTCGTCTATCGACCAATGAAAGATGGCAGTATAGCCGACTATGACCTTGCAGAGAAAATGCTAAAAGCCTTTCTAAAACTAGCTGGCATCGGAAGGCGTTGCAAATTCTTACACGTAGTAACAGGTACACCAAGCCTTTCTACAAGTGTCGAACGCAGAGCACTAAAAGCAGCAGCAAAGTCTATCGGAGCAAGATGGGTCTCGCTAGTCGAAGAAGGACTTGCCGCAGCCTTAGGTGCCGGCATAATAAACAACGCAACCGGCGCTACAATGGTAGTAGACATAGGCGGCGGTACAAGCGACATTACCATAGCCTCTAACTCTGGAATCATTTATTCCTCCAGCATTCCTATGGCCGGCAATGCCATGACACAAGCCGTACTAGAAGTAATACAGCGCAAGTATAAGATGCTCATCGGTGAACAAGCTGCCGAAGCTGTCAAGATAAAGCTAGGTGCAGCTCTCCTAGATCCGCTACAAGAAAACGATGAACTGATGCCAGTAATAGGAAAAGCCCAGCCTGACTTTCGCGTGAGAGAGTTTTTCGTCTCAGCTTCGGACATAATACAAGCCCTTGAAAAACCAGTTAACACAATAGTCGAGGCAGTTCGACAGGCCGTCGAGCAAACTACTCCGAATGTAGCAGCAGATCTCTACCGAAATGGTATAACCCTTACCGGGGGTGGTAGTTTGTTACGCGGCATAGACAAAAAATTCAACGAAGAACTACAGCTTCCAGTGACCATAGCACAGCGCCCATTAGAAGCCGTTGTTCTCGGTATCGGAAAGCTACTTGCGTCACCACTACTACTTGAACGCTACCAGATCAAAGAACATAGTATCGAGTGGGATAACGAAAAGGCTTCAAGTTACAGCACTATTTGAAAGTTTTTCGTTTTCGTATTTCGTGCTTACTGTGTAAAATGTTTGCCGATTTGAACATTTACCTTGCCGTTTTCCGAAACCTAACGGATATCAACCTCGCCAACGGAGGCAAAAGATGAAAAGTATCCTAGCTGTTGCTATGCTGTTTATCGTCCTGCACCCGGCTACTGCTCAGCCAAGCAAACTAGAAGCTTTGGCAAAAAACAGCCGTGTCATCGTCACAGGACGAGTCGTAGACATAGAAAGCCGATGGGACAGTAAACGCAAAAGCATATTTACATACATTACTATTGATGTCACTGAAGTACTCAAAGGTAGGGTCGACTCCAAGCTCCTCGTAATAGAGCAGCGCGGAGGCCGCTTCGAAGGTCGCAGTGTATGGACTATTGGCTCGCCAGTATTCAAAATAGGCGAAGAAGTACTACTGCACCTTAATCCAAACGCAGAAGGGGTGTTACGTACTGCATATCTAGGCCAAGGCAAGATCTCGCTTTCACATTCCGACGAAACGCTCCTAGCACATATTAGCCCTAAACAATATATCGAAAGCCTAAAGGCCGTGCTCAAAAACATAGAAGACAGCTCCCCGATAGATTACAAAACTAGACCTGAAGGGTTTGTAGCTGGTCAGGGCGAACATCTCGATGAGTTTAACCTCTCTGGAGCAAGGTTCTTTGAACCAGACGAAGACAGACAAGTCAACTTCTCGGTTAACTCAGATCGCGCTCCCGTACCAGGAGGAGGGATAGCTCAGGTCAATGCAGCTATGGCTGCTTGGAACGCCGCCGGAAGCCGACTCAAACTAAACAACGCCGGTTCTACTAGAGCTTGTGGGTCAGTCGAAGACAGAATTTCCACAGTCTCGTTCGGGGACTGCCTCAAAGAAATAGATGATCCGGTAGATGGATTAGGAACCCTCTCCATCGTGACCCTAGTAATAGATGACAAGCAGAAAAGAATCTTCAACGGACAAACTTTTGAAAGAATCTTAGAGGCAGACATAGTCTACGCAAACGGCCTAGACGATTTGCTCGGAAGATCTAATAACCTAGAAGAGCTAATGGCACGCAACCTAGGACTTGCCTTTGGCCTAAACTTCTCCTCTACAAACGAAGAAGAGCCCGATCCACTGCTAAGGCAATCAATAATGTACTTTAAGCCGTTCTTTGACGGACGAGGTGCAAAGCTCAACACAGATGATCTGAACGCAGTAAATCGCCTCTACCCACTCTTTACTCGCCTCAGTATTCCTGAAATCAGGCTGGCAACTCCCGTGCTGGGAGTTCAGTACAATCAAGGATTGCAAGCAGCAGGTGGCTTTCCAGAATACACCTTTGCTATCACTAGCGGAACTCTCCCTCAAGGCCTAGAGCTAACAAGACAGGGTTTAATAACTGGTACTCCGCAAGCAGTAGAAACTCAAACATTTACCGTGACTGTGACTGACTCGGCACTTCTCACTGCATCAAGAAGTTTTACTCTTGCCGTAACAACGCTACCGCCTCTTATCTTTTCTGTCACTCCTAGCCGCCTTTGCAACAACCAGACAACTAAGCTGACCGTAAATGGCACTGGCTTTAGAGGGGTTAATTCGGTTAGCGTATCCAGCGGCTCAATAACTAGTTTCCGGATAATAGACAACAACACTCTTGAAGTTAACGTAAAAGGCCCAGGCCGGCCAGGATCCACGGCCGATTTGACTGTCACTAATCCCGGCGGATCAAACACGCTTAGAAGTAGCATCCTCTATGCCGGCCCTTTCATCCAGAACGCCACTATTGGGAAAGTGCAGGTAAGAAATGACAAAGGTAATCTCGTCAACAAACGCGGGATTACAGTCTCTGGCATCGGTATTGGCTTCGACCAGACTTTAATAATCGCTGGCAAGCCAGCTACCGATCTCAAGATCAACCGCTTCAGCAACGAAGATTATGTCTTTTACGGCACGCTCTCTGGTCTGGTGCCTGAAAAGGGTGATTTCGACATAGAGCTAGTAGAACCAAAACTAAATAATTGCCTCTCAAATACCTTCAGGATCAAGCGTAAGAAGTAAAAAGCCCTCCCGGAGGAATACACTTCCTCCGGGCAGTCTACTTTAGTCTGACCCAACCAGAACTACCTTTGCGAAAGTGAGCTGTCATCTGGTCTACAAAACTCGTGCCGTTCCATACGCGCAGCGTTATATAAGTATCGCTACCGTTCACCGTGATGACGTTGTAGCTATTTGACTCACCTCTACTTCGTCTAGATATAGCAGTACCTGCCTGTGCAACTATAACGGACCGCTCTATTGCATAGTGATGACTGAGATCCTGCATGTAGCTTCTGTGCAAATGACCAGCTAACATCAGATCTACGCGACAGCTCTCTATAGCCCTAGCAGCTCGATAAGCACCTTCTATTATCGCAGTAGCCTTATGTCCAGGCGGAGGAGTAAAGTGGTGATGAGTGACAAGCACTTTGAAAATAGTCGAATCAAGAGATCCAAAGCTACGTTCTAGTTTTGCAACGTGCTCATCGACAAAACGACCGTTCTTTATTGTCAGGCCATGTGCAGTATTGATTCCGAGAACAGCTATCTCCTCGTCGACATAGTAAGGATCAAGCTCATCAGAAATGTAGTATCTATACCTTTTGTACGGACTCAACAACCTGTCAAAGAGATTGTAAAGTGGAATATCGTGATTACCAGGAACTGTCAACACGGGAAATGGCAGCTGCTTTAAAAACTCCTTGGCAGCAAGAAATTCGCGCCGTCGAGCCCGCTGGGTCAAATCGCCACTTATGGCTACCAGCGTCGGTCGAAGTAGCAGCAAATCTAGCAACAGTGCTTCAGCTACTTGCCTGTCTTCACTACCAAAGTGTAGGTCAGAAATGTGAGCTATCAACCGCATTAGCCATCATCCTTGCCAACCGGCACTATTACATCTAGTGCTGCAGGCAGTATCCTATACCTCAGTGGTGGCACAAGTCGCGCCACTTCTCCATCAAGCGACACACGCAGCTTCTTCCTTTTAGAAGAAAGCGTGAGCTCCTTAACAAGCTTTGAACTGAAGTGAGTGGACTGCTCCAGTTTATTAAAAAACAACCGAAGAGCTAATCGAAGAAGACAAAGCCGCCCCGTACAGTTAGTAGTGTACAGGCAAAGCTGGCCTCCGTCCAGACGTTCCCTTGTCCCAAGGTTAAACAGATCCATCGAGTATTCATTGTTGCCTACAAAGACAAAAGGTGTGTCAAACTCATACTCTCTATCGTCAACACTAAGCTTTATCTTGAAAACAGGAAACCGCCTGAAAATAGTAGCCGTAGCATACACCATAGCGGTAAACTTATCTATTTGCAGCTTCTTGCGAAGTCCCTCACGGCGCTTCACTATGTGTGGATACAGCCCTATCGAAGAATTATTAACAAATATGTGGTCATTAACCTGACCAAGATCTATTCGATGACGCTTGCCGGTGACTATATTACGCAGCGCCGATTCCAGGTCAAGGGGAATGCCGAGATCCTTAGCAAAATGATTAAACGTACCGAGCGGTAATACTGCCAGCGCAGCCGAAGTTCCAAACAAACAAGAAGCAACAGTATTTATTGTACCATCTCCACCACCTGCAGCGATTACATCTGCTCCACGCCGTAGCGCTTCAGCAGCTTCAAAGCGCAAGGCCGACGAGCGAACCATCTTAACTTCAGCTTCTAAGCCGACTGCACCTACGAAACCATAAATATCAGCTGCAGTTAATTTGGACCTCCTAACAAAACCTGAGCGCTCATTGACTAACACTACTACGCGCATTATGTATCTAACTTGATATGCTTAAAAGGCCTAGCTTCAGGGCCTGAGTATAGCGCTACAGTCTGCCCACTACCATACAGTTTGTACTTGTACGAAACCAAACCCTCTAGCCCCACCGGTCCGCGAGCATGTATCTTGGAAGTACTGATACCGACTTCTGCGCCAAATCCATACCTATATCCATCTGAAAACCTCGTCGAGGCATTATGAAAGACTCCTGCAGAATCAACATAAGCCATAAAAAACTCTGCAGCGCTGCGATCCTCAGTAACTATCGTGTCAGTATGATGCGAGCCATAATCGTTAATATGCGCCACAGCATCTTCTATCGAATCCACTATTTTGATCGATATAACAAGCCCACAATACTCAGTGCGCCAGTCATCCTCAGTAGCTAGCTCCATATCTGACCATACGGCCTTCGAACGTAAACATCCTCGCAGTTGCACGCCAGCACTCGCTAGCTTACTGCATATGCTCGGCAGAAACGCATCAGCTACATCTTTGTGTACTAAAAGCGTCTCAGCAGCATTGCACGCAGCCGGGTATTGAGTTTTGGCGTCAAAGACTATCTCTACTGCCATGTTCAAGTCGGCCGCTTTATCAACGTACACATGACAGATACCTTCTGCATGGCCAAGCACAGGTATACGCGTATGCGCCTGCACATAGCGCACTAAAGAGTTAGATCCTCTCGGAATGACCAGGTCGATGTATTCGTCCATGGCTAGCAGAGCGTCTACGTCCGTACGGTCAGTAACGACAGCTACAGCAGCCGTAGGTATACCAGCTTGCTGCAGAGCCTTATGTATGGAATCGACAAGTGCAGCCGTAGATCTCTGAGCCTCTCGTCCGCCTTTTAAAATAACTGCATTAGCAGATTTGAGCGCAAGAGAGCTGATCTGAGTAACTGCATCTGGTCGAGATTCAAAGATTACCGCCAAAACACCTAACGGGCATGAAACACGATGTAGTTCCAGCCCATCGTCCAGTAACATTCTGAATTGCACTTTTCCAACAGGATCAGGTAGCTTTGCAACGGCTCTTACACTTTGCGCCATCTGAGCGAGTTTGCGTCCGTCTAGCTTCAGCCTATCATAAAGTGCTTGCGACAAACCTGCTTGCTCAGCTGCAACACAGTCTGCAGCATTTGCCGCAAGAATTGCTTCAGCATCGGCTTCAAGCTGACTGGCCATACGTATCAGCAAGTCATTACGAGTTTCAGTATCAAGCACAGCCAGTTTTAGTGCTGCTTGCCTTGCATTTTTAGCTATTTCCATATCACACTTCCCAAGAAAAGTTTTCGGGTAATATTATCACAACGTCGGTCTAAATTTTGGAACCTTCCCCACACACCTGCGTGTAAATCTTTGGTAGTGGTTTAGGAGACGGTCACAACAAAGATGTGTTCGCTAAGTTATAGCATAGAACTTGCTCCAGCTACGGCAGAATTGCCAGAACAACTAACAGACCACGAACTGGTAGAAGCAGTAGGTAAAGGCGATGAAACTGCTTTCGAAATACTAGTAAACAGGTACAAAGGTCAGATAGTTAATTTTATTTATCAAATGTTACAAGACTACGATCGGGCTGCAGAACTAGCTCAAGAAACCTTTCTCAAGGTATACATTTCCGCTCGCAAGTACCGTGCAGAACATAGCTTTTCGACCTATATCTATCGAATAGCATCCAATCTTGCCATAAGCGAGTTGAGGTACAGGCGCCGTAGACGATGGATCTCGTTGCTTAATCCTTTTGGAAATAGCGAAGAGGAAAAGCCGCTAGACGTGCCAGATAAAGCTCCTCTACAAGATGAAGAGCTGATAGACGATGAACGTCGACGTGCTGTGTCAAGAGCAATAAAATCTTTGCCGGAAAAGTACCGCCTGACACTGGTTCTACGAGATGTAGAAGGATTAAGCTATGATGAAATAGCCCGCATAACAGGGCTATCAGAAGGTACCGTCAAGTCGAGAATAAACAGAGCTAGAAACTTGCTTCGCGAAAAGCTGCAGCAATACATTTAGGTAAAGGCTATGAGACAGACCTGTAAACAGATTAGAACTCAAATAGACGAAGGATGCTATAACACGGCAATAGAAACTCACTGCAGTAGCTGCATCGAGTGTGCTAGCTACCTTAGACAGATCGAAGGTGTTAAGCAGCTAATAGCTTCTTGCCGTGTAGCAGCACCAGCCGACTTCAACGCCAGACTACGTCGACAGATAGCAGCTAGAAAGGCCGAAAAGCTCCCCCTGACTTGGAACTGGAAACTGGCAATAGCAAGTCTCATAGTCCTGCTGCTCAGCATAAGTTCACACAAATACTGGTTAGAGCAACGTCAGCCGAGTACAAAAAACCAAACTACCGCTCCCAGCAGCACATGGGCTGCCGAAACTCAAACTAAATATGCTGAAACCAAAACTCAATATGAACTAAAAGAGATTACAACTCCAATAGTTACAGTTACAACCGGGCTAGAAGATCACCTGAAGCAGCTACCAAGACGTAGCCGCAAGCCGCAACAGGCACTGGATAAAAATGCACCTATCATAATACCGGTAGTAATAGGTGCACAGCCTATACTAGACACTTCAACCTTAGGTGAAAGTGAGTTATCCTCTGTAACAGTAGTAATATTTTAGCTATGAGGCACCTAGTCACAATCCTGCTAGCAATCGCAATCATAGTGCAAGCCCAAGCCGAAGAAAGGCCAAAAGCCAGCTCACACAATGACTACGCTTGGCTTGTTACAGTAGTACACCAGGTTAACATGAGAGCAATCTGCCGCTCGCTTAATGAGGCCGGCGTAAGGTTTAAGACTACTCCAAAAATAAGACCAATAAACCTAACTACAGGTATAGTAATAGACCCAAAGCATGTGATTACAAGACTAGTCAACCTGGCACCAGAATCAGGCAGCGAAGGAATCGGACAAATAGAAATTCGTTCTGTATCAGGAAAGAGACACAACGCAAAGTTCGTCGGAATTGATGGACCTACTGGACTAAGCTTGCTATTTGTAGATGATTTAGCACAGCGACCGATAGGTATAAGCGACCTATCAAATCTAAGATCTTCCAGTCCAGCCAAATATATAAACCTCTTGCTCAAAGTGCCTTTAGGCATGACCGCTGACACAGAAACCGGAGAAGCCGAGGGCAAGGTGTTCGTACAAACTGCTCATGTGTCTAACACACAAGGTGAAACATACATAGAAGTACAGTTAGATAACACCGAGAAGTTCTTACTTAATTTCAGCACTGGCGTCGTACTTGACTCTGAAGATAGACTGTTAGGCTTGCCTGTAGAGCTCAACGGTACCGTTATTAAGAGCATAAGTGCATATGAAGTCAGGCATGCTGTCGATAGAATCCTAGCAAAAGGAGGCAATGTTCCTCGAGGATGGCTAGGCATTGTCGGACAAGACACAGGCATGCTTACAGCAGCAGAGCAGGATCACTACGCCGTCGATAAAGATGGCATACTAGTTAAACACGTAATTGAAGGTAGCCCCGCACAGACCTTCGGAGTCAAAGAAGGAGACATAATAACTGCTATCGACGGCAAACCCGTTACTAAGTTAGCAGAACTATCAACATACATAAGCAGCTTGCCCGCAGGTAAACCTGTAGAGCTGCTCTTGCGCAGAGCGGCCAAAGACGAGTCTATAACGGTAGTGCTTGGCGAACGCGGCTATAACACCATGCTACCAGACAAGATACAATTGCACGCCAAGCGGTGGTACTTAGAGGAAGAGATACAAAGAATAAACCGGCTTCTAGAATCCTACAGACTAAAGCTCGAGCAGCTGATCACTACGAGTGCCAGTGGTGACGCCATTCACAAACTTGAAGAACATATCTCATCCCTGCTCGAGCGTCGAAGCGACCTTCTACGCAAACAACGCTCTCTTAAGTATCCTAGGAAACCATTCATAGTGCCGCTAGAAAAAGGGATTAGGATTAACGAAACAGGCACGTACTTGGAAGTCTTCAGTCAAGAACTTAGACCAGAAGACGTCTTAATATGGATAGATGATCACCGAATAGTCAACCAGCAACAACTTAGACAGATAGTAGAATCCTTGTACAAGCAAGGGCGGCTTACGGCAAAGATTAAGATCCGCCGCAACGGACAAATCATTCCCCTAACGGTGAATTTAAAGGAAAAACAAGTTGACTGATACGGCGTGGAATCCTTAATATAGTCGTCGCTTTGGGAGGTCGTCCAATGGTAGGACACCAGACTCTGGATCTGGCTATCGGGGTTCGAGTCCCTGCCTCCCAGCCATTCGCATTACCCAAAAACTAAGGCTACTTGCTCAGAGTAGTTTGCCAAAACAGCTTGTCAGAGGTAGTTTTCAAGGAAGCTTGCTACCTCAAGTGCGCTCTGTGGCCTATTTTCAGGCGACTTTTCTAGCATGCGCATCACAAACTCAGAGAGCTGCTCATCAAGATTGCACAAATACTTCAAGTGTACAGGTGTCTTCTGAATATGCTGATTAATTATCTCATAAGCAGTGCCTTCAAACGGTGGTATACCAGTCAACATCTCATACAATACTACGCCTAACGAGTAGATATCTGCTCGACCGTCTATGTCATAACCCATGGCCTGCTCAGGAGAAAGATAAAGTGGAGTTCCCATCATCGACTGGCTGTCAGTAAGCCTCGTCAGCAGAGGGTCCTGATTAAGCAAAGCAATCCCAAAATCAAGGATTTTTACTTTCCCTTCCTCGCATAGAAAGATATTACTTGGCTTTAGATCACGATGGACAATCGAGTGGCGATGCAGCTCGTCTATAGCCAAGCAAACCTCGCGAGATATACTAATAGCTTGCCGGAAATTGATATGCGACTTCTCAGCTAGCTCCCTGTCAAGAGAATGCCCCTTCAGTAACTCCATAGAGAGATACGCTTGCCCAGTAGCCAGCAGTCCGTACTCATAAGTTTCTACTATGTTTGGATGCCTTACTTTTATAGCCGCTGCAGCTTCGCGGGCAAAACGTCTGACGGCTACTTCATCAGCCACATACTCGGCTCGCAACACTTTCAAAGCTACCAACTTTTCAGTCTTGAGATCTTCTGCCGAATAGACTATGCCCATGCCGCCAAAACCGAGCGTCTCGACTATCCTGTATCTATCATTTATAATGTCCGAGCCAACTGCTGGATTGCTAGGCGGTGTCTTATGCTTGAATGTTACTGGCTCAAGACGCTCCAGCAGCCGCTGAGCACGAATCTTTACCTCTCTGACATTGAAGGGCTTGCTCCAATAATCCTCAACACCACTCTCAAGTAATGCAGCCCGTACTTCTGCATCATCCGTAGCTGTAAGAAAAACAAAAGGAATATGGCGAGTATGCGGGGATTCTTTCAACTGAAGGAAAAGACCCAGCCCATCAAGTTCAGGCATGTTCCAGTCAGAAATGATAATGCTAGGCCTTGCATCGACTATGATAGGTAAGGCTTCCTGGCCATTTTGAGCCGTCAAAACTTCACAATCGAGGCTCTTAAATGTAGCTTTCAAAATGGCCAACACTTGAGGGTCGTCATCTATTATCAAAATCGAGCGCTTAGACAACCCTTTCTTAACTCCTTTCCTAGCATGTGAGTATGATACTACGATAGCTCAGAAGTTAAAATATCTACTGCTTAGATGGCCTGAAATCAGCCACATTACTGCTTGCCCTGCCAGTAAGTACCCTTCTTATGCTCAAGGGAAGGAAAAAATGCGACACTTCCACGATAGCAGAAGCTATTCGCTTTATATCCAAAGGATTATCCCAGTGCTCATTTACTATCTCTTTGGAAGTGTTGTTTATGATTCTTAACACAGCTATCGCAACAGCATACAGATCATCCACCTGACCCAGAAAAGGAAATATATCCGGCATAAAATCGATAGGCGTGAGAACATAAACTATAGTAGCCAACAACAGTGCCTTATCAGCATTTGATACCCTGGCATCAGTAACCAGTCTGTAGAGCAGTTTCACAAGATCTGGAATCAGTCGTATGAAGCTACGTAAGAGATTGCGCGCCTGTCGCCTTTGAAACGGAACCACGTTACCCATAACTTTTTCACTATGGTATATCAGAAATATCCGTTATTTCATCCGGCTGTATATCTTCAGGGCTTTCTGACCAATCAGTATCTGTATCCGCTGTCTCTGCCTCCACTACATCCTCAAGCTGATTGAGCTCCATCTCCGTAGGCTCGTCGGAAATAAAGTCAGCCTTTGCCACTCTATCCCAACGTACAACTGGCTTCGATACTTGCGAGATCTTAGGCAAAAGCTCCTTTTTAGCTAAGAGGTATTTCGAAAAGTCAGCCAGCATCTTTATGCTTTTATCGACATCCGAGATCCTCTCTAACAACCGCATGAAGTAAGTCACACAACTCTTTGCAACTTTGTCCTGAGCCTCAGAAAGCAGATACTTCTTAATTATAGCAAAACTGTCGCCAGCCAAAATAGCGTCACGTACTGACGAGATGGAATTAAGTAGCGTGTAGACTTGCGCTAAGCGCAAGTCAGACTCCTGCCCTTGCTCGGAAAATATCCCCGCAAATAGCCCCCTAAACATCTCTTGACCATAGTCAGAATCTATTTGCACCAAGTCTATCTCAGCATCCGATTCAGGCAGATCCATCTCTAAAACGCAGACCTGCTGTGAACCTAGCACAACCTCTATTTCATAACTTCCAGCTAAGCTCTTCTTATTAGACAAGGCATCTCCTTTCCTAGATTGCTATTGCGAATGAGATATATTACCCAGAGCCAAGATAAATACAAGAAGAAATGTCATAGTACAGAAAAATCTGCCAAAGCTTCTCCCCACAGCCTGGCCTCCAAATCTGTAACCGTGTGCAAAATAAATTTTAGCAAGACAATCGCTCAGCAAAAAGTAACCCCCCGTTAATCTTGCCATCAAGACTGAAAAGCTCTCTCACCGAGCCGTAGACAACTACTCCCTGATATCTGAAACAATCAAGCAACGCTCACAACGGCCCGAAAAGCATAGCTGCCTTTGCACACAAACTTGCTATTCGAAAGTGTAACTCTGCCTTGCCAAAACAACTACTCCCAAGTTAAAGAAAACAAGCTTTCCCCAAAGCTACTTTTCGACATTCTCTCGGATGAAGAACGAAGACCTCGAACAGACAATAGATCTGCCCTCTACTCTAAAAGGACGCAGGTAAAGCTTCTTGGAAAGCAAAGCATTTTCAAGACACACTCGAAGTAAAGACTATTTCGTGGATACTAATATGCAGCAAGCTTTCCAGCTTATGTTTAGTGTCACCCTTGCAGGGCTAGTCAAAATCCAGCAGCGCATCTACCACTCTTTCGGCAGTCCTTCCATCCCATTTTTCTATCTTTGCGGGGCGAGGAAGAGCTTCATCTAGTACTTTCCTAGCTGCAGCCACTATACAAGCAGTGTCTGTTCCTACTAGCTGATTAGTGCCTTCCCAGATAGTGATCGGCCTTTCAGTGTTATCTCTTACAGTCAAGCAAGGTATGCCAAGTACAGAAGTCTCCTCCTGCAATCCTCCAGAATCAGTTATCACTAACCTAGCTTTACTTACCAAGCATATGAAATCCAAATAGCCAAGAGGCTCGACTACTCTTAATCCAGAAGTATCTAGACCAAAGTTATCTATACGTGTCCGCGTACGAGGATGAAGCGGAAGAACACAAAGACAGTAAGTACTTATAGTGCGCAGCGCATCCAGAAGCCGAGCAAGCACATCTCGGTCATCCACGTTAGAGGCCCTGTGTATAGTCGCCACGCAAAAGCGACGTTCTTCAAGTTCAAGATCACGCACCACAGTAGAGTTTTTAGCTCTCGGTAGCAAGCGATAGAGCGTATCTATCATTATGTTTCCAACAAATCTGATGCGGTCGGGCGCTATACCTTCCTTCAAGAGGTTCTCAGTTGCATCTCTGCTGGGAGTACATAATAGCTGTGACAAAGCATCAGTCACTACGCGATTTATTTCCTCTGGCATACTTCGGTCATAGCTACGCAACCCTGCCTCTACGTGACAGACACGCACGTCCAACTTACTTGCTACCAGAGTGCAGGCCAGCGTAGAGTTAACATCACCGACTACTACTAGCCAATCCGGACGGTACTTCAGCAGCACTGGCTCAAACGCAAGCATTATGCGTGCTGTCTGTTCAGCATGTGTTCCAGAACCTACACCGAGATATTCTTGGGCTTGTAGATCAAAGTCCTCAAAAAATTTTCCCGACATGTTTTCGTCATAGTGCTGTCCCGTATGCACCAGCACTTGCTCTATACCTCGAAGCCGCATCTCTTGGACGAGCGGAGCTACTTTCACGAAATTCGGACGAGCACCTACTACATTTATGACCCTTGGCTTTTTCACTTAAAACCTCGTTTCCCCCTTAGCTGGTTTAGTCCTTCAACAACTGCTGTTTTGTCTTTTAAGAATGCTCTACGAAGGTTTGCATCATTGATATCTGCAGCTATGCTTCTTAGAACCCGTATCGTACCTTCAAGCTCCCTTTCAGCTCCCTCGAGATCTCCTTTGTCGCGCAACGCCCTACCAAGCAAGTACTGTACAGCCCATTCCTCACCTCGCAACCCTTTGCTTCTGACCAATCTCAGCAATTTCTCACCTACGGCCACAGCTTCGTCTACTTCTCCACGCGAGAGATAAACTTCACCAAGTGCCTTCCCTTCATCAATGCTCAGCACTATGTCGCTGTCTTTCAGAGCAGAGCTCTGCCTGAGATAGCTAAACGCTTGATCTTTATATCCAAGACCTTTGTACACTAGCCCTAAATGCAATAACGCCATCTTCTGCTCACGCATTGCAGCAACAGAACGGGCTATTTCGTAGGCACGAGAGAATAGCTCTATAGCTTCTTGGTACTCGCGCTGTGCAAGATGAACCTTTCCCAGTTCTATCATCAGGCTGGCTTCGACGCGAGTAGTTCCTATGTCTCGCGAGGCTTGCAGCGCTTCTTGTAACCACTTACTAGCTTCAACATAGCTACACACGGCAGCATAACAAGTTCCAAGCAAACCACTCGACTGACACTCCAGCATTCGATCGCCTGCTTCTTGTGCCACTCTATAGACCTCTCTTGCCCCTTCCATAGCAGCACCATAACGTCCCCGTCGATAGTCAGCCAAAGTCGTCACAAGTCTTCCTGCCGCAACTCCAAGCTTGTCATTTATCTGCGACGCAAGGTATACACACTGCTCTCCTTGAGCAGCAGCACGATCATACTCTGCCATCATGTAGTAGGCCCAGCCCATGCGGTTCATCGCCTGGCATTGTCCTGCTTTATAGCCCACCTGCTGATACACTCTCAATGCCGCTTCAAAGCTCTTGAGCCCTTCTTCGTAACGCCCTCGTTCGCAACACAGCTGCCCAATAGCTACCATAGCCCGCCCTCTTATGCCAGCCTCTGCAACCTTCTCGCTAAGCCTCAAACCGAGACTTAAAGCCTTCTCGGCATCCTGCAAACGTCCTTTGGTAATCAAGAACTCGCCAGACAGAACATAGTACTCTATGAGAGCCATCATCAGCACTGTAGGGAAAGAGTGAAGGTGCTCAGCAGTTTCTATCTCGCGCAGCTTGGGCAGCTTAGTAAAAATTTGTTCTACGTTTCTGAGATGTTTCTCTGTCTGCTCGACTGCGAAAGACGCCCAAGCACTGCCTGCCGCCTCGACTGAATACCGAAATGCTTGTTCGTATTGCTCGGCCTTGAGATAGTGATAAGCAAGCAGTGCCGCTGAAGCCTGAGAATTGCTTTCTAATACTTCGGCAACTAACAGATGAAGCTTACGACGCCTTCTGGTATTTATTTTCGAATACAAGACCTTGCGTACTATGGCCTGATAAAAGCTATATATCTCTTCGCGGCAAGTCAAAGAGCCTTCAGCATAAGGCGACTCTACAGGGCCTTCTCGAAAGACATATCCAGCCAGCCCAGCTTCGAGTATGTCTATTAACTTATCTTCGCTCATACCACAAACAAGCCTTAGTAACTCAAACGAAAACTGCTCGCCCAGTACTGCTGCCTGCATAAATACTTCCATCTCTTCTTGACTAAACCGTCGAAGGTGCGCATCGACTATGTTTAGTATCGAAGTCGGTAGTCCAACACTGTCCAGCTGCTCGAAGACCCATCGCTGTCCGTTCCAGAAGATCTTACCTTCTTCAACTAGCAACCTTAAAATCTCTGCCAGATAGTACGGATTGCCCTGGGTTTCATTCCAAAGCAACTCCAGAAGCTTTCGTCTGTCGGCTTCATCTCCGGCTATTTCAATATCATCAAATACCAGGGCTATATACTGTTCTATTTCGTGTATTGCGAGCCCTGAAAGACGTATCTGCTGAATGTTACGAGATTGAGACACGAGGTTTTGCCATTGCTGCACGGGATGATTTTTTTGCGAGACATCTTGCAGCCTCCCACAAAAAATAAACTGTATTGGCTCTCCAAGAGAACGTCTCAGCAAATATGCCAGGAAATTCAAGCTCAACCCGTCAGCCCATTGTATATCATCCATCCAAAAGACCATCGGCACATGCCGAGCCAACCTGATGTAGATCTGCGAAAGGTACTCAAAAATTCTGTACTTCTCACCCTCTAGGCCTAACCTTAGAGCTCCAGAATCAACTTTTGTAGAATTGCGAAAAGGCCAGTCATGCTCGAGGTCATAGCTAATTTTTTCAGCTATCTCACCAAAAATCGCCTTGAAGAGCTCTAGGTCTTGCGAGTAGGTTTGAAGTTTAGGTGTCAAACAGTCGAGTATCGTCTTATAAGGCGAAGTACCAAGGTAATCAAAAAACCTGCCTGAAATTAAAATAGCTGTCCCTGCGGCTATCGCATTTTGCCTGTGCCAAAACTGATTGACTAGCTGAGTCTTCCCTATGCCAGGATCGCCAAGAATGATTATAGGTCGAGTTTTACCAGAACGTATGAAAGCAAACTCAGCAGTCAGTTGTGCTATCTCGCGCTCGCGGCCTACGAAATGCTCATAGACCAAATGCTTTTTGAGAGCAAGACCTGCAACAACGTCGTTATTAGCCTTTGTTTTGACGAAACTTACCTTTGTTTCCGATTGTTTACTAACTGCTAGACGAAGCTCTTCAACTAGCTCTCTAGCAGTCGATTGCCTGTCTTCGCGAGCTTTCGCAAGCGCTCTCATAACAACCCGTTCGACACCCTGTGGAACTTCAGGAGCAAGTTCGCGCAACGGACGAGGATCTTCGTTTATGTGCTTATATATAGTGGCAAGTCGGCTAGCCCCTTCAAAAGGAACCTTACCGGTCAACATCTCATACATCACTACGCCCAGCGAATATATATCTGCTCTTGCATCCACTTCAAAGCCCTGACACTGTTCTGGAGACATATAATCGAAGGTTCCTATGACAAGATTACCCGTAATACGACGCTGTTCAGCGCTTTGACGCAGCTTCGCTAGACCAAAATCGACTACCTTCACTACTTCACGTTCACCGCCACAGTTTTCTACCATTATGTTGTCGGGCTTAAGATCTCTATGCACTATTCCTTTGCTGTGAGCTTCACTAAGAGCACTACAAACGCTTTCAACTATAGCTAAAGTCCTTTCCACTGATAATTTTCCGTGGCGCTCAATCTCCTCACTAAGTGCTCTGCCTTTTAAATACTCCATCACTATATAGGGGCTACCGTTAGCAGTTACGCCAAAGTCATATATAGTGACGATGTTCGGATGCTTCATACTCGCCACAGCCAGGGCTTCACGGCGAAAGCGCTCAAGTACGCCCTGGTTGTTTATCAGCTCTGGATTGAGAACTTTTATGGCAACTTCCCGTTCGAGCCCCTGTTGCACAGCCTGATATATAGCGCCCATGCCACCTCGCGCTATCAGGCGCTCAAGCTTATATTTTCCACCAAGCAATATCGAACCTACTATACCGTAGGTCAGCGCCGCTCCATCTATCGGACAGAAGTTCGACTTATCCTCATAACACCTTCTGCACCTAGGACACTCTTTCATACAGCATAAAAACTCCTCCTTGCGAGTCGCATTAGACTATTCATACCGCAACGCTTCTATAGGATCGAGATTCGCAGCTTTTCTGGCCGGCCAGACTCCAAAGACAAGACCTACAGCTATAGAAACCCCTAATCCAGATACTACTGCCCAAAGCGGTATACTCGAAGGCAGCGTAGGCAATGCAAGTCTTATTATCACGCTCAGCAGCAGAGCAAATACTATTCCTATAACTCCGCCTATAAAGGTTAACGTCATCGCTTCGAACAAGAACTGTATTACTATGTCGCTACGCCGAGCACCCACAGCCATCCTCACACCTATTTCACGAGTCCTCTCGGTCACTGACACTAGCATGATATTCATCACGCCAACACCGCCGACGATTAGCCCAATGCTCGAGATTGCGACAGCAACTAGCCCCAGTACCCTAGTGATAGAATCAAATTGCTCAACTATTTTATCAGCAGTAGAGAGATGAAAATCATTCGGTTGATCGAATCTGACATTACGTTGTCGCCTCAGTATCTGCTCCGATTGGTCCAGCGCTTCGGCCAACATTCCGCTACGAGCACGAATTACATGCATAAGAAACTCGCTCTGCGGCGACATTTTCATGGCTGTCTTAAGAGGTACAAAAAGAGCATCATCTTCCTCGCTTTCACCAAACAAGGTGTTCTTGCGCTTTTCCAGCACGCCAATTATCTCATACACTTGCCCACCCATAAGTACCTTACGGCCGGCTATCTGAGCATAATTTGGAAAGACAGCCTCGGCAACATTCACACCTATGACTAGCACGTTGCGACGGTGCATGTCGTCTGTTTCGCTTATAAAGCGCCCTTCGCGCAAAGAAATGTTCATTACTCGTGCGTAATTTGCCGTGACCCCCGAAAGGTTGCCTTCTTTATAAGATTTGCCGTTGTAACTTATTGTTTTATCGATGTCCCAGTTAAGAAACAACTCGCTTGCAACATCCTCGACAGCTGAAGCAGCTTTGAGAGCTTCGGCATCAGCTAAAGTCAGCCTTTTGCGCGCTAATTCTTCCCTGCTGCGCGGTCCGACTCTTACACCAGTCGTTAAGTGGAATGCATATATGTTGTTCGTACCATAGTCCTCGACCATTCTAACAAGATTGTCTCTGAGTCCAGTAAGTATCGACGCTATGGCTACTACCGTCACTACGCCAATTACTATACCAAGAATGGTCAAGCCGCTGCGAAACTTGTTAGCGCTTATGTTATCAAAAGCCATAACAACTATCTCTTTTAGTAACGTCACAGCCCTATCCTCATTTTGTAGACAATGCTTGTATTGGACTCAGCTTCGAAGCACGGTAAGCGGGATATATCCCAAAGACTATTCCTACCCCAGAGGATACCGCTAACGACAGCAGCACATACGCTGGAGTAATCCTCATGGGAATTTCTGTGCCCAACTCTATGAGCCAAGCTAGCGGCACAGCAGCAAGTAAACCAAACAGTCCGCCAAAAGATGCAAGCAATACCGATTCTATGAGAAACTGCAGCAATATATGGCTGCGCTTTGCACCCAGAGCTTTTCTAAGTCCTATCTCGAAAGTTCGCTCTGTAACAGATACAAGCATCATGTTCATCACTACTATCCCACCAACTAGGAGCGAGATTAGCGTAATAGGAGTAACAACAAGCGCTATAGCAGCGGTAAACTCATCTACTTGATTGTTTATCTGCTCAACATCCACTAGCCCGAAATCATCCTCTTCGTTCGGCTTGAGCTTGTGGCGTATGCGCATCAATCCGCGAGCTTCTTCTATAGCCTGCTGCACCTGCTCACGACCGGCCGCGCTACCGTGTATTTGCAAACTTTGCCTTCTGCCGTACAATTTCCCATAGGTAGTGATAGGTATGTACACTTGTTCATCAAATGACTGACCCAACATCGAGCCTCGCTTTTCCTCAACTCCAACTACTGTCATATTTAGATTGCGTATCTTGAGCGTCCTGCCAATAGGGTCAACTCCGGCAAAAAGCTTCTGCTTGACGTTGTATCCTATAACGCATACAGCAGCCGAGCGGTCTACTTCAGAAGGGAGAATAAAGCGACCTTCAACGATAGTCTTGTTCTCTATCTTAGCCATGTTGGCACTTACGCCTGACAGACGTACTCCAAACATTTCCTGCCCGTTCTGCTTTAGATCTATGACAGTGATTGCAGCAACACCGACTTCACTACACTTCTTACACTGATCTCTTATCCATTCATAGTCCTCTATGTAAATCTGCTTGTTACGTTTGTCCATCCGCTCCCACTCTTCCTGAGTCATTCGTCCTGCAACCGCTATCCTAGCTATCATAAAATGATTCGCGCCCAGCACCCGCCCTATAGTTTCAACCACGTACCTATTCAAACCGTCAATCGATGCACCTACTAACACTACCGAAGCTACGCCTATGATGATCCCTATCAGGGTCAAGAAAGTACGCAGCTTGTGTGCAATTATTGACTCAAGAGCCATCTGTGCCGTGTTAACGTAGAAAGCATACCGACTCATATTGCCACCTTCGGTATCCTCTACGTAACTGCAAGGGTATTTGTTTTACTCCTTAACCGACTTGTTTAGTACCGAATGCTTATAGCCGTATAGGAAGAAAACAAGCATGCCAAGCAGCAACCATAGTGCAAACCTGGTCCAGGAAGCAGGCGGCAAGTAATATATTAGGGCAACGCAAGTAATCACACCCAAACTAGGAACCAGAAAAGCCCCACCAGGCACTTTGAAAGGACGTGGACGTTCCGGATCCTTGATCCTCAACACCATTACACCTACACAAACTAGTATAAAAGCAAAAAGTGTACCTATGTTTGTAAGCTCTACCATCGATTCTAGACTGGAAAATGCAGCCGTTACCGCTACCAGAATACCGGTAGCAATAGTAGTCACATGAGGAGTCCTGTACTTAGGATGAACGCGAGCAAACACAGGCGGTAGCAATCCGTCGCGACTCATAGCGAAAAATATACGCGGCTGACCAAGTTGGAACACCAACAATACTGCAGTCAGGGTAATCACCGAGCCAGCAGCAACCAAGCCTGCAGCCACATCTAGCCCATGGTATTTCAGTGCCGCTGCAAGCGGTTCAGCCGTGTTCGCAGCTAGCTCTTTGTAAGGTATCATCCCGGTAAGAACCGCCGTTACTATCATGTAAAATATAGTGCAGATGATAAGAGAACCCAGTATTCCTATCGGCATATCCCGCTTGGGATTTTTAGTTTCTTCCGCAACCGTAGAGACTGCGTCAAAACCTATATAAGCAAAAAAGATAATAGCAGCCCCAGCAGCTATCCCTCTAAATCCATTAGGTGCAAACGGTTGCCAATTCTCTGGCTTGACATAAAAAGCTCCCACGACGATGAAAAACAACAAGACGAGTATCTTTATGCCCACCATTACCGCATTAAACGTAGCACTCTCCCTTATACCTATGACGAGCACAACGGTCACAAGCAGGACTATTGCTGCAGCAGGCAAGTTGATTATTACAGGAAAGTCAGAAGTAACATTCCATTCTGACGGAAAGAGGCCTGCAAGAGGACCTATGGGAATTCTCGGAGCTTCAGCTAAGACCTTCGCCGTAAGCTCCGGATTTACAACGTGAAATACCACTCCATAGTTGGTAGAAAGCCAACTCGGAATATGTATCCCAAAACCTTCTAGCAATACCTTAAAGTAATCTGCCCAACTTATCGCTACAGCCACATTCCCCACGGCATACTCTATTATTAAGTCCCAGCCTATGATCCAAGCCACCAGCTCACCCAAGGTAGCATAGGAGTAGGTATACGCACTGCCAGATATAGGCACCATGGCAGCAAACTCTGCATAACACAGTGCTGTAAAAGCGCACGCTATGGCTGTAAGCAAAAATGATAGTACCAACGCCGGCCCAGCTCCAGGTCGTGCTCCATCGCCAACAGCGGCAGTCCCTACCGTGGTAAATATCCCAGCACCGATGATTGCTCCTATGCCAAGCAGTATCAAGTCAGTTGCTCCAAGAACCTTTTTCAAACTCCGCTCGCCTTCGGCATCCCTCATAATCATGTCCAGACTCTTAGTACGAAATAATCGCTGCACGCTACCAAACCCTCCTCAAGATTGGACTGCTACAGAGCAGTACAGTATACGATAGCCTCGTCGTTTCTATATACAACTAAGCTCTCGATAGAGTATTATTTTCAATCTTACATACACTACAAACTTCAGGTAGCTTATGGCTGAAAAAAGACACATAATCACTTTACTGACTGACTACGGTACTAAAGATCATTTTGCTTCTTCACTCAAAGGCGCCATTCTTTCGGTAAATACCAATGTGGACATAGTAGACATCACACACGACATAGCCCCACAAGATGTGTTTGGTGCCGCATTAGTATTGCGCAACGCTTACAAGACCTTCCCGCGATTCACTATACATATAGCCATAGTCGATCCTACAGTAGGCTCAGAGCGCCGTCCTATCATCGTGATGACTGACAACTACAACTTCATAGGCCCTGATAACGGCATCTTTAGCTATATCTATCACGAAGAGGAGGTAAACCGCGTAATTCGCATAGACGCTCCTCACTACTACAGAATGCCAGTAAGCGCCACCTTTCACGGCAGAGATATTTTCGCTCCAATAGCTGGATGGATAACTAAGGGTGTCGATCCGCGCAAGATGGGTGAGGAAATTACCGATTACGTACGCTTCGCAATTCCTCAACCACAGGTTACCTCAGGATTAATAAGAGGCCATGTAATACACATAGACCATTTCGGCAACTGCGTTACGAACATCTCAACCAACGAACTTACTAACGAGATAGCAGCACGTAACAAAGTACTCCTGGTTAACAACCACCAAATAGCTCGTTTCTGCAGATTTTATGCCGAATGTCCTGACGGCGAAGCTTGTGCTCTGTTTGGTAGTGCTGGCTTATTAGAAATAGCTGTGCCTAAAAGCTCTGCTGCCCAACTACTAGGTATAGTACGTGGTATGGAAGTTGCGTTACACTATGCCGTATGACAAAGTTTCTACACATATCAGATATACACCTAGGAATACGCAGATACAACTGCGAAGAGCGCACGCGCGATTTCTTTTATGCCTGGTTCGACTGCCTACAAAAGTACGCGATAGCAGAAAAAGTCGACTTTGTGTTAATAGGCGGCGATCTGTTTGATCGTCGCCAGATAGATCCACAAGCTGCAAACCATGCAGTTTCAGGCTTGTCGTTGCTTAAAAACTCTGGCATACCGGTATTTGCAATAGAAGGTAACCATGACCAACGTGAAACATACTCACAGTTTAGCTGGCTGCGCAGCCTATCTCAGTGGGGTTTCCTCAAACTGCTAGAGCCTGTCCACGAAGGTTCTACTATCAAGTATCTGCCCTGGAACGAGAAGCGCTGCGAAGGAGGTTACATAGATTACAAAGATGTGCGTATCTTTGGCTCGAGATGGTACGGCACAACAACATCTGAAGTCCTACCTAGACTTTGTGATGCAATTAGACCTCAAATACGTGAAAACGGCTACAACATAATGCTGCTTCATACCGAAGTCGAAGGGTACTGCCCTGCTGAAAGATCGATACTCTCTGTACCACAAGGCAAGCTGCTGCAACTGCGCGACTGTGGAATAAACTACCTAGCTCTAGGACACATACACAAAAACTTCGATATCGCTCAGTGGGCCTTTAATCCTGGCTCACTTGAAGCAACTACGGCTGATGAGTATAAACAAACTCGTGGAGCTTACTTAGTCGAGCTACACAACCAAAAAATCCACGCCAAGCTAGTAAGCGACTACAAAAAGCGTTCCTTTCTGTTTAAAGAATTCGATCTCTCAAAATATCCAGATCCAGAATCAGCTTCTAAAACATTGACAGAATTTTTAACAAGAGAATGCCAACAAACCATTTCTGAACCTATAGTCGACGTTCGCCTATATGGAAGAGTTCACTTTAGATCTTCGCTGCTAAAACTTGAACAGATTAAACAACAGGTATGTTCTACGACTCCGGTAATGAATATAATCTTTCATAACGAAGCGGTGCCTGCAGAATATCCAGTGGCAACAGAGCTGGGGCCTTCTGCTGCGCGCCAAGATAGAGAAAGGCGTGTACTAGAGGACTTAGTCGCTCAGGATAGCCGATTGCGAGCCAACGCAGAGGAAATAGCAGCATTAATATTAGAGATAAAGCGCTTGGTATTAGCCGACGAACCTTCAGACAAGCTGATCAAGCTACTGGAAAAACAGTTAAACAAGCTCGGTAACCGTGCATAAGTCAGAATTGAATAGCTTGCTAAGTCCTCTAAAGATATAATCTTCTAGAGGCAGAAGTAGTATATGTCTTTACATG
Organism: Blastocatellia bacterium; assembly: GCA_025057015.1. Lineage (GTDB taxonomy): Bacteria > Acidobacteriota > Blastocatellia > Chloracidobacteriales > JADJPF01 > JANWYG01. The sequence goes on from JANWYG010000021.1 coordinate 34,283, forward strand.
ACCAAGATTTCACAGTAGGTGGATGTTCTAACAAGCGCTGCCTACGCCCACAACCGTCTGAGACCGGGCGATGTAAAAGCTGCAATGTCCTGCTTGTAGGCCAGCTCGTGCGCCACCGATATGAAGTCAAAAAAACCGTAGGTAAAGGCGGATTTGGAATAACTTATCTCGTAGCCGATCAAGATTGCTTCAACGAGCTCAGAATACTCAAAGAGCTGACTCCGTTGCAGATAACCTACAGCGACGAAGAAGACAGCGAAATTGGTAAAACTGCCGAACGACTATTTAGACGCGAGGCTATGGTACTACTTAACCTCAAACATCCAGGTATACCCAAACTATATGCATACTTTACTGAAAAAGAGTACCAATACCTCGTGCAAGATTTTATTCCCGGCCAAACTCTCTCGGAAGAAGCTGAAAGACGTAAAACCCCTTACACTGAACAAGAAGCATACGATATCCTCTTTGAAATAGCTGACATCCTAGAATATCTACATTCCGCCCAGCCACCCATATTACACCGCGACATCAAACCACAAAACCTAATGCGACGCGAAGATGGTCGGCTACTGCTCATAGACTTCGGCGCTGTTTGCCAAGCTGCTAGCGGTTCCCATACCAGCCAGACCTTGATAGGCTCGCCAGGTTATGCTCCAGTAGAACAGTTGTTAGGGACCCCTCTCCCACAAAGTGATCTCTACGCTGCTGGCGCTACAATCATACGCCTCCTTACCGGAATGCATCCAAGTCAACTGTTCGATAATGCCAAGCAACGTTTAGTTTGGGAATCTAAAGCACAAGTAAGCCCAGAGTTCACCAAACTTCTTAACGAACTGATACAACCAGACCCAAACAAACGTATTCCCAGCGCCACAGAACTAAAGTACCGGCTTAAGGAGTTAAAACCCAAACTAGCTGCCGAGCCAGTTAAGTTACAACAAGAAATAATTCAATACTCAGAAGCTCAAGTAGCTCCTACGCGCTTTTTTGAGGAACTACAAGCAGAACCCCAGTTCGAAGAAGAAGTAGTCACACCGGATGAAAATAAGTTTGCTATTCCCGCCACAGCAATCCCTCCCACACCTACTACGCCCCCTGATGAAATAGGAAACCTCGCCGAACAGCAAATCGCAACCCTCCTCGCTAGTCTCTATCAGCGCTCTTTCAGCGGGCTTCTTACATGTTCTAAAAAAGATGATTTAGTTAACATATACCTCGAACAAGGCAACCTCATAGCAGTAGAGAGAAATCTTGAAAACGATAAAATAGGCTCCGCTCTACTCAGACACGGTCTAATCGGACAACAAGACTTGCACAAAGCTATTGAACAGGCAAGAGCCCGCTCTATAAGCCTGTCCAAAGCTATCTCTGAAATGGGTAAAGTGGCAGCCGACAAACTTGAAGAATTTATAGTCGATCAAGCCCTCGACTCAGTCTACTGTGTGTTCGAATGGACGAGCGGTCAATACGAGATAAGAAACAATCTCCTACCAAATGAACATGCTACATTGAGAATCTCCACGCCTAATCTCATCTTTAACGGCCTACGTAAAATGTCCAATATCGAACATATCAAACGCGCTCTTGGTAACTTCAGCCGTAAAGTTGTAACTACCTCAGATCCAAACAAACTATATCAGCCGCTCAACCTCACACCACAAGAAGCGTTCATTTTGTCGCGAATAGACGCTGTTATGTCTATAGACGACGTACTCTCCCTAGGCGGAAATACAGAGCAAGAAGTCATCAAAACAGTCTACGGCTTGCTTGCAGTCGGTATACTACAATGGGCAGAAAATAAGGAAACGGCTAAAAGTCCTACCGTACAAAAACAACCCATACCCGATATACAAAGGATACAAGAAGCACAAGCTTTCTGCTACGAAGTAGAAAACATGATGCAGCTTATTACCTCAACCAATCATTACGCAGTACTTGGTGTAGGCCGGTTCGCTTCAAGCAGCGAAATAGAAAACGCTTATAGACAGCTTTCAGAAAAGTTTCATCCATCGAAAGACAAATACTACAATGCCGGACTTAGGCCTCAACTGGAAAAAATATATCAACGAGTGCAGACAGCCTATACCGTATTAATAAACCCACAACTTAGAAAAGACTATGACCGTGTATTCAGAGCTACAGGCCAAATAGTAGTTCCGTTTCAACTTCAACAAGAAAGTGAAAAGAACCCGCGACCTCCCTTGCGCAATGAGTATCCTCCTCCACCACCTCCTCCTACAAAGCCAGTCCCAGTAGCTACTGATCCTCGCGAGACTGCCAAAAAAAGTTCCCCGACACCGTCAATGTTTACAACAGAACCTCCCCCAGGCAAGTTCGTCGACTTGGCCACTGCAGAAAGCTGGTTTCAACGCGGCCTCAAATACTACGAGACTGGCCAATTCAGCCAAGCTGCCAAAGCCTTTCAAGCAGCTATCCATTTTGCTCCTAAAAAAGACGCCCGCTATCACTTCTGGCTAGCTCGTAGTCTCTCACCCGTCCGTGAATACCGCCAACAAGCTGAAGAAGAGTTCTACATCGCCATAGAGCTCGATCCCCGCAATCCAGACTACTTCGCAGAACTAGGACTCTTCTACCAACAACTTAAAATGCATAGACAAGCTCAAGAAATGTTTGAAAAAGCACTAACACTCGCCCCAGACCACCCCATAGCCAAACAAGTAAAGAAAACCCACGATCCATCCTAGCTAGCTTGTCAACGCTTTGTCGAATACATATACTGCACATGTATTGGACAAGCATGTACCCAATAAGAGTAGCAGCAAGACTAACGGGGCTATCAACAGACACATTACGAGCTTGGGAGCGAAGATACAAAGCAGTAGTCCCTGCTCGTAACGGAAGAAGAAGACTCTATTCAGAAGCGGACGTAGAGAGGCTCAAACTTATAAACCGGGCGCTACAAAAGACAGGTCTACCTATTGCCCAGCTCGCTGCTATGAACAACGAACAGCTAAGCGCACTATCTCCACAACCACAGTACCAAATAGACTTGCAACCGCTAATGCAAGCTCTGTCAACATTCGATGTAGCCCGTATAGAAAGTGAATTATCGCGGCTACTCGTGCTAATTCCACCTAGAGAAATGGTCTTGCAAGTCGTTCATCCTATTCTGCAAAAAGTAGGGCAACTATACGAAATAGGGCAACTCTCTATTTCACAAGAGCACATGATATCAGCGATAATAAGAAGTGTTTTGGGAACTTTGCTAAGACTGCAAATTAAAGTAAGCCCAACACCTCTACTGCTTTTTGCAACGCCGCCCGAAGAACTGCATGAGTTCGGCATACTTTCCGCCTCCATACTCGCCTCAGCTGCCGGATTTCCCATACTCTACCTCGGAACAAACTTACCTCCTCAAGAGATAGCCAATGCTGCTCAAGTAGCACGAGTGCGAGCTGTAGTGCTTTCAATCCTGATGCAAGAACGCACTGCAACGCTGAAAACTCTACGTTCATTATTGCCGCAGCAGACACAGCTTTGGATAGGCGCACCAAAACACCTAGTTATCCCGAAGCTGCCTGCAACTATTCATATCACTGACTTCAATAGCTTCGAACAGCAACTGCTAGACCTCAAGCACTAGCGCTTTTCCTGTACTTCAATATACTTTCCAGTAGGAACGACGTCCAACCTCTCAACCGACCCGCTAGGCCACCTAATCTCCACATACTTAACCTTGCTCTTGCCTATACCTATTAGCAACCTAGGATCATGAGCAGACTGATAACTACTACCACCTACCTTTGTCCTAACTATCACCCGATCCTCACACACCAGCTTGACACGTGCACCAACAGCATCACGAGCTGAGCGACTACCGCGTAGCTTAAGCCCTATCCAAGAATTAGCATTGCCACCATCGTTACGCAAAAGCACCGGCGGTTGACCATTGTTGACAAAAAGTAAATCCAGATCACCATCGTTATCGTAGTCACCAACCGCAAGTGCACGGCCAGCATAGCGCCGCATAAGCGGTGCTCCAGCCAGTGAAGAAACGTTGCTAAACTTTCCCCGACCATCATTGTCAAACAAAAACGGCTCTTCGTCCCATCTCACTTTGTCGCGAAACAAATGTATGTTGTCAAGCGGATGACCGTTTAATACAAACAGATCAAGATCACCATCGTTGTCAAAGTCAGCCATACGCGTTCCAAACCCCGAATATGGCATAGCTACATCGCCTAACCCAACTTGTACGGTCACATCCGAAAAAGTTTCGTCGCCATTGTTACGCCATACGTTGTTAGGTTCATTGTCTATGTTCGTAACAAACAACTCACCAAGCCCATCACCATCCAAATCACCGAAATCTACACCCATGCCAGACTGTGGCTTGCCGTTTAACCCATAAGCACACTCAGCTATTAAAGCTATCTCCTCAAACGTCCCATCACCTTTGTTCTTAAACAGAAGGTTTCTTACCGCATCGTTAGCCACATAGATATCGTCCCAACCGTCATCATTAAAGTCTGCAGTAACCACACCCAGCCCCTTGCCTAACTCTACTGCTATTCCAGCCTTGCGACTTACATCGACGAACGTCCCATCGCCGTTATTGCGATAAAGTGTTTGATATAGCCCCTTGAAAGTATCCGGATGACAGTACGACCGTAACTTAGGTGCCCCACAGTAGACGTTTTTGTCATAGTCCCACTCAACGTAGTTACATACAAACAAGTCGAGCCACCCATCTCGATCGTAGTCAAAAAACGCTGCGCTCGTACTCCACAAACTTAGCCCCACACCCGCCTTCTTAGTTACATCGCTAAACGTCCCATTGCCGTTGTTACGATAAAGCGTATTTTCTCCAAATGCAGTAAGGTAAATGTCTGGCCAGCCATCATTGTCATAGTCGCCTACGGCAACACCGTTATAGACCCTACCTGGCAAACCCGCTACACCCGCACGGTCGGTTACATCAGTAAAGGTGCCATCACCTTTGTTACGATAAAGCGCGTTCCTTATAGGCTGTAGCGGCTTATATGCAGGTGTCTCTCCACCATTCACCAAGTAAATGTCCAACCAACCATCTCCGTCATAATCGAACATAGCACCACCACCTGTCATAGTCTCTATCAAGTACTTCTCAGAAGACGCAGCATTATCGTGTCGCCACTTTATCCCAGCACTTTCGGTAACATCGACAAACTGTACACGATAGCTAGGCCTATCCTGCATCACTAAAGCTTCCGTCTTGCTTATTGCCACCAGCACTAATCCACATACAACACATAAGAACAATCTGTAGTACACCATGGTTAACTTTTTTAATCTCGAATAAGCAGCTCCCATACAACAACAACCGAATAGCTCTACCTCAAAAATTTCCTGCCATAGCCTTCTGGTCATAAGTCTCTCTGTTACTGCAGGTTCGTAGCTAGAAAAGTTAAATTTAACCACAGAGACACAGAGAACACAGAGATTGCACAAAGGCGCTCTGCTTACTTCTCACAAAAACCCTTCGCGCTCCCCCTCTGTGTTCTTCGTGCTTCCTCTGTGCTCTTTGTGTCTTTGTGCTCTTTGTGCCCCCTTTGTGCTCTTCGTGTCTTTGTGTTCTTTGTGCTCCCTTTGTGCTCTTTGTGTCTCTGTGGTTAATTTATTTTATTTTCACCACAGAGACACAGAGAACACAGAGATCGCACAGAGGCGCTCTGCTTACTTCTCACAAAAACCCTTCGCGCTCCCCCTCTGTGTCCTCTGTTCCTCTGTGTTCTCTGTGCTCCCTCTGTGTCCTCTGTGCCTCTGTGTTCTTCGTGCTTCCTCTGTGCTCTTTGTGTCTTTGTGCTCTTTGTGCCCCCTTTGTGCTCTTTGTGTCTCTGTGGTTAATTTATTTTATTTTCACCACAGAGACACAAAGAACACAGAGGAGACACAAAGAGTTTAAACCTTAGCTAAATTGAAACTGCTTGTTATAAATCCGCCGGCAATATCGTTAACAAAGTGACTACCAGAAACTGCTACTCACCTTCCCGCTGCAAGCGCTCGCGCTCATCACGTTCGCGTTTATCTTCCTCTTCCAGTTTCTTAAAAATAGCCAGTTCACGCTCTGCCTCATCCTTACGGCCGGCTCTCGAATAGGCCAAAAACAGTTGATAGCGCGCTTGTGTATAGTCAGGCTTAAGAGTCAATGCTTGGTTTAGGTAATCTATAGCAACTGCAAACTCGCGGCGCTTAAGATACATCCTGCCTAGATCATAAAGCACTTCAGGACTGCGTCGAACCTTGAGAGCTTCCTCGAGGTACTTTTGGGCCTGCTCATACTCGCCTAGCTCAACCTTGATATACCCAAGATTGGCTAGAGATTCAAAGTGCTTACCAGAAAGCTCTAACTGTTTCTCAAAATATCCAATCGACTCAGCCAGTTTACCTTGCGAGCGCAGCGCGTAACCTATCAAGTAGTTCACTTCGACTTTGGATGGATCGGCCAGCTCTGCCACACGTCGATACGCTTCTTCAGCTCGTGAATACTTAAACAGCTTGAAACAAACATGCCCTAGTTTCAAATGGTACGCCGCCTTACTAGAATCCAACGCTATAGCCTTCTCGTAGTTTTCTAGCGCAGCCTTTAACGAGTTTCGCTTATAGTACTCATCTCCTAAGAGAAAGTAATAATCAGCTTTCTGCTCACGCTCCACGGCATGAGTAAACTCTTCTATAGCAGCTTCAGTATCACCTAACGCAGAAAGTACCAGTCCAAGCCTATAGTGCACCTCAGCAAGCTCAGGTTTCAGTTGAGCGGCAGTCGTAAAGGCGGCTTCGGCCTCTTCCAATTTACCGAGGTTATAAAGCGCTAGACCGAGGTTGTAATGTACCTCAAAGACGTCTTTTTGCCGTTCGAGCGTATACTTGAAAGCTTCGACTGCTCTGTCATAGTGTCCTCTGCGAGCCAGTGCCAGCCCAGCCGTAAAATGCACCTTGCCATCCCGATCATCTAGCCGATATATCCGTTCAAGACTGCTATCGATACCATCACCTGTAGCAAGCGCTATTTCGAGCCCCAAGAACAACACCTGCAGATCGGCTGCCTCACCTAGCCGTCGGAAGTGTTGCTGCGCCTTACGACGTTGACCTAGCTGTAGATAAAGCAGCGACAGATTATAGTTTGCCTCTGGATGGTTTGGTCTCATTCTAACTACAGCTTCAAACTGCCGAAGTGCCTCTTGCACACGACCTTGACGTAGAAGATTATTGCCCAGGTTGTTACGTGCATTTAGATAAGCAGGTCGAAGCTTGAGAGCCTTTAGGAAAAGCTTTTCTGCCTCTACCAACTTGCCCTGTTGGTCACAGGCTATGCCAAGCAAGTCATAAACTTCGGCAGAAGGGCGATTTTCAGCAACTGGACGCAGCAACTGCTCAGCCTCTACCGCCCTACCTTCAGACAAAGCCCGGATTGCCTCTGCTAATTTGTCCGATTGTAAGAAAAATAAGAAGAGCAGTACCAGCATTTAGAGCAATTCTAGCACTGCTACTCGCGGGTGTAAAAACTGTAGAGCTTATAGCTGCCATCTATTTCCAGTATAGGCCCAAACAAAGCCATCTCTTCCAGACTATCACCCCTTCTAAGCAGTAATTTAGGGCCTTTGTATATTCTGAAAGTCTTATACTCGATCACCTCACCAGCATCAATGGCTACAAGCTCATACTGCTTGCCCGAACGTACTTGCAACAGCTCATTAAGTGCCGCCATGCTCTTAGCCTCATCCATACTCCACACCCACTCGCAGGTGACGTTTGGGATGTCATTTGCTGGAAATTCTGGCCAGAGATACTTACAAAACTCATCCTCGGTAACGAGTAATTGCTTCAAACTCTTACGGTCACCTTCTGCAAGAGCCCGTAACACCTTCTCGGCAAGCACCTTAGGATCTGGTTGCAGATTTAGCAAGCTCCTGTTCAAGTTTGGTAAAGCTGGCAGTTTAGGGAAAACTACTTTCCTAGGTAAAAAAGAGCTTGCCTCAGGCGAAGCAGAATTAGTCTTGTCGCAACCTATGGTTACGACAAGACATATTAAGCTAATTACGCCTAAACGACGTCCAACCCTTTGTCCAGTCATCGCTGTCTTTTGGCCCCATGCCACCTATGAAATCAGCTTTCTCAAAGAAACTATCGCCTGATGGAAGTGCAGCTGCTTTGCTCATATCAAGCGCTGGTGAGCCAGTCTTTGGACGAAAGTTTGGTGCTGCTTTGCTGTATGGATCTGTAAGCTGTGGATCAGTCGTCTGTATTTTCTTAAAGAGGTTGGACATATCGCCTAAATCATTGCCGGCGTTGTTCTGAAACTGCGCCATACCCTTCTTGTTATCAAAGAAGATAGCTCCTTCTATCGATAGTTTACCGCTCTGGTATTGACTTATCGTAGAATCGTCTTTTATACGTACGCCCACATCCTTGAAGTTCATCACTATTATGTTCCGCAGCGTTCCAGCTGTACCCACCCGAAGAAGCATACCTATAGACGTAGCCGTCTTCGTAGCCGAGTCACCTATTAGAGTCAAGTTATAGATAGTAGGTGCAGACCGCGGAGTCAGATCGTTATTTTCAGAATTATTGTCGGCTTCAATACCGTTATTTGCCTCGACCTGCCCATCCTGCTGGACAATGACAAACTGTGCCTTGCCTATCCAACCACCCGTCCAATCAAAACCATCGTCCATAGCCCCAACAGCCAGTATTCTCTTGACATTCACCGTACCACCAAAAAACTCTATGGAATCATCACCTGCCTCGGTAATCTGAATATTTTCAATCACGGTCTTATTACCCACGCCCTGTAGCGCTAGACCGTTTAGCTCGTTGGTAGGAGTCAGCGGAAATCCTGCAAATTCTACTCGAACATACTTCATAACTCCGCTGTCATCATCTGGTTTATTACCGCCATACTTGCCGGTGTTGCCCTCGCCGTCAGCCTCACCGTTGGAATCACCATTGTTTATAGGTGCAAAACCGTTTAGTATCACACCACCCCAGTCAGCACGCCTACGATTACCCGGATCTTGAGCTGAAGTAAATATGATCGGCTTGTCAGGCTTACCTTTAGCAATTATCTTCGCCCCACGATCGATTACAAGGAAGCTACGAGGTGCTCCAAAAATCTGTGTTCCAGCAGCTATCTTCAGCTTAGCTCCTTTTCTCACAAATACGCCGCCTTCAAGCACATACTTCTTGTCAGCCGTAAGCTTCATGTTCTTGGTTATATCGCCCTTGAGAGTGACAACATTACTCTGCTGTGCTTCTCTCAAGTCAGCTACTATCTCTAAGCCATTCAAATCGTCGCAATCAACCGCTGCAAAGCTTACTTGCAGCAGCCCAAAGATTGTAACCAACGAAATCATTATCCCTCTTCGCATAACCCTCCTAGAAAAACGAGTAGGAAATACCAAAACTGACATTCCTACCTCGTCTATAGACTTGAAATGGCTGTTCAGCTACTTTGAAGCGAACCAGCCGATTTAGAATGTTTTCTGCTGTAAATTTGAATTCCCAGCGACCAGATTCTTTACCGAATCGTTTTACGAAGAATAAATCTAAAGTCGGATAGCCCTTCTCTATGGTATCTGGCAATCCGAACGTACCCACATCAGAGATACGGGCTCCGGTATAGTTATATAGCAGCCGTAAGTCAGATCTGATTGCAGGTATATCGTAGTCAAGCACTGCATTCACTACATGCCTCGATTGACCTGCAAGTGGGCGCTCCCTAGAAGTCAAAACAGAAAGATCCTGATCGCCTATGTCTACGTTTGAATCAACAAACGTGTAGTTAAAATTCACTGACATATTCGCCAGCCTAGACCAAACGCGATCTAGTTTCTGGCGAGCTTCTATCTCAAAACCTTTGTTCTTTGCACCATTTACGTTACGAAAAGACGTTCTAAGCGCCGTAGTCGACTCGACTACTATCTCGATAGGCGAATCGAGATCTTTGTAAAAGAAGCTGAACGCAATCAGTTGTCCATTACTGAAAAACTTCTCCGCACGTACATCGAAGTTTTGTATAAGCGCCCGTTTTAGATCGGGATTACCAAGCGTAGCACGTCCGCCAGTAATGTCGCTAAATTCAAATGGCGATAGCTCCCTAAACTGTGGGCGAGAGACTGTTCGGCTATAACCCATCCTTAAGTTGAAATTTGGAGTAAGGTTATAGACGATACCTAAGCTAGGTAGCGGATCGGTATTCTCAAGCCCAGCAACTATCGGCGTTGGATCAGCAGCAAATTGATCAAACGTCCTTACCTCCTGGCGAGAATGCTCAAAACGTACTCCGCCTATTACCCGCAGCCGCCTATAAGCTATGTCACCCATCACGTAGCCAGCATAGATATCTTGCAGCGCCACATACCTATCCGTAGGACGAGTATCCTCGAACAATTCAAAACCATCAGGACGTATGTTTTCCGAAGAAAACAGCTTTTCAGGCCGTAAGCTGTTGTCTATACCGTTAAAACCTCTTAGTCCATAACGTAACCTGCGTGAGACAAACCCGCGATCGCGGTTACTCCAGCTAAACCCCAACCTGAAGTTATACGTGCCGTTGGACTTAAAGAAATACTTGGAAAAATCAACTGCAGGCTCGCGGATGTTCTCGCGCATATCGCTGAACATCCTCAATCCACTTTGAGCTATATCAAAATAGACAAACTTTTGACGCGTAGAGTCAAACTCATACGCTACTTCGCGAAGGTCAGGATCATCAAAAGTTGACCTGGAGTAGGTAAACCTATAGGTAAGTACAGCATTACCCCAAGAGTTTACGAGCGTCTCCCCTGAAACTTGATTAGTATTAGTAAGCGTCCTCGTGTAGCGCAACCTTGAAGTAGAAATAGCATTTCCCCGATCGTCAAAAAAGCCATCGGCTCTTCTCGTCTCATCAGCAGCATCTATGCTTAAAAACACCTTGGCCAAAAACTTGTTGCTTTGATTGAGCTTGTATGCAGCTGAAACTAAACCTCCCAATCGAACATCGTTCGTAGTAGTGAAGTACTTGTAGCGTGTCGGCGCAAAAATTATCGGATTGCCTTTAGAATCAGCAGCTACTCTAAAAAAGTTACGCACTTCATTCAGAGTCTGGTTACTATTGCCATAAGTCAGATTACCCACTATACCCAACTTACCTATTTGCTTACTGGCAGATAGACCAAAGCCCCTGTTAAGCGGTACTTCTTGCTCTCGTGGCTCCCATATATTCTCAAAAGCACGCCCGAAACGCTGCAGCTCCGCCGGACTGAACCCTTTAACGAGAGAACTACCACGGCGAACCTGCTCCTTAGGGATGATCTCAGGTAACCTACGCCGACCTAGACCCGCAGCAAGAAAGTCAAACCTATCGCCCGGATATCGCAGCCCCCGTTGAAAAGTAGTCACAGAATTCGCACTCCACGAATTTGACAACTTGAAGGTAGTTCTATTCGGAAATTCCAGCGTCTCTATCTTGACAAGGCCACCGGCAAACTCTCCAGGCTGATCAGGCGTGAAAGTCTTCAGAACTTTCATCGTCTGTACTAGCTCCGTAGGCACTTGATCCAACGGCACAACCCGACGATCTGGCTGCGGCGTGGGCATAATAGCATCATTAAGAACAGTGTTGCTGTAGCGATCACCTAGTCCACGTACATAAACGTATTTGTTATCTACCACAGTAAGTCCAGTAACGCGCTGCAATACACCCGCAGCGTCAGAAGCAGTGTCCTTCTTGATTTCATCAAGACTAACTATGTCTGAAATGGTCGTCCCAACGCGGCGTTCCTCTATAGCAGCTATCTCAGAGCTGCTGTTTGCCACAACCTCTACTACTTCGCCACTGCCCTTTTGAGACATAACTATATCGACCGGAATAACATCAGCCACCGGTACCTCAATGCGCTTCCTGCTCTCCAAGAAACCCTCGAAAGTCGCCCTTAATTCGTAGCTCCCTGGCTCTACCTCAAAGCTGAAGTTACCATCAGCATCTGAATAAACCGTTCGATCCGTGCCAACCAGCTCTACTAAAACCCTCGCCAGCGGCTCACCCGTAGTCAAATTCACCACCAGCCCCGATATCTTTGCCTTCTTGTCCACTTTCTTTTTGTTCTGCGCCCATACCGGCAACACTAAGACAAGCAGCAATAAACTTACCTTTATAGCTATACTAATTTTCATAAGACTTCCTGATAATGCTTACTGTATTTGCTGAGATTCGCAAACATTAAGGAGGAAATAGTACCCGCAAGATATGAAATGCTTGTTACGGAGGTGTAAAGAAGTTGTAACTCAGGATACTTTTTACCGGAAAAAAGATTGAGGACTTAATTTTTGTGCTCCCTCTGTGCTCTTTGTGTCTCTGTGTCCTTTGTGCTTCCTTTGTGTCCTTTGTGTCTTTGTGTCCTTTGTGCTTCCTTTGTGTCCTTTGTGTCTTTGTGGTTAATTTATTTTATTTTCACCACAGAGACACAGAGAACACAGAGATTGCTCAGAGCGCTCTGCTTGCTTCTCCCCAAAACCCTTCGCGCTCCCTCTGTGCTCTTTGTGTCTCTGTGTCCTTTGTGCTTCCTTTGTGTCCTTTGTGTCTCTGTGTCCTTTGTGCTTCCTTTGTGTACTCTGTGCCTCTGTGTCCTTTGTGCTTCCTTTGTGTCCTTTGTGTCTTTGTGGTTAATTTATTTTATTTTCACCACAGAGACACAGAGAACACAGAGGAAGCATGAAGAGAGATGTGTATGCAGAGATTCTAGAAAAATCAAAGGTCAAGTTATTCCTTAAGTGTTAGAAACTGATTCACTTTGACGTTATTTAGTCGAGTACGTGCCCCGCTTGGCCAAATCACCTCTAACTCATCTACCTTAGTAGCTTGTCCAAGACCAAAATGCAGCCTCAGGTCATTTTGCGAGAGATAGCTCGAACCGCTTGCCACAAACGCCTGCTGCCAAAGCTCACCCGTACGCACACGTACCCTGGCACCTATAGCACTACGATTAGACTTCGTACCTACTAACTTGACAGACAGAAAGTTTCCCTTAGCAGCGTCGTTGCGAAGTAGCAGCGGTCGCTCATCCATAGCATTCACTACAATATCCAAATCACCGTCATTATCTATATCAGCAACAGCAGCACCTCGAAACGAACGCTTTTGCGTAAGACTCACCCGCAATCCAATTTCAGCGAACTTCCCTTTCTCGTTTGCAAACAGCAAGCAGCGCTGCCGATAACTCGTACCTGCCTCATGCTTGTCTACTTCAGGATAGACATGCCCGTTTGCTACAAACAAGTCCAAATCAGCATCATTGTCATAATCAAAAAAGAACGTTCCCCATCCTAGATAAGGAATAGTTGGCTGCCCGTGTCCAGCCTGAAAAGTTTGGTCGAGAAAGTTGCCATCACCTTCGTTTTGATAAAGCGTGTTCGTATCATCAGAAAAGTTAGTCAAGTAGAGGTCGAAGTCACCATCGCGGTCATAATCACCCCAGGCAACGCCCATGCATGCTTGTTGACGTCCCTCTTCGTTTACCGCTACTCCTGAAGAATATGACACATCAGTAAATTTGCCGCGGCCGTCGTTTCGATATAGATAGTTTCCTACGGAATCGTTTGATATAAACAGATCAAGATCGCCGTCACTATCGACATCTATCCAAGTTGGCTGGAAACCGTAAAGCAACTTTGAGTCATCAACACCAGCTTGCTTTGAAACATCAGTAAACGTTCCGTCGCCGTTGTTGCGATAGAGCGTATCAGAAGCACCTTTGAGGCCACGCGGGCCGCACATTACAGGCACTCCTCGATAAGTGCAATAACTGGCAGGAACTTTGCCTCCACCGCCTGGCTCTGGCAAGTTATCTAGGTCTAACTCAACATAATTTACTACCATAAGATCTAGATCACCATCTGCGTCATAATCGCCAAAAGCTGCGCCGGTAGACCAGCGAGGATCGTCACATCCAGCACGTTTTGTCACGTCTGTGAATGTTCCATCGCCGTTGTTGCGGTAAAGAATATTTGGGCCAAAGTTAGTCACATAAATATCATCCCAACCGTCATTATTATAGTCACCTACGGCAATGCCCTGGCCAAGTAAGCCGTTTCCAGCTACGCCTGCACGCTTTGTCACGTCTGTAAACGTACCGTTACCGTTATTGCGATAGAGCCTATTACCAGGTGCTGAACCATTTTTCATCATTTCGCGGTCAGCCCCATTTACCAGATAGATATCAACCCATCCATCTCGGTCATAATCTATGAAACCTACACCACTACCAGTAGTTTCATAGATATATCGCTTCCTCGGCGTACCGCCTATATGCACGAAGTCGCTAAGACCTGCCTCATCAGTTACATCAGTAAAGCCAAAGTCGCCAGTGAGTATCAGAAGGCCGACAAGCACAAGCGATAAAATTCTCATTTTTGTCCCTCTGCAGTTGACATCCCTGTTCTGAACCGCTTGTTCAGCTCTTCAACTAACTTTAGCTCTTGTTCTGCTTCTTGTTCGCGCTTGAGCCGTTTAAGCACTTGTGCTCGCTGATAACGTACGTCCACGCGATTAGAATCAAGTTTTACGGCATCATTTAGACGTTCAAGCGCTAGTTCATACTCGCCACGACGAAATAAAGCTTTGCCTAACAGATAGTGCACGTCGGCAGTGTTAGCCCCCAGTTCTAAAGCGCGCTTAAGGTAACTTAAGGCAGCGTCTACGTTACCGCGCCGCAGCTCTAACGAACCTAAACCGTGATGAGCTTCCGCTCGCTCAGGTGCAGCTTTCAGTACCTGGTTGTAACACTCTTCGGCAAATTCATACTTGCCAGATAACTCAGCAACATAGCCCAGCAGATATCGTGCTTCAATGCTTGACGAACGTAGCTCTAACGCCTTTCGTAGCTGCCGCTCGGCAGATTCTATATCGCCTGCGTCTAGATAAAGACTACCTAACTCCAAACATGCTTCGAAAAATTCAGGCCGCTGCTCTATAGCAGCCTTGTACTGAGCTACCGCTTCTTCCTGCTGGCCAAGTCTACGATAGGCGTATCCTAGCAAGTAATGCGACTGCGGCGTAGCGTCTGCTGCATGAAACTTCGTTAGCTCATCGACCACTCGCAGCCAATCCTTTTCAGCAGCTGCTGCCAGAGCTATTTCATACCGCACAGAAACGAGCTTGGGATCAAGCAAAAGGACGTTTTCGAACTCTCGTATCGCATTCCGGTAACTTCCAGTTTCTGCATAATGAAGCGCACGCCCATAACGTACTGCCGGATTTTCAGGAGCCATTGCCAACAGCTCATCCAGTTGCAGTTCTGCAGCAGCAAAGTTTTTTTCAGCACGGTAAAGCTTGACAAGCTCTAGCCTCGCTTCTATGCTCTGCGGCCTAAGCTCTATAGCCCGCTTCAAGTACAACTCTGCACGTACAGGTTGTCTTCGACGGTAATAAAAGATTCCTGAGTAATAATTTGCCCAAAAACTGTTCGGATCAACCTGTATAGCTGAACGTAGCAAATCTTCACCCAAAGCGTCCCGGCCAGTCTGAAAATAGTAGTACGCTAAGTTAGCCCTTGCGTCACCGTAGTTGCTGTCAAGCTCTATAGCCCGCTTCCAAGAAGCCTCAGCCTGCTGCAGTTTCCCCAGATAGTACTCCACTATGCCAAGTTCATTGTGCAACTTTGCGTCATTAGGAGATGACATAATCCGCTTTCTCAGCTCGGCCTCTTCAGAACGCAGTTTTTCCACACGTGCAGGTTGAACGCTTTGAAATAAAGCCAAAACCAACAGCAACACCATCATCTTAGGCTTTGCGATATCCTTGCTAACTTACAAATCTTTCAGGCATTCCTAACACTAGAAAAAAACCAACTTGACAATTTATTGACCTAAGGCATCAAAGTACCACTTGCTCGTCGAAGCTCCACCAAAGCCTTGTCATAATCTGTAACTGCCCGCAAATGCCTACCCTTTGCTTCAGCCAGTTCCTGCTGCCTTGTAAGTATGAGAAAAGTAGTTGACAATCCGGCTTCATAGCGGCGTTGTTCGCTAGCAAGCTGCTCACTGGCAGCAGTAACAGCTGCTTCACTAGCACGAACCCGCTCATATGCTGTACGTGCAGTCTGCAGCGCATTACGTACCTCAGCTTCTATTATCGACTCCGCATAGTGTTTCTGAAGTTCTATCTTGCGGAGCTCGTGTTTTGCTTTGCCTAGCTGACCTTGAGCACTACGGTTGCGATAAGGCAACTCCAATTGCAATCCCACGCGTAGAGTATTGAATCTGTTCTGGAAAAGATTTGCTAGACTTTGTCCTAATCCACCCTGTAGGAAGTCCGGCACTCTGCCAAGCGAAGACACATCGATAGCTAGAAGCGCAGTAGCAAACGGGCTTGGCCTATCTATTAAACGTCCAGCTGCACCTAAGAGCGTATAGGAAGCAACTAGATCGAGCTGTGGTTTAGTCTGCTCTGCAAAGAAGTTGTGTTCCTGCTTGGCCATTTCGCTACGCAAGCGTATTTGTTGTAGCTCCAAGCGATTGTGCAAAGCCAAATCGAGTAGCTTTTTTAAATCCCAGTCAATCGGCGTTAACTGAGGGCGATCTATAGGTACTATTTGCTTATACCAACGCTCATCTTCCCGCTTCAAGATCTGCATTTTTAGACGATTCTCTGCTATAGTGACTGCTTCGAAAGCAGCAAGCAGAGTCTCTTCGCGAGTGCGCAGTTGCGCTTCCACCTGCACCAGTTCTGCAGGCGCCTGAGCACCAGCTTCCACTAAGCGGCGAGTTCTAGCAAGCTGCTCGCGAGCTAAACGCAACGATTCTTCAGCTATTTCCACGCTCTTATGAGCATAGACCAGGTCCCAGTAGGCAAGTTGCACACGTGCTATAACTTCGACGATACGGCGCCGAAACTCTAGATCAGAAAGATCAAGTTGTTTGTCGAGCAGCTTGACACGCCGTCGTGCCTGATCGCTGCTACGGTTTCTAAGCAGCGGTCGGCGCATCTCTGCGGTAAGCTGCGTCAAAAAAAGCGGATTCAGATTCACAAAGATGTTATCTGTATTGACGCGCTGTACAGAAGAAGACAAACCATAGCTCATCCCTGAAGCAAGTAGTCCTCGTAGGCTAAACTCCTGTGTGAAAGTCCCTGTAGAAACTTGGCCGTCTCCTCCACCGAACAAGTTAGTTACCGGCGATATCTGTCTAGTAAACCCAGTAGCTACTGACAAGACCGGGTCATAACTACCCTTTGCCGATAATAGCTCGTCTTCCAACTGCTTGATATTTACGCGCTCGATCTCGACTTCGGGGTTGTTCTCAAGTGCCATCCTGACGCAGTCATCAATAGATAACCTCGTTGACTCCTCTTGTACACCGATACGCTGTGGCAGGCTCTGAGCCGAAACGATGA
This sequence comes from Blastocatellia bacterium, assembly GCA_025057015.1. Classification (GTDB taxonomy): domain Bacteria; phylum Acidobacteriota; class Blastocatellia; order Chloracidobacteriales; family JADJPF01; genus JANWYG01. Next base: position 51,657 of record JANWYG010000021.1, read on the forward strand.
TGGTTGGTATAACTATAACTACTAGAAATATTAGAAACATAACAACTTACTTGTCTTGCACTACAGATTCTACAAGAGTCGGGCTACGGCGACTATAAGCACGACGCTCAGCAAATTCGTGAAAGAGTGAATACGCTACAGGCGTAATTAACAATGTAAGCAACAAGCAGAGCGACTGCCCGCCTATAACAACCATAGCTATAGAGCGCCTAGCTCCTGAACCAGGTCCTTGACCCAAAGCCATAGGCACCATACCAAGTACAAGTGCCAGTGTCGTCATCAATATAGGCCGTAGTCTATCACGTGAAGCTTCCAAGACAGCTTGCAGAGGTGGAAGGCCACGCCGCCTCAGCTCATTAGCATGGTCTATCTGCAAAATGGAGTTCTTCTTCACTATGCCAAATAGCATCAGTACACCCAGAGCAGAAAATATGTTGAGCGATTGCTGAAAAGCTATTATCGAAAGCAAAGCAAATGGTACGGAAAGCGGTAAGCTTAAGAGAATCAATATGGGATCAACAAAGCTCTCAAACTGCGCTGCAAGTATCATGTACATAAAAACGAACGAAAGAACAAAAGCTATTGCGAAATTCCTAGCTGTTCTGGCCAGCTCACGACCCCGGCCCTGAGGAGCGTGATAGTAACCCGGCAAGAAGTTTGCTTTAGCAAGCCTTTGCTGCAATCCTTCAAGTACCTGTCCTAACGATGTACTTTCTAGATTAGCTGTAATAGTCACCTGTCGCTGACGATTGTAACGCTCTATCCTTGCTGGCGATCTGCCTTCATCCACTCGCACTACTTGGCCTAACCGAACATTATTTGAACTGCCAGAAGGCACATACAAACGCTCGAGAGCTTGTACTGAACTACGGTCAGCTAATTCAGCCCGCAAGTTGATGTAATATCTCTCTTGGCCTTCCCTGAAGCTAGAAACGCGGTCATTCCCACCAACCAGGGTACGCAGTGTAGAAGCTATATCAGCAACCCTAACGCCTAGGTCAGCCGCTCGCTCCCTGTCAATATGAAGTCTATACTCAGGTTTACCCGCGATGAGCGAAGAGTCTAAATCGACCACACCTGGTATCTCAGCCGCTGCTGCCATTATCTGCTTTGTATACTCTTGAAGTTTATCCAACTCCGGCCCCGTAAGTGCGTACTGCAAGTCTGTATTGCTGTATCCTCCACCACTTATCACAGCCACGTTCATAACCGATATTCGCAGTCCAAACTGCTTCTGATACTTGCTAAGAAGCCTACGAGCCTGTTGCATTAACTCTTGTTGTGACAGGTCTTTACGACCTACTCTCTCAGAAAGTGGTTTAAGTTTTACATAAATATTAGCCAGGTTAACCGTGTTTTGCCTATCAGCACCCACAGAAACTAACAGATTCTCCACTGCAGGCAGCTTCCTCAGCTCATTTTCTATTTGCGAGATTATTTCAGAAGTAGCTTCAAGAGAATATCCTTCTGGAGCTCTGACCGAGATCTCAAAATCAGAAGTATCTTCCTTCGGCAAGAAATCTTTACCCACGAATAAGAATAACGGTATTGTCGCAGCACAGACTGCGATAGAAATCAGAACCGTAGCAGCACGATGACGTAAACTTAGTCGCAGTATGGCCATGTAAATAGCTTCTATGAGCGAGTAGATGCGAGAAGTCCTAGCTTCATGCTGCTGACGGCGTAGCAAGCGAGCGCACATGGTAGGTGTTAGGGTAAAACTGACAAGGAGGGATACAGCTATTGCAAATGCTGCTGTTAGTCCGAAGCTTTTTAGAAAGCGCCCTACTATACCTTCCATAAATGCCACTGGCAGGAACACGACTATAAGCGACAGTGTCGTAGCCATAACAGCAAGTCCTATCTCACGGGTAGCTTCGCGGGCAGCTTGCAGTGCGGACATGCTTTTTTCTTGTAAGAAGCGATAGATGTTTTCCAAAACTACGATCGCATCGTCTATCACTATACCTACAGAGAGCACCAATGCCAGCATAGTTATCTGATTGAGCGTAAAGTCCATGTAATACATCAGCCCAGCGGTCGAAATGATGGACGTAGGTATGGCCACTGCTGCAATAAATGTCGAGCGCCAGTCTCCCATAAACAGCAGAACGACTAGCGCTGCTAAAATCCCACCAAGTATTAAATGCTCGCGTATGGCTTCAAAAGAGCCCTTGATAAATACAGACTGATCTCTTACCGTATGTAGCTCAAAATCTTTTGGAAGCGATAGCTTGGCCAGCCTTTCTTTAACTCGGTCTACTACTGCTACTGTATTTTCTCCGGACTGCTTAAGTATCTCTAGAAGCAGAGTCTCCTTGCCATTAAGACGAGCAAACGAGCGACGCTCTTCGCTAGCATCATCTATACGGGCAATATCGGCAAGTTTTACGGTATTCGTAATGGCTATCTTAGCAAGTTCATCCAGTGTCGAAACTCGGCCTAAGGTGCGTAAAACAGTTTCCCGTTTACCTTCATCAATGCGACCAGCGGGAATTTCGAGGTTTTGCAATGCTATAGCTGCTTCAACTTGAGGCACAGTTAGTCTATATGCAGCTAGCTTTTCTACATCAAGCGCTACCTGTATCTGCCTTTTACTACCACCTACCAGACGAACATTACCAACACCGTCAATACCTTCAAGCTGCTGCTTGATCAGTTTTTCCACCAGCTCGGTTAGCTCCTGCCTGTTACGCCTCGCTGATATAGCTAGCGTCAGCACCGGTCGAGCATCTGGATCAAATTTCTCTATTACTGGTCGCTCAATATCCTTTGGTAATTCAGCAAGGATGGAGTTAACACGATCACGCACGTCCTGTGTGGCTAGATCTATATCTCGCTCCAGGACAAAAGTTACAAAAACTTGAGAAACTCCCTCTGTAGACACAGACCGCAGTTCATCAATACCGCTTACCGTATTTACGGCTTCCTCTATGCGCTTTGTTACTTCGGCCTCGATTTCCTCAGGTGAAGCTCCATTTAGCACCGTAGTTATAGTAACCGTTGGTAGGTCGACTTTCGGAAACTGGTCCACGCCAAGACGAAAGTAGGAAAAACCGCCGATGAAAGTAATTGCGGCTATAAGCATCGTAGCAAAGACGGGGCGGTCTATACAAATTTCTGCTAGTTTTTGCATCAGCGCACTCTAACCTTCACACCTTCGGTAAGAGACTCTGGACTGCTGGTAACGACATATTCTCCGGCAGAAATTCCTTCTAGCACTTCCACTATTTCATCCTGCCTACGGCCAAGTTTCAATATCCGCTCCACTGCTATGCCCTCCTTTACAACAAATGCTTTGCGAACGCCTGAAGAGACTATTACAGCACTTTGGGGTATAACTATTGCTTCGCTAGGCGGAAGCTCTTGCACAACTTTTGCAAACTGCCCTGGCTTTAGCTGAAAATTAGGATTCGCAACTGTGGCCTCAGCTATAAAAGTTCTTGAAGTGTCAGTAACCTGCGGAACAAGTCTTGTTATCGTAGCGTCGAATCGTTTACCGGGAAAGCTTTCAACTTGGAAAGAACATTTCTGGCCAGCTTTTACAATACTAAGGTATCGTTCAGGTATTTCTATTTTAAGAATCAACGGATCAAGCTGCTGAAGTCGAACTACAGGCCGCCCTTTGCTTAGATACTCACCTTTAGCTACCAGCACACTACAAACGGCTGCCTTCTGTGGCGAGCGTATGACGCTATCAGCAAGCTGCTTTCTAGCAAGCTCAACTTGCGCTTTTGCTTGCGCTATTTGTGCTTGGTAAATTTCAAGCTGTATAAGTTTGTTCTCATAACGTGCTGCAATCTGCTCATAAGCCGAGCGACGCTCTTCAAATGCCTGCCGGGAAATGTCCCCAGACTCGACGAGCCTGCGAGCCCTTTCGTAGTCCGCTGCTGCTTGTTCTCTTGCTGCAGCTGCTTCGCGCACTTCTGGATGCAAGTTACTATCATAAACCTTGCCGCCAGGTGATAAGCGAGCTTCGGCAGCAGCCAGCGTTGCCTCAGCCTGATCTAACTTCCAGCGCAGCTCAGAGTCATCTAACTTAACCAGTGGCTGACCGGCAACAACAGTATCGCCGACATCTACGAGTACTTCCTTAACTCGTCCTTCAACTTCGGCCGAAAGCGTCGGCTCCGTATTAGCAACGAGCGTTCCGGTAAATTCTGCTGTCTGTTTGAGCTTTCGCTGCTCTGCCACAGCAGTCACTACTTCTAAGACCTCAGACTCACTACTTTGTGCTGACATAGGTGCACGGCTTTCAACTCTGCAGCCAACTTGCAACAATAGAAGTAAAAACAACAACTTGTACCACATACTAAGCTTTTAGCCCATGCAGATATACAGACACTATTTCTGAAGCAGCCGTTTCTATAGAAGTACTTCTTACATCACTCCAACGAAACAACTCACGCGTCACGGCGCAATGTCCCACAAGTCCTAAGAAAAGCCGTGCTGCAGTATCCGGATCACAACGCCTGAAATCTCCATCAGCTATTCTTGCAGCAATGTACGAAGCTATGCGTTCTCGTGCTTCTTTTACGGTAGTGAAATAAAACCTCTCGGCTAGGTCATGTCCTTCGAGGGCACAGTAGTAAAGCAACCTCAGTAGCGTAGCGTCGCGCTGGTGAAAAGCAAGTATCTCCGCTGCCAATAATTCAAAAAACGCCTCGTCGTCTTTACGCTTCATAGCCTCTAGACTACGGGTCCAGATCTGCCCTACGGCTTCTTGTGCCTTATAATCTAGAGTCGCTGAATACAAGTCACCTTTCGTGGCAAAATGCTTAAAGATAACTGCTTCGCTTACCCCAGCTTTTTTGGCTATCTCTTTCGTTGTAGTACCATTAAAACCTCGCTGAGAAAACAGCTCCGCTGCCACAGCTAGTATCTGCAGCCGCCGATCGCTGGCTGTCATCCTAACCCGCCTGTTGTCAAACGTAGCTGTGCTTGCAAGTCCACGCAAGCTCACTTCCTTCATAATAATCGCCCCATAAGTCAGTAAGTAATCACTAACATTAACAAGAAAAAAAAACAAGAATAAAGACATCTAGCTACCCTAAGCAGGTATTTACAACACACCTTAAGTGTTCCTTGGAAACTGTGGTTCTATAAGTCCCATTACTATGGCTGCCTGCACAAGATGAGCAATTGAGTCAACGCGCAGTTTGCGTTTTATGTTGTTACGATGAGCATCGGCCGTCTTGCGACTAATCCCCAGCTGTTCCCCTATTTCTTTGCTTGTCGCTCCTTCAGCTATATACTTGAGAACTTCTCGCTCACGCTCTGTCAAGAGGTTCAGCATATCCTGCTTCTTCACTTTTTTACCCATACACCCTCCTTTAACAATGTGAGTAAGTATTTACTTATGTAAAGGCTTAAAGATACCTTAGATAGGAGAAAGTATGCAAGAGGGAACAACAAAAGTTTGCCGTATACAACAAAAAGAACATTTAAGTTTGACAATAAGTTGTCAGGCAGTTACTGTAGAATTACACAGCAAAAGGAAGTAGAGTGTTATGAGGGAAGAAATGGAGATCTTCCATGAGCATCTCAAGCGCTCGGGTTTAAAGAGGACCGAGCAACGCGACTTGATACTCAGCGTGTTTCTCGAGACCGAGGGGCATGTCTCAGCGGAAGAATTGTACGAACTGGTCAAAAAGCGCGATCCTTCCGTAGGTTTCACCACCATCTACCGAACATTGAAGCTGATACTCGAAGCAGGGCTAGCTCGTGAGGTGAGATTCAACGACGGACGTGCACGATACGAACACGAATACAAACATGAGCACCACGATCACTTAATCTGCATACAATGTAACTGTCTGATAGAGTTCTACAGTGCTGATATAGAACGCATACAGGAAGAAATTGCTGCTCAGTACCAGTTCAAGATAATCGACCATAGCCACAGGATATTTGGTCTATGTGCTGAATGCCAAAAGAAAATTCAGCACGGGGTTCTAAGGAATACTTATCATCACTAATCTATGACTATATTATGACTACTAACAAGCCCCAGCTAATAATTGATAGATTGCAGCTAACCGATCTAGAAGAATGCTATCAGCTCGACCAGATATGCTTTCGTGAGGCTGAAGCGTACGATCGCGCAACCATAAGCTACATACTTTCAAACCCACGATCAATTTGCTACAAGATAGTTAGCCAGCAACAAGACCAAACAAGGATGTTAGGCTTCATACTAGCGATGATAGAAGAAGATCTCACTGGGCACATAGTAGCGCTAGGAGTGTTACCAGAGGCTAGGAGACAAGGCTACGCAAGACTTTTGATGGAGCTTGTAGAGTCAGCCCTTTTGTACCGGAAGATTAATCTCGTTCATCTAGAAGTACGCATAAGCAACAAACCTGCTCAGCGACTCTACACCAGGCTAGGCTACATAATAGTAAAGCGCCTAGAAAACTACTACACAAATGGCGAAGATGCATATCTGATGGTAAAGTCGCTAACTGAGGGAGAAGATTAGTAATCATTAGTAGCTGCTTTGTAGGCTGCCATACCTATCTGATACTCGATATAAACATCTATCAGCTTTATTTCCGCCTCGGCGCGGCTACGCTCGCGTTGGTTAACCAAGAAGATAGTACTATCTCCCAACAGGAACTTTTCCCGTTCGCCTTCTTCCAGTCTGATAGCTAAATCCAGCTCTCGCAAGGCTACTTTGTAGCGTTCCACACCGGTATTGACAGCAGAAACGGCATCATCTACCTCAAGTGAGATACGCCGACGAGTCTCAGCATCCTCGAAGTCTAACTTACGCATCTTGTACTCAGCTTGCCCAATACGGCCCTCAGCAGCACGCTGTCTGAAAGTAAAACTGAAATCCAGACCAGCTTTCAGGGTATTACCTATTGAACCTAGGCCGGTATCAATTCCAGGACTGAAAGAGAAGTCGACAGCAGGCCGCACCTGGTTGCGCGCCAGGTCTCTGTCAATCTCTAATACTTTACGATTGAGTGAGATAATCCGAAGTTCTGGCCGACGCATAATAGCTCTGCTTCGTGCCAGCACCTGCTCGTCGAAGGAAATGGCTCGCGGAGAATCCATCCTACGAGGAACAGTGTTTTCCGAAGGCAAAGCAGCAGGATTTCCGTTACTATCCCATAAATACTCGCCTAGCTTAAAGGCCGCCTTTTGCAAATCCCGCTCAGCTTTGATCTGAGCACCGAGCCTGCGTTGTACTTCTTGTTCTGCTTCAACAGAGTCGATTATGGGCAGATCACCAGCCAGTGCCCTTTCTCTTACCGCTTCAGCCCTTACTCGAGCCAGTTCCAGCATTCTTCGGGCAAGGTCGAGCCTACGTGCAGCGCCTACCCACTCCCAATAAGCCATAGCGGCCTTCATCAGCAGATTACGGCGCAACTCATAGAACTCAGCTTCGGCTATGTCTTCGCCCAAAAACGCTTGCCTTTCAGCAGCTGCTTTTTCGTTTATCCCAGCATTTCTAAGCAGCGGTAACTTGACGCCTAAGAAGTATTCACCCGTATCACCTGTAGATGACAGAGGAGATTTGACCGTACCAAGATTGAGTCTCACTCCGCCATAAAACTTCAGCCCTGAGCGCGTGACAAAATCGAGACTTAGTTCGTTACCAGCTGTCTCGCGCTGCTTACCGCGAGTCGTGGTGCTGTTATATCGGATAAAATCGCTGCCAAAGTTCAACACAGGATCGAAAGCCCCTGATTTCTCTAACCGCTTTGCAGCAGCTACCGAACGTAGTGCTTCAGCTCCTTTAAGCTTAGGATGATTTGCATCTACCGCCGCTAGAAAACTCTGCAGTGTCAGTTCTGCTTCCAGTTTGAAATCGTCAACCCCGGGCCCGGCAAGCAGCTGCAAACCTAACAGTGTCAGAAGGACACTCGGAATCATTTCTCCAGATTGTCCTCCTTCTTCTCTTTCTCCTTTTTCAGCTCAGGGCGTTGTACTGTCGGCGGGAAAGCATTGAATTGCCTCCACAGTTCAAAGCCTAGGGAAACAGTGTCAAGCATTATAAAGCCTACTACTTGTGCCCCAGGTCTTAGATACTGCGATGACGGCCATGGCTCTTCTTTGCCGGAAGCTATAGCCTCCTTATCAGGAGTTACTATTATCCTAAACCTACTGTTCCCATCATCCACGGCATCTATAACCGAGACAACACCAGCAAACGTGCCAACAGCTATCGAAGGCCAGCCAGAAAATTGCAATGCGGGCCAACCGGCAAACTGTAACCGCACCTTACGCCCTACCGACACAAGTGGGGCATCATTGTCTGAAACTATAAAGTCTACGGCCAAATCTTCCGTCTGCGGTGCAAGCACTGCTAAGACATCTCCAGCTTTCACCGTCTCTCCAGCACCTACGGCAAGCAAGCGTACTACTTGCCCGTCTATCGGTGCCGTCACTCGGCGTTGAGAAATCCTCTGCTGGAGGTTTCGTATCTCTATTTCCAGCTTAAAAAGATCGTTGGTAATCGCAGCTATAGTCTCTTGTGTCGAAGCAAGGGAAGAGCGCGCGCTGGAAATGCTAGCAGTAGTGTCAGCGTCTAATTTTGCTCTGTCCAGCCTTGCAATTTCGGTATCCTTGCGAGCAAGCTCTAGGGCAGCTTGGGCCCGCTCGACCTCTGTAGCAGTTCTGGTATATTCAAGCTCGGCTAATTCGCGGTCTCGCCTTGACCGTAGTCCCTTGCTTTCTAGTTCGCGCACACGATTTAAGTTTAACTCAGCCGTCAGCCTAGCTTGCCGAGCAGCCTCGAGAGCTTGCTCCGCTTGATACAGCCTGTCTTCAGCCTGACGCACTCGCCTATCTGCTGCAGGAAGCGCATTATTGCGCGACTGTTCCAAAGCCGCTATTTGCTGTTGCAGGGCTTCAGCACGAGCATGAGCTGCTTCTAAGCGCATCTGTAGCGCTCTCTTTTGTCCCTCTAATCTCTGTAACTGCTCTGGATCCAAGTATTTAGGGTCAAGTTCCGCAAGCTCTACTATCAGGTCACCTCGCTTCACGCGCACTCCTTCCCGCACATGCCACTTCAAGATCCTTGCCGGAATTTGGGCTTCTACATTCTGTGGTCGTTCCATCGGCGAGAAGATAATCACTCGACCTGAACCAGAGACAGACTGCTGCCAAGGTATCAAAATCAATCCTAGTACTATTGATAGAAGCAAAAGCACTATCACAAGCGCTAGCGGTCTTGCAGAATGAGGGGTCTGCACAAGTTCCAATGATTGTACTTTCTGCATATCACTTTAAAAGTAAGGGGAAGAGTTTTACAAATTCTGTACCTGGTCGGGAAAGTTCCCCCACGCTGCCCTGCTCAACTATTCTGCCTTCAGCCAGCACGTATACTTTATCAGCACGCAAGACTACCTCTAGGTCATGCGAGATATCCACTATCGTCCAGCTATGCTCGGGAGCATATAGAGCATCCAAGATCCTCAACTTAGTAGCTTCATCTATACCTATAAATGCCTCATCCAATATTAGCAGTCGAGGCCTACCAACTATCGCACGAGCTATCAGCAAGCGCTGCCTTTGTCCACGCGAGAGATTCCTACCCTCGCTCACCAAAGGCGTCTTTAGTCCATATGGCAACCGAGCCAGATCTTCGGTTAACTGTGTTATTTCAAGCGCCCAGCGTATATCTTCATGCGAGATACCAGCTCGGCCTACCACTATGTTTTCCTCAATAGTCCCGTCAAAGATCTCGTTTGTATCACCCACGAAGTCTACAGGGCCTCGCAAACTTGTGAGGTCCAAGTCGCGTACATCCATACCGTCTATACTCACTGCGCCATAAGTCGGCTCGTTTATGCCACAAAACAACGACACAAGCGTAGTCTTACCAGCACCACTAGCACCTACGAGGCTTACTCTTTCTCCGGCCAATATCTGTAGATCAACACCAACAAGCACGGGCACTCCAGTAGAGTAGGCAAAGTGTACCCCTTTGCAAACAACCTCTATGCCACAGCTTGAGCTCGGTAACTTTGCACCGCCAATCCTCTCGAGAGGTAGGTCAGTAACATGGCCAATCTTGTCTAGTCCAGTTAATAGGTCGTAAAACGGCTCAAGTAATCTGACAAGTTTATCTAACGCTCCTAGTACTGAGACTATTATTAGTTCGGAAGCTACAAGCTGTCCAAGCGTCAATTGCCTGTTAATTACTAGCCAACCACCTATACCCAGGACGCCAGTAAATGCTACCGCGTTAAATAAAAAACTACCTGCAGCTTGCCTATACAGCACTTTGAAATGTTTTCTGCGAGCCTTAATATATTCAGTAACTAACCTGTCAGTACGCCACATTAGATAATCAGGCGAACTATGCATCTTAAAACCAGTATGACAACGGCCCATCTCCTCTAGCCAACCAGCTACCCTGTACTTTTGCATTGACTCCTTTATGCTCGTAGACAACCCATTTATCCCTAATACAGTTGCTACGAACACTATGAACAGTATCAAAAATATCGCAAAGGCAAGCAGTATGGGACTATAGAAAGCCATCAGCACCAGCCCCACTAAAATCTGCAGTGCTGCCGCAGGCCCATCAAGCAGTAGCTTAGAAACTGATTTCTGTATGTTGACAACATCAAAAAATCTGTTAAGCAGCTCCGGCGCGTATTCGTCCTGAAGTGCTGGCTGCTTGAGCCTAATAACGTGGTAGCTTACTTTGAGAGCTACACGAGCAAAAATTCGTTGCTGCATTATCTCCACAAGGTAGAACTTAAGCAGCCTGACTACGCCAACAAACAACAGGCCAAAGAACACCAACAGCGTCAACACTACAAGCGGTTGCATAAAAATGCCCGCAGCTATGGTGCTTACTAGTGCCTGCGAGGCCAGTGGTATTATAAGTGCTAGCAATCCAGCAAGACCGGTATAAGATACCAAGACTAACAAGTCTTTGGCATCTTCCCGTATCATAACAGCAAGCCTTTGATAAGGTGTCGGATGTTCTATACTTGCACCCATAACTTTTTAAACATACGTGTTCTGCTACAATCTCTCAAGCAACTTCGGTAGAACTGTAGCAAATCTAAGCGGTAGACAAAACCAAATTACTCCATCCTAAGGAGGCATTATGTTATTCCTCTTACTTCTAGCCTTTCTCCTACCAGCTGGAAACAGCTATCATGTAACTTCTGGCACGGTACTGACCGCTACCCTTGAACAGACCGTGGACTCTAGGTCATCGCACGAAGGCGATCCCGTTCGTGCTCGCATAAGCGGTGGTAAGTTCGATGGCTCGATGCTCGAAGGACGGGTCTCGTATGTTAAAAACTCTGGTAAGCTCAAAGGTCAGTCAGTACTAAACATCACCTTCTATAGGATCAATTTCCCAAACGGCAGATGGCAAAACATCCGCGGGGACATCTCTTTCGTCTATGGCAACAAAACTGCCAAAAACGTAGATGAAGAAGGTAGTATTAGGGGAAGTAGCCGCTCAGCATCTACCGCAAAACGCACTGGCGGCGGTGCAGCCGTAGGGGCTATCATAGGAGCTATCGCAGGTGGCGGTAAAGGTGCTGCCATAGGTGCAGGCGTAGGTGCAGCAGCAGGTGCAGGCTCAAACATAATCCGCGGCAAAGACTATATTCGACTGCCAGAAGGTACGAAAATAGAAGTTAAAATAAGATAATGCGTACCCTATACTTCGTGACAGCAAACGAAAATAAAGTTAAAGAAGCACGCCAAATTCTTAAGTTACCGGTCGAACACGTACATCTTGATCTGGATGAACCGCAAACTCTAGACCTGGAAACGATAGTTAGACAAAAAGCTATACAGGCACACCAAAAAACCGGACTTCCGGTCATAGTAGAAGATACAGCTCTCAGCTTTGTTGCCTGGAACGGTCTACCAGGAACGTTCATCAAATGGTTTCTGCAAACAGTAGGACCGGTAGGTATCCTCAAGATGCTTTCGAGCTACGAAGATAGACGTGCTACAGCAACTACAGCCGTCGCATTCCACGATGGCAAGCAGACATTGGTCGCAACAGGGCAAACTAAAGGTCAAATAGCGCTAGCACCTTGCGGTCAACAAGGATTTGGATGGGATGCTATCTTCATTCCAGATCAGGCAAGTACGACTTTTGCAGAAATGTCGATCGACATCAAAAACGCTTTCTCTATGCGCAGAAAGGCGCTTGAACAGCTACGTAGCTTGCTAGAATCTCACCTCTTGACATTCTCAGCTTAGACTAAAGCTTTAAGAGAAAGCTTCTGTACATGTCCAGCTGCTACTTTTTGTCTCGCATGCACTCCTGCGGCAAGCTATAGGTGTCGATACTTTCCTGATATTATTTGCTTGTACCATATCGGTCTTGTGGAGGATTTATGAAAAGCATTCAAGAGACTTATGCACCTAACAACACTTGCTTTGGATGTGGCCCTGCTAACACACAAGGTCTGCGATTACGGTCATTTGTACGAGACGGCAAATTCGTGGCCGATTGGACGCCGCAACCACACCATGAAGCTTTTCCCGGCGTTCTCAACGGCGGCATCATAGGCGCACTGCTCGACTGCCATTCAAACTGGGCTACGGCATACCATCTGATGCAGCAGAAGCATCTGCCTTCGCCACCTTGCACTGTCACCGCAGAATATTCGGTTAAGCTGCTGCGGCCTACACCTAGCAACGTAGAACTACATCTTTTAGCAACCGTAGTCGAATCCGGTGAAGACAGAGCCGTAGTAGAAGCACAACTTGAAGCTGCAGGCAAGGTAACCGCTACTTGCCGAGGGATTTTTGTAGCAGTTAAACCTGGCCATCCAGCCTACCATCGCTGGTAGAATCTCTAATATTCTGCAAAGAGGACGGCTTTTCTGGACACTAGCCTAACTCTTTGCTTCAGCAATTTGTAGTCCAGCCTGAAGCGAGCGCTGCGCCCGCCGCATCTGGTATTCTAAACGCTTGATCTGAACTAGATGCTTTGGGTTAAAAGCAAGCGAAGGATAGTAACAGTTGCTTTCGTGCGTACAATAGCAGCCAGCCTTTACCTTTTTGCGGCGTTCGGCCATAGCAGGCGAGTTCCAAAGTGCCTGAAAGTTCCAATCATAATCACGCAGGTTTGCTACACTCTCTAAGTTCTCGCAGCTAGAAACTGTCCCTTCGTCATAGATAACAGCTCCAGCAGTACCAGCCCAACAACGCAGCTGTGCCTTGTGCTCGATTTCTGTTCGAGCTATCAGTTCGTGCATGTATATATCTATAGCTGCCTTGAATATTCCAGCTCTTCCTGCATAGCTATTCTTTATCACTGCCGTACGCGAATCTTCATCTATCATCTGCGCAAGCTTACGGTAACGCTCTAAGTCTATATTGAGTTCCTCAGGACGTGCCGAAGGCGGTCGAATGTAGTTGACGTTAATTTTATCGGGACGCAATTCCCGCTTTAGGAAGTCGTACCACTCAAATATCCTGTCTTGATTGCTTTTCATAAAGCACGTACAGGTCTGTATATCAAGCCGAGGAAAAGAACGTTTGAGCTGCTGCAGTTGCCGCGCAGTATCTATAGCCCTGGCCCAACTACCAGGCTTTTGCCGAATCTTGTCATGCTCAGCTTCGAGACCATCTATACCAAGAGCTACAGTGACGTTAAGTTCAGGACACTCTTTCAAAATCCGCTCGACGTCAGGCAAAATACGCTTTTGTATCTGCCCATTCGACATCAAATAAACCGACTCTAGGCGATTATTCCGATAGAAGGCACTGACTACCTCTGGCAAATCCTTGCGAGTGAACGGCTCACCCCCAGCTATTATCAGCACCGGGAGATTGCCACCAAGCGTCTCGCTAATTCTTACTAACTCGTGCGTCTTCATCTGAAGTGCTTTACGAGGTTTATCGTCTAGCTCCTCAGTAAAGAAACAGTGCACACAGCGCATATCGCACACTGATGTAATTAATATGTTTAGCACTACTGGCGGAAACGGCTTGCCCAAGATGGCTTGCCCATAGCGCTTCAGTAATTCCGTAGAATAATTCATAAACTCCTCTCATCTCTCGCCAAGAATAATTTTGGCTATAGTCTGAAGCTGCATATTCGACGTACCTTCGTATATTTTGCCTATCTTAGCATCTCGATAGTACTTCTCAACCGGATAGTCCTTTGTATACCCGTAACCACCGAAGATCTCTATAGCAAGCGATGAAACCCGCTCGGCCACTTGAGAAGTAAAATACTTGGTCATAGCTGCCTCTTTGACAAATGACAAGCCAGCATCCTTGAGTCGAGCGGCGTTGTACACCATCAAACGTGCAGCTTCTATCTCTGTAGCCATCTCAGCAAGCTGAAACTGCACTGCCTGAAACTCGCAGATAGGTTTGCCAAACTGCACTCGTTGCTTCGAGTATGCCAGCGCAGCCTCATACGCTCCACGTGCTAACCCTACCATCTGCGCCCCTATACCTATCCGGCCCTCGTTGAGCGTCTCTATGGCCACTTTGTAGCCCTTGCCTTCCTCACCTAACAAGTTTTCTTTCGGTACACGGCAGTCTTCTAAGATAAGCTCACAGGTGGAAGAAGCACGTATACCGAGTTTATCCTCTTTCTTGCCTACCGTAAACCCTGGAAAGTCCTTTTCTACTATGAAAGCAGTAATACCACGATAACCGGCTGCAGGGTTGAGATTTGCAAGGACTATAAATATACCTGCCTCACGAGCATTTGTAATCCACAGCTTGCGACCGTTAAGTACGTAGTAGTCGCCTTTGTCTTCGGCTCGCGTCGCCAAAGCGAAAGCGTCCGAACCTGAACCAGCTTCCGACAAAGCATAAGCACCTACGGTGTCTTTTGCCAGCCTAGGCAAGTACTTGCGCTTGAGCTGTTCGCTACCCCAACGAAGTATAGCATTGTTGACAAGCGTATTCTGAACATCCACAAACACACCAACCGAAGGATCTATCCTAGAAACTTCCTCGACCGCCAGAATAGACATAAAAAAGCTACCACCTGCTCCACCGTACTCGCTAGGGATATGTATTCCCATCAGGTCCAGTTCGAAACACTCTCTACATATAGAGTCATCAAGATGTGCTTCTTCATCCATCCGCTTGACAAGCGGCTTGATGCGTGTAGCTGCAAACTGTGCTATGTTGTCACGAAATATCTTTTCATCATCGCTAAGAACAGTAAGTGGTTGGCTGTTTAATCCGCTACTCATATATAAAACCGCCTCTTCCAAAATAGTGCCGCCAAGATGATACCATAACGCGAAGCAGTATTGTTAGCTGCTTCCCTCTAGGATTAGAAAACCACAAAGATATAAAGAACAACACTTCCATTTTGCGGTGCTTTTATGTCACTATTTAACCGGTGTGCTTCGAGGTGAGAAGTGAACAATATAGAAGCTCAGATCATAGAGGACATACTTACCGACGCTGACTTGTTTCTCAAGTATAAAATGTACGGTCGCGCTATCGCTGAGCTGACCCGATGGATAGAACGCTACCCCAGTAACTTCGATTTAAGATGGAAACTTGCAGAAATCTATCTTGAACAGCGGCTACCGCAGGCTGCAGCAGAGCAGATGGTAGCTGTAGCTAATCTCTACGTAAGCAACAAGCAATTTGACCTTGCAAGAGCAGCTCTTTACAAAGTACGCGAGATCTATCCTACAGCACCACAGATAGACGTGTGGTTAAAGTCCATAGATGACTACGAGAGAAGCCTTGCCCAAACTCCGTCGTCACAAACATATTATCAAACTGAAAGTAGCACTAGTCAGCGCAAGAAATTTATACTCGAAGGAGATCTTAGATACATTAGCTTGTTTGATATAGTCCAGACTATAGAGAAAAACGCTCTAACCTGCATCCTAAGCGTCAGCGGAGAGCAAGTAAGAAGCATCTACTTTAACAACGGAATAATCGCCGATGTTGTGTTCGACGAGCTGCGAGGCAAACAAGCTTTCAAACGCTTCGCAGAAACAACCGAAGGCAGGTTCACCATAGAGAAGTCTCCCGTCGAGTTTCAGTCAGCCATAGGAGCTACATCTAACGCGCAGCTAATACTTGAAGTCTTTGCTGATGAGGAAGAAGAACCCGTTGCAGAAAATGAACAGCTTGAATCTAGCATTTAGTACTTTTCTTCTCTGCACTCTTCTCGTATGATTGCCTACTTGAACCACCTCAAGGAGAAACTGTGAGATACCTAACGCCTGAACTTCTACAGCAACTAAAGCGACTATCGACATTCGATATATCTCCTGACGGCAGCAAAGTCGTATTCTCGGCAGCCGTTCCAAACGTAGAAAAAAATCTCATAGCAGAAAATTTGTACTTGTTGGATCTTGGCACAAAAAATGCGAGACAACTGACCTACAGTACCGAACACAAAAACCTTCGTCCCAAGTGGCGGCCTGATGGTAGAGCAATAGTTTTCCTCAGTAGTCGCAGCGGTAAAGTTCAATTGTGGGAAATGCCATATGACGGTGGCGAAGCGCGGCAGTTAACAGATCTGCCAGTCGATATAGAATCCTTCCTCATGTTTGCCGACGGAAGCTTTGCTGCAGTCTGCTTAGTCGTAGCTGGCTTTCAGACGCTCGACGAAATTAAACCCAAAGAAACAGTTCTTAAGATGCGCATCTATGACGAGCTTCCTTTCCGCAGATGGGACACCTGGGATGATGGACGATTTAACCACATACTGCACCTATCATCCGACGGTAAGTTTCTGTCAGACCTAACGCCGGAAGCTACTAATTCGCCCGCCTGGTCTGAAAGCAGTATAGACGACTACGCCATAGCACCCGACGGAGAAATATGCTTCACTCGCACCGTAGGTAATGAGTCGATAGATGGCATCCGAGAACTATTCATCAGAACAAACGGTAAACTGCTGCGACTCACTCATCATGAAGCTTTATGCAGCTATCCAGCATACTCACCTGACGGACGATACCTAGCCTACCTGCGAACCCTGCAGCCCCGGCTAGACGGTTGCAACACTTACCTTACCGTTTATGATAGAAATACCCGAAAGACCTACACCTTCGGTCAGCAGCTAGACCGAGCCTGTAAACATTTCGTCTGGGCTCCAGATTCTGCAAGTCTCTACTTCAGCATAGAAGATCGCACAGAGGAAGTCCTATACCGAACGACGTTAGACGGACACCTGACTCTCTTAAGCAAAACTAGTACTATAGGGCAAATGCACATAACCCCAAACGGTCAGCAGTTACTACTGTCGCTTTCGAGTATCAATAGCCCTGCAGACTTGTTCGCAATAAGTGTTGAAAATCCAACTAATAAAACACGTCTCACGGCACTAAATGACAAAGCATTGCAAGATGTAGTCTGGGGCGAAGTCGAGCTATTTACATATGCTGGTTGGAACGACGAAGAAGTAGAAAGCTGGCTGATAAAACCGCCAAATTTCGATCCCACAAAGACCTACCCCCTGCTTCTCATCATACACGGCGGTCCACACAGCTGCTGGAGTAACAACTTTCATTATCGTTGGAACTTGCAAGTTTTTGCTGCCGCAGGATATATAGTCATAGCGCCGAACTTCCACGGGTCTTCAGGTTATGGACAAAACTTCGTCGACCAACTGCGCTGCAATTGGGGAGGCTCCGCCTACGAAGACCTGATGCTTGCAGTAGATCATATCAGTAAACGGCCTTATATTGACCGCAGTAGGCTAGCAGCAGCCGGTGCCAGCTATGGTGGCTACATGGCTAATTGGATAGCAGGCCACACCGATCGCTTCCGGTGTATAGTCAGCCACGCAGGCCTTTACAACCTCATCTCATCGGTCTATGCCTCAGACTTTGTAACAGGAGTCATGGAAGAATTAGGCGGTACTCCTTGGGAAAATATAGAAGCACTACATCACTACTCGCCAAGCTCGTATGCACACAACTTCAAAACACCTATGCTGATCATTCACGGACAGCTAGATTACCGAGTAGACGTAAGCGACGGCTTAGCAATGTTTCAAACACTAAAGGCAAAAGGCATACCTGCACGACTAATCTACTTCCCCGACGAAAATCACTGGATCCTTAAACCACTCAACAGCATAAAGTGGTATGAGCAGGTACTAACTTTCCTAAGGGAATGGCTCAGAGAGTCTGAAGAGACGGCCGATTAGTCATAGCAGCTACTGATAACAGTACGTACGAAGCCCAAAGTGCGTCCGCCAAAGCTAGATGTATTAGCTGTAGCCACACCGGAGCAAGTAGAGCAACGTTTACTAGGCCCACAAATATCTGAACAAGCACAAGAAGAACCGTTATCCATAAAAGCCACCTAAGCTCGCTACGGCGATCGTCACGCACCATACCTATAGCAAATAACGAAACACATAGCCCAGCAACCACTGCTGCTATAGGATGCCAGATGCGCAACTTAACGAACAGGTGTGAAGCGGGAGAAAAATCCTGCGCTATCCCTTCGGCAAGCGATCGTGCAGGGAAAAGCGTATCTCCAAGCGCCGTTATCGCACCACTCACTCCGACCAAAACTAACATAAGCACCCCTACGGCCGCCATAACTGCAGTTTGCAGCTTCAAAGTAACTACAGAATCGGGATAAGTAACAAACCAGGCCGTCAACGCCAACGTAGCTACTAGCAAAAAGGTATTTACTAAATGCACAGAAAGATAAGCCGCACGCATCATCGAGGTATCGTTACCGACAAGCCCTAAAAGCACCAGTCCCGCACCTATGGCGGCTTCAGCTAGGATAAAAAAGACTGACGCGAAAGCCGCTCCGCGAGCCAACCGCGTCGGAACTGAGCGGTAGACCCACCAGGCCAAACCAAATACTAGTAGAAGTGCCAGACCGCTCGTGCTTCTGTGCGTAAACTCTATCAAAGTCTGCATCTGCGGCGAGCGAGGTACCACTTCGCCATTGCAAAGTGGCCAGTGGCTGCCACAACCAGCACCAGAGCCCGTCGCTCTAACATAAGCTCCCCAGACTATAACACCAACGTTATAGATTAAAACTAACCAGCTATACTCAACTAAATATGGCTTTCTCAGACCTATTGCCGTTGCTGACATCTGCCCTTTCTCCTGGTACTAGTATAATAAGTGACTACACAGACTACAAAAGCCACCACAAAAGCAGCAGCAGAGACAGCCACTGGCCGAGCCTGATAGGCCGGCGACAGTTGATCACCTAGCACCTCATAAAATCTAGCCACGTCAAGCAGATAACCGGAACTCATAAGTAGCATACTTGCTAAGCTCGGAACCAACAGTGAAAGCAATTTCTTGCGAAGAAAATGATAAACAAGTAGCGTACCTGAAATGGCAACCACAAAAGCCGCAGCAGCAGCAACATAGCTTAACCGCAGCAAAGGAGGAATACTTCTGCGTACCGTCAACGCTATGTTCTGTTGAGGCAGCTCGTTCCAAGCTCCTACCAGCATATCCCTGCCTCGCTCCAGAGGCAAGCTGCAGCTTCCTTCCCAACCTACCGGTAAGTAAACATATAGATCAAGTCCATTATAAGAGCTCCATCCGCGAGCAGGAGCAAGAACATAACCTAACTGCCAAAAAAGCGTGACAGCGTCTGTTACACTAACACTCGCCTCAGCATCGTACCTTACAAGTAACTCATGTCTGCCGGTGGGAACGGTCAAACTGAAAGTTAAACCCTCAGTTGGCAGTCGCACAGAGTAGTATAGAGGCGGGGAAACTCCTACGCCCGGCGTAGTATCTGAAGGGCGAAAATCAAGTGGTAGAGGTAGTAATCCTTTCTCCAACTTTACAACAACACCGTCGAATGTCACTACAGCGTTTTCAGCAGCTAGCCAAAACCGCCGCTCTACAGGCCCGCCACTATTTGCTAGTCTATACCTTGCCTCAATCTTTACCTTATTCGAATCGCTAGCCAACCCTCTTAAGTCTATGTTCAGAGTCTCCCGCTCTACAGCTATTTGCGTGAATTCGCCAAAAAGCTCCCCTACAGCAAAAGTAGCTTGCTGTAAAGCAAAAACAAGAATTAAAGCAAGTAACATAACCTACCTTGACCAAACCCTAGCCAAATCCAGCAAGGTTATCGATCCTGTTGCCGATAAAAATTATGTTAAACTAGCATGCCGAGAGGGAAACAACTATGGACCAAAAACAAATAGCACACGCAATCTCCGATTTTTCCTTATTTCTCTCCGGGCAAAAAGCACCCGCACTGGTAGCACAGTCACTTGCCACAGTAATAAACCTTGATATGTCTGAAATATGCAAGATTGTCTTCAACTGGGCATACCGCAACCCTAACCTCTCGCTGCCTGAAGCAGTACTTGCAGCCCGAAATAAGGTCTTCGATATATTCTTTTACAGAATAACTAAATTTGAAAAAATCCATAAATTCTTCCCTGAATTCGAGAAGGCACTTATAGCAAGCTGCACGTTCGAGGAAGACCGTGCCCAACTAGCCTACCTGTTTCAGACCTACCGTTGGCAGGACATCCGCCCGATAGGACACATTCGCGACCAGCAGCAGTTTATGATGGAACTACGCAAAAGTGTCTGCGTGCAAACTGAGCAGTTTAACGAGGATATATATAAACACGCCACTTTTAACTTATTGTCAGTAAATAAATATCAATTCGACAACGAACAGGTAGCTAGCAACGTCATAGGCTATCAAACAAAACTAAAAGCAATATTTAATGACTTCGTCGAGCTAGTAGACGACAAAAAGCTTAAGCAGGAAATCCTGCTAGCTAACGAAGCCGATCGTAACAACGTATACGAGCAAAAACAAAGGTTTAAGCCCGAAGAGTATCTGCTACACATGACCGACATGGCTATAGCACTGTTCAACGATGATTTCCTACAGCAGGCAGCGCAGATATTTTCAGTAATTCAAGATCTAGTTCGAGATCACAAACTCAAGCTGAAAAGCATCGCTAAATTCCAAGAAAAAGGCAACCTATTAAATCACCAAAAATTAGAAGACTATGCTAACACTCGTGTCGGTTGCTACCTAGTAAGGCAGATAATACGGCACCTCGAGATGTTCGATCCGGGACTAATGCTGATGCAACTTCAGATAGAAGAAAGCCGTCGCGTAAGACGCTTGCTCCTAAAGGCGCTTGAATGCTATGGACAACAGATTTATGGAACGCTAGTTTCTGAACTCTCCGGCAAATACCATCAAGTGCCTTGGTACTACAACAGAAATTTGGTTTATCTGCTAGGTCGAATCCCCTGCTCTAACGCGCAATACGCAAATCAAGTAGTAGAACTACTTGACATGCTATGGCAACCAAAAACTGAGCGACAACTAGTCACTCAGATAATCAGTACTCTGGGTTTCATAGGCACCCCTGCTGCCTGTGACAAGCTAATAGCCCGCCTCAAAACGCTCGAACCAAAGTATGAAGACGATCCCCAAATTCAAGATTACTGTAACAAAATAGCTCAAGCACTAATAGCTACGGAACAGGAAAAGGCACTAGAAGTGGCAGTAGACTTCTGCATAAGACAAGAGATTCTTGGACAGTTCCAAGAAAAGTTCAGATGGATCTACTTGCCAGAAGGCTTCGTTCGTTCTTGTATAAACAAAATACGCAAAGAAATTCAACGCATAAAACTATCTTTTTCCCTACTCGGTGACAAACAGATAGCCCAAGAACTATTGCATGTCATCTCGCACATGCGCACGCCTGAGGTGATACAACTATGTCAAGAGATACTGAAGACTGTATCAAAAAAGACCAAACTAGCATCCGAAGCCGAGCAGGTACTTCAAGATGTTCCACCAATGAAGCTATACAGCCCCGATCATATCTTGCAAAAGCTTGCAATCACTAGAAACGTGCCGGAAATGATCTGCCATATAGCCGAAACCGGAGCAACTGGGGAATTAACGGTTATCACCCAAAACGCAGAATGCAAAATACAGTTTCAGCGAGGTGACGCTATCTCAGCTACAGTGCCTAATTACTTTCTTGAGCGTGAGGATGCCTTCTATTGGTGCTTCATTCTGAAACCGCAAGACGTATGCGAAGCATACTTCCAGCCGAGCAATACTTATCAGACAGAGCCACAAATTTTGAAACCTATGGAGCTACTGCTCTCTGAAGCCATAGCTCAGCGAGAGACTGTACATCAAATAGCCGCAAACTACTTAGCTCCAGACTCACGCTTCAAACGCAAGTCCGTCAACCCTGTATACACTAACTTCAGAAATACTGAAAACCCAGAGCAATACTCCCTTGTATGGCAATCACTCTCTGACACTGTCGACCTTGATACTCTTGCTCTCAGAACCAGACTACCAAAATACGAGCTTTACAAGATACTGCTTTATTTCGTTAAACGAAACATGCTGCAGATCGAGGGACAAGCAGACCTGCAAAGCCTCGTCAGCTTACAAGAAGGCTTGTCAATGACTACGCTCAACCTCAGCCGTATAGAAAAGCGCCCCGTACTGTTTAACCTCTATAAAGCTACAGCAGAAATTTGCTCCGATCTAGCAAACAAAACACAAGACGAGGTAGTAAAGTTTGCCCTCAACGTATTGCGCAAATACCTACTTGACTACTATACCAACCGAAAAGTTTTAGCAGCTGCCGAGCTACAAATATGCAACCAGGCTATTTCTTTACTTGCTTCCTACATCCACTTGCAAACGAGCGAAGCAAAAGATGAACTTCTGAACTTCATCAAGTTCAGCTTCGAAGAAGAGGAAGTATCGCTACGACCTGAGCCTGCCATTCCAGAATCCCAAGTCCTACCAACTAACACGGTTGAAAAACTAGAAAATATAGCCGAGCTAGACAGCTCGTTTTTAGAAGAGGATATCGAAGGTATGTTTAGCGCACTCGACAGCGTGCTCGGCTCGGCCTTAGGCCATAGTGAAGTAGAGTCACAAGCTGGCAGCGAAGGTCAATGGTCAGGCCTTACTGAATCCGAAGAAGCGATGATCAAAGATCTTTTCGACAACATAGCGCTTGCCTATGTCAAACCCCTCAAAGACTTTATTCGTGAACTGTATCGAAACTCTGAACAACAGCGGCCTACATCACTTGAATGGTACGAAATGATAGAACCAATCTTTACACTACTTTCAGGCGCCTCTGCAAGAATGGGCTACAAGAGCATAGCCGAAGAAGTCTCTAAAATGGAACAAATAGTAAAGCAACAAGTGAAACTCGCTCAAGAACAACAGCGCGACAGCTTCCTTCCCGAAGCTGCCTATCCCATAACAGAAGCTTACCAAAAACTGTGTGAGTTACAGCCAAAGACCTTCGCCCTATTGGTTTCTGAAGAAGACTTAGCAGATAGAAAAGATGCACTGATAGTTAAGTTCATACTCAAACAAGTACCGGATATGACCGATAAGCTGCTCAGCAAGATACTTTTTGCAGGACTAAACAGCTTTGACAAATTCATGCAAACCCGGCCAGACGAAATAGCAGCTCTTACAGGTACGAGCAAGGAAATAGCTAACGACATAATGGAAAAGTTCTACCATTACCGTAAGGTATACTACAAAGACAGCCCAGATTTCTGGGAAAGCTACCTATCAATGTTTGAGCTCAATCTCAACTTGCTCAGAGAGATACAACTTGAAATCGAGCTGCTTAGTGGCAAAGTTACCAGCGATGAAGAAATTTCCAAGACTATCGAGAAACTCAATGCTGACCGTCAGCGAGCGCTATGGTCGCTCTTCATACTGCTATGCATACGCGAGGAATATGATCTAATAGAGACAATACAACAATCAATCTTTGAAGAAAAACTGCAGCTTCTCGATCAGTACTATGCAGAGCTACTAAGCTCACAGGCTGCCGCTGCCTAACCACCCGGGCACCTCAGCAAGTGAAGCAAGTACATCCACATCCTGCCTAGTAATCTCTAGCACCCACTGAGGCGCATACTGTCGGCGAAGCAGCGCTATCTTTGAAGGGGCAAAGTCTGCTCCTATGCTCCTTAGATACATCGGCAACGCTAGATCCAACGAAAACACGTCACCTATGACGGCATCGGGCCGCAGCCTTTTTAGCACTTCAAAGTAGTAAGGCCTCTGCAATGCTACCCGTGCAGAATTAAAGTTCAAATACTCTGGCAACTGCTGACACTCGCCAAGGTGAAACTTGCGTGCCCCACCAACTATTTCGACTCCAGTAAGATCTATACAAGCGTCTTCAAATAGATCAACTATGTGATCTACCTTCGAGTTAGAAACTATAGTTAACCTGTGATTAGCACTACGCAAGCGATCTATCACTTCGGCAGCTTCAGGCACCAAAAGTGTCGAAGATAGCTTACGAAATGCAGCGCGCCCTTCTCTAAAGCACATATCCGCTAGCTTTTGAGCATCTCCAGCAACCTTACTAATAGCAGCTTTCAGAACGTCTAAATCAGGGCATTGGATACCCGACCATATACAACTTGCCAGAGCATGATTACGCCCATACAGATCCTCGCCAGCAAATGCTGCAATACGCCCGCCAAACTCCCAGCCAAAAGCAAACGGTTCAGCAGAAAAACGCTGCTCGATAACAGCGAAGTTTTCCTCCACTCTATCAACACTTAAACCAGAGGTATCGGCTAGTTTTTGAGCCATAAAGCGGCGTATATAGTCTGCTTCAGGTTGCGGATCCGTCCACACGCCATCAAAGTCAGATACAAGGTGCATCTTTCCTTCCGTAACTCCTTCTTTGTCCTTCTGAAAGCTATGGTATCATAGCGCAGCTCCTAAATCAGACAATTTCGAGAAAAAGCAGTGTCTACAACAACTACCGCCGTAGTCCAACATAGCCGCGAGTACCGACTAAGACGCTTCATGAACTGGTTTCCACTCGGCCTGACTTATGCGACTTTCTATATGGGAAGGTACAACTTTAACGTCGTTAAAGGCGATCTGGGAAAGATGTTCGAACTAGATAAGGCTGAGGTAGGCATAATAGCTACGGCCGGTTTTTGGACATATGCTTTGAGCGTCATGTTCAATGGTCCTCTAGCCGACCGCTTTGGAGGTAAGCGAGCTATACTTTTCGGAGCCTTAGGAGCAGCTACAGCAAACCTCATAATGGGACTGCTGTTTCTCGGCGGCTGGAAGACAAATATCATCGTCGGTATGTCACTTCTCTACTCAGCAAACTGCTACTTCCAAAGCTTCGGGGCACTGTCAGTAGTAAAAGTTAACTCGGCTTGGTTTCACGTACGCGAGCGAGGTGTCTTTGGTGGTATCTTCGGAATCATGATTTCAAGTGGCTACCTGCTGGCAATTTCCTTCGGTGGCTACCTGCTCGGCCGCTTTCCTCAACACTGGTACATAGTCTTTTTAGCACCCGCTGTAGCCATATTAGTTATGTTTACGATCGACCTGCTGATAGTTAAAGACACGCCAAAAGACGCCGGATTTGAAAATTTCAACACAGGAGATGCTTCTGCTGGCGATGAAACGCCCGTGGACCTATCCTATGTAGTAAACAAAATCCTCTCTAACCCGATCATCTTGACCATAGCAGCAGCAGAGTTCTGCACCGGATTTGTCCGTCAAGGGCTGCTGCTTTACTTCGTAGAGTTCCTCCACGAAGTACACAGCGCACCCCCAGGTTCACCTGCATCTGTTTGGGCAGGCTTCGGTGTTACTATAGGTGGCATCTGCGGCGGATTACTATGTGGTTACCTCTCGGATCGCGTATTTGAATCAAGACGCCCACCCGTAGCATTCATCTTCTACGTAGGCCAGATATTTAGCCTCTTAATACTAGGCTGGGTAGGTAGCCCAGTACTCGCCTCTATCATGGTAGGTATAAGCTGCATGTGGATCTTTGGAGTGCACGGAATGCTTTCCGGCACAGCCTCGGCTGACTTCGGAGGTCGTAAAGGTGCAGCTACAGCAACAGGTTTACTGGACGGCGTACAGTACATCGCAAGCGGGTTTACCGGTTTTGGTCTTGGCTACTTGCTGAAAACATACGGCTGGGGCGTATGGACTTATAGCATCATCCCATTCTCGCTCATCGGTGGTATCTTGATGCTGACAATATGGAACGCCAAACCCCAGCCTAAAAGCGTAGCTAGCCACTGAAATACTTGCCAACTCTTAAAAAGTGTCTCAAAGCTTTAATAGCCCGATCATCTTGCTAGAGCGACTAATAGCTACGCCGTCTTTCCAGCGCGTACAGCGGCTTTGGCGGCCTCTATCGAACGGTCAAAGATCTCAAGTGCCGTGTCAACGTCATATTCGTCAACTATTAGCGGCGGCGAGAAACGAATCGTGCTTTCGCCAGCACCCTGAAGTATTAGCCCTCTGTGAAATGCCTCGACTTCTATCTGATCACGTAGCGCTACATCCGGCGTATTTGTCACCCTATCAGTGACAAACTCGATGCCTACCATAAGCCCTAGACCACGTACGTCAAAAACCACGTCAGCATGACGATCGGCTATTTGACGCAAGCCCGTAAGCAACCGCTCACCCATCCTAACGGCGTTTTCCATCACTCCGTTTTCCAGTATCTCTATAGTCTTCATCGCCGCCGCTATAGCAACAGGATTACCGCCAAAAGTAGAAGCATGCGCGCCACGATGCCACTGCATCAACTCAGCACGAGCAACAGTAGCTGAAAGTGGCAGACCGCCCCCCAACGCCTTTGCCAAACAGATTACATCCGGTACTACGCCGAAATGCTCACAGGCAAACATGCGTCCCGTGCGCCCTACTCCAGATTGTACTTCATCGAAAATAAGCAGTATGCCGTACTTGTCACAAACCGCACGCAGCGCCTGCAAGAACTTTGCCGGCGGAACGACATAACCGCCTTCACCCTGCACCGGCTCGACTACTATTCCAGCAACCTCTTCATGCGGCACAGTAGTCTTAAACAACCGATCTTCTATTACGCTAACACACTCGACGTTACAACTGTCCGGCTGCTTACCGTAAGCACAACGCTTGCAAGTAGCGTAAGGTATGTGAGTTACATCTACAGCCTGACGGCCAAACCCTCGACGCTGTGCACTACGCGAGCTAGTAAGCGAAAGTGCTCCGAGCGTCCTACCATGAAAGCTATTGAAAAAGGCTATGAATTTAGGCCGACGCGTAGCATACATCGCAACCTTAAGCGCTGCTTCAAGCGCCTCAGCACCCGAATTACCAAAATGAACGCGCTTTGCAAAATCTCCAGGCGTAAGCTCACCTAGCTTTTTTGCAAGATCTGTAAGTTGCTCATAGTAGTAGTCCGTCGAAGATATATGCACAAACTCTGCAGCTTGCTTTGATATTGCTTCAACTATCTCAGGATGTGCATGCCCAGTAGCCAGCACGGCTACGCCAGCATTAAAGTCCAAAAATAGATTACCATCTACATCTTCTATTACAGGCCCATAGCCACGCTTAATAACCAACGGATAGCTTCTCGTGTAGCTTGGCGATATATAACGCTCGTCCTTTTCCAGTACACGTCTTGCATTAGGGCCAGGCAGTTCAGTCTTTATATACGGAGCTCTTACCTTAGCTATCTTGGTCATTCTTTCCTCTCATTTCTTCAGACTTTTTCTGATTAATTTTTAACCATAACAAACACAGAGATGCTAGAATTTTAGGCGCATCTCTGTAGAGAGTCTGTCTTATCTACAGACGGATCAAAAGAAAGGCAAAGACCGTATTAGTCAGCGAAAAGACCAGCCCGCAGCTTCAAAGGAAGGAGAATAGGTTGTATTAGCACGAACAACTCGGTGGCAAGCATAAGATAAAAATTATGCTACAGCAAAAGCATTTTGCCAAGCCTACAGAGCAAGTCACAAGCTGAATATAAATAAGTTAGAAGCAACACTACCTACGCTAACCTGTACCCTGTTCGGGCCGCTCCTAAGACCAAGCGCACTACGACGCGCCTTCAAAGTTATAGAATGATTGCTTTGCCCAACAAGAAAGCGAGTTACGTCAACATCGTTTACCTTTACCGTAGCCGATGTTCCAAACCCGCTACCGTTAATTATGAGAAAAGTCTTCGAATAGGAAACATCCGTGATTACTACCGTTGGCTCTATGACTACCGTAAAGGCAGTCTGTGCGACTAGTCCTTGTGGCTCTCGTACCTGCACTACGACTTCTGATCGTCCTGTCGCCGTAATCGGCGGTGACAGTTGAATCACAGCTCGACCCGCACCAACATCGGTAAGTACTGCGTATTCAGGTGCAGCAACAAGCGAGAATCTAAGCCCGGCGTTCGTCGGATCATTCGGGTCAGAAGCTTGCAGTAACACGTTACGGATGCTACCAGCCTTAACCACTTGCTGTGGCACAACAGTAATCACAGGAGGACGGTTCGGCGGTAACACGGTCACGGCAAAATGCGCGCTGTTACTGAGGCCAAACCTATCGGTGACTACTAGCTCACACGACAGCTCCCCTACGTCAGACTCCCGAGGCGAAGCTATTATGCGACCCGCGTCAAAAGTTACAAAGCTGCCACGGCTACAACTTAAGGCAAAACGTAGATCAGCTTCAGGCTCATCTAGCTTAACTTCAACTGTAGCGGTTTTACCCGCTTCAACGACTATGTTAGGAACATATAGCAGCGGTTGAAGTCGTGCCCAAAGCACGACCTCACCAGTAGCCGTATCTAACAGTTCCAGCCGATCTGCACTTCGAGGTTCAGATTCCACATAAAAATCCAACGTACCGTCTGCGTCAGAAAGCCCTTCCGCCACAGGCTCGCTGCTCAAGTAAAGCACGTAACGGCATCGAGGTTGTAAACCCACAGCAATAACTATAAGCCTAAGACCGTGTTCATTAACTGTAATCCTTGCTGTAGCCGTTGCTTTAGACTCAACCGGTGCCGTAAGCACCAAGCGCTTCACTTCTTCAGTGAAGACCAGCATCAGCAAGAGTAGTATCAAGCTGACCTCCTATCAAGGACAAAGCAACCCGCACCAAGTATGCCTAGCAGCAAGTTCAATCCGTACATACTCAGCGACATCGCAAGAGCCGATTCAGCCGAAATACCTACTTGTCCCAACAAGTAGACATATGTCAGCTCTCTTGTTCCTGCTCCGTTTATAGAAAACGGGATAAGCAGCGTAGCAGAAATAATAGGTACGAAAAATAAAAGGTGCCAAGCAGAAACATTTATCGCCAAAGCCTCTGCCAGAAAGATATTCGTCAGCACAAGCAAGAGATTAAATAAAAAAGAGATCAATACAGCATTAAGCAGCGTACCCAATTTGTAAGCTGCAAATGCCGAATAGAAATCAGTGATTAATTTTGTGACACGCCCTTTAAGCCGCTGCGGTAACATATCTAAAGTCAAGCGACCTGCACTCCAGAATACCAGCACTACTGTAATCGTAGCTAGAGCTACCATTGCACCTAACAAGACCGCTGTACTCTTTGGGACCATATAAGGCCGTAGCAGCATCGCCACCGCACCCATTAGCAGCAGTGAATACAGCCCTGCAGCTCGGTCAACTACCACGCTGTTTGCTACCTTAGCCGAGCCTACGCCTTTTGCCGCTAACATATAAGCCCGCATAGCATCCCCACCAATTCCCGTAGGGATAATCTGGTTGAAAAAAAAGCCTACAAGATAGAGTCTACTTAGCTGACCAATAGTGGCTTTGATCTCAAGCCCCGCAAGTAATACTCTCCAACGCCAAGCTCTTAAGAACACCCCTAGGAAATATGCCACTGCTGCCGCTAAGAGCCACGAAAGCGAAGCTGAAGTCAGCTTAGCCATCGTCTCACCAAAACCTGCTCGGCAAAGCATCGCTGCTATCAGAGCAAAGCTCACCGTCAGTTTAAGCAGCGTATAAGCAAAACGCCTGCTACCACCCTGTACTGCGTTCTTATCACTTGCTACTACAACGGGTTCCAACTCAAACTTCGCTTTATCTGCTATCTCTGTCACTATTCTCTCCTTGGTTTCTCAGGTTCATCCCTCGCCTAACATAGACCTCGTAAGTATAAACTGAAGCCCGCACTCCGCTGTTTGTAGATCTTACCAGCACATACGGGTCATAGTGTGATTTCAACCAGGCAAGCAGCTGATCTTTGTGCTGTACACGCTCGAGCTTGGATAGGGCGACAAACCGTGGTCTTGCAGCCTCCAACTGGCCAATTATTTTGTCAAAACCACCTTCAAGCTTCGCAGCGTAGACATCTTTACCGCGATCGAAATATATGTATTTGCTTGCGTTTACTAACCCACCTAGCACCAATAAATCGAGCGAGCCGTGAGCATAAACCTTATCCATTGGTGAAATTTCGTCAAATACTAAGCTATAGTCCTGCTGTTGTTCATCGAGCGTAAAAGCCGGA
The DNA here is from genome assembly GCA_025057015.1 of Blastocatellia bacterium. Lineage (GTDB taxonomy): Bacteria > Acidobacteriota > Blastocatellia > Chloracidobacteriales > JADJPF01 > JANWYG01. Next base: position 81,900 of record JANWYG010000021.1, read on the forward strand.
TTATATCCGAAAGCATCCAGAACAAAGAAAGTAACTACACCAAGTACAAGCACACAGTTTAGATAAATTGAGACAGCAGGCAGCTTGAAGCGTTCAATGCAACTACCAAGTCTCATCGCCAGGTATGCACAATACAAAGCAATAAACGGCAGGAAAAATATAGCATCTGGCCCGGATTGCAAGTTAAAGTATGTAAATAATCCATAGACCACAAACGCAAGCGTTGGAGCGAGTAATTTAATATCAGCTTCCTTGTTTCTCAGTTTGACTACCACATCAACTAAATGAACCAAGAAACCCACAGGAAACATCCACCAAAATAGCCATTCGTCAGGATATGCTTTGTCAATTACTGTAGCCAATCGTGCCCAGCCAGAAGCCGCAGCAACACTGGTATTTGCAGAAATATTAAAACTAAAACACCAGTCATAGAACGCTCTAGCAGCACCTACAAAGAAAAAATAACCAACCCCAAGAAGAACACCTAGAGCAGTTCCTAAGATTACTCGTACAAAACCACGTTTAAGAGAGTTAAGACTACAAAGACCTGCTACGCCAGCAAACAGTAGTCCAGGCTGCCAAGCCCAAAATGACAAACTACCTACGAAACCTGCCCAAAAATATTTCTGTTTTGCGAGCAGATAGATTGACAAAAGACCAAACAACAATGCAGTTGTCTTCACCTGCGCGCCAGATGCATTCCAGATACCAAACGAGTCGTAGCTGAGCATTATGCTAGCAGCAAGCACTCCCAACAAACGACGTTGCCAATACACTTCAAACAGCAAATAGGTAAGTGCTACGACTAGGGCAGCCTGTAAGAGGAAAGCGTACCTGATAGCAAATAAGTCACGTACGTCAAGCGGCCGCAACAACCAAATAGCAGCAGCTCCGATATATGCTCCCAACGGAGTCTTTATGTTTACGACGTCTCTGTACGGCACACTACCACGAGCGATCGACTGTGCCATGTAATCCCACATCGATAAGTCGCCGCCTACAGGTTGTTCATGCGGCCCAAAGCGCAGATAGACAAGCAGCGCAAACACAAATACTCCCAAAACATACCACTTATTATGCTCCTTCTCTTGCACAAATAGCTTCCTCTAAATTCCTACAGAGACTAACACATTGCAACTTTCTTGTGCTTTCTAAATCGAGTGCTTAGCAATCATTTCTGCTCCTTATTTTATTTAATTACTTTGTTGCTAGTTCAAGTATTTGCTCCTATACTATACTCAACTTTACCTACTCAGTAGAAAGGTCAACCATGTTACTCTTACTTGCCATATTGATACTCCAGACAGGTTTGGACAAAGATAGCGAAACAGAAAAGCTGAAAAAAGAAGCTGAACAACTAAATGAGCAGGTTATACAACTTTACAAAGCAGGAAAGTACGATGAAGCTATCCCATTAATACAACGAGCGATAGAAATAAGAACCACAATACTAGGGCCGGAACATCCTGATACTGCCTATTCGATCAATGACCTGGCTGAACTATATTCAGCAAAAGGTAATTATGAACAGGCTGAAAAATTACATAAACAAGCTTTGATAATTAGAGAAAAAACTTTAGGATTACATCACGAACTAACAATTTTATCCATGATGAATCTAGCAAAATTGTTTTCAATGAAGGGTAACTATGAACAAGCAGAACAATATGCTACACAAGCTCTTAGAAATTGTGAAGAATTTTTAGAGTCAATAAAAAATAAGCCAACACATATCAAAAATATCAGGAATGTAAAAGCAACTGCTCTCAATGAGTTAGCAGTCATAAACTACCACAGAGGCTTTTACAGTAAGAGTAAGGCCGAAGCATTATTTCAATTAGCCTTTCAAACAGCCCTAGAAATCCGCCAACAACACACTCCAGCTTTATCCCATCAACCCAACACTACACAGACTGTACGGATTGATCCTGCACAGTTAACTGCACAGTTATCTAACAACCTTATCGCGGTATGCATTGCTAGAAGTGATTATACCAAAGCTGCACTTTACGCCGCAGAAGCAGTAAAACTATACGAGCAAACTTTTGGTAAAGAGCATCCACAAACCGGCTTATTACTTAATAACGTTGCAATGATCTTCTTCAACAAAGGCGACTATTCTAAGGCCGAAGAAAACTATCTCGCTGCTCTTGAAATATATAGTAAGACTTTTGGTATGGATAATATAAACACAGCGTTAGTCACAAAAAATCTGGCCGCTTTATATATTGACAGGGGAGATTATATTAAAGCAGAAAATTTTATACAACAAACTCTGAATATATATGAAAAAACGCTAAGTAAAACACATCAAGATTACATCCTATTGCTCAATAATCTTGCCATGCTATTTCATGCTCAAAAGCAATTTGATAAGGCCAACACACTACTAAGCGAAGCCCTTCAACTATGTAGACAATCCTTAGGCTCAGAGCATCCTCTCACTGCTACTGTCTTGAACAACTTAGCATACGCCATCGTACACAAAGCAGATCCCGATACAGCAGAGCCCTATGCTACTGAAGCTTTTGAAATACGCAAGCGCGTCTTAGGGGACAATCACTCAGAGACTGCTATAGCACTAAATACTCTAGCTGCCATCTACTTCAAACAAGGCAAGTACAACAAAGCCGAAGATACTTTCAAAAAAGCTTTACATATCCAGGAAGAACTAGTAGAAGCTGATCACCCTCGGACTATCCGTATACTTAACAGTCTCTCTACAGTGTATAGAGCAATGGGACAACTTGATCAAGCGCTCGCGTATAAAGAGTTAGCTGATATGCATAGAGAAAATAACTTGTCAATCATATTAAAAACCGGATCAGAGAGACAAAAGTTCGAATATCTTCAACTCAGTTCAGAAGAGTTAGACCAGACCATATCACTAAATATAGTCTCATTACCCAATGATCTAAAAGCTACGCAGCTTGCACTGACCAGCATACTTCGCAGAAAAGGGCGCGCTCTAGATGCTATGATCGATGCCTACTCAGCCATCCGAAGCCGCGGCAGCAAGCAGGATCTTGAAATACTAAACAAGCTGACTGACGCAAGAGCTAAATATGTTACGCTCACCATGAATGCACAAAACAAGCAGCAAGCGAAGGCTATGCTGCAGCAGATAGAAAGTCTAGAAGAAGAGATCAGCCGTCGCAGCATAGAAGTCAAGCTGCAAACTGCTCCCGTTACATTAACAGCAGTACAGCAAGCCATACCACAAGGTACAACGCTGATAGAATACATAGCCTATACTCAAATCGACGATAAAGCCCAGAACAGAGTCAGAAAGTACGCAGCTTATTGTCTAGACAACACTCATTCACCTAAAGTGATAGACTTAGCTGACCGTGAATTGATAGACGCAGCTGTCGAACAGTTCCGACTGGCTCTTCATGACCGCAAGAAAGATGCTCGTCCTGCTGCAAAACAACTCTACAAACTTATCTTTGCACCAGTACAAACACTTCTTGGCAAGCATAGACGACTGCTAATATCACCTGATGCCGCATTAAACCTAGTACCTTTTGAAGCATTAGTTGATGATCATAGCAAATATCTAGTACAAAGCTACGATATATCCTACCTGACTAGCGGCAGAGACCTACTGAGATTCACTAGCAGGATACAAAGCGAGAGTGCGCCCGTCATAATAGCCGACCCAGAGTTCGGTATAGGCAGTGGGCCTAGGATCGGCAGCGAAGAATTTGAGCCTCTACAACGACTTACCGGTACGGCCAAAGAAGCTGGATTTCTAACGCAGCTACTGGATACTCATAAGCTACTCAAAGGAGAAGCAGCAACAAAATGTGCCCTAGCAGAGATAAGAAGACCTTCACTGCTACATATAGCTACGCACGGATTCTTCTTGTACAAACAACAAACAGCCCAGCAATCTGGATCCCGTCTAGCTGTTAGAAAAACCCAGGTCAAAGATCCGGTTAACGAATCAAATCCATTACTACTTTCAGGGCTTTTCCTTGCAGGAGCAAACAAGTCATCAGATGGCGTGATGACCGCTTTAGAAATAGCAGGGCTAGACCTCTGGGGAACTGCCCTAGTAGTCTTATCTGCTTGTGATTCCGGTCTGGGAAAAATTCAAGAGGGCGAGGGAGTATATGGCCTAAGACGCGCACTAGTGTTAGCAGGTGCTCAAGCACAGATAATTAGTCTCTGGATGGTCTCCGACGAAGGTACCTCAGAGTTGATGAAGCTTTACTACAGAAATTTATTTGCAGGCAAGGATAAACTTTCGTCGCTACGCAAGGCGCGTTTAGCTTTGCTGCGCACAAAACGCTACAACCACCCCTACTATTGGGCAAGCTTTATTTACTCCGGCGATATTTATTCCGGAAATTTGACAAATTTCTCCAAAGACACAATATCTTCAAGGTTCTAACATAGCTTATCACAGAGCATCTCCTGTGACTTGGCCCAAGTAAGCCACAAGCTATCACCGTAGATATCTGTCGTACCACTCAAACAGCCGCTCAAAATAGTCTCTCTGATGGGAAGGTTCTACAAGTCCATGGCCTTCGCGAGGATAGATCACAAGCTGTGTAGTAACGCCCTCGAAGCGCAGTCGAGAGTAGAATTCCTGACCCTGCGAGAGGGGTACGCGAGAATCTACTGCACCGTGTACTATGAGTACCGGAGTGCGCGCCTTAGAAGCCTGTTCTACAGGAGAGCGCTCAGCATAAAGCTTCGGATCACTGAAAATCTTATGCCCCCAATGTGATTCTGCGTTTTCGTAAGGTATGTCGGTAAGTCCCATGAAGCTGATCCAGTTAGCTATACCGGCTCCCATCATTCCTGCCTTGAAGCGGTTGGTCTGCGTCACTGCCCATGCTGTCATGTATCCTCCGTAGCTCCAGCCACCTATGCCAAGTCTATCTGGATCGGCTATGCCGCGAGCTATCAAGTAGTCTACACCGTCAAGTATATCGGTAAATTCCTTGCCACCCATATCACCTTGGTCTGCAAGATTGTATTTGACACCACGGCCGATGCTGCCGCGGTAGTTTGGCATAAGCACTGCGTAGCCACGAGCAGACATCATTAATCCAAAGGCGCTGATACCAAAATTAAATCCCATCAAATCTGCTGCTTCTGGCCCACCATGTACATTTACTATCAACGGATAGCGCGTACCAGGCTTGTAATCTAAGGGTTTTATCAAGACTCCTTCTATCTCGAGACCGTCGCGAGCTTGCCAAGCGATACGCTCGCTTTCACCAAAAAGCCAATCAGCTACTTGAGGATTCAGATCAGTGAGCTGCGAGAATTTACCGTCAGCATAGACCCAAACATCTGCCGGATGACGGCTATCTTCTTTAAGTACGGCTATCTTGCCGCCGCCACAGCTATGCGCAGAGCGCATCACTGCACCAGCGGAAGGCGAAACAAGCGGCGTTATGCGGCCTTCAGCATCAAGTTTCAGTAGCGAGCTGTAGACTCCCTCTATCGCCAAGCAAGCTAAATACTTTGCATCAAGCCAGGCTATTGCTATAAACGTTCCCAGATAATCTTCCGTGAGGTTACGAGCTTGCCCTGTGGCCAAGTCTAACATCCAAACTCGTCCGGCAAACGCTTCTCTTCCACCTCCACCCGAAGCCAGAAAAGCTATCTTGCTGCCATCAGGCGACCACCTGGCATTGTTCAACTTACCGTGAAACTCTCCCGCAGGCTTATAGAGCAACCTGCCTTCGCCGCCTTCCACTGACAGCACTTCTAATCTGGCTCTCACGTACTGCTCATCAACACGCGGTGTATCGGTGCAAACAGCTACAAAGCGCTTTGAATCAGGCGCCCAATCGTATTCCCAGACGTTTATGTTAGTAGCAGAAACTCGATTGACCTTTCCGGTAGCTACTTCCACAGTGTAGAGCCCAGAATACTTGAAGTCACCGTCCCAGATTTCCTCATCGTCTCCAGCCTTGCGCCGGGCTTCTTGCTCCTCTGTAAGCGGATCGGTCATTAGGAAAGCTATATAACGCCCATCAGGAGACCACAAATGTGAAGAGACAGATCTTCTCATAGACGTTAGTTTACGGGCCTCGCCACCATCTATGTCGATTACGTAGATCTGATTGCCATCACCGCCTCGAGAAGACAAAAATGCTATGCTACGACTGTCAGGTGACCACCGCCCGTTTGATTCTACTACCGCACCAGCAGTAAGTCGCCGCGGTTGTCCACCTAAAGTCGAAACAAGCCATATACTCGATCGACGTGGCGATGTAGTAGACACAGGCTCCAAATAGCTAAAAACTACCCACTTCCCATCGGGTGAAATCTGAGGATCTACAGGACGTTTTAAAGACAAAAAATCATCTATATTTACTGGGTGTTTCTCATAAGCTAACGAGCTACTTACAAGTAGCGCTGTAGCTAAACAAAGCAACATTCTCGACATGATTTTCCCCTCTAGGAAATAAGCTGACCGACTTAAGACGGTCAAAGTACCTTAACTAGCTTCAGCCGGTCAAGCAACATTCGTCAAGAAGGGGTGCTAAACTCGAACATTTAAAATAAAATTTCGTGCCTAAGGTGGATCATGGACAAGTTTAGGATAATAGGAAGAACCCCTTTAAAGGGACAGGTACACGTAAGCGGAGCCAAAAATTCAGCCCTTCCTTGCATGGCAGCAGCACTGTTGAGCGAAGAGACGGTCATACTGCACAACCTACCCTACGTACGTGATATCATCACCATGCGCCGTCTCCTAGAAGACATGGGTTGTATGGTACTGATGCCCGAACGCAGTACCCTAAAGATAAACGCCTCGAAAATAGCTTTCTTCGAAGCGCCATACGAGCTAGTCAAAACAATGCGTGCTTCAGTCTTAGCGCTCGGTCCGCTACTTGCTCGGTTCGGACGAGCTAGCGTCTCGCTACCTGGCGGATGTGCCATTGGCCAGCGCCCTATAGACTTACATCTTAGCGGTCTAGAAGCGCTAGGAGCAAAGATAGAACTACGTTCCGGCAACGTCGTCGCTGTAGCTGATAGACTCAAGGGTACGCGCATAATATTTGAAAAAGTCACCGTGACTGGTACAGAAAACCTAATGATGGCAGCCTCGCTAGCTGAAGGCATTACGGTACTGGAAAACGCAGCTCGTGAGCCAGAAGTAGTCGATCTAGCTGTACTACTCAACCGAATGGGTGCAAGAATCTCCGGTGCCGGCACGTCAACCATCACCATAGAAGGAGTAGCAAAGTTGCGCGGAGCAGAACATACTATAATTCCAGATCGGATAGAGGCCGGAACTTTTATCGCAGCAGCAGCAATCACAGGCGGACAATTAGAGATTACTGGCTGTAACCCGGATCACCTAGGCGCAGTAATAGACAAATTCAGACAAGCCGGCTTACATATCGAGCGGATAAGCGATGTAGCTCTTCTCGTAGACGGAAACGTGAGGCTAGAAGCTGTAGACGTCGCTACCGAACCATTCCCACTGTTTCCTACAGACATGCAGGCACAGTTTATGGCAACCATGACACAAGCTCGAGGTCGTTCAGTGATTACTGAAAATATCTTTGAGAACAGATTTATGCACGCAAGCGAGATGTGCCGCATGGGTGCATCTATTAACGTACAAGGTAGACAAGCTGTCGTGGACGGCAACAGACGACTTACCGGAGCAAAAGTACAGGCATCTGATCTACGCGCAAGTGCTTCACTTGTCCTAGCAGCTCTGGCAGCAGATGGTGAAACGATAATCGATCGCGTCTATCATATCGACCGAGGATATGACAGAATAGAAGAAAAGTTGCGTAGCTGCGGCGCGCAAATAGAACGCTTCAGAGAATAAAAGCTTTAAATACAAAGGCAAAATGAACCGGAGGTCATAATGAAGTGCATCTTTTGCAGCATCGCGGAAAAATCTATTCCGGCAAAAGTCGAGTACGAAGACACCGAAGTAGTAGCCTTCCACGACATTAATCCCCAAGCCCCGACACACATCTTAGTTATTCCGCGCAAGCACATAGCCTCGCTGAGAGATATTTCGCAAGCACACGTAGAGCTGATGGGCAAGCTTCTTAAGATCTCATCAGAACTAGCACGCAAGCTAGGCCATGAAGAACGCGGCTACAGAGTAGTAATAAACACCGGTCCGGATGCAGGGCAGAGCGTCTTCCACATACATGCCCACCTGTTAGCCGGTAGATCGCTAGGCTGGCCGCCAGGCTAGCAGCATTGACTAAACCTGTAAAACTAGCTTTTGCCCAGCCGAAAGAATCCTTGTAAGCTTCTCCTCTGTTGTTGCTTCACAGTAGAGGCGTAGCTTAGGCTCTGTCCCAGATGCTCTCAGTAACAACCAGCTTCCATCAGCAAACCAAAGCTTTATTCCATCAAGTTTTTCTATGGCTACTACCTTTTCCCCAGCAAGCTCTTGCATCGTCTCAACAGTCGCTAGTAGTACTTGCATGTGTTCCAAGTTAAGATGTAGGTCGTGCCGGCGATAAAACATTCGCCCGTATCGCCGCCAGATAGTTTCCAGGTACTTCGAAACCGGGACACCAGCAACTAAGACGGCTTCAGTAAGTAACAAAGCATTAAAAATACCATCTCTTTCTGGCAAATGTCCGCAAATACCTATGCCACCAGACTCTTCACCGCCTATGAGCACATCCTCAGCAAGCATGTATTCGGCTATATATTTGAATCCTATAGGCGTCTGGCGCACTGGTAGTCCAAAATCCGACGCTATACGGTCTATCAAAACGCTTTGTGAAAATGTTTTTACGACACTACCGCGCAAAGCTCGTTTCTCCGCTAAGTGCAAAAGCAGCATAGACATCAGTTGGTGCGAATTGACATACTTTCCTGCGTCATCAATGACTGCTACTCTATCAGCATCGCCGTCAGTAGCTACGCCAAGCAGTGCCCTAGTCCTACAGACCGTATTAGCTAGTGCAGTAAGATGTTCCTCTACAGGTTCAGGATCAACTCCACCAAAGAAAGCATCGCGCTCAGCTCTCAGCGTGATCACACGGCATCTACCGCCAGCAAGTATCTCCTCTATCCACTTATTGCCCGTCCCGTGCATAGAATCAACTATCAAAGTACACTCAGAACGCTTTATAAGCTCGATATCTATCTGCTTGCCCAAGTGCTCCAAATAGTCCTCGGCTGGCTCGATCAATTCGACAAAACCCAAATCCAAAGCTCTGGCAAAAGGCATCGTTACAGGACTAGTTTGAAATAGTCGAGCTTCAATCTGCGCCGTCTGGGACGTAGTAGCCGAGCCACCAAACGGCGCTTTTATCTTGAAACCGTTGTACTCAGGGGGATTATGACTAGCAGTGATCACAACACCAGCACAAGCGCTATCACGCAGCACCCGAAATGACACCTGCGGTGTCGGTACTGCACACGTAAACAACCGAACTCGGAAACCATTAGCTGCCAATACCTCTACCGCAGTACGCGCAAACGCCTCTGAAAGAAACCTTCTATCATAGCCTACTATTACAGTTTTATCTTCAGGCTCAGAAGAATTTAGATAATCTGCCAACGCTTGAGAAACGACTCTGACATTTTCAAAAGTAAAATCATCAGCTATGCGGCCACGCCAGCCATCCGTACCAAACTTGATCATACTTCTCCAACAATGCTATGCTCACTTATCCTGCTTGCTCTTCCCAAAACACACCTTCGTACCCTCGATGCCTCGCCCACAACTGTTGCCGTAGCTAACACAGAGTCCTCAATGACAGCCGCGTTACCTACCTCGACGCCTTCCTGTAACACGCTGTTTTTTATAAGAGCATCTTTGCCGATTACGCAACCGCGGCCTATTACAGAATTAAGCACTTGTGCTCCTGCTTGAACAACAGCATTTTCGTCTACAAGACACCCATCTCTACTACCAAACGGAGGAACTAATCCGTTTATTACATCAAGATTAGCTTGCAAGTATCGCCTGTTAGTACCTATATCTATCCAGTAACCATCAAATACGTATCCATAGACGGGCATACTTTCGGCCAGTAACAGCGGAAACAGCTCGTGCTCAAACATATAATACTCTGCTTCTGGAATATACTTCAGCACGCCAGGCTCCAAGATATAAATACCCGCATTAACAGTATTACAGGTAACTTGCTCCGGAGAAGGCTTTTCGATGAAGCGTAACACTCTGGCCTCAGCATCAGTTTCCACTAGCCCATAAGCCGAGGGGTTGTCTACCGGCACAAGTACAAGCGTAGCAACAGCTCGATAAAGCTTATGAAATTCGACTACAGGGCTAAGATCTATATTCGTCAGAACATCGCCGTTAAAAACAATAGCAGTAGACGTAATCCTATCTTCGGCAAACTTAAAAGCACCAGCCGTACCCAAAGGCTTCTCTTCTATAGTGTATCGTATAGACAATCCGGTCCCTGCTCCATCACCAAAGATCGTCACTATCTGCTCAGGTTTATACGAAAGGCTCAGCGTAACATCGGTTACGCCAACCTGCTTTAGTATCTCAAGCTGATACCACAAGAACGGCCTGTTTGCTATCGGAACTATAGGCTTAGGTATATCTAAAGTCAGCGGCCGCAACCGTGTTCCCGGTCCACCTGCCAAAATGAGTGCTTGCATCCCTTACCCTCAACAGCTTAGCGATTGACCTAGCGACAGTATTTTTATATAAAGTTAGTAGTATAATTTATAGCTAACCAGAGTGAAGCAAGAAACGAATACCGACATTATTACAGTAAAAGAGTGCCCTTCATGCAATAAGAGGTACGAAGAGACACTATTGCTTTGCCCTACCGATGGCACGGCTCTTGTTACTACTACTTCCCAGCCTAGCGAAGAGATAAGCCAGTTGCTATCAAACTTAAAGAGCCAGATGCTGAAAGCAGACTTTGCTTCTTTCAACCAAACGCTCGATAAGTTAGCCGAAGCTTGCCGTCTAGCCAAAGATTACCCCTCTGCCATCCGGTGGACTGCACTTGCAGCCCTGCTGCAGAGCAAGCAAGTTCTTCCACAACTCATAGAGCTAAACATACTGGCAGGCTACAAAGATGCCGCCCTACGCCAGCTTCGGCTGCTTGCCAGATCTGGAAACACAAGCCAAATAGCGAAATACTTTAACCGCTTTATTGCCCTGCAGGCCACAGATCCTGAATGGGTGCAGGAAATTACCTCGATTGCCAACAAACACTCAATATCGCTGTTTGAAGATATACCAGAAATTCCTCCCGAAGCACTCATACCCATAGAAGAGACTACAGATTCATCACAAGATAAGCTTACAAATATCAAAATAGCAGATGAAACAGACAAACCCGATTTCAGCAACATCAAGGTATTGATATTAGTCGAGGACAAAAGCCTATCCGATCTACTTAAAGAACTATTCAAAGAGCTTGGTTGCGCGCTAGTCGAGCCTACTGAGACAAATCACCTTCAAGCAACCGTGATAATAGCTGATCTAGGCCATCCCAAGCTTGACAAGCTTCGTTCTCAAGCAGCTACATTCGTGCTACTAGCTTCCAAAGACGAAGAAACTACAGTCCTCGATGCAGCCACAGTATGGTACAAGCCCTTCAAAACACAAGAACTAGTCGACAAGGCAAAGAATTTATTGCACAAGACAAAACTTGCTTCAGAACTCAAAGGTTCATTAAACGAAGTGCCACTTGCAAAGCTACTACGCAACATATCAGCAGAAGAATTAACCGGCGAGCTACGGCTCTTTCACAAGCTCAGAGCTGGTACCATATTTTTCATCGACGGCAAAGTAGTAGATGCAGTTACAGAAGACCTTTCCGGACACCGAGCAGCTCTAAGCCTACTGATAGCTTGTGCCGACAAAGGCCAATTTGAGTTCAGCCCACAGCGGCCGAAACGTCAAATCACAATAAACTCCTCTCTAGAATCACTGCTGAATGAAGCTGCATCAAAAGCCGAAGAAGAAACCCGCATAATAGCCACTCTCCCACCAAAAGAAGTGTTCTTATCTGTAGCTACGGATGTCTTGCAGCAAACAAATGATCATAGTGACGAACTAATACGTATTTCACAGCTTTTTGACGGCTCGCTCTCTCTAGGGGAGTGCTTAGAAGCCCTGCACGGAGACCTAGAAAGCATAAAGCTAGTAGCTGATCTTTACAAATCCGGAGCACTTAGGATAGTAAATTTTGGAATCTAAAGGGGGGAACTATTTCTTCTATGACAAGAAAGTATATCACCTGGTGTCGCGAAAAAGAGCCTAACAAGTGGATAGTTTTCTTAGCTGAGCAAGATGAAAGTGGTCAACCTCCAGAAAAGGGCATCACTCCGTCTGGCATCGAATTAGGCAGCTATGCTAGCTACGTCGAAGCGAGAAACGCCCATCCTGACGCTAAAATTACTCCCGACGCAGCAGAAGCTATAAAATACGGAAATATATAGCTTTTTTGTATTTATAATTAATAACTTCAAAACGCCAACCAAAATCTACTATGCTCATCGAATAACCCTATAACGGCAGCTCGGCTATTGCTGAAGAACTACAGAACACAACTATCGGCAAAAGAAGTCTTCAGGGTACTATCTTCATAGCTATCCTCAGAGGCACGTAGTTACTCCAACTGTTCTGCCGTCAGTCTTAGCTCCTCTTCTGTCATCACGTTATGTAGCGGCAGATCCAGTTTGCCGTGATTTAAACTGACAGTAGCCCGATAAAAGTAATTCTTGCCCTCTTTCCAGAGCCATATAGCATACTTTCTTTCACTATAATAAAATATTTTCTGTAAAAATTTATTCACTTTTATTCCTCTAACATAAGTAGGCTTATCGAAGCGGCTGAGAATTTCCTTTTCCGTCGTATTTCTATCAAACGACTCAAAGACTGCCCGCTCAGGCTTAGGTATATCGTCAAGCACCGCTCTTTGTCGCTTGAGCTCTTGAGTGAGCTTCTGCACTCGCTCTTGCACCTTATCAGGCACTGCGAGGCTTTGGTCACTAGAAGCAAGTTCATTAGGAGCTTCACTACAAGCAAGTAGAAGAAGCAACGAAGCAAATCTAGTCAGCTTCATAAAGCCAAGCCGCATTTCGCAAAACAGCAGCTTTACCATCACTTACCGCATATTTAGGACGCTCTTTGTCAGACTGCAACCAAAGCACTGCTGAACCGTGTCTGGCGTGCTTATCGAGCGCGTAAAACTGCAAATTAAAAGTCTTTAGTCGGCTGCGATCATGGTTGTATCTAGCACTGACTCGCTTGAGAACTTCTAGACAAGCTTCTTCGGGCATTGCTCCTCGACGCATACACTCAACTACGGCATAAGCCCCTGCTACTTTGATACATTCTTCACCGCGACCAGTAGCACCTGCAGCACCAACGTCATTGTCCACGTATAGCCCTGCACCGATGAGCGGTGAATCTCCCACACGGCCTGCCATCTTAAAAGCCAACCCGCTAGTACTAGTAACGCCAGAAATGCCACCCTGCAGGTCCTTTGCAAAGCAAGTAATAGTTCCTGTAGGTGGATTAGATATTATTTTCGCCACACTTACATCTACTGTTTCTAGTTGCCTTCTCCAAGCACCTTTATCGCTTTGCAACTCTCGCCACTTGAGCCATATCTCGCGAGATTTTTTGGTCAATAGTTCCTCGCGTCTAAATCCATTGGCTAGCGCAAATTTAAGAGCCCCCTCACCTACTAGCATCAAATGACCAGTACGTTCCATTACCAAACGCGCCACTTTTGACGGATTTTTTATGTACTTTAGCGCAGCAACAGCCCCTGCGCTTCGCGTCGGGCCATGCATGACGCTCGCGTCAAGCTCTACTTCCCCGTCTGCATTCGGTAAACCACCGTAACCTACACTCATTTCCTCAGGGTCATCTTCTACTGCACTAACCACTGCAATGACGGCATCCAAAGCATCGTTGCCTTTCCTGAGAAGTTCTACACCTTGCTCCATAGCACTAAGACCATTCGCGCTAGAAACAATCAAGAAGGGGGGCTGCTTAACTTCTAAGTTAGCAGTAACTGCTGCTGCAGACAATTTAAGAAAATCTCGCCTATACATTCACACATTAAACCTAAAGTTGATTATATCCCCATCGGCTACAACGTAGTCTTTACCTTCAAGACGATACTTTCCTAGCTCTTTGCACCTTGCTTCACTACCACCACACTCGACGAAGTCTTTATATGCAATTACCTCAGCACGTATAAACCCACGCTCCATATCAGAGTGAATCTTACCTGCAGCGCGCTGCGCCGTAGTGCCTCGACGTATAGTCCAAGCTCTGCACTCATCCTCTCCAGCCGTCAGGAAACTTATCAGATCCAGCAACTCGTATGCGGCGCGTATAAACCTATCTCGTGCTGGCTCAGTAATGCCAAGACTTCGCAGAAATTCACCTTGCTCCTCTGCAGCAAGCTCAGCCACTTCCATCTCTATCTTGCCGCACATAGCCATAAGCTTGAGTAAGTTAATGCCAGCATACTCGACAAGATTGGCCGGCAATGGATCAAGTAGGGCATTTTCAGCTACGTTGAGCAGCAACATCATAGGCTTTTCCGTAAGCAATCTAAAGCCGGATAATAGCTGCGATTCTTCGCAAGAAAGCCCTAGTTTACGTACAGGCACACCTTCATCAAGAGCTTCTTTTACGCGTTCGATCAGCTCTCTTTCTCTTGGATTCGCCTTTTCTTTTTTCATCCTGCTCAGCCGGTTTTCTATAGGTATGAGATCAGCCAGAATCAGCTCTGACAGAAACGACTCTACCTCGGCCAGTGGCTGTGGTGGATGTTCCAACATCGGATTTTCAAAAGCCCGGACTATCTGCACAAGAGCATCAAGCTGACGCATCTCGGCTACTATCTTTGCATCTAGCCCAGACTTTTTAAACTCACCAGCAAAGTCTACAAAGGTAATCTCAGCAAATACCTTCCTGCGTGTCTTATATATCTCTGCAAGTCGGTCTACTCTAGGATCTGGTACCTTGATGATTCCTAAATTGACCTTATCCTTGAAACCACCAACACCAGCTTTTAGGCCTGTCAATGCATTGAACACAGTAGTCTTTCCGCTACCAGCAAAACCAACTATACCTACCTTCATCAGCTCATATCTCCGTAGTAAGCGAGCGCAGGTCTCTTCCGGTCATCTCTGACGGAGGTTTTATACCAAGCAGTCCCAACAAGGTAGGCGCTACGTCTTCTAAAGCGCCTCCTTCACGTAAACGGCCGTAGAAGTCTGGATCGACTACTATCAAGGGTACAGGATTGTCTATTGTATGGGCTGTATACGGTTCACCTGTTTCATAGTCGATCATTTTCTCGGAATTGCCATGGTCAGCAGTAATGATAGCTTTACCACCTACTCTAAGTAAGGCCGTGATTACTCGCTCCAGACACTTATCTAGAACTTCTATAGCCTTTACCGCTGCATCCATTACTCCTGTATGTCCAACCATATCAGCGTTGGCATAGTTGATGATAAAGACTTCTGTTTCTCCTCTTTCTATCTCACGGACTATAGTATCGGTTACTTCAAAAGCACTCATCTCTGGCTTGAGATCATAAGTAGCCACTTTTGGTGAAGGTATTAAGATGCGTCGTTCGAGAGGGAACGGTTCTTCGACGCCGCCGTTAAAAAAGAAAGTTACATGCGCATATTTTTCCGTCTCAGCTATACGCAAGTTCCTCAAGCCGCGCTCAGCAAATACATCGGCCAGTATGTTCTTTATTTGCACCGGCTCGAACGCCACGGGCAAGTTAAAATCAGCATCATACTGCGTCATACATACAAAATGTATGTTTGGCTTCTGCCCGCGATCAAAGCCAGCGAAGTTTTCTTCGGTCAGAGCGCGAGTAAGCTGACGGGCACGATCGGCGCGAAAATTAAAGAAGATGACACTGTCACCATCCCGCACCGTAGCTACAGGAAATCCGTCATCACCTAAAACAACTATCGGCTTGATAAACTCGTCGGTAACTCCTTCGGCATAAGACTCCTGCAGCGCTGCCACAGGGTCAGTAGTCTGCTTACCCTGACCGCGAACAAGCATATCATAGGCAAGCTGCGTGCGCTCCCACCGCTTGTCCCTGTCCATAGCATAGTAGCGCCCACAAACCGATGCGAGCTTCCCTACTCCAATTTGCTTCATCTTGTCGAGCAATTGAGCAACATAACCGGCACCAGCCTCCGGCGAAGTATCACGCCCATCAGTGAAAGCATGCACATATACCCGATCCAGACTCTTCTCTTTCGCCATACGTATCAGGGCGTACAGATGCTCCTGATGACTATGCACGCCACCATCAGACACTAGCCCGAAAAAATGCAAAGCGCCTCCGGTTTGCTGTACATGCTGCATAGCAGCACACAGTGCTGGATTTGTAAATAAATCTCCTGACTCTATAGCACAGTCGATACGCGAGATGTCCATTCTGACTATCCGCCCGGCACCTATGTTCAGGTGTCCCACTTCACTATTACCCATCTGTCCAACAGGCAACCCTACTCGCTTGCCGTAAGGTATGACTAAAGTATGAGCGAAACGTTCCCACATGCTGTCCCAAAAGGGCTTGTGGGCAGCTAAAATGGCGTTTCCCTCGCGCCGAGTCTCGTACCCCCAGCCGTCTAGTATAATCAGCGCTACCGGAAAGGTTTTCATAAACACCGCCTTTTATTTGACAAATACTTCATCCACCTTAGTAACTTTAATATTTCTGATGTTAAGCTTCATAGCACCTATTATCGCATCTTCCTCCAAAAGCTCTTTCGGCTTAGGAGCTTCGTATTTCATCGTCGAAGGTTCATCCTTGAGTAGCGCTTCCTTTAGCCCCTCAGCATCCTTGGTAACCATCACTACAAAGAGATTTTTAGAAGAAAGGTGTCGGCGTATGGTGCTATTGACATCATCAAGCGTGAGCTTTTCAAGCTGCGAGCGCATATAAGACGTGTACTCTCCTATGCCATAAAACTTGCTGTCTATGGCATAGCCTAGCTGTTGGTCCTGTGTAGCAGTCATCACGTAGACGTTCTTCATAAGGTACTCGCGGATCTGCTCGAATTGCTCCTTTGTCAGACCGTTTTTTACGAGCTTATCAAGCTCATAGATAGCTATTCTGAGCGCCATTTGCGCGTTTATCGGGACTACAGGCCTTAGCCAAACTTCGAATATTTGCGATCTACGGGCTACGCCTGTCGGAGGAAAGAAGCTGTACATGCCGCCCGGAAAAGCTTCTATGTAGGCGTAATCGCCATAGTTCATACCTCGTATTTCGCGAATACGCTGATAGAGATGGCTGACCGACGAACGATGTTCACCGAACCAAGCCCTGGCAAGCCACAAAGCAGCAAAGTCAGGATGCGAGCGATTTACTTCTATCGGAAAACCAAAAGAAATAGCTGTTGCCAGCGAATCTTTCTCTATTATTTCAACTTCTATACCCTCTGGCATCCTACCTGTTACTCGCTCCATAGTAGAAGGCTTGCCCTCTGGCAGTCTGCCGATTGCGCGCTTGAGCTGAAGAAGAAAACTGTCTGGAAAATTGCCCGAAGCTCCCACTATCAAGTTCGCCTTCGTATAGTGCTTGGCTATGAAATCTCGTACATCATCAAGCGTAATAGAGCGCAGGCCCTCTACTGTACCCAAAGTAGTGTGACCATAAGGAGTGCCTCTGAAAATGTTTTCTTGCAACCGTTCCTTACCTAGCTCTTCTTCATTATTGCTTCGCAAGTCTTGCAGTAAAGAGTTAAGTTGATTTTCCTTCAAGCGCTGAAAGTCATCATTGCGAAATCCCGGGTCAGTCAGCTGTGCCAGCGCTACAGAGAGAAACTTATCCAGATTATCAGCGTGTACGACTCCAGTAAAAGTCGTCATTTCCCTATCAACACTGACATCAAAACTTGCGGCTATTGGAAAATATACCTTGTTAATCTGGTCTATAGTCATTAGTTTGCTACCAGCACGAGCTATCATAGATGCAGACAGTGCCGCAAGCCCTTCCTTACCAACCGGATCGTGCATAGAGCCTACCTTAAAAGCAATCTTGAAGTTTATCTGTGGCAAAGCTGAACGTTGCACTATTATGTCTATGTCAGGAACTGCAGTGAACTTTGCCTCATAGTCGGCTAGCTTTGGATTTGTTCTAAGCTTATCCGAGAGCGGCTCATGCGAAAGCGTAGTCACTACAAGCGCATTATCAGTTACATACTTTGCAATCACTTGGCGCAGATCCTGCGGTGTCAACGAGTCATAAACTCTATAGAGATTGTTTACAGTTTCAAACGAGCGGTTGTAGCGAACATACCGTGCGAGCATCGCTGCTATAGCTTCTGTATTATCCAGTCGACGCAAGAAACTGTACCTAGCATTCGATTTGGCTTCATTTAGCAGTGCCTCATCAACTTCAGTAGCACGGGCCTTCGCCAAAGTTTCTATGATTAGGTCACGTACATAGACAGCATCGGCTGGGTCCTTTAATCGCGCAATGATTGTTGTGAGAGCCGGATCCTCGTTATCTGCTGCATACGCAGCTAGCAAGTCTACTTTACGCTCCTGTTCAACAAGCCTTCTATATATTTCCGAAGTGGAGCCGAAGTAAATGCTCATAGCCATCTCTATTGCTGCATAGTCCTTTTCTACATCAGAAAACGCAGGGCTACGAAAAGCTACAGTGACTATTGGCAGCGTCTTCGTCGGCCAACTTACATGCTCATATATCGGAGCTTTCTGAGGCGGCTCTTGGGGTATCTGCACGCGATAAGTACCGGGCTGCCACTTAGCCCAATACTTTTCCACAAGCGCGATGACTTCGTTAGGCTCGACATCGCCTGCAACTATTATCGCTGTGTTCTCTGGCCTATACCATCGATCGAAAAACACTTTTGAATACTCGAACTGGTTTGGCATGTCTTCGATATCTTTCAGAAAACCTATCGTAGTGTGCTTGTAGGTATGTACCTGGAAAGCACTGTTTTGTTGCACTTCAAGCAGCTTCATAATAGGGTTGGCTATGCTTTTGTTGTATTCACCAAGCACAGCTCGGGCCTCAGTTTTGAAGTCTTCCTCCGAATAATCGAGGTTCATAAACCTGTCGGCTTCTATCTTCAGCATCAATTCGAGATCTTCTTTTGCAAAAGTAGTGTGATAATTTGTATAGTCATCCGTAGTATAGGCATTTTGCCTTGCACCTATCTTAGTGAGTATCTCTTGATATTTGTCAGCCGGATATTGTTTAGTTCCGCGAAACATCATGTGCTCGAAAAAATGTGCAAATCCCGATTTGCCAGGCTCTATTTCGTTTCTCGATCCAGTTTTCACTGGTATTTGCAATGAAACTATATTCGGAAAGCCCGTGGGAACGACTATTACCTTTAGTCCGTTTGGAAGTGTTTTCTCAGTAGCCTTTAGTGGCAAGATTTCTCTTTGAGCCCAAACCGTTATAGAAAGTACCATCGTCAACAAAAAAATGCTGCGCAAGGTCACACCTCCCCCAAAGCACCTATTGCTACTGCTAGACTTTAGCAGGAAAGTTTGAGGATATGTTATCCGCCATATAAAGTTCAATAGCCACAAGCAAGATGATGCAATCAGGCTGTAAGCTGTGGTACTCTAATGCCGTGGCAAATCCAAAGCGTAGTCGTAGAACGATCCAGCAGCAGCTAGATTACGTCTGGCACTGCCTCTACTTTATAGAGGTTGAAGAAGAGCTCACCGTACAACAGATCCTCGAGTGCCTAAGCGAAGCCGAGCTTTACCTTTCTCAGCTCAAACAGCGGCGACTTACTTCAACTCAGCGTGAGCGGCTTGCACGCCTTGAACGCTGGATAAACTGCTTTGATAAAAAAGTTCTCTACGACCAATTGTGAGGGAAAAGAAAATGAAAGAGTTATTGAAACAGCTCCAAGAAGAATTCCAAAGAGACGCAGAAGCGCTTTCTACGCTTCAGGCAATATATGCCGAACGAGTACGCCAGATACGAACGAACAGATCTCTTCCCCCGGACATACAACAACGCTTCCTAGCAGAATGGGATCAGTTTTACAACCAACGGGTAAAGGAAATCTTTACGCCTAGAGACTCACAAAGCTAGGCCTTACATCCCTCGACGCTATGCTCTGCAGCTATTATACTTGTTTATGTGACAAATGAGACACTGCAAACTATAACAGTCCGTCTGACTACAAGGGCTAAGGCAATAAGAAGCAGCGTCTTGAAATCACTGATAGAAGTAAGTAGTGTAGAAAACTACACTCATGCCTCAGCTATTGCTTTCAATGCCCTACTTTCATTTTTCCCCTTCGTGATTCTAGTACTTCTGGTGTGCCAAAAAATACTCCGCTGGCAAGACGGATACGAGATGATATTAAAACTTCTCAAGGATTACTATTTACCTACAGGAAGTGATTTCATCACTCGCAATCTACGTATAGTAGTCGCAAACAATAAAGCGGCAGCGTTATCACTCATATCGCTTGTGTTTACAAGTGCAGGGATGTTTACTCCCATAGAACTCGCACTTAACCGCGCATGGCAAGTAGAAAACCAACGAGCATTTTGGAAAAGTCAGCTACTTGCCATAGTCCTTGTCCTAGCTTGTGCCATAATAGTACTTGCGCCAATCTACTTGGCTGTACAAACAGAACAGCTCTTAGTAGCTACCGTAGCAAAATGGAAGAAACTTTTTAAAATAGTCTTTACGATAGCAGTCAAAATGCTGACACTACCACCTACGATCATGATCTTTTTTCTAGTATACTATTTGCTGCCTAACAGGCGAGTTCCTCTGCTACGAGTATTATCGACAGCAGTCTTTGTCGGTATAGTCTGGGAAATACTAAAAATGGCCTTTACTAGGGCGTTGCCACTACTAGACCTTCCCAAAATATACGGCCCTTTCGCTATAAGCGTTGCTTTAGTTACTTGGGCATTTCTATCTGCAATAGTTTTGCTATTTGGAGCAATATTATCAGCTAGATGGCCAGAATCAAAATAAGAATGTTTAGCTTGCAGGATCAGGATAAAGACTATAGGGTATATATTTTATTCTTTGTAGTTGCTTTTCTATGCTATGCAAATAGTCTAACAGGAGAGTTATTAAGCGACGACATTATTCTCGTTGTGCGCAATCTAAATGCGCATCATTTTTCAACACTATATAAGCTTTTTTTACAAAATAGTTTCCATACAATAGTTGATGACGGAACATACAGGCCTATCAGCAATCTAACTTTCGGTTTCAACTACCTCATACATGGTGAGCATACCTTTGGCTACCACTTAGTCAACACGCTGCTACATGGAATAAATGCAGTACTACTCTATGAACTAACGCTACAAATAACCAAAAAACCATTCTTGGCGTTTGGATGTTCGATCATCTTTCTCGTACATCCTGTGAGGGTAGAAGCAGTATCTTTCATCTCTGCTAGACACGAGCCCTTGGCAGCACTCTTTAGCTTCCTTGCCATTAGGACCTACTACAGCCGACGCTTAGCCTTGTCAGCCCTAATGTTTGCACTTGGGCTACTTAGCAAGGAATCTGCTATAGTCCTGCCTGGAGTAATCTTATTGTTAGATGCGTACATCGATCGTAAGCCACCGTCAATTTGGCTTAAGCAGCGTCTACTACCGGTGGCAGTATATGCCGGAGTAACTGTTGCGTATTTAGCAGTCCGATATGCTGTGCTTGGAAAGCTCACCGTACCGATAGAAAATACGGTGTTTAAGACAGCTCCTTTGATGACTAGAGTACTCACTATGGCAGACGGCTTTCTGGAGTACTTTAGGCTACTAGTCTGGCCAGTAACGTTACGCTTCGAGTATGATTTCAGCATCATCCCTCCACAGAACGCTCTTACACTTGCTGCGGTCACTAAGGTAGCTTTGATTATTGCTGTACTAGCTTTTGGTATAGCGATATTCAGCAGGTTAAAAACTATCTCTTTCAGCATACTCTTCTTCTTCCTTACTCTGTCTACTGTCTCGAACATACTTACTCCAACGGGTATACTCATAGCCGAGCGGGTTTTATACATACCAGCTATAAGTTTTGGACTGATAGTTTGTTATTTTCTCGACAAGCTTTATAGCAGTAATTTGCGCAAGCTTGCTATAGTAATTCTTATAGTTATATCGGGAGCATTTGCTACAAGAACTATTTTGCGTAACCGCGATTGGCAAAGCAGAGAAGCTTACATAGCTGCTTTTGTACGTGACGTACCAAACTCACCTAAGAGTGCTTTACTTGATGGCTATAGAAAACTAGAAAGTGGTGATATCAAAGGTGCGGAGCAAGCTTTTCTAAGAGTAATAGAACTTGAACCAACCAGTGCAGGCTCTTACGTGATATTAGGAGACTTTTATTCCAAACAGCTCAAGTTAGATCAGTCTCGTGCTCTATATGAAAAAGCACTAAGTATTGCTTCACAGGATGCTACAGCGCTACTTGGCCTTGCTAGACTTGATATCCTAGAAGGAAACTACACAAAAGCGCTACAACTTTTGGAGAAAGTGCAAGAGAAAATACCAGACAGTGAGTTTGTATTCTACGATGCTGCATATGCTTGCTACCAGCTAGAACAGTTAGACAAGGCAAAAGAGTACCTGCAGAAAGCTTTTGCGATTAACAAAAACCAACCGACAATCCTGCTCCTAGCAGCAAGAGTAGCTATTAAACAAAGAGATTTTAATCTAGCAGAAACGACTTTAGCTGAGGTAAAAGCATTAGATCCAGAAAATGCTGAGTATTATATCGTGCGTGGCTTATTAGAGCTTGCTCGACAAAGATACGAAGCAGCGCTGGATGCTTTTGATCAAGCAAGGCGTGGCCAGATTAACTCAGCTGAACTTAACTATGCCACCGCCCTCGCATTCTTTTACCAAAACAAATTCACCTTAGCGCGCAAGTTCTTACAAGACACGCTTCGCTTACAACCCAATCACAGTGCTGCAGCGGAGCTACTACAAAAACTACCTAAACAGTAAGCACCGGCAACTGTGGACGCAATCTGTGTTCTGGCACTTCAACTTTATCAGGCACTTTGTACTTCGGAGGTCTGTTGCTACTAAAGTCCAGATAGAGTTTCCCTCGCATCCACCGCTCTGGAAAGTGAGCTAACCTATAGAGCGGATATTTCATACCTTTTCCAAAGAGCTTTCGACCGAGCAAATAGTAATATATCGGTATACCTATGGCAAACTTCAGTTTTGTGTGTAAGTAATCGTAGTAGAAGTCCAGGTTATACCTCCAGCAAGTGAAGAAAAATTCCCACTGAAGGTCTGTTAGTTTGACGAACTTAGCGCTTTCTTTATCTTCTAGCCTAGTATCCTCAAGCGGCACAAACAGCGTAGGAACGACACACCATTTAGAGCCTTTCAATGCATACAGCAACTCGAGCGACTCCTTAGTATCCTCTTCAGTCTCTCCAGGCAAGCCTACTATCCAGGTACAGAAGGGAAACCAGTTGTTCTTATTCAGTATTTCCATTCCTTTCAATATAACATCTGGCCATTGCTCAGGTCTGAAAGGATAGCACTTGCCCTTCATATATTGCTTGAAGAGCCTTACAGAAGCTGTCTCAATTCCCACAAACAGATTAGCATAGCGCTTCTCTGGGTGTGTAGACTTCTTGTGCCTGTGCAGACTTTTATTTACTGCTACCTCAGACAGCTCTTCTATCATATTAGGTTCGAGCACTACCGGGGCCATAGTCCCATGGGTCAACAGCACATGCTCGACACCTGGTACAGAGGCTACAGCCTGCAACATTCTTTTTATTGCAGGAACATTAGTCTGAAACCGCGGCCCTTGCTCATACAAAAACAGATCTTCTGTAGTCAACAGTATCGTGTCAGCTCCTTCAGCCACTTGTACTCGAGTGTTCTCTATTATGTGTTCAAGTGGCAAGGACTTACCTGCCCTAAGCGCTACAGAACAGAACTGACAACCACGACCGCATCCGCGCGTGATCTCTACCACGCCGAACGTCGCCCGGTGCTTTATAGTAGGTATCTTACTTAGCTTGGGACTGTGACATTCGACGCGTCTAGGCAATTGCTCTCCTCTTACCGCTGCCTCGAACAACTCTACAACCACATCCTCAGCTTCCCCATCCACTATACAATCGATACCCCATGCGTCTTGTAGATTCTTCTTTTCTATCTGCCAAGACCCAGGCCCACCAACTATAATCTTAATGTGATCTTTATGCTTCTTCAGTGCAGGATGCAAAATAAGCTTCCTAAACTCGGTAGCATTTACAGGCTCGACATCCCTGCCATAAAACTGAGCGTAGACATCGGTCGCAAAAGTTATTCCTAAAGGATTATGAGCATGTATGCCCACAACCTTAGTGTCAGGCCCTACGAACAGGTCAAGCTGCTCCGGATAACACACTGCTACATTCTCTTCGCCGAAATGATCCACCAACAGCGATTCTACTACTCTGAGGCCGTTAGGTACATATTTGGCCTGTCCATCAGGATTAACCTCATTTTTAACTGATATATCCGAAATAAAACGAGCATATTGCGTGGGCAACGTAGCAAGAAGCATTTGCCGCCAAGTGCTCTTCATGTACTCCGAAGACTCTGAGTTGCTAGCAGCAAGTACTATGGTTCTCCCTCTCATCTAGCCTCCCCTGATTGACGTGAGTCTGATACTGTCAGTGTAGACATTATATTGAGCCAGCCTACACAGACAAAGAAAAATGTTTACCACCTGCGACGGATGTAAATGCGTCCAAACTTGTCCCAGAAAATATCATATTCAGGCTCGCGGTAATCACGCTTCGCAAACAAGTACACAGTAGCCAGTCCAGCAACAAATCCTCCTATATGCGCCCACCAAGCAACACCGCCAGTCTGCGCAGTCTCAGCTAAACTTAGCGTGCCTAACACAAACTGCTGCAAAAACCATATACCTAGAAAGATAAAAGCTGGCACTTCTATGAATTCCAGAAAGACGAAAATTGGTATCATCACTAGCACTCTTGACCGTGGATAAAGCAGTATATAAGCTCCTAAGACACCAGCTATGGCTCCACTAGCACCAAGGCTAGGTATACTAGATGTCGGTTCACTCAATATATGCGCTGCGCTGGCCACCAATCCACACAGTAAGTAAAACAAAACATAACGAAAGTGCCCCATCCGATCTTCCACGTTATCGCCGAATATCCATAGATAAACCATATTACCTATCAGATGTAACCATCCACCATGCAAGAACATAGAGGTAAACAGCGGTAGCCAAAGCTCTGGTTCATACAGTATCCATTCAGGGTGACCTTTCATGACCGCCCAATAGTATTTGGCCGGCACTACAGCAAAAGACCTAAAAAACTCATCCAACCTGTCTCCTAGCGATAACTCGAAGATAAATGCAACGATGTTTATTGCTATTAAACAGACGTTGACGATGGGATAGGTACGAGACGGTATGCTGTCTTTTATAGGGATCATCTGCTAAGCTCTCAATAGTCTATTAGCTAAGCAGTATAACATACCGTCCGTAGTACAGTATCCTGAAGGCGTTAAGTAGTGCACGTCAGCACCTTTTCTTCCTCAAAACAAAGTAGCAAATACTCAAAAGAGCATCACTTTGAAACTAATGCTTACCATACTCCATAGGTACACCTTTACGCTGTGACATAATATAAGCTTCCAGAGCACGCATCTTTGGATCGTCAGGCTCTAGCTTTTTACCACGCGAAGGATTCTCTATGCACCAGTTGATCATGTCGCGCAGCAGCGCCACACGCTGCAACTGTATCTGATATTTCGGATACGTTTCTGGATGGGTGTTTGCAGCATTCGGATGACACATAGCGCAAGAGACACCATTGGTGCTACCTATGAGCTGATCATCGTGAAAAATCTGGTCACCATAGTCTATGAGCTTTTTAAGTTCCCGCTCCCACATCTGTATGTCGCGCTTGGTAAACTCATAAGTCTGTTTTTCCTGCTTTACAGATTCGTCACCCGCTTTAGCCTGAGCTTTCTGCTGAGCTTTCTTCTTACCCTCTTGGTATTCCTTCGTCCAAGCTGCTGCAACAGCCGGTGGCTGCTTTGCAAGCCACTTGGCCATCAGTTCGTTAGTTACAGCTTCGGCTTCAGAGCGGCTCAATCGTTCGTTTGGTAAACGTCCTTCAAGTTGCACGTAAGTCTCACCATCACACAGTTTTACTGTCATTACCTTGTCTTCATCCTTCACCGAAGGATGCTGCTGCGCATTAACTACATAAAAAGCAAGCAACAGCAGCAGCACCACAAGTACCTTTAACTTTTTCTCCATCCTTCGCCTCCTAAAGTTAGTAAGACGGCAGAGTAGTCGCTGGTGGGCGGTCCTCGGCCCCTTCACTATCAAGATAGCGAGCGCTCACTCGCATAGGATTTCTGTTCCACAGGTTGTAATGCTTGTCTACTCGTCCTGTAGCATGAACCTCTACAGTACCGTCCCCTAAACCATCAGTCTGGTTAAACGGATTTTGGCGGTTCATCTGCACGGTCAACTTCGGTAAACCCGTAGGCGCATATGGCCAAGGCCAAGCTGTAGATAACATGCCATGAAAGTGGATGTTACCTATGCGATGAGTAAGCACTTGGTGCGTATGCCCGTGTATAACTGTCACCTTCTCAAACGGTCTAAGCAGTGCCTGAACTTCCTCAGCATCTTCAGTCCAAAAGTTCCAGTTTCGATAGAGCTTATAAAGCGGTGAATGAGAAAATACAACTATAGGCGTCTTTCTATCTACCTTTTGTAGGTCTTGCTTGAGCCACTCGCGTTCTTCCTCACCTACTTCGAAAGGACTCTGACGTGCATCGTCTAAGCCAGCAACTATCCTCATTCTCTCCATAGGAGAGTACCCCTTCGCCGTCCAAAAATCCTTCTCATTTACGCTCATCAACGTGATAAAGTGCACGCCTTTGTGATCAAAAGAGTAATAAGGCGGGCCAAAAAGTTCTCTCCATACCTCACCCATATCGAGAAACCAGTCATGCTCGCCTACCATCATCTTCACTGGAGCTTTTATCTCTTTCAGTATCTGAGCCCCTAGCTTTAGCTCGCCTGGCTGGCCTAATTGTGCAAGATCTCCGCCGTAGAGCACGAAGTCAGGCTGCGGATCTAGAGCATTTATATCGGCTACGGCACGTTGTAGCTGCCTAACAAACCGCTCGTTAAGAGTCTTTTCATATAAATGTGAGTCAGATATGTAAGCAAAAGTAAACGGCTTTCTGTCATCACTAGAGACAACATCCACTAGCTGAAAAGAATGTGGCGTAAAAGACTTGCTCGCAGCAAAACCAGCTGCCATAGCAGCCATCTTTAAGAACTTGCGCCGTCCCTGCCAAGTACTACCAGCCTGCATCAGCTCGCTAAACCACCGCTCGCGACTTTTCATATACTCTTGTAGTTTTTTCTCCCACTTCAAAGGTAACATTGCTATTCCTCCTACTTTGCCGGTTCTCTGGTTTGCGGTTTGAGCGAATAGAAACGCTTCTTACTTGCATCGCTCGTAAGCGTCTTCAGAAACTCCACCAGATCGAACATTTCCTGATCGGTAAGCTTCAAAGGACGCATCCCACCATCAAGATTGGGGTTTACTTCACCACCTCGGTCATAAAACTTGATTACGTCTAACAAAGTCTTTTCAGACCCATCATGCATATAGGGCGCTGTGAGCTCTACATCGCGCAACATCGAGGTCTTGAAAGCACCTATGTCGCGCGGCTCTCCAGTTACCAGATACCGTCCAAGCTCCGAAAAGCCAGGCGACAGCGCTAGCTCATCTTGGATACGCTGCCTATCCTTGTTTGCCGCTATAAGCTGCTGCGCTTTACGTGCAAGTTGCGAAAAATTCCTATCTTTCGCTGCTACACCGATGTTGTGAAATTTAAAGTCGCTGAAAAAGGGATTCGTAGAGTTAAACGCATGACAACTGATACAACGCGCTTTACCGTTGAAAAGCTCCCAACCGCGCTTTGCCGACTCGGATATAGCAGAAGCATCTCCCGCAATAAAACGATCGAAAGGTGCATCACCTGATAGCTGTACGCGCTCAAACGCTGCTATGGCTTTCACAATCGTATCTATGGTTATACCTTCACTTCCGAAGACCTTCTCGAATTCGACCCGATATTCAGGTATTTCTTTGACTCGCTCAACCACTGCGTCATGGTCCTTCATGCCCATCTCTATTGGATTTATCAGCGGTAGCTTAGCCTGCTCCTCAAGCGACGGCGCCCGCCCATCCCAAAACTGAAGCTCATTAAAGACAGCATTAATGATGCTAGGTGAGTTTCGAGCACCCTTCTTTAGCTCTACTCCAACGGCAACGGCGTTTGAGTCAGCAAAACCCAAAGCCGGATCATGACACGTAGCACAGCTTACCGTACGGTCTGCTGACAACCTTTTGTCAAAGAACAACTTCTCGCCTAAAGCGATCTTTTCCGGAGTCAAAGGATTATCGGCAGGTATGAGAGACTCCCAGAGATCCTGAGGCAAGCCTCTAGGTACTTGGAAGTTCATACTACTGGATGCCGCTCTCTGCGGAGCTACATCGACTACGAGCACAGCTGCTACCAGCAAAATAAATAGAACCTTGACAATTTTTTGCATAAACCTCCTCTCTCTTATCTGGAGTTCCTCATTGAAGAAAACAAAGTTTTCTCAAAACTATTCCAAAGAAGTTAGGCAGCTATCGCAAGTGACTGGCTATCATTTCGAGTAGTTTCTCAGCAGTGTAGGGCTTTAACAAAAAATCATCGCAATGCTCCAAAGTTTTCTCATTTCCTGACAGTCCACTAGTGCCTATGATCTTTAGAGCAGGATTCATCTTCTTGAGTATCTTGGCCGTAGCTTGGCCATCGAGGTTAGGCATCATCATGTCCATAAATACAAGCCTTACCTGGTCCATGTTCTTTGCATAACTAGCTATAGCCTCGGTACCATCTGACACACAAATAGTCTTGTAACCATAAGATTCCAACGTGACCTTTGTTATCTCTCTTATAGCAAGTTCGTCTTCCACGATTAGGATAAGCTCGCCATTACCTAAAGGAATGGATCTAATAGGTGCAGACTCATAAGGTTCGCCGACAAGCTCAGCAGCAGGTACGTACACCTTAAATTGCGTACCACGGCCTGCCTCGCTATACACGTCAATAAATCCACCGTGACTTTTGACTATAGCTAGAGCCGTAGACAAACCCAGGCCCGTACCCTTACCCGGCTCCTTCGTAGTGAAAAACGGCTCGAAGATCCTTCCAAGTACTTGCTGCGGTATCCCAGTACCAGAGTCAGTCACTCTGATAAGAACATACCTGCCCGGCCGTGCCTCAAGATGCATGCGAGAATAGTTCTCATCAAGAACCACATTCTGCGCTTCTATACTTAGCATACCACCACTAACCATAGCATCCCTTGAATTAACACATAAGTTCATCAAGACTTGATATAGCTGTGTCGGATCACCACACACTGACCAGAGTTCCTTTGGAACATCAGCCTTAACAACTATATTTTTAGGAAAAGTCTGCTGTAGTATCCTACTCACATCCTTGATCAAGTGCCGCATCTGCACAAGTATTCGTTCACCTTCAAGTCCTCGCGCAAAGGAAAGTACTTGTCGTACCATGTCGGCACCGCGCTGAGCGCCAGCTTCTATAGCAGCCAACAGCGCAGCATATCGCTCATCAGCAGCAAGCTCGCGCTGAAGCAGCCTCACAGAGACAAGTATCGGCGTCAGAGCGTTGTTTAAGTCATGTGCTATCCCACTTGCTAGCGTACCTATGCTTTCCATTCGTTGAGCTCTAAGAAATTGCTCAGCAAGCTTCTTTTTGTCCGTTATATCCGTATTGACGAGCAACACAGATTCTGGCCGATCGGCATCATCCTTCATCAGCTTCCACCGACACTCCACGATAAGCGGCCTGCCATCACGCCGTAGTTGCCTCGCTTCAAATACACCTTCATTCTTTAGGCCAACCGAAGAAAGCCCTGGATCTGCATTAGCCACTAAATCAGCTATGTGTTTGCTTACAGCCTCTTGAGCCGTCCAGCCGTAGAGACGCTCAGCACTGCTGTTCCAATAGAGTATCTTTCCTTCAAGATCGAGTAAGATGATTGCATCTTGCGCCTTGTCGAGGAGTTCAGCTTGCTTACGCACCTTTTCGACTAACTCTTTTAACGCCGAATTAGCAGTACTCAGCTCACGAGTCCGTTCTTCAACTCGCTGCTCTAGCTCTTCGTTGAGCGCATGTAGTCGGGCATAGGCATGTTTTAGATCCTCCTCAGCCTGCTTTCTCTCTGTTACATCCCTTATTATCGCAGTAACTAGCAGCCCGTCTGGCTCAAATAACGGACTCAAGCTTATCTCCACAGGAAACTCCGAGCCACTTTTCTTGCGTCCTTTTAGCTCCAGTCCTACGCCCATCGGTCGAACGCGAGGATTGCGTTCATACTCAGCTCGGTGTTCCTTGTGCCTGCTCCTAAGCGCCTCAGGTAGCAGTATCTCTAGCTGCTGTCCAAGAAGCTCAGCCCTCTCATAGCCAAACAGTCTTACCGTCTGTTCGTTGACAAGAACTATCCTGCCGCTGCTGTCAGAAATGACTATAGCGTCTGGTGCAGACTCTAATAGTCCGAGAAAACGCTTCTCAGCTCGCTCGTGATCTGCCTTTGCAGCAGTAAGTATTTGCACTTGTCTGTGCAGCTCCTCTACTTGTTGTTTTAGCTTTTCTAAACTGTCTGTCTCAGAGGTCATATCGCAATCCAATAACAGTTGATTGAAGCACCGTTGATGATAATATCTCTGCTGGAGTACTACAACAGGTAGCCGGTAAAGAGGTCAAGTTATGTTTAAAGAAAAAGTCCTCGTAGTAGACGACGATGAACTAGTTAGATGGAGCGCCAGGCAAGCCCTGAAGAGCTGGGGTTATGAAGTGCACGAAGCAACCGACATTAAAACCGCACTAACTACAATCGATGCAGAACGTCCAGGTGCCGTGTTGCTAGATATACACCTACCAGATGGCTCAGGATTAGACATACTTAGGGAAATAAGGCAGCTTTCGCCGCAAACCATAGTCATTATGATCACCGGTAATGTCCAGGTTGCAGACACACTCTCAGCTCTACGCGGCGGTGCATATGATTTCATAAGCAAGCCAATCAACTTAGATGAGCTGCAGGTTACGCTACGTAACGGTTTCGAAACAAAGAAGCTACGTCAAGAAGTCAATAAGATAAAGACTGAAAGATCCCGGCTGTTCAGTTTTGAGCAGATAGTAGGCCATTCACCGTCGATGAAAGAGACATTGGCGCTTGCCCGCAAGGTTGCTGAAAGCGAAGCTACCTCAGTGCTACTTTTAGGCGAAAGTGGTACCGGCAAGGATCTGCTAGCTAAAGCCATACACTACGCTTCACGACGAAGTGATAGGCCTTTTGTCGCTATCAACTGTGCTACACTGCCAGCTAATTTGATCGAAAGCGAACTGTTTGGATACGAAAAAGGTGCTTTCACCGATGCCAAGTCACGCAAAGAAGGTCTGTTTGAGCAAGCTGATGGCGGCACCATTTTTTTGGACGAGATTGGCGAGATGGAACTCTCACTACAGGCTAAGCTACTGCGTGTGCTAGAAGAAAGCTCCTTTCGCAGAGTCGGCGGGCTAAAAGACATTCCCTTAGACGTAAGAGTAATAGCTGCCTCAAACAGAGATCTGCGTGTAGAAGCAGAGGCAGGTAGATTTAGGCTAGATCTATATTACAGACTTTCAGTAATACAAATAGATATCCCCCCTCTGAGAAAACGTAGCGAAGATATATTAGGGCTCGCAGAAACTTATATCGCTCATTTCAACGAGAAGCTACGCCGACATATCAAAGGACTCGCTCCAGAGACAAAAGCTGTATTTTTGCGCTATAACTGGCCTGGCAACGTAAGAGAATTACGCAACTGCATAGAACGAGCTATGATACTAGAAGAAAGTGACCTGATAACTCTCAAGTATCTCCCCCGAGGAATAGCCTGCGATTTCTCCACGCTCTCAACAGAGCCAGACAAAGGATTCGTCTTGCCGCCTGGAGGCGTCAAACTCGAAGAGGTAGAGCTATCCCTCGTAAGGCAAGCCATGGAACGCAGTAACGGCAATCAAACGCGAGCGGCAGAGTTACTAGGCATTTCACGCGACCAGTTAAGGTATCGTCTAAAAAAGATAGGCCTGGCATAGTACTTGCTTTATATACGTAGTAAACAAAAGTTTTTGGAAGTTTTTCGCAAAGATATGTTGTCCAAAGCCCAAATTCGGCAAAAAGTCGAGCGAGTACTGTGCCCAGTAGATTTGACTGAAGACTCGGCTACCGCAGTCAGCAAGGCAGTCTCTATAGCCACTGCTTTCGGAGCAGAACTCTACGTCTGTTACTGTATAGAGCCGGACAAGGAGGCCATCAGAGATCATGTCCGAGGGCTTCACCATATAAAGCAGCTACTAGAAAAGACAAACACTCTAGCCCCAAACTTTTATTGGGAAGGGATAATAATAGAAGGCGAGCCTGCCGAGGCAATAGTCAGAGAAGCCAGCAGACGACGAGTTGACCTGATAGTGATGCGTTCAAGGCGTCGACCTTACGCAGCAGCTATACTTGGCTCTACAGCAGAAGCTATCAGTAGAACAGCCCCCTGCCCAGTACTCATTTCACATGCAGATGAAGCAAACGAGCGATTCGTCATAAACAGCATCCTCGTAGGATATGACTTTTCAGAATATTCCGATCTAGCACTTGCTTATGCATATGTTTTAGCAAGCATAAAGACTTGCACCATATATGTATTACACGTTCTAGCAACGCAACAAGACGAAGAAGTACCTTTCCGATACTCTCAGGTGTTAGCCAAGCTAAAATCTGCAGTTCCTCAAACCGCAGGCTTAGAACATGTCGTAGTGGCTGGCCTAGCCTACCGCGAGATACTCAACTATGCAGAAGAGAAAAAAGTCGACTTGATATGTATGGGAAGCCGAGGTGCAGGATTTGGTTTCAGAGCACTCTTTGGCTCGAACGCCGATAGAGTGCTCAGGCAAGCTCCGTGTCCTGTGCTAGTCTGTAGACCACTCAAATGGAGTATTTAGCAAGGAGAAAAAATGCGCATACTAATAGCTACAGATGGATCAAAGTACAGTGAGGCAGCTCTGGAGGCTGTTCTAAAGCGGCCTTGGCCACAAGAGTCGCTCTTTAGAGTCGTATCAGTAGCCGAAATTCCAGCATTGTCTTACGTTACCGGAGAAGAATCAGTGTTAGACTATGACTTCTCAACTTTGAAGAGCTACCATCAGAAGATCATAGATGAAGCCGTCGCTAAAATAAGAGCCGTTGGCAAACAGGTCTCTGGTATCCTCAGAGATGGGGTAGCCGCCGAGGAAATAGTGGATGAAGCTAAGCAGTGGTCAGCAGATCTCATCTTGGTAGGCACACACGGCCGACGTGGCCTCAGCAGATTTTTGCTCGGCTCTGTAGCTCAGCAAGTGGCCGCGCACGCCCATTGCTCAGTGGAAATAGTCCGAATGCAAGATAAGGAGGTATTATGAAGATTCTTATCGGTTATGATGGTTCACAATATTCCGACGAGATGCTGCTTGATTTGAACCAGGCGGGTTTACCAAAAACAGCAGAAGTGAAAGTACTTTCCGTAGGTGAGCTATGGCTTGCACCACCTACCGAAGATGAAAATAGCCCTTTATTTGATCTAGAAACACCCCGCAAGCTATCCGAGCAAGCTCGCAGGAAGCTTGTCGAAATGTTCCCTAGCTGGCATATCGAGGCGGTAAGTGAAGTTGGCTCGCCCGCCGTACAACTTCTTGGTTTTGCTGACGAATGGAAGCCAGACTTATTGGTAGTAGGTTCTCACGGCCGCTCAGCATTAGAACGGCTCTTCTTCGGCAGTGTGTCTCTGCAAGTTGTCACAGGAGCTCACTGCTCAGTACGCGTAGCGAGAAAACCAAGAAATGAACCAGGTTCACCTGTAAAGATAGTGATAGGTCTAGATGGCTCTACCGAAGCCAAAGCAGCCGTAGAAGCTGTAGCAAGTCGCTGCTGGCCGGCAAACAGCGAAGTCACGCTGGTTACCTCAATCAATCCGTATGCCATAGATAGCACCAATACTCACTCCCAAGATACAGGTGTAAACCTAAAACTTTCTAAAACAGCCGAGTTATATGCCTATGCTCAAAGCATTCAGAACGCCGCAAGCGAGCATCTGCGGCTTGCTGGACTAACCGTCAATTCGGTAATCTCCGAGGAAAGCCCAAAGAAAAGTATCTTGCACAGTGCTGAGAAACTTGCCGCAGACGCTATCTTTGTAGGCTCACGCGGACTTGGTATGCTAAGACGACTACTACTAGGAAGTGTCTCCTCAGCAGTAGTTGCGAGAGCTCACTGCTCGGTAGAAGTGATACGTAGGCTAACCAGTTGAAATAGGCATAGATATTGAGTTATAAACTCGCTTATAGTATGCTCATATCTTGGCCTCGTTAAATCGTCGTATGGGGAAAGATATGGGCAGAGTTATAGGCATAGATCTAGGAACTACAAACTGCTGCATGGCAGTAATGGAAGGTGGAATAGCACAAGTTATACCTAACAAAGAAGGTAGCCGAACCACACCTTCCATAGTAGCCTTCACTGAAAAAGGGGAACGCTTGGTAGGCAACATAGCTAAGCGCCAAGCTATTACAAATACCAGCAAT
Organism: Blastocatellia bacterium; assembly: GCA_025057015.1. Classification (GTDB taxonomy): domain Bacteria; phylum Acidobacteriota; class Blastocatellia; order Chloracidobacteriales; family JADJPF01; genus JANWYG01. Next base: position 116,596 of record JANWYG010000021.1, read on the forward strand.
ACAGTTTATGCAGTAAAGCGGTTGATAGGCCGCAAGTATAATTCCCCTGAAGTACAGCGCGCCATAGACTCCGTTCCATATGAAATTACCGAAGCCCCTAACGGAGACGCTCGGGTGAGAGTCATGGGGCGAGACTACTCTCCACCTGAAATCTCAGCGATAATCCTTCAAAGGCTCAAAGCAGCTGCTGAAGATTTCTTAGGCGAAGAGGTAGAAGAAGCAGTAATTACAGTACCAGCTTACTTTGACGACTTCCAACGGCAAGCTACTAAAGATGCCGGCAGGATCGCCGGGCTAAACGTGCAGCGTATCATTAACGAGCCAACGGCAGCAGCTCTGGCTTATGGACTAGGCAAGAAGGCAAACGAGCGTATAGCTGTATATGACCTTGGCGGGGGAACTTTCGACATCTCAATACTTGAAATGAATGATGGTGTCTTTGAGGTGCTTTCCACTTGTGGCGATTCTTTCCTAGGTGGAGAAGACTTCGACAACAAGATCATCGACTGGCTTATAGAAGAATTTCGCCAAGAGACAGGCATTGACCTGCGTAATGACCGATTAGCATTACAGCGCCTCAAAGAAGCTGCCGAGCGAGCTAAATGTGACCTGTCTTTCGCCTCGGAAACCACTATCAATCTACCGTTTATTTCCGCCGATCACACAGGTCCTAAACATCTTGTTAGAGAGCTGACAAGAGAACACTTCGAACACCTAGTCTTCGACCTAGTCGAGCGTACCGTAGACCCCTGTCAGAAGGCTCTCTGGGATGCCAGGCTTAAGGCTTCAGACATAGACAAGGTGCTGCTCGTGGGCGGCCAAACCCGCTCACCGATCGTACAACGGCGAGTCGAACAGATCTTTGGGCGCAAACCCTCCTGTGAAATAAACCCCGACGAAGTAGTAGCCATGGGAGCATCAATACAGGGTGGCGTGCTACTTGGCGAAGTCAAGGATATCGTGCTGGTGGACGTTTTGTCCCTCTCGCTAGGACTAGAAACTCACGGCGACAAATTCGTTCGCCTTATCGAACGAAACTCCAGCATACCCATAAAAAAGACGAAGACTTTCACTACACTTGTAGATAATCAGTCTACAGTGCAAATACACGTCTTACAGGGTGAAAGTGACCGAGCAAGCGAAAATCGCTCTCTCGGCAAGTTCGACCTGGTAGGTATCCCGCCTGCACCACGCGGAATACCGCAAATAGAAGTCTGCTTTGAAGTAAATGCCGACGGGATAGTGCATGTTTCCGCACGAGACAAGCTTACCGGTCGCGAGCAAAAAATAACGGTAACACCAAGCGGAGGTCTGTCTGAGGCAGAAATAGAGATGTATTCTATGGAAGCTAAGTCATACTATCGGTAAACCCTGTTACCTCAGCTTGCCGTCAAGCCTTCTACAGCATATACTCGACCGAAGGTTGAGTTCATATGATAGAAAAAATAACCGAAATAGTGCACCAAAGCCTCGATGTAAAGTGCAGATTCTTTGCCGCACATACGGCCGACGTAGGTCGTGTCGCCCGCACGATAGCCGAATCACTTAAAGCAGGCGGTCGCATCTACCTGTTTGGCAACGGTGGAAGTGCCTCAGACGCACAACATATAGCCGCAGAGTTTATCAATCGCTTCTCTTTTGACCATCCGCCTATCCCTGCACTTGCGCTGACTACAGATACCTCGGTACTTACTTCTATCAGCAACGACTCTGCTTTTCTACATGTCTTCAGTAGGCAGATAGCTGCTTTCGGCCGTCGTGGTGACGTCGCTGTAGGAATTAGTACAAGTGGTAGCTCGCCAAACGTCATAGAAGGCATCAAACAAGCTAAGCAGCTTCGCATGACTACCGTAGGATTGCTTGGCAAAGATGGTGGTCAGCTTGCCGCCCTAGTAGACCATGCCCTGATAGTGCCGAGTAATTCCACGGCGCGAGTTCAAGAAGTGCATATAATGATAGGACACATAATCTGCGAATTAGTCGAGCACGAACTCTACGGATCTATACAACCATGAGCAAATACGACGTGCAACCTATCGACTTTGGTGAGACTAAAACCTACCGCTTACTAGATCGACCAAGCAAGGTTACCGCAGCACAGCTAGCAAAGCCTTATGTCAAAGGAATGAACTTCGCTGCTTGGCTCGACTGCTTGCCAGACATTCTTGCAGCAAAGGATCTCAAAGCAGTAGCTAAAGCTGTTGTCGATGCTAGGCAAGCTAAGCGTGCCGTTATAGTTGGAATAGGAGGACATGTAATTAAATGCGGTACCGGGCCAATACTAATAGATCTAATTGAGCGCGACATCATCACAGCTGTAGCTATGAACGGATCGGCAGCTATACATGACTTTGAGCTATGCTACGCCGGGTTCACTTCTGAAGATGTAGACTACAGCATACACAGCGGAGACTTCGGCATGGCCGAAGAGACCGGACAGATGTTCAATGCCGCTGCAGCCACTGCCGCAAAAGAAAACATAGGTCTTGGCGAAGCCCTAGGCGCTCTACTACAACAACTCGATAGTACAAGACTAGATCAGTCACTACTTGCCGTCTCTTACAAACTATCCGTACCAGTAACAGTACATCTAGCAATAGGTACTGACATAGTACATATGCACAGAACGGCAAACGGTGCCGATTTAGGCAAAGCAACCCATACAGACTTCAGAATCTTTTGCTCGCTCGTCAGAGAGCTATCCGACGGTGGAGTATACTTAAACATCGGCTCGGCTGTGCTTATGCCAGAAGTCTTCCTAAAAGCTGTAACCGTCGTCCGTAATCTCGGTTTCCCGCTAAGAAACTTTGTTACAGTCAACCTAGACTTTATACAACACTATCGACCGATGACAAACGTAGTACGTAGACCAGTTGCCGGAGTCGGCCGAGGCTATGCTATTACAGGACACCACGAGCTACTTATACCGCTACTTGCTGCCACTATCATCGAGCTAAGTTGAGCTCGCACAAACAGCTTGCTCTTAGTCTGCCAAAGCTACAAAACGCCCAAGTGCCGCAACCAGCTAAGAAGCTCATCCGTAACACATCCAAAACTCAGTCGCTCTTGTGACACTCCTTACAAGATTTTGGACTTTGGTCAAGAGTTTGATGACAACCTATGCAACCAACATTGCTGCCTTTGCCGTGAAAAGCTTCCTCAGCAATAATAGCTGTCAAACCCTTGAATTTCTTGGACTCGTTTGTCCCTTCGAGAGGACTAGGTCCTTCAGTATCGGTATGGCAAGCTGTACATTTCGGAACTTCTTCTTCTAGCGCTTCAGTCAACTTGCTGGAGTTAGTGTGATGACACGTCACACAGCTTTCCTTCTCCCCACCACCACTTGCCGGCCTTGCCTTGACATGCTGATCGTGATCAAAATCAACTTTCCCATAATCACCTGCGTACGGACTATTGTGATTTTCAGGATCATCAAAAACCATTTTCCCCGGCATGGTCTGCCCTATCGTAGCAACCACTGGCAGAGCAAAAAAACCCAACACTGAAAAAATAAACAACACTTTTAGCTTCTTTATCGTCATACAGAGCCTTCCTCTCAAAGGTATTTAGGCTATGGCAAAAAGCTAGCACACGAGGAATAGCCTGTCCAGGAAATAAACTCGTTGCCTACAGCGCTATAGAAAAATCCAATTTTTGTGTAATCTGCAGATTTAAATAAACTCTACTCCTTAAGAGAGGTGGGTAATGAAAGGCTATATCCTTACACTTTTACTTTGCACAATTCCCCCTACGTCCGACGATGATCTTTTTTCTGGATTAAAGCTACGCTCCCTAGGACCGGCACTAACGTCCGGCCGTATTAGTAGCTTAGCAGTAAATCCAAAAAATAGAGCACATTACTACGTGGGAGTGGCTTCCGGTGGTGTCTGGGTTACCAAGAATGCTGGTATTACCTTCGAACCAATATTCGATAAGGAAGGCTCTTATTCGATAGGCGCTGTAGCAATAGACCCAAAAAACCCGTTCACAGTGTGGGTAGGAACTGGTGAAAACAACTCTCAACGTAGTGTCTCCTACGGCGACGGTGTGTACAAATCCACTGACGGTGGTAAAAGTTGGAAAAACGTCGGCCTAAAACGCTCTGAGCATATAGGTAGAATCGTAATCGATCCACGCAATTCACAAGTCGTCTTCGTAGCAGCTCAAGGCCCGCTCTGGGCACCAGGCGGAGATCGAGGACTTTACAAAACCACTGACGGCGGCGACACTTGGAAGCAAGTAATTAACATTAGCGAAAACACTGGCGTCTCTGACGTAGTAATCGATCCTAAAAACCCTGATGTGATGTACGCTAGTACCTACCAACGCCGAAGGCATGTCTGGACACTTATAAACGGCGGCCCTGAATGTGGTATCTACAAATCCACGGACGGCGGCGAAACCTGGCAGCAAATGAAAGCAGGTCTTCCAGTAGGCGAAATGGGCAGAATAGGACTTACGGTATCCCCAGCAGACACTAGAGTCGTCTACGCAATAATAGAAGCTGTAGCAGATAAAGGCGGCGTTTTTAGATCTACCGACTACGGAGCTACATGGGAAAAGCGCAACCCTTTTAATGCCACTGCAATGTACTACAGCCAGATAGTAGCCGATCCGAAGGATGTTGATAGAGTCTATATTCTGAACACCTACAATATGGTCTCCGATGACGGCGGTAAGACCGTTCGTAGGCTAGGTGAGAAAAATAAACACGTAGATAATCACGCCTTGTGGATAGATCCAAACAATCCAGACTATTTGTTAGCAGGATGCGACGGTGGCATATACGAAAGCTATGACCGCGGCGAAAACTGGCGCTTTATGACTAACCTACCCGTGACACAGTTCTACCGCGTAGCAGTAGATAACGAGCTTCCTTTTTACAACGTCTATGGTGGAACTCAAGACAACTTCACTCTGTATGGTCCGTCTCGCACACGCACAGCTAACGGCATAACCAATTACGATTGGCGCGTCGTAGTCGGTGGAGATGGCTTTCACGTCAAAATCGATCCAGAAGATCCAGATACCGTCTACGGCGAGTATCAGTACGGTGGTCTTGTCAGGTTTAACAAAAAGACCGGCCAAAGGGTAGGTATCAAGCCCCAAGAAGGGAAGGGCGAACCACCGCTTAGGTGGAATTGGGACTCACCATTACTTATCAGCCCACACTCGCATACCAGACTTTACTTTGCCGCAAACAAGCTATTTCGCAGCGATGACCGAGGCAACAGCTGGCGAGCTATAAGTGGTGACCTAACAAGGCAACTTGACCGGGACAAGCTGCCAGTTATGGGCAAGATCTGGGGACCGGATGCTGTAGCTAAGCATGCTTCCACTTCGTTCTATGGTAACATCACAGCACTAACCGAGTCGCCTAAAAAAGAAGGGCTAATCTATGTCGGTACAGACGACGGACTGATACAGGTTACTGAAGACGGCGGCAACAACTGGCATAGGATAGATAAAGTAGGCAATGTGCCAGAAATGACTTACGTGACCTGCGTGCTAGCTTCACAACATGACGTCAATACCGTATATGCTACGTTTTCCAACCATAAAAACGGCGATTTTAAACCCTACGTCCTACGAAGTACTGACAGAGGCCGTAGCTGGAAGTCGCTGTCTTCTAACCTACCAGAAAATAGCCCCGTTTGGACTATAGCCGAAGACTACTTATCAGCCGAACTTCTCTTTCTAGGTACTGAATACGGGCTGTACTTCAGCACAGATGGCGGTGACAAATGGATAAGGCTAAAAGGTGGGTTGCCTACTATAGCCGTGCGAGACATAGCCATTCAGAAACGTGAAAACGACCTGGTAATAGCTACTTTCGGCCGAGGCCTATACATACTCGACGACTACTCACCCCTTAGGCTCGTCGGAAACAAAGCTCTCGAAGAACCAGCAAAGCTCTTTCCGGTAAAAGATGCGATTATGTATGTAATTACTGAGCCTTTCGGCGAGCCTGGGAGAGGTTTCCATGGCGAGAGTTTCTTCATAGCAGAAAATCCACCCTACGGGGCCGTGTTCACATACTATCTTAAAGAAAGTTTAAAGACGCTTAAGGAAAAGCGACAAGAACGCGAGAAAGAAGCAGAAAAGAGCGGCCGAGCTATCAACTATCCGAGCCGCAGCGAGCTACGCGAAGAAGCGCTAGAGCCTTCACCGGAGATCATCTTGACTATCAGTGATTCAGATGGCCACGTCCTACGCAGGCTAAACGGGCCGACTACAGCAGGGATTCACCGAGTAGCTTGGAATCTACGCAGCAGCGATCTGTCACCAGCAAAGCTCAAGCAAGAGCCACGAGACGAGCTTGTACCAGACCTGTCCGGAGGATTTTTAGTATTGCCCGGTACCTATAAGGTAACCCTACAACAACGTATAAACGGTGCGACCAAGCATCTAGCTGGCCCTGTAGAGTTCAAAGTAGTTACCGAAGGCAGCAACCGAATGCCAAGCGAAGACTTTGCTGAACTGTATGCTTTCCAGCAAAAACTCAGTCGACTCTACCGCGCCGTCCGAGGTGCACAAGAAGCCACCGAACAAGCTCGAGAACGCTTACGTTTCATCCAAGTAGCACTAAAGGACACCCAAGCAGACACTTCGGCATTCGTTGATAAGGCACACGAGCTAGACAAAATCTTGCAGGCAATACAGATGAAGCTCAATGGCGACGTCGTAATGAGAGCACGACAAGAAAACGACGCTCCTTCCATCTATGATCGAATTATGCAGATAATCGAAGAAGAACGAATGTCTACCGCCAAGCCTACGCAGACGCACATAGAATCTTATAAGATAGCCTCAGAAGAATTTTCCGTAGAGCTCGAAAAGCTGCGTAGCGTCATAGAAAACGAGCTAAAAGCCTTGGAACAAGCCATCGAGCGTGCCGGCGCTCCTTATACTCCAGGGCGTATCCCTGTCTGGAAGGAGGAATAAAGCTTGAATCACAACGATGTTATTCAAGCACTGAGCTGTCTTGTGTAAGGAGAGGATATGAAACGTGTAGCGCTTGTCTTCACAGGTGGTACCATCTCTATGCAAACAGATCCGGTAGTGGGAGCCGCTATACCTGTATTGTCTGGCGAGCAGATCCTGGCTACAGTCCCGGGACTAGAAAAGCTTGCCGAGTATGAACTTGTAAACTTTGCACGCTTACCAGGTCCACACATGACGCCTGGCTTAATGCTAGAACTTGCTGAAGAACTACGACGGCTGCTCGAACGCGAAGACATCTGCGGAGCTGTAGTCACGCATGGCACGGACACTTTGGAAGAAACCGCCTATTGCCTCGACTTGCTGCTTACCAGTGAAAAGCCAGTAGCACTGGTAGGTGCTATGCGCAGCAGCTCCGAGCCAGGTTGGGACGGACCGCCAAACTTGCTTGCCGCAGTACGTACCGTCGTCTGCGAGCAAGCTCGCGGTCTGGGCGTAGTAGTAGTGATGAATGACGAGATAAACGCCGCAAGTGAAGTAACAAAGACGCATACCGAGGCGCTTGGCACCTTCCAGAGCCCGAATTTCGGGCCGCTCGGTATAGTCGACCGCGACCGAGTACTGATACTGCGTCGACCTGCTTTTCGCGAACATATCCATACCGATACGATAGATACACATGTCGATATCATCAAAATGGCGGCAGGCGTAGACGATCGGCTTATAAATTATGCCGTAGAAAGCGGCACTCATGGCCTAGTCATAGAAGCGCTCGGCCGTGGAAACATCCCTAGTTACGCCATTCCTGGTGTGGAAAATGCTGTACGACGCTGCATTCCAGTAGTAGTCGTCTCAAGGTGCTTACGAGGACGTGTACTAGATACCTATGGCTATACAGGCGGTGGCCATGAACTCCGACAGATGGGAGCTATCCTAGGCGGACACTTACCCGGTCAAAAGGCCAGGATTAAGCTGATGCTGGCTCTAGGCCTTACCAAGGATATAGAGAGAATACGCGCTATCTTCGAAAAGAACTACTACTAGACCCCTTTGTGGGAACTACCAAGCTGCTGCGCTTGTATCTGTTGGCGTACGTAGCCCTTACGTTTTGAGCGCAGCTGCAAAAACTGACGAGCCTCGTTGTAAAGCCTACGACGCTCTTGCCCATCAAAGATTGCTCTACTTACGATACGTGCTATTACCCGAGGTCTAAAGTAGTACTCGTCGTAGAAACGTTCGACGCTCTGCATCACTTCTGCCTTACTCAAGCCTGGTATCCTTACCTGTGGTAACTGATGCCCCTGCTCATCGGCCATCTCATCGCTATCATCCAAAAACCCCATCTGCACCATCTGTTCATACATCTCCGTACCTGGATAAGCATGCGCTATCGACACCTGTATAGTCTCGCAATCCAGCTCTTTGGCAAACCGGATGGTACGCTCTATGCTCTCTTTTGTCTCTCCCGGCAAGCCGATTATGAAATCGCCGTGAACAAGTATACCGAGCTTCTTACAGTTCTTCATAAAATGGCGTGCCTGCTCGGTAGTAGCTCCCTTCTTTATGTTTTTGAGTATCTGGTCATCGCCTGACTCGAAGCCTACTATCAAGAGGCGACAACCAGCTTCTTTCATAGCCTTGAGAGTCTCATAGTCAGTGTGCACACGCGAAGTGCATGACCAGGTAAACTTAAGCGGCTTAAGTTTCTCACATAGCTCAAGCACCCGCGACTTGCGCCAAGCAAAAGTATCGTCATCAAAGAATATCTCTTTCAAATTAGGAAAGTATTCAAGTGCACGACGTACTTCTTCGACGACGTTATCAGCACTTCTAGTACGCCACGGATGCCCACTTATCGTCTGTGGCCAAAGACAGAAGGTACACAGCGCAGGGCAGCCACGCTCAGTATAGAAGGCTATGTACGGATGAAGCAAAAATGGAACGTTGTACTTAGTAATATCAAGATCACGTTTGTATATGTCTACGACAAAAGGCAGCTTGTCTAAGTCATGCAGCGGCTTGCGATCAGGATTGTGCACTACATGACCATCCTTTATATAGCTTACTCCGTCTATCTCAGACAGAGGACGGCCCTCTGCATACTCGGCAACGGTGTAATCGAATTCCTTACGTGCTACGAAGTCGATCGCTGCCGAAGCTCGCAGCGACTCTTCAGGTCGCACGGTCACGTGCGGACCGACAAAACAGATCTTTATATCCGGCTTAGCAGCTTTCATCATCTCAGCCAGCCGAACATCATTTTTGAAGCCCGGAGTAGAAGTAAACAGCACGACGAAATCGTAGTCTTTTGCTATTTCCACAGTCTGATTCACGCTTACGCCATGTGGCGGAGCATCAAGCAGCCGCGACTTAGGAATAAGACCAGCCGGGTAAGCTAACCATACAGGATACCAAAACGACGCGATCTCTCTCGTAGCTGGCCAGCGAGAACTAGCACCTCCATCAAAACCCTCGAAAGAAGGCGGATTAAGCAACAACGTCCTCATCATTTCACCCTTTTAGCAGATTAGTTGCCTATGCTAGCATATCCGCTCAAAATAGAAAAACTGAGGACACAGCCAATGTTGGCGATCGCCGTGCTTGCTACCTACGTCGGCACTTTCGGACTTACGCCCGATGCCAAAATGCTAGTAGACGCAATGAAGCGCAAATTCGCCGCTTTGCAAGACTACAGCTGTCATATGTACACGACGAGTTTTAAAAAAGGCAGGTTAAAACTCGACGCGCATAGGTATTATTTCAAAAAGCCAGCGCTCATAAGGTTAGAGGTAACTGATGGTAGCGACAAAGGTGCTGTAGCAATTTTGACTGCTCGCGGTAAAGTACGTGCAAAAGCAGGTGGAATTCTAGGATTGTTTACCGTTACTATGGATCCAGACGACCGGCGGCTGCGCGACAAAGATGGCAGCCGCTTCGTCGATTCGCACCTTGGCGGTACGATAGGTGATATCGAGCGTGCAGTATTCGAAGGCGAAAGCCAAGTAAGCGAAGTACAAAGTTCGAGGAGGCTCTATAGGCTTGAGATCACGAGACCTGGCAAACTCGATATCATACTTATAGACGCCGAGTTACTGCTGCCTGTAGAGTGGCAAAGCATCCGCCAAGGCCAGATCGACTCAAAAGTTGAATGGAGAAATTTGAAGGTAAATGTAGGCCTTCAAGACTCGCTTTTCGACATGTAAGGAGATGAGGCTATGGGCTTTTTTGTAATCACTGAACCTTGTATAGGAACAAAAGACACGGCTTGCGTAGACGTCTGTCCGGTAGATTGCATTCATCCTCGCAAAGACGAGGCCGGGTTTGAAGAAGAGGAAATGCTCTACATCAATCCCGATGAATGCATCGACTGCGGCGCATGTGAACCTGCCTGCCCGGTAACAGCAATCTTTCGCGACGATGAAGTGCCTGAACAATGGAAACACTTTATCGAGCGAAATGCAGCCTATTATAACCGCTAGGACTACAACCTGCCCCCCCTAAGAGTAAAGACTACTCTTGTCAGCGGGGCAGGATTTTCAAAACAGCGAGTACAAGAACGGAGCTAGAGGTGAGGTTTGTACAAAAAGCATCAAAGCACCTATTAGCAAAAAAATCACTACCAGAGGCATCAGCCACCACTTCTTTTCTTGTTTGAGAAAATGTAGTAGCTCGAGGGCTATTTTGAGATTTTTCATCATCGATTCTCTCCATTAGAAAGCTATTTCTGGTTCAAGCTCTGCTATGCGCGCTTCCATCTGCTCTACTTCAGTTTCAGAATAGACTGCACCCTTTGTCTTGGCCGTAACTATAGCATTGCCTATAACCAATGCATCCATATCCGTCCTAATAAAGCAATTATATGCGTCTGCCGGAGTACAAACTATAGGTTCACCCCGAACATTAAAAGAAGTGTTGACTATGACAGGTACACCAGATATCCGTTCGAAAGCACGTATCAGATCGTAGTAGAGAGGATTCACTTTACGGCTTACCGTCTGCACCCTACCTGTACCGTCTTGATGAGTTACCGCCGGTATCAGTGCCCTTGCTTCAGGACGTACTTCAGGTACAAGCAGCATAAACGGACTAGTATGCTCTCCTATATCAAAATATTTCGCTGCATCCTCTTCAGTAACGCTCGGTGCAAACGGCCGAAACCACTCGCGAAACTTAATCTTTGAGTTGATTATACGCTTCATATCTGGATTAGTGGGATTCGCCAAAATACTACGAGCGCCCAAAGCACGAGGCCCGAACTCCATCCGTCCTTGAAACCAGCCTACTACTTTGTCAGCCATTATCAGTTTAGCCGTCTCTTCAAGCAAAGCATCCCTCGAGTATTGCTTGTATTCTATGCCGTTCTCATCAAGAAAACGGACTATGTCTTCATCAGAATACTCCGGGCCCCAGTAGGCATGCTCCATGACAAACTTGCGCGGTTGGCCAAGCATCAGGTGATAGACTGAAAACGCTGCTCCTATGGCACCGCCAGCATCCCCTGCCGCAGGCTGTATAAAAAGATGCTTAAAGCCTGACCGGCGAGCTATCTGCCAGTTTGCTACGCTGTTGAGAGCAACTCCGCCAGCAAGACAAAGAGCGTCCACCTTATAGCGTCGATAAAGTGCTGAAGCCATATTCACCATAGCGCGTTCTATCATCAACTGTGCCGAAGCTGCTATGTCGTTGTGAAATTCATCGAGCGGCTCTGAAGGCTTGCGCTGAGGTCTCCCAAAGAGACGCTCAAAACGGTGGCTAAACGGTAGCTTAGTAGAGTAATGGAAAGCAAAATAGTCCATATTTAGTCGATAGCTACCGTCACCTCTAAGTTCAAGCAGCTGCTCAAACTGCTCAACATAGCGAGGCTGCCCATAAGCAGCAAGTCCCATAACTTTCCATTCAGCATCATTTACATGAAAGCCGAGATAAGCAGTGACTGCACTGTAAAACAAGCCAAGCGAATGAGGAAAACGTATCTCACCTTCAAGCGTAATCCGATTAGCTTCTCCTATACCATACGCAGTCGTGCACCATTCGCCCACTCCATCAACAGTCAGTATTGCTGCCCGCTCAAAAGGAGAGCAAAAGTATGCGCTTGCAGCATGCGACATATGATGCTCGTTAAATAAAATCTCTTTCTCCGTTCCGAGATACTTTTGAATTACAGTCTTCGTCCAAAGCCTCTCGCTTAACCAAAGCGGCAGGGCCTTCATGAAAGCAGCATAGGTTCGAGGAAACTCCGCTATCAGCGTCGTGAGTATTCGGTCAAACTTAACAAAAGGCTTTTCATAGAAGCATATGTAGTCTACATCATCGATAGTAATGCCTGCCTGACTTAAGCAATAACGCACAGCAGCAGACGGAAACCGTGAGGTATGTTTCTGGCGGCTGAAACGTTCTTCTTCCGCAGCAGCTATCAAAGAACCGTCTTTTACCAGAGCGGCTGCAGAGTCGTGATAAAAACAGGATATACCAAGTACATACATCAGAACATCCTCTTAAAACTTTGTCGTATGTCAGATTCAGGCAAACGATTTAGCCAACTTGGGGCGCTATGACGCTTACGCAGCGGATCTTTAAGCTTAATAAGCGTGAATATCGGAATTATTAAAAAATAAATCAGCGTCAATATCAGCCTCGTCTGATAATAACCTATAGTTAAAGCCAGCTTTTTCCAAAGTACCCAAAGCTGCGCAAAAAACTTCATACGGCTATCTACCTCTCTTACATGTAAGCCGGCAAGCTAAGCAACCGATCGCTTAGTCAGGTCGTGCTGACGAATCAGCAACTTCGATTAAACCTAGCAGAAAAGGTTCGAGGATTTTTGCAGCAAGTCTGTGACCCCGCTTAGTCCAATGGCCGTCATGGCGGTAGTACAAATCTTTACCCCTCCTCTCTCGAAACGGTTCATAGAGATCTATCGCCGGAACATTCATCTGTGAAAGCATCTCTGAAAGTACTTTATTGGGGCGGTCAATCTCATAATCCTGACTACTCACACTGAACCCTACCAACTGCTCAGCAAACATTTCTTCATAGACCTGAAGTTGAGCAGGTAACAAAGCTACGGCAAGCTTAGTCCCTCGGCCACTACAGATCTGCAACATAGCCTCGAGCTGCTTGCGCGTGTAAGCATAGACGCGAGCTTGCTGGTCTGTAGCCTTGCCATGAAAGCTATAGACAGACTTGTAGAGTGTCTGTGGCTTCTTTTGAACGCCAGCCTGAGTCTTTAAAGTGTCGATCTTCATCTCAAGCAGGTTGTAGAGATAGCTTCGTAACAACAGCCCTATTAGGCCTTTGCGCCCTCGCCTCTCAACTTCGTCGGCTCTGACGTGATAGCGCTTAGTAGAAACAAAAACACCGTCTACTATACGCTCAGAGTTCACTCCAGCCTGCAAACAGTGCAGGTTATCTACGAGATCGTTGCCAACATAAAAGCACAGCAAAACTAGGTCGGGCTGTAGTACCGGCAACAACCGCTCTAGCAGAACCAGCTCATGACAGGTGCCATAACCCGGCACACCGGCGTTTATTACTTCTACAGGTCGCGATAGACGCTTCGAAAGCTCCCTCTCTAGGAAAGTTTGGAAGGTCTGCGAACGCTGTACTCCCAAGCCAAAAACGAACGAATCACCTAAAGTAAGTATCCGAAGAGCATTCTTTGGTCCAAATTCACGTTCTTCACGTAGAGCCAGCGAGTTTGTCTTTACTTGCATTGAGTACTCGCTGTGCTGCCATTCGTAATAAAAATTCTCTGCTAACCTATACCCTAGCTGCTCGTCATCGGCATACATGGTATTGAATTTGCGCCTGCGAGCGCTGCGTAGCGCCGGATCAGCCAGCTCATCTACCTCAAGACGACGCATACGTAGCTGCAATGCCGGCGGTGGCCAACTTCGCAAGTACACCTCCAGCACTACCGAGATTACAGCCATGCATACACTAACTACTAAAACACTAAATAACAATTTCTTAGCCGCTGTCAGCTTTATCTGTTCGCTATGCACCGAACTAGCTTGTCCTCATCACACAAAGTTAACTCAGTCTCACACTCAAGTGTGCAACGCACCTACCGACTGAATCAAGCAAGTTCGGCTTATTTGCCGACAGCTTGTGCTTTTTTTCACTTGACAGTAGCCGCACTTAAGGCTAGGATATCACTTGCATAGCTTGGGAAAAATTTCACAAGCCTATCAAGAAAGGAGATAACCATGCTAGTAACGTTAAGGCGAGAAGCTAGGCCAATAGAAATCTACTCAAACTTAAGTGCAGAAGAAATAGCCGAACGTATAGAACGTGCTCGCCAGCAATTAGGTAAGCGGTTAGTAATTTTGGGACATCACTATCAACGCGATGATGTAATAAGGCATGCCGATCTACGCGGTGACTCGTTCAAGCTATCAGCTCTAGCTGCGGAGCGTTCAGCAGATTACATAGTTTTCTGTGGAGTGCACTTTATGGCAGAGTCGGCAGACATCTTAAGTAAACCGCATCAGATAGCCATACTACCTGACTTAGCAGCTGGCTGTTCTATGGCCGATATGGCAAGTATCGATCAAGTAGAAGTTGCCTGGGAAGAGCTTGAATCAATAGGGATCAGCTCAGTCATGCCGATAACCTATATGAACTCTACAGCGGCGATAAAGGCCTTTTGTGGTGAGCGTGGAGGAGCTGTCTGTACATCTTCCAACGCCCGCGGAGTGTTCAAATGGGCATTTACCCAATGCGAGAAGATCCTGTTTTTACCGGACGAACACTTAGGACGCAACACGGCGTACAGTCTAGGTATACCGCTTGACGAAATGATAGTCTGGAATCCACGTCTAGAACTAGGCGGTAACAGCCCTGACAAACTCAGACAAGCAAAGGTAATACTCTGGAAAGGCTTCTGCTCGGTACACGCACGTTTCCGTCCACAGCATGTCGATATGATGCGAAAGCAGCATCCAGGAATTAACATTTTGGTTCATCCCGAATGCTGCTGGGAAGTAGTCTCGAAAGCTGACTATGTTGGCTCCACTGAGTACATTATCAAAATGGTCTCACAAAGCGCTGCCGGAACAGCTTGGGCTATAGGAACTGAAGTCAATCTAGTAAACAGGCTTAAGAACGAGCATCCCGACAAGTTTGTTACTTTGCTTGCACCTGACCTTTGCATGTGTTCGACTATGTTTCGCATAGCTCCACAAAACTTACTCTGGGCTCTAGAAAATCTCTGCGAAGGAGTGGTGGTAAATCAGATCTCAGTAGCCCCAGAAACAGCTCACTGGGCAAGAGTAGCACTTAACAGAATGCTTTCGATCAACTAAGCCCTTTGCGACTATTGAAGCACTTGCCAACTTGGAAGTAGCAGTTAATTCTAGGGCTCATCAAATGAGTTTTTTGGAAAGGGATATGGTGTTGAAAGCAAGTCTATTTCAAGCAATGCTCTACTACGCGGTTGGTAGCATCGAGTACTGCCCGAGCTGCGGTTTCAATAACATCTCCACGCACTTGACAGGCTCCTGTGGCAGGTCTAATATCTTCGCCGTTACGTATGTCTATAAGCACCATTACGACTTCACGTCCGATGAGTTCCAGTTGCTGTCGTTCGACGAACAAGAGCTCCATTTGCAAACTGTCTTTCGTGATTGAGCGTAGCGCATCAATGGTACTAAGGGCAGCAAGCATGACTCGGTAGTCTGCTTCATCTGGGCCGGTACGCTCACCTATGTGCGTCTTGCGCCCACAGATCAAGCTTACGGTCACCTTGCATTGCCCTTCGCCTAACTGATTACAAGATACGTCCTTGAGTTTGACAAGGCGTTTTTGTAGATTTTTCATATCTCCTAGAGGAAAAAAGAGTCCTCAAAGCAGCTCTAGCGGTAGCTTTCTAGTAACGGCTCGCTGTTGTTTCTGAGCACTATCAGCATTGTACAAGACCATCTTATCTATCAGCAACTTGCGTAGCTTGACAAGTCGTTTTATTTGTGAGTCAGGGTTTCCTAACACAGTTTTTCTGACCATAAAAGTCCCCTCGGAATAATTTACTCCACAAAAGTCTACTGTCAAGCCCAGAGTTGGCTGAAGCTTAGTCAGGTAAACCCTGACTAAGCTTGCTCACTTGCTGGCTGTGTAATGTCAACTTCTTTGCCGGTTTTCTTCTTAGCTGTTTCTGAGTTCTGGCGCGCGAGCTGCCTTGCAAGATTGTCCAGACGGCGATTGATCCGCTCTATGTCCTGACGCGTAGGCAAGTCAAGCCCTGCTATCACTTCCTCTATCTTCTCTTCAAGCTTGGCCTGCGGCAAGCTCATCTGGACACGACGAGCATTAATAAGTTCCTTTATACGGTTTAGCTGTTCACGCTCAAAACGCATCAACCGGTCGAACTGCTCCTTTTCTAGCTTCTGACCGCGATCGATTGCGCTGTTTACTAAGTTGCTTAAGTTGTCACTTAGACTCTTCTTGAAAGAAATCTGCTTATTAAGCTCTGCCGGATCGAAGATGTAAGAGCCAAGTCCTAGACCGAAATATAAACTCTTGCTAGCAAATCCTTTGAAAAGCTCTATAGGTGTTTGCTTGACCTTTTCGGTAACAACTGGACTAGCTTTCTTATTTGTTTTTTTACTTTTTGCTTTCTCCACTGACATAATTAGTACTCCTTACAAGATTTCCAGCCTCGGCTGAGGCGCTTAAAATATTCTTAGGATGACCGTTTTTTGCCGCTTTTACTACGGCGAGCCTCAATCTGTTGCTCTATTTCATCAAGCCTTTTGTTGATAGCTTCTATCTCACTGCGCGTCGGAAGATTCATTCGAGTGAGCAAAAATTGAACTGTATCTTCTATCATTCTGTTCAACACGCTTTTAAGATCGTCTCCTGAGCTACCACTGCCGGTGACTCGTCTCCATTGCTGCTGCAATTGTTCTTCAACGTCCTTCACAGTCTTAACTCCTGCCGCCAGACTCTGCTTCACATACCCCATAACGGCATCCGATCGCCTCTGTATGAGGTTCGCTAAGAGGCTTGCTGGTGCACCTTTACCGTCAGCTACCTGCTCCGTAAGTACTTTCGACAGGACTACGCCTGTGATGTCCTCACCAGTCTTCTTGTCAATGATCTTGACTTCCTCACCTTTTGCTACCAACTCGGCTAATCCTTCGAGCGTTACATAGCGCCGCTCCGTCGGATCATACAGCTTTCTGTTTGCATACCTCTTGATCAATCGAGGCATATCTTTCACCCCTTTCCGATAAATTTATAACGCAACGCGTTAAAAATTGTCAAGCAAAATTTTACGCGTCGCGTTATTTTTCCGGAACTTGCCTCAGCAAGGCTGGCAAGAAGGTCAGTTGAAAGCTTTGACGAATTCTTGAAGCAAGGTGGGATTATTGGTCTTAACTTTCCCGCTCATAAACTCCATCATGGATGGCTTATAACCTTCCCACATTTTGACAAACATTTCAGGAGAGGTCTTCAGCACACAATCAGCCTCGTCAACGGTCTTACCTTCTTCTATAAGGATACGTCCTCCTTCAAAAGTAACGGTATACTTGTAATCTTCTAGACTAAAGTAATATGTACAGTCCTTCTTCATTTTTCCCTTAACGTATTTCTTCTTCATTTCGGCGAATACTTCCGGCACAGTAGGCATAGTTTCCTCCTTCCCTTATTGAACCAATAGTTTACGCACCTCGGCATAAATTGCCCTGGCTTGCAGTTCAGCCTGCTCGAGATACTTGTTTAATCCAGCTTCATCATCAAACTCAAGGCGCAAGTCTGGTGGCAAAATCTGACTGTAATAAGGACTTTCAGGCGAAGTCAGCAGCTTATAGGCAATCGTACGCAAGATTGCAGGGCTGTTACCAAAGCGTCTAATAAAATCTTCTTCGTCAAGGGCAGCACCCACCTCAAACATCCCTGTCAGATAACTTAGGCCTATCGTGTAGTAGCGAGCATCGACAAGGTCAGCTTGTGACGGCAAGTCACAGGATGCAAGCATCCACCCTACTAAGGCTACCAGCGTCCGATCGCAACCATCTGCACGCCAAGCAAACGACTGAGTCTCGGCCAAAAGATCTACAAGACCATCTAGTACTTCCTTTTCAGCAGCGTACCAATCGGCAACTGCATCGGACTCACCTTCCCCCTTACGGGCAGAGTAGATCTCGTAGGCCCGTAGCTCTATCAACCGTTTGACACGAGGATCTTCGCGTAACTTCTGTTTAATCAATTCTCTCATGATTTTCTCCGAAGTAATTGCATAAATTATACTTCAATGTCTTTTTACCAAACTTAATAGAAAAGATGCAGCTAAAGATTGTGTTATAATAGCCCGGCGGTTTAAGCCGTGATTTTAAGTATAAACCAGCAGCATACTTACTCTTAAGGAAGTCGATTCGAGAGGAGCATGTCAAAAAACCAGCTTGGTCCGAGACTGCAGATTACCAACCTTCAGCTGAGACAACAGCGGTTTTCTTGCGAGCTAATATCTATACTAAATCGCTTCCTATTATTTACAGACTACAAACCAGATTTTCTCAATATAACTTACGACGGCAGCAAATGGAACATAAGCTTTACGCCTACACCAAAAGCCAAAATCAACCCACAGCCTGCTCTCAAAAGACTGCATATACGCGATCTCATAGAAGCAGGGCTGCTAGCTGCAGGTACCAAGCTTCGCTACAAGAGAAAACCCTCGATAATAGCTACCGTTCTAGCCGACGGCAAGCTCAAAGTAGGTAAGGATATTTTCTCAAGCCCGTCAAGCGCCGCAACGAAGTTTGCCTCTGCAGGTCGACGTGACGGTTGGTTCTGCTGGCTCTTTCAAGACAAAGATGGAGAATACAAACCCATAGACTTACTTAGGGAACGTTGGAAATCTCTAGTCACGAAAGATGCCAGGTGAAACTCCAAGTCGACGGCCTTCTTCTTGCAACAGCTCTAGTTGCTCTTCTAATTGTTCGAGGCGTGTTAGCTTTGCTTCGAGCTTTCTTGCATCTATAACCGGAGCTGTAGTACGTAGTTGTCGTCGGTTACGGCGACGAGTTTGATCGGCTTCTATGTAGATCGAGCTACTGTTACTGCGGCGCGTAGTCACGTTTTTTTTCTCTTCTTCTATCATCTGTAGTCTCAAATCGACATACCGCTCACGGTACTCAAGGTCGTATGGACGCCGTTCTCTGTATCCTTTGACGCTACCCTCCCGCTGAAGCTCATCTACAAGGAGTTGCTGTTTTTTCATCTCCACCTTCAGATCGGCGTTCGTCTCATCCTTAGCAATGCGCAGCTTTAGGTCAAGCATTCCCATACGTGCATCTAGCAACCTATCTTGCCAAAGCTTTTCGGCCTCACTAGATGGTGCAGGCTCGCTCGCTAGGCGAGGTTGCGTTTCCCTAAGAGGTGAGACGTCATCCATAGTTAGACTACGACTACGGCTTTGCGCCAAAGCTACGATAGGCAGTAGGATCAAGATCCATATTCTCATACTTACTCTTCCAATAATGCACAACTACAAGTTTTTACCTCGCCAGACTTTCTGGCGCTAAGCTGAAGCTTCTGTGGCACTGCATCCTCTGACAGCGCAGCTCCCTGAGGCGTCTTTAACCAGCCGAGGGGTATCTCTAAAGCCATGCTCTCTGCTATTATCTTACCTGTCTTATAAGAGTACTCAGCAGCTCCAACTTCCACCTCTACGAACAGCTCATCGGCAGCTACTGGCACTGTTACTATTAGCAGGGGTTTATCAAGGCGTAATTCAGCAGCAAGCGCTCCTGTACACCTATAGCCATAGATCTTGTCTCGCAACTGAGGTTCAGGCTCTCGAGTAGCATATAGATAGACCCGCTGGCCGACGAGAAACAGTGCACTTACCGCTATTAAAACGATCCAAAGAAGTAGCCGCCAACGCGGTACGCTCTTTTTTGGAGCTCGTGGTTGTGATACTACTGATGCTGTAGCAAACTTCTCATCAAACTCACTCTTTACAGACTGGGCTACAGAAGTAAGACTCGGTGCAGTTGAGTCTTTACTTCGTTCTGAGCGATCGGTCACTTCGGTAGCAGCAGAAGCTTCAAGCTCAGACATCTTAACTTTGCCTGCTTCAGGTTTGGGACGCTCCGGCAAAGGTTCCCTCTGCCAACGTATCTCATAGCGATGCCGACAGACACCCGATTCTTTCTTCTGCTCACCGCCTGCATATGTCACTTTATGACCTGAAAGCTCTACAAGCCGCTCAAAAAATCCTACGCCGCTTGCAAAGTAGCTTTCAGGAATGTCCTCAGGATATTCGTACACTAGCACTAGCCCTTGCTCATCCTGGCTAGACGGTGTAACTGACTCGTAACTAAATATTCCTGAATCCTGAAAGATAACGTTAAAACGTGTAGCATTCTTAAGCAGCTCCTCTGGCGGCAAACCGTGCAGTTTTGCTGGCAGTCGTAAGTAATTGTAGTCCGCACTAAAGCGACCTAGCTCGTGCAGCAACCGTTCGTCACCACCACCCAGCTTGCTTACCACATAGCGGTCAACAGCATCCAGAGTCTCAAAATCATACCAATTATTCTCAAATACTGGACTACGCAGCTTGTCGCGGTCCTTCGGAGGCAACGAAGAAACAAGAGCATTCTTCGCCGAGGCCCCGAACCTAGCCTCTACAAAAGCAAACCGTGAACTCAGTATAGAGCCGTGTATCCTTTTTCCTACGCTCTTCATAGCTATTTACCTTGTCTAAAAGGCAACACTTCGATTTGGTGTGGAGCGGAAACGGTAATGTTAAGTTTCTTTGACTTTTCATTTGACTTTTGTTCATTAGGCGAGCGCGGTTCATAGCGCGTCACTATACCGCCTACTTCTATCCACTTATTAGCATAGAACTTACAAGGATCACCTATACCAGGCGTCTCATAAAAATTCGGCCAGTCTTTGTTAAAGATCACCACCGTGAAAGATTCTTCCAGATTCTCAGTATCGATATTCAAAAACTTAACTTTGTTCGATGCCGGAGTAAACGTAGAAGTAACTTTGCCCCAAACATAGACTTTCTTACCGATATACTGCTCAAGCCTCGCTCGGTCTTTAACGCGGATTCGCGGAAAGCCGTTTTTGGTAGTAGCCTCACCATCGGTAACTTGAACGTTATTGTTACCTTCCGGCTGAGCCTTTACATCACCTGACTTGCTACCGTCTTCCTCCTCATCAGGTGGCCGGCGACCTTGTGCTTCCTCATAGCGTACTTGCTGTTGTTCATAATCAAGTTGCTGATCAAGATGTCGTGCTTCCTGCTCATCACTGTAACTGCGGTACGAGCGAGTTATACTTACCTCGTAGTTATATCCGGAATTGAAAACGCGAATGACGACCGTACCACCTTCCACAGAACGCTTGAACTGGGGACTAGAAGCACCGCCTTCGCGAGCAGTGATAAAAAGGTCACCTGTTTCCAACAGCCTATCTATAACGCTTTGACGCGGATGACCGAAGCGGTTAGCCGTACCAGCTGAAACTACAGACACTTCCGGGTCTAGAACTTCTACAAACTTAGGATTGCTAGAGTGATCCGAACCGTGATGGCTAACCCGATAGACTTCGACGTTACCTACAGCTTCAGCTACACGAGTTTCTATGTCATGATACTTGTAGCCATACTGTGAGACGTAGTCCTCACCCGAGAGATCTCCGCCTATGAAGTATTCAAAGTCATTCCAAGTTATCTTCAGACAGACCGAGAAATCGTTCTCAGAAGGTGGCGGATCGGCTTTTAGTTCAGCTTCAGGTAAGACTTGTACTTCACGACCGTCGATAATAGTCTTGCCGTTTACGGCAACGACATCAACTACGATTGGTTCGCCAAGATCTATTTGCCCACGTCCCAAACGAGCAGTTTCACGATTGACTAGTTTACGCCCTTCAGGACTTTCTACAAACTCCTTGTACTTGAGAGCTATAGGCACTCGGGGAACTATCGGCTCAAAACCGCGGTCTATCACTTTATGAATCTTAAGTGCTCTGCTCTTAAAAAGCCGAAACATTCCCCCTTCGTAGCGAGCACCGCTTTCTGTCACTTTACTATTACCGACATGGTCTTGATGGTAGTGGCTGATGACAAAGTAGTCGAGCTCCTTCTTACCAGTAACTTGTTCGACATAAGCAGCTACAAGATCGGCATTCTCGTGTAGTGGCCAGTCACGTTCACCAAGGTCATAGAGCAAAGTCTTTCCTGTAGGTGAGATAACAAGCACAGAATCGCCCTGGCCTACATAGATATGGTGTATTTCGAGCGTGCCCGGTATCCAGCGTGCGCTAGTTACGGCGGTTCTTTGGGCTGACGCGCTACTACAGAGAGCTATTAGTAAAAACAGAACCTTGAAAGAAGAAGTTGCCATTTTACCTTGCAGACTTGACATATCCCGCTTTTTGAGCATCGGCTTCGTTCTTGAAAAACACTCGGTGCTTTGATGTTTTGGCTTGCTCGTAGTATCTGCCGCCTGGCACGTGATACTTGCGAGTCTTGCGGTTACCTATAACGCAGCCTTCTTCATAATCTGGTATTTCGAGTTCTGACTCGCGCTTAGCCTGTTCTGCTGAGCGTTCGCGTTTCTGTGCCCTAAACTCAGCCGGAGACATCGTGAGCGGAGTTTTCTCGTTCCATATGCCGCGACCTGATTCACGGGCGGCTCGCTGCGCTTTTTGAAAACGTTCAACATACTTTATGTTTGGTGGCTCGGTAGCGAGCATAGCTAGACCCTGCTTTAACATCTCTTCGTTCATTAACCTATCGTCTAACCAAACGTACCCAAGCAACTCGCCAGCTTCGTTTTCCTTCTGCACATCTGTCTCTATTCGAACGATCTTTCTGGTAATAGCCACAGAGAGATACTGCTGGGCCATCGTCCCGAAAGGCTCTTGCCCTTCACGTTCCCGTGACGAGCATTCCGGAGCATCCAAACCTATCAGGCGCACAGTCTGTAGGTTACGTTCGCCCTTGCGACGCACCTTTATAGTGTCGCCATCGACCACCTTTATTACTTCTACTTCAAGCATCTGCTGTCCAGCTGCCATAACTGGCAGCAGTGAAAGCAGCACAGTAGTCATAAAATGCCTAGTTATCATCATTGTCGGAACCACCAGCTTCGTCAGCATTGCTTTCATCTTCGTCGTCCGGCTCAGGAGCTTCTCCTGGATCTCCACTGAAAGTTGACCATAGCCGCTCGAACTCTGCCTGATACCGGCCTGCAATCTCCGGAGAGTAAATTATTAATATATTTTCATCATTACTTTTCGCAGCATTATTAGAGAGATTAAAACTACCAGTAAGCACTTCTACACCGTCAACAACTATGACCTTGTGATGCAATTTAGCCTCTTCATCATCATATTTGACAGGTACTTCGGCTTTTGCCAGCTCCTTATATGGAACGTAACGCCAGCGTGCAGTTGAACCATGGCTAGAAAAACTGTTATCTAACAGAACACGTACCTTGACGCCACGCTTATGTGCAGCTATTAGTGCTTCAGCTATCTCCTTGCTAGAAAAGACAAAGCAATAAACATCTATGGTCTTCTTAGCACGCTCGATCATGGAGACTATCTGCGGCAAAGGTGTGTCTTCAGGGCTGAAGAACGTAGCCACTCGCGCCGTACCTACTGTAGTCATAGGATAAGGCGTGTTAGGCTTGCCAGATCCTTTCTTACCAAATTTGCCCTCACGCTGTTCATAGAATTCGGTCAAGAAGTTTGCTGCAACGCGCTCATCTTCTATCCAGACGCCATTGTTATAGTTAAAAAGCAGGCAGTGTTCGGTAATATTAGTCGATCCGGTCCAGACACGCTTCTTATCAGCCACGAAAAACTTGTTGTGCATCAATCCAGACTTTTTTGTGTCCGGAATAAGCCTCACGCGGCTATTTTTTAGCACGTCCATAGCAGCGCGGTCCTTTGGCAAAGTCATCCATCGTGCTTCGACAACCACCTGAACATCTACTCCGGCAGCAGCTCGTGCCGCTAGGCGCTCAGCAACGATAAGCATATCAACCTCATGTGCAGAGCCATAAAGCGACGTTTGTGCCGAGTCTATGAACTTGAGCAAGTTGTACAGCACACCAGCAGGATCATCTGCCGCTTTCGGCCCAAAATAGACCCGTATCGGTCCGGTCTGAGCATCTCTCTGTAGCGTAGTGGGCTTCGCTGCCTGCGTAGCGGCAGCCGACTTTTGTGCTACTGCCCAACCAGAGGCTAAAAACAGCAGTACTAAAACCCTTACCAAGTAGGTGATACCTATAGACTTCATACTCCTCCACTAGACGACTATGATTCTCAGCAGAGCCATAGGAGCAAGCATCATTGCAGTGGTCTATAAGCCGAGTTAGGCGGCGGAGCAGTGCTAGGCATGGCCCACAGTATTACCCCCATGCTACCAGAAACTGTTCCTCCCGCAGTGGTACGATGAATACGATATCTGAACCATCTGTATCTACCGCGCAGGGGTGGCTTCGGATCTACGTCAAGCGTAAAACCTTGAGAATCTGTAGTATAACGAAAGCTATAGTCATAAAACCCATCCGAAAGAACCTCGGTTGCACCACTGGTAGGAGTCCCACTGGCACTAGGTGCGTTGCGCTGAAAACTACCAGCACCAAGAAAATTCCCCGTAAACAGCTCATCAGGTATAGCAAAACGATTTTTGCTGCTGTAGAAAAGAAACTGCACGTCTACGAGCGTTCTAATATGGGCTATGGCTCGGCCTTCGTGCGCAGCTCGCCTTGCCGCCAGCAAATTCGGCACCGCTATCGCCGCTATGATGCTTATGAGCACTACTACAAGCAACATCTCTACCAGAGAAAAGCCTCGTACTTTTGGGTTCATTTTAAGTTTCCTTGGATTGACAAGCTTGATATGTACGATAGATTCTACCACAGACTACTACCTTGCTTGATCAGGTATTCTCGAGTATCTTTAAGGTTTTGCAAAAATGTTACTGTGCTGCACTTACAAAAGTAAGCTCATAATAAGCTATGCATAAACTTCAGCGCACTCTAGGAGCAAAAAGTGATAGTACTTGCATACAGCGGAGGATTAGACACAAGCGTTATATTGAAGTGGCTTCAGAAAGAGCACGAGGCAGCAGTAATTGCCTATATTGCTGACGTAGGTCAGAAAGAAGACATAGTCGAGATAGAGCAAAGGGCGTACAGAACAGGGGCAAAGAAAGTAGTTACCTTAGATCTCAAAGAAGCCTTCACGGAGTATATCTTTGCTGCAATACAGGCTAATGCCGTCTATGAAGGGTATTATCTGCTAGGAACGGCACTAGCTCGGCCAGTAATAGCCAAAGGCATGGTAGAAGTAGCGCTAAACTCTGGTGCACAGGCTGTCTGCCATGGGGCTACTGGCAAAGGCAATGACCAGGTAAGGTTCGAGCTCGCTGTTAAAGCGCTCGCTCCGGAACTCAAAATCATCGCTCCATGGCGCGAGTGGAAATTTACCAGCCGTAGCGATCTCATCGCATATGCTGCAGCCCACGGCATCCCTGTATCAGTAACTGCTGACAAGCCCTACTCTATGGACGCAAATCTTATGCACATTAGCTACGAGGGCGGCGTCTTGGAAGATCCATGGGTAGCTCCGCCGGAAGAAATGTTTCGTTGGACTCGGTCTGCTGAGGAAGCCCCCGATAAGCCCCTCTACTTAGAGATAGACTTTGAGCAAGGCAAACCTGTAGCCATCGACGGTAAGCCGTATTCTCCGGTATCCTTGCTTGAATTTCTCAACTCGGTTGCTGCTGAACATGGCGTGGGCAGAACAGATATAGTTGAAAACCGATTTATAGGTATCAAATCGCGAGGTGTGTATGAAACACCAGCAGTAACAGTGCTTCATCTAGCACATAGAGCCATCGAATCGCTCGTGCTAGACCGCGAGGTAACACATCTTAAAGATTCCTTAGCCAATAAGTTCGCCACTTTGGTCTACAACGGTTTCTGGTTCTCGCCTGAAATGGAGCTACTTAGAGCCACTATAGGCCATACTCAACGACACGTGACTGGCACAGCACGAGTAAAACTCTACAAAGGTAGTGCCACTATCGTAGGCAGAAAGTCGCCTTACACGCTCTATGATCCACAGACGGCAAGTTTTGAAACAACCTCTTTTCTTCCCTCTGATGCTGGCGGTTTTATCAACATACATGGCTTGCGTTTGACTTCTTGGGCAAGGCAACAGCACTTGACAAGTAAAGTCAACTCTTGCTATCCTTGCGCTCTTACTTGCGCCCGTAGCTCAGTTGGATAGAGCGTTTGACTACGAATCAAAAGGTCGCACGTTCGAGTCGTGCCGGGCGCATAGCAGACTAGATGATTATCTTGCTGAGAGCTCTAAACTCATCATTACCAGCAGCATCAATCAACTGGAAAAGCAGCATCTCTACCGTGGCTATATAAGCGCCGACCAAGCGCAGTCTTTGCAGGGCTATTTCTTTATCATAAGGTTTGCGCGAGGAAACGGCATCTGCGGCAATATGTACCTCATAGCCTTGCGATATAGCGTCCAGAGCTGTCTTAAACACGCATATGTGGCTTTCTATGCCTGCAAGTATCAGAGAGCGCGGTTGCAACTGCCGTATACGTTCGTTCATCTGCTCAGACAAGAAACAGCTAAAACAGAGTTTCTCGAACACCTCGGTTCCGTCAGGAAGCTGTATCTCTTGATAAGTATGTCCGAGTCCTCTTGGATACTGTTCGCTAACCAGAAGAGGTAGTCCTAGAACTTTAGCACCAGCAATCAGCTTGTTGACGTTTTTGACTAGTTCGTCCTTGGCATGCATTACTTCCAGTAGCCGAGCCTGCAAGTCTATCACTAGTAAAATTGTGCGTTTTCGGTCAAGTAGTCCTAGTTGTGTCATAACTGCAACAAAAAGAGAGGCATAAAGTTGCCTCTCTACAACAGTTCTAAGCTATCGTCACTTCTTTACACAGATAGACATCCTGTATGGCATTAAGCAGTTTAATGCCTTCTTCCATGGGACGCTGGAAGGCTTTTCGTCCAGAAATCAAACCCATACCGCCAGCACGTTTGTTAATTACAGCCGTACGTACGGCTTCCGCAAAGTCATTGGTGCCCGAAGCCCCTCCAGAATTAATAAGCCCTACGCGCCCCATGTAGCAGTTTGCCACCTGATATCGCGTCAGATCTATAGGATGGTCTGTAGTAAGTTCGGAATAAACCTTCTTGTGGATCTTGCCGTAAGGGTTCTCTTTAGTCGAGAGGGCATTATATCCACCATTATTTTCAGGCAGCTTTTGCTTGACTATATCGGCCTGTATAGTAACGCCTAGGTGATTTGCCTGCCCCGTTAGATCTGCTGACACGTGATAATCCACGCCACCAACTTTGAAGGCACTGTTACGCAAATAACACCACAAGACGGTTGCCATGCCAAGTTCATGAGCCATTTGAAACGCTTGAGCAACCTCTACTATCTGTCGGTTCGACTCGACAGAACCAAAGTAGATGGTAGCTCCGACAGCTACAGCTCCCAAGTTCCACGCTTGCTTTATCGTGCCAAACATCACTTGGTCAAACTTGTTCGGATAGGTTAGGAACTCATTATGGTTGATCTTGACTATGAAAGGTATCTTATGAGCGTATTTGCGCGCCACCGAGCCAAGTACGCCATAGGTAGAAGCAACGGCATTGCAACCTCCTTCTATAGCCAGCTTGACTATATTTTCACCATCAAAATACATCGGGTTGGGCGCAAACGAGGCACCAGCAGAATGCTCGACACCTTGGTCGACAGGCAAGATAGATAGATATCCGGTGCCAGCTAACCTACCAGTGTTGAACATGGCACTAAGGCTACGCAGCACCTGGGGACTTCTATCACTTGCACCGTAGCAACGGTCTATATAGTCTGGGCCAGGTAGGTGCAAAGACTCCTTCGGTATACCTTTAGCAGAATACCCCAACAGATACTCTGCTTCTTCGCCAAGATATTTCTCTATTTGTTCGAGCATAGCTTTTGTCCTTTCAACTTTCGGTGTGTCTCGGTCAACAGACTCCGAGTACTTGATAATGTTGCTTTTACCAGCCTAAGCGAACGCTATTCTAGCACATGAATCAGAAAACAGACTAGTGACGTACGTAAAGCTCTCTTTTGCGGCAGAGGTCATCTATTTCTCGTTTCAAGCGATATATCGTCTTATATAGCTGCGCCCAATCCCGGCCTTTAGACAATCCACAGCAAGCTAGCGCTAAACTGCCATACGACCTGCTTGCAAGATAACCCATACCTCCTAGACCAAGTGCTACTGCCACACCACTTTCATCCGTGAGGTGAAGCATGAAAAACGCACCTGTAATCAAAGTAAACACCCAGGTAGCTACAGTTGCTACATGCTCGTAAAACTCAGCCTGATATTTCGCCGAAAGCAACCTATCGTACTCGTCAAGCTGAACTCTCAAAGCATCTATCTGTTGAGAAAGCTTCTCTACAGCCCGCTTTTTATACTCTACGCCACAAACAAGACAGTGCTGAGTATAAAAAGGATTTTCCGTATCGCAGTCAATACAGGCAACAGTTAACCGCCTACCACACTTGGCACACTCAGTTCTACGTCCGAATTGATCTATAGGAAAAGAGCAGTTCGGACAACGAGCAACCTCGATTAGTTTAGGTGATCGCATAGCACTTTTAGTCTAAATCGACCATTTTAATCACTACAACTGATTTTTATCTCTATGGCAGGGATAACTCTTGAGCAAACGAGCGTTCAGCAAGTGAGAAGCAGCTATGGCGCAGCCGCCTATTGGCACAACAACTTGTTCAAAAACCGATAGGTGAAACCTCCCAACTAAGATAGAAAAAAAACCCAACAAAAATAGTATTGCCGGTGCCACTTTCCGATGACATTTTACCCCACGGACAAACGACACCATACCTACCGTTAAACTAATGGCAATAACTACTGATTCAAACAAAGGACTTATTAAAAAACTCAAACCCACCAATGGCACTAAAGTCAGCAGCAAAGGTAAAGCGGCGCAATGTAATGCACAACCTGCAGATACAATAAATCCGACAATATCTAGACCAATATTACTTAGTTTTTCTTTCAACACTTATTGAAATATTTAATCACTTAAAATGGTGAATTTAATCATATATGATATGATATGCTGCTTATCAAAGCAACTTCTAACTGGGGTGAAGACTCAAGCTAGGCTTCCCTAAGGCGTTCAGCTTGATAGTGAGTGATCAGTGCTTGTACGAGGTCATCAATTTCTCCGTTCATGAACAGATCCAGCTGGTGAACGGTATAACCTATGCGATGATCAGTAACGCGATTGTCTTTAAAGTTGTAGGTGCGGATCTTTTCGCTGCGGTCACCACTACCTACTTGTTGCCTACGCTCTGCAGAGATAGCTTCTTGCTGCTTCTGCCGCTCTAGCTCAAGGAGTCTCGCTTTGAGTACTCGCATAGCTTTTTCACGATTTTTTATCTGAGATTTCTCATCCTGGCAAGAGACCACAGTATTAGTAGGTAGGTGAGTTATCCTGACTGCCGAGTAAGTAGTATTTACCGATTGCCCGCCTGGGCCGCTTGAACAGAAAGTATCTATACGAATATCCTTGGGATCGATATGCACTTCGACATCTTCAGCTTCCGGCAAGATGGCTACCGTAACAGCGGAAGTGTGAATACGACCTGAACTCTCAGTTACTGGTACACGCTGAACCCTATGTACGCCAGATTCATGTTTTAGTTTAGAATAAACCCTATCGCCTTCTATTATCGCAACAGCTTCTTTTATCCCGCCTATATCCGATTCAGAGCAGTCTATAATTTGCATTTTCCAGCCGTTACGTTCTGCATAGCGGGCATACATTCTAAGGATTTCGGCAGCAAACAGCGTGGCCTCGTCTCCTCCTGTACCAGCTCTCACCTCAAGCAGCACATTCTTCTCGTCATTTGGATCTTTTGGCAGTAACAGCATTTTCAGCTCTTTCTCGACAGCCTGGAGTCGCCTCTGTGCTTCAGCATGCTCTTCAGCTGCAAGCTGACGTATTTCGGCATCGTCGCTTTCTTCAAGCAGTTGCTTAGCTTCAGCAAGATTATTTTTTACAGCCTTATACTCGCGAAACTTAGTTACTATCTCCTCGAACTCTCTATGCTGCTTAGCAAGCTTTGCGTATCTGACATTATCAGAGATTACTTCTGGATCGCTTAGCTGCGAGGTTAGTTCCTCATACTTCTGTTCAAGAGCTTCCAATTTGTCAAACATGTCACTGCTTTCTACTATACTTCTTGTTGAATCTATCTACACGTCCTGCAGTGTCTACCAGCTTCTGCTTGCCAGTGAAAAAAGGATGGCACGCAGAACATATCTCCAGCCTTATCTCCTTCTTAGTTGAACGCGTAACAAACTGTTCTCCACAACCACAGGTCACTATAGCCTGCTGATAGGTAGGATGAATTTTCTCTTTCACTTCCTACTCCTTCCATTATTTATTTCAATCCATATTCAATCGATTCCTACAGAGCCTGGAACTCTGCAGGAAGAGCGTTGAAAATCATAGCTCTACAGCAAGTAGATGTCAAACCAGGCCTTCCAAAGCAAAGCTAAACCACACCCCGCCAATCCCGATCCGCTCTTGTAAAAGCATCTCGGATATAGTTCACCGTATCTTCGTTAAGAACACCGCGACTAATGTACTGTATGTTCTTCTTGACGTGCTCCATGTTGAGTGTTCCGACAACACAGCTATCTACACCATAAGTAAAGCAGGCAAATCTCAGAGCCAGTTCCGGCCAGTCATAAGCAAAGTCCAGCCCCATAGCCTTCATTCTATGCCAGTACTCTGCGCAGTAGAAGCCTTCTGGGCACTCTTTATACATCCAAGGAGCATTACCCATCGGCCTCTTTGCTATTATGCCTGTACCTTTTTCCTTCGCCGGCCAAAGCACGCGTCTTATGGCACGTTGATCAAAGACGTTTACAGAAAACATCAGCCCCTGGAAGCGTGCCGAGCGTAGTGCCCATTCGAGTGGCTCATTTTCACCAGAATATGCGGCAACCCTTACCTTACCATCTTGCACGGTCTTATAAAGAGCTTCTATCACCTCACCTCGCTCGAGCGTGTCTTGAAAGCATGAATGCAAATGAACAATATCGATATAGTCGGTATTTAGCCGCTTCAGAGCCTGCTCCACACCCATAACCACAGCATCATAGGTCCAGTCAGGTACACCTTCGACCCCGTAGCCAACTTTTGTAGAAAGTACAAACTCATGTCGGCGGTGGGAAATATGCCTACCGATACGCTCTTCCGATAGGCCATAGGACCTGGCCGTATCTATCAAAGTTACACCTAGGTCCAAAAGCTCGTTGAGGAACTTACCAACAAAAGACTCGTCAAGCGCTGGATCGCCTATTCTTTCCGCTCCATAGCCAAGAGCCGGCACGCGCAGGCCCGTAGTACCATAATCACGAATCGGTATACCCATACTTCCAACCTCCGTTTCTTAGTCAAGAGTAGCGTATTATGGGCAGTTTTCGCTTGATTGTAAACCTATAGCGGCTAGTTATGACGTCAGAAGAGCACCTTGTGATATAGTCTCGCCTACAGCAATTCCCTACCAGGAGTTTAAGATGAGTCTCGATAAGATGTCACTTGAAGAATTATGTATCAACACTATTAGGACGCTCTCGATGGACGCCGTACAGAAGGCCAATTCTGGGCACCCTGGCACACCCATGGCGCTCGCGCCGGTAGCCTTCACTCTGCTTGATAAATTTTTAAGATTTAATCCCAAGAACCCTAACTGGGCTAACAGAGACCGATTTGTACTATCAGCCGGTCATGCCTCTATGTTGCTTTACAGCATGCTGCACATAAGCGGTTACGATCTATCCCTAGAGGAGATTATGAGGTTCAGGCAGTGGGGTAGCAAAACACCAGGACACCCGGAATACCACCTCACACCCGGTGTCGAAACAACTACCGGGCCTTTAGGCCAAGGTGCAGCTAACTCTGTAGGTATGGCTATAGCCGAAAGGTGGCTTGCTAGCTACTTCAATCGTCCTGGCCACGAAATAGTTGACTACCACATATATGCAATATGCGGAGACGGCTGCATGATGGAAGGCGTTTCTGCTGAAGCAGCCTCCTTAGCCGGACACCTAGGCTTACATAAACTAATCTGGATTTATGATAATAACAACATAACCATAGAAGGAAACACAGCATTAGCATTTACAGAAGACGTAGCAGCACGCTTTATGGCGTACAACTGGAACGTACAGCGAGTAAGTGATGCAAACGATACGCAACTGCTTAGTAGAGCACTAGAAATAGCTAAGCGACAGACCGATCGACCTACGCTGATAATAGTAGACAGCCATATAGCCTACGGCGCGCCAAACAAACAAGACACCTCCGGTGCACACGGTGAACCGTTAGGTGAGGAAGAAATCCGACTGACAAAGCGGCGGTATGGCTGGCCGGAAGAAGCAAAGTTCCTAGTTCCAGAACGCGTCCGGGAGTTTACAGACAAGTGCATAAGCCGCGGCGCACAGCTAGAAGCAGAATGGAACGAGCGCTTTGAAAAGTATGCTAAACAGTATCCAGATCTAGCAGAACAATGGCACATGATGCAAGAAGGCCGCTTACCTGAAGGATGGGACAGCGATCTTCCAGTGTTCCCACCAGATCCTAAAGGAATGGCTAGCCGTGACTCGTCGGCAAAAGTACTGAACGCTATAGCTAAAAAAGTGCCCTGGTTTATGGGAGGTTCAGCTGATCTTGCCCCTTCAACTAAGACAAAAATAATTGGTGAAAGCAGCTTTCAGAAAGAAAATTACAGC
Organism: Blastocatellia bacterium; assembly: GCA_025057015.1. Classification (GTDB taxonomy): domain Bacteria; phylum Acidobacteriota; class Blastocatellia; order Chloracidobacteriales; family JADJPF01; genus JANWYG01. Next base: position 149,379 of record JANWYG010000021.1, read on the forward strand.
GGTCGTAACATTCATTTCGGCGTACGTGAACATGCAATGGGCGCCATAATCAACGGCATGGCACTATCTAAGCTGCGACCTTATGGTTCAAGCTTCCTAGTTTTCTCTGACTATGCCCGTCCAACACTGCGGCTATCCTCGCTTATGGAGCTCCCCGTAACATACATTTTTACCCACGACTCGATAAGCGTAGGAGAAGATGGACCAACTCACCAACCAGTAGAACACCTAGCCTCGCTTAGAGCTATTCCCGGCCTAATCGTGCTTCGTCCCTGCGATGCTAACGAAGTGACCGAAGCTTGGCGTTACATCATGCAAGGTAAGCATCAACCAGTAGCACTCATACTCACGCGGCAAGCAATCCCGACTTTTGACCGCAGTAAGTATGCTTCAGCTGCAGGTCTACACAAAGGTGCATATATACTGGCCGACTGCAGTGGCGATCCTCAAGTTATACTTATAGGCACAGGTTCGGAAGTGCAGTGGTGCATAGGTGCCTATGAACGTCTGACCGAAGAAGGTATACGCGTTAGGGTAGTTAGCATGCCATCGTGGGAGATCTTCGAAGAACAGCCCGAATCCTATAAAGAAGAAGTTCTACCGTCGAGCTGCAGAGCAAGAATAGCCGTAGAAGCCGGCTCATCATTAGGCTGGCGCAGATATGTCGGGTTAGAAGGTTCAATCATAGCGCGGCGAGATTTCGGAGCCTCAGCTCCGCTACCAGAGCTGCTGAAACACTTTGGGTTTACTGTAGATAACGTCATAGCGGAAGTTAAAGCGCTGCTTTCTGGCACCGGAGCTACTAGCGGAACTCGCTTACTTCCAAACCTACCTAGCTAGGTCTTGCCGTTTGGGTCACTAAGCCAACCCGCCTCACCAAAAAAGGTGAGGCTCAAATTCTAAACGCTCACATAGTCTCTTCAAAGTCAGACATAAAGATCCCCCCTATAGGCAAACCATCATCGCGCTCCACATACTCTATCTTCAACATTTCATCAGGAGAGGGTTTAGGTAATTCGTCTCCCGTTATCCTGGCCAACACAACGGTGATATTGTCCTCGCCACCTCGCTCGTTTGCCAGGTAGACCAAAAGCTCACAGGCACTTTTCAAATCAGAAGCACTTTCGACTATCTTGAGCATCTCCTGTCGCTTAACCTTGCCTGAGAGTCCATCAGAGCAAAGCAGCAGTATGTCTCCGTCACATAGCTCGACGCAATCGACTATGACCTTAATAGAAGGCTGCGGCCCTAGGGCTTGTAAAATTACATTCCGACAGCTGTGGCTCTCAGCTTCATCATCGGTTAAATACCCAGCCTCTACAAGCTGTCCTACAAGGGACTGATCTTTAGTTATCTGAACTATTTCCCCTAGTCTCATAATATAGCATCTAGAGTCACCTATCTGACCTAGGTATGCTTTGTTCTTATATATCGCAGAAACTGTAAACGTCGATCCCATTCCCCTGTATTCGGGATTACTTCGGCTTTCTCGATTGATAATCGTGTTTGCCGTTTCCACTGCTAGACGAAGCTTCTCTGAAAACTGAAACTTGCTGATTATTGGATTATCTCGAAACTGCAGCATCCGTTCAGCTACGGTAGATACGGCTATCTCGCTAGCTACCTCGCCCGCTAACGCACCGCCCATACCATCTGCAACGGCAAGCAACACTCCAGCCTCGCCCTGTTCCAAGGTAATCACAGCCGATAAAGGCTCACCTATGTCTGTAGCTTTCCATACCCTAGCATTAGTCAGGTCAGATACGAGAAAATTATCCTCGTTGCTTTGTCTTACCCTGCCTACATCAGACTTGGCAAAGACATCTAGCTGTACTTTACCCATTCAGCTCTCCATTTCGTGTTTATTACCCAAACGTTAAGAAAGAGCTTTAGACTATTATATGCTAATCTAGCTAAGCTGTACACTTATTTGAATACCATAGCCCGTTTACCATCAGGCAGCAGCGAGGTAAACTCATGTATCGTCTGTAGCCGCTTACGAGCTTCGTTTCTAAACTCCTCTAGCGAATATGACGTAGTAGCGATAAACTTCTCAACTGTAGCTATCTCATGTGAAACAGCTTTACACATAGCAGACTGCTCCACGTAAGAAGCCCCGTCCGGCCCTACGGTATGCTGTTCAGGATACACCTCCCTGTAGTACCAAGAAAGCAGCGCGTAGTAGCGCAGTAACTGCTCAGGATCGCGCTTAACTTTCTCCCTGTACCTACGAGCTTCTTCAAGCAACTTTTGCCGTACTCGACCGTCACGCTGCAGCTCCAATAATGCCTTCTGTTCTATGCCAAGTATCCGACGCTGTTCGTTTAGACCTACAGTTTCAGTATACTGATAAAGAACGCGCCGATTGTCAGCTACGGCTTGGATAGGCCCAAGCATTACCCCAGTCAAAAAGCACTCGTGAGCCTCCTCTAATATCTTGCGGCCACGATCGTCTAAAACGGTAATATCAGCAAAACGTGTCTCAAAACGGTCTATATGCAACTCTTCGTTCAGATAAAGGTTAATGTAATGTAGTCGCATCTCAGCAACAGCATCAGCAAAATTGATCGGTATACCCCCTACCTCGCTATAAAAGACTATTTCAGAGGAGTCTGGGATGGCAAACAGTGAAGGAGTAGGATCCCCAGGCGAAGGTATCTTGTCTACAAGCAACCGCTTCAGTTCAGCCACGCTGACCGGATCAGATCGCTCTGGCAAACCTATCAACATGCGACTGCGCTCATTACCTAGCCGGAATCCACGTTGTTGGCTGCCACCATACAACCAAAACCGCGAGTTGTCATATACAAGCCGCAACCGGGCCTCGCGGTCCTCGGCTTTCTGATACTTCTCCCAAAGCGCCGTAACCACATCGAAGTCCCTGCCCAAATCAACAAAGACCGTTCGCGTCAGTTCAACTATCTTTGTATCAACAGCCTCTAACCCTTCAGCAGCCACTAGCTTTGGGATGTCCATCACTGTTATGTTAAGCGCCTGCAGTATTTGCTCGCCAACTTCTGCTATACGCTTAGCTGCCGCAGTCGATTCGCCCAGATATTTCGGATAATAACGCTTCTCGATATCCTCGCGACTGTAAAGCAGCAGCGATAGCTCCTGCGTAGGCTGCTCGACAAAGTAATCCAGTTTTGCGCTCAGGCTCTTTTTGAGCGATAACAAGTCCCTGCCAAGCGTATAGAGCTTGCCTATTAACCCATCAGAACGCACTTGTCCGTTCGAGAGCTGCTCTGCCGAGCCTATAAAAGTTACCAGAGCATCACAGACACCTACTGCCGCTAAACGTACTCTACGGTGCAGCAAGTTCTTGAGATGTTCTTCTGCTAACTTCTCAAAGCGGTGCAAATCATAGCGTAAGATAATGCTTTTACGTCCGTCCCAGTTGCTGCGACGCTCATGCGCCGCTATCTCTGCAAGCAAACTATTAATCGCCTTGTTGCTTCGCTCTGTGCGCCTTGCTAGTTCTTCTGCATCGGCAAGAAATTTCGGTCGATAGTCGTAAGCCTTGTCAGTAAGCACGAAAGCTGTCTGTTTGAGTAAATCTATAGCATATCCAACACTTTGACGCGCCCGGTTTATCACCTTCGCCGTCTCACGTTCCAAAGCCTGCTTGCCATTGATTATCAAACGTTCTTTGTTGAAGTGCACAGCTCGAGCATAATCTCCCCACTGTTGAGGATCGGGACTCTTATTTTCTGCTTCAAGCTTTATAAGCTCTGTATCAAGCGCGGCAGCTAGAAACTGCTTGAGCGATTGTTTCTTTTGCAGATGCACACCATCCTGAGCTTGCCTGACTACTTCGGCTGCCCATCTCGATATAAGCGAATCTATCGACCGGCCCTGATCTGTACCGTCATCCAATAGCGGTCGTAGTATGTCATGCCGCTGCTCACTTGCTCCTTGCCGCCTTGTGGTGCCTTCTAAAAGTCCAGCTTCAGGCAAAAAGTTTTCCACTACATACTGCGTCAAAGTCCCAGCATTAAACCCTTCCGCAGCCAGGTTACCCCACCTATCGACCACGTCTACGGCAAGCTTATATGCGCAAGCTTTTTGAATCCGATCTATAGGAATGCTTACAGCAGCTAAACCCAGCGAAGAGTATCTACAGATGAACTTTTGGTCAATGACAGGCCTGCCATCCTCACTAATATGTCGGAACGCATACTCATCTACTAGGAACTGATCCAGGTTGACACGCACGCCACGCTTGTAGCCTGCAAACTCCCCTTGTGAGAAGTCTTTGAAAATATTGTCTGCAAGCATATTAAACAGTACTGCCTTCGAGTTACTGTCTATGGTCTTCCCGGCAATGTTCATATTATCTATAAGGTAACAGTAATTAAATGCCGGTGGCGGTATGCTCCTCTGAACACGATCGGGCCATTCTACTTCAAAGTGGTGTTCATAACTGTAATACTCCAACTCTTTGAGCGCAGCATAGCCGTTTGCAAATATCCTCGGCACATCACTACCAAACAACCTAGGAAAGACTAAAAAACCTATGCTCGTCACTGCTTGCCCAAGGAAGAGATCTTTGACGAGAAATGCAGTATCAAGAAACATCCCGCTGCCGGTACCACCAGCTATAGAGCAGACTATATAGACATTGAACTTGTTAGACCCCTCGACTTCGATGCCGTGCCGGTCGAGCATCAACTTCATATTTTCCACGTTCCTGATCCGCTCGGCAGCACGCTGTATCGCCTGTCGAATTTCATAATAATGCTCAAAAAAACCCAATCGGCTGTAGGCACGGATTTGACCCGCACCCTCGGTCATCGTGCCAAGCTTGTTTAGTCCTTCATAGAACCACCTCTTAATATGCGGATACTGATTAAGATCGCCCGTAATCCGAGTAGTGTCGGCTATCGTAGCCATGATCTTCTCTGATTGCGAAAACTTCACCTGTTCAGAAAATAGCCTCGCACCAACATCTTTCTCCGTCAAATCTGTATCTATCCACAAATAGCTAACTATAGGAAAGTTATCCAACTGCCCATACTTTTCAAAAAAGCGCTTCCTTATCCTAAGAAGTATCTCACCACCTGTTCCACCAAGACCTATGATCAACGTAGGCGTAACCTTTACCTGAGTCAGTTTCTCAGCCGTTCTCTTACCCTGTATCAGTATCTGTTCGCTCATCCTACTCCTTCTTAAGACAGTGCCCAGACGATGGCATGGCCAACCCAAAGGATGGTAAGCAACACAAGTATCGTCCAAGTAACCACCGTCTGTGGAATAAATAAAACGAGCAAGAATCCGAAAATGGCCACAAGAACAAGCAAGCTAAGCGAAGTAGTGAAATATTCTGCACGACTAACAGGCCAACCATGCTGAAAAAGCAGTACCGTAAACAGCCATCTGAAAAACAAGAAGTAGACTGCCAAAGTACTGGCTGCCATTATACCGCCATACAGTAGCCAATCGGTCATCAGCATAGGGCGAACTATGCTAGTGCGTAACGTGACTTTCTCCTTAGACGTTGCGCTCACGGCAATTGTACGAGTAGAAAGTGGTATGCTAACATAACGCTCCCCTTCCTTTCGCAACATCGTCAGCTCGTAGTATATGACCTTGTCTTGCTGCTTGTAGACAACAAACGGCACATCTGCAACGCAGTTTCCAGCTTCTATTCTAAGACTATAGCGTTTATAGTCTTCACCCAAGACATAAGTCAGCGTACCCGTTCCCACTTCGCTGAGCGCCTCATTTTTTGCCGCATCTAGCCTCACGCCTAGGTAAGCATTCGTATCGTTCCAAGCAGCACCGTTACTGTCAAGCAGAGTAATCTTTATCTGCTTCAGCTCATATAGCTCATCAGAAGCTATCCCGGTTATACACAGAACCAGTATCAGAAGCGCTGCCTTATACATCGCCTTCTCTCCGCGTTTGAACAGGTTCGATACTGAGACTATACGTCTTATTATCCTCAGTACTCGAAACGTAAATCTCTCCTCCTTGCGCAGGTAGAGTAACTTTCGCTCCACTCTCACTTACAAACGGATCAAAAAGCTCTACTTTAAAGCCGCTGAAAGTACGCCTTAGCTCCCCTATTTCCTTGTCAGCAAACCTCAGCTTAATATAAGCAAGCGGCTTCAACCTAACACTGGTAGTCGTACCAGCAAAGACTAACTTGTAAGTCTTTGGTTTCATAAATGATATAACAAGCAAGACAAGCAAAATAAAAGGCACTGACGCGGCCGTAACCAGCATCCATAAAGGTCTTACCGGCTGGCGAATTTTCACCACAATAGGAATATTTATTTCTAGAGTCTTGTCAGCCTGTTGGATACCAGCCGGTAGCAAGAAACGCTCAATGTGCTCTAACCCTCTTACTCTCTTTATCTTTGCCGTAAGTTCAGCGTCATCGTAAAAAGCTAAAGTAAATGCCGGATCTTCTATCTTAAACACTACTTCGCCCTTAACCGTAGATACTGGCTCCACAAAGAAGCTCTCTAAGAAAGAAACTTTCTGCGTGAGTATATCGCCACCACTCGCAAGATCTATTACATAAACCCTCTGCGTAGTTTGTTGTGGAGCCACTTCCAAAGTTTTCGGATCTACTTTCCAGCGTAGCTGTCCTTCAGTAAGCAAGTAAGGTGATTCATCCAACATTACAACAGCATCGCTAACCCTAGCCGAATCTATTCGCCATTCCTTGAAGCGAGAGCGTAGCCGAAACATTATCTTGCCACTAAGCGCACTACCAGCATCAACAGCAAAAACTACACGAGCATCCTCGAACTCAGCAGGCAACAGTTCGCCTTCTACTGTCTCTACTTTAAGACTGCCACGGTCTAGCTCCAAAGACGCAAGCCTTATAGGGCGAAAAAGTATAGGCCGATGACCTATAGCCTTGCCCAACTGTTCCATAAGTGCAGGAAAGTTATCAATCCCTGAGTCAGTGCTGTAGTTCAGCACATACATGACAAGTGCTCCAGCCGTGTCGCGCACTATCGGGAAGAAATATATATTCTTGAACTTCGCCTCTCCGTACATTTTTTGATAAAACGGCTCTACAGGATCATCACCAGAGCCCGTCTCATCCTGCCAGTTATCTGTAATGAGATAGATGATACAGTTTTTTCCGAGACCAAACGCATCGATATCAGCCACAGCCAAGTCAAGTCCCTCAGGAATAGAAGTAAACGCCCCAAGCACATCCTCCATCGCAGGTACTGCCGCAAGAACCTTGCTGCTATCAAATGCGCCATAGTAATAACGCTGCGGATCGTTCTCGAGAAAGCTACGACGTTTGCGCCTGTCAAAACCGCGCAAGATAATCTTCTCGCCACTTTGAAACACGCTGCTTTCCAACATAGGCCTGAGCAGATAATCTCTAAGCCCAGCCCTGTAATGAGGCCGCATGCTTTTGGATACATCGAGCACTATGACGTGGTGTTTCGTCGGCTCGGCAGCTACAGTACTCACAAGTAGCAAAACCGTCAGTAACGCCTTCATCAGTCTAACTTTCAACAATTTCTTCAAGCTTCAACAACAGGCCAAAGCTCGCACCGTACCGCTGGTTTCAACATAAACTAACACAAAATCAGAAAAAGCCGGAGTAAGTACCAAATTTCCTACTCTCGCTCTAGATCGAGGCACACTCTCGCCATAATCAAAAACAAACAGCGTACCTCTATTATCTACAGCCATAAGGAAAGTTTCAGCGCAAAAGACAGAAGAGATAGGATAACCATCCAGCGGCGTCTGCCAGCAAGTTCGGGCATATCGGTCAAGCAATACAAGCCCCGAACCAAGCCCTATAGCTACATAGTTATCACTAGAACCAAGCGAACTAACTACACCACCAGACTCTGCAAATAGCTGTAGCTCAAGCTTAGACTCACGCAAGTCTCCTTTCCACACTTGTCCATCCTGCGAAGAAAAGTAAAAACAGCTGCTAGCAGCTGTCAACGTACTTATATCGAGCGGTTTGCGAAGATGCTCAGCATCGAGTAACTGCCCGTGCTGCAAATCCAATAACAATATCCTACCGTCGGCAGTTATCATAACTATCAGAGAATTCTCTGCACCTAGCATAACCGGCTTAGATACTCTTCCATCAGTAGAGACTTGTAGCTGCGCAATTTGTTCGGCATCGCCCATCCGGTAGATCCTTAGCAATGCTGCTCGGTCAGCAGTAGCTTCAATAGAAAGTATCTTGTCAAGCAAAATCAATATAGGCTTAAACGGCAATAAGACTTGCTTCTTCCAAATAATCTCGTTTACCGACCCATACAACAACCCGTAAAGATCTATACAGTACAACATGGTATCAGCAGCTACAAAAAGTCTGAGATTCCCATCTATGGCAGGACAAGCAGCAACACTGCCCTGTAAGTCATATGTACGGAGCGTCTTCCCATCAGCAATCCTTTTGAGATATATCTTTCCTTGAGTATCGACAAGTACTAAAAGTCCACTCAGAGCCAGAGGTGCTACGTGTATCTCCGAGCTAACAGTGTCGCTCCATAACGGCCGTAGCTGCTGAGGCACCGCCAAGCGATAAGCCTGCAACGAGCTACCTTCTGTACACACTCTCGGCAGGTCGAGCCTGTAGCCACAACACCTACAGTAAGCTGCAAGCAGCCTAACTGCAGCACCACACTGCGAGCAGCGGCAAAAACCCTCACCACAAGCATTGCAAAACAGCTCACTGCCCGTTTCTCTGTTGCAAGTCGGATTCGGACATATTTGCAAATCCTCTTGAAGTACCTCAGGTTTCACCTTACTTCTAGCTCTGGCTTCATAGGATCGTTAGTATAGAGTTTAAGTGACCAGGTGGACATGCGAGTATTGACGGTAATTAGCTGCGAGAAGTCAGCTTCAAGCTCGCCATAGTCCGGTGACACTAATAAACTTTCGTCAACCTCTATCAGCCAACTAAGCGGAAGCTGTCCAGCATTTCTTATCTCAAACTTGTAGCAGCCGTCGCCGACCTCATCTAGTTTGCTTAGCACGCACACGCGCAATTGAGCCCCACAACCAGAGCAAAAATGGTCTCTATTTCCTATTACCCAACGATTACATATCTTGCATATCCTCATCAACAAGATAACTCCCGTAGCTTTTGAAGAAATCTTCAGCGCCGATCTTAACTTCCGCTCCCCGTTCCGAGAACGAAAAATGCAGGTACTCGCCACGCCGTAATTTTTCAAAGGATTTGTCTGCCGCCTCTCGCTTGAGCTTAACTACAGGAGCATATTTGCCAAGCCCACAGCAGTAGCAAACGCTCTTACCCTTCTGCTTATGTACCTTCCCGACAGTACGCCAAAGCGGTGCGTCACTTAATAACTCAGCTAGATTATGTCCGTCCCTCCTTATTATCAGATAGGAAAAGCTGAGTGTATCACGCCTATTACCTATTAGCTTATCAATCTGCGCAACTATCCTAGGCCTATACCAAAACACCTCTGAGTGACACCAATCAGTAGTAGCGAGCATAGGACAAGGAGATTGCGCCGGACAAGGGCTGTAGATTTTCACAGCGCACTTTTCTACCAGAGCGTCCCTCAGCTTCATCAACCGAATGGCAGCAGACTTCAAAGCAGGCTCTACTATGAGCAAACTACCTTGCCAAGATAACAAAGACAAAAACTCAGCAACTTTGTCAAAGACTAGCCTTGGCTTAATACGAGCTAGCTCATTAATCACGTTTGATAGGATGATTATGTCAAACTCTCCGTCGAACTTTACAGTTTCCAGCCTCGCGGCAAAAGTTTTTATGACATGCCTTCGCTGCAACTTCTGCGCTAGCCTACTAACTATCCATTCGTAGTCCGCTAGCACAGCAGTCACCCTGTCTACTGCAAAAAACTCCGCAATATCTGCACCACAAAGAGGATGAAACAGCACTCCTAGCGTAGCAGCTCCAGGACCTGCACCAAGATCGAGCACTCTTATAGGTCCTTTCAAGTATAGCTTAGGCTTTGCTGATAGCTCGTTGAGTAATGCCCAAGTTTTCGGCACGTTTATCGGTAAATAGTAAAGCAAATAAGCCTTCCGGTAGTGAAGCTCGTCAAGGTAACCTACTTGAAACTCCGCTCTTTCAGTGAAGCTTCTCGATAGCTGAGCTACAGCTCGTGCCACAGGCAAGAGGACATCCTTAGAAAGTTCTCCTCCCTGCACATACTTTTCAGCTTCTTCTAAACCCAAAGCTCTCTCTATAGCTAGAGCTACTATCTGCTCAAGCCGTTGTTTATCCACAGCTAGTTACAACCTCCCAGTTGATACCTCGCAAATCCTAAGCTTAGGAATTCTCTGCAACTAGATTGCCTTTAAGACTAAGACTCACTATAATCTGCGACAAGTTATTTAATTAGGCTGGGAGAAGGAAAATTATGACAGCTGTACGCGAGATGGTATCTGCCGAAGAATGGCAACTACGAATTGATTTAGCCGCTGCATATCGGCTTGTGGCGCTTTATGGTTGGGATGATCTAGTTTTTACGCATATTTCGGCTCGTGTACCCGGTCCAGAACGACATTTTCTCATCAACCCCTATGGAATGCTTTTTGAAGAAATTACTGCTTCCAGCCTTGTCAAAGTAGATCTTGCTGGACAAATAGTGATGAAGACCGACTACTTCATTAATCCTGCAGGCTTTACTATTCACAGCGCCATACACGAAGCTCGTGAAGATGCCCACTGCGTGCTACACGTACACACTCCCGAAGGCGTAGCAGTCTCCACACATCGACAGGGACTACTTCCGATATCACAGCAATCCCTCTTCGTGCTTGCCTCGCTAGCCTACCATGACTACGAAGGCATAGCCCTTAACGAAGAGGAAAAACCTCGTCTTGTGGCTGATCTGGCGGACAAAACTTTTATGATACTACGTAATCACGGCCTGCTTACCATAGGTCGTACCGTCGCCGATGCTTTCCTAGCGATGTATATCCTACAATCCGCTTGCAAGATACAGCTACTTGCAGGCCGCAGCGGCGATGAACTTATCCACATATCAGAAGCTATACTCTCCGGAATACGTGCCCAAGCCGACGCCGTCATGAAAGGCCTTGGTGGTCAACTGGTCTGGCCTGCCCTTCTGCGCAAACTAGACAGAATAGACAACTCTTTTAGAAACTAGTTTTAACCTGTAGCTATATTTTCTCTCACTAAAAGCAAACCTCGTTCTGTCAACAAGACTATCAGAGACAAAATCCAACTAAACCACATCAAAATGTGCGTAAAACAATTCCTAATACACTTAATAACCTAAAGAAAAAATATTTGAATAATAACTTTTAATTAACTCGTATAAAATACAGCTATCTGTAAAAACAGTAATTCTCGGCTTAGATTGAGTTTGAAAATAAGGAGCTTAAGCTATGGAATACCTAGCACACACAGAGAACTTCAAGGGTGAGTTCCACCGCTTAGAAGACCACCTTCGTGAGGTCGGCCGCCTTGCAAAAGAATTCAGCATAAGCTGCCGCTCTGATATATCAGAGCTATCAGAATGGGCAGGTAAGCTGCATGACTTGGGGAAGTATTTAGATGAGTTCCAACAGTATCTGCGCGGGAAGCGAGGCGGTGGGGCTGAAACTCATCATGCCGTCTATGGAGCTGCACTTGCTACGAAGATGGGCTGTATTCCTCTAGCTTATTCAATCGCAGGTCACCACGCCGGGCTTCATGACAGAGAAGATCTAAGGCAGCTCATCAAGAAGCCTGCATATAAGGCAGAGCAGAAGCTTGGCATTTTGCGATCGCGCTTTGAAGCTGAACTTGGCCAAATACCGAAGGCAATTCCTCTACCCGAATATATACAACAAGACATACTTAAGCTAGAGGTTCTTACACGGTTTATCTTCTCAAGCCTAGTAGATGCAGACTTTCTAGACACAGAAGCACACTACAATGCAGCCAGCAGGCCCAAGCTTCCTCCTCTTGATCCTAAGCAGCTGCTCGAAAGACTAGATACAGCAAGACGACTGAAGTCGGCCTCCGGATCTAAACTTGCAGAGATTAGAAACGAGATATACGAACAATGCCGCAGGGCTGGTGATCGTCCTCAAGGCTTTTTCTCTCTGACTGTGCCTACAGGCGGCGGTAAGACCATCTCCAGCATGGCATTTGCTTTAGAACACGCACTCAAGCACAACCTACGCAGAATAATAGTAGTTATTCCATACCTATCAATTATCGAGCAAAATGCCTCTGAGTATCGGTCAATTCTAGATCCCGAAAATAAGGGCATCGTTATAGAGCATCATTCTGCAGTAGCTGATCCTAGCGAACAAGAAGAAGAAACCAGGATTACCGAAGCTAGATACCGTTCTCCACTTGTTCTAGCAGCAGAAAATTGGGATGCCCCGATAATCATCACCACTTCTGTGCAGTTCATAGAGTCTCTGTTTGCTAATAAACCCTCAAAATGCAGAAAGTTACACAACATAGCTCGTTCTGTCGTGATATTTGACGAAGTACAGACCTTACCCACTCATCTGCTCGAACCACTGCTAAGCATCTGGCGAGAGCTGAAACAAAATTATGGTGTAAGTTTTGTTTTTTCATCTGCAACACAGCCGGCCTTTAAAAAACAGACTAACTTATCGCAAGGCTTTAATGAAGGCGAAATCGTCGAGATCATAGAAGATCCCAAGAAATACTTTAAAACTCTGAGAAGAGTAACCTACGAGTTTCCTAAAGAGCCACTCGATTGGTCAGTTCTAGCTGAGGAATTAATAAAACATCAACAAGCTCTATGCATCGTCAACACTAGAAAGCAAGCTTTCCAACTTTGGGACATCATCAATTCCAGATATAAAACCGATGACTTAGCAATCTTTCACCTGTCCTCGGCAATGTGCCCAGAGCACCGGCTCGATATCCTTGGCGAAATTACAAATCCTAAACCTGGAACAATAAGAGGACGGTTAGCACAAAAACTACCTTGCATAGTCATATCCACGCAGCTAGTAGAAGCCGGCGTAGATCTAGATTTCCCCATAGTTTGGAGGGCACTCGGGCCTCTAGACTCCATCGTTCAATCTGCCGGCCGCTGCAATAGAGAAGGAAACTTGCAGCAAGGCTATCTTAAAGTATTTCTCCCGCAAGATCATAAGTTGCCAAAAGGAGTATACTCGACTGCCACACAACAAGCCGCTACAATGCTTCACACAATTTCAGAAGAAGAACTAGCTACCGATCCCAGCGTGTTCCAAAAATACTTTGACGCACTTTACGGGCTAGTAGCTACCGATTACTCAGAGGCAGCAGAAACTAGCATCCAAGAAGATCGCAAAGAACTCAACTATAAAAAAGTTGCTAAGAAAGCAAAAGTAATAGATGACTTCGGCACCACAGTTATAGTACCATATAGTGCTGCTACTGAACTTATAGAACGGATCCGACAAAGGCCGAGAGTCAAAGATCAACCTTTGTTTACCAGGGAAGATTTGAGAAAGCTGCAAAGATTTATGGTCAACATCAGAGAATACGAGCTCAAAGATCTAGAACGCATGGGACAATTGTCTCCTCTCATCCCACACACAAACATGAGACTTTACGTACTAAACGAAGCCTCATATGACAAGAACTTAGGTGTGCTAGTAGATCGGAGACCTACAGATGAAAATATTCTCTAAAACTAACACTGAAAGGAGTAACAAATGAACAATCTAGTACACGTACGGGTCTGGGGTAATTGGGCATGCTTTACAAGACCAGAAATGAAAGTCGAAAGAGTAAGCTACCAGTTGCCCACACCTTCAGCGGCAAGAGGAATTCTGGAAGCCATCTTTTGGGAACCAGAAATGTACTATATAATTGACTCAATAAGAGTGATTAAAAAAGGTATATGGACTTCATTTAAACGTAATGAAGTTCAAAAAACAATAAGCTTAAATAATGTAAAAAAATGGATGCAAGATTCCAACTCGCTAGAAGTCATCATCGCAGGTGCTGGCGAAGATACATCTGCTACACCACGTAATACCCTGGCCTTGCAAGATGTCGAATACATCATCAGCGCCGAAGTACATCTAACCGAGCTCGGTAAAAAATCTAGACAATCTCCACAAAAGTATATCAAGGAGTTTACTTCTAGAGCCAAACTAGGCAAGTGTTTCCATAGACCTTATCTTGGAGTTCGAGAGTTTGCTGCCTATTTCGAGCTTGTAGAAGACCCAACAGTCGCCCACCAGACATCACTCAAGCAGCTCGGTGCCCTAAAATGGAATGAACTGCTCGGATTAATGCTCTACGACATCTTTGACCACGAAGACCGCGCAGAAGGTTTTAGATACCTGGTTCAGGCAACCAAAACTTCCATAACTACAGAAGGCAAGTTTCTAAAACCAACTGCCTACTTCTTTCAAGCAGAGATTAAGGACTCGGTAATGGATTGCCATCCCTCCAGAGTCAAAATCATCCGCAGAAACGGAGGTCTATAATGCTTCTTAAAGCCGTAGCAGACTTCTACAATTCCACTTTGGAAAAAAACCAAGATATCAACCCTGCGTTCACCAAAAAGTCCATTCGATGGATTATTCCATTAGATTTACAAGGTAACCTCATAGGCTGCGGCTTAATCGAGACTGATCAGACTTTACTTGTACCCTCTACAACAAGACCTAAGGGCTCTGGACAAGTAGCAGAATTCTTATGGGGCGGCCTAGAAATCTTCTGCCTGAGCGATAAGGAAGATGATACTCAGTCTCCAGCGAAAAAAGCTCGGGTTGAAGAGAACCTAAGAGCAAAGTATCAGGACTTTTGGAAACAGGTAGAAGAAGCCTACAAAGCAACACAACTTCCCATTTTCGAAGCACTACTTCAGTTTAAACAGAAGTATACCGCCACTAATGCTTTCCCACCCTTCCTACAAAAGGATTACACAGCAAAGAACAAGCTCGAGTGGAAAATTACTAAAGCCGACAAAAAACAAGAAAAATACAAAGGCGGAGACTACTTTAGCTTCCAAGTCAACAACAGGATCATCTTGCAAGAAGATACCGTCCGAAATTACTGGAGCGAATGCTACAAGAGAGAAAAGGAAGCTCTTGATAAAGAGTCCCCAGCGGGTATATGTCTAATCACAGGAAACACTAACGTACCTATCGCGCGAGTCCACCTGCCTAAGATACAAGGAGTCCCCGGGGCGCAATCATCAGGCGCCGCCGTCGTTTCTTTCGATAAAGACGCTTTCCTGTCCTATGGTTTTGAGCAGAGCCTCAACGCTCCCATTTCAACACGCGCCGTGGAAAGCTATTGCCGTGGTCTAAATCACCTTCTCTCATCAAACAATCACCGTTTCATATTGGCAAAAACCGTCATTTGCTTCTGGACTAAGCAAAACAGTCCCTTGACGGGCATCTTCTCTAACCTTCTTGACCAACCCACCACAGATAATATCAAGAAATTCCTGGCTGCTCCCTATAGCGGTAACCAAGATAGTATCGCCTCAGTAGAGAATGACTTGTTTTATAGTACCACTCTCAGCGCTAACGGTGGACGAATCATAGTACGTCACTGGATGCAGCTCTTACTATCACAAGCAGTCAGTAACTTCCAACAGTGGTTCAGAGACCTGGAGATAGTTTCTCTCCCAGATAGGGAAAATATCTCCCCTTTCGGGATCCGTAGACTAGCCAACGCCACCCGCCGCAAAGAAGAGAAAGCTGATTCACTGCTTAGTGAAACTATTTTGCAACTATACCGAGCTGCTCTTGAAAGCACCGCCCCCTCAATGATGCTTGTGCAACAAATATTGCAAGTATTTCGTAAGGAGCTCGCCAAAGATGGACGTGATGCTATCTATAACACCTCAAGATTTGCCCTACTTAAACTAATATTAAATCGAAACAGAAAGGAGAGACATCCTCACATGGAACCCGAACTTATAACAGATACAGATGACCCCGCATACAATTGCGGAAGACTGCTAGCGGTGTTTGATGAGTTACAACACTCTGCACACGATTACAAGCTGGAAGGTGCATCCATAGCAGAGAAATACTACGGTTCAGCTTCAACAACTCCAAATGCTGCGTTTGCAATACTTTGGCGGCTACACCAGCACCACCTGAGAAAACTCTCTAGAGACAATCCAAAAGCTGCAGTGGCAATTAAAGGCAAAATCGCCGATATCGCTTGCAAGTTCAGACCCGCCGATAGAGGCTCTGCTCCCTGCTTTCCTCATTTCTTCGATTTGCATGCTCAAGGCCGCTTTGCTCTAGGCTTCTACCAACAAATAGCTGTAGATAGAGCTCAAAGAAAAGCCTCTCTAGAGAAAAAATCTTCACAACAAGGAGACTGAAAATGAATAACCAAATACTGACTAATAGACATGATTTTCTCTTGCTCTTCGACGTAGAAAACGGTAACCCCAACGGTGACCCAGATGCCGGCAATATGCCCAGAATAGATCCAAACACAAACAAAGGCATTATCACGGATGTTTGCCTAAAGCGCAAAGTCCGCAATTACGTCGCTGAGTTCGCAAAAGACCGAGGAGAGCCTAACGGTAATAAGTACAACATCTTTATCCAGCAAGGCGCCGTCCTAAATGACGAGATAAAAAAGGGAGTCGAAGCAACAAGATCTTCACTTTCAGACAACAAAGATGAAGACTGGGCAAGAAGAGCCATGGAGTGGCTTTGCAGAGAATTCTACGACATTCGTACCTTCGGCGCAGTCATCTCTACAGGAGAAAAACCTCTCAAGGGCTCAGCCTACGGACAAGTAAGAGGTCCTGTCCAATTTACTTTCGCCACATCAGTGCACGAGATAACTCCTTTGGAAATAACTATCACCAGATGTGCTGTCACCAAAGAAGAAGATAGAACAAAAGAAAGAACCATGGGAAACAAACACATAGTTCCATATGCTCTCTATGTAGCCAAGGGGTTCGTCTCACCTGCCTTCGCAGAACGCACTGGTTTCACTAACGCTGATCTAGATCTCCTCTTTGAAGCGCTCTGTCACATGTTCGAACACGACAGATCATCAGCCCGAGGACAAATGGTCATCAGAGGACTTTATGACTTTGAACACGTTGGAACACAAGCCGCGACTAATCCGGCACAAAATCAAAGAGAAGCCCGTGTAGGCTGTGCCCACGCCCATAAGCTTTTTGAAGGTATTCAGATCAAGCTGAAAGAAGGAGTTCCTTTTCCAAGATCCTTCGAAGACTATGACATAACCTGCATGTGGAATGATGAGAACTTGCCGAGAGGTGTCAAGCTACACAAGCGCATAGATGTATCTTAAAACCGCTAGGCCTCATCTTAGATGAGGCCTATTTTAAACAAACAGTCTTGGGAGTGTGCAAAGATATGGAAGAAATCCTTTTAATTTCTTCGTTAAATGAGTTTGCTTTCTGTGAACGCCGCTTTGCTCTTATGAGTATAGAAGGCTTGTGGGAAGACAACGAGCATACTATCCAGGGCAGCATATTACACGAATCCACTGAGTTATCAGGCTACACCACAACCAAAGGCGTAAAGCTGATAAGAGCACTTCCTCTCTACTCAAGTACCTACGGGCTTTTAGGAAAGGCAGACACTGTCGAATACGACGGAAAATTTTACATACCCATAGAGTATAAAAAGGGTAAAAAAAGGCAATTTGAAAACGACGACATACAACTTTGTGCTCAAGCTCTCTGCCTTGAAGAAATGTTCTCTACTGCGGTTCCTTACGGCTTTATCTACCACGCAGAAAGCAACAAACGCAGGAAAGTCTTTATAGATCAAGCTCTTAGACAACTAACTATAGAAACCATCGCAAAAGCTAGGAAGCTACTTCAAAGCAATATCACTCCGCCTGCACAACTAAAACCGCGATGCAGAGGGTGCAGTCTCTACGATACTTGCTTACCCAAACTTACAGATCCACAAAGCAGGCAGCACCTGCTAAACAAATACTACTTTACCTTAGGAGGTGGTCATGGAAATTAGGCAGAACATACTTTATCTTACTGCTTCCGGCAACTATATATCGCGAGATCACCTGACCCTGAAAATCCACAGTGAGGGTCAGCTTAAGCTAGCTATACCAATACATCATTTGGAGTCTATCTGCAGCTTTGGTCAAAATACCTTTACCCCGGCAGCCTTAGAGCTTTGCTGGGAGCATGGAGTCTCGGTAAGCTACTTTACCGAATATGGCCACTTACAAGGCCGATGGGAAGGCATCCCAAACAAGAGTGTCCTGCTGAGGCGACTCCAATTCCGCTTAGCGGACAATCCAGATTTCTGCACCAAACTCTCAAAATACTTCGTCGCAGGCAAAATACACAACTCAAGACAAAGCTTTCTAAGAACTGCCCGCGAGTTAACCGACGAAGCTGATATTGCTTCTGCCAAACAAGTTGCCGAAGAGCTTTCAAATATTCTCAGATGGCTCAAAGAAGCAGACACTCTAGACAAAGTACGTGGACTAGAAGGACAAGCAGCGAACGTTTATTTCGGTTCCTTCAACCTTCACCTCAAACAGCAACAGGAGACATTCCTTTTTACTTCCCGTAGCAAAAGACCTCCTCTCGATCGCATTAACTGCCTGCTGTCTTTTCTATACGCTCTTGTCAGAAATGATTGCATAAGTGCACTGGCTACCGTAGGACTAGATCCCTTCGTCGGATATCTGCACGCAGAAAGACCTAATAGACCTGCACTAGCTTTGGATCTAATGGAAGAATTCAGGCCTATACTGGCAGATAGGATAGCTATAACTATGATAAACCGAAAGCAAATATGCGAATCCGACTTCGTCCTAAGGGAAGGCGGTGCAGTAGAACTAACTCAGAACGGTAGAAAAGCTATCATTATTGCTTATCAAAGCCGCAAGAAAGATACCCTTGTCCATCCTGTCCTGGAGCAGGAAATATCTTATGGACAAGTATTCATCGTCCAAGCAAAAATTTTGGCCAGGTACCTACGAGGTGATATCCCAGAGTATTATCCGTTCATAACAAAATAACCATAACAAAATAACAAAGGGAAGCCATATGTTTATCGTCATAGCTTATGACGTGTCCACCCAAGACAAAGCAGGCGCAACTAGATTGCGCCGAGTAGCTAGAACATGCCAGGACTATGGACAACGCGTCCAAAACTCCGTGTTTGAATGCAAGCTTGACAAACAACACTGGGTAGTCTTGAGAGACAAGCTGCTGAAAATTATCGACCAAAAACAAGATTCACTACGAATCTACTTCTTAGATAAAGACGTACAAATCGAGCACATAGGGTGTAAGAAACCGATAGATTTTGAGGAACCGCTTGTATTTTGAACTGTGTCAGCCTAGCTCGAAACTTAGCGCAAACCAGCTATGACGGCCAAAATCCCGGTAGTTCGCACCATCTGCCAAACCAAACATAAACTGACACTTAGCTTGTGCATCACCTGGCAACCACACAAGCTAAACTCTCAAGATTTGGCAAGTTCGCACTTTATGCACTCTAACATATTGATGCATAATATGTTAGTACCCTAACTGTTGGCCTCACCCTCTAGGTGAGGCCTGGATTGAAACAATCATTCGAGCACCTCCACAACATAAGCTACCCGTTGGCCTCACCCTCTAGGTGAGGCCTGGATTGAAACGCCTATTTTCCCGCGGGAGCTTTCTAAGCTCCAAGTTGGCCTCACCCTCTAGGTGAGGCCTGGATTGAAACGGGGGATGCAGTGCTGAAGGCAAAAAGCCGGCAGGTTGGCCTCACCCTCTAGGTGAGGCCTGGATTGAAACGATTTGAAGGGGATCGAAATTGATATTGGCATCATTGTTGGCCTCACCCTCTAGGTGAGGCCTGGATTGAAACGGGGGACCTGCGGCGGGATC
>JANWYG010000004.1 GCA_025057015.1 Blastocatellia bacterium
GGACTACAAAGGCACGAAGGACCCAAAGAGGACGCAGAAAACAAAATACAGATATAAAAGAACA
The DNA here is from genome assembly GCA_025057015.1 of Blastocatellia bacterium. Taxonomy (GTDB): domain Bacteria; phylum Acidobacteriota; class Blastocatellia; order Chloracidobacteriales; family JADJPF01; genus JANWYG01. The sequence goes on from JANWYG010000004.1 coordinate 65, forward strand.
CATCAGCTCTCTTTGTGCCCTCTCTGTGTCCTCTGTGTCTCTGTGGTGAAAAATAAAATAAACCACAGAGGCACAAAGGACACAAAGGTTGCACAAAGGATAGACCACAGAGGCACAAAGGACACAAAGATTGCACAAAGGATAAACAACACAGAGAGTGCACAGAGAACTAAAGAGAACGGACTACAAAGGCACGAAGGACCCAAAGAGGACGCAGAAAACAAAATACAGATATAAAAGAACACATCAGCTCTCTTTGTGCCCTCTCTGTGTCCTCTGTGTCTCTGTGGTGAAAAATAAAATAAACCGCACGCAAAGGTTTTAGGACTTTGATAAAGCTTTTCGAGTTGAAGGTCTCCTGAGGGTTTTCTGGGACGGGCTCATGGCTCACCCCTTTTTACTTTGGGTACTATCTCGACGCAGAAGTGACACGCAGACTAGGCATACGGTTAGAATACATGCAGAGATTGCATAAGTGTCGCCATATTTTACATACGTGGTAGGTGTTGGATTTAGGCTTTGCAGCTTCCAGAGCCTAGAGGCATTTTCGAGTGGCTTAGTTTCATCTTCAACTTTGCCGTCGGGAGTTATAAGTGCCGTTATTCCGGTGTTTGTTACTCTGAACTGCCTAAGGCCGGTCTCTACGGACCTCATTACTGCATGTGCTAGGTGCTGCCGCATTTCTGGCGAATTGCCAAACCAAGCGTCGTCGGCTACGTTAACTAGTGCTTGTGCTCCGCGGCGGGCAAACTCGACATGCAACTCAGGAAAGACAGCTTCAAAGCAGATAGAAGGTCCCAGCTTATATCCTTCAAATTCAAGCAGGTTAGCTGATTTTCCTGCCTCATACTCGCCTGCTATAGCTGCTATTTCAGCAAAAAGCGGTAGGTTCCTAAACGGGACGTATTCGCCAAAAGGAAGTAGATGTATTTTATCGTATACGGCCAGGCGCTTCCCAGAAGGGCTCATCAGCAGGACACTGTTATATGTCTTTTCGGCTCTTTGCGTGTTTGCGTTGAATATGAGGTAGACATCTCGGCTGCGTACGTAGTGTTCAAAGGCCGACTTTACTTGTGGGTCGGTGTCTATGGCGAAGTTAAACGGTGCTTCAGGCCAAATGACTAGCACAGGGCGCTTATTGCCAAGCGACTTGAGGCAAGCGTCAGTCATATCTATCTGTCGTTGCAAGGCCTCGTCTAGAGCAGTCGCTGGTACGTCACCTACAGGGGCGTTTGCTTGCACTACCACAACGTTGATTTCTATGTCTGATTGCTGTTTTGGCTTTGTCATCAACTTTGCGCTAAGGTACACAGCCACGGGTAGCAGCAAGAAGCACAGTAGGCGCTTGTCTTTGGTCACTATGGCTAGCGCGGTTCCCAAAGCTGGTATCGTCGTCAGAGCTCCCACGAGGTAAACGCCGCCGTAACTTGCAGGCCAGATGAGTTCGGGCACAAAGCTCTGCGAGTAGCCCACCATGTTCCAACCCATGTCAGTGATTTGATGTCGCAAGTACTCTGTGGTGGTCCAAAGTAGCGGTGTTGCAAAAGCTGCATAAGCGCCTAGGCGCAGGGTAGTTAGGCTGAGCAGGAAGCAAAAAATTCCGCTGAAAGCCCCTAAGGCTACCGCTGGTATAATTGCAAGAAGATATGCTACGGCCGGGGTTATCTTGCCATGGGCTATCATTGAATTAGTAATCCAGTAACTTGATCCGTAGAAAAATGTCGTGCCGAAGATTAGCCCTATGAGAAATGCTTGCAGGGGGTGACTGCGCATGGCGGCAAGTATAAGCGGTGCGAATGCAATCCAGGCTAGATACCATAGCTCGTAGTTGGGAAACGCTAAGACCATCATGGTGGTGCTCAGGATGGCAAGCGTTATAGAGCTGATGGCACTTCTGAGGGTCGTTTTAGACCTCACTGGGCATGTCCTTGTGGCTGTTTTTTGAAGGTAAAATTCTGAAGCTTTGCTGCTATTTGTTCTGCTGTTTCTAGCTTAAAAGGGCCAACGCGCACGGCGTAGAGATTCATATCCTGGGGTTTAACTATGTGAGCGCTTTCAAATCCTGCATTATATAGCTGCTCTAACAACTGTTTAGCTTCTTCTTGCGAGGCAGTAGCAGCTATCTGTATAGAATATAGGTCTTGTGCTTCGGCGATAAGTCGTGTTGAGGGCTGCTCGGTGGCTATCTCGGTAGACTTAAGATTGCTGGTTGCAGCTGTTGCTGGATTTTCCCTTGACATTTTGCCTATATATAGGCCCATCGTGTAGAATCCTAAGCAGAAAAGAGTAAATACGGTAAATAGGAGCATCATTTTCTTACCGCTCAAACTCTCATTCATTTTTCAACTCCGACAGAGTTTTTCTAATAATACTTTGGTTAGGACTGAGTAGCAAAACCGTCCATAGCGGTAGCTTTGATTAACTTGACTTACCGGTAGTGTTGCTATATCTTTCGTACTTCAATATGAAGCTACACGACTGGATCTTTGGTGGTATCATACTGCTGGTCGTAGCGGCGCTGTTTTACATATCCGTTACGGGTCGTCATCCACAAAGTATTTCGATAAATACCATAGCTCATCAACAGATCAAAGCGTCGACGCCGCGTTCTACATGTTTGGAGTGTCATGATCCCGTAAATGGCTTAGCAGGTGTAAAGATTCAGCCCGACCACCCTGAAAAGTGGAAAGACGAGAAATTTTCATGTCTGAGGTGTCATAAACTACAGGAGTGAAGATATGCAAAACTACCTTAACTTCATAGATGGTGAGTGGGTACCTGCTCATTCAGGCAAAACCTACCAGACTTTTAATCCGGCTGACACACGTCAATGTTTGGGCAGTTTCCCGGACTCGGATGCCGCTGATGTAGAAGCGGCTGTGGAAGCTGCTGCGCGTGCTTATGAAAGGTGGCGGCTTGTGCCTGCACCTAAGCGTGCTGAGATACTTTTCCGTGCTGCCGAGCTACTTGTGCAGCGCAAGGAGCCTTTTGCTAGGCAGATGACTGAGGAGATGGGTAAGGTACTGAAAGAAACTCGAGGCGACGTACAAGAAGCCATCGATATGTCGTACTTTATGGCCGGCGAGGGTCGCAGACTCTATGGACAGACTACGCCGGCGGAGTTGCCGTCAAAGTTTGCCATGTCGATTAGGCAAAGTGTAGGCGTTTGTGGGCTTATAACACCTTGGAACTTCCCTATGGCGATACCGAGCTGGAAGCTAATGCCAGCTCTAGTTTGTGGCAACACTTGCGTTATAAAGCCGGCCGAGTCGACGCCTATATCGGCTATAAACCTCGTCAAGACGCTACAGGAGGCTGGATTACCAAAGGGTGTAGTTAATCTGGTCTGTGGTCATGGCCCGCAAGTAGGTGCACCGATTGTCACGCATCCCAAGGTGCGCGTGGTGTCTTTTACTGGTTCTACCGAAGTTGGCAGACTGGTTGCGCAAGCTGCTGCACCGACGTTTAAGCATTGTCATATGGAGATGGGCGGTAAAAACGTCATAATGGTCTTGGATGATGCGGATATTGACCTAGCTGTAGAGGGTGCCGTATGGGGCGGATTTGGCACTACGGGTCAGCGTTGTACAGCTGCTTCGCGCGTGGTTGTACACAGAAAGGTCTATCAGGAGTTTGCTGAAAAGTTTGTCTCGCGGGCACGCAAGATCAAAGTGGGTAATGGACTGGACGAGACGGTAGAAATGGGACCGTCGCATAGCGAGAGCCAGATGCAGACCGTACTTAATTACATAGAGATAGGCAAGGGTGAAGCTGAACTACTTACAGGCGGCTCGCGGTTGACCGAAGGGGACTTGCGCTACGGCTATTTTATCGAGCCTACGATTTTCGGTAATGTCCCACCTACGGCGCGCATAGCGCAGGAGGAGATCTTCGGGCCGGTTGTAGCACTGATACCTTGTGATTCGCTAGAGGAAGCGATAGCCATAGGTAATGGTGTGGAGTATGGACTTTCAGCGGCAATATATACGCGGGATGTAAACCGCGCTTTCATCGCTATGCGCGACATGTATACGGGTATATTTTATGTCAACTCATCTACTATAGGGGCTGAGGTTCATCTGCCTTTCGGCGGTACGAAGAATACTGGCAATGGTCACCGCGAAGCTGGTATAGCTGCGCTGGATATCTTTTCCGAGTGGAAGTCGATCTACATCGACTACAGTGGGCGGCTACAGAAAGCACAGATAGATGAATACAAGGGGGAGTGATGATAAAACCTGCAAGTAGAACACAAAACTTTACCTATGCGATAAGAAACATCGTAGTTGAGGCAAAGCGCTTAGAGGCTGAAGGCAAGCAGATCATCTATCTCAACGTAGGTGATCCAGTGCCTTATGGGTTTAACACGCCGGAGCACCTTGTCGAAGCTGTTGCAAAGGCTGTCCGTGATGGGCTGAATGGGTACGCTCCAAGTGCCGGCATTCCGCAGGCACGAGAGGCTATTGCTGCTGAAGCCGAGCGTCGCGGAGTAAAGATCTCACCTGACGATGTCTTTATCACTTCCGGTGCTTCTGAAGCTGCCGATATTCTCCTGAGCGCTATGCTAGAACCGGGAGATGAGGTACTTGTGCCTTGCCCTGGTTATCCTTTGTACACGGCGATACTTGCTAAGCTCGGCGCAAGAGAAGTACCATATTTGCTTGATCCGGAAGATAATTGGTCGCCTTCTATCGAAGCGATAAAGGCCTCGATATCGCCTCGTACTCGGGCAATAGTCATAATCAATCCTAATAATCCTACTGGTGCCGTCTATGGGAAGGAGCGGTTGTTGCAGCTTGTAGAGATAGCTGCTGAGCATCGGCTGCTAATTGTTGCAGATGAAGTCTACTGGAGGATGACCTATAGCGAGCCGGCGCCGCCCATAGCTACGCTTGTGGATAAAGAAGTACCTGTAGTAACGCTGGAGAGTATGTCCAAAATCTATCTCGCCCCAGGCTGGCGTGTTGGCTGGATGAAAATCTCGAATTCGCATTTGATGAAAGATTTGCTCGTCGCAATTCGCAAGATGGCCGACGCTAGACTTTGTAGTCCTTGTCCGCCACAATATGCAATTAAGCCTGCACTTGAGGGTGATCATAGTTTTCTGGAGCAGGTGATGCAGCGATTTAGAGAGTTGAGAGATATAACTTACCGAAGGATAAACGCTTGTGAGAGCTTGCGGTGCACTCTACCCGAAGGAGCCTTCTACGTAATGGCACAGATGCGACGTCTTGGCGAAGCTACGGATGAGGAATTCGTACTGTCACTGCTGCGTCAGACAGGGATACTGTTCGTGCATGGCTCAGGCTTTGGGATGAAGCCTTCTGAAGGGTACTTTAGAATAGTTTATCTGCCACCACCAGAAGTACTCAATAAAGTCTATGACACTTTGGAAGATTTCGTGCGCTCATGGAACAGGTAAAGCGGGAGCTTTCTCCCGCTAACTTGCATTAACACAGTCTCTTGACAGATTAGTCGATTGCTACCTAAGCTTATCACGTCTTTTGTTTAGCCACTTTACAAACTAGCTTCTTCTTTGCTGGATGTGACTTACGCTGGGATAGTCTTGTGGAAGCGCAAATATTAGGCCGCAATCTCGGAGAGTTCATCATTCGCCAGAAACTTGGCGAGGGAGGCTTTGCCTCGGTTTACAAGGCTTATCAGCCGGTGCTTGACCGCGAGGCTGTAGTCAAGGTTTTGCATCAGAAGCATCATAGCGATGCAGAAGTTATAGAGCGTTTCAAACGTGAAGCACGCATAGCTTCCCAGTTGGAACATCCTTATAGCGCTCATATTTATGCTTTTGGTGCGGAAGAGGATGGGTTGCTGTGGATTGCTATGGAGTTTGTGCGTGGCACGCCACTGGATCAGATGCTAAAAACTTCGGGAAGATTGCGTTTGGACATTTTCACACCTTTGCTTGAGAGGATTTGTGAAGTGGTACAGACTGCACATGAAGCGGGCATAGTGCATCGTGACTTGAAACCAGCGAACGTGATGGTGCTCTCGCGTGCAGGCAGGCTTATACCTAAGCTGCTTGATTTTGGGATAGCTAAGATTATTTCCAAGGATACCCCTGCTGTAAAACTCGTTGATGCTAGTGAGCTGCCTAAAAGCTTTAGTTCTAGTGAGACACTGAAGTTACCGGTAAAGATGACGCAGGAAATATCTGTCAGCTCGGCCGATGAGACAGTCGGGCTAATTGGCTCACCGATGTATATGAGCCCCGAACTTTGGCATGGTAGCAGTGCTACTGCTGCTTCCGATATCTATGCTCTTGGCATACTCAGCTATGAGGTACTAACAGGTAGACTGCCCTTCAAAGGCGACTTGTTATCGCTCATACAAGCGCACGAAAAAGAGCTCTTGCCGTCACTTGGGTCGGAGTTTCCGCCTGCTCTTGATGAAGTGCTTAGGAAGGCTACTGCGAAGCTGCCACAGCACCGCTATCGTACTGCTTTAGAGTTTGCCGAAGATTTTAGGAAGGCTACAAGACTCACTCATGATCCATTACCTCAGCTTGACTTTGCTCTGATGGAAGAATTGCTCGCAAATGCCCCCCAGCCCATAGCTGATGCGGTTTCTGCTCTAAGAGCAGCTGATAGTTTACGCCAAAGCATCGATGCTTTGCGGGAAGTGGTACATGCAGTAGTTCGGTACGTAGGTGTGCTTGCTATGGCAGTATCGGTCAATTTGCCGGAAATAACTTCTGAGGACAAGTTGCAAGGAATATTTAAGAAGCTACGCCGTGTGCGCATAGACGATCGGCGCTGGGTAGAACTAGCTGCCTTGATTATGAAGTCTTCGGAGGATTCCTCAAAAATTGAGGCTGGAAGTTCAGAAAGACTGTTGCCAGAGCTGGCTAAGTTTTTTGAGCTTGACGGAAAAGAGCGGTTAGAAGAGCTAATATCTGCCGCTGAAAACGCCTGTGATAAAGCTTCCGCTAAGCAGCTAATACGCAAGCTCGAGACTGTACTGATGGCTTTGCAGCCTTTGTGGGAATACTTGCTGGTGGTACCCAGCGATGGTATAGCCAAGTCATGGATGGGTGCCATCAAAAATAGGGCTAGTTTACCTGTGGCATCTGATCTACCTCAGCACCCTATGTTAATAGGGCGTGACCGACAGCCTATATTGCAACTTTGGCCTCTTGTGCAAGTTGCTACTGCAATAGCTGGTCAGAGTGAAGAGCTGTTCTTTTTTGATGGTCGCGGACGTTATGCTGCTCGGTTTGTTTCGATACCATCGAACTTTGAAATAGAAGATGAGCAGTTCTGGGAGTGGTACTCTGAGACTTTCTTAGATATAGAAGAGGAATCTATAGTACCAGTAGAGCCAGAGCGTTCTCCATATCCAGGCTTGAGCGCTTTCACTTCATCCGAATCGAAGCTATTTTTCGGTAGAGAACGGGAGATAGAGCGAGCACTTAACAGATTAAAGGTTGAACCTTTACTGACCGTAGTGGGAGCAAGCGGTGCGGGCAAGAGCTCTTTTGTACAAGCAGGTATCTTACCTAGTCTTGACATTCCTAGTGTGATTGTCCGTCCAGGTGTTGAGCCGCTTCAGACTTTGCGGGCGAAGCTCGGCACTGTAGAGCAAGGAAAACCTTTTGTGTTGGTAGTGGATCAATTTGAGGAGCTGCTAACGCTCTGTGAGGATGCTAAGCAAAGAGAAGAATATGCAAAGCTGCTGTGTTCGCTGATGGACAGTGGTGTCAAGGTGATACTGACTTTGAGAGACGATTTCTTGCTTAGAGCTAAGGAACTGCCGTTGCTTGGCGAACGATTGCAGCATAGTCTGGAGCTTCTATCAACGCCGCAGTTTACTGATCTGGTAAGAATAATTACCTTGCCGGCACTCAGAGCCGGTTATGACTTTGATGATCCGGATTTGCCACAGGAGATAGCGCGAGAGGTCAGCGGTAAGACAGCAGCATTACCTTTATTGGCATTTACAGCTCTGAAACTTTGGGAAAAACGTGACCGAAGGTTAATGCGTCGGGCTGACTATATAGCTATGGGGGGAGTTGCAGGAGCACTTGCGCAGCACGCTGAAGCGACATTAGAAGGAATGACTCCGGGTGAGGTAGAGCTGGCAAGGAAGGTGTTTCAAAAACTTATTACTGGCGAAGGCACTCGTGCCGTAGTAAAGCGAAGTGACCTAGTAGCTACTTTTGGACGCAGAGTCGAGCTGGTAGTTGAGCAACTTGTTTCTGCTAGGCTTTTATCTGCTTCAGAAGATACCAGTTATATAGAGCTTGTGCATGAAGCACTTCTTTGGGCCTGGCCTAGGCTAGCAAAGTGGCGACAGGAGGCCTCAGCTGAGGAGCGTTTTCATGAAGAGATAAGGCGTGCTGCAAGAACTTGGGATGAGCGAGGCCGACCAGATGCTCTGTTGTGGCGAGGTGAGTTACTGGCCGAGCTTCGCCTTTGGAGAATTCGCTACAGGGGGCAACTGGATGCTACCGAAGAAGCTTTCTTTCGTAGTTCGCTTGCTGAAGCAAGAAGAGCACGCAGAAATCGTAGTACGGCAGCCCTCTTAGCCGCTACTTTGCTTTTTGCTGGCTTAATAGTGCTTTTTCTGCAAAGACGCGAAACCCAACTGCAGATACTCAATCTCTATGTCGAGCAAGGACGGCAACAATTACAGGCCGGTAAGGCTGAACAAGCGCTGCTGTACCTTAGCCAAGCATATAGCGGTGGTAAGCAGGACCCCGGTATACGTTTTATGCTCGCTAGGGCGTTCGAGAAAGTGGAGCCTAAACAACCTCTGCTGCTTGAAGGCCACCGTGCGGAAGTGCTGGACTTAGCCTTTAGTCCTGATGCTACTAAGCTTGCCTCAGCATCTGCTGACCGTAGCTCTATCGTGTGGAACTTAGAAACTGGAAAGCCGCTGTTAAGGCTTAACATGGATGCCGTAGTTTCTCGGTTAGCTTTCAGTTCAGACGCAAGGCTGTTGGCTACTGGTGCAGATGATGGTTCAGTAGCTGTCTGGGATGTAGGTTCTGGACAGCAGATCAAACTTATCAAAGCCCATACTGGTCGTGTTACAGGGCTACGATTCGGAGCAAACGGAAGTTTGATATCAGCAGGTATAGACGGCAGCTTGAAATTATGGACTTTAGATAACTTTTCCGAAAGGCGTATTGATCTACCCTCAGTAGTTATTACTGCGATGGACTTTCATGAGGGATTGCTGCTCATAGCTTCAGACTCTTTCCTCTGGATAGTGGATTCTGCTACTGGTAGGCGACTTTCTACTCTACTTGGCCACAAAGGCTCGGTTAAATCTGTGAGTTTCAGTAAAGATGGTCGTAGAGTTGTTTCTGCTGGCGCGGATACTACGGTGAGGCTTTGGGATATTAGTTTGCAGGCTCAACCGTCGCAGGTAGTACTTGACGGACATACCTCGATAGTTACTTCCGCAGTCTTTAGTCCCGACGGACACCTGATCGCTAGTTGTGGAACTGATCGAACTGTACGCTTCTGGGAAGCTACGGGCAAGCCTCTTGTGGCGCTTGCTCCATTTACAAGGCCACTCAACGCCCTTGCATACGATCCTACAGGCAAGCTCCTTGCCGTAGCTTGTGATGATCAGACTATATGGCTTTGTAACGTCACTCTAGAAGAACGTTCGCCTGCAGAGGTGGCAAAGACTGTCGCACAGAAGACCTCTCTGCGACTAGTAGGTGAGCGTATAGAAACAGTACGTCCAACAACAAATGCCGGTGTTACTGTGGAAGCTAAGTATGTGCAGATAGAACCACGCATCTACGAATATGAAACTGCTAGAGTGGATGAAAAGGGGAAGATAGTCGAGCGTAAGAGTTTGCGTTGTGAGGGATATGTAGAGCGCATAGGCAGTAGTGTTCTAGAGATGGTGTTCGTGCCAGGTGGACAGTTTCTTATGGGGTCACCTGAAGATGAACCGAAACGCGAGGCTGAGTATGAAGGACCGCAGCATCCTGTAACTGTGAGAGATTTTTACATGAGCCGCTTTGAGATTACTCAGGCCCAGTGGCAGGCGGTTATGGGTAACAATCCGGCGAACTTTAAGGGTGACAATCTACCTGTGGAAAGCATTGATTGGCATGAAGCGAACGAGTTTTGTAGGAGATTATCAGAGCTAACGGGACGTCGCTACCGCTTGCCTACAGAAGCTGAATGGGAATATGCCTGTAGAGCTGGAACGAACACTGCTTTTCATTTCGGTCCGACGATCACTACTGATTTGGCAAACTATGATGGTAAGTCAGAGACTTACTTGTCAGAGCCACGCGGTAAAATGCTCTCTAAGACCCTACCTGTCGGTAGTTACAAGTTTGCAAATGCCTTTGGGTTGTATGACATGCACGGTAATGTCCATGAGTGGTGTCAGGACGTGCTTCATAACGGCTACAAAGGAGCACCATCGGATGGCAGTGCCTGGGAAAGGCCTTATGCAGAAAACATCCAGCGCGTTTTGCGTGGCGGTTCTTGGAGTAGCGACGCCGACTTTTGTCGCAGTGCTGTACGAGTCCGTGCTGCTCCTACTCTTAGGACCTACGTAGTAGGCTTGCGAGTCGTCGCTGACAAGTAGCATTTGGCTACTGAGTATTGTAGATCTTTAAGTGAATGAGATACTTGCAACTTTGTTGCTGTAAGACTGCTAAAGTGGCCTGGCTTTGAGAGCTGAATGCTATCGGCAGGTAGGCCATATCACGGAAAGGTAGAAAATGTACGAAGAGCTTGAAGAGTTCAATAGCCTCAAAACAAGAGCTGACGAACTACGGAGGTTTCTTTGACAAGGAAAGCAAACTTGCTAACCTTGCTCAAATAGAACAAGTGGTAGCTAGTGCTGACTTTTGGAACGATCAAAAGACTGCGCAAAAACTGCTTCAACAGCGGCATCGGCTGGAGTCTGCTATAAGGAAAGCTGACTTCCTGGAAAAAACTGTGGCTGATCTAGAAGTGCTCTTTGAATTTGCTGCTGAGGACCCCACATCTATGGATGAGTTGGTGACTACTTTAAGGCAGCTTCGCTCTGCCGTAGAAGAAGGCGAGATAGAAATGCTCTTTACCGGTCAGCATGATATCGCAAATGCCATAGTTGATATCAATCCCGGTGCCGGTGGTACCGATGCTCAAGATTGGGCAGAAATGCTGCTTAGAATGTACATTAAGTGGGCCGAAAGGCGGGGTTTCAAGGTAGAAATAGTTGATGAACAGCCAGGCAAAGAAGCAGGTATAAAGTCGGCTACGTTCACCATTGCAGGCGACTATGCTTATGGCTATATGAAATCTGAAATAGGCGTACATAGATTGGTACGACTATCACCATTTAACTCTGGACAAAGCCGCGAAACTTCCTTTGCCTCGGTCTACGCCGTACCTGAAGTGGATGACGATTTTGAAATAGAGATCCTAGATAAGGATATACGCATAGATACATATCGTTCTTCTGGAGCTGGAGGGCAACACGTTAACGTAACAGACTCTGCCGTCAGAATTACACACTTGCCGACCGGTATAGTTGTAAGCTGTCAAAATCAACGCTCCCAACATCAAAACCGAGAAATGGCATTCAAGATACTTCGTTCTAGGCTCTATGAGTTGGAAATGCAGAAACGCAGAGAGGAGCTAGCAAAAGCTGAAGCAGCAAAAATGGACATCAGCTTTGGCTCGCAGATAAGAAACTATGTTTTACACCCATACCGCTTGGTCAAAGATACACGTACTAAATTGGAAACTAGCGACATAGATGCTGTACTAGATGGTCGAATCGATATGTTTATGAAGGAGTATCTTCTGCAGCAGTCTCGTAAGACGCTCTCTGAATAGCCTGTGATTCTCTTGGCTCTCTAAGTTTTAGTCCCGTTGCGAAGGTGGCTGCTCTAAGTTTTTTAAGAAAACCAAGCCAGAAAGTTGATATGAATCAAGAAAAACTGTACCTAAGAACGCTTGGCAGGCTGAGCGAACTAGAGAAATCAGGTCTACGGCGGCAGTTGAGACCACGCTTTGGTGTGGATTTATGCTCGAATGACTATTTAGGACTGTCTGAGCATCCCTTAGTCAAAGCCGCTATGTGTGAAGCTATACAAAGACTGGGTTGTGGAGCTACGGCATCAAGACTCCTACGGGGTCACTTCGACGAATTTTCTTATGTTGAGCGGAGGTTTGCCGAGTTTAAAGGGACAGAAGCTGCACTTTTCTTTTCAAGTGGCTATGCAGCGAACCTAGGCGTGTTGACAACCTTTCCGGAAAGCGGAGATGTGGTGTTCTCAGATAGCCTTAATCATGCAAGCATTATCGATGCCCTGCGCCTTTCGAGGGCGACAGTTAAAATCTACGAGCACTGTAACACCGATGCTCTTGCCGCTCGAATAGCTGAGACGCCTTGTATAGGCCAAAGGTTTCTGGTTACAGAGTCACTTTTCAGCATGGATGGCGACATAGCCCCACTCAGAGAGTACGTGCAGTTATGCAAGGCGACAGATACAGTGCTGATAGTCGACGAAGCACACGCAACCGGCGTCTTTGGAAAAAGAGGAAGTGGACTTCTTGAAGAGCTAGGAGTAACTGAGGACTGCTTTGTTTCTATCAATACGGCTGGTAAGGCACTTGGTGTGATGGGAGCTTTTGTGGCCGGGCCGCAGTGGGCGATAGATTACCTTGTGCAGAAGGCTCGTACGTTGATATTTTCTACAGCTCCACCGCCTGCAGTAGCGGTGGCGCTAAGTCAAGCTATAGAGATCGTGGCAACGCAACCTAAGCTGCGGACCGAGCTACTTTCTCGCGCATCGCTTGTAAGAAGTGAGCTACTGGCTATTGGTGCAAACGTACCCCAGGGTCGATCTCAAATCGTGCCCGTTATACTGGGTAAACCAGAGGTTGCGCTCAAAGTGGCCGGTGAGTTTCAAGCAAGGGGCTATGATGTAAGAGCAATTCGTCCGCCTACAGTGCCTCCTGGTACTTCTCGTCTCCGACTTTCAATCAATCTAAAGATTTCAGAAGGACAATTGAAGGACTTTTTACACGCTGCTTCAGATATCATGCCTAGGGTTTAGTATGAGAGGGTTATTTATTACTGGTACAGATACAAATGTTGGCAAGACCTATGTTTCTGCTGCTATAATTGCCCGCTACGACAACGTTACTTACTGGAAGCCTATACAGACCGGAATAGAATCTGACGATGACACCAAACAGGTTGCGTTGCTTGCTGAAGCGGAAGGGCGTGTTATCGACGTAGGATTTAGATTACCTCTGCCACTTTCACCTCATCTGAGTGCTCGGCTTGCAGGCGTTACTATAGAGTTGAAGGAGGTACTATCGCTTGTTAGCTTCAAAGGCGACAGCGCACTAGTAGTTGAGGGTGCAGGTGGTCTACTTGTGCCCATTAACGAGAGAGAGAAAATAGCTGATTTGATAGTTGCTTTGAAGTTGCCGGTAGTTATTGTGGCAAGAACTACGCTTGGGACTATCAATCATACTCTTTTGACTCTAGAAGCCTGTCTTAGGCGCAGCATAGAGGTTGCCTGTGTGGTTATGTCCGGGCGGCCTAATAAGGACAATAAAGAGGCAATAGAAGAGTATGGTAAGGTAAAGGTTCTCGAACTACCTTATTTCGAAAGTGGTAATTTTTCTCTGTGGGCACGGCAAGTATTTGACTCTGAGTCGTTTCTCGAAAGGTATTTATGAAATCGGACATATTGACTCGTGACTTGAAGTACGTTTGGCATCCATACACACAGGCAAAGACTGCTACCTTGCCTGTACCTATAGTTCGAGGCGAAGGAGTGTATTTGTATACTGAAGATGGGCGCAGATTACTTGATGGGATATCATCTTGGTGGGTAAACATTCACGGGCACAGTCATCCTAGGTTGAATGACGCACTTTACAGGCAGGCATCCATACTAGAACACGTCGTCTTTGCTGGTTTTACACATCGGCCAGCCGTAGAACTTGCCGAGCGGTTGATTGAGCTGCTGCCAAAAGGCATAACGCGCGTCTTTTATTCCGACAATGGCTCTACTGCGGTAGAAGTAGCTCTGAAGATGGCCTATCAGTACTGGAAGAATAGAGGACAGACCCGGCGGACATTCTTGGCTATGGAATATGCCTACCATGGAGACACTTTTGGGGCTATGGCTTCAAGTGCTCGATCTGTATTTACTGCTGCCTTTGAAGAGTTGCTGTTTCATTGTGAGCGCGTTTCTCCACCTTATTGTTACAGGTGTCCGCTGGGGCTTGAGCGTAGTAGCTGTAAAATAGATTGCCTCGAACTACTGGAAAACAAACTTCGTGAAACGGCAGGCGAATGTGCTGCTGTGATAGTAGAGCCTATGGTACAAGGTGCAGGTGGGATGATCATCTGGCCTGCCGAATATTTGGCTTCGGTTCGCCGCTTATGCGACAAGTATGACGTGTTATTGATAGCTGATGAAGTGTTTACTGGCTTTGGTCGTACTGGAAAGATGTTTGCTTGTGAGCACGCAAGTATCAGTCCAGATATAATCTGCCTGTCGAAGGCTTTGACTGGTGGCTATCTTCCCTTAGCAGTAACTGCGACTACGGAGGCTGTTTACGAAGCATTTTACAGCGATGATCGGCGCCGGACATTTTTTCACGGGCATTCTTATACAGCAAATCCGCTGAGCTGCGCTGTAGCTTTAGAAAGCCTAGCTATTTTTCAAGATGAGGCGGTACTCGAGAGAGTCGGTCAATTAGAAACTAGGTTTAAGAAAAACTTCAGTTCTCTGATAGATTTACCTCGGGTGGGTGAGGTGCGTATTATCGGAGCGTTGGCTGTAGTTGAGCTAGTGGAGGATAAAGCTAGTAAGAAAGCTGCTGGCTATTTGGATAATATTGGCACAAAGATAACTGCCGCTGCATTAGAGCGAGGACTACTACTGCGTCCGCTCGGCAACGTGCTTTACTTTCTGCCGCCTTACGTTATCACTGAGCAGGAAGTGGATTATGTTGCTGAGCAGATTTATGAGATACTCCGCTCTTTATGAGATAGCCAGATAACTTTTTTACGATCGAGATAAAGTTGTAGAAACAAAAGTTACTTTTTTCTTGACAAATTGCAAGTATACAAGAAGACTTGTAGACGCCTTCCTGCCATAGAATTTGTCATAGTTAATTAAACTAGGAGTCTATATGCGAAAGTCAGTGAAGATACTTTTGTGTCTGTTTATTGGTCTGGCTATAGGAGCAACAGACTGGTCAGTTTCCTTTGCGCAGTCGCAAATAAACGCTGCCGATCTGATGGGTACAGTAGTGGATGAGAACGGGGCTGTGCTTTCGGGTATCAGATTGACACTTAGGAGTCCTGCTACTGGTTATACCAGAGAAGCTACTTCGGGTGAGGATGGCAGCTTCAGGTTCTTAGCTGTTCCACCGGGCATGTACGAAGTTACTGCTGAGGGAGAAGGCTTTTCAAAATATGTCAGCAAAGAGATCAAGCTCACGGTAGGTCAAGTTGCTAGTCTGGAAGTGCAGATGAAGATAGGCAACGTCACCGAAGAAGTCGTTACAGTGACTGGTACGCAGATCATAGAGACAAGTAGGACATCTGTAGCAGAGACGATCAATCAAACTGCTATCAATAACTTACCTTCGAACGGGCGTAGTTACGTCAACTTTACGCTGCTTACGTCTACGGCCTCGCGAGATAATCAACCAGTGCTAGGGCCTGGTCCGACCTCAGGGCTGAACTTTGGAGGCCAACGCGCACGTGCAAACAACGTATCGATAGACGGAGCAGATGCTACTGACAATGCCACCAACGGAGTGCGTTCGTCGGTGTCTCAAGAAGCTGTGCAAGAGTTTCAAATACAGACAAACAGTTACGCTGCTGAATTTGGTAGAGCATCTTCCGCCGTGATAAACATAGTGACCAAAGGCGGTACGAATGAGCTTCATGGTAACTTATTTGCCTTTTTGAGAGATCAAGCGGTGTCAGCTGACAATCCTCTTTCGTTCGAACCCGGCTATGCTGCGACTCGTTTCCAAGGTGGGACGACGTTGGGCGGCCCAATCAAGCGCAACAAGACGTTCTTCTTTTTTGCTTTTGAGACGACTCAGCGTAACGAGACCGGTTTTTCACAGATAGGTCGTGATGGTTTTGGTCTGATTCCAGTAAGTCCTGGCGACTTAGCTGTTGCTGTAGGTCCTGCTCCTGCACTACTTACTCCGGCGCAGGCAGCATTTGTACGCAATACTGCAGTACCCTTTCAAGTGAGAGCTGTTTACTTTGGCCTTGCACGTGAAGCTTCTAGCGTTGCTCTAACGGGTAAGACAACTACTGGAGCTGGTGTTTTCTTCGCTACTCGTGTACCGTTGCCTCAGAGATACGTACCGCTCAATACCTTGATAGGCAACTATCCGCAGTACGAGAAGTCGTACTTTCCTTCGCTCAGGATAGATCACAGGTTCAATAACAGCAATAATGCCTTCGTGCGCATAAGTTTCACGTCCTCAACCGTAGGAGGTACGCCCTCGAATGGCCAGAATCAGCCGAGTGCAATCAATGCATTTTCCAGAACTGGCTTCACTGGTGCGAGAGATTTTGCTGTTGTGGCGCAAAACATGACTACAGCCAGTTCAGGCATAGTTAATGAAGCGAGGTTTCAGTTTGCTCGCCGCGGATTGAACTACGGCCCGAACGGCTTGGATGTTGGTATTGAAGTCGCTGGATTTGCATCGTTTGGTCGAGAACCTTTCTCACCCGTCTTTAGGACTGAGAAGAGGACTCAGCTTACTGACAATATGACTATCATACGTGGTGGTCATACTTTCAAATTTGGAGTTGACTATAACTTTGTCCAGACAGATGCAACGTTTGAGGTAAACTTTGGCGGCATATATTCTTTCACCAGCATTTTGCCTACTAGTCCGCTGCTGGCGTCACTTAGGTTGCCCGCAAACGCTCCGCCGTTTACTCCGGTGCAAGCCTATGGTCTCGGTTTTCCGGAGTCGTTCGTACAGTCTTTTGGCAATCCAACGAGCAAGTTTAACAATCCTTCGCTAGGCCTCTTCGTGCAGGATAGCTGGAAAATACGTCCAAACTTCACTATGAACTATGGAATACGCTATGACGTGGAGTTCACTAAACGTTTTAATCCGGTGAACGAGCTAGTGGCGCGTGCGGAAGAGTTCTTTCAAATACAGCAAGGGCTGCCAAGAGACTACGACAACTTTGCACCTAGGCTGGCTATCTCCTGGGATCCTTTCAAAGATGGCAAGACAGTAATAAAGGCAGCTTATGGACTATTTGTGGGTCGGCCGTTGCTTGGTGTCGTCTTCTTGTCTGACGTAAACGACGGAGCACAGTCGCCTTTTTTGGCTGTACCGAACGTGCTCGGAGCGGTCAATATCTTTCAAGGAGCACAAGTTACGCCTGGCCCTGGACCTAACGTTCCAGGTTATCTACCTGGACAGTCTAAGTTCAATCCGTTTGCGCCGGCGCTGTCTGATCAAAATACCCTGCTTAGAATCTCACCCGTTCTTCCGCAGACGCTGCACATAGCCCGCAGCTTCGAGTATGACTACACGAGCCAAGCGAACTTGGCGATAGAACGCCAGCTAGCGTCTAACTTAGGTATCGGAGTTACTTATAGCTTCATTAAGGGTTCAAAGCTGCTACGGCCTCGCAACATCAATCAGGCAAACTCTCAATTAGTGATAGCTTATCGTAGAGCACTTGCAGGCGATACTACTAGTCCTTTGATAGGACTGGTACGGGCTTTGGGACCGGCGGCTGCAGCAGGTGAGTTGATCTTCAATGGTTTTAGAGCTTCGGGGCCGAACTTCGCTTTTGCTCAACAACTAGGCTTATCTGAAGCCCAAGTGCGCGCTCTGGCACGACAGTTTGGGCTACCTCAGGTACCGGGAGCGTTTATACCGTTTTTCAACGTGAAGAACTATGAGTCAAGCGGCAGCTCTGTTTATCACGCTATGACCGTCAATGTTACAAAACGTTTTTCAAATAATTTCCAATTCTTGTCGTCTTACACTTGGTCGCATGCTATAGACGACTCGACGGATATACAGACTCAACAGGAACCGCAAGATAATAGTAATCCAGGTCTTGATCGTGGGAATTCGAACTTCGATCAGCGGCATAGGTTCGTCTTTAGCGGAGTCTTCTTAAGTCCGTTTGACCGCAGTGCAGGCGGGATGAACTACTTTCTGGCTGATTGGACGTTTGCTCCGATTATAGAAATAGGAGCTGGAAGACCGCATGCGGTACTTACAGAGAATGACCGAACCTTTGCTAATAGCTCATCGACGGCAAGACCTGATGTTGTTCCTTTGGGCACACCGGGCTCATTCCCTTCACCAGACGGTAAAGTAGGTCTGATTTTGCCGCCTTTAGGTAGAGTAGGTAATCTCGGTAGGAATGTATATACTACTCCTCCGTTTGCTAGCGTAGATTTCAGGCTCTCACGTAAGTTTTATCTGCCGCAGCGCGAAGGAATGAACCTGGAATTTATCTTCGAAGTGTTTAACCTGTTTAATAGGACGAACATCAGCGAGGTGCAATTTTTCTATGAAAGAGCAGGGCAGCCTGTTGCTGCTCAACCTGCTAGACAGATACAATTTGCCTTCAAATTCAACTTCTAGTGTCAGAACTTAAAACTGCCTTTATAAAAGAGCTATCGCAGGATAGAGTTCTGCGATAGCTCTTTGTTGTGATGGAAAAGCTAGTGCTAGGTTATAGCTTGGCTAGAGTAAGGCCGGTCTGATCTTGGTATTTCCCACCGCGATCAGCATAAGATGTTTCACAGTTGTCATCCGATTCAAAGAACAATATTTGTACAAATCCTTCTTCTGCAAATAGCCGTACAGGGAGATTTGCAGCATTGTAAAGTTCGACTACCAGTCTACCGCGCCAAGCTGCCTCAACTGGAGTGGTATTGACAACTATTCCACAGCGTGCGTAAGTTGATTTTCCTAGTGCTATAGCAGTTACGTTTCTTGGAATGTTGAACTGCTCTATAGTAACTCCAAGGGCATAGGAGTGAGGGGGCAATAGCCAATAAAGCGATCCGTCGTCATCACGGCGAAGGGGTACATCTAGCAGACTTTGCGGATCAAAGCGTTTTGGATTGATTTCAGTTCCTTGTACTGGCGAGAAAACTTTGAATTCATCGCGGGCCAGTCGGCAATCGTACCCGTAGCTAGATAGACCGCAGCTAATGATTCGGCGGTTTTCTATCTGCCTTAATAAGCGGGGTTCAAAGGGACTTATAAGCCCCATAGTTTCACACATCCTCTTTATCCACTTGTCTGATTTAATCGTCAATTTGGCGCCCGCTTCAAATATAGAGTGATAACAGAAAGGACAAAATTATTCACGTATCCGACCGATAGTCAAGGTGGCTTGGAAGGACAGTTGCACGTCAATCGGGGTTTCTTCGTTAAGTTTCTGAGCTGGCTTACAGCTGCTAAGCAAGATATGCTATGCTTTTACGTAAAACCTATCTTCTGGAAGGTGTTATGCATAAGTTCTCTGTATTTCTGGCAATAGGGATAATTTCGGCTGCAGCAGTGACAGGCGGGCTACGTCAGAAGGTACAAGCTACGTTTCCTGCGCAAAGTGATAAGCCACGGGCTGTAGACGTAGAAAGGAGTTTTAGCGAAGCAGTAGCTGTTGTTGAGAATAATTATGTAGACCGAGTCGAGAACGATGTGCTTACAAAGGCATCTATACAGGGATTGTTGCGCACTCTGGATCCGCATTCTAGCTATTTTGACAGCAAAGAATTTCAAGAATTGCAGAGCGAGCAGCATAGTCAGTTCTTTGGAATTGGTGTGACTATCAACAGGCGCAATGATCGTGTTTATGTCTTGTCAACAATCAAGAATACACCTGCTGAGCGAGCAGGGCTGAGATATGGGGACGCTATAATTAAGGTTGATGGTAAGTCTGCTGTGGATTGGTCGACACAGGAGGTAATGGAGCGAGTTCGCGGACCCAAGGGTGAACCTGTAGAGATAGAAATTGAACGTCCCGGTGTGCCTAAGCCCTTAACCTTCAGGATATACAGAGACGCTGTTCCTCTCCCGTCTATCCGAAATGCCTACATGATCCGTCCAGGAATAGGATACATAGCACTGGTTGGGGGATTCAATCATACTACCGAGCAGGAATTATTACGCGCGATCGAAGATCTCAAATTGCAGGGGATGCAGTCCTTGATACTTGACTTGCGGAACAATCCAGGTGGTTTACTGACACAAGCCGTCAAAGTTGCAAATATTTTCTTACAACGCGGTCAGGTAGTGGTGTCTGTTCGGGGTCGCAACGAGAGGTTTGAATCGCGAGTGTATGAAGCTGTCAATCCTGATCCTGAGGATATGCCACTAGTAGTACTCATTAACCGCAGTACTGCTTCAGCTTCGGAGATAGTTGCTGGAGCAATACAAGATCACGACCGAGGCTTGATAGTAGGCGAGACTAGCTTCGGTAAAGGACTCGTACAGACGGTCTTTCATCTCCCGTATGGCTCGGGACTGACGCTTACTACGGCGAAGTACTATACTCCAAGCGGACGGCTAATTCAGAGAGAATATAGAGGCCTTTCGCTTTATGACTACTATGTACGACGCGAGCAAAATACAAACTCTAGGACGGTTCACCGAACTGATGCTGGCAGGAATGTCTATAGTGGAGGTGGTATAAAGCCAGATATCGAAGTCAAAGGCCTAGAAGCCAATCCCTTAAGAGTGAGGATATTTGAAGGAGTATTTGATTTTGTTCGACAACTGGTGAATGGCCAGATGCAAGGGTTTGCTAATTTCAAGATCACTAAGACAGTTTTTAATCACAAACTACGTGACGACGAATTTCAGATAACGGACAAGCTGCTAGCGGCTTTTCGCGCACACATATCCCTCAATGAAAGGTTTAAGCTGACGGATGCTCAGTTTAATGAAAATCTTGCTTATATCAAACAACGGCTGCGAGAAGAAATAGTTACTGCAGCCTATGGTACAGAAGTAGCTCAGCAGGTCTTTCTTGCGTCTGATCCGCAAACGCTGCGAGCAATAGAGGAACTGCCCAGAGCTAGACTGCTTGCCGAAAATGCACGAGCTGCACGCTTTAGAAGATAGGCTACTCTATGATTATTATTTCGGCTTGTTGTCTGAGCTCATCTATGTAGCTCTCTGTTGCATTGCTCACTTGTTCCTCGATGAGGATCTTTTCTATCAAATCGCGTTCAGCAGTTTGCATAGGACGTGCTTCTTTGCTGGGTAGTCGTGGCAAGAGAAATTTTTCATAGTAATTTACTATTTCGGTTTCCGAGACTGTAGCGAATGCTCTGAACCGGAAATCTATGAAGTTGAGTATGATGAGCCTACTTCTGATGATGTCTTGAAGTGCGTTTTTTGTCAGCCCGACGCTGGCAATTCTATCATAGAAAAAGGCTTCTGAAGGAAACAGCTCGATTAGTTTCGCTATTGCTTGTGCCACTTCAGCTTCCGTAGGTTCTACCGCTGGCAAGCCTTTAGCTTCCTGCAACAAAAGCTTTTGATCTATCAGTCGTTCCAACATCTGCTGCTGGGTTTCTGCTAGAAAGAGCTCACCATTAGAAACTTTCGGATCTAGGGCTAGATTCCAGATAATGTCAGTTTTGAGTATAGGTTGATTGTTCACTACAGCTACTATCTTCTCTATTTCCAGAGAGTTCGTTTGTGGAGTAGAGCTTGTTTGTATTTGGGAGCACAAAAAGATTAAAACCACGATGGCGCTCATTTAGAATGCTTGACCAAAATTAAAGTGTACTCTTATACGTGGTTCTGCTGGCAGTAGCGGATTTGGCCGGTTATTGATTAGCATACCCACGTCGAGGCGGATCGGACCTAGAGGCGTTTTTAGCCTCAAGCCTGTGCCTATAGTATTTGAGAACTTGTTTAGGCGAATGTCGCTTACTTTTCTAAAGACATTTCCGGTATCGTAAAACGCTGCGCCTCCGAGCGAGCCTGCTATTTGAAACCTTAACTCGGTTATAAACACGATCATAGCATTTCCGCCGCTAGGCAAGCCAGTTGATGCTCGTATAGGCCCTGCACGCTCGAAACCGAATCCGCGTAAGCTGTTTGATCCGCCGGCGAAGAACCTTTCGCTTATAGGTATTCTCCTAGACTCATCAAAGCTTTTTGCAAGTCCTGTTTGAACGCTTGTTGCTAAGACTAGCTGGGGGCGCTCAGAGAGTTTGCGGTAAGTTTGGTTTAGCGCAAACAGTCTTAGGTAGTTGCGGTTACCGCCTATGGCAGAAGCTGCCAAGGTAAGATCGGCTGTGACAAAAGAGCCACTTTCAGCATCAATTACGTTGTTGCGGGTATCCTTGAGATAGGTAATAGAGAGACGGCCCAATCGGATGCTTCTATCACGTCTATCAACCTGAACAGCACTGAAGTTATCTGTACGGACATTCTCAAATGAGTATCGCAAAATGAATTCATTATTCTTGTTCACCTGTTTTTCTGCCTGCACTATTGCAGTCAACCTATCGGAGCTAAAACCAGCTTCGCGACGCTTTCTGTAAAAGAATATGGCAAGCGGGCTAATAGGTAGTTCAAAAGGATTTCGAAATTGATATGATAGCTGGGCTAGTTGTTCCCGCCGGCTTGCGCGTAGCGTGAGCGTAGCGGTTTGTAAACGACCTAGAAAGTTGGTGTCAGAAAGTTGTAGTAGTCCGCGTACGCTATCCTCGCTCTGATAACCGATGCTGTAGACTAGAGTGTAAGGCTTGGTTTCTTCGGTATTAACGTATACGTTATGTACGGCTCGGCCTTGCTCATCACGGCCTTGGTACTCACTTTGAATACTTACTCGCTGAAAAGCTCCTGTGGCGTAAAGTCTTTGTTCGCTTTGGCGTATCAGGGAGTTCTTCAATAGCTCGCCGGCTTTGAATAAAAGCTGCTTTTCTATAGTGCGTGCAGAGGCTCTGCCTTGGTTTGTAACAAGTAGCTTACCTATTAATATCTGTTCACCTTCTTCCACACTGATCCGCAGACGAGCCTTGGTTTCATCGATCTGCTCTGCTTTGGCTTCTACTGTAGCTTCTGCATAACCGTGCTCATCGTAGAACTTCCGCACAGCGTCTTCTACAGCTGCTATATGCTCAGAAGTGAGATAGTTGGTTTGGGGCAATATGTCTGTAAGCTGCTTTTGCGTGAATGTTTTGTTTCCTTCTATTACTACCTCGCTTAGGCGAGTCCGCGGACCTTCGTCGACGACAAAACTGATAATTAGCTCTTCTTTACCGCTCGAAACACCCAACCGCGTGGCTTTTACACGGGCATTGGCGTAGCCCAAGCTGCGCAAGGTGTAGACTATAGTATCTGCGTCTCGCTTGAGATAATCGCTGCTGGTTACACCTCTGCTAAGGCCACTTGCGCGCTTTGAGTAGAGTTTTGAAGCAATTTGCTTGTACTCTAAGGTTGTCCCTATGAGAGATATTTCGCCAACTCTGTATCTCTGACCTTTGTCTACTTCATAGGTAATCGTCACTTTGTTGGCATCACCGGTGACATTGGCGGTCGCCTCTGCAAAGAAGAATCCCTGAAGTTGTAGCTGTTGTATTAAGCTGCGACGGCTTTCTTCTATAGCGAAGTCATCTATACCACTGCCGGAAAAAACACCTAACTTGTTCCTGAGGAGCTTTTGATCTAGCTTTGCACCGATTATCTTCACTTCGACCAGAGGTCCAGCATTCACTTCTATGCTCACTGCTACGGTGTTTGTTGTGGGATCGTATTCTAGTGCTGGCTGGCCTATATAGTTGCCAAGGTAGTTTTGTGACAGCAGGTGCTTTCTGATTAGTTCTAAGTCCCGCTGAAGTGCCTTGGACGAAAATGGCCTATTTACTCCACTTTCTAGCCGGGTCAAGAGTTTCTTTAGCTCGAGTTTCGGATCCCCTGTTAGTTGCAGCTTGCTGACTTTAGACTGTAGACCTGGCCTGATGTGAAACACTACAGTGGCGTATTTTGAGTCATCAGTTTTGACTTCACTTTCGACTTCTACCTGAAAATAACCAAGAGACTTGAATAGTTCGCTTATAGCATCGGCAGACCTATTTACGTTGCTTATCCTTAGCTGTTTGCCTTGGCCTAGGTTGTAGACTCTTGCTTGCAGCTCGTTTTCGTCTATAGCGACGGGGCTATCGAACTTCACTGCTTTAATAACAAGCTGGCGCTTTAGTTCAAATAGCAACACGACAGAGCTGCTTACCGTCGTTGCTGATACCCGTGCTTCTGCTATTTTGCCCAACCGATAGAGCCGTAGTACTGCACGCCTTATCTTATCTATTGCTAACGGCTCACCAGCTTGTAAGTTAATCGTAGCTAGGAGGTCTTGCCGTTCTGCCTCGGCTATGTCCATACCGTCTACTTTCAACACTATTTGTCCGATTCGCTTACCGGCAAGTTGGTCTAGCGTCTGTGCATATGCAGAGAGGGCAAGTAACAGTATCAACAGATAGCGCATCAGAACTGTTTCCTCAAACGTACCTCGAAGCCGTATGAACCATCCTCACTCCTTACGCCTACGAGGGAGAGGTTGTTCTTGAGCTGATATTCTATCAAAAAGATCTGCTCTCGTCCTGTAGACAGATCTGTAGAGTATGTGACCGATAGATTGCGACTGATGCGCCTGCCTAAGGTGATTCTTGCTGTTGGATTAGAGCCTCGGCCAGTAAGTAAGGGATCTATCTGAAAGCGGTTGAGACCAAACAATCTATCGGTTTGCTGTTCTACTTTTGAAGAGAGTGTGCCAAATAGTATACCTGCTGCTGTGTCTGCTGCTATGCGTGCACTTGATACGGTTCCGGCCGTCTGTACTTGACCTATGTTGGTTGGTGGCTGACCTGTGGTAAGTAGTCTAACTATGTCGAGCTGAGAGAGGGCGGGCTCTGACCTGAATGACACGTTAAGCTTGTTTAAGCTGCCATTTAAATTGAGTAAGATTCGATAGCCGCGAATGTTTGTCTCAGACTCTATATCAAATTGTACTTGACGACTACGTGTACCGGAAAAGAAAAATAGTCCTCGATTGATCTGATAGCGTTCATTTCTAAGAAAGAGAGTTCCTCGGGTTACAGAGGCTTTACCGGATACTATAGGGTTATTGATTGGGCCGGTCAGCTTGAGAGCAGCGCTAGCTGTTAGTTCAGCAATGTTGTTGTTTACTGAGAGCGTATCCTGAGCATTGATCGAAACGTCAAGCTTGACCGTACTTTCTGTCGTGGGATCGACAACTAACTGTGTTTCTGCAGCAAGTATGGACGCTAGATCTGTGTTTTCGCGGTAATCAAACTGTGTTATGTCTATATTACCCGACAGTACTTGCAACTTCTTCGTACCTTGTAATGTTAGATTACCGCTGAGCATTGTCCGCGCGCCTGCTGGATACGAGACTTTTACCTCTTCAGCTTGTATCGCTAGTCTGAATGTTGGATCATCTTTGTCGAACCGAAGACCACCTGCTAGACGTACTCTGCCGCCACCTGCTTTGGCGGTGAAACTGTCAAGTACTAGCCGGTCGGAGTTGAATACTACCTTGCCGTTGCCGTCACTTATCGCAAGAGGTAGACCTACATATCTGATCGATGCGTTCTGTAGATCTGCTACGCCTTTAATTAGCGGACCGTCTCTACTGATCCCAACAAGCTGTACTGCAAGGCTAGCCGTACCATCCGCAAAAAGTGATCTTGACAACGTGCTGAGCAAGCCTAAGTTGAGCTGACCACGTAGCTCAAGCTGAGAAGTACTTCCAAAGTTGTAGTTGCCAGTAACGGTCAAGCTTGTCTTCTCACCTTTTAGACGAAACGCTAACACTTTTACTTGGTCGGCTGTAATGTCTACCAGCACCTGTCCGTCATTCGTAGCTGAGTATTCGAGGTCATCTTCCTTGAGCTTCTTCACCTTAAGATCGAGCTTATCAAGCTCGATACGTGCTTTGAGCTTCGCAGTACTTAGCCCTTCGTCAGTAGATATAGGCCCTCGTATCAGTACCTTTCCGTTTGCTGTGGCAATTAGTCGTGGTGGTACGTCAAATAAAGGTGCAAGTAAAGGTACAATTGGGCTGTCTTGGAGTACCATCTCGGCTTCCATTGGCAGGTCATCTTCAAGCTTTAGCTTGGCAGTGATTTCATGCAGATGCCCTGAATACGAAGCTTTTAGGCGACCGGTTGCAGTACTATCCTTTACTTGCGATTCGAGCCGTACATCGTCAAGTAGGGCCGGACCTATCTTTAGCTTCGAACTATGTAGGTTCAGCTCTAAGCTTGGTTCAGACACTTGACCGCTGCCTCTGAGCTTCGCCTGAAGCTGACCTTCTACTGGCAGGCCTATGTTTAGCTGCTTAGCGTCAAGGTCAATGTCTAGATTCACGTCGTATCTGCTGGCAGATAACTCATAGCTGAAACTGCCAAATATCTTAGCAGCCGGTAGTTCTGCCGCTAAATCTCTTATTCGTATATTGGAATTGGCTAGATCAAATGTAAAATCTATCTGCTTGAACTTCGATGCAGCGCGGTTTGTTAAATGTATGGCGCCTTTTCCTGTAAGCCCAGAGATGACCTGCTTGATGTTGATGTTACCTTCGGCAAGTTCGGCAAGTGTGGGCACACCTAGAAGCGATAATCTACCGGAAATTTTTCCTTCGTACCCTTGAAGCAGTGTGACGACAGGTAAAAGTTGAGCTTCCAGGAGTTTTCGCCGAGCTAGATTCGTCAGCGCAGGAGTTACTTCATAATCGCTTATTTCTAACTTTACTTGCCGAGCTGCCCCGTCGAAGTCGACGTCTACCTTGCCTCCATCGGCCTGTCTCAGACTTCCACCAGTTACAGCTATTTGTTTGGCGCTGATTCTTATGTCTGCTGCAAATTTGCCTAGCTCGATACCTTCTGCTTGAAGACTTCCTAGCTCAACCTTGCCGATGATCTCTGGAGCAGCTAGGCTGCCAGTGACGCGGCCATAAAACTTTGCCGCTCCATGAGCTTGCAGCCTGCTCTCTTTTACTTCTGCAGCGACTACACCGCTATACACCGCTAGAGATAGAAGTTCTTCTAACTTTCCAGTAGCTCCATCTACTTGTACATCTACTTCAGGACCTATTTCCCCTTTTATGCTGAGCTGGCTGCTGCCAGCAATCAAACTTGCCTGATCTATCGAAAGTAAGTTGCCTTTAAGCTTGCCTCTCAAGTTGCCGCTAAGTTGTTCGTTAGTTGCGAAGATGCTCGGCACGGTAGCAGTAAAATCGAAGGCTAAATCTGTTGAGGCACTACTCAGTTTCAATCCTCGCCACTTAGAGAGTATGTTTCCATCAATATTAGCGGCTATCTGCAGGTGTTTTAATGTTGGCCATATTCTAGCGATTTCTATCAGGGAAATGTCATCTATTTGACAGCGTAGCGTTGATATATCGTCGGTTAGGGAAATTGAAAGCTGTCCCTTTATGGTACCTGAGGATGTTTTGGTATAAATATCTTTTATTTCAAGCTTTTGGTCATTTAGTAGCACGCGTGCTGAAAGCTTCTTAGCTAATATATTACCGACCTCAAGGTGTTCTAGTTCTAGAAAACTTGAAAGCAGCGGCAGGACGGCTTCTGTATTTAGTCTGAGCCCGCTTGCGTTGATTTCAGCTATGTTGAAAGTTTTGGACTCTATCATGCCTCTAAACTGTGGAGCGCTGCCTTGACCTTCTATCTTTCCCCTTACTGTGATTGTTCCTGCTAAGGGTATACCGGCGGTGAATTCAGATAGAGCCTTTAGATCTATTCTAGAAAACAGTTGGAGGTTGTAAGATAGTATTTGCAAGCCTATGCTGCCGCTTAAATGGACCTGTGTGCCGGATGAGAGTAGCTCGGCACGTTCTACTTCGAGGCGGCCGCGGTTGAACATCATTTGTGCTTCTAAACGATCCAGCAAGACCTTCTTGTCATCATAGCTAAGCTTGATTTCTGCTGCCGCAAGTCCGACCTTGAGTTTGTGCCCTATCGGTTGAGCCGACAGGGTTAGGTCAGACAACTGGCCTTGGATGCGGTGAGCAGAGTCATTCCATATTAGCTCACCATCATCGATGGTGACTTTAACTTGGTGTAAGCTGCTTTCTTGCGGCAGAGCGGTAGCTTCGAATTCGGGGAAACCTTGTTCAGGAACCTGCAGGTTAACTACTGGCCGACGTAGTGTCAGAGTATCTAGCAAAATACCAGAGCGTGTGCTTAATCTAAAGCCTAAGTAAACTTTGTCTATTTTTACTGACTGGGGTTTTTCACAGGTGTTCAAACTAAGGTCTTCTATTTCTATTTGTAACCGCAATGGCCGGAAGCGCAGACTACTATAGCTCAGGCATAAGTTATACTTTGTTGCAGTGAGCTTGAGCTGCTGCCCTAGCAAGCTGGCAAAATAATCGCTTTCTAGCCATAGAAAACCTATTACTGCTACTGCGGCGACAGCTACTGGAGTTATTATTAGTAGCCTAAGTGCTATCTTCTTCATAGTTAAAACAGGGTCGCCCGAATGATTCTGGGGCGACCCGAAAAAGAGGAAGAGGTTCACAGAGATTAGTTTGCTTTCTGCCCATAAATAGTTGTCTTATCAGCCGGAAGGAAACGGATCTATAGGCACGGTCTCGACGATTTTGATGCCGAATCCCTCTAGTGCTGTCAGACGCTTCGGATGATTAGTAAGCAGGCGTATACGCTGCAGGCCGAGCATGCGCAGTATCTGTGCTCCTATGCCGTAATCTCTAGCATTGCCGTATGTATACTGGAATGGTTCAGAATTTCCTGAGGCTTGATGTGCTGCCAGTGCTTTAAGGTACCTCTCTGTCTCGTTTCCGGAAGATTCCATACACAAGTAAAGTACTACACCGCAACCTTCTTCCGATATTTTTTCAAGCGATCGGCGTAACCATAGCCCCATGTCATCTGCCTTGCTGCAGAAGACATCTGCAAGTACATTCTCTGTGTGCACTCGCACTAGGACGCTTTCCTTATCGCTGAGCTTGCCAAGTACCAAAGCCAGATGTGTTTCGCCGTTCAGTTCATTTCTAAAAGTGCTTGCAGAGAAGACGCCGAAGGGCGTAGGAACGAGTGCTGTAGCTGTTTTAGTAACAAGTAGCTCGTTCTGCATCCTATAGCGAATGAGATCCGCTACAGAGATGATCTTCATTCCATGCAGGCGTGCGAAAGCTTCAAGCTGAGGTAGCCGCGCCATGGTTCCGTCGTCGTTCATTATCTCGCATATGACGCCAGCAGGAGTAAGTCCGGCTAATCGAGCTATATCGACGCTGGCTTCAGTCTGACCAGGCCTTACTAGTACGCCCCCGCGGCGGGCTCTCAGCGGAAAGACGTGTCCCGGTCTAGCTAGATCATTAGGACGGGTCGCAGGATTTATTGCCGTAAGTATAGTGTGAGCTCGATCGGCAGCCGAAATACCTGTGGTTACGCCGTGTTTCGCCTCTATGCTTACTGTAAAAGCTGTGCCGAAGTTTGAAGTATTGTTCTGAGTCATCAGCGGTAAGTCTAGCTCATCGCAGCGTTGCTCGGTTAAAGCTAGACAGATAAGACCACGGCCAAATTTGGCCATAAAGTTGATTATTTCGGGCGTAACTTTTTCAGCTGCACAGGCCAGATCGCCTTCGTTTTCGCGATCTTCGTCGTCGACTATTATTATCATCCGTCCGGCACGTATCTCTTCTATGGCCTCTTCTATGCTAGCAAAGACGCTCATCCCAAGCCTCAAAAGGTGACTGAGATAGCAAGTCTAGCACCTAGAAGGTGTTCTTCTCAACGTGACAAGGTAGCCTCTAGCCGAGGTCGCTTCCGTTTGGGGTAAGTGTGCGGGTTCGCCCCCGGTAGCTTGCCGCAACGCTTGGGCTAAACGTTTTGTGAAGAAAGAATGAAGCCGCCTCTTTCTAGCTCGCTCTAGCTCTGCTGTAGCAGCCTCGTAATCGCCGCATTTAAGTAGTCAGGATGCCTTTGACTAGGTGAATAAACGGCTAAAGGGATCGATTCTTTTGCTTGCTTAATAGAGATAGCGGCCTTGTCAAATTGCCGTAGCTCTATCTGTAACTGTGCAATGTTAAGTAGCCGCATCTAGGGTTCTAGAGTCACCTTTGTTGCTGTCTGCACTTTCTCGAGGGCTAGCTGCGGATATTTCTCGCTGTCAGCATCATTTTTCTCTGTGGCTAGTAGCTCTAAGGCTTGTGCGGATAGCAATAAATAATCCGTTTGGTAGTCTTTGATTGACGAGCAAATGCGACTCTGTTGTAGAACAGTTTTGACATCAGCCGCTTGTGCGGCACGCATAGCTACAGCTGCAACCCAGTCTGCTCGAAGCAGGTTGAATGAATAGGTTACTGCGCCTGCTAGTGGCAGCAGACATAGCCCCACATAGACTCCCTTGATGTTGTACTTGTAGGCAGCATCTTCTGCTTCTTTCTGAGGAAAGAGATAACATAAGGTGAGAAAGAAGTAGAGACCTCTAGAGGAATGTTAAAAATAAATAAGTTATGTACTAAGACTGCTGGTATGGCTGCAAGTAGTCCACAGCCTTGTAGTTGCTCGTTTGGAGATCTCTGAATACCTCTGTAGAGCACTTTTATAGAAATAATTATCAATACTAGCAGCAGTATCAATGCTGCTATCCCACTGTTTAGCAGAGTGCTGGGATAGAGATTATGCGGGTTGTCGGAGTCAATCCCTTGGGTTTTTTGGAAGTATTCTTCTGTTTTGTAAGGTATGGAAGCGAGGACTTTACTTTTGCTAGCCGGTACTGTTTCGTTCCTGTGAAACCTGTCTCCTGGCAAAGATTTTGAGATAGCATTGTTAATAGTAAAAGGATTAATTGCATAGCTTACCTGACCTTATCTCTCAGTCTCCAAGGTATTTAGAGCTTTGTTAAAGCCTTATAATCTCATAGCCATTTGACCAACAGCAAATCTTGACAGGGATTTGAGCAAGTTGACGCGAGTACTTACGAGCATATAGACTTGCTTCTATACGAGCTTACAGGTGGAGGACGTGTGAGGAGGTATTTTTGTGCGTTGATCTTGTATTTAGCGACTGCTGCTATAGCGCAAGAAGATATCAAAGCATTACCTAAGCGAGAAAGATTATTGAATGGCCTATCGGTAGCTATACTCGAGCGACCAGGTAGTGGTACGGTAGCGGCGCATCTTGTGGTGCGTGCTGGAGCTACCTTTGACCCTGTTAGTAAGTTTGGTATCAGCAAAGTTATGGCGGAGATGCTGCTTAGAAGTGCTGGTGGTTGGACACTCGAGAGGTTACAAGAAGAGCTTGCTGACATAGACGCTACGATAGAAGTGAGAACTGGTTGGGATTCTATAGAGCTAGCTGCAATGACGCGGTCGTCACTAAACGTAGCAGGGCTTCTGTCCATACTAGGCCAAATAGTAGCAGATCCAAAGTTTCGTGAGCAGGAACTTGAAACTTTTAAGTCTGAGCATAAAAGGATTTTAGAAAGCGTCCCGCCGCCTACTGTCCTGGCTTCTCAGCTTTTACAGAAAGCACTTTTTGGCATGCATCCTTATGGACACACCATTGACGGCGAGCTTGCTGATTTAGCGGCACTAAAGCGGCCTGATCTGTTTGACCATTACGATAGGATATTCCTAGCCAACAATGCTGCGCTAGTAGTAGTCGGCGACGTCTCTGCTGAGAAGATACTACCTGTGATAAAAAGAGCTTTCGGCGGGTGGAAAAAGGCTACGCCTGCTCCTTATACTTTTATACCACCTACAGATTTTACAGGCATACATGTGAAGTTGGTGGAGAAAGACTTGCCTCAGAACGCTTTCTGTGCGGGTGCTTTTGCTATGCGTCGTACAGATGCTGACTATCTGCCAGCATTGCTGCTTACAGAAGTATTGAATATCAAGTTTGAACAAGCCAAGTTAGAGCTGAAAGCGGTGTTACATGCTAGAAGGATGCGCGGTTATATAGAAATCTGTGGCCGATCTACGGATGTAGTATCAGATTTAGCTACCTTCTTAAAACTGCGACAGCTTGAGACAGTAAGTGAGCAGGAGGTTATGGCGGCCAGAGCTAGGGTGAAGGATAGCTACTACGCTCCGTTACGGACTGCTCAAGCAGAGCTAAATAGTGTTCTGGCCGAAAAGTTAGCAGAGCTTGAAAGTTATAACTACGGAGCAAGTTACTTGAATGGGTTTGCGGCTGATGTTGATAAGGTGACCTTACAGCAGATAAGACTGGCTGCTCAGTATCTTCAAAATCTCAAGGTAGTAGCAGTAGGTCGCGTGGGTGACAAGGCGGCTTATGAAGCTTTGGGAAAGGTGGAATGAATGCCTGCTATCGGAATCAATGTCGGAAAAGCACGGCAAGTTCGGGAGATGTTTGTGCGGATTGCTCCTAGCTACGACCTTCTTAACCACCTGCTATCCTTTAATATAGACAAACTATGGCGTAGGCGTGTTGTCGAGCTGCTCAGGGACGTGCTTGACCGACCGAGTGCTGAAGCTCTTGACGTTTGCTGTGGTACGGCTGATCTAGCAGTTGAACTAGGTCGGCAGGTTCCTACTGTTGGTGTTGATTTTTGTCATCAGATGCTACTTATAGGAAACAAAAAAGTGTTGCAGTCGAACAGTTTTGTCTATTTGCTTGAAGCCGATGCTTTAAGTCTTCCTTTCGCAGATGAAAGCTTTGATGCTGTAACCTGTGCTTTTGGGCTGCGTAACTTGGCCGATATCAAGATCGGCCTGCAAGAGATCTACCGAGTGATGCGTCGAGAAGGACGCGCTGCTATACTAGAGTTTTCTCAACCGGTGATACCTGGTTTTCGTCAGCTATTTAAATTTTATTTTCACCATGTGCTGCCTCTAATAGGTGGTGCTATATCGGGCAGCCTTGCAGCATACAAGTATCTACCAAGCTCTGTAGAAGAGTTTCCTGATCAAGAATGCCTTGCTGAGATTATGCGGAGGATGGGGTATCAGAACGTGCGCTATGAAAACCTAACAGGCGGTGTAGCCGCTATACATCTAGGAGAGAAAAGATGAATCCAGTTGAGTTCTTCTTCAATAAGTTTGGGATTACGGTCAGTCAGATCGAAAGATTGCTGGCTGAGGCTCTTTCTAAGGGCGGAGATTATGCTGATCTTTATTTTGAGTATAGGATAAACAACTCCGTTAGCCTTGAGGAGCAGTTGGTAAAATCAGCGTCAAAGTCGGTCTCTCAAGGTGTTGGCGTGCGAGTAAATGTAGGGGAAAAAACCGGTTATGCTTACACAGATGAAATAGACTACGATGCGATAAGGCGAGCCGCCAATGTAGCAGCACACATAGCTCGAAGAGGTGGCGCGCTTCGGCCTATAGCTGTAGCTACCGCAAAACCGAGCCGGGATCTTTATTCCGTTGCACCCATCAGCGAGGTCTCCGTCGAGCGCAAGATAGAGCTTGTTAAGGAGGCTGACGCTGTAGCACGTTCGTTCGATAGGCGTATTCGAGAAGTACAGGCCAATTTTCTCGACGAGTATAAACTTATAATGATAGCTACGAGCGAAGGTCGGTTAGTAGGTGATGTACAGCCGCTTGCACGGTTTGGAGTAGTCTGTATAGCCGATGCTGACGGACAGTTGCAGATTGGGCGTGCAGGCGGTGGAGGTCGTTATAGTATAGACTACTTTCTGAACACGCTTACGCCGCGCAAACTTGCTGAAGAAGCGGCTCGTCAAGCTATAGTTAACCTTGATGCTGTGGAAGCTCCGGCAGGGACTATGGAAGTAGTGCTAGGCCCAGGTTGGCCAGGCATATTACTACACGAAGCTGTAGGACATGGCCTGGAAGCCGACTTTAATAGGAAGCAGACATCAGCCTTTTCTAACCTAGTAGGTCAGCAAGTTGCATCTGAGCTTTGTACTGTAGTAGATGATGGAACTCTACCAAATCGGCGCGGTTCGATTAACATCGATGATGAGGGTAATGACAGTTCTAGTACGGTCCTAATCGAGAGCGGCATTCTTCGAGGATATATAAATGACCGACTGAACGCAGGCTTGATGAAAGCTGCACTTACTGGTAATGGTCGACGCGAGAGCTATCGCCATATGCCACTGCCAAGGATGACGAACACCTACATGCTTGCCGGACAAGATGATCCTCAGGATATTTTGCGTTCAGTAAAACGGGGCCTTTATGCCGTGCAGTTTGGCGGTGGGCAGGTAGATATTACAAGTGGTAAGTTTGTTTTTACGGCTTCCGAAGCCTATCTTATAGAAGACGGTAAAGTGACTGCTCCAGTACGTGATGCTACGTTGATAGGTAACGGGCCGGATGTCCTCAAGAAGGTCGTTGCCGTAGGTTATGACCTACAGCTTGACCAAGGCGTAGGAGTGTGCGGTAAGGATGGACAAAGTGTACCTGTGGGCGTTGGTTTACCTACTATAAAGATCTCTGAACTGACTGTGGGGGGGACAAAGTGATGCTTGCTCTTGAAGTGATGGATATGGCTATCAAGCGCGGTGCGACTGCTGCCGAAGTGGTTGTTTATGAAAGTACTGAGTTTTCTGTGAGTGTTCGCTTAGGTGAGATAGAGACTTTGCAGGAAGCAAGTACCAAGCAGATGGGACTGAGGGTCATTTTCGAAGGGCGGCAAGCAAGCGTTGCTACGGCCGACTTTAGCGATAATTCCTTGACGCAACTGGTTGAAGAAGCCATGACACTTGCCCAAGCGACTTCAGTAGATGAGCAGTTGGTACTACCTTCTAGCGACGATTTTGCTCGCGAGATACCAGAGCTGCGGCTTGCAGATGCCTCTTTCGAAGCTCTATCTACTGAGGAGAAAATAGATGTAGCGCTGAGGGCTGAGCAAGCAGCCAGAGACACTGATCCGCGGATAGTAAACTTCGAAGGCGGGGGCTTTGAGGCTACTTTTGGCAAGGTGACTATGGTTAATTCGCTTGGCTTTCAAGGCAGCTATAGTGGTACGGTTTTTTCCCTTACTACGGTACCAGTAGCGCGGCAAGATGGGCAGATGCAGCGTGATTATTGGTACAGCAGCGCACGACACTTTGCCGAGCTAGAGAAACCTGAAAGCGTAGGTCGCAAGGCTGCTGAGCGTGCTTTGCGGCGTCTCGGAGCTCGAAAAGTGAAAACCGTGCAGGTACCTGTCGTGTTTGACCCACTATCTGCGGCTGATCTACTTTCTAGCATCTTTCAAGCGGTGTCTGGCGATAGCATTATCCGCAGATCTTCGTTCCTGATAGGCAAACTAGACGAGATTATCGCAAGTCCTTTGCTTACCGTAATTGACGATGGGACGATCGTAGGGGCTTTAGGATCCAGGCCGTTTGATGGTGAAGGGCTACCTACGCGTCGCACCGTTGTAATCGAAGATGGTGTTCTGCGAAGTTATCTGCTCAACACTTATACTGCTCACAAGCTTAAGCTGAAGTCTACTGCCAATGCTGCGCGTGGAGTTGTTGGTATACCTTCGGTAGGCCCTAACAATTTCTTTATAAAGCCAGGACAACATACTGCCGAAGAAATTATATCTTCGGTTAAAAACGGCTTTTATGTGACCGATCTGATAGGCTTTGGAGTGAACATAGTCACTGGGGACTACTCGCGCGGAGCTACCGGTATCTGGGTAGAGGATGGGAGACTAGCCTATCCGGTAGAGGAAGTGACTGTAGCGGGTAATCTGAAAGACATGCTTAAAGGTATAGAGATGATAGGTAGCGATCTGGAGTTTAGGAGCCGAATAGCTGCTCCTACTTTGAAGATAAACTTGATGACCGTAAGCGGAGAATAGCTATGTTTGAAACGGCATTACCTAAGCTTGATAGTGGTCAAGATTCGAGGAAATACATTCTGATTGCTGTAATAGCTGTGCTAACACTAATCGTATTGATAGGCCTATACGGCGCTTTCAGCTCGCATAAAGAGGCACCAAAGGCGCCTGGACTGCCTAATGCAAAGCGTGCTGGTAGTCCAGAATTTGACGCTTATGCTAAGGATGTTGCTATTACAAACAAGGAGTTTTTCTATGCCCAGAACCTGCTAGGAGGCAACCAGATAACGGCGAAGGGACGGTTGCAGAACATGGGTAATAAGACCATACGTGGCGTAGAGGTCAAGGCTTATGCTGTGGGTTTTGACGGCAAGGTACTCATAGAGCGCCTCGCCGTGCCTATTCCAAAAATGCGCTCTGAACCTTTAAGGCCTTACGAAACGCTTCCAATAACTGTAGTAATAAATAATGCTCCGGATGAAGGGATAGTACAGGATATAAAACTTGAGCTTTCAGGGCTAATTTTAGAGTAAGAAAATCGTTGTATGAAGACAATATTACTGCTTACTATATCAAATATTTTCATGACTTTTGCTTGGTATGGACATTTAAAATTCAAGCACAGCACGTTGTGGAAAGCTATATTAGTAAGCTGGCTGATAGCTTTTGTTGAGTATTGTTTTCAAGTACCTGCAAATAGGATAGGGCATTATCAGTTCAGTGCAGCACAGCTTAAGGTTATGCAAGAGGCGATCACTTTGATAGTCTTTTGCGTCTTCTCGGTACTTTATCTCAAAGAGTCCATCAAGTGGAACTATTTGCTAAGTTTTATGATGATATTAGGTGCTGTGTTTTTCATGTTTTATGATTGGAAGTAATTAACGTAGGATTTGTGTACCCGCAGGTGGAGTAAATACAAATAGTGCATCATTGGCTGAATAGTTTTCTTGTATGTTAGTCAGCAAGAAATCTGAGCGTGCACCTGAGGGGCTGATCAACGTGATGCGGTACACTTGTGCTGTTTGAGGGTCTACTTCGGCATAGCCGCGCTCGAAGCTACTGTTGATTTTCTTTGGCACTAGTTCCAAGACTACATTTCCTGCCTTAGTAGGGGATTCGGTAGATGCTTCTATTTTTGCAAAGTCTTTGCGCAAGTTTGTGCGTCCTAGCAAGAAGAGAAACGGTGTGCGTGGATCTTCGCTTTCGCGTATAGAGGTAATGGTAAGTTGTTTGTCAGCAGGAACATAGAAGTAGATTTTGCTTCCGTTGACTAAGAAGAGCTTTTTCTCTGGGGAGTTGTACTCCCAGCGCATTTTATCGGGGCGTTTCAAGACAAGATTGCCACGTTCGACTAGTCTTCGTCCTGAGCGATCTGTATATACCTGGGTGAAATCTGCTGCTAGAGAGCGCATCTTGCCGTAGCGTGTTTGCAGCTTTGCTATTAGCAGGTTTATGTCTGTATTGCTAGAGATAAATAGGGCTATCAGCAGAGCAGCTTTCATCTTGTTTATCCTATTACTGTTAATTAGAGTCTATACGGAGTTTTCTCGGAGGTCTACTTAGTGCGACCGAAAATAGGCTTGGCGTTATCTGGTGGTGGTGCACGTGGTTTGGCTCATATAGGTGTGCTGAAGGTACTTGAAGAGCATCAATTTCCCATAGATTTCATAGCAGGTACTAGTATGGGAGCGGTCATTGCAGGTACTTATGCGTCTGGGATGGAGCTTTCACAGATAGAGGAAGTAGCCCGTAGCGTTCGGTGGCGGGACGTGACTCGTATGGTATTTTCTCGACTAGGACTGATGTCTTCTGAGCCTCTTGAGCAGATGTTACGACGGCTAATGCCGGTGACGGATTTTGCGAAGATGCGGATCAAACTCGCTGTTGTAGCAGCTGATATACAAACTGGTCTGCCTGTGATGCTCACTGAGGGCGATGCAGCTCATGCCATAAGGGTAAGTTGCACTATACCAGGAATATTTACTCCGGTGCTGGATTCAAAGGGGCGGATGTTGGTAGACGGTGGGCTGGCGCAGAACTTGCCCGTGACTGCCGTGAAGCAGCTTGGTGCCGAGCGCGTCATAGCCGTAGATGTGAACTCTTCCGTGGCGATGGATGAGCCACCCAAAGACATATTTCAGATAATATTGCAATCTTTGATGATCATAGGTCGAACTTCGAGTCAGTATCAGGCAATGCGGGCAGATCTGTTGCTACAGCCCATAGCGGGTCGAGTCAGAGTCGATGAGCTTGAACGTGCACCTGAACTGATAGCTGCTGGTGAAAGGGTGATGCGACAGGCGATGCCTGCAGCGATGCAATTGTTAGACAACCGACGGGTATCTCTCTGGGAACGTGTCAGAGGCAAGTTGTTGAACTTATCTAAGGGGTAGCTGCCAAGGGAGACCTCTTATACCGTCCTTCGTTGTAACGACTATTTCTATTTTGTCACGCAGGGCAAGCTCTTTGGGTAAGTCAACGACGAGCTTGTCGGCAAACTCGGTAGATTCGGCTTTCCTTCGTTTTAGAACTAAGCCATCTGCGCTTACGGTTGCACCACGACCGAACCCGTAGCCTATAAGGCGTAGTCCTGTTACTTCTCCTATAGTGTTGCGTAGCCGTTTTGCTTCTGCTATCAGTGGCGCATGCACTCTAAGCTTACGGCTACCTACAGCGCCTGCTACACTTATTTCGAGTAAGCCTGGAGGGAGTGCAGGTAGCTCGAACTGCAAGGCTTTCTTTTGCTCTGCTGTCACTTGTAGCTGTTTGCCATCTTCAGTTCGAATGAGTATTTGAGCTATAGATCCTAGTTGCTCTCCGTAAATCTGGATCGTACTGCTACTAGTGGGAACACCGTCTTTGGAAAGAAGTCTCAATGTAGGCAGCAGTACTGGTGTGTCTTCAGGCTTAAATACTTCGACAAAAAAGCTTTGTATGGCAGTTTCTCTTCCATCTGTTACGTAGAGTACGAAAAGTCCGCGGCCAGCTTCTACTGCTTTAAGCTCTATACTGTTTGGGCCTATAAACGGACGGATGAGGCGGGAGGCATAGGCAAGATAGAGTATGCCGTAGCTGAGAGGTCTATGTTCGAGGGTATCTGCAGCAAATACTATGCGTACACGTTCTTTCAGGGCTAGGCGTAGATCTGTTACTGGATCTAAGAATTGTGGTTTTGGGACTGGTGTATCTGGTTCATTTGTGTCTAGGACGCGAATGGCAAACTCTCGGTGGGAAATCTTACCTGAGATTAGTCGTACTTGGTCACCGTCTCGAACAGTAAACAACTCAGCTATGCTGACAAAAAAGACTGCTGTGCCGGGATTTTGTGCTGTAAGTTCCCAGTTAACTATGGAATTATCTATAGTTGGCAAAATATCTATCCTGAGTGAAGCAGCACGGGCTATTTGCCGGGGTTTTTCGCGGCCAGGTTCGAGTTTGATTCGCGGGGTAACAGCTATAACGGCAGCAAAGTAGGCATCTCGATCGGGATCATAGAAAGCAAACGATAGTCTGATTTTCTCACCTTTGCGCAGGGTAGGGGGTGGCGGGGGAGTTATTTCGAAATTAGGAGGTGAATTGTTTTGTGGCGAGCTGCGGATAAAGTCACTTTTGCGAACTTCGCTATAAGCGGCTAGATCTGTACTCTGATTACTCAGGTATAGCTCTTGTCCGGATGCTTCTGTTTGGGAAACAAGTAGAAGGATTATGAAAAACAAGTATAGTTGGCTAGGCATGGTTTTTTAGTTAAATATGATAACCAGTATTGCTATGAGCAACAACAGTATGCCACCTAGTATTAAAGGTAGAAGGTTCTTCGTTTTGGATGATTCTGATGATGAGGGCAAAGCCTTTTCTGGAGTGGTTTGTTTTATCAACGTTGCTTGTGAGTTTGAAGACATATCTTCTACGAAGTACTCTTTTCTTATATCGGCCAGAGCTTCTTGACTGATTTTGAGCTCTCCTGTGTCGGATAGGCGTATAACCACTTTTTGGAAATCTTTGAAGAAATCACCTACAGTAAAGTATCTATCTTCGGGAGAGCGTGCTAGAGCTTTCTTTAGTACCGGATCGAAAGCTTTGTGAACGGAAGGATTTTTTTCTGAAGGCAAGGGAGGCTCTTTACTCACCTTTGCTATGAGTAGCTGTCGAATATCTGAGCCTTCGACAGGAAGCTTGCCGGTGAGCATTTGGTAGGTTATTACTCCGAGTGCATAGATATCTGAGGCAGGCGAGATCTGATGCCCAAGCACTTGTTCTGGAGCCATGTAATGAGGTGTACCGAAGACTTCTCCAGCTTGGGTGAGGTTTGCACCTTTGGTGATTTCGCTGTCTGGTTCGAGAAGCTTTACGAGGCCAAAGTCGGCCAGTTTAACAGTCCACTTACCGTCTTGGGTTTTAGAAAGCATTATGTTGTCAGGTTTTAGATCACGGTGTAGCAGTTTGCGTTTGTGTGCGGCTTCGAGACCTTCACACAGCGGGCGCAATATTTCAAGGCATTCGGTAGGTGCAAGCGGACCTGAACTTCTGAGATAGCTTCTAAGTGACTCGCCTTCGACGAACTCCATAGCCATGAAGTAGAGCTTATCTTCCGAGTCACCAGTTTCACCAAACTCATAGACTTTAATTATGTTGGGATGTGACAGTATCCAGCCTACTTTTGCCTCGCGTTGGAATCTGCGTACAAACGTCTGGTTATGAGCTAGCTGAGGAGAGATTGTCTTGATTGCGACACGGGAGTTATCTGTGAGGTTGATTGCTTCGAAAACAGCTCCCATGCCTCCAACTCCGATCTTCCTATTAAGCTTGTACCTGCTTTTAGTGCCCTTAATCTCTCTATTTACGAGGCTATCGTAGTATTCATCTTTGTCCTTATTGCTCATAAAGATCCATTTTTGTTTTAATCTGCATTACAGACCACTCGGAACCCCAAGTCTCCTGCTGAGTAGGTCTTAGGCTGATAGCCTCTATAGTAGATATCGCCTTTACCAGTAGAGAGGTTTTTACCGCGAAACACCATAGTATTAGCTTCGAGCAGTTCTCTGTCAAGCTTTAACCGCGAGCCAGGATATAGGGTTAGCTCACTGCCTGTCCATTCAGTATAACTATTTGCTATTTCTTCGACAGCCAGATCTATAGCTTTACTGGCTACGTATTCCCATTCCTGTTCTGTAGGTAAGCGGTATCTTTTTGTTGTGCCTTGGCTAAGCCAGAGGCAATATTCATTTGCATCGTGCCAGCTTACAAAAACTACAGGCTTCTCTAAAGCATCTGCTGGAGGGGTGCCACCATTCCAATTTGGCGGCGGCTGTCTTTTGGTCTGTTTGACGAACTCTGCATATTGTCGGTTAGTTACTAGGAATTTGGATATGCGAAATGGCTTTAGCTCAACTTCATGCTCTGGGCGGGAGTACTCATCAGCTTTGTCGTTTCCTATCTTAGTCTTACCGCCTTTGATGAAGACTGTAGCAGGTATAACCGTTTCCGGAATCTTAACTGCTGCAGGACCGTCTTCTGGACTTTTATCTGGTTGTTTTAAGATTTGGTAGAGAGCCGCTCCTACTATCAATCCTAGGGTAATTGCGAGAAGCTGGGTAACTATGCTTTTTTGTTGTGGCTGAGGTTCGATTGGTACTGGCTTCTCGATAGCAGTTTGTGTAACAGAGGCAGCGATAGAAAGTTCCTTTTGGATGTCCTCTTTGACAAATCCTTTGGTAATTTTGTCTAGTTCTTGCTTAAATTCCAGTGCACTCTGCGGACGTTCAGCTGGGTCTTGCTTGAGACCACGAGCTATTAGTTCGCTTAGTTCGGGAGTTGCTCCAGGACGCATTTCTACTAGAGATTTATATTTACCTATCAGCACGGAGGGGACGGTTCCTGTTAGCATCTCGTAAACTATCAAGCTAATGTTGAAGACGTCGGTGCGGGCGTCTACCGGTAGGCCTGATAGTTGTTCTGGAGCTATATATTTAAGTGTTCCGGCAAGGTCTGTTCCCGTAAGGTCTCTGTTATCTTCTGCTGCTTTACCGATGAGTTTTGCAATCCCGAAGTCCAGAATTCGCACGTTGATTGAGCCATCGGCGAACTGTTGTACCATGATATTTTCGGGCTTGAGGTCTCGATGTACTATCCCTCGCGTATGAGCTTCATGTAGGCCTGCGGCTATTTGCTTAGCGATCTCGATAGCCTTAGGTTCAGAGAGCGTGCCCTTTTCTCTTAAAATCTGTCGTAGCGACTTACCTTCCAGATATTCCATTACGATATAAGGAAGGTTTGACTGTGGCAGGACGCCGAAATCAGTGATCGCGACGATGTTTGGATGGGTGACTTTAGCTAGGGTTTCAGCCTCACGCTTGAATCTGAGTATTTGGTTTTCGAGCGCCTCTTTTTTGAGGTCCCTATCGAAGTGCATGAGTTTTAGTGCAAAAGTCTTATCGAGTTTAGTATGAGTAACTCGAAAAACTTTACCCATACCACCTTCGCCTATAAGTGAGTCTATGCGGTATTTGTCTTCTATAATATCTCCGATTTCTGGTCCCTTTACTGGAGATTGATACATCGGGTCACCACAAAAATCGCTTAAGGTGGACTAGCCTACACTAGACTTCTGGCCTACAAATAAGGTATATCTGCTATAGACTGCCAACTAGTATATGTTTAAAACCAGCAAGTGTCAAACTGTCGGGATTTCTTTCCTGAGAACTAGCAGTTTATCGACATATTTACAGCAGTTGCGACAGGCACTTTTTATTACGATCGTCGCTATTTCTGATATTTTTTGCACAATAGAACTGCAAGACGGGTCGCTAGTATGATTCAAAAAACTATTTGCTTATCTTCTGTGACACACGTTGACCAGTTTATCGGGAAAGGGCAACTTGTAGCCTTCAACGCCGGTCCGGATGGAATAACGTATTTTGTCATGGCGCTCGAGCCACTTGATTATAAAGAAGTCTCGCAAGGCGGAGCTGGGTTTCCGAAAACTATTCCCGACAAGCCGCAACTTTATCGTGTCGTTGGGATGTCAGGCGCACGGATTGTCCTTGACGTGATGATTGAAGATGAACACTTCAACATCCACCATGTCCAACCTCTATCCAATGAGCTGCTTCTTGTGTGCGCTCGCTCTCGCTACCATGGGCCTGATAATTTCGAGAAAAACGGGCGCATCTATACCCGCAGCGGAAAGTTTGCCCGCGAAATCCTGCTCGGTGATGGCATTCGATCAGTACAGGCGACCGCCAGTGGGACGATTTGGACGAGTTACTTCGACGAGGGGATTTTCGGGAGTTACGGCTGGGATGACTCCGACCCAGTAGGGGCTTCAGGCCTGGTTGCTTGGGATGCGGCGGGAAATAAGTTGTATAGCTTCCGACCGTGCGGTGGACTGGCATGGATCGACGATTGCTATGCGCTGAACGTTGCGTCCGAAAACGATGTCTGGCTTTACTACTACAGCCAGTTCCCACTAGTCCACCTATACGATCGCCAAATCCAATCGTTTTGGAAAGTGCCGCTGCAAGGCAGTTCTGCATTTGCAGTTTCGGCTGGTTATGCGCTGTTCTGCGGTGGATACGGAGATCGGGACACCTATCACCTTTTTTCGATTGATGAGGGCAAAGATCCGACGCTGCTAGCTACTATCACGCTTCAAGACAGGAACGGCGAGATGTTGAAGGCAAACAGTGCTGTAGGACGGGCAGACGTTATCTACTTCATCAGTAGTAACGGGTTCGTGTATCGCTTTGACGTACATACGGCCCTCGCAGGGTAGCGTGCCAGCGACATTCCTTGACCGCCAACGACTTTTCAGCATCTCATTCGCCGCCAGTATGGCCGATGTGTCATTTCTTTGTGCAATCTTTGTGTTCTTTGTGTCTCTGTGGTGAGTTTTTATTTTCACCACAGAGGCACAGAGGGCAGTGCGGGATGGCATTTCGATTTCCCTTGGAGAACTTCGCAGGCCAACTAGGCGCAGAGGGCAATATGTATCGGCATTGGGCTACTGATTGGACGGCACGGAGAACGTGGCATAGTAGAAGCGACATAGTCTTGTGGGTACGGTTGGAGAAAATCTAAATCTCGCTGCTGGAAAAGAACAATCATCGCGCCGAGAGCGCCCACATGTTCTAATCCACCGCGCCATCCTCGCTGTAGGGCGCGTTAGCTTTGATAGCTCACTTTAATGAAAGTCGTCTGATAGGGCGCAGTGTAAGAAGTACATTCCAGCGGGCGAACAAGTAGTACCGACTGCGTTCTGCGTGATGGGCACTGGATCGTGGAAATCTTCGTAGAGAAGACTGCATTCACCTTACCCGTGTGATAGAACTTGTCTTCTGGCTAAATTTCACCCTCCAGCGCTACACTCTTGTTTTCCTTATGGGCAGACTTAGCATAGGAGACGGAATTCCCTAACCAGGCCCTGAGAGCTCTTAAAATACATCTGGTATGTATCGCCGGGAATGGTGATGATATCCAGCGTGAGGATTACGCCGAGTTCCGGCTAAGCTTTCTTGCTTCCCAGCGCTGGATTGCCAAAATTTCAGGAGCAAGGAAAATCCTTTGTAGGACAGGCACTTCGACAGCAACAGTGGCTGGAGCGTAACCAGCGCGGAGAGTGAGGTCTTGGTATGAATACTCTGAGTCACCGCTGGTGTGGAGACGGAGACTTTGGTGGTGGGATGAGGCGTGCTGAGCGTGTCGCTCCAGGAAAAGGTAAGAAGTTAGTGCTTTCTGTTTGTAATAAATAAATGAATCAAGTCGTCTGGCATTCCTTTTCATACCACCTGGCGCACCAGGCGGGCTACGGGGAATGCCATCAGCTCTGCAATCAGGGCAGCCAACAAAGCCAGCCA
This sequence comes from Blastocatellia bacterium, assembly GCA_025057015.1. Taxonomy (GTDB): domain Bacteria; phylum Acidobacteriota; class Blastocatellia; order Chloracidobacteriales; family JADJPF01; genus JANWYG01. The sequence continues at coordinate 44,690 of JANWYG010000004.1, forward strand.
TGGCACAGCAGGAGATTGGATGGTATGGTCGCGCGGGCAATCAGTAAGTAGGACATCATGAAGCTCACCCAACTGCCAAGGACAACGTAAACGACGATGAAAACGCTGATCACTACCTTGTAAAGCCGGGCATTTTTCAGGGGATAGAAGAACAGACGTGTAAGAATGCTCAGTAGCAAACCGCTACTTACGCCAACAAAGAGTCCCATCGGCAAGCTGAAAAATCCACCTGCTACAGCACCGACTAGTCCTAGGAAAGAGATAGCCAGCATGGCTTGCAGGATATACTCCGGCCCTGGTGAACGTCCCAGCGGATTGGAAGCCGCAGCGAACAAACCGATTACAGCAAACAGGGCAAATGAAGATTGCTTGCACGAACGCGGCGGAAAGAATGCCCGCCACCGCTTGCCAGGTAATGTTCCAGAACAGTTTCAGTGTGGACATAATTCAATACTCCCCGTGTCGGAAGATGAAGACGGTGGCTTCTCAGGCGCAGGCTTCATGGCTACTCAGCGGCTAGTTCGACGATATCCTCCGACGCCACGTTCAGGTTTGCGGCGGCGGCATATGCCACGAGTTTTTTGTAAACCTGTCAGCCAAATAGTAGCTAACTTTTCAGCAATACGCGAAGGTGTAAGGACCAGACGCGCAGGAGATTCCAGCGTAGCGAGAGTGGCTCGCCTTTTTTGCTGCCTTCGAGAGTGAAGTAAATACGAAGTCCAACCTTCCGCGCAACAGCAGTAGAGATTGTTTTTGTGAATGAGCAAGGTAGTGAAAGGAGCGCGTTTGTGAGCAAGCTTCCAAGTTTGCTGCTCCCCCACTTCCAACCCTAATTTCAGTAAACGTGGAGGAGGCTTGTCTGCTGCGTTGGGCTTACATTCATAATTCGTCCCGTCCACAGTCATGTTGGCGTGACGCTGAAATCGCTGGGGCGGAGAAGCAGACTGTTGACATATTCGAATAGCTGTTTGAGTTTCATTCCTTCTTCATGGTAGAGAATACTCATCTTGAGGAGGATTCCAGAATACCTTCCTTGTGAAGGTATGCTGCACAAGTGCCAGAAGGTATGCCGTAGGAGGCACAAAAGCATTTCGAGCAAGTTATAGTCTCGTATATGGTCTCGTAGTCGGATAGTCCTACGGTTGGATTGCGACGTTGTGGCTTCTGCTGTGTATAGGATAAACCGATCTTGCTGACGTCGAGAACGTCATCAGGCAGTGGGCAGGCGGATTGTTTGGGTCGTAGATCTGATTTGGAAGTCTAGTTGTTGAGATGCATGTAGGGAGCACACTGCTGTTAAATTATTCGCCATCAAAGTTGCATGGGCGTTATCCAGCTGGACAAAGTCTTTTTGTGACTACCCGTGCTGATAGGAAACGCTAAATCTGCCCGATGAACGTGCTGACTTTGCGATCCACTCAGGGGGCTTCGTCAGTGCAGGAAGCGACCTGCCGAGATATACCATCAGGCCACCGGTATCGTTTCGGTTTACTGGTTCTTCAAATTTAATCAATAACTTGACCGACAAATCGGGGTGACGCGCCAACGTTCCTGTTGTGATTTCATAGGAGTAGATGACCCGGACTGATGTTGTGGGGCCAAGCCGAACAGAGTCGTGATGTAATGTTGAGAAGATCGGTACGTGCGTCAACAGGTAGACCTGAAAGTTGTCTGGGCTGTATGTTTAAGTATTCTGGCAAGATTTATTCCTGTGATGTCTTCGCTATCTTCTGTAGCTTTACGAGCTAGCTTTGCAATTCCGAAGTCTAATATCCGCTGCTGATTGAACCATCAGCTGGCTGCTGTATCGTAAGGTTTTCGGGTTTTGAGGCACAGTGTTATCTTCGTATGTGAGCTTCAGGTAACTTGCTGCTTTCTGGATTTGCCGTAGATTGGTACATCGAATCACTAGAGAAGTCATTTAAGGTGGTCTAGTCTATAACAATAGACCTCTAGCCAACAAATAGGGTAAAATCTACTATAAAATGCCAACTAGTGTATGTTTAAAGCTAGCAAGTCAAACTGTCGGAAGTTCGAATTTGTGAGAACCATGCGACGCGTTTACAGCAGTTGCAACAGACGCTTTTTAGTACTTGTGTTTGTGCTCGTTGCTGTTTCTGGTGTTTTTGCGCAAGCAGTTAAGAGTAGCGATGACAAGGCTCGGCGCTACAATCCTACTAGTAGCACTTTTGCTGTTAGATTTGTTCCGGCCAGTAGTACTGTTTCTGCTGTGCGTTTTAATCCCTTAGAGCGTAGTCAACGTTATGGGGTGCAACAGGTAGGCGAGGCTGTGGCTCAGGCTACAAGGCTGGCTCGTCCGACACGACCTAGGCTAAGTGCAGCTGAGATACTGGTAGCAAAGGCGGACAAGCTAATAGACAGTGAAGACTATCTAGCCGCTCTTTCAGTTTATCGGCAGGCTGTTGATACTGATCCGAAGCTTGCTAGTGCTCGTTTAGGACTGGGGATAGCTTTGCTTGAAATCGGTGATTTTGAAGCTGCTGAGAAGGAATTTCTTGAAGCACTTATTTTAGCTCCTAAAGATGCAGAAAGCCGGCTCAATCTGGGAGTGGCTCTTTATAGGAGTGGCAGGATAGATGCTGCGATAGTGCAGTATCAGCAGGCATTACAGATAAATCCGAATCTTGCGGCAGCATATTTTAACCTAGGGATGGCATATGCCCACCTAGGAGATTTTGAGAAAGCCTTAACCAACTATCAGGTGGCGGTGCGCAAGAGGAAGCTTTATGCCGAAGCTTACAACAACATGGGCATAATTTATGAGGCAATGGGTCAACTTGAAGTTGCGCGCAAGCATTTCGAGCAAGCGATAGCTCAGCGGCAGAATTATGCTTTAGCGTGGTATAACCTTGCGAGACTTTACTTTGATGAGGGTAAATATCAAGAGGCGGAAGCACAATTTCAGCAAGCTGTCAAGCTTCGTCCTGTTTTTGCTGAGGCGTATCTAGAGCTTGGCAATCTTTATCTTATTCGTGCAACGACTATGAACACTCCAGAGATGAACCGTGCTGTAGAGGCTTACAGAAGGGCGATAGAGCTTAGAAAAGGTGAGTATCCTCTTGCACATGAGAACCTGGCTATAGCTTTGACAAAACTCGGTCATAGAGAACAAGCTTTTGCTGAATACAGGCAGGCATTTGAGCAAAATGAAGGTCGTTCGGCCGATACGCTTAGGAATTTAGTTTCTACCATTTTAGGCAGGGGCTCATTTTTGATAGGAAACGAGTTGAAGAGATCAGATAATCCCGGTAACCTGAAGTCGAAGAAAGAACCACTTGCTACTACTAGAGAGCAGCTAGAAAAAGCTGTAGGGGAGTATTATGAAGCAGAGGATTCCTTCAAGGACAATGCGGATATACGCTACTGTGGGGGGTTAGCATTTCTGGCTTTGGGGGATATATACTCAGCTATAGAGGAGTTTGCTGCTGCCGTAGAGCTTTCTTCGGGTAGGGATAAGGCGGCCGAGAAGGCTCTAGATACTTTGATAGAAGCCATTCTCTACTTCTAGATGAAGCAGAGATTGGTCTGTGTTAACTTAATTTTGCTATGGTAGTCTGTCCCAAATGTAAATATACAGGACATTTAGGGAGATCAAGGGAGTGTATAAAGTGTGGAGCTCGGCTAGAAGTGCAGCTTGAGGAGAAGTGTAAGGATGCTCATGAGATGGCTATTTCAGAAGCTTTAACAGAAACTGCCGAACATTTTGCCTCCCTAGGACAAGGGAAATTGGTAATAGACGAGCTAGTAGCACAGCTTGGTGCTGTTCAGTACTATGATGTTCATGAGGATGGTGATAACTTGCACTACACTTTGGCTGTCTGTTCTAAAGATGTTGATGATCCTTTGTCAAAAGTAGGTCTATACGAGGAGCTAGGAATTCCCAGAGATGCTGAGGAAGACAATCCTTTCAAGACGCAATTTGAGATGCTTTCGCGTTTTAACTCGCCCGGAATTATAAAAGCTAAGCAATGTTTTTCTGATGGCGAGCTTTCCTACATGCTACTTGAACGGATAAGTGGCAGGAAGCTTTCTGAAGTACGAGGGTTAAATGAAGCTGATGTACGTCAGATAGGAATACAGCTTTGTCAGATAGCTGACAGTTTTCATCGGCAGAGGCTTGTGCATAACGGGCTTGAGCCGGACAGCATACTGATAGATGAGCGATGCAGGATCAAAGTAATAAGGTTTGATCGAGTTCGACCTGCAAGGCGCTACGATCCGACAGTTCCGTTAGAACCTATCGATTCCTATTCTGCCCCGGAGATCTATACTTTGACAGAGAAGTCCGTTCTTGATCGACGCTCGGATATCTATGCTATAGGTGCGATAATGTATTTTCTTTTGACTGGGCAACCTCTACCGCCTGCAAACGAGATGAACGACTTTGTCTACGAATTCTATCCGACAGCCGTAGTATCTCCGGCACTTGAGCGGATAATTATGCGGGCAATTTCTCCTGATCCGGCTGATAGGTATAACTCTGTTAATGAAGTAAAGTTTGCGTTGACGGGGCTGAGTGCTCCGACTTCGGTGCAGGTTGGCTATGCTAGTGACGTGGGCAAGATACGTGATCTGAATGAGGACAGCGTGCTGGTACTTGACCTAAGGCAGTGCTTTGAGTCTCTGGGTACTCATATAGGACTTTACGTAGTGTCAGATGGGATGGGAGGAGAGGCTGCAGGAGAAGTAGCCTCACGTATAGCAGTACGTGCTGTTGCAGAATGGGTAACTGATAAGCTTATTTCTGCTTCGCTCAGGTCTACGCATGGAAGTCAGCTAGCTGAGCCGACGCAGACAGGGTCGTTGATGTTAGCCAGTGATACGGGTGTGGACATAAAAGCTTCCAAGCTTTTGACCGATGCTATTTGCTATGCTAACTCTGAAGTGCTCGATTATGCACAGTATCATCCGACGACACGAGGGCTTGGTGCTACGCTTACTGCGGCACTGCTGGTTGGTAACACTCTGACCGTGGGTCATGTTGGTGACAGCCGTTGTTATTTGCTGAGTGCAGGTAGGATACAGCAGATAACCGAAGATCATTCGCTTGTAGAGCGTATGGTGAGGCGGGGTGAGTTGACTCGTGAGGAAGCGAAGATCCATCCCAATAGAAATATAATCTATCGTTCCATAGGTAGCCGCAGGGAGATAGAAGTAGATGTTCTTACTCGTTCGCTAAGACGCGGCGATTATGTGCTGCTGTGCAGTGATGGACTGACGAGTATGCTTAGTGATGAACAAATAGAGCTGATCCTCAAGAGGAATACCGATCCTGCCCAGGCAGCAAAGGAACTAGTAGTTGCTGCAAATGCTGCAGGTGGAGAAGATAATGTGTCGGTCATAGTGGTAGCAGTTGACTGATCTCAAATATATTGCAAATTGTGAAGATCTTTAGCTAAGCTTAGCAAAGAATCTAGTATTTCAGTAGAATCAAAGATTATAATATTGCAAACAGGTCATCTTGGGAGGCGGAAGAGATGATTCGGTGCAATAATTGTGGGACGGATAACCTTGCTGGCTCAGAGTATTGTGACGAGTGTGGAATGAAACTAAACATTTCGTTTCCTATGCCGCCGAGGCCGATAGTTTCAGCGCCACCGCCATCCTATGGGGCACCTAGTCCGCCTGGTCAGGCTTTTTCGCCTGAGCGGCGCTATGAGCCGCTGCGACAGCCTATGGCACCACCAGCGCCTGTGCCCCCGCCATCTCAGCCGGTACCTGCTAGAGCAGAACCTATACAGCAGCAGCCGATGCCTCAAGCACGTCAGTCTACTGCTCAGAAGCCCAAGGCGAAGCTAGTGATTCAGCGTGGTGGGACTGTAGGTAAGGAGTTCATTCTTGGAGAAGGAGAGTCGCACATAGGCAGATGGGATGCTGATGGAGGGATTTTTCCAGATATAGATCTTGATCAGGATGATCCTGAGGCTAAGGTCTCTCGGCGCCATGCCAGAATAATTAATCAGAATGGACAGTTCTTAATCGAGGACTTAGGTAGTACAAACGGAACATTTGTCAACAGAGGAAGACGTCTTTTACCAGGCAATCGACATCCGCTTAATAATGGAGATGAGATCATAGTCGGCAAGACTTTCTTGAAGTTAATCATAGAGTAGACATAGCTTGCTATGTTAGACAGCACGGTAGGAGTTCCTAGAGGGTCTAAAAGAAGCCCAAACGCTCAACTGGAACCAGGTACGCTGCTCAATGGACGATACCAGATTGTGAGGCGTGTTGGTGGGGGCGGTATGGGCAATGTCTATATGGCACGCGATAAGCGCTTGGCCGATGCCCTGCGTGCCGTCAAAGAAATGATAGAGATGTTTTCCGATGAGGCTATGCGTAGGAAAGCGATAGAAGACTTTGAACGCGAATCGCAGATCCTGGCTAGCCTGGAACATCCTTCTATCCCGACTATATATGACTACTTTATTGCCGATGGCCGCTATTATCTAGTGATGAAGTACATAGGTGGGGGAGATCTCGCTGGCAGACTGCGAGCCTCGCCAAATCGGTGCATAGATGAAAAAACTGTGACCGAGTGGAGTATACAAGTTTGTGATGTGCTTGACTTCCTGCACTCTCAGCGCCCACCAATCATCTATCGCGATCTCAAGCCGGCTAATCTAATGATAGATGACAGAACAAACAGAGTGATGCTAATAGACTTCGGCATAGCTCGCTGTGTCAGCCCTACTCAAAAGGGAGTTACCGCAATAGGAACTATGGGCTATGCCCCACCGGAACTGTTTTCCGGAAAGGTAGAACCGCGCTCAGATATCTACAGCCTAGGTGCTACGATGTTTCACTTGCTGACTGGCTCAGATCCACAAGACAACCCGTTGCTCATCTTCGATTTTAGCAAGTATCCTCGACCTCGACAGATAAATCCTTCTATCTCGCCTAAAATGGACGAGATAATATGCAAGGCTGTAGAACATAAACCTGAACGCCGTTTTAGCAGTGCTCTCGAGATGAAACGTGTCCTTGAAGAACATCTGAAGTTCTTAGAAAGAGGGGCAGATCGGCGGGTGGGTAGTGGTACAGTAGGCTTGTCAAGTGGACAGGTTTTTTGCGGTAATTGTGGACTGAAAATAGCCGCTGAAGATCTCTTCTGCGTTCATTGCGGCGCACGTCAACCTATTCAGTCAGCCCCAGAAGTTGCTAAAGTTATAGCTCGTTTGGTGCTCGTTCAGGGCAACGGCCCAGGTGCATCCTTTATCCTAGATAAGGATACAAATATCATAGGCCGGGTAGATCCGCATACCGGAATCTTTCCCGAAATAGACCTTTCGTCTCATGATCCAGAAACAAAAGTTTCACGTCGACACGCAAAGATTTACCGAGAAGGTGGACAGTTCTTGGTAGAGGATCTATCAAGTGTAAATGGTACGCTTATTAACAACTTCAAGCTCTATCCCCGGCAACCAAGAGTGTTGCAAAATGGCGATGAGCTTAGGCTAGGTGAGACGGTGCTTAAATTCATAGTAGGCTAAAATGCTAGAAAAAAGATGTGCAAACTGCGGCACACAGGTGCTGAGAATTGCAAATTTCTGCAGAATTTGTGGCTCTCCTCTCGTAGCCGAAGCGCAAATTGCCATAACCAAACCGATGTTCTCGCCTCCCAGACCGCATAGCAGGAGGAATGACGTAATAGGCTTTCAAGAACTCCATTCGCAAGCGCAAAGTTGGATTTTCGATAAGCTAGCGCCCCCAACGCATGCTATCGTGGCTGGTTTCGAACTAGCTGGATTTAACTTGAGACTTGCGGCAACGATGCTAGATACGCTCCTTCTAATGCTAGTGCTATTGCTGTCTGCCTTGCCAGCAAGCGAGAGTTTACAGTGGCTAGGGTATGTTATAAGCTTTGTCTTTCTACTGTTTAACTACGTAGTTCTTCCAGCTAGGGGAGGACAAACTGTCGGCAAGAAGCTGCTTGGAATAAAGATTATCCCAGCTAAGCTGGATAGCTCACGACTTGGATACGGTAGGATACTGTTGCGACACTTGGTCGGCTACCCAATGGCGAGCTTAACAGTACTGGGCCTGTTGTGGATACTCTGGGATCCAAGACAGCAAGGCTGGCAGGATAAGCTGGCTGATACTTTAGTAGTTAAGGCCATTTAACTATTTTGCTACAACGGATTTCATGGCAAAGCTTCTCTTAGAACGGCCAGGAAACGAAAGCAGAGAAATTAAGCTGACTAAAGTGAAGATTTCCATAGGTAGATCTTCTCGTAACGATATATGTGTCAATGATCCCTACGCTTCGCGCCTTCATGCAGAAATTAGGAAAGATGGCAAGATCTACTACTTGACGGATCTGGGTAGCGCAAACGGTACCTTCTGTAACGGTACAAGAGTAACAGGTACTATCCCTATTAAGGTTGGCGACGTGGTTCAAATAGGTGAAACGCGTCTCAGCTTAGTAAGCGATTCCTCTTCAGGTTCATCTAACGAGATAATGCTTTCAGATGACAGAGTCCAACCTGAAGCAGAGCTTACTATCTCTTCCACTAGACATACCTCGGATATATTTGCCATACTCAAGGAAGTCACCGGAGGTGAGCAGGCTAGATCAATATCTAAACGACAGCCAGATAATACCTTCGTTTCTGCTCCAACACAGCTAGAAACCCCTTCAGCTGCACTCCATAAACGTGACTTGCTTGCTATAGTCAGCAAAGTTGGTGTAGCACTTCTTTCTGACGCCTCTTTAGACGATACCCTTCGCCTTGTAATGGATCTTGTTTTCGATGCTATACCTGCTGAACGCGGCTACCTGTTGCTGTCTAGCAACTGGGCTCAGAAGAAAGCTAAGCGCCCTGAACGCTCTGCCGAACTCATCTGTAGAGTAGCACGTAGCAAAACCAGAGAGCTTGTCGGTGAGGAGATTAAAATAAGCCGTGCTATCTCTGAGAAAGTCGTGTCTGAAGGCATTTCAGTACTTACTTCAGACGCAACCCACGATCCACGCTTTCAAGACCGGCAGTCCATAATGCTCAGTAATATACGCTCAATAATGGCCGTGCCGCTGGCTGTGGAATCCGAAATCATAGGTATGATCTATGTGGATAATCCATATGCTACAGGACGCTTTACTGAAGATGAACTTAGAGTCTTAACAGCACTGGCTTCTGTAGCCGCCATCAAGATAGAAAATGCGCGCCTGATGGAAGAACGCATCGAGCGTAAGCGCATAGAAGAAGAATTGAAAGTAGCAGGCGAGATACAATCGCGGCTGCATCCTCTGTCACCACCGCGAGTGCCAGGATATGACATGGTAGGAGTAAGCTTTCCTTGTCGTGAAGTTGGTGGTGACTATTATGACTTTATAAAACGTAAAAACGGTCGCATCATCTTCGCTATCGGCGATGTCTCGGGCAAAGGTATTGGCGCAGCACTGCTTATGTCTAGCCTTCATGCCGCACTGCGAGCTCAGGCACAGACCGGTCTAGGTCCTGCAGAAATACTCACCGAAGTAAATAACTATATTTTTGAAAGCTCCCCTGAAAACAAGTTCCTGACGCTGTTTTGTGCTGAGCTAGATCCAGCTACCGGTGCCTTGATCTACTCAAATGCCGGTCATAATGCTCCTGTTCTGGTCTCTAAAGATGGTAAGACACTGCGCCTAACTACTGGTGGCCTGCCCATCGGTATAGTGGATGATATAGTCTACGATTCAGGTATGCTCTTTATGAATCCAGGCGACGTAGTGGTTGCTTATACCGATGGTGTACCCGATAGCGTCAACCGAGATGACGAAGATTTTGGAGAAGAGCGGCTCGCAGAAGTAGTCCAAAAATATAGGAGTAAAACAGCTGCTCAAATACGCGACCGTATAGAAGAAGCACTTGCACAATTTGTAGGCCAAATGCCGGCTGTAGATGATATGACTCTAGTCGTAGTTAAAAGACTGGAATGAAGCGGGCGACGGGATTCGAACCCGCAACTTTCAGCTTGGGAAGCTGACACTCTACCGTTGAGTTACGCCCGCAAGAAGTAGTCTCAAAATATCAAAAAAGCAGCCCTTGCGTCAAGATCCACTGCTGCTCTTCATATAAGTTGCCCTTATGCGCGAACTTATCCCTCCACGAGGCGTGAACCGGCCCACTACCTCGCACCTTACTGGCTTACAAGCTCTAACTACGTCCTGTAAGATGCGGTTGACGACGTTTTCATAAAAAATACCTAGGTTGCGGTAAGCTAAAATATATTGTTTTAAAGACTTCAGTTCTAAACAGAATTCGTCAGGCTCGTATCTTATGATTATCGTCCCAAAGTCCGGTAAACCTGTCTTGGGACAAACTGAGGTGAATTCTGGTATCTCTATCTCTATCTCATAGCCTCTGAACTGATTTGGCCAACAGTCTATCATTGGTAACTCTGCGTCTAGCCCTGCTACAGCCTCTTTGTCTGTGTAGCCTGTAGACATTACCCTTTCTCCTCCTTATACAGGCTTACAGCTGCCGATTATACTATACCCTAAATATCATCGATAGATACAACAAGTAGCTCTCTGGAACTCTCTCTTATGTTTTTCCATTTTTCTTTGTGCAATCTTTGCGCTCTTTGTGTCTCTGTGTTCTCTATGCTTCCTTTGTGTTCTCTGTGTCTCTGTGTTCTCTGTGCTTTCTTTGTGTTCTTTGTGCCTCTGTGGTGAGGTTATTTTATTTTTCACCACAGAGACACAGAGGACACAGAGAGGGCACAGAGAAAGTTAAAATCTCTGTGTCCTTTGTGTCTTTGTGTCCTTTGTGCTTTCTTTGTGTTCTCTGTGTCTCTGTGTTCTCTATGCTTTCTTTGTGTTCTTTGTGTCTCTGTGGTGAGGTTATTTTATTTTTCACCACAGAGACACAGAGGACACAGAGAGAGAGTCGGCTGTTTGCCATTGCCTTCAATCCTTTGGCTTAGATACGATCTTATAGAGGGTTCGGTTATGGAAAAGGAAAAAATGAGTAAGCAAAGAAAACAGAAATTCGAGACTTCCTCTGGCATAGAGTTAAAAGCTGCTTTTCAGCTACAAGATGTTGCCGCAAGCGGTGAGATTGATACTTCTATGCCGGGAACCTTTCCCTTCACCCGTGGTATACATCCCAGCATGTATCGCACCCGCTTTTGGACTATGCGCCAGTATGCTGGCTTTGCTACCGCTGAGGAATCTAACAAACGGTATAAGTATTTGCTTGCAAATGGTACTACGGGACTTTCGATAGCTTTCGACTTACCTACCCAAATAGGCCTGGACTCTGACAATCCACTTGCAGCAGGGGAAGTAGGTAAAGTCGGTGTAGCAATAGATTCACTAAGGGACATGGAGATACTGCTTGATGGTATACCGCTCGACAAAGTCTCTACTTCCATGACGATCAATTCTACAGCAGCTATATTGCTTGCTCTCTATATAGCGGTAGCACGCAAACAAGGCGTACCCACTCATAAGCTGAATGGTACGATACAAAACGACTTGCTTAAAGAATACATAGCACGAGGAACTTATATCTATCCACCTCGTCCGTCGCTTAGAATTATCACAGATATCTTTGCCTACTGTTCTAAGCATCTGCCTAATTGGAACACCATATCGATTTCGGGATATCACATAAGAGAAGCAGGCTCGACTGCCGTGCAAGAAGTTGCATTTACCCTGGCAAATGCTATCTGTTACACACAAGCGGCTATAGATGCAGGGCTGGAAGTGGATAGTTTTGCCCCGCGCCTCAGCTTCTTCTTCAATGCTCATAATAACCTTCTCGAAGAAGTGGCTAAGTTTCGTGCTGCACGTAGACTATGGGCGAAGATAATGAGAGAACGCTTTGGAGCAAAGGATGAACGCTCTTGTATGTTGCGCTTCCACGCGCAGACAGCAGGCAGTACGCTGACTGCACAGCAGCCCGATGTGAATGTAGTGCGCGTGACAATACAAGCACTTGCTGCAGTCCTCGGAGGAGCCCAGTCCTTACATACTAACTCTCGTGATGAAGCTCTTAGCTTGCCTACGGAAGAAGCCGCTCGCTTAGCCCTGAGAACTCAGCAGGTCATAGCCTATGAATCCGGCGTTGCAGACATAGCCGATCCTCTAGGTGGTAGCTACGTGGTAGAGTATCTGACAAACGAGATTGAAGCTAGAGCTTTGGATTATATACGCAAGATAGATGAAATGGGAGGCGTGTTAACAGCGATAGAGACAGGATGGATACAACGCGAGATTCAAGAAGCGGCCTACCGCTATCAGAAAGCCTTGGAAAGAGGTGAAGAAGTAGTTGTCGGACTAAACAAGTTCCAGATAGAGGAATCCGAGCACATACCAATTTTCAAGGTAGATGATTCTATAGAGCGGGCTCAGGTAGAAGCGCTTCGAAGACTGCGTAAAGAACGTGATAACGCAAAAGTAGCTGCCGCGTTAGACGCTGTAGAGGCTGCTGCGCGTACTACTGAAAATCTCATGCCACATATACTTAATGCCGTCGAGTGTTACGCTACCGTGGGTGAAATTTCTGATCGACTGCGCAAAGTCTTCGGTGAGTATAGAGAAGCGCTGGTACTCTAGTTTTGGTCAAAGGGAATTTGAAGGCTTGAGAGATCGAAGGCTTCTTTAAGCTTTAGGGCTACTTCTAGTTTTCTTTTGCACTCTGCACACTCTACGTAATCTCCGCGCCCGGCAATCTCGTCGGGGCCGTATACTCTGGCTGCACCAACTTTGTCTATGCCATATGGATATAGGCCGTCAGCATTAATTTCAGCATAGTTTGCTCCAAGCAGCAGGGTACGCTCTTCTGCTATTATTCTGCAAAGCCAGACTTCGGGGTTAAGGTAGCTTGTTGTAATCAAAGCTGCTGCTATTGCCGCTCTTGCAGTCTCTACTATTGTTGCTGGTTCGGCTTGTAATTCGTGTGGTGCTGCATACATCCTTCTTTGCTCGGGCGTAAGTTCCGGAGTCGGACCACGGTGTATGTGCCCTCTGATACAACTAAAGCAGGGGCCTTCTTCCGTGACGATTATCGCTTCGAAGTATCTTGCCCTAGCATAGCAGCTAATTGCTAAATGGGGTACTTTGATTGACCTTAACTGTGCTGACACTGCTCGGTCGTGATTAGTACCCGTAGAAAGCACGGCAAAGTCCAAGTGTCCGAGTCTGTCCAGCTCATCTAAATTAGTTTCATCCAGGTTTTTCATGAAAGTTAAACACTTTGATGCGCCCAGTAGCTCTGCGCAAGCCTCTACTTTTGGTTTACCTACTTGTTTCACACTATATAACTGCCGAATAGGATTAGTTATATCGACACTTTCTCCGTCAAAAAGCACCAAGTCGGCACCAAGAGTTGCTAACTTTTCGGCTACGATACTGCCGAGGCTGCCGAGGCCTACGATAAGGATTCTCTTACCATTGAGAGTACTACTCTTTAACTGTCCTTTTGCTACTAAGCTGAGATTTTGCGAGCTTACTTCTTCTACTGCCCAAGGCCAGGAAGGATGCCCAATAAGCAAAGGACGACCGTTGTAGAAGCTGTTGATGTCGCTACGTGCTAGCGGAGTTGAGTTTAGCAATCGGCCTTTGACCAGTGCAGCAGCTACCGTGAGAAGGTTATCAAGAAGTAATGTACCTCGTATGTTGACATCCACAATTAGATCAGCTGTAGTAGTAGGTAGCGTAACTATTAAGCCTGCGCCGTTCTCAAGCTGAGAAAAAAATAGTCCTTCACAAGTATTTGTAAGGCAGAACTTGTTTGCTGTCTGTAGTACATCCCTTCTGCCAGCGGCTACTAAGAAGTCGATATTGCCGGAGCTAATTTCTATTCTGAGTCCTAGTTTTTCAGAGAGTCTGTTTGCAGCTCTTTCTACGGCAAGGCGATTGTCTTCCGTAACAGCATATTTGGTAATACCACAGCCACAGAGGTAATCCATCAACAAGTAGGCATCGCCTAGTATAGCTATGTTTTTGTTAAACAAATGGTTGCCGACTATGGGTAAGATCCTTGCGAAGACATCGTTCATTTGCGGTTTCCTCTATTTTAGTGAGCTTGTATTTGCTAAAGCTTGTACCAAGATTGATAACGAAATTGGATGAAATAACTGCGTTATGCAAAACCCGCGCTACGATAGGTTGAATTGGAAAGCTGGGCGGTAGTAGCAGTAATATTGCGTCACAGGTCTTTGAGTAGAAGGCAAGTGATGTCCAAGCACCAGGCCATCGCTCCAGCTCTATCAATCTGTCGCCAAGTTCGCTTCTGAGTGATTGCTCCCAATCTTGCCCTCGGACTGTTTTGTAATATGGCTGCTTGAGGTAATGGCATTTATGCGAGTCAGAGATTTCTGCTTTGCCTAAATCCCATACTTGATTTTCATCGGCTGCAAAACAACAAGGATTCCAACCCTCGTCGTTACGCGCAAGAATTATGGCAAGACTTAGGTGTATATCTAGCAAAGCAGAGTTTTTGTTCAGGTAGGGCAAGATGTGGCAGCGTAGGTCTGTACTGGAAGGATATGTGTAACCGATTGCAAACGGGTGCGAGTGGCCTGGGCCGAGAAAAAGTAGTTGAGGGTATCTCTTGTTTATTTTCGATACCCCTTCGTGGAAGATTGAGTTTATTGACGCGTCATGACGAAAGCTCGCAGAATACTGGCTATATGACGCAAATTGGCGCGGTGGCAGAAACACTTCACATATTACTATCTGAGATAGGTCTTCTAAGCGGCAGCTGTCACATAGCGTACGACCTATCTTAGGCTGTAGAGCTACCATTGGGTAGAACGTAGACTCAAGTGCTGTATCACTACGATTAGCCCAAAAGTCTGTCTCTTGACAGATCTTTTTCCAAGCTCTTGCGAGTATCGTTACTTTGGGTAGCATAGTCTTACCGGAAGTATTTAGGAACTTGTTTGTCTTCTGCATATTTCACCAAAGCAAAAGTATGAGGGGCTATTCGGTTTGCAACTACTTGTAGAATAGTTATGCTCTCGTTCCACTCTTTGGAAGCGTATAAGCAAATCTGTGTTTCTCCGATCAAATGAGCAGTATGGCCAGCAGCTTCGAGCAGATCAACGAATTCAAAACTACCATAGTAGGCTGTGGGCTGATTATGTGGCCAGTCACGTGGATAATACACTTCTATGGGGATAAGTATGTGTTTTGCTCCCAGGATGTCTATTATTGGATAGGATAGCTTACGATCCTCGATTGCCTTTTGCAGCACTTCTAGCACTTTAGGTCTGTCAGAGAGGTTTACTGGTAGTAGGCCTGACCAACCTAGGTAAGTTGGCCTTTTTACTTTGTATGGCTTGTCGCAGAAGATACATCTGACTGCACCGCGGGTGGGTACTAGATTGTCCTTGCAGCAAGGTGAAAGAATAGACGATTTTTCATACTTCTCATAAGGGTCATCTTCTCCGAAGGTGAGTATCCAATTTGGTAGATGTTGCTGCATTTCTTCAAGGTCGCGCTTTAGTAGATTTTCATTTCTGAGCCATTTGTAGTGACTGAAAAGTTCTTTAATGAGTTCTATGTCAACCTGCCAAGTTTTGATGCTGCGATCGGGCATAATTCTTCTTTGTGTGAAGCTCTCTGGTCTGCCAAATCTGTCTTCTGCGGGGTTAATCGTCATTGGCAGCTCATCACCTCTGGCTTTGTTTCTACTTGGGAAGAAGTCAACAGGTGTAGAGCTAACTTCAGCTTCTTCAGCTGCTTTGGAACTTGTATAAATCCTTTCGCATAGAGGGCAGAAGGCTATCGGGCCTGTCTGTATTAACTCTTGAGGTGGGAAGCAAAATTTACATCTCATAATAGTCCTCCTATTTTTTGGTTATGAATCCGCCATAATAGAACCGTGCTGTTCCGGCATTAAGTGCCTCTTCTATGCTAGAAGCTAAGGTGAAAAACCTCTTTTGGATGCCTCCTTGAGTGAGCATGTATTCTTCTAATGAGTGAGGGCAGAACAGAATATTTTCCGAACGTGCTATTAGTGGCCTCGTGGGGTTGCAGCAGCTACAAGTGCCGTAGGGCAATTCTTGAAGTCTCTTGTACTCTCCTAAGTACTGTGCGTAGCGTTCGTTTGTTAGCGAGCAGTAAATGATGTCGTCCTTTGTTATTAGTGGCCGCTTAGGATTGCAGCATTTACAGGCACCTATCGGTAGGCTGTTAGTAGGTACCAGCAAGTTGTCTGGAACTCGAGGGACAAACATCTTGTTACAATTTCGGCAAACCAACAACCCGTTCTCTAGCTGCAGCTCATGCACGCACGAAGGGCAGCAGGGCAAACTCTTTGAGCTGACAGTTGTTGGGTTGCCATCTGTCTTCAAACTCTCTAGAGTGCTGACGACTTCCTGTTGCAACTGCCGTTGTTGTTTACGCCGGAGGAGTTCACCGATCAATGTCAAGTTTGACGCGTGCGTACCGTTTAGTGTCGCTTGAAGCTGTTGGTCTTTTTTCATATTCTTCTCCTAAATCGCCACACGCAAAGCTGCCTCAAAGGCTTCTTTCTGAGCGGCAGGAATGAAAGATCTGGCTTTTTCCAAGTGCTTTCTGTTAAGTAGGAAATACTTGGAGCTTTCAAGGTAGGCTACTGACTCTGGTCTTGGTTCTATACCGAGTGATTCAGCGAGCTTTGAGAGGCATTCGTTGCCTTTGATGATTTGGGCATGTCCATAAGCTGCCATTTGCCTAATAGCTTCGTGGTGCTTAGCAGGCTGCTGTGACATACAGGCTGGTTCTATGACTTTGACGCGAAAGCCTAGAGCAGTAAACACCTGCGCGTTAAGTTGTATCATGTAGTCTGTCCAGACGCCGGCAAGATAGATTTCTACCTCTTCAGCTGGAGCATTGCCTGTGTGGTCGTTGATCCAGTCCAGTATAGGCGAAGGTTGTTTGCCTTCGGGTAGCACCATAATCGCTTGATGAGCTCGATACTCACGTGAGTTACCGCATCCGACATATGGCTGCAGATCCTCTATCCAATCCCAACCGGGATGACCTTCTATAGCGTGCGGATTGAAGGTCTTAAGGTGCGGATAATGATCTATATTTTCTGCCGTGTGGCTATCAGCTCGCCATATTGTGAGGACGTTTGATGATCCCTCGCCCATAGTGACCAAGTCTGCCAACCATTGCCAGACACCACCGTTGGTTGCCACTATACGGGGATCAATTCTTATGAGGCAGTCTGCCTCTTTAGGCCCGTCAGGTGGTCCTACGAGATCGTTGATTAGGTCACAAATAATTACTATCTTCTTGTCGCTTATGCGACTGGAAGGTTGGTACGTATAAAACTTTTCGGGCATTATTGGCCTTGCCATGGTGTTTTCTCCTTTCTATAGGTCGTAGGTTATGGTTATTTCTTGCTGATTTCCTGAAGAAGGATCTGTTGCACGCACGACTACTATGCCGTCTTCATCTTTGCCTATGGTCACCTTGATCGGCGATCTTGCCGGTAGATTAGGTGGTAGAGGTAGACGAAATTCTCCAAGCAGTCGATTGTCACTAGCTTTTATATTTTCACCTTCACGAACTTCTATGACGACGTAAGCAAGGTTTGATGAAGTAGTTTCGAAAGTTTTTGTAGTAGTAGCTGGCACTATTGTCTGTCTTTTTAGCACAAACCCCATACTTCCGTCGTAGAGAGTTATGCCGAGCGAGTGAGCAGTAACATCTTCGACCTTTATGTTTGAAGCAACTGATGCACCGTTGAGCTTGCCGGCATATATAGCAGCACCTCGGACAGCGAGCTCTTCGGGACGATCTATGTTGATTGGGTTTTTGCCGGTGACCTTATATAGCAAGTCTTTGAAGACTTGCATTCTACAACAGCCGCCTAGGAGGATAACTTCGTCTACTGATCCACCTTCGGAGAGGCACCGCTCGACTAGTTTTTGAGCACGTGCAACCAGCGGTGAGATGAGCTTTTGTAAGATCCGTTGTGAGAGTATTGCTACAAGGTGAAGTGGTTTACCGTCTTCGGCAAAGGAGACAAAAGGCACGGTTAGCTCTACTTTTTGTTCTTGTTCTAAGCGGTGCTTGGCTTCCTTTACAGCCATCATCACTTCATGCCGAGCCATTTGTGAGCTATTTGCAAGAGCTACCCCGTTGTGGCGGCGGGCAAAGTTTTTTGATAGGTACTGGTATATCAGCAGATCGATGTCATTACCGCCAAGATCGGTATCTCCGACTATAGCTTTAACGTACAACTGGCCCTGGCGGGATAGTTCCAGAACGGCAGCTTCACATTTACCTGCACCCATGTCAAACGTTAGTATTCTTTTTGGGGGACGTTCGAAAGTTACCATAAGCGGAAGAGCTGCTGCTGCTGGCTCGTTTATCAATTTGCTCTTTTTGAAGACAGCGGCTGCGGCTAGTCGCACGCTTCTTCTTTGAAAGTCGTTTGTACTGCCTGCCACTGTTAAAACTGCGTGTTCGACTTCATGGCCGAGATATCTTTCTGCAAAATACTTGAGCCGTTGCAGCACCATTGCATAAAGCTCTACCGGCGAATATGTCTGGTTGCCAGCTCCTACTAGCCTTATTCGTCCGTTGTCGTCTACTATCTCTACAGGTAGTGGCAGGTCTTTGACCTCGACATACCGCTTGCCGAGCAGTCTTCCTATGCTGCTAACATACAGGTTCGAATCTGTGCCGGAATAGAGATAGGCATACTTGCCAACCTCGCGCATCCGGTGCAGCAGCACAGCGCTTGGCATCGATAAGTCACCTTCTTCTAGTGGTACTAGCCTCGTTTGACCATTTTCGTACACTGCCACTCGTGCGTACTCGTTTCCGACTGCTATTCCTATCCATTCTCCTTGCTTCATCTCAAGCTCCATAGTGTGATATATACACTTTCTAATGATAAGGATATACATGAAATAGTGTCTTGTCAACACTTTTTTTTAAAAAAAAGAGAGGGGGGGCATTTCATCGCAGTAGCGACGAAATGCGAAGAGGGTTTTAGCGGGTACGTTCGTCTTTAGCTATTTTGCCGTCGCGTATAGATAGGACGCGATGGGCGTGTGCGGCTATATCGGGTTCGTGGGTGACTATGATGATAGTATTTCCGGCTTTATGCAATTTATCGAAGAGTGCCATTATTTCAGCACTAGTGACTGAGTCGAGGTTGCCTGTAGGCTCGTCGGCAAGGATGATAGAGGGATTATTGACAAGGGCGCGAGCTATGGCGACGCGTTGACGCTGGCCGCCGGAAAGTTCGTTTGGCTTGTGATACATCCTTGAGGCTAGGTCTACTTGTTCGAGAGCACGTTTAGCGCGGGCGATCCTTTCTGCTGAAGGCATACCGCTGTATATAAGCGGCAGTTCTACGTTGTGTAAGGCGGTAGCTCTTGGTAGCAGGTTGAATGTTTGGAAGACGAAGCCGATCTCTTTGTTTCTTATAAATGCCAGTTCGTCATCGCTCATCTTAGAGACGAGCTTGCCGTTGAGCCGGTATTCTCCTCTGGTAGGTGTATCGAGGCAGCCTATAAGGTTCATTAGGGTAGATTTACCTGAGCCGGACGGGCCTATAATAGCTACATATTCGTTTCGTCTGATTTCGAAAGTTACACCGGCGAGGGCATGTATATCTTGATCGCCCATCCTATAGGTCTTCCAAAGATCGGTAGTTTGTATGATGACATCTTGTGCTGGATCTCGTTGTTCAAAAGTTTTGTCTACTTCTGTTTGTGTTGACACTATGGACATTATTTATCTCCTGATTTGTCTTCCTTATCGGTCTTTTTCTCTTGTGTAACGGCGGTGCCAGACTTGAGGTTTCGCAACTGTCGGAAAGGCCCTATTACGATCTTGTCATTTTCGTTCAGTCCGCTGAGGATTTCGATCTCGGTATCGCCAGTGATTCCGGTCTTTATTTCTACGAACTCTGCCTTGCCATCTTTGACGAGGAATACACCTTGAGTTTCACGTTTTTCGCCGGCTTCATTTCCCAAGTCTTTTATTACCAGAGCTTGGATAGGCACTGTCAGAACGTCATTACGCGTGTCTGTGGTAATCGTAGCAGTGGCTGACATTCCGGGACGAAGTTTTCCCAAGGTAGCTTGATCAGCTTCTAGTTTAACGACTACTTTGAAATCTTTTGCCTCTTGCGAGGAAGTGTTTGTCTGAGCTATGGTTTGTCCCGAGCGGGTCACGGCACTGTGCCCGATTTCTATCACTTTACCGTTGATCTCCGTTTCTCCTAGGGCGTCTACCTTTACTTTAGCGGGCTGCCCGATCTTGATACTAGCTATATCGGTTTCATCTACTTTGACTTCTACATTAACGTCAGACATGTCGGCTATCATCATTAGCGGTGAGCTGCTGAGATTAGCTACTACGAATTCGCCTTCTTTTACCGGGAGACTTGAGACTATACCGTTTATGGGCGACTTTTTTACAGTCTTGAAAAGCAGGTCGCGAGCATTAGCCAGCTGAGCTCTTGTCGCTTTGAGTCTTTCTTGTATGGCCTTGTTGGAATTTTCAGCTCTGATGACTGCTGCCTGGGCGTCTCTGAGCTGATATTCGAGTTGTTCTATTCTTGCCTGTTGAGCTGCAACAGAGGCTTCTGCTGCTTCGAAGCGCATCTTTGCGGTGTCATATTGCGATCGGGAAAATATACCGGCTTCTACCATCTCTGCAGCGCGTTGAAAGTCAGCCCTTGCAAGTTGTAGATCCGCTTCCGCTCTCCTTAGTTCCGCTTGTGCAGCGAGTATCAAGTTTTTGGTCGAATTGACGTTATTTATTGCTGCCTGAAGTTGGATCTCGCTATTGCGGGCATCGGTTTCTTCTGCTCGTAGGATAGCTTCTTGGCTGGCGGCGTTATTAGCCTGTTGGGTGGGATCTACGCGTAGCAGTTCCTGGTCAGCTTTGACTTCGTCTCCCTCTCGTACGTAGATATTAGTTACACGGCCTGAGACTTCTGCTGTCAGGTTGTAAAATTTCACCGGCCTAACTTCTCCGTTGGCTGTAACTTTTGATTCGAGCAGCTTGCGCCGCTTTACTTCTGAGATCTGTACTTCAACTATTTCCTGGCCGCTTGACAGGACGCTTGCGGTGATAGCTGCGGCAATTAAAGCGCAAACCCCTGTAATGGTGAGTAGTTTCTTTCTCTTCATAGTGTTCACACAGTCTCCTGCTGAAAGGTGCTCACAGCACACATACGCAGCTTATTGATGTTATGTTTCAACTAATACCCCGAGCAGCAATTTTTCGTTATCTAAATTTATCATACAATTTTGCCTTATGTCGCTTAATCTGCAGCAGCCTGAAAAGATGCTACAAGGTAAGTCGATAATTTGCTTTGCTGGTGAGGACTGGTGGTATCACCATCCACACTCAAAGAATCACATAATGAAAAGGCTAGCACGAACAAACAAGGTGATGTTCGTAAACTCTATCTCTATGGGGTTGCCTAGCATCGGTAGCCGCGACTTTTTTACTAAGGTAAAGAGAAAGCTGCGAAGCTATGTGAAGTTCTTGCGTCGTTCACCAGAAGGTGTCTGGGTAGTTACTCCGATCGTAACACCTTTTTTTTCAAGTAATATTGGCCGAGCTGTAAACAAACTGTTTTTAGTATTTCAGATTAGGTTGTTGATGCTGGTTCTTGGCTTTCGAAATCCTATATTGTGGATAGCGATTCCTACGGCGCGGGATGTCGTTGGTAAACTAGGTGAGTCGCTACTGATATACCAAGTCTCAGATAAATATGACGCAAATACTATGGATCATGGCGATCGTAGGGCACTCATAAAGCTGCTAGATGAAGATTTGCAGCGCCGCGCAGAGATAGTCTACTTCTCTGGTAGAAAGCTTTTTCAAGAAGCTAAGTATGTAGAGAAGTCTTATTTGCTAGAGCAAGCAGTTGACTTTGATCACTTCGCACGGGCTACTGCCGAACAGCTTTCTCCTCCTTCCGACATAGTTTCCATACCGAGACCGATTTTAGGCTACTTCGGGGCTATAGAGAGCTGGCTGATAGATGCATCGCTTATACGTTACGTAAGTCAGAAGAGACCTCATTGGCATTGGGTCTTTTTGGGACTTAAGACAGGGAAACTCGGAGTAGAAGAACTAGCTAACGTGCACTTTCTAGGATCTAAAAACTACTATGACCTGCCTGCTTACGCCTCGAGTTTTGATGTGTGTGTGCTACCTTGGGTCACTGACAACGAATTTGTGAGTTACGGCAGTGCTATCAAAGTGCGTGAGTATCTCGCTACTGGCAAGCCCGTAGTGATTACTCCCCTCTACGAGTATAAGCATCTTAGCGGAGTACTGCGGATAGCCGAAAGTTACGACCACTTCATAGAACTATGCGAGGAAGCTATTCAAGAAGATTCTATGAGCGAACTTCGCAAATTAAGGCAGGATGCTGTAAGAGATTCTACCTGGGATAAGCGCGTCGAGCAGGTTAGCCAGTTGATAGAGCAAAAGCTCAGCGGACAGACTCTTGGGAAGGATCTAGAGGTTTTACACTGATTACGCTTTGCTGGCTCTTGTAGATGATAAAGGCGACTATACAGATAGCTAGGACAGCAACAATTATCGAGCCTATGATAAGCCCTGTGCGCATCATTCTCAAGATGTCGAAGAAAGACAAAGCTTCTTCTGTTTGCTCGCTGGCAACAAAAGTTGGCTGCTCAGCAAGTGCCACAATCGGGGAAGGAGGTTGGGGAGTTTCTGATATCTTTCTAGTTTCTGACGGCTGCTTGATAGCCAGTGAGGGTTTCTGCATGGCTGAAGAAGGCAGAGGTGAGTTTGATGCGCTTGAGACGGCACTTTCAGTGCTGTGCCTAGCAACCGGCTGAGAGGGAATACTTTGGGGTATTTCTTCAATCTTCCGAGTAGCCTGTTCTATGGGTTGTTCAAGGGATGCCTGATATGCCGCTTTGAGATCTTGTGCAAACTGTGCTGCTGAAGGAGTCCTTTCGTCTCGCTTTTTACTTAGTGCCTTAAGCACGACTTCGTTGATGCGAGGATCTATATCGGGTACTGCATTAAACAGTGGAGGGGGCTCTTTAAACAAATGGCCTCCGATGATGCTCTGCATACTACCTGAAAAGGGAGTAAATCCGGTCAGCATCTCGTAAAAGATAATTCCTATTGCATAGACATCTGCACGCGAATCTATCTGCTCACCTTCATAATATTCCGGAGCCATATAGTGTGGTGTGCCCATTACTTCGCCGGTTTGTGTCAAATGTCCTTCGCCACCAAGCGCAGAGGTGAGCTTTGCTAGGCCAAAGTCAACAACCTTGATGCTGACTGTGCCGTCAGGAGATTGTTTGAGCATCACGTTTTCTGGCTTGAGATCACGATGTATTATCCCTTGCTTGTGAGCCAATTCGACTACGGAACAAATTTGACAGATCCAATCGACGGCCTGTGCTAGGTCTACCTTTTTGTTAGTCATTAAGTAGTGGCGCAGTGAGTCGCCTTTGATAAACTCCATAACAAGGTAAGCACTACCGTCAGCTAGTACTCCAAAGTCGTGTATCGTTACTGCGTTCGGATGTTCGAGCTTCGCTGTAGCTTTGGCTTCTCTAAGAAAGCGAGCAGCAGCTTTTTCATCAGCACTTATGTTTTTGTGCAACACTTTGATAGCTACAGGCCGGTCGAGCATCAAGTGTAGGCCCTCATATACGGCACCCATGCCACCTTTACCTAGCAGGCGCTCTACGCGATACTTTTCTGCTATGGTTATGCCAATGAACGGATCTCCTTTGCCGTCAGGCTTACCATCAGGCTGAGGCTTGCTGAGGAGCTTTTGAGCATCCCTCGGACACATCGCTAAGTCATCTGGGTAATTTGCCTTGCATTCAGGACAGTATTTCATACTCGATCGAAGTAGAGATTATACATTACATGTCAGTTTTTTTTCACTTTAATTGTTTTCTATTTTGACCTCCAAGAACGCCAGACTGCACTCCGATGAGCAAGAACAGAGGCCAAAAGAGCACTACCAAAAGTAGCGCGGCTGGATTTGGTCTGGCAGCAAGAAAGGCATATACAGCTACACCCGCGCCTATTAGCAAATAAATTGTAAGCAGAAAAAGTATGAGATCCATGTTTTTCTCCTAATTGTAACTTTTTCCTAATTATAGCTTAGTAGCAAGCAAAGTCTCGCTCAAGCTCAATCTCGGCTCAAAACCAAACTCTTTGCGGAACTTGCTTCCGTCTATTACGCAAGGGTATGTGAGAAACTCCAACTGCGGAGCCGGCAACGATCCTAGACCTAGTATCCAGGATGTTTTTAGTGCATAGTATCCCAGCGTATAAGGTATCGGTATCGGTATTCCGCCGAGGATGTTTATTATTTCTGTAAGAGGCAGCTCACCAGGCCCTGTCACGTTATAGATGCCAGTCTTTGAGCTCTTAAGGCAAGCTATGATTGCCCTTGCCATGTCTGTCTCGTGTATTATCTGTAACATAGGATCGTAGCCAAGAGGTATAGGTATGTATTTCAGACGAAGGTAACTTGTCAGATTGTTCTTTACTTGCGAGCCTATTATATGGCAAGGCCTTAATAGTATCGCATCTATCTTACCTGCTTGTTTATACATCCATGCACGGCAGTATGTGTCAAATTCTACTTTGTCGCTTAGCTCCGAATAGCGCTGAGTCACTTTTAAAGGAAAGTCTTCGGGTATGTAGATCGGGTTGTTGGGATCTGCGCCGTAGACTGTCGCACTTGAAAGAAGTATGACCTTCCTTACGCCATACTTTGCGCAGTCATCTAGTAGTTTCATCGTTCCGATGACATTTATTTCGTGCCTTTGCTTGATGGGTGTGCGGGGGTTATCGTTTAGTGCAAGATGTATCACGGCGTCTATCTTGTGCTGTCGAAATACCTCCTCGAGTTTGTTCTTGGTGATATCGACTCGGTGGAAATGTATATGCCTGTTGGGTACAGCGCGCAGGGTGTGTAGTCCTACGCCTACTATTTCCCAACTCTTCGGCACGAGTGTAGCTACTTGGTGTGCTAGACCACCGCTTATGCCAGTAATCAGTACCTTCTTTTTCATCTCGACTTGACGCCAACTATTACCGGATCATGGTCTGAAGCCTGATCTACTATCGGATCGTGTAGAATCCTTACCGAGGAGTTATCTATCAGAGGTTTGAAACTTCTGTTGAACAAGGCATAGTCGATGAGCTCACCTACGCCACGAAAAACAAACGAGTAACGCTCTTGTGGTGGAAGAACTGAAGTTGCATCATACAAACGAGAATCTTTGGGCTTGCCTTTTGTGAGTTTTTTTATAGGACTTGAATCAGGTGTATCGTTAAGATCGCCTAGTACCACGATTTTTACTTCAGGATTAGCGGCTTGAAGCTCTTCTACTATCTTGCGTACGCGTATTGCCTGTGCTTCTCTACGCGGCAAAGTTATCTCAGCACCTTGAGCCTTAGAGACGAAGTGGTTGACCAGTGCTATAAACTTCAAGCCGCTGGGAGCTTCAAGGTGCACTTCTAGACAGTCTCTCGAGAAACGGTAGTCTATTGGTATGCCAGGCAAGTCTGGTAAATCATCGTCTTTGTGAGATCTCACTTCTGTAACTTTCAACCTAGAAAGCAAAGCAACATCTATACCTCGTGGATCGTTTCCCTCTACGAGCACTGCTTCAGAGTAGTTGAGCCCGCCCTCGCTATTCAACCGCTTGAGCAAGTCAAGATTTTCCACTTCCTGTAGAGCAAGTACGTCTGGGTCTATCGCTTTGATGACTGTTGCTATACTTCTAATTTTCAGACTTACTGCCTCAGGTGGATAGATAGTGTCCTCTTTTAGAGGATCGTCTACTGAATCAAAGAAGTCTTTCACATTCCAAGTAGCAATGATTATAGGTTTTTCCTGGGCTGTAGCTATGGACAAAAACAAAAGCATAAATAATAGAACGGCCATAGGATACACTCCTTCAAGGTCTTATGTTTTTAGGCTCTATAGGACCGTCTGCACGTAGCCAGCCGTAGTAGCCATCTTTGAGGGCATATGCTTTGTTGTAACCCTTATTTCTGAGCATATATGCTAGGCTTGAACTTGTAGCTTCGTCTGGACAGGTGCAGTAAGCTACTATTATGCGATCCTTGGGCACATCTTTGAGTAATTCATCGACGTTAGCGAAGTCATCAAGCCTTACGTCGCCTGCTATCTTATTTGGACTGGCACGGTAATGACTTTCGGAGCGAGCATCTATAATCAACACTTGCTGCTTTCGGGCAAGCAGCGTTAGTGTTTCTTCTGCTGTAATCAGTATGTCTTCTTGCATTTGAAGCACCAATAGCAGTACTAGTAATAGCATAAGGCATCCTGGCAGAGAAAAATGATAGCGGTGATATGATAGCATGGAGAGTAAGGAGGACAGATGAAGACGGTACTGATTACAGGTACTTCCACTGGCTTTGGTAACCTGGCAGTTCCGCTATATCTTGAGCGAGGCTGGACTGTAGTAGCAACGATGAGGAAGGTTGCCGAGCGAGGAGAGCAAATTTTTGGAAAGCTTAAAGAGCGGTTTGGCGATCGGCTGCATCTGCTTGAGCTTGATGTGACCGTTGCCGAAGATCGCGAAAATGCTGCCTCCTACATCGAGGAAAAACTCGAAGGCCGTCTAGACGTGTTAGTAAACAACGCTGGTTACGGTTTAATGGGTACTCTGGAAGACCAAACGATGGAACAGTTGCGTCTGCAGTTCGAAGTCAATTTCTTCGGTCTTGCCGGCCTAACGCGTGTACTTCTTCCGCAATTGCGCCGTAGTCGCGGTCGAATTCTGAACATATCAAGTATAGGTGGTCTTGTCACAATTCCCATGTTCGGCTCATATAACGCTACGAAGTTCGCCGTAGAAGGCCTAACTGAAGGGCTATATTACGAGCTTAAACCCTTCGGGATACAAGTCGGCTTGATAGAACCAGGAGGTTTTAAAACGGATTTCGTCTCACGCTCGCTCGTCGTTGCCAAAGGTGCTGAAGATCCCTCTTCACCTTATGCAAATCTCAACCGGCCTTTTTTGAAACTGCTTAAAGTACGCGCAGAGCGAGGGGACGATCCCGTTAAAGTGGCTCGCGAGATAGTGAGACTTTCCGAAATACCCCACCTACCACTGCGTACCCTGGTAGGTAAAGATGCACGCCTTTTTGCCTTCTTAAGAAGAATCTTGCCACACGACTTGCGCGTGGGACTTACTGCTTGGGGCTTCTTTAAACTGCTCGACCGATTTAGAGATTGAAAGGAGTAAATAAATTATGACAAAAGTCTATACCGAAGCCGAGGTAGTGCAAATCCTAACCGAACGCCTTCCTAACTGGAGCTATACGAATGGTTACATCGAACGTACCTTCCAAACGGTAAACTGGCGGCTTACGGTGATGCTTGCTGCCGCTATAGCCTTCCTCGCCGAAGCAGCTTGGCATCACCCAGAACTAGATCTGCGCTTTAAATCGCTCACGGTAAGACTGCATACCCATGACTATAACAACGCTATCACAAGCAGAGATATCGAACTTGCAGTCAAGATAGAAGAACTAGCGACTTGGAAGCCCTTGGAAAGCGACGCTGTGGCTTCTAGACCCGGCACTTGGCTTTCATAAAAACCTAAAAGCTCTCTTGACTGAAACGTAGCTTTGTTCTAATCTTGAAATAGATTTTCAATATCTTTTCTGAAAGCGATATGAGCGAAAAGTTGATAGGTACGATAGGCGATGACACTATTGGTAAACGCCTCGAAGTGGCTGTAGAAGATGGTGAGATACTGCTGCGGACGATGAATTATTCCAGTGGTTTAGGCTGGTGTGTTCAGAAAACTATTAGGATAGAGCCGCAGCACTTGCACGAGCTACAGTTTTTGCTAAACGCTGCGGCAAGCATCCTGAAGTTCGGTAGTCAGAAAAAGAAGCAGGCCGTTTCTGCCAAATCTGCTACAGTGATACCGTTTAGCCTAACTGCTTAGCCGTGCTTGACTTCTGACAAACCTTTTGTGGCAATAGCAAGCTTCTTGCTAGCTATCTTTTCCAATTCTTCAAGGTGAGTCTGCTCTTGCTGGATTATCGATTCGAGCAAGAAGCGCAGCGGTTTGTTCTCGGTAGCTAGCTCCCAAGCTTTCATATAAGCTTCTAGCGCAGAACGCTCAAACTGAAGAGAGTGATCTAACATCTCTGCCAAATCGTTCGATTGCCGTACCTCTCCTGCTTCAACTGTAGGAACCCCGCCAAGCGCTACGATCTTGTCCCCTATAAGCGCAGCATGCTTGAGCGCATCGCTGCTCTGCTTGCGGAAAAACTCAGCAAAAACCACTCGATCGGCACCCATCACTAAAAAGCTGTTCTGCATATACTGTATGACACCAGCATACTCAAGACTTAATATCTTGTTTAGTTGCTCTAGTAGCTCGGTCATGACTTTCCTTCCTCAAATGTTATTGACAGAGTATGGAAGTTAGTTTTCCAGATTGTCAAGTGTAAATTCCTTAAAATCAACTAGTTAGAAATGACAATCGATTTCATAGTTGTTCACGTCTCAGCATGTTTTCTTGCCCAAAAAGTTCTTCGCATTTGCTGCCTGCTAGATCGAACTTGTCGGCATAACGTCTGTCAATGCAGACGAAAAATCTCCATAAGCGACGATGTTTTTCGAGCAGGTTAGTTACTTCAGCGTTGCGGAACTCTGCAAGTGAATGCAGCTTTTCAGCGTCGACTTTGACAGGTACAGCAGCTTCTTTTAGTGCCATCTTCGAAGATGGACAATAAATTATAACTGCCCCCTGTGGCAAACCGAGCTTCTCTGCTAGTTGAGTTTCGGCTTGCGTGCGCGCTCGTTGATAATTGAAATGGTAAAGCTGCACCAGTCTTTGCTGCTCTTCGCTGCTAATTCCTATGGGAGACTCGTCTTGCCTAAGAGCAAGCAGGTAAACTCGCTTGTAAAGACAGCGATTTTCAAGCGCGTCTATGATGTTGGTAACGACTCGGTTGCGCGAACGAGTTCGTAGTACGTACAAAAAACTGTCATCTCGTAGGTCAAGTAATTCGCCGAGATTAACCCGATTGCTCTCCAGAGCAATCTCTAAGGCTTTCGAAAGCATAGCTGCAGCGACAGCTTTGGCATGATGGTAATAAACGCGCTCGGTTAAGGTGTATCTGATCCTCAGCAGATTTATTAGCTCTGAGAGCGCGTCATGTCGAAATAGTCCGTTTTTGTGCAGCTGTATGGCAAACTGTCCTTCATCGATAGTAAAGTACTGGAACAATCGATCGTCGTAAAATTGTGACAGGCCACAAAAGTAAGCATCCCGCTTTAGATAATCGAGCAGATCAGCACAGACTGTCCCAGCGACTATTTGATACACGTACTGCGGTAGTCCGTTTCCATGAGCTCCGAGTACGCTTGCTACTTCCTCATATATCCCTTGTCGCTTGAGAATAGTCTTAAGTGGAGCAGCATCAAGCTGATGGCTGAGCCTCTCCTTATCTTCGTCATGCCTATCAAAAAGCCTACGCTCATCTTCAAAAGTGTGACCAAAAGGTATGTGCGTAATGTCATGTAGAAGCGACGAGGCTAAGATAATCCGCTCAGAATGTGGATCTACTTTCTTGCCATTTGTACGCAGTGACTCAAGTATCCTTTTGGCCATCCAACAGGTACCAAGTGAATGCTCAAAGCGAGTATGCACTGCCGCCGGATAGACTAAATAGCTATGCCCTAGTTGCTTTATTCCCCGCAGCCGCTGCATCTGCGGCGTGTCTATCAGTTCTATCTCATCACTACTAAACCACATGTCCTTGTGCACTGCATCACGTATTAGCTTCCCCACCGCGATTCCTACTTTCCTCCCTTTTTCCTTCTCTTCCCCTTGCAGGGGGTTGTCGCACAAGACTGTGATAGTTTGTCTGAGATCTTCGACTTTTTGCCGTACCTTGTAAACTGCATAAAGCTTATAAAGAGCAGCAAATCACCCTCAAGGATCCAAGCCTACCCAAGTCCTAGCCACATTTAAGACCGGTTGAAACTAGTTTGAAGCGTTTCTTTAATTCTCAGAGTTGTTGAAATTATTTCTATCATAGTGTTGTTATAGTTGACATATCGGAGAGTGTAAAGTATAAACATCACAATACCTTATTCCTATCAAGGGTCAGTAGATGACGGCAGCATTATTTGCGAGACGACCGACGGAGCAGGAGCGTGAGGTACTCGAGGAGTGGCTAATGTCTGGAGATGCTGAGCGTGCACGTCGGGCGCGTGTCATACTCGACTCTGCAGCTGGCAAGACTGCGATGCAAATAGGCTTAGAGACTGGATTTCACCCGGACAACCTAAAGAAGTGGATACGTAAGTTCAATAGTAGCGGTCTTGCAGGTATAGAAGTGCTCAAGCGCGGCCCGAAAAGTAAGTTCACAGCTGAACAGATAGAAGCACTACGCGAGCTTTATTCCAAACCGCCTGAAAGCTTGGGATTCAGTTTCAAGTCCTGGACGCCGCAGAAACTTGCTACGGCAGCAGTTAAGCTTGGCATAGTGCCTGAAATCAGTCATGTGACCATGCGGCAGATAATTACTCGTGATGGAGAATTTTCTGGTACTGCCTCTGAACCTGAGATCGGTGTTCGAGAAGCTCCGGATCCAAGCCTTATAGGCAAGCTGATAGTCTGCGGCCAGAGAGCTCTTGCAAACGGTGAAAATGAGCTAGCTGTCGAGAGTTTGCGTAAGATACTTCTTCAGCAGAGCGGGCTTAGCGCTGAGCAGGAAGCCGAAGTAAGGGACTTGTTGAGTGAAGGGTTGGAAAATCTGAGTCAGTATGAAGAGATGTTGGCTACGATGCAAAAGTATGAAGATCCATCTGTACGCTCTAGTTTGCCACCTCAACTTCAAGCACGTGTGAGACTCCGTCTCGGCTGGGCATACGCCAGGAATGGTAACTATGCCAAAGCGATAGCGCGGTTTAATGACGCTCGGCTTCTCTTTATGGAACTGGAGAGTAGCGAGGGGCTGGCCACTTCTTACTATGCCCTCGGCTATGCCTACATCGACATAAATGAGTTTGAGCTAGCTCGCAGCTTCCTGCTCAAAGCCCTGGATTTCCTCGACTACAGCAAAGATCTGCGGTTGCTTGCGCGTGTCTACATCAACCTAGGTTTGATCAGCTTCGTAGAAGGTGATTTTGAAGGTGCTAAAAGTAGCTATCTGAAAGCCGAAGAGTATACCAAGGGAATTAATGACCCTATACTGCGCGGCTTGATCTCGATGAACCTCGGCTCAGTTTATGTCAACTATGGCAAACAAGCTGAAGCAAGCCTCTATTTCGAGCGTGCGGTAAGAGAGTTTTTGCGTAGCGGTCAGCGTAGTAACCTAGCGCTTGCATACAACAATCTCGGAAATAACTTGATGAAGTGTGGTCGCTGGATAGAAGCGTTGCAGAGTCTTGACAAGGCCCTCGAACTGGCCGAAGCACTAGGCGACAAACGTAACTCAGGTCTTACACTGATTACCTTGGGCGAGCTTAAGTTCCATCAAGGCGATTTTCACGTCGCCGAAGAATCGCTGCTTCAAGCCCTCTCCTTCTTAGAAGATACCGATCGCTGGGCAGAAGTAGACGCTAAGCGAACGCTCGGCCGGCTTTATTCTACTACCGGTCAGTTTGATAAATCTCTTAAAACACTGCGCGAAGCCTTGCAGCTAGCTACGCGCATAGGTAACCTCTATGAAGTCTGCCTTTGTCACCTCGCCTTGGCCGAGTTTTATTACTCGCAGCAGGGTTATGAACAGGCAGAGGTGTATCTTGAGCTTGCTAAGGAAAATCTCAAAGGCAAACACGATCCAGACCTGCATGCTAATGGTTGGGCACAACGTTTAGCTGGACGACTTGCGCTTGCCCGGCAAAGTTATGACGAAGCCCGCCAGCATATCTCAGCTAGCATCAACATCTTTGCCTCTATAAATGACAAGTATGAGCTTGCCTCTAGTCACGCCGAGATGGGCAAGCTCTGTATGATGTTAGGCGAGTTTCAATCAGCACGCGAACATCTGGAAAACGCCCGTAAGAGCTTCTTAACCCTCGGTGCAAAAGCTGATGTGGCTAAAGTCGATGAGATACTGCACTCACAACAGAAAATTCCACAGGTGCAGGTCGAATTGCGTCATAATGACGTGTTGCTTATGCAACGCCTCATCGAAGCCGCTACCTCGCGCGAGATACTGCTTAAAGAGCTTGCAACGATAATCTATGAAAGCTTCTCCTCTGCCGCAGTAGTAGTTTTTGAGTCGGTTGATTCAACTCTGCCTCGACCTGTAGTCACGCTCGGTAAAGATGATGCACAGGCTGAAGCTTTGGCTAAAGAGATGTCCTCGCTTACTAGCGTAGCAGTAAATACGCTCGGCTCAGCTTCAGTGTTTACTCTGGAAGATCACGTGCGTAGTAGGTTCTGGGTCTATATAGAACCGAAAAACGGTCGCATAGATCCACTGCGGCTTAAGCCGCTGTTTAAGCAATCCGAGCTAGCACTCGAAAATTGCGCTTTGCGCTCGATGAGCCGTTCGGCAGTGCTCACACAAGACTTTACACGCCTTCGACCACAAGTGCTACTGCCAGGCTTCATCTACGCAAGCAAGCCGATGTGCGACGTAGTCGAACGTATAAAACGTATCCGTACAAGCGATACTACAGTCCTGATAACCGGTGAGTCCGGCACTGGTAAAGATGTCATCGCTCGCGCTATTCACGCCGAGTCTTCTCGCCGCGACGCAATCTTCCTGCCGTTTAACTGCACCGCTACACCAAAAGACCTTATAGAAAGTCAGTTGTTTGGCCATCGCAAAGGTGCCTTTACCGGGGCTACAAGCAATTATCAAGGCGTCATACGTGCTGCAGAAGGAGGTACGCTCTTCCTAGATGAAATAGGCGATCTTAGCTTAGAAGTCCAGCCTAAACTGCTTCGCTTTCTCGAAGCCGGAGAAATACAGCCCCTCGGTGAAGCTCGCCCCATCAAGGTCGACGTGCGAGTACTTGCCGCTACGAATGCCGATTTAGAGCGCGCCGTAGAACAAGGACGTTTTCGAGAAGACCTACTCTATAGACTTAATATAATACGCATCCACGTACCGCCTCTCAGAGAACGTAGAGAGGAAATTCCACTGCTTATCAATCACTACCTGCAACATTTCAGCACTCGCTCCGGTAAAAAAAATATCACCCTGTCCCAAGAAGCTATGGACTATCTAGTAAATTACAACTGGCCAGGCAATGTCCGCCAGCTTAGAACAGAAATCGAACGCCTCATGGCCTATGCCGTAGAAGATTCGGTTATCCTTGCCGAAGACCTCTCGCCAGAAATAGTGCGTACCCGCACCGAACATAAAGTGTTACCTTCTTCATCAGTAGCACAAACACAAACTAATAACTCTGCCGATAGTAGGTCCTTGAAAGAGGCGACCTTCCAACTCGAAAAAAGGATTATTGCTGATGCTCTTGAGCGTAACGACTTTAACATCTCTAAAACAGCCCGTGAGCTGGGGCTCTCGCGACATGGCCTGCGCCTCAAAATGGTCCAGTTCGGACTTATAGAACGCTAGCACCCTCTGTGCAATCTCTGTGTCCTCTGTGTCTCTGTGGTTAATTTATTTTTCACCACAGAGGCACAAAGAACACAAAGGAAGCACAAAGGACACAGAGATTTAAACTTTCTCTGTGCAATCTCTGTGTCCTCTGTGTCTCTGTGGTTAATTTATTTTTCACCACAGAGGCACAAAGAACACAAAGGAAGCACAAAGAACACAAAGGAAGCACAAAGGACACAAAGACACAGAGGACACAAAGGAAGCACAGAGAACACAGAGGCACAAAGAACACAAAGAAAGCACAAAGGACACAGAGGAAGCACAAAGAACACAAAGGAAGCACAAAGGACACAGAGATTTAAACTTTCTCTGTGCAATCTCTGTGTCCTCTGTGTCTCTGTGGTTAATTTATTTTTCACCACAGAGGCACAAAGGAC
>JANWYG010000011.1 GCA_025057015.1 Blastocatellia bacterium
GGAGGTATGCCTTCAGTCAAACCATCCTCGCCTCCTTCCGACCCTATGGCGACGGTAGTCGGAGGTATACCTTCAGTCAAACCATCCTCGCCTCCTTCCGACCCTATGGCGACGGTAGTCGGAGGCATACCTTCAGTCAAACCATCCTCGCCTCCTTCCGACCCTATGGCGACGGTAGTCGGAGGTATACCTTCAGTCAAACCATCCTCGCCTCCTTCCGACCCTATGGCGACGGTAGTCGGAGGTATGCCTTCAGTCAAACCATCCTCGCCTAAGCCCTATTCGCAACCACCTGCTCCTTTTCAGCCTAAGCAGCAGCAAGACGTGGAGTTTAAGTCATTACTAGAAAAACCTTCATCTAATCTAACCACGACCCTACTCATAATAGCCGGACTAATCGTATTAGCTGTCTTAGCCTTGCTTGCGCTCTATTTCTAGTTCTAGAAATGATTCTGTAGGACTTTGCGTTTTATTTGCTCCCACCAAGCCCAGTAAGCCATCTCAAACTCTTCTTGCTCAGCAGGAGTAAGCTCTGCAAAGGCAATAATTTCCACCAACGAATCCACTTCCTTTACCACCTCAGAGAGCTCATCTAGAACCCTCTTGTCAAGGGCAGAAAGAAGAGGCAACAATACTTGCTCGTAGTGGTCCAGGGATGTTTTCTGCACAGCTTTATGTTACCCGAACTATAATTTCCAGGACAAATCCTCCAAGAGGAATCGATGCTTATCAATGCACAACAGCATTTGGCCCACGCAGACAGCGTGCTAGCAAAGCTGATACAAAAGTATGGGAACTGTAAACTATGCCCTAGATTGGCCTACGATGTTCTCTGCGACGCTATTATTTCGCAGCAACTGTCTCTCAAAGCAGCAATTACAATCTCGTCAAGGTTCAAAGCGCTGTTTAAAGACAGAAAACTTACTCCTAGCCAAACATTATGCATATCCGATGAGCAGCTACGTATGATAGGCCTTTCCAGAGCTAAGATAGATTATTTGAAGAACTTAGCACGAAATTTCAAACATATATCTGACATTTCGTTTCAAGAAATGACAGACGAAGAAATTATCTATCAGCTTACTTTATTTAAAGGAATAGGTGTGTGGACAGCACAAATGTTTCTCATCTTTTCGTTAAACCGATTAGACGTATTACCTACTTGCGATCTTAGCCTGCGCAAAGCAATTCTAAAACAATACAAGCTAAATAATCTACCAAGCAGAGTAGATATCGAACGAATAGCGCAAAAGTGGAGGCCTTACAGGACGATAGCAGTATGGTACTTATGGCGCAGCATAGACAACTTTCCGTCAGAAGCTACAGAATAC
The DNA here is from genome assembly GCA_025057015.1 of Blastocatellia bacterium. GTDB lineage: Bacteria > Acidobacteriota > Blastocatellia > Chloracidobacteriales > JADJPF01 > JANWYG01. The sequence goes on from JANWYG010000011.1 coordinate 1,332, forward strand.
GCTCTCTCATAATCAACGAACTTTTTCACGTAGCCCAACAAATCGTAATTTTAGACATGATTTCGAGACTTCATGTGAAGTCCGTTAATAAGTGCTCAGCCTTTCTATACTGTCTATTGTTTTAGAATTGCCTTGCGCAGGCTAAGATCGCAAGCAGGTAATACGTCTAATCGGTTTAATGAAAAGCGGTCTCAAGTAATCCAAGAACGAAAAATCAAACTGTTTCATAATATAGATTAGAAAGCATCCCCTAAAACGGCCAAGAAGCTTGTCAAAATAATAAAAAAGCTGCTATTTTGTATCTCTTAGGCAGAATTTGCAATATGCCTATACCTTACGAGGGATCTTTCGGTGAGATATTGACGTCGTCACGGCCTACAGCAATACTGGTAGAGCTAAACGTAAGGCTTTCTTAGCAAACAAAGAGATTAAGGACAGACACGGATGAAAGTAGCAGTTTTGATCCTACTCTCAATTTTCTGTATTGACACATATGGGCAAGGCGCATATGGCACAGGCAGGCTCCCGCGGACGCAGTCTAGAGTAAGGCGTGAGTTAAAGACAATTGTCGTAGTCGAAAGCATCAACCCTGAGGAAATGACTTTCAAAGGTGTAGATGAAATCACTGGCGATCGTATGACATACAAGTTGAGCAAGCGAACCGAGATTAAATTAGAAAAGGGTATGTTTGACTTCTTCGGTAAGAAAGAAATAGCATTTTCCGATATACAAAAAGGGCAGCGACTAGAGATCAAGTATAACGAGTACTTACCGAGCTCGGTCACTGAGATCAAGGTACTCAAGCCTAGGAATAAGAAATGAATGAACTAGAGTACAAAGCCGTACGCAGTACCGTTGGGCTACTTGATCTTTCTGCACGAGGGCGTATCGAAGTAAGTGGCCGTAATAGCGTACAGTTTCTGCAAGGACTTGTCAGCAATGACGTCAAACTGCTAACCGATGGCGAAGGCACTTATGCTGCATTTTTAAACGCCACCGGTCGAATACAAGCCGATTGTTTCATATACCGTGATGGAGAGCGCTTTCTAATAGACGTGCCTACTATCAGACGGTCTTGGGTTTATGACAACTTAACAAAGTTTTCTCCTGCCGGGGGATTTGATGTAAGCGACGTGACAGACCAAACAGTGTTGCTCTCGTTACAAGGTCCACAGTCAACTAGCTTATTGCGCTCGTTAGGCATAGAAGAACCGGTTGGATACCTGAAAGCGAAATGGGGTAAAATAGGCGGAGTAGCTACTTTTGTTACCTGTGTGTCTAGAACCGGAGAGCAAGGATACGACTTATTCGCCTCGGTTACCGAAAAGAGCCAATTATTGAAAGTGCTTACCGACGCTGGAGCGACACCTGTAGCACAGGAAACTGCCGAGGTGCTTAGGATAGAAGCTGGTATTCCGGCGTATGGTCAAGATATGGATGACAGCATCATACTGTTAGAAGCTGGTTTAGACCATGCAGTAAGTTATAAGAAGGGCTGTTACCTGGGACAAGAAACGATAGCGAAGATTCATCACCGCGGTCAGGGACAAACGGCAAAGCGGCTCGCAGGCCTACTCATAGACAGCACCCAGATTCCAGAAATCAGATCCAAAATTTACAATGACGCTGGTAACGAAATAGGTTATGTGACAAGCAGCTGTTATTCGCCCATCCTAGGCAGAGCAATAGCTCTTGCGTATCTACGTCGCAACAACTTCTCGATAGGAATGCGGCACACCATAGCTTCAGGAGGAGGAGAGCACAGACTTGCCGCCGAAGTCGTAGCTCTGCCCTTCGTAGGCACGTACAGTCAAGGAAAGACAAGATGAGCGAGCTAGATGATATAAGCCTCAAGGAAACCTACAAAATAATTTCGGTGCTTTTGGAACAAGTAGAAGCCTCAAACAACCTGATAGCATTGATGGCGGCTCAGTTAGGCGAGGAAAATACCCGCAAGATCACACAATCGTCTTCGTGGGCGGCTTTCATGACGGCCAAGAGGTCATTGGAAACCCTGCGGCCGCTGCTAGAAAAGTACGTTGCTACCGCCGCAAAAATGACAGCTGAAATGTGAAAGATTTTCCCCTGGAGGTCGGATGCTTGGAGCAGTTCACAGAAATGCTGCACCTAATGCCGCAGTGGTATTGGAATTTGACTGTCTTTGTGTTTGGCTCGATAGTGGGCAGCTTTTTAAACGTAGTCATCTACCGACTGCCATTAGGCCAATCAATTATTACTCCCCGCTCAGCCTGTCCAAAATGTGGACATAAGATCACTGCCCTAGAAAACATCCCGTTAATTAGTTATATCCTACTAGGCGGTAAATGCAGCGGATGTAAAACGGCTATCTCTCCTATCTATCCTTTTGTAGAGCTGCTGACAGCACTGCTATTTCTAGCAACATATTTTAAACATAAACAACAGCTTAACTTCTATGCTTTCTTCGCTGATTTATCGTTCGTTGCAGCCTGCATCTGTCTCATATTCATTGACTATCGCCACATGATCCTACCAGACGCAATCACGCTACGAGGAACAATTGTAGCCATACTGATAAGATTATTTATACCCAACCCAACAGCCGCTACTGCTTCTTTCTTCGGGATACAGTTTTCAGCACTTATAGTCCTCACGTACCTGCTGTTTCTAGCTGTAGAAAAATTCGACTATGGCGTAGTACGGCTAGCTGCCTATTTACTTTTATTGATGATCACAGGCGGATGGCTGTTGATGAGCATGCTCTACTTGGAGCAATACTTAGACTTACAGGTCACTTTCCTCATTCTCTGGGAAAACTATCTAGGCAGCAGAGCTTGGGCATTATCTCTAGCCAATGGACTTATCGGCTGCACAATAGGTGCTGGCCTTTTGCTTGCTTTGAGGCAGATCTATTTCGTACTTCGCGGCATAGAAGGCATGGGACTAGGCGATGTGAAAATGATGTTGATGGTAGGGTTCTATCTCGGTTGGCAACTCACGATAGCTACTCTGGTTATAGCATCCCTTCTCGGTACCATACTAGCTTTAGCAATGTTCTTACAGACCGGACGAGAGGTGCTGAAAGCCAAAGTACCTTTTGGAGTATTTTTAGGCATGGCAGCAATTATACTTACCTTATATGGTCAGCAAATACTCGAATGGTACTTTAATAACCTCATCTCGGTCAGACAATAATGAAAGCAGGACGTCTTGGCAGCACTTACGCCGTTTTGTGGGTACTGTCCATACTTACTACAACAGCCGCTAATTTACTTGCCACCACGCTATACACTAGCATAGGCAGCGAGCTAACTACCGAGCGCCTACGTCGTCAGCGCGCGCAAGCTACCTTATTTGCGATGCGTGTTGCAGCGCTAGAAGTTACCGAGCTCAATGAGCAACGGCTAGCCGCTATAGCAGACGATCTCGAAGCTGCTGCCGTCTATAACTGCGATGGTTCCCTGCGCATCAAATGGCATTCCCGTCCGAACAACCACCACCTGTCCAGTCTGCTCTTCCAGCCGCTGCAAAATCCTAGCAATATGCACTATACCCGCCATGGCAAAGAGTCATACGCTCTAGCTTATGTTCCTGTGCCAAACAGCAAACAGATCTGTGGCGTACAGGTAGCCTTCAAGCAGATCGCCGTGGAATTTAGAAGCGGGCAGCTAATCATGTTTCTATCCGTGCTAAGCCTAATGACAATTCTTCTAGCAGGAGGCTTGTCAGCACGCCTGCTCTTTAGTCGAGTCCAGCAGAAACGACAAGATGCTAGCGAAATCATTTTCGAGTCACTTCAGGCTCTAATTGACAGCTTACAAGTCAAAAGTGCTCAGCTCGAACGCATGCACTCTGCACAGAAGCGCAGAGCCGAGTTTATAGAGCTCTTTAACCAAAGAATTGTAGCGTCCATTCCAAGTGCTCTAGTAGTGGTAGACCTAAATGGACGAGTCCTAATAACAAATGCTAAAGCCTCACAGATGTTTGCCGGCAGAGATTTAAAGCCTCTAGAAATCAACTACGAGTCACTTTTCAGGTCAACTCCCCGCCTAGTAGAACTTATCACCGACTGCATAAAGCAAAGACGAAGTGTCGAACTAGAAGAGTTAGAGGCCGAGTTATGCACAGGCAGAGCATTCCTAGCAGTATCCATCTCGCCGATATCTTGGCAAGAAGGTGAACCAGAAAACGGCGCTCTCATACTGATATCCGATCTAACTGAAGTAAAACACTTGCGAGACCGCTTGGCTATGCAACAAAATCTCGCCAACTTAGGAGAAATGGCCGCAGGCCTAGCGCACGAGTTCAAAAACTCGCTTGCAGCCATCTCTGGCTACGGCCAACTTATCGAGTCGGTGTCAAGTAACGATATGGTATGCAAGGCTTCCAGAGCACTCGTAGAGGAAGTAAACAGTCTTTCACAAATGGTAACAGACTTTTTGAACTTCGCACGTCCACAAAAGCCACAGCTTACTCGAGCTAAGTTGCGCGAGCTTGTAGAAGATTGCGTCGAAACCCTGCAAAACAAGTGTAAGCAAAAAGCCGTACAAGTTGAGATAGAAGGTACCGAGGTTGAAATATCCTGCGACCCATCGCTACTTAAGCGCGCTCTAATAAATCTCATAGACAATGCTTTAGATGCCGTCGAGCCAGATACTGGGAAGGTTAAAATATCTATTAAACAGCTCGACTCTTATGTATCAATAACCGTAGAAGATAATGGCAGAGGTGTAGCTCCTGAAGAGCTGAAACATATCTTCATACCATTTTTTACTACTAAATCAAAAGGTTACGGTATCGGCTTAGCACTAGTACAAAAGATAATCCTTGCGCATGAAGGACGTATAGAAGTTGAGAGTCAAGCAAGTCAAGGAGCCCGATTTACCTGCCTGCTACCTTACAAATCCCATCCAGGCTAGCCTTTATCAGGCTCATTGCCCACGCTTACGGGATTAGGCGCTCCTTCTAGAAACGGAGCTATAATATCAGCAAGTCGTTGTTCCTCAGCAAGGCGTCTGATGGCAAAGTCTATTGATTGTTTATTACACTCCGCTGCATAGGCACGTAGCTTTTCTATTTCTACCTGCTTTTTCTTTAAAAATTCTTCTACTTCCTTCTGAATATTCTCTATCCGTTCCTTAGTTTGTTCCTCAGCTTCTTTTGCACGCTGACTGAGCAAAACTTGATAGGCATCCAAGGCAGAATCTCTGCTGATTGCATCTGCTATATAATCTTCTATCTTTTCACCCTTGGCAGAAAGAGCAAGCTTGACAGCTACTACCTTAACCGCCGTAGGCTGGTTTTGCACCGTTGGACTATTCATAAGTTCAACTAGCTGCTCAATCCGTTTGCCAGTTATACCTGCTTGTTTGTAAATTTCTTCGAGAGGCTTCTCGGCAGGATTAACACCAGTTTCCTTCTCTACAGCCTGAGGAACTGACTCAGCAGCCATTAGTTTACTAAGATCAGCTGCTAGCTGAGGATTCACCATCTTAGGATTAGGATAAAGTGATTGTGATTGAGCTATCGTTCCGCTATCAAGACGACCGGCAGTGGCTTGACTTGTCGCTTTGTCGGGATGACCTGCAGCTCCTTTTAGCTGCTTAGTACCCGCAGTAGGCAATGGTGCTTGCTTAGGTGGACTGTCTTCAGCATCATGCACTTTTACAAAAAAATTAAGCAGAGACTTAAGTGCCCCACCCTCGCGAGCATAGCGCTCTTCTTGTTTCTTACCTTCTGCCAATTTATTACTGTCTGCTTCTCCTATCCCTTTGGATATCTCTGTCATTTCTCTTAGAATATCTTCAGTCGTTCTCATTTGCTTTTTCATGATCTACTCCACCACCTTTTGTCTCTTAATTAGTTGATCCCAATCAGGCTCTAAGACTAAATTTTCAGATTCAAAATCTAAGTTTAAAGCATCATTATAGTAGTTTCTAAACTCCTCGTTTAGCTGAAGGTTGACCAGCATTCCATCAACTATCTCTGAAATACTTCTTACATTAGTCATACTATAGAGTTCATCTTGAATAAGCCTCAAAGAGTTCCTAACAATCTGGATCTTTATTTCGAGCAACCGCACCAGTTCCTCTAGCTGTTGAGACTTACTACTGCGCTGACGCAGGATCTTGAGATTCTGCATCATCGTAGCTTTGACTTGTTGGGAAGATTCCTTCTGTATTTCTTGCTCAGCTTTAGCTATATCAGCTTCAAGGCGCTTGCGTACACTTTGATAGTTCCTAGTACTAAGAAGGGAATGTGCCTTTAGAATGCGAACATACTCGCTCCTGAAGGATGACAGCTTATCTACTATTCCCGATATAACCACCGACGCAGCAGCATCTGAGGACATAGTTTCCAGCATCAGCTCATTTGCTCGCTTTTCTATCTCCTCGCATAAATGAGCTACTCCTTCATAATCTTGCCTGTACTGCACAGGTAGCGACGCAACTAAGCTACGTTCCGCCTGTTCAAGCTGCTTACGCCTTCTTTCCTCTTCTTTCGTATCAATCCACCTCTGCACTAATCCGACTTGGGAAAGTACGAAAAGCCCTAGCTCGGCTGCTAGAAGCAGAAAGAGGTACCCCCAATTGAAAACCAAAGACAAAAACACCATCAACCCAATGAAAGCAAGATTAGCGTTACTAGCAAGGATTATCTTCAAGTAGTCCGTTTGTTGAGCCATCGTCGCTTCCTAAAAGCGTCTTTATATTAAGTACCCACTAGCCAGATTCTTTTAGGTATTGGATTTATACCATCCTTGCTGTTTTGCACAAAGAGAAAGTTAAGCATATCAAAACGTTACATACTCAAAAACGACTTTTGAGCAAAGTATCATACTATTTTCTAAAGTTTTGCCTTAAAATCTCTCCTAGTCTTAATGCTCTGACGGAGGAAAATCATGTCGGCAAACGTACAGCGCAAGTTGGAAGTACCTGAGTATGTCAAGAACCAAAAACTGATAGCTTGGGTACAAGAGATGGTCGAACTTTGCAAACCAGATCAGGTGCATTGGTGTGACGGATCTCAAGAAGAGTACGACAGGCTTTGCGAACAGATGGTACAGACGGGAACCTTCATAAGGCTCAATCCAGAAAAGAGGCCAAACTGCTACTATGCTAAATCTGATCCCAGTGATGTCGCCCGTGTTGAAGACAGAACCTTCATCTGCAGTGTGCGCAAGCAAGATGCCGGACCTACAAACAACTGGGCAGATCCAAGAGAGATGAAGGCCACACTAAACAAGCTATTTACCGGCTGCATGCGTGGCCGCACCATGTATGTCATACCTTTCAGCATGGGACCTTTAGGTTCACCTCTCTCTATAATAGGTGTCGAGATATCAGATTCCCCCTATGTAGTCGTCAACATGAGAATTATGACCAGGATGGGACGTGCTGTATACGACGTCCTAGGTGATAAAGATTTTATCCCTTGTATACACTCGGTCGGTGCACCGCTCGAACCAGGCCAGAAAGACGTACCTTGGCCATGCAACAAAGAGCACAAGTACATAGTTCATTTTCCTGAAGAGCGATCCATATGGTCTTACGGAAGCGGTTACGGAGGAAATGCACTGCTTGGTAAGAAATGCCTGTCACTACGCATAGCCTCCGTGATAGGACGTGACGAAGGCTGGCTTGCCGAACATATGTTGATACTGGGCGTAGAATCCCCGCAAGGAGAAAAGACTTATGTTGCCGCTGCTTTCCCAAGTGCCTGCGGAAAGACCAACTTTGCCATGCTCGTACCACCTAAGGGTTTCGAAGGATGGAAAGTAACCACTGTTGGAGATGACATAGCCTGGATAAGACCTAACAAAGAAGGCAAACTATATGCGATTAATCCAGAAGCTGGATATTTCGGCGTAGCTCCTGGCACTTCTGAGAAAACCAATCCGAACGCCATAGAAACCATTAAGAAGAACACCATCTTCACCAACGTAGCACTAACACCTGATGGAGACGTCTGGTGGGAAGGTCTCACAGATGAGCCGCCAGCCGAGCTGATTGACTGGCAAGGCAACCGCTGGACACCTGACTGTGGACGCAAAGCCGCACATCCCAACTCACGTTTTACAACGCCAGCTTCGCAATGCCCGTCAATAGATCCGGAATGGGAAAATCCAAACGGTGTTAGAATCAGCGCTTTCATTTTCGGAGGCCGTCGCGCTCAAGTCGTACCGCTGGTTTATCAGAGCATAAACTGGAATTTCGGAGTATACATGGCAGCAACCATAGGCTCGGAAATGACCGCTGCAGCTTTCGGTAACATCGGGCAAGTCCGTCGTGACCCTATGGCTATGCTCCCGTTCTGCGGCTACCATATGGGCGATTACTTCAACCACTGGCTACAGATAGGAAGGGATATCGTCAATCCTCCGCGCATTTTCTGCGTTAACTGGTTCCGTAAAGACGAAAACGGCAATTTTATCTGGCCTGGCTACGGTGAAAACATGCGCGTGCTCAAGTGGATCATAGACCGAGTTCGTGGCCGAGCCTACGGTACAGAAAGTCCCCTTGGCTGGATGCCACGCTACGAGGATCTCGAATGGACAGGCTTGGAAGGTTTTACCAAAGAACAATTCAATAAGTTAATGATGATAGATCGCGAGGCGTGGAAAGCAGAAATACTCTCCCACGAAGAACTGTTTGAGAAGCTCTACGACAGACTACCAAAAGAGTTCCTGCACATGAGAGAGCTGATACTATCGAGCTTGTGGCGTTCACCAGAACACTGGCAACTCGTAAGCGAACGCTATTCTGAAGAATCTGGCCAGACCTCCTGAAAGTATCGTCGGCAGTAGCGCTACTGCCGACCTAATCCAAAAAGCCAAGCCTAAAGCTGACAGAGCCGTGGGAAAAATCGAGAGCTTACAATCTATTTGGCTAATTTGAGAAGGGAAGGCTATAGAAAGCGTAGGAAGAAAGCCAACTGCGGGACTCGAACCCGCGACCTGCTGATTACGAATCAGCTGCTCTACCAACTGAGCTAAGTTGGCACTAGGAAGGCAAGATCATATAAGATTTTTGCCGATTGTCAAGATGGACCAAGAAACTACCAAACAGCAAGCACCCTACTTGGCCCTCCGGATCCACCTGCTACCTTTGGTGCTCCTACAAAAAGTATTGCTCCGCTTGGTGGTATCATTTCCAAATTAGCTAGGTTCTCTAACCCCCAGCGGTTCGTAGGCAACAAGGTATAGTGCACAGCAAAACTCTTTGACGGCCCGTGATCTAAACTAAGCGTATCTACACCAATGCCAGATATGCGCCGTTCAGTAAGCAAAAAATCTACTGCTTCCTTGCTAAACCCAGGAAAATGCATTACGCCGCTGCGGTCAGCATTAAGAAAAGCCTCAACCGAACCAGCACGAGCAGACCAACCACTTGCCATAAGCACGGCAGCATTATCTGGCAACCGCCCATGTCGTCTTTCCCAGGCGCGGATGTCATCAGGAGTTACAACAGCATCAGCATCACGCTTCACTCTCTCAGCTATATTTATCACCGCTGCCGGCACTACAAAGCTTTCTACCGGCAGTTGATCTACCTTCAAACCAGCAGGAGAAAAGTGTACCGGAGCATCTAAATGTGTACCAGAATGTTCCCAATAACTTAACATACTCCCATAATAGCCATTCTTTTCGTAAGACACAGCAGGCTCAATTCGAAAAGGAGCAGCCCCAGGAAAGAGAGGAAACTCCGGCCCAAGGGTGTGCGTCAAATCTACTACTTTGCGAAATTTCACACCGATAGGATTTTTCGCCGAACTACTGGGTAACGCTGCAGCTACGGCCGCCGATAGGCCGTATTTTAACAGATTGCGTCTGCTGAACTCAGCAGATTCAAAACTAGCTATAGTCTCCGGCAAGCACATAAGTCCCTCTCTCACAAAATTAATATACATATCCTGCAACTTCCAAGACCAGTAAAATCCCCTGCCATAAGAAAACTTACGAAAATGAGACTTCCAAAGGCACGGCAACTAATCCGTCTTAGCGACGCTTAGATTGTATTAGCTGACCTTAGCGATCAAACACAACGATTTTAGCTCGCGCACTAACCTTGCGGGTGATCTCTAGAAATGAAAGCCACGCGTACCAAAAAGTAGCCAGAATCCTGCTTACTCACTTTGCGTACCTGAGCATAAATGCTGTAACTATCCTCTTCAAAATCATAGAGCCTAAGTTCTCTAGGCATAGGCAGAGTGATATACAGAATATCATCCACACTTACTTCCTGCCTGAGCAAAAAAGAAGCGTCCCTACTGCTTACCTGCAAGGTCTCAGAACGCTCTACAAAACTACCTGCCACCGAATCCACACCGCATACTGTCAAGGGAAAGACGTTCCCTACTTCACGCTTTGTTTCGTGCCCACTCAGTAGTGCCGTCCTCTTATAGTTTTTCACCTTATCCTCATTTGGATTAAAGACGACCAGCTCTTCAAGCTCATGCAGCTTTGCAGGTGGGGGCAAACCATCTCCGTCAAAACTAGCTACTATCACCGTAATGTTGTCTTCTCCTCCACGATCACGTGCAAGATTGACCATTAACCGGCAAGCTTCCTGCAACGAATAATAAAGGCAGTAATGACAGATTTCCTCAGCAGCAAGCTTGTTTGAAAGCCCATCGCTACATAGTACCAGCTTGTCCTGTGCTGCAAGCTGCAGACGAGAGACCGGCACTTGCACAGTGTTCAAATTTCCGATCGCCTGTACTATGACATTTCGCCTGGGATGCCTTTCAGCTTGCTCGCGGCTGAGTACGCCTTGCGATATCAAAACCTCGCCAAGCGTCTGGTCAACAGTCAACTGACTTATCTGATGATCGCGAACTAGGTAGCATCTCGAATCGCCTATGTTAGCTATATAAGCTTTGTCAGCTTCAACAAGAACAACCGTAGCAGTAGCCTTCATTCCCGCAAGCCTAGTAGAACGGCTGTTTTCTGTCCAAACCAGATGATTCGCTTGCTCTACCGCTGCCGTCAATCTATGTACCGCATCCACACTAGGATCGATATTCAGTAAGGCATCTTTAATACTCAGCACAGTTAACTCGCTAGCAAGCTCTCCTAAGTGTGATCCTCCTACTCCATCGGAAACGACCATCAGCAAGCGCACCGCCGATAACTGCCTCTCTAAAGCTACTACGTCAGGCAGGCTCTTCTTGCGAGCAAGATCACACAGCAAGAAACTGTCTTCATTATTGGCTCTTACTACGCCCGGATCGCTAAGCGCAGCAACGGCTATGCTAACTGCTTTCATCATCCATACCTTATGCGGAACTATTTTAACAAAACATGTTTAGCAGCAAGTAGTCTTTCTAATTTATCGGCAAGACAAAACTAACGGCTTTTGCTCGTCGCTACTTTAAGCTGCTGTAGGCTAAGCCGCATAAGTACTCCTCTGATGTAAGCCCTCTCTCTTGCATCATAGAAACCCGTCACCCAAAGCACTATAGGCAAAGATAGTGCTAAGGGTAATTTGATCAGGAACGAATAAATCGGCCTATCAATCCCTATAAACGAACCCACAGCGTAGATCCCAGCACATACTACGAGCACATGGGCTAGCCTGCGCCATTCATAACTAACCGGCAGTAGCTCCATAGTGATGAAATACCGCATCGAGTTCATCACTACGTAAGATATAACCGTAGCTACAGCCGCACCCATCATTCCAAAAGAAGGTATAAGGAGAAAGTTGAGCCCTAAGTTAATGCCTGACGAAGTAACTACTATAAACGGATTAACCATCGATTTGCGCTTGATGCTGATGCCAACATTCAAGACAGGATTAATCGCATCCAGCACAGCCGCAAAAGCAAGCCAAGGAACAACAGTCGCAGCTTCCCAATATTTGAGCGGCGCAAAGATCCGCAACACATCCCTCGTCAGAACAGCTATCGGCATAGCAAAACACATACCTACAAAGAAGACATAGGTAAGCATCCTGGCATAATACTCACTTGCGTCTTTATCATTCATAGTCGCAAACTGCATATTCGCCCAGACCATGCTAAACGGCGTTGAAACGAGCAGCGTTATCGGAGAAGCTATCTGACTGGCCAAAGTATACAACCCCACAGCTCGCAGGTTCACATAATGGTTGATGAAAAACCTATCTACCCATTGAAAGCATATCGCTGCCAACCTGCCGAAAATTAGCGGCGTGCCAAACTCAAGCATCACCTTCAGCTCTCTAAAATCGAAGCCCCAGCTGAGTAAATGCCGAGAAAACACTGTAAATAAGCCTAGCTCAATTGCAGAGCCAATAATGTTACCTACTATGACGCCAGTTATGCCGAGCCTGTAAACAACAACCAACACAACGTTAGTACTAAGCTGTACTACAAGCGCTAAAGTCTCTGCTAAGGCATACTTAAACGAGGCATTCTGTAGGCGCATCAACGTGTCCGGGACGGTCTTCATTATCTCTAGAGCCGACAACACCATCACCAAGCAAAAATGCATCTTGTAGGCAGAGGTTTTAAGAATCAGCTCCGACAACTCAGGTGAAAAAAATACAATGATCAGCAGAACAGGCAGGGAAGTTGCTGCAAGAAAAATCCAAGCCGTCGTGGCTAAAATTGGACGGTGAGGTTCTTCGTAGTCATACCAGGATCTGAGCAGAGCGTTTCCCAAGCCAAAGCGCAGCACTACCGGTACTAGAGCACTAATTATCATCAACAAGCCCAGCGCTCCATACTCGCGAGGCACAATATAATGCACATAAAACGGCAACAACAATACCGATAAGGCTCGGTTGATAGCTCCGCTTACGCCAAAGACCAACATGTGCTTGAACGTGGTCTTTAGCTTTTCATACATTCCCATAGAAACTGCGTAAGATGATTAAAGGTAGCCTAGCCCTCTTAGCTTCTCAGCCACTTCGCGTTCTTCTAGTTCCGAAAAGCTATATCTGCCAGCAGTATTTTCGTAAGAACTCTGTATTGAAACAGCTAGCTGTTCTAATGCCTCTTCTTTCAACAACTCTTGCAATACTCGCCCGTCCAAATCAGATGGTGGCACTATCGCCAAAAGTAGCAGTACCGTCGGTACGATGTCATAAACCACAGCATTTTGAACAGTAGAGCCAGGACGAATTTTAGGCCCATCGCAAATAATTACCCCATGCGGACGGTGTGCACCATTCCACCAAAAACCTTTCCTACGAATAGCCTCCGGTACAGGCCGCTTCAGTATCACATCTGGATTCCAAACAACATAGAGATCACTAGCGTGCGAGACATACTGCCCAGTGTAAACTTGCGAGCGCTTACGCACTTCAGAAACTATCGGTCGACCTGTCTCAACTTCCTTCCACTGCAGCAGCAGGTTCGTTACTTCATCACACACCTTCTCATAATCCTTTGGCTCCACTATGCCGTACTTGTTACGTCCTTTGAGGTTTATATTGACAATATTGCGGCCATATTCTGTATAAGCGATAGTCTTTTCCCAAACAATCCTCTCATAAAAACTATTCTTCTGCGCTATAGGAATGTTTACTTCACCAACCATTCCCTTTATAGCTCGCTTCACACCCCCTGGTAATACAGCCGAAAGAGTACGTCTTACACCTTGCTTTAAAGCTCCTAAAGTCCCCACATCAGCCGACGGAACACGTGATTCTTTGAGCGTCAACAAGCCGCAACTTTGCAGATACTCGACCATATGAAAAGAGCCCTGCGTATGACAACCCATTCCATGATCAGAAACTATTATGAAATTAGCATCTTCACCTGCAACAGCACGCAATTCACCTATTTGTTCATCCATAAGCTCATAAAAATATCTTATCGTCCCGCCATAGCGACGAGCCTCCCGCTCGTCATACTCAGGATGACGAGGCTCGATGTACTTCCAGAAATAATGCTGTGCCCAGTCAGTACAGGTGTAGACCACCATAAAGAAGTCGGGCCTATACAACTCCATCAGATATTTAGCCGCCTCAGTACGCAACACCGCAAGCTCTGTCCAAAGCTCTATAGCTTCATCCAACCGCCCCTTAGCCATAACCTCCGGCAACTTAGGAGGCGTAGGAGCATATCCTGGGAAACGCTTCATAACTTCGGTCCTAAGTTCAACAGGACTGAACGCATTCTCATCAAACAACGGAGCATCTAGCCCCGAAATCATAAAGCTGCCTTGTGCACTCTCTGCAGGATAAGTCATAGGAACATTTATCATACCGGCCGTCTTACCGGCATGAGCCAGCATAGCGAAAATAGACTCACACTTTCGGTCTCGGCCAGTGTAGATAACTTGTTCGTTAGTTGCAAAATCCCGCTCGGAAAATACATACAGTCCGTGTTTACCTGGATTTTTACCCGTAATGATCGAGGTCCAAGCCGAAGCGCTATGTACGTTAGGTGTAGAAAGCAGCAAGCCTTTTCCGCCGTTACTCATCATCTTGGCAATGTTTGGCAAACGTCCTTCGGCAACATACTGCTCGATGAGTAACATAGTTGCTGCATCCAGTCCCACTACCACCACCTGCGGATTCATCGTACTACTCCTTAAAAACAAGTTGCTCAACCTCGGTCAAGCACTCTTAGTCTTAAGCCTAACAGCAAGAGCAGCCAGACCCAGAGCCTTTATCGAAGCTCAACCTGCAAAGCAGTTGAGTTAACGTTATCGTCATAGCAGCGCAACGTTATAAACCTTACTCCATCCGCAATTTTCGTTTTGATACGATAAACTTCCATCTTTGAATCTGCAATACCGTCTTCAGGAAAGACCGTCTTCCAAGGGCCTCCATCGACGCTAAACTGTGCACGTCTAATATTTGCATTTTCGTCTGACGCAGTAAAAGCAATCTCCACTAAGTCACCACTAAAAACGGGTTTCGACGCAGTAAGCTTCGGAGGTGTGTTGTCTATAACTACCTCTTCAGTGATCTGGAAACCTGAAAGAGAACTCTCTGCTGGATTAGAGTTCTCATCGCTTGCTACTACTTTGAAATAGTATTTGCCGTCCGCTAAAGCGTCAGAATCTAGCGTATAATAATTCGTCTGAAGGTCCTTAGCTACCAAATGCCAAGGGCCTTCTAAATTCTGCGAGTAGTAGATAGCGTAAGACAAGGAATCACCGTTGGGGTCCTCAGCTGTCCACTGTAGCGACCTTGCTCCTTTCTGAAAAACCTTGCGAGGCTGCAAGGTTGCAGGAAAGCCAAACATAGCTGGGTCCAAGCCAGCAGCTAAGATACCGGGATCGAGCGGTTGTTGAGGAACCTCCTGCAAGGCCACACCTGGCTGCAACACCACAATTTTGGATACACTCGGAGCGAGATTATGCTGCAGATAGGCTATTTTCAAACCATACAGAACACTGCCTCTTTGCAAAACTGCTTTCCACTGCACAAAACGTGCTTCCGGGCCGGCTACTTCGTATCCCAACTTTGTCTTCTCAACTTCCTGCCACTCGCTCCAGGTATTATCTGGTACTTCTGTGTTACCGCAGCGCGTCATTATCTGGAGGTCTCCCATGCCGCGCCAAGAAACAGCACCCCACTTAGAAACCACCTTTGCGTCAAAAACATAGGAGACATACTCACCTTGCAGAGCAGCTTCTTGATCTATCCGAAACAACTTACCAATGTTGTTAGAAGTAAAGTAAACAACGTCCCGAAATTCGATCAAAGTGGAAGTTTGCTCTTCAGAAGATTGAGCTATCAGCTCAAAAGTTTTGTCTTTTGGATCTATCGAATAGATTCTTCCCTTGGTACCCGTGCCCACAAGCACTCTGTCTCTACTTAGTAACAAAGCGAAGGCTACACTATCCTTACTACTCCAAATAACATCCACTGCTCCCGAAGGGGTAATTTTATAGACTAAGCTCTTTACTGCTGTAGAGCCGCTGCTCGTCGAAGAAGCGGTAGAACTAGAAGCAACCACCTCATCTTCAAAGATGACCGTTACACTGCCACTTGATGAATCTCCACCGGTAGCCGAAGTAGCAGATGAGAGAGACCTATCTGGGCTACTCTGCACACTTAGTGCGAGAGCGTAAATAGTCCCATCAGCTGCTACGGCAATCTGATGGATTTCGCGCAAGGGGCTGTCAGTCAGCGCAAAAAACTTAGCTTCATTAGCCGCTAGATAAGTTCTCAGGAGTAACCCTGACGGTTCGGTGCCCAGCAGCAATCCGCCCCTTCGGTCACTGGTCAAGCACATGACGTGCTTATCACTTACTCTGCCGTAGAGCGCAGCTTTTCCATCAAGCGTTACTCTGTACAGAGCCCCTTTCTCACCAGTACCGACATAGACATGTTTATCCTCAAATGCTAGAGACCAGATATATTTATCCTCTGGGTCGAAGAATTCCGTAGCCTGTCCGGCAACTATCTTGTACACCTTACCGTCGGGAGAAGTAGCTGCATAGATTACATCATCTTCACCGACAACAAGTGCTGTTACATCCAGTTCTGAACTATCAAAGAATAGGCTGCTTTTGCCTGACCAGTCTACCTTATAGACTCTGCCTTCATGCCCTGTACCAAGATAGAGATTTCCTTTGCTATCAACAGCACTACAGAGGATGAGCGGTTGCTCGGTGTTGAAAACCTCAACAAGCTGCGGTGCGACCCGCATTCGACCTTCGCTAGAAATCGCTACGTTCTTAGCATCACCCCTTTCTATTTCAGAAAGTCTAGAAACTTCCCAAAAAGCAGTACTGCTAGCCAACACGTTAGAGCAGAAGAGCACTGCTGTAAGTATGTCAAGAAGAAGTTTTTTCACTTGTGCTATTCACCTCGTCTTAGGGTATTACGGTTATCTGTATAGTCTGTTGACCGCTGATAAGGAATTTCGATGGAGGAAGCTCATATTCAGCCACGGTAGAGATGGGTAGCGGCAGATAGTTGTTGCTGCTGCGCGAGCTATCAAGTGCAGCCAGCATCGAAGCAGGCAAGGCCGGCATAGCTTTGTTCTTTATAACAGCTCCACCGGCGGTACGATAAAGCTTAACATAAAGCCTGTCATTTCTAGGCAACCGGTTCATCGCTGCTATCAGTGCAGAAAGCTCTTTAGGATTAGAATCTATAATCGAACGCCTATCTAGTGTAGCCATCATTTGGCCGTCACCAACTGTAAGCATTAGCTTACCGAGAGGGGCATCTTGTGGCACCCCTATCGTTACCCGCTCATAGAGCGTCTCGCCGCGGTCGTTTTGAGCAAAAGCATTAACCGTGAGAGTTTCGCCGCGGCGCACTTCTGTTCGGTCGACAGTTATCGCCGTAAGAAAACCCACGCTCCTACTATCCTCAGCTTTTAGTTCCAGTTCGATACTTTCAGCTTCAAAGCTGAACCCGCTGCCATAGAGCACAGCTATAGGATAACTTGAGTAAAGTACAGCTGATATAAAAGCATTGTTAGCCGAGAAACGATTGCTGAAGTTAATATCAGGTTGACCCTTGAGCTTTATGCGTCCCTGTAGCCATATTGTTAAGTCTCCAAAGCTGCGCTCAGTAGCGACTATAGAGTTCAGGGTAACTATTTGCATCAGTATAGGCGTCAGTTGGCGATCGTCTATCATTTCCATATTGTAAACTTGGCGCCTACCACGACTTGCCACCGATATCTTAACAGGAATCATTCGCGGCAGCTCGCCAAGCTTACCACAGATACCAGCAGAGCGATCCTGGTGTACAGCACCTACAAGCCTCTTTGCTACGCCTAACTTAAACGAGTTAAACATTGAAGGTACTACGGTTACTACTTCAGCTTCTGACATAGGTATACAGCTTGTCCCTATACCTCCGGGCGGGAACATAGGATGGCCGAAAGCGTAGATCTTATTGCCGTCGCGCCAAGTTACTGTACCCTGAATAGAAAGCCCATAATCCCCACGTACCAACTCTAGGGCGATACTTTTGCCGGGCGTAAGCGTCTGCTCGTCATAAGGTGCGAGGGTCCCACTAGATGTTGCAGTTCCATTTACTATCACTGGAACTAGACCCAAAGCTTGAAAATGCCGAGAAAAGTACTGCATAGCCGCCGTATCGATACCGCTTGCAACGAGCGCCGAAGCAATAGGCGTCAAAGTCTGTCCGACAAAAGGGAGAAGTTGAGGATTCGAATGGTCTTCTATTAAGATTTGTCGCAACCCAGTTGGAGGGCGCAATTCAGCCTGTTGTCCACTAGCAACGGCAAGTAGTTCCTTAAAAGATATATCTTCCTGACATTCATCTACCTGCTTCTGTTCCGATTCTAGAACTTGCAGCGTATCTGCTATTGGAGTGACAGCTCCTATAGGCTCTTTTGCAAACGTAAACGCATAAGCAATCGCACCGAGCAGTTTACCTTCTATAAAGACGGGACTACCGCTCATACCAGCGAATACTCCACTGCGTTCGACAGCCTCACCTTTGAGTCGCACCACTACAAGCGAGCGATTTGGAGCAGGTACTCCCTGCAGTACTCCTAAGACTTCCACCTCAAACTCTTCTACAAAGTTACTAGAAAATGTAGTCTTACCAACACCTTTCATACCAGGCCGAACAGCGTCTACCGAAAAGAAACTAGGATTATCTACTGCGTACGTCAAACTGCAAAATAATAAGAGGAAGACCAAAAAAGGCATCGATAAACTCCACTATTTTTATGATGGCGAAATATATAAAGAGGCTCCACCCTTTGTAAAGTAAGCCATACGGAAGCATACAATTGTTGCCTAAATCACTATGATCATTTTATCGTCATTTAGGAGGTATTATGAAGAAAAGCGCGGTTATTCTGCTCATAGCTGGTGCGTTGTTGATAATTGCCGGTGTGATACTAAAGCGCTCTCTAAACATGGGGCAGTATCTAGTCTTCTTTCATGCGGCCGGCGGACTATCGATGGCTGTTGGTTTTTGTCTGTGGCTACTTGCTGGTGAAAAAAAAGCCTGATCTAGCCAAACTCAAGAAGCAGAAAGCAACTATAACCAACGCATGGTTTATCAACCCTGAAGCTATCATAGGCGGTATCTCCAACAGAGGCACTTTGACAATCTCTAGCTCTTCTGCCGGTCCTAAAGACTGTAACTTATCGGGAGAAGCTTGTTCAGCTAAGAAGGTATAGCAAAAATTGTCCTGTATAGCAGGATTAGGGCGGACACTGCCGAGCAGTGACCATGCTTGCGAAACATAGCCAGTTTCTTCTTCTAGTTCGCGCTGGGCTGTTTGTAGGGGAGACTCGCCAGGATCTACCATGCCACCGGGAATTTCGAGAGTCACTTCTTGTGTTCCTTGGCGAAATTGCTTGACTAAGATCACCTCCTGCTGCGGAGTAACCGCTATGACATTGACCCAGTCAGAAGGCTTTATGACAAAGACTTCTTGCTGAAAATCAGCAGAATTCTTCCGCAATGTACTGTATACACTGAAGATGCTACAATCAAAAACCTTTTTCGAAGATAATGTTTCCCATCTCATAGTCTTTTTCAGTATAGTCTTAGCTAACAGTATAGTATACTCAAACTTTATAGACTATGTCCCTATTCGAATCTGGTGAAAAGCGTAGCTTCAAAATCAGGTTTGGTAAAAGCCTGCGGTTCAAATTTGCTATAGTGGTAATGGCGCTTACCACGTCAGTTCTATTTGGCAATGCAGCGCTTCTTACCTATAGCCGTATCTCAGATCTGAAGCAGCAGATCCAGCAAAGTGCTGTCAACTTTGCGCTGCTTACACCTGCTGCCATAGTAGCGTCTTACCAAAAGTACTCAAACGCTGAAGCAAGCAAGTTTAGGGAAGACGTAGCCAGCCTGATGCGCAGAGATAAGAATGTTGATCGCATAGTGCTATTTGATGCTCAAGGACAAAAGCTTTTTGATTCAGGTGATGAATCACTTGACAAAAATTTCAAGCTACAGCCTAAGCAGGCTTCTGAAATGAAGCAGCTGTCTGCAGAACTCACTTTGCGAGAAACAAAAGACCACAGCGGGGAAACAGCAATAGAAATCACTTCTCCTTATTTTGACTCTACTGGCAACCTCGTTTATACAATAAACTACCTAGTTTCTCTGAGGGTACTAAGACAGCAAACAAGGCAAGCCATAGGACAGACGTTAAGCTTTACGCTCATTTCGGTATTGCTATCAGTAGTTTTTGCTACTTTGTTTGCAAGCAAGATAACCCATCCCCTCAAGATGCTCAAAGAAGGTGCTTTTGAAATAGCAAGGGGTCAGTTCGAGCATAAGTTGAGGATAGAAACCGGAGACGAACTAGAAGAGCTAGCTCAGAACTTCAACCGGATGGCCGAAAAACTGAAGCAAAACATAAGCGACCTAGAAGACTCTAGGGCCAAAATACTTGAATCAAATCTCAAGCTAGAACAAACAAATTCTCGCCTTGCAAAAACCAACAAGATGTTAGAAGAGGCAAACGAAAACCTCAAAGAGTTAGACAAGATGAAGAACGAATTTCTTCAAACCTTGTCACACGAAGTGCGTACACCTCTTGCAGCAATTAAAGGCTATACAGAGTATTTACAGGAAGGGACTTTAGGCCCGATAAATGCTACCCAGGCGCGAGCGCTTGAAGTAATGCAGCGCAACGTCGACCGTCTTGCAGGCTACTTGAATACTCTACTGGACTTCACTAGCCTAGAGTCAGGCGAATTACCGATAACCAACGCTCCTTTCAACATCAGGACGGTAATAGAACAAAGCCTACTACCATACAAACCAGAGATGGAAAAGAAGTCTCTAGAGCTAGACCTACAGATAGGCATCGACGTGAGCTATTGCATAGGTGACAGGGATAGAATTTTACAAGTACTCGACAATTTACTATCTAACGCAGTCAAGTTTACTCCTGCTAAAGGAAAGATAACTGTTTCGGCAAAGGTAGTGGAAGGCTCAAAAGTAGAGATTGCAGTAAGCGACACAGGCATAGGAATAAGCGAAAATGACCTGCCAAAAATTTTTGATCGTTTCTACCAAGCTGATGCCTCTACTACCCGCAAGTATGGGGGTATAGGAATAGGACTTTCTTTTGTCAAAAAAATCTTAGATGCACATAAAACGACGATACATGTAGAAAGCAAGTTAGGTAAGGGAACAACCTTCAGATTCTTGCTAGAAGCACCACAAAAATCAAAAACTGCAGAGTTCAAACTACTACCGGTAGATAGAAAAAAGTACTTTTTGATACAGCTAATAGACGATGAGCCCGAAATAAACGACATGCTGAAATTATCACTAGTCAAAGAAGGCTACAACGTCATAGACGCAACCACCGGAGAAGAAGGGCTAGAGATAGCAAAGCGTCATTTACCAGACATTATCTTCCTGGATGTAAGACTGCCTGACATTGACGGGTTCGAAGTGCTCAAGCGTCTTAAGGAAAATTCACAGACGAAAGCTATACCTGTAATAATAATGTCTATCCTTCGGGACAAGGCTAAGAGTCTTGAACAAGGTGCTGTAGACCACTTGGTGAAACCCATAGATATCAAGCAACTTAAATCTAAGCTCAACAGATGCTTGCAAGCAACGCAGTTATGAAGCAGTAAACCTTGTTGCAACATTTCCTACGATATGCTAAATTTGGCAAGCCATTCACAGGTCGTACGCAGATATAGAAGTACTACTCCGTGGGGAAGACAATGAAAAAAATACTTGTCGTTGATGATGAGCAAGATTTACTAGACCTAATGGAGATAATTCTTGGTGCAGAAGGTTATCAGGTAGTCAAAGCAGTCAACGGCAAGGACGCTTTAGAAAAAGTCGATAGCGAGAAGCCCGATCTTATACTGCTAGACGTAATGATGCCGATAATGGACGGCTGGCAGGTGCTTAGGACGCTCAAAAAAAATGAGTCTCTCAAACACATACCCATAGTGATGGTAACGGCCAAAATAGGTACTGAAGACAGAATGAGAGGCTTGCAGGAAGGAGCAGCCGATTACATCTGCAAGCCTTTTGCACCTAGAGACGTAGTGACTCGTCTCAGAGCTATTCTACATTAAGTTCAGTTACAAGAAGCCTCGTAGAAAGTCTTCAACTTCTTGCTTCTGCTAGGATGACGCAGTTTCTTTAGCGCTTTTGCTTCTATCTGCCTTATACGCTCACGAGTAACAGAAAAATGCTTGCCTACTTCTTCAAGGGTTCTCTCATTACCGCTCTCATCTAAACCAAAACGCATTTTGAGTATTTGCGCCTCACGTGTAGTAAGCGTACTGAGCACCTCCATTATAGCCTCGCGCAAGTTCTTGCCTACAACCATATCTGCAGGATTTACACTGGAGATATCCTCGATAAAACTGCCAAGGGATGATTCACCATCATCGCCTATAGGAGTTTCAAGCGAAATAGGCTCTTGTGCTATCTTGAGGGCCTGTCTTACCTTAGCCAAAGGCAAGTCAGTACGTTTCGCAAGTTCTTCATGAGTAGGTTCGCGGCCAAGCTCCTGCACCATCACTCGTGAAGTACGTACTATCTTATTTATCGTCTCAACCATATGAACCGGCACTCGAATAGTACGGCCCTGGTCAGCTATGGCACGAGTTACCGCTTGACGAATCCACCAAGTAGCATAAGTAGAGAACTTGTAGCCCCTACGATAATCAAACTTCTCAACGGCACGCATCAGGCCTATGTTTCCCTCTTGGATGAGATCAGCAAACTGCATACCCCGGCTACGGTTGATGTAGTTTTTTGCTATCGACACTACAAGCCGCAGATTAGCCTGTATCATCTCAGCACGAGCCTCATTAGCCAGTGCTGACGCATTGCTGATCTGCTTAAAGCTACGCTTTATCTCCGAAGCAGTGCAGCAGTAACGAGCTTCTATCTCGGACAACCGCTTTTGAAGAGCGCGTATCTGTCGCTTGAGCTCAATAGCCAAAGCTGACCGCTTTGAACTTTGATTCTCTAACTGCGTAGACAACTCCGCTATGCGATTTTCTATCGTTTCTATCTCACCAGCTACGGACTTTATTACCTCAGTAAAGTGAGCACGCATCTCAGCCGAAAACGATATTTCACGAATTTTCCTCGCTAACTGTGCCCGCAGCCTACTTAACTTGCCCCGAGCTTTAGCAGAACTTCTCCTTCTCTTTCCTAAAAGTTTCGCCTGCCTGGTTATTTGTTCGTATAACTCCATCACCGCATCCAGCTTTTGCAACACCTCTCTGAGAAATTTTTCCTCATTCTCTGAAGTGATATCCTCCAGCTCAGAATCGCTTATGTCCATGAATCTGCGAATAGATAGCTCACCCTCTAGCAGTCTCTGGCGCTGCTCTACCAGATCCGCAGCTACGATCAAGGAATGTGACTGCACTCGCTCCAACTTGTTTCGTCCTCGCTCAATCCTCTTGGCTATGCTAATTTCATCCTCCCGCGTCAAGAGCTTCACGTTACTCATCTCGCGCAAGTACAAAGTCATAGCATCGAGCGATCTTTCATCCTCTAGCCCAGCCTCTACCGCCGCCAGACAAGCCTTCTCCTCATAGTCATCAGCCATCTCCTCCGATACGTCACAAAACCCGCTTCCCGCAAGCTCACCATCTTCTGCTTCGTCTAGTTCAGCAATCCTGCTAATATCAGGAGCAATTAAAGATGTCTCCATGTCAGACTCGTCATAAGGCCTTTCGTAAATTACACTCCTCATACGCTTCCTTTCCCGCCCAGTTTTACCGTTTTTCATCAATTACCTACCAAACTATCAATAAACCCAAAAACATTTGACATTTAAACTTAAGTTTGTATATTCTATATTGATACGCCCTCGCATCTCAAGGTTAAACGGTACCGCATCTACATGCGATGCCATTAAACCTCTCTTTAGTTGTCCATGCTCTCGATAATAAGACGTAATAGCAAGATAATCGGTTTCAACAAAATGCTAAAAATCCGATAAAAGATTTTTGGTTCTGGATGTTTCAGTAAAGATGTGCTACAGTATGCTCCGCAAAGACAGACCTAATTTGTGTGGATAGAGTATAAAGATGGACATAAGAAAGAAAAGCATAGAGCAACTGCAAGCAGAGCTAGAATTCGAGTCCGAAGCCCTTGCAACTCTTCAGTCTATATACGCCGACAAGGTAAAGCAAGTGCGTACCAACACCTTGCTTCCCCCGGACATACAAACTCGCTTCCTAGCAGAGTGGGAGACCTTTTACCAACAAAGGCTACTTATAATTTTTAAAAATAACCTACCAATACAATCTATACCCCTAACTGTTACGCCGCCATCACCACCCCTTAACCTGCCCCTGCCACCTCCACCGCCGCCAGTCATAGCTTCGCCCCTTCTGCAAAACGAGCAATTAGCCCCTGAAGCAGCAAAATTTCCCCCAGCAGAGGCCGCAAATTCCGCAGTTCAGCCTACCGAAGATAAACCTACCGACGAAGTTGACCTGTCAAACTTCAATAAGGAAGTAAGTTTCAATACTGATAGCTGGGTAAACCCCGCCGAATCCCTCGACTATGAGCCGTATGAAGCCTCAGAAGCTGATGATGTAAGAGCTGAAGAGCCACCTTACAACCAACCTAAAGGCAACTTCCCACCTACGTCAGGCCTTAAAGGCTTGACTAGCTTTATGGATTTTGACATTAAGAAGAAAAAGTAGCCCATGAAACGAATCCTCTCGGGCATACAACCTACAAGTAAAATTCATTTAGGCAACTACTTCGGAGCAATAAAACAGCATATCGAGCTACAAGAGCAAGGAGAGTGTTTCTACTTTGTAGCTAACTACCACGCCCTCACGTCTGTAAATGACCCAAAAACATTGCGCGAAAACACTCTAGACATAGCCCTGGACTACCTCGCTCTTGGCCTAGATCCAGAAAAAGCCTGCCTGTTTAGACAATCAGATGTGCCTGAAGTCACTGAACTAACCTGGTTGCTTTCGACCGTAACCGGTATGGGACTACTAGAACGAGCTCACTCTTTCAAAGACAAGGTGGCGAAGGGAATTACCCCCAACGTAGGACTCTTCACCTACCCAATACTTATGGCCGCCGATATACTCATCTACCAATCAGACCTCGTACCCGTAGGTAGTGATCAGTTACAGCATATAGAAATGGCTCAGGACATCGCCGGCTACTTCAACAACACCTACGGCTACGTATTCAAGCGCCCCGAAGCCCTGCTGAGCCCCACACCTAAAGTCCCAGGTACTGACGGACAAAAAATGAGTAAGTCCTACCATAATACCATACCCGTCTTCGCTGAAGACAGCGCACTAAGAAAAGCAGTAATGAGCATAGTTACAGATTCGCTACCATTAGAAGCACCTAAAGATCCAGACTGTAACACCGTCTACAGGCTATATGAGCTGTTTGCCTCAGCCGATGAAATTGCTGAAATGCGTAACCGCTTTCTCAGCGGCGGTTACGGCTACGGCCAAGCAAAAAGAGCCCTGCTAGAAAAGATAGACGCATACTTCGCTCCAGCACGAGCTAGACGTAAAGAACTGGCTTCCAATCTCGACTATGTCGAACAAGTCCTGCGTCAAGGGGCACAAAAAGCCCGTCACGAAGCCGCTCTTACCCTCAAGGCTACACGCCTCGCCTGCGGATTAGATACTTAAGAAATATATTCTAGGAGAGACACGATGAGAACCCTCTATGACGAGATAGAACCTTATGAAACCGGTTACCTGCAAGTTTCGTCACTACATTCGCTATACTATGAACAATCCGGTAACCCTCAAGGCAAACCAGTAGTCTTTCTACATGGCGGCCCTGGAGCCGGATCAGAACCCATCCACCGCCGGTTCTTCTCTCCCAAAGCCTACAGAATTATCATCTTTGACCAGCGCGGCGCCGGCCGTAGCAAACCTCATGCCTGCCTCGAAGAAAATACTACCTGGCACCTAGTAGAGGATATAGAACGCCTACGCGGCCACTTGGGCATAGATCGCTGGGTCGTCTTCGGCGGCTCCTGGGGTAGCACGCTCGCCCTTGCTTATGCTCAAACATACCCCCAGCGCGTCAAAGCCCTCGCCCTACGAGGCATTTTCCTCTGCCGACCAGAAGAAATAACCTGGTTCTACCAAAAAGGAGCCGATGCCATCTTCCCAGATTTCTGGGAAGAGTACCTCGCCCCAATACCCCAAGAAGAACGCTCCGATATGATAGCCGCTTACTACCGCCGGCTAACCTCCGAAGATGAAACAGTAAGGCTTGCAGCAGCTCGCGCTTGGAGCATATGGGAGGGATCAACTTCTAAACTGTATGTCTCACAAGCGCTTATAGACAACTTCGCCGAACCACATAAAGCCCTAGCACTGGCACGTATAGAATGCCACTACTTCATCAACAATGCCTTTATGCCCACAAATAATCATTTAATAGAAAATGTGCCAAAGATACGACACATACCTGCTGTTATAGTTCAAGGCCGGTACGACATAGTATGCCCAATGATGAGCGCCTGGCAGCTACATAAAGCCTGGCCAGAAGCCCGCTTCCAAATCATCCCCGATGCCGGACACTCAGTAACAGAACCTGGCATTACGGATGCCCTCATCAGAGCTATGGACGAATTCGCCGAGCTGTAACTTGCAAAATTACTCAAACTTCAGCAGATTGACTTTTAGTAGCTCGTTTTAGATAATTTACCAGCTACCCCAAGCAGATAAACGCTCTACTGGCATAGCTTAAACCATTATGCGTGACCATAAAAACCAAAGGCTTAAACATTCCTCCCTAATACCTGCCAGCTCCCTATCAGTTGCGGAGGCTTGCGATCTAGAATGGAGGTATTACCGTGTCTATAGATTTTGAGAGCAAACTACAACAATACCTGTACTCGTTAATTTCTACTTCTAACACTAACCTTGCAAACACTTTCGATAGCTTTCAGCTAACATTGCAGCAAACCATCTCTGAAGCAATCAATAGAGCTATACAAGAAGGCCTCCCTCTACTTGCCGACTCCGTCCGTAAAGAATATGCCTCTCTGCCGACCGACCCCACCCTTCTGGCTATGGCCTCCGAAATAAGCTCTATGCTGAAAACCGCTATAGCAGAACGCGACGAAGCTCTAGCTGCAGCCTCCGCCGCTAAAGAACAACTGGCTGCTCTCACTAGCTCTCCACAAACGACTTCGGTAGTACCTGCTCTCAAGTCCGCCGTGTTCGAAATTCAAAAACATGCTACTCAAGCCGAAATACTTACCTCCCTCGTGGAGCAAAGCGCAAATTTTGCTCCTAGAATTGTGCTGTTCGTAGTCAAAAGCGGTAATGCAGTAGCATGGTTGGCTAAAGGATTCGACTCAAACACCATAGGAGACGAGGCAATAAGAGGTAAAATGCTTGCTCTAAACAGCGATACTATCCTGCGAAAAGCCCTTAGCAAGCAGACAACTTACTACGAACCCCCACTAGGACACAAAGACAATAAACAGATATTCGAACTGCTTTCTAGCCCCCTACCTGCCGTAATAGCAGCTATTCCCCTCGTAGTAAGAGGCAAAGCAGCAGCTGTACTCTACGCCGACGCACCTAGCGAAAATCTTGATGTCGATTCCCTAGACATACTAGTTGATGTTGCCGCTCTAACCATAGAATTGCTCTCCTTCAGACCAAAAGGATCAGACGTACAGTTAGGACACAAGCCAAGCCCGCCAGGACACACCTCTCAGAAAACTCAAGGAACCCTCGAAGAGAATGCTATTAAGAGCAACCAAGCGCTAGCTAAAAGCTCAGAAATCTCTTCCACTGAATCCGTTGTCACAGCTCCCGCTCCATCCTTTCCTCCTGCTTCACCTACCATCACTACAGAACCTCAGAAAGGCTTCGACTTTGCTGCTTCTCCTGCTCCAACTCCCCCTTCGTTTTCTTTCACTCCGCCA
This sequence comes from Blastocatellia bacterium, assembly GCA_025057015.1. Taxonomy (GTDB): domain Bacteria; phylum Acidobacteriota; class Blastocatellia; order Chloracidobacteriales; family JADJPF01; genus JANWYG01. Next base: position 29,106 of record JANWYG010000011.1, read on the forward strand.
CCCGCTACAGAACCTCCTCAGAAAGGCTTCGACTTCGCTGCTTCTCCTGCTCCAACTCCTCCTTCGTTTTCTTTCACTCCGCCACCTAGTGCTACCGCAGATCCTAGGAAAGGTATCTCAGGGCCGACTCAGCAATCTTCACTAGCCTTTAGCGACGAAAATGAACGCAAGCTGCACGAGGAGGCTAGGCGTTTTGCCAGACTACTGGTATCAGAAATAAAGCTTTATAACGAGAAAAAGGTAGAGGAAGGCCGTAAAAACAAAGATCTCTATGACAGGCTAAAAGAAGATATCGACAGATCTCGGCAAGCATATGAAAAACGTGTCAATCCCATAGTAGCTGCAAAATTTGACTATTTCTATGACGAGCTCCTAAACATTTTAGGAGAAAGTGATCCCTCAAAGCTGGGAAGTGATTGCCCTGGTCCTGTGATAATTCCGCTAGAGAAGCAAAAGTAACCTCATAGGTTACCTCATACAGTTTACTTCATAGTGCGATAGGGAAGATTTTCAGAACTTAGTAGGGGTATGTCAGGCTCTGGAAGCCTCCTTCCAATCGCTCTTTCTAAAATGAGAACTATTCATACTCTAGTGTTATGTCTGCTAATGCCTCGGCTTCGCTGCAAGTAAGAGGTCTATCAGGCTCGCCCAATAGCACCAAAGATCGAAGATGAACAGCAAATTCTTCGTCTCCCGAAATCAACTGGTCAAAAGATCCCAGCCACCTTACTTGCGAGATTCCGCTCATTAACAGGTTATAGTCTTTCAGAAACTCCTCCTTTGAAACACTGCCTGACGCAAATTTTTCAACCAAAAGCTCTGCAGTTCTGACCACGATCGGATCAGTCTCACCGGCAAACAGGGCTTCATAAGTGCCCAAGTAAAGCAGTAGTTCCGGCTTACTCTCGAACCACATAAAAGCTCCCGTGCGATATCCAGCCGAACTATCGTCATACGCATAAAAACCCCAATCACCCTGTTTAGGCCGATGTTGATGACCGCGATCGGCAAACAGCATAGCTTCATCTCTCAACTGCTCTATGTCTTGTGTAGTACTCACAGCTCCCCTCCTTTCTTAGAACTAATTTTATCAAGGAAGGGAAGACACAGAATGTCTCCTTAGAAAAAAATTGTTTAGCTCGGCAAGCTTTGAGCGTGCGTGATCGGCAATCCTTGACTGCGGAGCTACTTCCAAGACTTTGTTGCACAAGTCAGCAGACTTGTCACTTTCTCCTCTTCTTTGCGCAACTAGCGCCAGATTGTAGTAGCAGGCAGCTTTCATTTCCGGAGAGTTTGCATGCTGCAAGACGTACTGTAATTCGACTTCTGCCTCATCCAATCTATTCTGATTGAGATAAAGGGTACCGATCTGAAAATGCAGATTAGTTTTATCACTGCAAGACTCCGCAGCGATCTGGTAGTGATATATAGCTTGCGGGATAACGTTATGCTCAGAAAAGAGCCGTCCCAGTTCTTTGTTAGCAGTGCAATGTCTTGGGATTGCTTGCTGGGTCGTCTGCCAATAGCTCCATTCATCTACCCATACCTGATTCTGCCTAATTGTAACAACAAACAATCCAGCAATAACAATACCCAGATAGATCCTCATCCTAAAGGCAAGAGGCTTACTTAAAGAGCCTAGATAAGCTGCACCATAACCTAGCAATAATCCAGCACCTATGGTGGATAAATAAAGATATCTGTCAAATATCAAATGCTCTACCTTCAAAGGACGTATATTGAGAGCAGGGAACAATGGTACTAAAATCCATATCAAAGCTAATCTTACATGAACATCTCGGCTCAACATACCTGCTGCTACAGCAAGTAACACCAACAAGATAGCTGGTACATAGAAATCAGGCGACCATGCAGATGTGACGTGATAAATAGGATAAAAAGGTAGTAGATAAAACGGAAAGAAGATGTTTTTGAAATAAGTAAGTAACAAGACAGGTAAAGTATAAATTTGCGCGCTAAATGGCAAGCTTCTTTGACCAAAATCAATCCCCAGCCAAACCCTAACAATCAGGTATGCCGACGTAACCACTAGAAAAGGCAGTAACTGCAGCAGAAAACCAAGCAGCCGAGTTTTTAGCGATCGTTCTCTTTCAAACAAGAAAAGTTCGTAGCAAGCCAGCAAAAGCAACAACGCTACTGCAAATTCCTTGGTAAGCAAAGCTAATCCATAAAGTATTGCGCTTATAAACAACCAGAAATAACGCTGCTTTCTTCTAGCCTTTAGATATGCTATCAGAGCTGCAAGCATCGGTATGGCAGTAAGTGAGTTAGCCGAAGCTGATATCCAAGCTACTGACTCTGCCTGTACGGGATGTATAGCAAAAACACATGAAGCTACCGCTGCTAAAAACCTACTCTGAGGTTGAGCTAGATTTTCTAGACTCAGGTAGATAGCAAAGTAGGCTATTATTACCGCAACCGCATGTAGCAGTACTGAAGTCAAATGCCACAGCCGGGCGTCAGTTCCAGCATAGGCATAGCTGAGCATCAAATACAGGCTCAGCATAGGACGATAGTAAAACGAGGCGAACTTCTTGTCAGCAGGGTAGTCCCGCATAAGAAACGTCCAACTATCAGTAGTAAAAGCAAACTTTATGTTCGCCACCGAAAAATCGCTCAAAACACTGCCTGCCTGAACCACGTGATAGATGTCATCGTGCACAAAACCATAGTTTAGAGTAGGTTCAAAACAGATTAGTGCCAAAAGCACTGGCAGTAGTGGTGCCAAGAACTTTGCTTCTGAAGACAACCACAAGTTGCTTCCTCCCTATAGCAGCCTGCAAGATACGGCTAATTATGCTTCCTACAACTTCGCTGTTCTCTCTATAGCCTACTCCGTAGCCACAGCTGCCTCTCAGCTGCCAAGTAATTTGTTAACTGCCTGTTGCAAAAAAGGCATAGCAGCTTGCATAGCAACTGTGTCAACGATATTCAGTAAACAACTACTATTAAGTCTTGGATATTTAGTGCCTTACAGCTCTTTAGCAAATGTCTAACCCTATAGCAATTCCAAGCACCAAGCTGAATACTCAGTCTGGCTTAAATCAGCTTTGGTCTTTTCCGATAAAGGCAGCAGCAGGGTAAATCCAAATTGACCCAGCGTCTATTGCTTTTTGTCGTAATAATTCTTCAGCCGAGCTTCAGGCACCTCAACTATTGTCTTACTAGCCGAGACAAGCTTATATCTTATTCCACGCCAGCTAATCGTGTCAGTTTTAAGCGATATTAGAAGATTGTAAAGATACAACAGTGAGACCACAGGTGGCAGCAAGATATACCAGACACCGTACTTACCGACAGTCGTGGCAACATCCTTGGGCAAAATAAACGGCAGAGAACACACCCTCAAGTATCCTTTCCAACATCCAAGCAACCAGACAAGCACTTGAACAGCCACAAGAAAGTTGCTTGACACCGCCACAATAGGCCAACCTGCCCAAAAAACACAGTTAAACAGTGCCGTCGATGCAAGCAGCATCCACCATAGCTTCGGAGCATAAACCCGCGTGATTATTATCTGCCTAGAGGTAAACTCGAGCAACTCAGCAAAAGAAATCTCTCCATAAGAAGGCAGCACACAAGCAGGAACAAACTTGATCTTGAGTCCGGCATCTTTGACAGCTTGTGAGAGAGCATAGTCGTCGCTGAGAGCACCTAACCAACGCTTAGCCACACCCAGCCGATCAAAAGTCTTGCGCAATATCGCCATTGATCCACCCCAAGCAAAGCCGCCGCTATCCATCGCCGTAGCTATCGTAGCATTCCAAGCCGAACGCAGCATCGATGTCCAACTACCTGTCGGCACAAACCATCTGTAACCGGTCGTAGCACCTATAGTTTCGTCCTGAAGCGGAGCTATCAACTGACGCAACCATTCATGACCGACAATTACATCTGAGTCAACATAGACATACGCCTCAGCATTCTCAGCATAGTCTAAAGCTACAAGCAAATTGTGTACTTTTTGTCCACCGTCTACACAGCAGCCAGCAATGACAAGCTTGCTAGGCGGGTTGCTATAGCGAGCTCGTACCCTTTCAATAACCTCTACAGCCGGATCCTGCTTGCTTTCTACTACGAAAATAATAGCATAGTCAGGGTAATCTATACGGAAGAGCGCCTCGAGATAGTCATCAAAACGCTCATCTAACCCTTTACAGGCGGCAAAGATCACAACTTTAGGCGTGAAATCGGGCAGCTTATCTCGATTTGAAACGTACCATAAATACTTGTAGCCCTGATAGACAGAAACTATGCTCTGCAGAACTAACGGGGTGCTTAAAGTGAGGTAGGCTTTTTCTAACAAGGTAAGTTGAAGGGAGAAAGTTTTATCTTTCTCCCCATTTTTTTTAGAAGTTGTCCATACCGCCACCAGCCTTAGCGCCGGAGCTTGCTTTTTCCTCTTCTGGGATTTCCGAAACTAGCGCTTCAGTAGTTAGCATTAGTCCAGCAATAGAAGCAGCATTTTGCAAAGCCGTACGGGCAACTTTAGCCGGATCTATTATACCAGCCTTAATCATGTCGACGTACTGCTCGGTCTCTGCATCAAAACCAATGTTGGGATTTTCCTGCGCCTTGACATGCTCGATGATGACAGCACCTTCACGACCAGCATTATTTACTATCTGTCTTAGCGGTTCTTCCAAAGCGCGGCGCACTATTGCCACACCAGTCTGCTCGTCGTGATCTTCAAACTTGAGTGCATCAAGAGCCTTTTGAGCGCGCACTAAAGCCACACCGCCACCCGGTACTATGCCTTCTTCAACCGCAGCACGAGTAGCATGCATCGCATCTTCTACGCGAGCTTTCTTCTCTTTGAGCTCAGTCTCGGTAGCGGCACCTACTTTAATCACGGCTACGCCACCAACCAGCTTAGCGAGGCGCTCCTGCAGCTTCTCACGATCGTAGTCAGAGGTAGTATTCTCTATCTGATTGCGAATGACATTTACCCGACCCTGTATGTCGCTCGGGTTACCAGCACCCTCTACAATAGTCGTATTATCCTTATCTACGGTGACCTTCTTAGCCCTTCCGAGATCTTCTATCTTAACGTTTTCAAGTTTGATACCAAGATCCTCACTGATAAGCTTACCACCAGTCAGGATGGCAATGTCTTCTAGCATAGCCTTGCGCCTATCACCGAAGCCCGGAGCCTTGACGGCGCAAACTTGAAGTGTACCGCGTAGCTTGTTAACTACAAGCGTAGCAAGTGCCTCACCTTCTACATCCTCGGCCACTATTAGCAGCGGCTTGCCCTGACGCGCTACCTGTTCAAGCAGCGGCAGCAAGTCCTTCATCGAGCTTATCTTCTTTTCATGCAGCAGTATGAGGCAGTTTTCAAGCGTAGCTTCCATGCGCTCGGCATCCGTCACGAAGTAGGGCGACAGGTAGCCTCGATCAAACTGCATACCTTCGACAACTTCGAGTACGGTCTCAAGCGACTTGGACTCCTCTACGGTAATAACACCATCTTTACCTACCTTGTCCATCGCTTCTGCGATGATCTTGCCAATCTTGGTATCACCGTTTGCCGACACCGTGCCAACTTGTGCTACAGCTTCACCGCTTACAGGCTGCGCAAGTTTCTTTATCTCTGCTACAGCAGCCTCAACAGCCGCCTCTATACCACGCTTGAGCGCCATCGGATTTGCACCAGCTGCTACAGACTTGACACCTTCGCGATAGATAGCCTGGGCAAGCACCGTCGCCGTCGTCGTACCGTCACCAGCCACGTCAGACGTCTTTGAGGCGACCTCACGTACCATTTGTGCCCCCATATTCTCGAGCGGATCCTTGAGCTCTATCTCTTTGGCCACAGTTACACCATCCTTAGTGATGGTAGGTGAACCAAACTTCTTCTCTAAAACCACATTGCGCCCTTTCGGGCCAAGCGTCACCTTGACCGCTTCAGCCAGTTTATTTACACCACGCAGTATAGCTTGTCTTGAATCCTCACCGTGAATGATCTGTTTAGCCATCTCTTCTCCTCCTTTCTGATACCTTAAGCATTTTGAGGCTTAGCTACCCTCTCGATTATCCCAAGCACCTCGTCCTCACGCATTATCAGGTACTCCTGACCATCTATCTTTACCTCGGTACCAGAGTACTTCCCGAAGAGAACCCTGTCGCCAGGTTTGACCTGAAGCTCAAGCTTCGTGCCATTTTCCAGAACCTTACCGGTGCCTACCGCCACTACCTCGCCCTCTTGTGGCTTCTCCTTGGCAGTGTCAGGTATGATGATTCCTCCGCGCACTTGCTCCTTTTCCTCAATGCGCTTGACAAGTATCCTGTCGTGCAACGGTCTAATCATAAGTTTTTCTCCCCTAATAATAAGTAGTTGGAAAATAATTACTTAAATGCACATCAGGTGCGATTATTAGCACTTCCAGCTTTTGAGTTTTAGCACTCTTAGCTTTGAAGTTTTAGCACTCTCACCTGACGAGTGCTAATATATAGCGATCCAACATCCCTGTCAATACAAAGTTGCCGAGAATTCTTCCGGATTTAGCGGTAGTCAGAAGAAACACCTCTACGCAGATACCGTTGCCGTGGCTCTCCTAGCTGCTGCTTTCTGTATAATGCCACTCGCTTAGCAAGCGTATTACGATGTAAGCCCAGCTCTTGCGATGCCCGTGAGATGTTATCCTGATGTTTTGCCAAGACACGAAGTATAAAGATCTTTTCAAACTCCGCTACGGCATCCTCAAATCTTATACCCGAACTGATCATTTCCTCAACTATAGCCTCAAGGCGATCTCTCATAAGCTCTCCATCAGAAGTGGCTTACCTGTCAGCCTCGTATAAGCCTCTGCATATTTGTCAAAGGTAATCCGCACTATGTCCTCAGGAAGGGCTGGAGCAGGAGGAGACTTGTCCCAGCCTACTGTTTCCAAATAGTCCCTTACGTACTGCTTATCGAAAGACGGCTGTGGCAGTCCAACGCGATAACCTTCAGCCGGCCAAAAACGCGACGAATCAGGGGTAAGCACCTCGTCTATGAGTACGATACGACCTTCTGAAATCCCAAATTCCAACTTTGTGTCACAAATTATGATCCCACGCTCTAAAGCATACTTTGCTGCCCGCAAGTAGATCTCAAGAGTCAAACGCTTCAGCTCATCGGTCAATCTTTCACCTAAGAGATCGCGCATCCTCTGCTCAGAGATGTTCTCATCATGGCCGCTACTAGCCTTAATAGCAGGCGTGAATATAGGCTCAGATAGCCTCTCGGATTCAACTAGTCCTGGCTGCAGCTCTAACCCACAAACCCGTCTATTCTTGGAGTACTCCTTCCACGCTGATCCAGCTAAATAACCCCTAGCCACGCACTCTACAGGTATCGGCTCAGTACGACGTACCAGGCAAGATCGACCAACTAGTTGTGAAGCATATTCGGCCAAAGATTCCGGATACTCAGCTAAGTTGGCAGTAAGCAGATGATTTTCCACCAAGTCAGAAAAGAAATCGAACCAAAATAACGACAGCTGATTGAGTATGACGCCTTTACCAGGTATAGCACTCGCTAGTATACAGTCAAAAGCAGAGATCCTGTCAGTAGTTACAATCAGCAGCTTATCGCCAAGGTCGTAGACGTCACGCACCTTACCTCGCCTAAAACAAGGCAGCGGCAAGTCGGTCTTGTAGACAGGCCGAATAGATGTAACCTTATCAATAGGACGCATAAACTTTTTGCAGAGAGTAAAAAGGTATCATCTGCGAGACTAGGTACCATGTCAAGTTCTTCTAGAAAAGAAGCAGAAAAAGGACTGCTTTGTAGCTTGTTAATGGGATTTTCCTTTGGACTTATGGGATATCTAGTGAACATATGCCACCTACCACCTCCAGATCTTGTTTTTCTGCGATCGGGCATTAGTTGCTTCATCCTCACTCCGCTCATATACACACACCTGAGAGAGCTATTTTTACCCCACGCAACAACACTGTTGCTACGAAGCCTAGCCGGAGCAGCAGCGATGCTATGTTTCTTTTCAAACCTACAGCAAGCCGGCGTAGGCATCGCTACCTCTTTCGCAAATTTCGCTCCGATCATAGTCACGCTCATTGCAGCCTTATTTTTCAAAGTCAAACTGAAACGCGCAGAACTTATCGGCATAACCATTGCGGTAGCTGGAGCACTTAGTCTGTACAAAGTTAGCACCACTACTGCTTCAGTAGCAGCAGTAGGTCTGTTTGGCGCTCTTTGTACTGCCGTTGCTCAGTTAGCCCTACGACAAGCAGCACTTTCCTTTTCCCCTGCGCTAGTAGTTTGGTCCATGAGTCTGGTAACAATGATAACCTCAATGCTTGTCGGTGGAAGGCCGAGCAATGAATGGTGGACTTCGTCGACAACTCTCTGGGCAGCTCTAGGAGTAGCTCTAACAGGCCTTCTCGGACAAGTCTTTATGACACTCGCATATACGAAGCTTTCTGCACCAGTGGCATCCACTTTTGGGCTCAGTTCGCTCGTTTGGGGTGTACTTTTCGAAACAGCTTTTTCGAAAAACCCTCCCTCATTTGCCGAATGCTTAAGCTACCTAGCAATCATTCTTGGCGTCTGTACAATACACCTTTCTCAGAAAAATCGGTCTTTCTGAGACACGCGTCACAGATTCCGCCTAACATGAAGAGAAAGCTTCCTTTCTATTTTTACACCTTCTAGAATTTCTATTTCAGGAGTGAGCATGCAAGAAGAACTGATAAAGCTGCTGCAAAAGCAATTCAAGAACTCGATCTTACTTGAGTTTCTAGCTAACCTGTCGCCCGACAAACTTACAGCCATACTAGAGCCAGGTAAGCAGATAGCCTCTATATCACTTAAGGCATCGATAGAATACTTCTTCGCCTGTCAAGAGCTAGCCAAGCTGCTCGACGCAGAAGCCATAAGGCTCTGGAGCGAGACAGGCAAACGCCTTGCTTCACATAGCAGCGACGCAGCAGTAGAGTTCTTCCGTAACAGTCAGCAGCAGCTCGCAAGTATAGACCCGGCTTTTAGAAAACGCATGCTGGTTCTGCTGAGCAAACAAGCCGGTCTCTCGGCTTCTATGCCGATTGAAAGCCTGTACTTTCTGCCAACAAACCTTCGGTTGATAGAAGACAAAAACATAGCAGACGAGCTGCTCACCATAGCAACAGAAGTATCCAATTACTCGGTAAAACACGGATTCGAACTAAGTAAACAGGCTGCTAAAATAGCTGCTTTTTTGCAAGACCCTGCTACAACTCTAGATGTTTTGCGACTTGCCAGAGCCTTCGCAAATAAGGCAGGAAGTTCAGCCGCAGAGTTTTTACTCCTGCTACCACAGCTTACCCAACATAGTCTCACCCTCTGGCCGCAGTTGTTAGAATATACAGCTTGTTTTCTCGAACGTAGCGGTGGCTTGGCGTTGCAATATTTCCGCGCTGGCAGCCTAGTAGTCGAATTTATCAGTAGCAAAGCCTTCGACTTATGGACATACTTTGGCCTACAGCTGGCTGCACAAAGCAACCCCACAGCTTACCAATTCTTCAAGCAAAGTCCACGGATACTCAAGCAGCTCAGCAACCATGAGCAATCCAACAGAGTGATAGAGACCGTTCTGAAAACGGTACTCGATGTAGGGCAAGTAAACCTCACGGCTGCTGTAGAGTGCTTCAAAGTTAGTCCCCAAGCTCTCAGACTGGCTTCTCCACAAAAGTTTCACGAGTGGGCACTCAACGGCAAAAAGCTCGTCTCTGAACCACTACGCATGCAAGCCTACTACTTGCTTGAGTCCCAAGCTTCACTAAATGCCCTACAAAACGACAAAGCTACCGTACTTCTTGAAAACATCGCTCAAATACTAAGACTCTACATCGAAGGTCTTACAGGTCGTAGCGTACAACTAAGGCCGGTAAGCGAGATGAACTACGAGCAGAAACTGTCCGATGGAAAAACAATTTTCTTACCCGCTGCCATAAATGAATTTGCCGATGAAACGTCAAATTTCAAGCTCTATAAAGCGCTAGCAGCACATGCTGCAGGACAACTTGAGTTTAAGACTTTTGAAACAGACAGTCCTGCACTTCTTGCAATAGATATTGAGATAGCTGAATGCTATGCCGACGAACGACAGCTACCACACAGAAACTTCCTCACTATACTGACTCGCTTCCCAGAACAACGTGTTTCTAGACGAATATTCACAGCTATCGAAAACGGACGAATAGACCGTCATCTGAGGCACAACTACCGCGGCATCAGACGTGAGCTAGACTTCGTCAAAGAACAGCTCCTCAAGACACGTCCGCGTCTAGAGGAGCTACCAACTGAGTTAGTGCCTTACGAGCTGCTCTTTCGTTGCGCTACTTTTGGAAACACCGGCAATGACGCACGTGAGCTTTTCCCGTTTGCTCAAGAGTTCGACAACATATTCGAGCAGTACGTAAACCATAAATCAACGGTAGCCGACTCTCTGAAAGCTACGATGCTTATCTACGACCTGATAGAAAAGATCAAAGAAGGCGAGGCAGCTGGAGTAGAAGCGGAGCAAATAGATAGGCAAAGCAGGCAAGAAGATCGTCGAATAGACGATGCTACTGCTGAAGCAAGTATAGAAAATGCAGAAGTTAAGCAAATTGAAGGTCCTTTCAGTTATTGGCTTGCAGAAGCAGACGACGGACAACACGACACAGTTTTGCCATCACAATTTGAACTGCAAGAAAGACCGCTCGAAGCAGGTGAGACAGCCTACTATTATGACGAATGGGACAGAGACCTTGCCGACTACAGAGTACAATGGTGCAGAGTGATAGAAAAACGCCTCTCTGGCAACACCACCGAATTTGTAGACGCAACCAAAGCCAAATATGCTGGCATCATTTCATCCATAAAGTACCAGTTCCAATTATTACGACCAGAGAGCTTGCTTAAGATACGAGGCGAACTAGATGGAGAAGACTTCGATCTACAGGCAATCGTCGATTATGCTGTTGATCGCAGGTCATCCGGAAGAATAGACGAGCGGCTTTACATTAAGAGGCTACGCAAGCAACGTGACGTCGCCGTTTCCTTCCTACTTGATATGTCTAGCTCGACAGCGCGCATCGTCTCGCGACAACACTTACCTTATTCCAAGCCTGGTCAAAGAATCATCGAGATAGAAAAAGAAGGACTCGTACTGATGGCAGAGGCGCTCGAAGCAGTCGGGGATTCGTACTCAATACTTGGATTTACAAGCGAAGGTCGAAAAAATGTGAGGATATATGTAGTCAAAGATTTCGACGAAAAATACTCCACAGAGGTAGCCAAGCGCATAGGAGCAGTTACTTACCACAACAACACTCGTCTAGGAGCCGCCATAAGGCATGCTACGGCTCGCTTAGAAAGGCAACCAGCTCATACCAAACTGCTAATAGTCCTCTCTGACGGCCGCCCATATGACCACGACTACGGTGATTCACGTTATGCCCGCGAAGATACAAAAATAGCCCTCATGCAAGCCAAGGCAGCCAAAATAACGCCTTTTTGCATAACCATAGACCGCGACTTCGAGCAGCATCTAGTAGAGCTTTACGGTGAAGTAGGTTTCACTATTATAGACAACGTACTGAGTTTGCCAGAACGATTACCTGGTATCTACAAGCGCCTTACCACCTGAGACAGAAGAAAATGCAAGGATTTCACTGCTTGAAATGTATCCTGTAGTAGCAATAAGGTCCGCCTCGGGGAATTTGCCGCTTAAGTTTTACTTTTGCGTCGAGAGCTTGCCGCTGCATGTTCAGCTCTGCAGCACATACTTCGGGAAAGTCGGCTGCTATCTGCGATATCGGACAATGCTTTATAGTAAGCATATATTCGTTGACACCTATAGCTTCGACTTCCACAACATAACCAAGTTTCCTCAGTAGCTCGGCAAGCTCGCTGACCTTAGTCACCTCCAGCGTCTTACCCTTGAGGCGTTCCTGCAGTTCGGCTAAAAACTGTTCGGCTCTACCCAGAAAGATCTCTCTAACTGCTTGTATTCCAAACAAGCGCTTGACCTGATGCAAGACTTCGCTTGCAAGGTGGTTGTAGGCTGAAGGAAACAGTTCGTGGCCTTTGTCGGTCAGCCTGTAAAGATAAGATGGGCGACCGCGTTCATGCACTTTTTCCGTATCTACCCGCATGCAGACAAATCCATCCCGCTCAAGTCTACTGAGGTGCCCACGCACGTTCACTCCAGAAACACCGAGTTCCTTGCTGAGGCTAGCCACGGTCATCTCGCCGTTTATCTTCAGCAGCTCCAATATCTTGTCGCGGGTAGTATGCCCAAGTGAATCTTTCAGCATGCTAGAAGTATAACCGAGATACACATTTTTTAAAGTCGGCTTGGATAAATAATCAACAACATGCTTGAAATACTCTTCTGCTTGTTAAACCGACAGCAGTACACTAGAATGTCAGCTGCCTGCCAAGCAGGCGCATACTACCTTGTGAAGAGGCAGAAGATGACAACCATACAGTACGTACATGCCCGCGAGATCATAGATTCGCGGGGCAATCCCACGATCGAAGCCGAAATAGAGCTAAAGTCAGGTGCACGCGGACGTGCTGCGGTACCTAGCGGAGCATCTACGGGCGAAAACGAGGCCCTCGAATTACGAGACGGTGACAAAGCAAGATATCTCGGTAAAGGCGTTCTCAAAGCCATAGAAAACGTAAACACAATCATAGCAGACGCAATCACTGGGTATGACGCGCTGGATCAAGTCGGCATAGACCGCACTATGCTAGAACTAGACGGAACGAAAAACAAATCCAAGCTTGGCGCAAACGCTATACTGGCAGTCTCACTAGCTACTGCACGAGCAGCAGCTGATCATCTAGACCTGCCGCTTTACAGATATCTCGGCGGCATAAGAGCACGCACGCTACCCGTACCGATGATGAACATAATAAATGGCGGTGCACATGCCGACAACAACGTCGATTTTCAAGAGTTCATGATAGTACCTTGGGGTGCAAACACTTTTGCCGAAGCTATTCGATGGGGTGCAGAAGTATTTCATACTCTGAAAAGCGTACTTAAAAAGCGCGGCTACATAACCAGCGTAGGTGACGAAGGAGGTTTCGCTCCGAGCCTCAGATCAAACGAAGAAGCCATAGAAATCATACTGGAGGCCATAGTAGGGGCAGGCTATAAACCCGGAGAGCAGGTAGCCTTAGCCCTAGACGTCGCTGCCAGTGAGTTTTACTCCGACGGTAACTACGTCTTTAAGAAGTCTGATGGCTCTACACACAGCAAAGAGGATATGGTCAAGTTCTACAGCGAACTAGTAGCAAAGTACCCGATCGTCTCCATAGAAGATGGCATGTCAGAAAGCGACTGGGATGGCTGGGAGCTACTCACACGTGAATTAGGCAGTAAGATACAGCTTGTCGGTGACGATCTATTTGTAACTAACACAGCGTATCTAAGCAAGGGAATTGAGCGCAATATAGCAAACTCCATACTTATAAAGGTAAACCAAATAGGCACGTTGACCGAGACGATAGAAACCGTAGAGCTTGCCCGTACCCACGGCTATACCACGATCATTTCTCATCGCTCAGGTGAGACCGAAGACACCTTCATAGCTGACCTAGCTGTAGCTCTCAACACGGGACAGATAAAGACCGGGAGCGCCAGCCGCACCGACAGAATAGCCAAGTACAACCAGCTTCTGAGGATAGAAGAGGAACTAGCCAGAGCTGCCCGTTATCCCGGACGTTTGGCACTACGCTCATCGTAATCTGACTGGTATGATGAGGATATTTCTAGCAACTGGTGCGATATCTGCACTACTTGCCGTAGCAGCCGGCGCTTTCGGAGCGCATGGACTGAAAAATCGGTTGTCGAGCGAAATGTTAGCTGTTTTCGAAACAGCAGTACGGTATCAGATGTATCATTCGCTAGCACTATTAGCGTGCGCCACCCTGTGCGAACGCCGCCCTGATAATGGATACTTAGCTATGGCCGGTTGGCTATTTTTATTCGGCATAACGGTTTTCTCCGGCAGTCTCTATGGCCTGAGCTTAACCGGTGTCAGATGGCTAGGTGCGATCACTCCGATAGGAGGCGTAGCATTCCTGCTAGGCTGGGCGTTACTTGCTCTGTCTGCAATAAAAGGTTAAACGCCTGGCCTAGATCTACCATCTAAAAATGCTAAGATTTCTCTAAGCGGAGGGAGACATGAAGCAGATATGCTATCTAGTGATAATAACTATGCTAACTGCCATCATACCGATCGGCAGTCTCGCTCAAGAACGCACCATTAGGCTTGAAAGCCATGACTTACAATATCGCTACTATAGAATCGATACATACAACCAGGTCAGACTGCTCAGGCAGTTCTCCAAGGCTCCTTGTCGCAAGGATTACAGTTGGGGCTATGACAGTCGCGGCGTTTGGGTAGATAAGGGTTGCAGAGGCGAGTTCCTAGTAGGTAGAGACACTCGCGCTCGTGACGCCGCTATAGCTGCTGGAGTGTTAGGTGGTGCAATACTAGCTGCACTCATAATTTCGAAATCTCGTAACAAAAAAGACAAGGAAGACTTCGACAAGTGGTCTCTAGAACAACAAGAAGCATACGAAATAGGCTACAACTACGGCGTGCAGGACCGGCGCAACAAACGTTCTAACGACTACACTCGCTACAAAGACGAGTACAACACAAACACAGAAGATCCTTTTAGACGCGGCTATCGCGAAGGCTACGAACATGGCTATAAGCGATAATAACCTACCTCTTCATTCGAAGGAGTAAGCAATGCATTTTCTGGCCTTCCTGCTGATTACAATTTTCACCGTAACTCAAGAAGCCGATCAAAAACAACGCAAGCCTAGCGATCTAAAAAAATACTCGGAAGTAGTTACTGAGAAAGCAAAGACGGCTAAAGGGCTGTTCAGCGTGCATCGTATAGACGAAAAGGTATACTATGAAATCCCTCAGTCTCTGCTTGGACGCGACATGCTTTGGAATAGTGAAGTTGCCAAGTTGCCTGTAGGTGTAGGCTACGGTGGGTTGCAGCTAGGCTATCGAGTAGTCCGATGGGAAAGAAAAGGCCTAAAAGTATATTTGCGAGATGTGTCATATGACAAAAGAGCTAAAGAAGATGAAGCTATAAAGCTTGCGGTAGAAGCATCATCTTTTGCACCGATAATTATGGCATTTGATGTAGAGACTGAGAATGCTGAAAAAGATCCAGTAATAAACGTCACCAAGCTACTTACCAGTGATGTTCCCGAATTTTCTGCTCAGCGGGCACTTTGGGAATTGGGCGTAACAGCAGCTCCAGCAGTAGATACTTCTCGCTGTTTCGTCGACGAGGTCAAGGTATTCCCTACCAACATAGAGGTCAGGTCTACGATCACTTACAATCTAGGTGTGCCACAGCCTCCATCTCGAAATCCGGCTACACCGACACCTCAGTATCCTAACAACATCCGCAGCATCAGCGCATTAGTGCACTACAGTCTGGTGCTTTTGCCAGAAAAGCCGATGATGGGTAGATATGCCGACTCCCGGGTTGGTTTTTTTACCGAAGACTTCGAAGATTACGACAACAGTGAAAACCGTGTTGTGCCTCGTTCTTTCATTACTCGCTACAGGTTAGAAAAGAAAGATCCACAAGCAACTATATCTGAGCCTATAAAACCTATAGTTTACTACATCAGCCGTGAAGTACCTGAAAAATGGCACGTCTATATCAAGCGTGGAGTAGAGGCCTGGAACGAAGCCTTTGAAGCAGCTGGATTTAAGAACGCTATAGTTTGTAGGAAAGCTCCGAGTCCAGAAGAGGATCCAAACTGGGACCCAGAAGATGCACGTTATTCTGTCATACGCTGGGTAGCTAGAAACGTGCAGAATGCACAAGGTCCACACGTACATGATCCTCGCAGCGGCCAGATCATTTCAGCACATATCATCCTTTGGCACGACATACTAAAACTACAACAGGGATGGTATTTCGTGCAGTGCGGCGCAGTCGATCCACGTGCTAGCAAGTTGCCCTTGCCTGAGTCTCTTGTAGGCGAGCTTCTTCAATATGTAGTTTCCCATGAAGTTGGTCATACATTAGGTCTTAGGCATAACCATAAGGCAAGCTCTGCCTACACTGTAGCGCAACTACGCGATCCTGAGTTTACTGCCAAGTACGGCACCGTAGCATCCATAATGGCCTATGGTCGGTTTAACTATGTAGCTCAGCCTAAAGACGGCGTAACGCAGTTATTGCCCAAGATAGGCCCTTACGACAAGTTTGCCATAGAGTGGGGCTACAGACAATTAGGCGCTTCTTCACCGGAAGCTGAAAAGCCTTTACTCGACAAGATAGCTGCGAGACAGATTGAAAACAAGTGGCTAGAGTTTGGTGGTGAAGATGGGCCTGCATTCGTAGATCCTTCAGTGAAGCGAGAAAACATAAGCGACGATCCTATAGAGGCAACCGAACTGGGTCTCAAGAACATGGACCGTTTAGCAGAACTGCTTGTCCCTGCTACAGATCGGCTAGGCGAAGATTACACTCTACTGCGTGAAATGTATGATTACATCATCTTGCACAGGCGCAGTTGGTTAGACTCAGTGGTAAGACTGGTAGGTGGCGTAGTTGAGCGACGTACTTTAGGTGGGCGCTCAGAGGTACAATTTACTCGCGTGCCGAAAGAAACGCAAAAGCGTGCAGTCGAGTTTCTACTCAAGCATGCCTTTTCCAAAACAGATAAGCTACTAGCTAGCCAAATAATTGATAGATTTAAATATATCGGTGTCGCTGATCAACTGCTCACTATGCAACAAGGATTGTTACAGTCACTTCTATCACCGCTAAGGTTTAGGCTTCTTGCAGATGCCGAGCTAATGGATGGCAAAACAGCTTATACTCAGGCAGAGTTGCTGAATACCGTACAAGATGGGTTATGGAGCGAGCTAGCCGCTGCAAATCCTCAGATAGACATCTACAGGCGAAATCTCCAACGTTTTTACCTAGAGCATATTAGAACACAGCTACAGCAACCAACAGCTGCAGTTTCGCCAGCCTCTACCGGTACACCGATTGCCGCTTCCCCTGCAGACAAGCTTACAGATTTCCGTGCGCTTGCTCGAGCAGCCTTAACTTCTTTATCTAAAAAGCTACAGCGCGCAGCTCTGAGAACCACTGATCAAGCAACCCTTGCGCACATCAATGACTGCCGCAAAGAAATAGAATTAATACTCAAAGGTGAAGACGAAAAAGCTACTGCTCGCGCCCTGCCGCCTGCTGCGACCTCTACTCCAGCAGAAAGGTTTTGCGCGTGGGAGCGTTAGACGCTGTCACATATCTGCAAAGCGTGTCGGCGTTCGTGGTGAGCAAGCAGCGAAAGCCAGCCAAGACCACTCAGCCTGCCTATCCTACGGAAAGGATGTGGAAAACTCACCGAAGCGACCTCGTCCAGCGTAGCCTTACTGAGCAACTCCAGAAGTGCTTTGCGCGATTCAGCAAGCAGTTCCTTAGTCCGCTCTAGTGGCGGCGGATTGATTGGCACAACTGACTCTGGTGCCTCCATACGTATATTTTTGTCACTCAAGAAAGCCACTACTTTTTCCCATTCCTCCCGCAGCTGGTCATCTGAAGGTCGACTTGAAGTGTCTGCTTGCTTGAGTAGTGATTGCAAAGTCTCGGTTATTTGCTTTTCAGCTAGGTAGAGATGGTAAGCAATTTCTGTCACTGACCAACCGGATTGTTTGTCAGTTTTGCTGTCCAGTGCCTTGAGCAGCATAGCTCTGGCGGTATCTAATTCTGCTATGCGAGCATCTAGTGTCTGTGGATACATATTGAGTTCTGCCTCCTTTACGACAACCACTCCTAATTGACTTCGTACGCTGCTTTAACGATCTTTCTAAACGTCTCATCCAGCCATTTGAGAAGTGCAACACCCTCGGTGCCCTGCGGGGGCGAGATCGTGTAACTGAACCCCGACAGTAGCCTTTCTACGCGTCCGCCGATCCGCTCAGTGCGCAAGTACCTTGTATCCTTATCCTGAGCTATTTCATAGAGGTCGATCGTAACAGAAACCTCACGACGTGGCTCTCGATGATAGCTTACAGTCAAAGGGAAAACTCGTTGATATTTACCGTAGCCGAAAGAGAAGTTAAATATCATACTTCGTTTTGCATATTCTTCCAGGTGAACGATTTCACAGAAGAAATTCTCGCTTTCGGATGCAAGTTTCTCTACAAAGTAATGCACCGTGCGGCATTGTATGTTAAAAGTTTCATACAAAGCAGCATACTTACGCAGCTCTTCCAAGTCTCGGGCCTGTAGCTGTTCGATAGCCACATCGGCAACCTTCGCCAGACTCGGCGGCGGTTCTTGGCTTAAGCTCTTCTCCAACTCGGCCTCGTGAAAGATAAACTCTGACAGCAGTTCGAATTTCGCCTCTCTCTGACGCTCTTTAGAGCTAGAATCACCTAGCTTGGGAGTATCTACCTGCGACTGAGTGGCCACTAACTTCAGCTTATGCCCATCCATGGGACAAAAAATCTTTTCATCATCCCAACGTCTATCACACAATGGACAACGTTTCATACCTACCCACCATAGCTTCTAACTCTTCTATCTCCTTAGGCAAGCCTTCAGTCAGGACTTCTCGTCCAGCTGAGGTAACTAGCACGTCATCTTCTATACGTATCCCCAACCCTCGGTAGCGCTCTGGCACATCTTCTTCGTTCGGGATATACAGCCCCGGTTCGACAGTAAGTACCATACCAGGCTCCAAGGTGCGCGAGACCCCGTCAAGCATGTACTTGCCTACATCATGTACGTCTATACCCAGCCAGTGACTGGTACGATGCATGTAGTACCGTCTATAAAGGCCGTTTTCAAGAGCCGCTTCAAGATCAGCCTTGACAAAGCCTAGGCTCAAGAGCCCCTCTAGGAGCACCTGCACAGCGCACTTATGCACTTCGTCAAACCTAACTCCGGGACGTACCGTTTCTATGGCAGCCTTTTGTGCTCTGAGCACTAGTTCATAGAGCTCCCGCTGTGGCTGCGTAAAACGACTATTTACGGGATAGGTACGTGTGATATCAGCACAATAATACTCGTATTCAGCGCCAGCATCCACAAGCAACAAATCCCCATCCATCATCCGTCTTCGGTTAGCAGTGTAATGCAAGATAGTAGCGTTAGGGCCTGAGCCTACTATAGGAGTATAAGCTGGCGCATTGGCCCCTTCGCGTCTGAACCGGTGCTCTAAAATGGCTTCTATCTCAAACTCATACATTCCCGGACGACAAGCTGCCATTGCCTCCAGATGAGCGGCTGCTGAGATCTTGGCAGCCTGTCGAATAAGCTTCACTTCCTCCGAAGATTTGTAGAGGCGCATTTCGTGTAGCACTTCGCTCGGATCGAGCACTCCGTACGGGCCTCTGCCGCTGCGTTGCCTAACCGTTCTGAAGTGCCTCAGCCATCGGAAAACCCTTCTGTCAAACTCTTCATCGCGTCCTAAGCTGTAATAGAGCAAATCGACGTGCTCTAAGTACATTGGCAACAGTTCGTCAATCTCATCTATGCTGTAAGCTTCGTCGGCACCAAATAGCTCTTTTGCGGCTTCTGGACCGCAGCGACTACCTTCCCACAACTCACGTTCCTTGTTACGAGGTCGGACAAAGAGAACGTATTTTTCAGGAAGCAGCAGGCAAACAGCATCAGGTTCAACAAATCCCGTCAAGTAGTAAAAATCGCTATCTTGACGGTACCTATATTCTGCATCGTTGCTTCGGACAAGAAGCGGCGCACTACGAAAGAGCGCGGCAGCAGAGCCCAAATGCGACCTGAACTGCTTGCGCCTTTGCGCATACTCGCTTCTTTCTATACGAGGAAGATTACAACTCGTGGAGACACTTGGCATTCAAGATACTTCTAAAGTTATATGGTTATCTTATATACTGATAGACATGGTCAAAGTCAACAAAATAGACACAACCAGTCCCTATCACCTGTCAAGTGGAGAAACACTCGAGCAGTATTTGACAAGGCCAGGCGATACTCTGCAGTCAATAGCAGAGGCTTTCGGCAGCGACTTGGCGACACTCGTTGCAGCCAATCCCTTCATAGCCGATCCCAACCGTCTGCCAGCCGGCGTGTACATAAAGATTCCATCTCGACAAGATAAAGAAAGAACCGAAGAGAAGCAAGATGACTCGCCCAAGAAAGACAAGGACGAAAAACAAGAGCATCCAACAGCAGAACTAGAAACAGTAAGCAACAATCCCATAGCTAACAGTAAGAGAGGATACGAGCTTTCGCAAGGCTACTTGAGCCTAGCTTTCATCAGTCCTAACCCTACGGCAACGCTGATAAACTTACCCAATCCAAACACTACAGGCAAAGCTACTGCGGACTATCTACTTCCTGACGAGACATTCGCTAATCACCTAGCAATGGACTGGGGTAACATTCAGTACTTATTTCACGAAAAAGGCTCAGGCCTGGCCTCAAAGCCTTTACCAGATGGACGCATACCAGCCAAAGTAATAGAATCTGCTGCTAGAGCAAACAAGATCAACCCTCAAGTACTAGTTACTCTCCTCCAGCGAGATTGCGGTTTTATCTTCGGTGAGTACTCCCGAAACATTCCTCAGGAGCATCTTGAGTGGTGCTTTGGGCTTGGCGAAGGACGTGTCGAGCGTTTGCGCGGATTCGACAAGCAAATAGAACTGATGGCTCGCCGCATAGGTCAAGCTTTCTACGAAAACAAGTTACGTGTCCCAACAACAGTGCGCCTCGATTCTAACAAGCAGCAGAAAGTAGAAACGGCAGCTACGCTCACTGTTTATCAATTCTCCTCTGGACGAGCTGCCGCAGAAGCTTTCATAGACATCTGGCGTAAGCTATTTGGTAAAGCCGGACTCGGAAAGTTGCTCAGCTAAGAAAAAATTTTTCCGCTCAACAAGCAACTTTTTATCTCTCCTTCCGATAAGCTGAGTGAAAAGTATTTTTGATACACGTAATTCAAAAACGGTATTTCAAAAGATCAAACATTTGGGAGGATAAAATGGGATTTCTAGGTGGTGTAGGTAAGGTATTTAGTGGAGTATTTAATGCAGTAAGAAACATCGCTTCTAGCGGCTTAGGAAAAACCTTGATTGGTATTGCAGGTCGAGTTTTAGGCGGTCCGCTTGGCGGAATAATCGCCAATGCAGCCACTAGCCTCTTGTCGAAAGGCAAGCTAGACTTTAAGAACCTGCTAAAGACTGGCCTAAATATATTCGGTGGTATAGCCGGCAAGTTCGGCTTGAGCGATGTTGTCAAGAATCTGCCCTCTATATTGAAGAACCCGACTGGTTTGCTCGGCAGCATCGGAAAGCTGTTCCAGGGTGGCATTGGGAAAGTTATAGGCGATCTGATTAATGGCACTGGTCTTGGCAAAAAGATTGGTGATATCCTAAACAAAGTTACAGGCTTCCTCGGCAAAGTAGCTGAGTTTGGCTCGAAAGTTCAAGACGTACTGAAGACCGTCACTGACCTGCTCGGCAAGTTTGGTATCCAGGTCAAGTTCCTGAATGACTTTGCAGAAAAGCTGAGTGCAGGTTTGAATATGCTCAACAAGATCATAGACATCGCTAACAAGATCAACGGCATATTCAACGATGCTATGCAGCTGCTTCGTGCGTAGTTAATGGTTTCGAAAGTGGGTTTATCTCTTGACAGGGCAATCGTTAAGTAGTACGGTTGCCCTGTTTCTGTTTGCCATACAGGCAAAAATCTCGCTGGAGATTGGTTTTCTATGAGTGATCTAGATCGTCCCCAACACTTGCAAGCAACTAATGAGACAAAAGACTCAATTCTTTCGGTTACAACAGAACAAGAGTTTGCCGAACTCATCCGCAAAACCGCCGAAGGAGAGATTTCCTTCCAGCAGTTTCTCAGTCTAACAAACCAAGACGTAGAAAACATAACCATTATGGCGCATACCCTCTATGAAGAGGATCGCTTAGATGAAGCACTGGTACTGATAGAAGGTCTTATAGCTCTAAATGACAAGAACTCGGTCTACTACAATGCCGCCGGTGCTATCTTCATCAGGCAAGAGAAGTATGACGAAGCTCTGGCTGCACTAAATAAAGCTATAGAGCTTGACCCAAACAACCTAGATGCTTATGTTAATCGAGGCGAAGTGTACCTGGTCACTGCTCATCTCGAAGAAGCTGCTGCAGACTTCGAAAAAGCTATCTCTATGGATCCCAGAGAAGAAAATCCTTCTGCAAACCGTGCGCGTCAGCTCGTCTGGGGTATGTATCAGCTGTTGCGAGAATGTGAAAAAGAAGGCTTCTTAGACCCAGATTTCGAAATAGATGTGAATTCCTAGTTGGCACATACCAACCTCCGAGTTAGATAACCTCCTGCTTGCCAAATTCAGCCGACTGGCACTCTCTATAGTGCCAGTCGCAGATCCTCGACTAAGGTACTTACATCTCGAAACAGTATAGCCGATAGACCAAACCTACGGGCTGCCTCCACGTTAGCTTCTCGGTCATCTATAAAAGTACACTCTCGAGGTAAAGCGTTTATCCTTCCAAGAGCACGTTTATATGCGGTACAGTCGGGCTTGCGCGCGCGTATCTCATAAGACAGTACATAGCCCTTAAAGAAACGATCTAAACCAAGCCGATCACGAACTACTTCGAACCAAACAGGATAGTTCGAGTGTACCCAAAGTTGATAGTTACTCCGCTTTAGCTCCTCTAGCAGTCGCTCCATCCCCTCAACGAATTCATAAGAAGCAAAGATTCTCTCCTTAAACCACCTGGTATTGTCTAACCTTAGATTAGTCTCCCGACGATAGAACCGCTCAAAATATTCGTCTTCAGTAATCTCCCCCAGTTCAAACAAAATCCAGCTTTCCGGATCTTTCACTTCGAGCAGCTGTCGCATAGTCATTCCACACAGAGAAGGGAAGAGCTTCGAAAACGGATCTACAACTATAGTATCCATCAGATCGAATATGATCAGCTTACTCACAATCCCTTCCCTGTAGGAACTTGAAAATACCAAACTTGCCGAGTAGGTCAGCGAAGCTCTTCAGTACGTCCTGAACTTTCTAAAGCGTTAAAGCTTCTGACCTAACAACCGACGGGCATCTATTTGACTGCGGTCCTCTACCTCGTCCTCTTCTTCTAGATCTCCAGGCAGCACTAGCTCACGCAGCCAGTCTGCCAAAGCGCCATTTCCAGATAAATACCTTCTTATCTCAGTAGAGCTAAGCAGTTGCCAATCGCTGCCATCTTCAGCAAATTTACCTTCAACAGCCTCACGTTTATAAAACCTACCGTCACTACCACGCCGAAACTCCACAGGTGGGTCCTCATCCGGCACTGCATAGACTAATTCTTCGAGTTGCTCCTGCATATATACCTCCTTTTACCTATTCTCATAGACTATCTCGCCACCCACAACAGTCATAAAGCAACGAGTCTTCAATATCTCCCCTTCGGGTATAGTCATTATATCTGCCGAAAGAATTGTAAGGTCGGCAAGTTTGTCGACCTCTATACTGCCCCGCAAATGCTCCTCCATAGCTGCCTGAGCCGGCCATATCGTCAACATCTTCAGTGCTTGCTCGCGAGTTAGTGCTTGCTCTAGGTGCCAACCATCACCAGCATATCCTTGCATATCCCTACGTACTACAGCAGCATAAAACTCGATCAGCGGATCGCCAGCTTCCACCGGCGCATCAGAACCAGCAGCAATGATAGCTCCACTCTTTAGCAAACTCTGCCAAGCATAGGCACCCGCTAAGCGCTGTAGACCTATCCTACGCGGCGCAAAATGCAAGTCGCTTATAGCATGCGAAGGCTGCATCGATGCTATTACACCTAATTTCGCAAAACGTCCTATATCTGCTGGACTAAGGATCTGAGCATGCTCGACGCGCCATCTAGGCTCTGGTACCAGCCGTTCATTAGGCGGCACCGCAGCAAATGCTCTCTCGTAGAGATCTAGTATCCTTCGGTTTGCAAGATCGCCTATCGCATGGGTCTGTACTTGTATCCCAAACCTGAGAGCTTCTAGCAGCATAGGGAACAGTTCTTCTTCTTTTACAGTCAGAAAGCCCGAAGTAGCTTCATCAAGATATGGCTCCATCATCGCTGCGCCACGTGAACCTAATGCTCCGTCTAACAGAACCTTTATGCTGCGCAGCGTAAATCGATTCCCGCAAACACCTATTTTTGCACCCTGCCTTATGAGCTTATATGCATCCTCGCTAGGCCCATGCACCGCCTTGTATATTCGAATACGAAGTTTGCCCTGCTTGCAAAGCGAATGTATCAGTTCAGCTTCAGAAAGCGTTCCTCCGGCATCTTGAAGCTCTGTCCAACCAAGTCTCAGACTACGCTCTGCACCAGTTATGATAGCTTTCTCAAGCTGATGCAAAGTAGGTGCTGGGATGTGCTTCGTTACTAACTCCTGAGCCCGATCAAGCAGAACCCCTGTAGGCAGCCCGCTATCGTTGCGCAGAATCTTTCCACCAAACGGATCAGGCGTGTCTCGGCTTATCCCCGATAGTTTCAGAGCTACCGTATTTACTACTGCAGCATGCCCATCAGCCCGATAAAGAACCACGGGCTTATCTGAAACTACGCTGTCTAGATCGCGGCTAGTCGGGAAGACCGGCGGACTCCAAAACGTCTCTATCCAACCACGGCCTATTACCCACTCACCTTTCCCCACATCGGCCGAGTGCTCTTTAACCCGCTCTAGCATCTCCCTTAGGCTTTTCGTACCTTCGAGATTGAGGGATAATTCGCGCTCACCTATGCCGCGTAAATGACAATGTGAATCGGTAAATCCCGGATAGACCGCTTTGCCTTTGAGGTCTATCACCTTCGTCTTCGGCCCTTTTAACAAACTAGCGCCTTCCGCAGAACCAACGTAGACTATCCTATCTCCCTTTGTTGCTACAGCTTCTGCTCGAGGCTGCCTCGGATTAACTGTGTAAACAACACAGTTAGTAAAGATAATGTCGGCTTCTATCTGTCCCATCAACGGTAATAACAAAAGCAGCAAAGTCATCATACGATTTCTCTCAAGAATTTCGCCACTAGATTTCCGCTTACAGTTCTGCGATAAAACTCAGTAGAACGAACATCAGTAATAGGCTTGACTTCATTCATCATAGTCCTACGGGCTGCGGTAACCAGCTCGTCGTCTATTTGTCGGCCAAGCATAACGCCCTCTGTGGCCTTCGCTCGTATAACGGTCGGAGCCACGCTACCTACGCCTATGCCTACAGCAGCAATCAAGCCACCTTGTAGAACGGCGCGAGCTGCCATCACCACCTTCGAGATGGCTTGCGCAGCACGCGTACCAATCTTGTAGAACTTGGAGACTTCATCTTCGCGCTGCTTAGGCAAGAGTATCGCCGTAACCATCTCGTCAGCAGCCAGCACGGTCTTGCGGTATCCAGTGTAAAACTGCTCCAAAGCAACTGTTCGAACGCCACGCAGCGAACCAATCTCAACTTTTGCGTCGAACGCAACTAGAACCGGCAACGAATCACCGGCAGGAGAAGCATTCACTACGTTTCCACCTATAGTACCGCGGTTTTGGATCTGGACTGCTCCTATAGTACGTGCTGCATCAACTAGAGCAGGAGCAAAGTTCTTAGTCAACGGATTATTGATAATTTGCGTGTAGGTACACCTCGCACCGATGCGTAAAACTTCACCTTCGTCGTCTATCTGGGCAAGCATCTTCATCCGCCAAATGTCCACTACGACTTGAGGAAGCTTGGCAACGTTACTATTCCATAGCACCATGAGATCGGTGCCGCCTGCAAGTATCTTAGCTTCCGTCGACGCCAAGATCTCGTATGCTTCTTGAAGAGACGTAGGCGAATATACTTTCACTTTACCTCCAACTTGGCCGCTACTGCTGCCTCTATTGCATCTACTATCTTCATATACCCAGTACAACGACAGAGATTGCCTGCTATTGCTGCCCTTATCTCGTTACGTGTCGGGCAAGAATTCGAATCAAGCAAAGCTTTCGCTGCCATTAGCATACCAGGAATGCATATACCACACTGCGTAGCTCCGTACTCCACAAAGCATTGTTGCAGTAGTGAAAGCTCACCATCAACAGCAAGTCCCTCGACAGTAAGGATTTCGCACCCATCCACTTGACAGATAGGTATCAAGCAAGAATTTACTAGTTCACCGTCAATTATCACCGAGCAGGCCCCACATTCTCCCTCACCACAACCTTCTTTTGTTCCAGTAAAGCCAAGTGTTTCTCGAAGAACGTCGAGCAGACGAGCCAGCGGTTCAGTCTGTAGTACGTGCTCGTGCCCGTTTATTTTCACTCTCACCATAGCCGCTCCACGATTAAAGTCCAGCTTTGCAAGCTAAGCTGAAAATAAGAAGGGACAACCTTCCGAAGCTCCCCCAAAACGCGTTCATTATATCTAGAGGCTGGTTTGTAAGGTACAGAGTTTTTCAAACTTTCGGTGACAAAGAGCTACGCTCTTTCGAGATTGAATCCTCGTTTAGGAGAAGTTGAGATGAACACAGATAAACTAGTTAAAAACACATCTAACGAGCTATCCGCCAGACGTACACGAGTACAGGTTGAACAAGTGTATCTTAAAGATGATGCAGTGGAATTGTTAGAAGTAACGACAGTGAACACTTGCTATCTTTTCTTTCGCAAAAGCGTTACCCGCAGCGGGTTACTTCTTTGGGAAGTACTCGACGGACGACAGAAAATAATAGGCAAAACCGTAGGAATACTTTCAATGGGAACAGACATATACAAGCTTGAGATAGGTAAGCGCTTTGCCATTCACAACATAGAACCATTTACCGCACCGCTATACA
Source organism: Blastocatellia bacterium (assembly GCA_025057015.1). GTDB lineage: Bacteria > Acidobacteriota > Blastocatellia > Chloracidobacteriales > JADJPF01 > JANWYG01. The sequence goes on from JANWYG010000011.1 coordinate 55,962, forward strand.
CAAGCAGGATACTATCAATAGGTCTAGAATATAGCCCATGGTATAATCGCCGCCAATGCAAGTATTCGTCACAGGAGCAACAGGTTTCATAGGTGCAAATCTCGTGCGTGCCCTTCTGACAAACGGAGCTAAGGTACGAGCTCTAGCACGCCCGCAAAGTGACACAGCCAATCTTGCAGGACTAAATCTAGATATAGTCTATGCCAGCTTAGAAGACGAAACAGCCCTTTTGAAAGCTATGCAAGGCTGCGAGTGGATCTTTCACGTAGCGGCACACTACAGCCTGATGGCACGAGACGCTGCATCCATCTACCGCACAAATGTAGATGGTACTCGCAACGTACTCCGTGCCGCTCGCTTAGCAAACATCAAAAGACTAGTACATACTAGCTCTGTAGCAGCTATAGGCGTTGCCGCTAACGGCAGCTTAGCTAACGAACAAACACAAACAAATCTGAAAGATCTTATAGGCGACTACAAAAAGTCCAAATACCTTTCTGAAGCACTCGCTCGTCAAGCTGCAAGTGAAGGGTTACCAGTAGTAATAGTCAATCCTAGCACTCCAATAGGCCCGTATGACCGCAAGCCTACTCCTACTGGCGACATAATAGTCAGGTTTTTACGACGCAAGATGCCGTTTTACGTAAATACGGGTCTAAACCTTGTTCATGTAGCGGACGTTGCGCAGGGACACATCTTAGCTGCAGAACGTGGCCGCATAGGCGAAAGATACATTTTAGGAAATTGCAATGTTACTCTCAAAGAAATGTTAGATCTGCTTTCTTCTATCACAGGCCTTCCTGCTCCTACTAAGGCCATACCCCACTGGATACCAATAGCCGTAGGATACCTGGATGAGATGCTGCTTAGCAGAATAACTGGTCGACCTCCACAAGTCAGCGTCAGTGCAGCAAAAATGTCCAAGCAATACATGTATTATTCCACAGAAAAGGCTAAGTATGAGCTAGGACTTCAAAATACCCCCATAGAGCAAGCACTTAAAGAAGCTGTCGACTGGTTTGTAGAAAATAGATATGCTTGAAATCGCTTACAAAACCAATTTGTAGCGTTCTGAAAGTCAGCAACGCTCTCAAGTACTTCTCTTACGGCAAGCGCGCTACATCGTTATCAAGACCCACACTTCAACTAACTTACTCGCTAAACTTGTCTCGAAACAGCTCTTGTTACTTACTCTGAACTGTCTCGAAGCAATTCTTGAGTGGATGCAAAAAATAACGCTGGATCCAGAGAATAGAGAAACCAGGAGCGGATGATTCAGCACATCAAAAAGACTACTCAGTTAAGAGTTTTTCTATTTCCTTTTCTAGGTCTTCACGAGGAGTAAAGCCCAAGTGTTTTGCACGAACACGGCCAGAGCGATCTATTAATATGGTCTTAGGTAAGCCAGGAAAAGGATCGAATTGAGAACTTTGCTCAGCAGATCCGACGGCTACTTTATAGCGCACACCATAGTCCTTGATGAACTTCCTGATAGCCGCATCGTCGCTATCTACCGCTACGGCCAATATCTGCAGGCCTTTTTCAGCAAACTTTTGGTTTAGCTCATTAAAGATAGGAACTTCTTCTCTACAGGGAACGCACCAAGTTGCCCAGAAGTCAAGTGCTAATACCCTACCGCGAAACGAAGAAAGCTGTATGGTGTTACCATCCAAGTCAGTAAACGACATATCAGGAGCGCTGCTAGCTTCTGTAGCAGAAGTCGTCGCTTTGGAAACTTTAGGAGCTTCTATCTTAGGTTCCGGCAAAAAGGCTGACACATCCGGCAGCAAGCGGTTTAGCAACGTGAGATTGTTTGTAACTATTAGCAGTCCTATTCCTACGAGCAAGACTCCGGCGCCAACTTCTATTTTATGAAGATGCGCCTTGAATTGGTTCATTATGCTTAGGAACTTGTTAACGGCAAGAGCAGTAAGAAGAAACGGTATTGCCATACCTAACGAGTAAGCTACCAGCAACACGGTAGCTTGCATAACGGTCTCACGGTTAGCAGCAAGGACCAGTATACCAGCAAGTATAGGTCCTACGCAGGGCGACCAACCCGCAGCAAAAGCAAGCCCCATCAGCAGCGAGCCAAGCGGGCCTCTAACAGAAGAGCCCTGACTTCTTGTATCCCGATAAAGCACCGGAATCTTGAAAAAACCAATCATATGTAAGCCAAACAGTATCACCAGCACGCCTGCTACACGGGTAATTATCGGAAGGGAAGCATTTAGCCGTGTTCCGAGAAGACCAGCAGCTACACCAAGGGCTATAAAAATGGCAGAAAAGCCAGTAACAAACATAAGTGAGTTAACAAAGACCACTCGGCGTAGACCTGCCTGCGCATTTTTGAGCTCGCTTATCGAAGCTCCAGATATTATCGATACATATATCGGAACGAGCGGCAAGACGCAAGGCGATAAGAATGATGCTAGACCAGCTATCAATGACAGCGTTAGAGAAATTTCAGTATTCATAGTGACTAGTTTAGATAATAGGTTCAGCTAAAAACTTGGTCAAGCTATTCAAAGAAGTTGGCAATTGAAATTGTAGCTACCAAAGAGTATTCTATGGAAAAGGATAGTTTATGCAAACTAACATAAAAGACATAAAGAGGAAAGACGACAAAGTCGACTCTGCTGCAGAGCGTACTATCACACCTAAAAGCGAGGAATTATCGACACTACTACACAAGCACAGTGGTGAGCGACATATAGTGGCAATACAGAATTTTCCCGATCCTGACGCTATTTCTTCTGCACTCGCACATCAAATGATTTCCCACGAGTTCGGCATAGAAACCGACATAGTCTACGACGGGTTTATCTCACATCAAGAAAACCTAGCCATGGTAAGGTTGCTAGAGATAGACCTGCTGCGCTACCACCCAAAGATGGACCTATCCATCTACAAGCACTCTATCTTCATAGACAATCAGGGAAACACGACCACTCTTACTGCAAAGTTGCGTGAGGCTGGGATCAAGCCGCTCATTATAGTTGACCACCATGAGCGGCAAAACATACTAGAAGCTCAGTTTACCGACATAAGGAAGGTAGGGGCTACAGCAACAATATATACCGACTACCTACGCGACGGGTTGCTACAACTTGATAAATCTCGTCCAGCGCACACAAAGCTTGCCACAGCTTTGATGCATGGACTCAGAAGCGAGACTGCAGGTTTAATCAGAGCCCGGGAGAAAGATTTCCTCGCAGCCGCATATTTGAGCAGCTATGTCGATCAACCGCTCTTAGCCGAAATACTCAATGTCAAGCGCTCGCATAGAACGATAGACATAATCAAGGTTGCACTGGAAAACAGGATCATAAAGCAAAACTTCAGCGTCGCTGGCGTGGGTTTTCTCAGGTATGAAGACCGCGACTCGATTCCTCAGGCAGCAGATTTTCTGCTGTCCGAAGAAAATGTACACACAGCCGTAGTCTATGGAATAGTCCAGAAAGAGGGAGAGAGAGAAGTCATAGTGGGAAGTCTGCGGACTACGAAAGTGACGCTTAACCCCGACTCTTTCCTCAAGAGCGCGCTAGGTAAGGACTGGCAAGGAAACTATTATGGCGGCGGCAAATACGAAGCAGGCGGCTTTGAAATACCCATAGGCTTTCTGTCGGGCACATACGATGAAGACTTTATGAAGATGAAATGGAAGATATATGATTCGCAAGTTCGCCGCCGACTATTTGAAGAAATAGGAGTAGAAACCGAGAGACCAATCGATGATGACTAGCCAAGTCGGCTAATCAGGCAATTGGTACGTGGCACAAGTAGAAGGCGTCTCCCAAGCACGTACCTTATAAACCTGCCGATACTGGTTATTGATAAGAGCACCAACCTCGTTGAGTATGAATCTCGCTATGTTCTCTGAAGAAGGATTCCACTCTTCAAACGGGTGTAGTTCATTTAAAAATTTGTGATCCAAGTAGTCTATTACTTTCTTCGTAGCAGCTTTCAGCTCTTTAAAGTCAACAAGTATACCTATTTCATTGAGCTGTTCACCTCTTACATAAACCTCTATCTTCCAGTTATGACCATGTAAGCTCTCACACTTACCCTTATAACCGCGCAAAGCATGCGCAGAAGAAAACTCCGTTTCTATCATTACTTCATACATAGAACCATACTCTTCACAGTTTTAATTTATGAGGATAATCATTTTGCATTGCCAAGTCTACCTCAGACTGGCAGAGGAAATTCCCCTTTTTGCTGAAACAAGCCCCAAATTGCACACGTAATAGGGTATACTAGTAGTTACTTGGAGAGTAAGTGACATGCTTAGACATATCTTGACCTTCTTTCTACTGACTTCTATATCTTTAGCTCAGCATTTAGCAAGGCCATCAACCGATGATCTACCGGTAAATCTGCCAACTGAAAGAATTGGTATTGACAGCAGCAAACAGCTAAAGCTCTCGCTCAGAGATGCCATTGCCATGGCTCTCGAACGCAATCTAGACATACAGATAGAGCGAGATAATGTTAGGATTGCCGAACATAACCTGCTCGCCGCACAGGGTGCATATGACATCAGCACTAGGTTTACTTATAACCTTGCAGATAACACTTTTCCTTCGGCGTCGGTTCTTAATCGCAGCGGCGATTCGCTAAAGATAAAGTCCAATTTGCAAGATTTTAATTTTGCCCTCTCACAATTATTCCCCATAGGCAGCCAACTTAACGTAGAATTCAACAACAGGAGACAATTAACCAATAACGCATTCCAGCTACTTAATCCACAATACACTCCCAACCTGAACATACAACTAGTGCAGCCCTTATTGCGAAACTTCAAGCAGAATCAAGCTGAACGTTCTATTCTCAGCCTAAAGAAGCAACTTGGCATATCAGACCATGCCTTCAGGCAGCGGCTGATAGACTTAGTAGCACGCGTATCGAACGCCTACTACGATCTTGTTTTTGCCATAGAAAACGCACAAATACAGCGTGACTCAGTAGAACTAGCAGCAATACAGCTGCGAAATAACCGGATACAGGTAAAAGCTGGTACTGCAGCTCCTATAGAGATAGTTTCTGCTGAAGCAGAACTAGAACGCCGTAAGGATGCCGCCATATCTGCATTACTTGTGATCACACAGGCTGAAAATGCCCTCAAATCCTTGCTTCTAGACGATCCAGCTAGCGAATACTGGTCATACGTCATAGTGCCTACAGACAAAATAGAATTCGTTCTTGAACCTATAGATCTTACAAGCGCAATGAACGTAGCCATAGAACGTAGACCAGAGCTAAGACAACTCGACCTCAGAACTGAAATAAACAAGATAGACGTAGAGTTTTTTAAAAATCAGGCCAAGCCACAAATAGACCTACTGTTTGGCTTTTCAGCTGTAGGTATAGCCGGCCGACAAACACAAAAGTTCATCGTAGATCCTGGCGGTGCTATCATTCCCGTACCTACTACCTTCGATGGTGGCTATTTCAAGGCCTTAGGAAATATGTTCGATAGCAGGTCATACAATTTCGGCCTGACCTTTAGCTTTCCGCTGCGTAATCGCACGGCTAAAGCAAACCTCAGTCGCGCAATTCTCGAGGCTCGTCAACTTGAAGCTCGTAAGCGACAAGCCATAGAAGCTGTCTTGGTAGAGGTACGAAATGCCTTACAGGCCCTTGAGACCGCCCGTCAACGTGTAGAGGCAGCTCAAGCTGCGGTTCGAGCAGCAGAAACTCAGCTCAAGGCTGAAGAGCAAAAGTTTGCCGTAGGGCTATCTACCAACTTCTTCGTGCTACAGCGACAGAATGACTTAGCCGCAGCCCGCGGTAACGAGCTGCGAGCACGCACAGACTACAACAAGGCTCGTGCTGACCTGCAACGAGTCATGGCAAACAATATACCCTAGCGCATGGCGTTGCCTATCTCAGTCACCGTCATAACTAAAGACGAAGAACGCAATATAGACCGAGCGCTTGCGTCAGTAGCTTGGGCAGACGAGATAGTAGTGTTAGACGCTGGTAGCAGTGACAAAACTGTAGAGCTGGCAAGCAAGTACACCAGCCGAGTCTATGTCACAGACTGGCCAGGCTTTGCAGCACAAAAGCAACGCGCCGTCAACCTTGCTAAGCACGACTGGATACTCAGCATAGATGCTGATGAGGTCGTAACTGCTGAACTACGGGATGAAATAAAAGCACTTTTCGCTGCCGGAGAGCCCCCTTTCGACGGCTATTACATTTCCCGCTTGAACTATTATCTGGGTCGTCCAGTAAAACATTCCGGTTGGTCACCAGACTATCAACTACGGCTATTCCGCAAGCAAAAGGGACGTTGGCAAGGAGACTACATACACGAATCAGTGAAAGTGAACGGCCAAACAGCCTACCTGAAAGCAAAATTAGAACACTACTCTATCGAAAGTTTAAGCGCACATCACTTACGTCTCGATCGCTACACTGATCTAGCAGCCGAGGAACTGTTTCGTAGCGGTAAGTCAATTACCTCTTTAGACTTGCTGCTACGGCCAACTCTCACTTTCTTTAGAAACTATTTCCTCAAGTTTGGGTTTCTGGACGGTACTGCCGGTATAATCATCTGCACTTTTTCGGCTTACTACGTATTTCTAAAACTTGCGAAATGTTGGCAGCGGCATCTGCTGTCGTCTCAAAGATAGTTCTGTAAACAACTGCACCGTCAGCCCTAGGGCCCGTTCATAAGAATAGTACTCTGCTCGTTTCTGAGCTACCGCCGCAAGCTTTTCGCGCAGTACAGCATCTTCAATCAAAAGCTTCAACTTCTTAGCAAGGTCATTACTGTCGCCAGGAGCAAAATGTAGCCCCGAAACACCGTCCTCTATGAGTTCCTTTAGTCCACCGGCACAAGCAGCTATGACCGATCGCCCGGCTGACATCGCTTCGAGGCAAGAAAGCGAAAAAGCTTCGTCAAAAGAAGGTACGACGCAGATATCGCTTGCCGCAAGTAGCGATGCTATATCTTCTACTTGTCCAGCAAAAGTGACCCGCTTTTCTAGACCTGCTTTTCTAACCTGTGCCTCTAACTTCTCAAGATAGCTCTGCGAAGCACTACTACCTGCAAGAATGACGTGAAAGTTAGCCTCTATGCAGGCACAGGCATCCAAAAGCAGGTGCTGTCCTTTGTCTTCATCCAAGCGATTGACTACAGTAATTACAACCCTATCTTTCGGCAAACCAAGCATTTGCAGGTATCTGTCCCTGGGTAGTCGCGGGCAGATCTTTTCCCGATCTACCCAGTTTGGTATATGCACTATACAAGGAGTTTCATCAATAGAACCTATCTGTGCTTTTGGCCATCGTAAACGTTCGAGCAACCGACTTTCGACATAGTGCGAGACAGCTATCGCAGCATCAGCTTCAGCCAGTAAGCTACGATACAGAAAGTTATTTTTGACCGGTAGATAGTGATGCCTAGTAAAGACGTAACAGAGATGCGGTCGCTTCCTTCGTGCCAGTTTCATTGCCAGCGCAACTACTGGATAGTCTCTTGCGTAGTGAGCGTGTACGAGATCGTAATTTTCAAGCAAGCGCGATAGTCTCAATGCCGAGTAGAAATCGACTGCACTCACTAAGGGAAGTTCCAGCACGTTATAAGTAGAAAACAAATTTTTTATAGGTGAGTTAGGTCTAACGAGCAGGTCTACGCTGTGCCCCTTAGCAGTCAAACCTCGCACGATCCCTATAAGATGACGCTCGCCGCCACCTATCTGCTCGGCTGAGCTAACTTCCAAGATTTTCACCCGCACTCCTATACAAAAGCGTGCAAGTAGCTATAATAGCTATGCCAAATACATTCTGTCGAGGTGCAAAATGAACTTACCGCCGTTCAGGAACGAGACTTATCGAGACTTTAGCAACGAAGCCGTAATGTCAAAATTTCAAAAATCGCTCGATTATGTAAGCTCTTGCCTAGGTCGGCATTATCCGATCATCATCGGAGGAGAGAAGATAGAAACCGGAGAGTTTCTTATCTCTACCAACCCGAGCAACAAGTCTGAAGTAGTAGGCAGGGTCCATCTTGCCAACAAAGAGCTTGCCGATAGGGCTATTCAGACGGCGGCGAGAACTTTCGAGCAATGGAAACGTTTCTCGGCAAAGGATCGTGCAAGGTATCTTCTTGCAGCTGCTGCTGAACTAAGACGTCGTAGAGACGAGTTTTCCTGCTGGATGGTCTACGAAGTTGGTAAGTCGTGGGCAGAAGCTGATGCCGATACAGCTGAAGCTATAGACTTTATGGAGTTTTATGCCCGCGAGGCATTGCGCTACTCAAAGACGCAACCACTTACACCTTCACCATTACCAAACGAAGTAAACGAGATGTTTTATATTCCACTTGGCGTGGGCGTTATCATCCCACCCTGGAACTTTCCGTTAGCAATCATGGTCGGAATGACCACAGCTGCCATAGTGACCGGCAATACCGTCGTCCTAAAGCCCTCTAGCGAAAGTCCTGTCATAGCAGCCAAATTTGTAGAGCTACTTGAAAGCATCAGCTTACCACCAGGCGTAGTTAACTTCCTACCAGGCAGTGGTAGCCGCATAGGTGATTACATCGTCGAACATCCCAAGACTCGTTTCATAGCCTTTACCGGTTCACGTGAAGTAGGACTGAGGATAAACGAACTTGCCGCAAAGACATCTCCCGGCCAGATATGGATTAAACGCGTCATAGCTGAAATGGGTGGTAAGGACACTATTGTAGTAGACTCTTCCGCCGACCTAGAAGACGCAGCAACAGGCATAGTAGTTTCAGCATTCGGCTTCTCCGGCCAGAAATGCTCAGCCTGCTCAAGGGCAGTAATAGTAGAAGACGTCTACGATAAGACCCTCGAACTAATAGTAGAACGCACAAAGCAGCTAAAAGTAGGCCCTGCAACAGACCCCACCATCTTTACCGGCCCCGTAGTAGGCGCAAAAGCATTTAATTCAATAATGGAATACATAGAGATAGGCAAAAAAGAGGGAACATTAGTGACTGGCGGCAGTAAAGAAGAATCAGCAGGAGATGGATTCTTCATCCAGCCCACGGTGATAGCCGACGTTGCTCCAAACGCAAGAATAGCTCAAGAAGAGATCTTTGGACCGGTACTTGCTGTTATTAAGGCAGATAACTTTGACCATGCACTGGAAATAGCTAACAATACCGAGTATGGCTTGACCGGTAGCGTCTACTCGAAGTGCAGAGAAAATCTCGAAAAGGCAAGGAGAGATTTCCACGTAGGCAATTTATATCTGAACCGCAAATGCACAGGAGCTCTGGTAGATGTTCATCCATTTGGCGGATTCAATATGTCCGGCACTGACTCAAAGGCAGGCGGCAGAGATTACTTGCTACTATTCTTACAAGCTAAAACTGTAGCAGAGAAATTCTAGAGGAAACGATGATCACTGCTGAGATGCTTGTCCAGAAATTGGAGGACAGGTTTTACAGACGTAGCTCACCGCTCGAGCTAGTCTACTGGGCAAAATCTCTTATCTTTAATCACTTCCAAGGTAAGCCCATCGCCACAGGAGAAAACGCTAACCTCGTAGAAGCAATCGTACTTAGAGTGTCAAATTCTTCTACCAATTACCGTGTATTTTTGTTTGACAAAGAGTTACAACAGCATCTGCTATCGCTAGGTAAGAAGTGTGAAAAACCTAACGAGGCACTCTATGGATTCAACCTCATAGTTTCTGGTCATAAGGCAAGGTTGTTTGAAGTACTCGGTGACAAACTGACTAAGTACATAGTCGAAACCCGCGAGCACGGCCCAACCATACTAATCAGTTGTGAAGGTCTAACCGAAGAACAAATACACGAGCTAGCCGCCTGCTTGCGTGATTTCGACTATGTCCTGTCATTGCGTGACAGCTCTGCGTAGCAACAAGCAAGTTCGACTTTTTTAAAGCCTGTGGATTGTGGTATCTTACCTTTTTGCGGCCCGGTGATGGAAAGGTAGACATAGGGGACTTAAAATCCCCTGACCGAAAGGTCGTGCCGGTTCGACTCCGGCCCGGGCTATCAGCCAAGCCCACAACAGTAATCGGGAAGGAAATTGGTCGAACAGTAGGTACCTCTAGTAGACTTCAAGGTCTGGCCTTTGCCTGCTGCTGTGAGCAGATCTTCTGCAATACCAAGCTCAAGCAGCCTGCCTTAAGTCAGACGTTCGACTTCACACAACAAAAATCATTCAAAATCTTCACCATAAGAACTGCGCCTTGACATATAAGCTTTATAAATCCCGCACTCCTGTGCTAAAAACAGTCCATAAGCTACTAGACCAGTGAGCACAGTGACAAATAAAGAAAAACTAGTCGAGACTCTTTCTGAGATACTCAATACAAACAATCTCGCCTCCCTCAAAAGCAGGATTCTCTCTCTAAAAGAACTACTAGCTAATAGCGTTAATGCTCAAGAAGAGGGAGATTTCAGCGAAGATCTCCTCCCAATGCGCATAGATACACTTATCTCTGAACTAGATCAGATTATGAGATCACACACTCTAGAAAGAGCAAAATATTACCTGAAAAGATTAAAGACCAGTTTGTTATACACTAAGACAAATAAAATCAATGACATAAATCTCTCAAGATGGAAGGAGTATACCAACATCATAACCGACAGCCTTTGGATACTACCTAGAAGAGATGCCTCTGGAGCACACCTAGGATGGTATTGGGGTAATTTCATCCCACAAATTCCACATCAAATAATTCTAAGATACACTAAAAAAGAAGATTGGGTATTAGATACTTTTGCAGGTAGTGGTACGACACTAATCGAATGTAGAAGACTAGGCAGAAATGGGATAGGTATAGAGTTAAATTCAGAAGTTGCTAATAGAGCAATAAAACTAATTCAAAAAGAGCAAAACGCTTATAACGTATTCAGTGATATAGTTATCGGAGATAGTAGAAAAATAAATCTCAAAGAGCTTTTAGAAAAATATCAAATTAGTCAAGTACAACTCATCATCATGCACCCGCCGTATCACGACATTATCTGCTTTTCAAAAGACGAAGCAGATCTTTCAAATGCAAAGAATATAAAAGAGTTTCTAAAAATGTTCGGAGAGGTACTAGATAACGTTACAAATTACTTAGCAAACGAGCGATATCTAGTACTAGTAATCGGCGATAAGTACGCTAAAGGCGAATGGATACCTTTAGGCTTCTACTGCATGCAAGAGGTTTTGAGACGAAATTATCTACTGAAAAGTATAGTTGTAAAAAATTTTGACGAAACAAAAGGCAAGAGAAGCCAAAAAGAACTGTGGCGATACAGAGCATTAGTAGGTAACTATTACATTTTCAAACACGAATACATAATGATATTTAAAAAAAGCGATAGCTTATAAGCTGCTTGTTATCTCTTGCCGAAAAGCTGGCAAGCCCAAACATCAAGCCATAGTTCTGACATAACTCTCTCAGACGACAACATCAGCCAAAATAGGGTTATGGTCAGATAGAGGTTCACCTAAGTCGTCTACGAGGCCAAGTATGGTTGTGGCGGCAGTTGCAGCCACACCGCTGGTTCTACAGATCATACCTGGTTGCGCAGCCTCTAATCCTCTACAACATATGTAATCTAGCCGAAACTCTAGTTTATTATCGTAGCCACGAAGAGCGTTCTCTACAAATCTTCTCAACCTCAAAGGTAAATATTCTATCTCTTCGATACTTTCAAACGCACTTGTACAGGTAGGTAGGTCATCATTAAAACCTCTAATTTTAAAGCCCTGCCGATAGAGGAATTTAAACAGAGGCTCGTCACTTTCGGGTTGACGCAGTCTCATACGCATGCTTTGGGGGTTAGCAAGCAACAGTTTCAGCAGGCCTATCGCTGCATCCAGGCGGCCTCGGCGGCTAAAAGTTAGGGTATTGAGATCACCTGCGATGATTACAGGCTCGGTGTTATGTACCAACCGCTCTACTTCCTGTAGTATGAACTGCATTTGCCGCATTCTGCATTTGGGCGTATGCCACACTTCTAGGTGTGTAGAAACGACCAACAAAGGCCGTCGGCAGACAAGCTCTACGAAAAGCGCTATACGATCTCCGTAGCGTTTTTCTGCACATTCGAAACTATTAAAGCAACTGGGTAGTCTCAAGACATGCACATTTTTCACGGGGTAACGTGAAAGAACTGCGTTACCGTGCAGAGATTCGTTATTTTCGCCAAGCACATCCGCTTCTTTGCGGGAGCCTTTTGTTAGCTCGATATATTCGGCTGCAAAGACAGAGTGCATCTTCAGTTGCTGCCCCAGTTCGAAAGCCACATTCACGTTCCCGGTACGAGCCATACCGACGTCAACCTCGTTAAGCGTTACGATATCGGCAGGCTTAAGCAGCGAATGCTGTTGAAAAGCTCTAGTTATCGCATTTAACTTACTGCCACGCAAGATGTTCCACTGCACTATTCGGACAAAGTCCGAAGTAGTTGGTCGAGCGTCGGGTATTTCCATCTGTTTGATATTTTGTAGGACAGATTCCAATGTCTGGCCGTGGTGTTTATAGAAAGATGAGAGATAAAGCTCGCCTAGCGTCCGGAAAGAGGCAAGCTCTGCCAGTAACCTGCGATAGTGTGTAGCAGCGTCTATTCTCGCTGTTCCGCCATCGATTGAGGATTCCATCCGTAACGCAGCACTTTGAGTTTGACCTTGCGGCGGCCGAAGTTCATAGCCTCTTTATGATTAGCTAAGTAGATATCTATTTTGTGACCTTTTATTTTCTTTCCTGTATCAAGAACAGTGTAAAGGCCAGTATATTCATCTGCTTGCAATTTTACGACCGAACCTATCGGCAGCACCTTCGGATCAGCAGCTAATATGCCGTAGTTGCTACGTACTCCTGAAGAGGTTTTGCTATTGAGGCAGTATGCTGTGGCCTCTACATACACGCTTTTACCTGCCTTGAGCCGATTAACCTTCTTTTTCTTAGGCATGGTTTGAGGTTGCAAATTAGCTGTAGCAGTTACAATAGTAGTAGCAGCCACTACAGGCGGAGTTTGCGAAGGCGGTTTGGGAGCATCAAGCAACTCATAATAAGCAAACGTCCCCAAGCAGGTACCAAAGCTCAGCAAGAAGCCGGTAATACCGGCAGAGTAGTCCCTTAGAAGTTCTACAACTTTGGGATTATTCACGGCTTCTCCCCTTCCTGTACTTTAGCATTTTTCAAGGTCTAGGCTAGCTTATCCTAAGTCCAAGAAAAAGACTAGCTCATCGCCTTTTCTAACAAGCTCAGACGGTATTCCAACTCTTCTATGCGCTTTTTCAGTGCAGGCAGCTGTTGTACATGTGCATAGACTTGTTTGAACTCGTCTATAGGCCTTGCAGGTGTGCCCCAGACAGTTTGTCCTGAACGAATCACCTTGCCTGTAGGTACTCCAGCTTGAGCACCCACCACTGCCTTTTTACAGATACGGACATGGTCTGCTATGCCAACTTGTCCTCCTAGCACGACGTGTTCTTCCACAACGGAGCTGCCAGAAATGCCAGTCTGTGCTGCAATAACGACCGACCGGCCTACAAGTACGTTATGAGCTATCTGCACGAGATTGTCTATCTTCGTACCTCTTTCTATCACCGTACTATCTAGTGCTGCACGGTCGATACAGCAGTTACTGCCTATTTCCACGTCCTCTTCTATAATCACATTACCTATCTGTGGGAACTTATGATAGACGTCCCCGTCAAAGACATATCCGAAACCATCAGAACCTATGACGCTACCTGCGTGAATCACAACTCTACTACCTATACTCACGCCATCATATATGACAACTCCAGGAAAAAACTTGCAATCGTCCCCTATGGTAACCCTGTTACCCAAGACGCAACTAGGCATGACAACACTACGGTCGCCTATCTTCGCCTCATCGCCTATAACTACATATGCACCTATATGAACATCTCTGCCTAACAAAACATTCTGTCCTATGACAGCAGTAGGGTGAATACCAGGCTTTGGAGGAGTAAAGCTGATTATGAAAGGAACCAGTCGAGCAAAGACAAGCTTTGGTTGCTCGGTTAGTATGTAACTCTTTCCGTCAGGATAATCTTCTAACGAAGGCGGAGCAACTACAGCTTGAGAGCGTGAAGCGAGAGCTGCAGTCAGATGCCTTGCCGAATCTATGAATATCAGATCGCCTTCGCCTGCTCGTTGTGGCGAAGCTACACCTGTGACGATTCTGTCTTCACCCTTAACCGTCGCACCTACTATCTTAGCAAGCTCGTATATGCTCGGCATATCTGGAGTATCGTTTTTTGCAATCCTTCGAGAAAATGTTACACTTTTGCCGACCAATTTTACTGCAGGCAAGTATGAACGATCTAGTACAACGTTGCGGCTATGTCGCACTAATAGGCAGACCGAACGCCGGCAAGTCAACGCTACTTAACCGGTTAATAGGCGAAAAGATAGCTGCGGTGTCAAATAAACCTCAAACTACCCGCACCCGCATACAGGGCGTGGTAACGTCACCGCAAGGACAAATAGTCTTCGTAGACACACCAGGTGTGCACAAACCAGGACACAGATTAAACAAAAGAATGATGCACACCGTTTTGGACACTCTACAGAACGTAGATTTGGTAATGCTGCTTCGCGATGCCACTGTAGCCAGCGGGCATGGTGAACAGTACGCGCTGGAACTAGTGAGGCAATCAGGCCAAAAAGCGATACTTGCATTAAACAAAGTCGATGCTCTGCCCAGAAAGGATCTACTATTACCGCTAATCGATTGGTATCGAAAACAGCACGATTTTCTGGAAGTAGTACCGATCTCGGCCCTTAAAGGCGAAGCTATAGATTTGCTTGTAGACCTGACGTTTCGTTACCTTCCAGAAGGCAGGCCTATATACGATGAGGAAACTCTGACCGATGCAAGTCTACGTTCGATAGCAGCAGAAATGGTGCGTGAAAAGATTTTACAAAGCACAGAGCAAGAACTACCATTTGCTACGGCAGTAGCCTGCGAACACTGGGAAGAGACCGATCAGCTTGCAAGAATCTTCTGTGCTATATACGTCGAGCGCAAATCACAGCGCGCTATCGTGCTTGGAAAAGCTGGCAAAAAAATCCGTCAGATAGGTATTGAAGCACGACGCGATATAGAACGCCTCATAGGTAAGCAAGTATATCTTGAACTGTTTGTCAAAGTTCATGAGCACTGGCGCGATGACGAAACCACACTCAACTTGCTTGGAGTATAAACATGCAGAGCTGGTATGTAGTCAACGTAGAAGTCCCGAGCTCAGCTATAGAACCAGCATCCTCTGTGCTATGGGAAGCTGGAACCACTGGAATAGAAGAAAGAGACGTCGCAGAAGGAAGAGTTCTACTGAAGGCCTACTTTGCCGAAGCTCCTGACTTATTAGTCATCCAAGACACTCTTACGAAACTACTAGGCAATGAGATCTTAATAAGAGCCATAGACGAAATACAAAACGAAGACTGGTTAGCAAAATGGAAGGCTAGCTGGAAGCCTTTCACCGTAGGTGAAAGTTTTCTAATAACACCGTCTTGGGCCAAAGATAGTCTTTGTACTGAGCGTGTGCTGATAGAGCTAGATCCAGGCATGGCTTTCGGCACTGGCACGCACGAAACCACGCAGTTATGTCTTGAAGCAATCGAGAAGTACTGGCGCGGCGGAAGAATGCTCGACGTCGGTACTGGCACAGGCATACTAGCAATAGCGGCAGCTCTACTACGACCAGACGCAGTTATAGATGCTTGCGACATAGATCCAGAAGCGATACAGATAGCCATAGAAAACGCAAAGAAGAACTCGGTACAGATAAATTTTCTCGTAGGTTCTATAAAAGATTACAAAGACCAGTACAATCTGGTTACAGCTAATCTGACAGCTGATGTGATATTGGACAACCTAGAAGAGCTACTTGCACGAGTTTCCGCCGGTGGTGTGCTTGTAGTTTCAGGAATACTTAGCTCGCAAGTGACAGCAATTTCTGAAGCCTTAGCAGCCTATCAGCTTAAAGTAGAGGCTCGGCAGGCCGGTGAATGGATTTGTTTGTGCTCATATGCATAGGTTCTATCTACCGAATTTCGACCGACCTGTCCTTGAAGGCGACGAAGCGCGGCATGCTAAAGTGCTACGTTTGCGTCCTCACGAAAAAATAGCTGTCTTCGACGGTAACGGCAAAGAAGCAATAGCCTCGATTAAAAAGCATGAACCAGACCGGCTTTTACTTGAACTAGGGGAGGAACTAAACCACCCGGTTGAGTCACCGCTCAAGATAACACTTGTTCAAGCTGTAGGTAAAGGAGAAAAGTTCGAGTTAGTAGTACAAAAAGCTGTCGAATTGGGCGTAAGTTGTCTCGTACCACTTGAAAGCAAGTATACAGAAGTGCAACAGGTTGACAAACGCAGATCCCGATGGGAGCGTATAATAGTCGAAGCTACCAAGCAGTGTGGCCGCAGAGTATTTATGAAGATAGGAGCTACTGTCAAGTTTGACAAGCTAGCAAGCTATACTGTGCCTGTAATTTTCTTTGTAGAACGAGGAGGGAAGCTACTGCAGACCGTACTTAGAGACATCGCCACAAACGAAATCGTGCTAGTAGTAGGTCCTGAAGGTGGTTGGAGCAGGCAAGAGCTTGAATTGGCTACGGCCTGGGGTTTTAACCTCGTGACGCTAGGCCCAAGAACGCTGCGCACTGAGACCGCAGGAGTTGTTGCCGTAGCGCTAGTACAAGCCCTGATCGGAGATATTGCTTAAACTGCTTACAAGGATAGAAAATGCTCTATATTTATGCTATTCTGGCTCGCTTTTCTGAGCAGTAATTCAAACAAGGAGTCCATATGAACGAAGGAAGAGTAGTGCAAGTAATCGGCCCGGTCGTAGACGTAGAATTTGACGAGGCACATCTACCACCGATATACCAAGCCTTGCGAATAGTAAGCGATGGTTTTGATGTACCAAAACCAATTGACGTGATAGTCGAGGTAGAGCAGCACCTCGGTGAAGGACGTGCTCGTACTGTAGCCATGCTTCCTACAGAAGGAATAGTTCGAGGAATGAAAGTTATAGACACTGGTTCACCTATTACTGTGCCCGTAGGTCCGGAAACTTTAGGCCGCGTAATCAACGTCATAGGTGAGCCCGTAGACGAACGCGGTCCGATACAGGCAAAGCAGCGCTACCCAATTCATCGACACGCACCTTCGTTCGAGCAGCAATCTACCGAGCTACAGCTACTAGAAACTGGCATCAAGGTAATAGACTTGATACAGCCATTTTTGCGCGGCGGAAAAATAGGTCTATTTGGTGGTGCTGGCGTAGGCAAGACGGTGCTGATTATGGAGCTCATCAACAATGTAGCCAAGGAGCATGGCGGCTATTCAGTCTTCGCTGGGGTTGGTGAGCGCACCCGTGAAGGAAACGATCTGTGGCTTGAAATGCAAGAGTCACACGTCATAGATCCAAACGATTGGCGCAAGTCCAAAGCAGCACTCGTTTATGGACAAATGACCGAACCACCCGGGGCACGGCTACGCGTGGCTCTTACAGGCTTGACCGTAGCAGAATACTTCCGCGACGAGCAAGGACAAGACGTACTGCTATTCATAGACAACATCTTTAGGTTTACGCAAGCAGGTTCAGAAGTGTCTGCACTGCTTGGTCGCATGCCTTCAGCAGTAGGGTATCAGCCAAACCTAGCTACCGAAATGGGTGAGTTGCAAGAGCGTATCACCTCGACAAAAAGAGGTTCTATTACTTCCGTGCAAGCAATATATGTACCTGCTGATGATCTGACAGATCCAGCACCAGCAACAACCTTCGCACACCTAGACGCCACTACTGTACTTTCGCGCCAGATAGCCGAGCTAGGAATCTACCCAGCAGTCGATCCACTTGACTCAACTTCTCGCATACTCGATCCGAACATAGTAGGCAAGGATCACTATGAAACAGCACAGGCTGTAAAACGCATCTTGCAAAGATATAAGGAGCTACAGGATATCATCGCTATACTTGGCATAGACGAGCTCTCTGAAGAAGACAAGTTAATCGTAGCTCGTGCTCGTAAGATACAACGCTTTCTATCTCAGCCCTTCCACGTTGCCTCACAGTTTACTGGACTTGAAGGTCGCTACGTCAAGCTCGCTGACACTATAAAGGGCTTTCGAGAAATAGTCGAAGGTCAACATGACGATCTACCAGAACAAGCCTTTTACCTAGTAGGCACCATAGAAGAGGCCCGCGAAAAGGCCCGCAAGCTCACGGCTGCAGCCTGAAAGGAGAGCTATGAAGCTTAATCTGGAGATAGTAACTCCCGAACGCCTGTTTCTTTCACAACAAGTGGACGAGGTACAAGTTCCCGCGCTTGACGGCGAGTTGGGAATCTTGCCGGGACACATCCCACTAATATCGCAACTAGCTATAGCCGGCATATTGTCCTGTCGGGCAGATGGTGTACAGACTCGCGTCGTACTCAACGGTGGCTTTGTCGAAGTCGGTCCTAACAAGGTTATGATTCTAACCTCCTATGCTAAGTTTCCCACAGAGATCGACCTTGACACAGCAAAGCAAGAGCTAGATCTTGCCGAACGAGCGCTTAAAGCAGCAGAGAAAGATCCCAACGTCGACATACAAGAAGCGCTCATAAAGCTTGAAAAAGCTGCCATCAACTACCAAGCAGCATCACAGTAAGGGGTGCTGATGAAAGCGGTCGTACAACGCGTAAGCCGCGCTAAAGTGACAGTAGACGGACACGTCGTAGGCAGTATCGGGCCTGGCCTGCTCGTACTGCTCGGTGTAGGCAAAAGCGACACTAAAACCGAGGCAGACTACCTACTTGACAAGATACTAAATTTACGAATCTTTGCCGATGTACACGGCAAAATGAACTTATCGTTGCTAGAACAACCAGAACCTCAGCTACTTGTAGTATCGCAGTTTACTTTATACGGAGACTGCCGCAAAGGGCGGCGTCCATCTTATACAGACGCCGCTACGGCACAGGAAGCAGAACATCTCTACAACTATTTTGTAGAAAGAGCTCAGTCGTCAGGAATAACTGTAGCCACCGGTGTTTTTCAGGCGATGATGGCCGTAGAGCTGGTAAACGACGGGCCTGTGACTTTAATCCTCGATACCGCTCATCTTCGCTACTAAGCCTCAGTATCCACCGCGGTTAGCAGTTCGGCTGATGTTTACTTTATAGATATACTTATAGAAAAGTAAGTTGATTGGTACCTGCCCCTTGCAAGTAATAGTTATATTCTCTCCTTTTTTATCAACCTTATATTCTATAGCATCGGGGTCTTCCCAAGTCATCGAGTCAATTATCTTCTTTACATCCTTCTCGACTAGTTTTGGGTCCTTACCGTTAATAGCAGATACCCTTGCAAGCTCAGCCACATCGTGGTCGAGTTGTTGCTCTAAATAGTAAACAGGCATGATCTTGTAAACGACAAATCCAATAAGGGCTAGCACCAGCAGTACTATGATGAACTTAGTATTTCCTTCGCCCCGCTCACTAGAACGTAATGCCGATAAGTTTTCTCTCCTCATAATCCCTGCTCCAAAAATCTGTTAAGTAAACGGCCTAAGACCTCTATAGGAACATCGTCCCTAATCACAACCTTTCCTATTCCGTTGGGTAACACAAAGACCGCCCTGCCGGCAACCGACTTCTTGTCTTTTGCAATGGCACCTAAGAGTACTCCAGAATCTATTCCGTCAAGCGAGGGCAGTCGTCCAAAAGATCTTACGAGATTATAAATCTTATCCTGCTGCTCTTTTGTTATCAACCCAAGCTCTTTCGCTAAGGAACTAGCAAACATTATACCATATCCGACAGCTTCACCATGCTTAAATCTGTTGTATCCCGTAACAGTCTCCAAAGCATGGCCTAACGTATGGCCTAGGTTAAGTATCTTACGCTCGCCGGTTTCTCGCTCATCTCTACTTACCACATCAGCTTTGATATAGCAACAACAAGCTATTAGCTCTTCTAGACGTCTGTCACTAAGCAAAGCAGACGCAGTTTTAGGTACCACTTCTAGCAGCTCAAATAAATCAGAATCAGCTATGAGTGCGTACTTTACAGCTTCATACATAGCGGCAAACAGCTCGCGCTGCGGCAATGTAGATAGCACATCAGGATCGATTATGACCGTCCGCGGCTGTTTGAAAACACCTATCATATTCTTTCCCAGTTTGTGATTGACGGCACTCTTGCCTCCAACCGACGAATCTATCTGAGCAAGCAGCGTAGTAGGTATCTGTACGAATGCCACGCCACGCATAAAAGTCCCAGCCACAAAACCAGCTAAGTCGCCTACGACCCCCCCTCCAAGTGCTACTATCAAGTCATGCCGTCCAAGGCCTTGGCTAAGCAGGCAACCTACGACTTTTTCTACAGTCCTCAAAGTCTTAAAACGCTCGCCGTCGCCCATAAGGCAGAATATAACTTCATAGCCAAGTTCACGCAGCGTAGCAGTAACTCTCCCAGCATAAAGCTCAGACAACCTACGATTCGTTATTATGGCTATCTTGCGGCAATTTTGAGGAGCTACAGCACGTATAATCTGACCAGAGCGATCTATCAAACCACGCTCAATAAATATCTCGTAGCTCTCTGCAGTCCTTACCGGTATGGTCAACATGCTTGCTAAACAAACCCTTAGGTGACTGCCAGAAACGTTCCAGCAACAACAAAAGTAAGGCGGCCAAAATCGTAGTCAGTAGCCAGTAAAGCCTGTAGTCATCGACAGTAAGTAGTCCCAGTGCTCTAGGAGCATGAGCTAAATTGACGTTGAGCTGCGCTTTTGTCCACAACCGACAAAGCTGTTGTACAAGCAGATACCAGCCAACCGCCAGAAGCCAGCAACCTCGCCTGATACCACCGATGCTATGCAGCGTCCAAAAAGATACGCTTGCACCACCAATATGTGCTAACAACGTGCTTAAAGACACATCGCCGAACTCTACTAAATCTATTATCCAAAGCGGTAGACCTAGTATCAACCACATCGATGCTACCGAAGCTAACAGCTCACTTCTTGCCGCTACGGCAAAAGCCAGCAGCAAATTCGAAATGTTACACATCCATAAAGCATTCTCTATAGCACCATTTCTGCTATGATGGAAAAGCTGCAGCAGAAAAAAAGATAGCGATACAGCACTTACACTGCGCGGCGGCATTCCTGAAGTAACTCAACTTGCAGAGGCTCAAAACTCAGTCTGCCTAGACCAAGCTGCTCCGCCAGTTCCACTGAAGTATACCTGTAGCCAGTGTTCCAGAGTTCCTTAAGCAAGTTGCCTGCACGAACATTCATCCACCAGCTACGCCCATACCGCGTCATTAAATAATCTTTAAGCGCAGCCGCAAACATAGCTGCATACAACATCCGAGCCGATACAAACGGCAAAGCTAACATATGCTCCACAGAATCGAAACCAAACCCTGTAGCCGCACTTACGCTTTCGCTGTAACTTTCTGCATCTAACCGGCAGTTGTCAGAGTATAAAAGTAGCTCGTAGCCTAGCAGTGCCGCCCAGTACCTGATTCTTGCGAGCCTTACTAGCGATACTTCTCTTCTCACCTCCTTTACAGGCGCTCTGCGTGCCAGCCGCTCCAACCACACTGGATCAGTAACGATGGATGAAAACAACAAACCATAGCTTTCATCCAAAGCAAGATCTCCTGGGTAGCAAAACTGTGGACGTAGCAGCGAGGAGATATGTGCCATAAATTCCGCTTTAGCAGAGACATGAAACATCCGAATGTAACCATAAAGCCCACCAAGCTGCGGATGCACGACAAAGCGGATATCCGTAGGTATAGACAACCCTATGGCAAAAGTATCTACCTTGCCAGTCTGGCGACTTATGTGAAGCTGTTTTTGTGCATATGTCTTTATGCCCAGCAATGACATCGTCTCACGCCAGGCCTCAAGCAAGCGCTCAGCGGGATAAAAACTGTCAAAAACAGACTTTGCAAGCAAATAGAAGCTATCAGCACGATGAGCTCGCAACTGCTCACCCTTGGTAAACGGCAGCGATAGCTCACGCAACCTAGCAGAAAGTGCCGACTCATATGCCTGCTGCGTAGTAGCAAGTAGCTCTTTCGACAAAACTTCCAGAACCTGCAGATCTAGCTGCCGAACGTCAGCATAGAATGCTTTAGGACTACTATACCCAAGCTTAGACACAAGCTCGGCTATAGCCCGCAACCGCTCTTGCCGCAACAAATCCGTGTCTCTTAGGGTCCTGCAATAAGCTTCATAGATTTTAAGTCGACGACTTCTATCAGCCTCCGTAGCAAGTAAACTCCGCACCTGCTCCAAGTCGTAAGCACAGCCGTCAAATACTACGACACATCGGCTACTTAGCTCAGCGTCTATATGCCGAAGCGAGTACCTAAGCAACAGCTCACAGCTACTTGCCCAAAGCTGTCTGAAACTAGCCCGATCAACTGTCATAGTTGACCGCTCGTACTGCTCTCGCAGCTCATTTATGACAGATATACGCCAAAAATCGGAGTAACGGTCATAGAAATAGTCAAGCTCCAGCCGCTTACTGCCACCGCTGAGATAACGATACTCAGCAGCAGCTAAAACTTCTTGCATAGATCTGTACTCGCCTGCACTGAACATCCCCCTTATCCCTCTCAGAGCTATCGAGCAAGAGTAAAGACGACATAGTCAGCCCGCCCTTCATGCGCAGTCGTATCTACCGAATCTATGTCAGCAACCGGAACGAAACTAATAACTTTGATTTTTGCTTGTGGTAAGCGCCTCTGAGTGCGTACTACTACACCTAACCTATAAGCTGAATGAAAATCACCGTTAATATGCACTATAACCGATCGAGCACCACCTAGGACGGTCAGTATCTGCAATATCGTCTCTGCCATAGTGTCATCTTTAAGGCACTGAGCTTGAAACAGGCGTTCTAAAGTAGAACCACTCTCGTGAGGATTCATACCCATGGCCTCAACGAACCGATCGTAGTAAACATCTCTGTCATAGCTAATTTCTGAAGCGACCAATTTACGATCCTGCAATTCAAGCTTCTGTAAGATATCCGGGCCGTAGATACTCACGAGTCGAGCCAAACGCCTCGGAGCATTCGATGCAACCACTCTCTTTGCTTGCTTACGAGCCCATTCGACAATAGGCTTATAGTCTTCAGCGTAATTGTTCCAAGGGCGAGATTGTGCCAAAAACTCCGTTTCTGTAAGCCGACCCTGCAAATAAGCGTCAAGCAAGGGCTGTGTGTCCCGCTCAAACATTTCCATAGCAACTACGACCTGGTTGCGCCGCCTGGATAATCCTTCAAGAAAAGCAAGCTGCAATCTATGAGTAGGCTTATCGTCATGTTGCTCTCCCAGAAAGATAACCGCACTATCTGCTACTTCTGCCAGCATCGACTCAAAATCCGTCCAAGTTTTCATACTAGCATTCCAGATTCGATGCGGTTGATAACAGTCTTGCTGAGAGTATGCCGTAATGCAGACTACTAGAATGAGCACTATGGACCTAAGCATACCGCAAAATTATAGTTTCTGCTGTACTTACTTGCAAGCTACCTCAACTTAGCAGTTGATTATGTCTTTACTAATGATATAATTGAGTGTTTGTCTGTTTATCAAGTATGAAGAGAGATTATACGCTCGACGGTTTCAGAGGACTCTTTCTTATAGTGATGACAATAGATCATCTCGGAATCAGTCTCAGCAACTACACGCTACATAATTTAGGCTTCGTCACTGCTGCCGAAGGTTTTATATTTCTGTCTGGTCTTGTAGCTGGCCTAGTGTTTAGCAGTATCAAATCTAAACAGGATGAGGCCGCTATGTGGCAACTTGCTTCGAAGCGAGTTGCAAAGATCTACCTGGCACATGTCTCAGCACTGGCATTAATTATCCTGCTAGCTGCCCACAGTGACACACTGCTACAAAGATGGAAAGCTACAATACCATACTTCGCCGACTCACCTATAATTGCCGCTCCTGTTCAAGCATTCTTGCTAGGGCTAGCGCTACTTTATCAACCAGCTTACCTAGACATCCTACCACTATACTGCGTCTTTATACTGCTTACTCCAAAACTAATCTCGTGGTTCGTCGATGGCAAAACGGTCAGAGTATTCGCCGTAAGCATAGCACTTTGGCTTGCAGCACAGCTCGGAACTTTGAAACTTCTAGTCTCTGCACTAAGAACTCTCCTACCGATAGATCTAGGTTTCTTTGACATATTTGCCTGGCAACTACTTTTCGTTGCAGGTGTTTATGCAGGCGTCTATCGCTACAGCGGAACCAAGTTTAGTATCCCTAGAAGCTATCTAATAGTGACTCTGTTTGTCGCAACAGCACTATGCCTGCTACGGCATGGTGTCTTCGGATGGTCAACACTTCAAACGATAGAGTTCCTAACAGCAAAAGATAAGCTCGGATTTTTGCGATTGCTCAACTTTGCAGCCTTAACACTGCTGGTAGTTTCATTCTACCGCCAGATAAGCAAGATAATAAGTCAAGGCTGGTTAGTATCTCTAGGACAACATTCATTGCAGGTATACACTTATCAGGTAATAATGGTATTCATTATGGGAGCGTTCGCCGAAGAAATAAGAAACCTGCCTAGCGATGCTCGCCTGATAACTACACTGGCCTGTGTATTATCGCTCTTTATACCTGCTTGGTTGCATAAAAAGTATAGAGAGTTGAGTGATAGGCTATCAGTCATAGATACTAGCTTGCAGACAACGAGACCCTAAGTATGTCTATACTAAGGCTTTCTTGCTTCTTGCTGCTACTTTTAAATTTGACACAAGCACGAACCTTGGAAACCGGTTTCTTAAACCGCCAGATAAAACTCGGTAAGACTGTCTATCGTTATCAAGTGTATGTACCAGTAGAGTATAGTAAGAATGAGAAGTGGCCCGTAATACTGTTTCTTCATGGCAGCGGAGAGCGTGGAAGTGACGGACTACTACAGACTGAAGTTGGCCTTGCCAGCGCAATACGCAGACGTGTTGCAGCCTTCAAATCAATAGTAGTCTTCCCGCAATGCCCTTCAAACTTGCATTGGACACACGATGCCGCAAAAGAAATAGCCCTAGCAACGCTAGAAGCATCCATCGTAGAGTTCGGTGGCGATCGCTCACGAGTCTATCTTACGGGCATCTCCATGGGTGGTGCCGGAACCTGGTACCTAGCAGCAGAACACTCAGACGTCTTTACCGCAATAGTACCCATCTGCGGCTGGGTAAAGCCCCCTGATGGACATCCTATCACTGCAAGCTTACCGCCTATGGTCAAGCAGATCTGTTCCGCTCCAGACCCATATACCGAAATAGCCAACCGTATCAGACATATTCCCGTCTGGATCTTCCATAGTAAAGACGACGGTGTAATATCAGTAGATGAATCCCGCAAGATGTATGAAGCTCTGAGCAAGCTAAGAGCCGAAGTTTGCTATACAGAGTATGAAGGACTAGGACATCAAGCTTGGGACAAGGCATATTCTGAACCAGAACTGATAACCTGGCTTTTTGGCCATAGCACCGAGAAACACCATAACTAACTACGAGCAAGCAGCCAGTAAGCGCACAATGAATACCTCGGAGTTTTATGTAACAGGTGGGACGCTTAGACGCGACGCTCCTTGCTACGTACATAGACGCGCCGACGAAGAACTCTACGAAAATTTAGTGCAAGGAAAGTTTTGCTACGTACTTACGTCTAGGCAGATGGGTAAATCGTCGCTGATGGTAAGAACAGCTGTTAGGCTACGCAAGGAAGGTTTCAGGGTAGCAGTACTCGATCTTACCGCAATAGGACAAAATCTAAGCGTAGAACAATGGTATAGCGGGCTTATCTATCGCATCGGACAGCAACTAGACATAGAGGACGATATAGAAGACTTTTGGCAACAACTCTCAGCCGCACCTCTACAGCGCTGGATGCGAGCGTTAACCGAAGTGGTTCTAGATGACTGCCGAAAGTTAGTCATTTTCATAGATGAGATAGACGCCGTAAGAAGTCTCCCGTTTTCCACAGATGAATTCTTCGCCGGTATAAGAGAGCTATATAACCGTAGGACGGAAGATGCAAAACTCACCCAATTGACCTTCTGCCTATTAGGTGTCGCTACTCCCTCAGATCTGATAAAAAACGTACATACCACACCGTTCAACATAGGTTATAGAATAGAACTAACAGACTTCAGCGAATCAGAAGCGTATCCTCTCATCAAGGGACTAGAAAAAGACGAACAGACAGCAAGAAGAATCTTAAGAAGGGTGCTTTATTGGACAGGGGGACATCCATACCTAACGCAGCGGCTATTTCTTGAAATCTCCAAACATCCGGAGATAGTAAACGACCACGGAGTTGACACACTATGCCGCGAGCTTTTCCTTTCAGCACGAGCCAGAGAAAAAGACGACAACCTATTGTTCGTGCGCGAAAAACTGCTCAGAGGTAGCGAAGACCTGAGCGGACTCCTAGAGCTTTACCGACGAGTACGTCGCCGTCGCGTAGTCAAAGATGACGAAACAAATCGTTTAGTCAGTCTGCTTAACCTATCCGGCATAACCACCGTAAGACGAGCAAGACTAGTAGTCAGAAATCGCATCTACTACTATGCCTTCGACGAAGAATGGATAGACGCTCACCTACCAGACGCCGAACTGCGTCGCCAACGTGCAGCCTACCACAAAGGCTTGTTGAGCGCTACTATGGTCTCCTCAGTGATAGTCTTGATAATGCTACTGCTATTTCTATGGGCACTGCGCGAAGCTCGCCGAGCAGACGCTAACTTCCAGCAAGCACAACTGAACGCTGTAGACGCTCTAAGAGCATCACAGGACGCAGAAAAACAACGTCGTAGCGCCTTAGAACAACAAGCCCTGGCCGAACAACAACGTCTAGAAGCTGAGGAGCAGCGCCGTGAGGCACTCGAACAACAGAAAATAGCTCTAGAACAAAGACGCCTAGCTCTCGAAGGACGTAAATTACTCGAACATCAAGTACAGGTTAACAAAAGACTACTCTACGCTGCTCAAATCAACCTTGCCATGCAAGCCTGGAAAGACGGAAATATAGCGCGAGCCGTCGAGCTTCTAAGTGGTCACTTGCCCAAAAGCGGCGAACCTGATCTGAGAGGATTCGAATGGTATTACCTCTGGAAAGCCTGCAACAGCCAACTACATACGCTTAGGCATGAAAGCGGTATAAGTAGTATAAAACTTCAAGGCAATTTGCTTGTCACTGGCGGCAGAGATGGTTCAATGAAACTATGGGACATTGAAAAACTTACCCAACTTTATACGCTGACTGGCCACAATAGGGAAGTAAGATCATTAGATATATCTCCATCTAGGAAGCTGCTTGCCAGTGCCTCGGCAGATACTACCTTAAGGCTATGGGACTTAACTTCTTATCGCAACATCGCCGTAATAAAGCACGACAGTGAGCTCAGCAAGCTAAAATTTTCACCCGATGGAAGACTACTCGCCACCGGTGACTTCAGCGCAAAACTAAACGTACGAGACATCGTTGCCGGTAACGTCCTACTATATACAGTAGACTTCCCAGACAGAATTACGTCTATTCAGTTTTCACCCGATGGCAATCACTTGGCAGTCGGCGATCGCAAAGGGGAAGTCAGAATAATAGATCCAAAGACAGGAACACAGCTTACAACTCTCAAGGCTGGCACACACTACATATGGGCAACAGAGTTTTCTTCAAACGGTAAGCTGCTCGCTACAGCTGGCGCAGACGCCATCGTACGTATCTGGAATACAGCTACTTGGTCATTGCTAGCAGAAAGCCCTAAGCTAAGCGACTGGATAAATGCTCTAACTTTCTCCCAAGACAACAAGCTGATTGCTATTGCCAGTCGCGACGGAAGCATACACATCCTAGACATAGAAACATTACAACAGATACAAACTATCAAAGGACATACATATGAAGTCAGAGAAGTAATATTTCTCAATAAGCTCCTCATCAGCGGCAGTTGGGATGGAACAGTAAGGATATGGGATATAGAACGCTCTACAGATTGGATAACTCTTAACGGACACAAAGGCCGTGTCTATCAAGCTATATTCTCCCCTGACCAACGCCTACTTGCTACTGCCGGAGAAGATAGAGAGATACGCATATGGAGCGTTAGCGATAACTATTCGCTACTGAAGACCATCGATGGACATACTGCCGATATACGCTCGATAGATTTCTCCCCAGATAGCAAGCTACTCGCTAGCGCAAGTTATGACGGTACAGTTAAAATCTGGGACGTGAACACAGCAGAATGCCTACAAGTCCTGAATCAACTTGGTCAACTAGCTTGCGTAACATTTTCTCCCGACGGAAAATTCATAGCTACCTCCTCTAGAAACGGCAGCGTCACGCTCTGGAGTGCTTCTTCAGGTAAAGAAGTATATGCCCTCAAAGGTCATAATAGCTGGGTAGGACACGTAGTTTTCTCTTCAGATGGTAAAATGATCGTTACTTGCAGCGAAGATAACACAGCCCAACTATGGGATATTCATACAGGCAAGCGATTGTCAGTACTTTCCAACTACGGCGAACCAGTAAGAAGCGCAGTATTCTTTGACAAAGATCGTAAGCTAGCTATCGCCGGCAGAGACGGCAGTGTCGCTCTTTGGGACATCAGCAGCAAGAAAGAATATGCACGATTGCGGGGGCATAGCGGGTCCATTTGGTCACTTTCCTGTACTAAAGACGCCAAAAGACTAATAACTGCCAGCGCTGACAAGACTATTAAGATGTGGGACCTAGAAGCCCAACAAGAATTAGCCACTCTACACGGTCACGAAGATTGGGTTTGGTCAGTCAGCTTCTCTCCTGATGGCACTGCAATAGCCTCCGCCGGCGGCGATGGGAAGGTAAACATATGGTCCTCTCGTCGTTAAAACCCTCAGCGAAAACAATACTCACAAACAACGCAACTAGAAGTTGCCCTAAAACTCAACTAGGTTGTAAATTATAAACACCAGGGGTGAAATGTGAAGGCTATTAAGGATAGAGCTAAAGAGTTCTTTTCAGCTACGCAAGATAAAATCTGCAAAACACTAGAAGAAGTAGATGGTAATAAGTTTAGAGAGGATATGTGGGAAAGAGAAGGTGGCGGCGGTGGCCTTACGCGGGTTCTCTTTCATGGAAATGTGTTTGAAAAAGCAGGTGTCAACTTCTCCGCCGTATACGGCGTCATACCAGAATCGTTGAGTAAACGCATAGAAGTCGGCACTGATGGCCAATTCTTTGCTACCGGTATCTCCGTCGTACTGCACCCCTATAATCCCATGGTGCCTACTGTACATGCTAACTTCAGATACCTCGAACGCGGCGATTCAGCTTGGTTCGGCGGTGGACTCGATTTGACTCCTTACTACCCATATAAGGCCGACGTCATACATTTTCACAAGACCCTCAAAGCAACTTGCGATAGACACGATCCAAGCTATTACCCCAGATTTAAGAAATGGTGTGATGACTACTTCACCATCCGACACCGTAACGAGATGCGTGGCGTAGGAGGAATATTCTTCGACTATCTGCTAGGCGACCTCGAAAAACTATTCGCTTTCGTGCAAGACTGCGCCGAAGCCTTCCTCCCAGCCTACCTGCCCATACTCCTACGACGAAAAGACGAAACATACGACGAGCGAATGCGACACTTCCAGCTCATCCGCCGCGGACGCT
Organism: Blastocatellia bacterium; assembly: GCA_025057015.1. Taxonomy (GTDB): domain Bacteria; phylum Acidobacteriota; class Blastocatellia; order Chloracidobacteriales; family JADJPF01; genus JANWYG01. Next base: position 85,659 of record JANWYG010000011.1, read on the forward strand.
ACGTCGAATTTAACCTAATTTATGACCGCGGAACAATGTTCGGCCTGGAAACTAAAGGACGTACTGAATCGGTCTTTATGTCCCTGCCAGCACTTGCCGCTTGGGACTATGACTACAAACCTGAACCAGGCTCCCGCGAAGAAGAAGCTTGGTCATTCTTTCAACCTCGCGACTGGTTAGCTGAGGAAATCTAAAAGGAGATGCTATGTTCTGTTCTAAATGCGGCGCTAAGATAAGCGAAAATAGTAAATTCTGCCCAAATTGCGGTGCCGAGCTAGCAACAGCAATAGCTCCTATGCAGCCCGCCTCAATATACCCGATCAGCATACCATATGACAGCATACAAGCTACAAGCGCTCGTAACTGGCTAGAAAAAATAGTAGCACGTATACCAGGCTATAAAGGCTACCAAGATAAGGAAACACGCCGTGATGTAGATAAATTGCACCGCGAGCACGTTGCACAAATCCTCTTTTCACTTAAGCAAAATGTCAACGCAATCATAAGAGAACTAAGTGACACAGGTAGATTGTTCGAAGTAGGCCCGCTTGACAAGATACTCAAAAAATTAGACAAACTCGAAAATAAAATCAGATACGCTAGCTACGGCTATAAAGGCTTCTTCGACGTCATAAAAATACAAGAGCCACAACTTGAGCAGCTCTACCAATTCGACTTAGCAATCCTAAACGATGTAGAACTGCTCAAATCGAAAATAGAAATGCTCGCTCGACAAGCATCTGATAAAACAACGCTGAAAGCTGCCTCAGCCGAAGTAGACATCACAATAGACCAACTTGATGAGCGCTTCAGCAAACGCTTTGAGGCTATAGAAAATCCCGCTTGGTTTCCCTACTGAGCCCAAAGCACAGGCTGCAAGTTTCTGCCTTAAACTCATTTGCTAACATCAGTTCATGAATAATCACCAAAGAATCATTTTGTACTATAAGCGCTACATAGGTAAGCTACTCAGCGGTATGGTGAGCGTGTGCCTGTCTGCCATAATAGGACTCACCGCTCCGGCAGTCGTACGTACCGCCGTAGATGACTTGCAAGTCTCTATTACCCACAGCAAACTCGCCGTCTACGCCCTAGCAGTAATCGGCATAGCCCTAGCAAAAGGCGTGTTCTTGTTCCTACAGCGACGGATCATAGTAGGAATGTCACGCGACATAGAAAACGACCTTCGCAATGACTACTACGCTCACCTTCAAAGTTTGTCCCAGAGCTTTTTTCAGCACAATCGAGCTGGAGATCTCATGGCAAGAGCTACAAACGACATAAGCGCCGTGCGCATGCTTATCGGCCCTGCCGTAATGTACGGCCTTAATACAATCATCGTGACGCTAGTAGCCCTGCCTGCAATGCTGCGTATAGATATCGAGCTAACCTGCCTCGTCTTTCTGACCATGCCCGTAGTCTCAATCGCTACCCAGTACTTCTCTAAACGCATACACGATCGGTTCGAACAAGTACAAGAACTGTTCTCCGCATTAACCGCAAGAGCTCAAGAGAGCCTCTCAGGCATAAGAGTAATACGTGCTTACGTACGTGAAGACTATGAGATAAGAGAATTTAGCAGATTGGGAAGGGAATACGTAAAACACAACCTCAGCCTTATCAAACTAAACGCACTATTCCTACCTGTGCTCCACGCAGCAATAGGAATTGGCCCGGTCATATGCCTCTGGTACGGAGGCGGACTCGTCGCAAAAGGCGAAATAACCGTAGGGCAATTCGTGGAATTCAATCTCTATATGGTGCTGATGATATGGCCTATGATAGCGCTCGGATGGATAATCAGCCTCTACCAGCGCGGCATGGCAAGTATGGGCAGAATAAACCAGATACTTAACACTAAGCCAGAGATAAAAAATGAAAGCGAGTCCGACTTTAAGATAACTGGCAGTATCGAAATGCGCAGTCTCAACTTCGGCTACCTGCCAGACAAACCAGTGCTCAAAGATATAAACCTCAAAATTGACGCAGGTATGACTGTAGCTATAGTAGGACATACTGGTTCAGGTAAAAGCACTTTGCTTAACCTCATCCCGCGCCTGTTTGATGTCCCCGAAGGTCAGCTTCTAATAGATGATAAGCCAATAAAACAGATCCCACTTGCAACCCTACGCCGCTCGATAGGCTACGCTCCACAAGAATCATTCTTGTTTTCCGACACTATCGCTGGTAACATCGCCTTCGGCACAGACGAAGTGTCCCGCGAACAAATAGAGCTAGCAGCAAACCAAGCCGGCCTGTCGGCAGATATAGAAAGTTTTCCAGCAGGACTGGATACCATAGTAGGTGAACGCGGCATAACACTCTCCGGAGGTCAAAAACAACGCGTAGCACTAGCACGGGCACTCATCCGCAACCCACAAATACTGCTCCTAGATGACGCCCTTTCAGCCGTAGATATAGAAACCGAAGAACGCATACTCCCACAACTACGTAACATACAGCAGGGCCGTACTTGCCTAATAGTTTCACATCGAGTCTCAACAATAAAGCATGCTGATCTCATAGTTGTCCTAAAAGATGGAAGTATAGTCGAACAAGGTAAGCACGATGACTTACTTGCAGCGGGTGGAACTTACGCTGAACTCTATGAAAAACAGTTGTTACAAGAGGAGCTAGCATCAAACTGATGGACATACACGAGGAAGAGCATTTAGGAAAACTTTATGACGCGCAGCTAGCGCGTAGGTTGTTCGCCTACCTCAAACCCTACCGCAAATACTTCCTGACTTCAATCGTGCTGATTACTCTAACCTCGGCTATCGAACTGTCGGGACTTAATATTACAATGGTGGTCGTAGACCTTTATCTGAAGCCAAGACCAGCGGAAGAACTGTCACTTATAGCACGCACAGTAGCAAACATAAGTAATCAATTGAACTGGCAGCCTAGCATCCCAGAAGCTTTGACTGTATTTTCTGCAATATACCTGCTGGTTATAATCGTCGTCTTCGCACTGTCCTACTTCCAAGATGTCTTGCTAAATACAATGGGACAGTATGTTATGTATGATCTGCGCAAAGAAATATTTTCCCACTTGCAGCGGCTGCCTCTCTCTTACTTCGACCGCAATCCCGTAGGCAGATTGGTTACTAGACTCACCTCCGATGTAGACGCCCTAAACGAACTGATGACCGCCGGCTTCGCTACACTCTTTAGCGATGTCTTCATGCTCTTAGGTATAATAGTCTTTCTGTTCCTAGTAAATTGGCAGCTAGCATTGGCGCTACTTTGCATATTGCCGTTAATGATAGCAATCACAGCTTGGTTTCGACGCAATGCTACACGAGCATTTCGTACCGTACGCGTCAAACTTGCCCGTATAAATTCCTTCCTACAAGAACACATCACTGGCATGGCCGTAGTACAGATTTTTAACCGCGAAGAAAAAGCCTATCGTGAGTTTGCCAAAATAGACGACGAACATAGAAAGGCCAACATAGATACAATCTTTTACTATGCAGTCTTCTACCCCGCAGTCGGACTAATTAACGCCATAGGCATAGCCCTAATCATATGGTACGGCGGACTACAAGTGCTCGAAGGAACACTTACCTTAGGAGCACTCATATTCTTTATACAAGCTACGCACAGATTCTATGAACCAATACAAGACATCAGCGAGAAATACAACATACTTCAATCTGCTGTAGTGGCCTCAGAACGTATTTTTAAACTGCTGGATCTGCCAATTTCTATAACCTCTCCAGCTAATCCACAAAAGCTAGGTAAGTTCAAGAGCGAAATAGAGTTTCGCAACGTATGGTTTGCCTATGAAGATGAAAATTGGGTACTCAAAGGAGTATCTTTCAAGATCGCCGCTGGCGAATCTGTAGCACTAATAGGACATACAGGAGCAGGCAAAACCACTATTGTCAATCTGTTGCTTCGGTTCTATGACGTGCAAAAAGGCCAAATACTTATCGATGGACACGATATCCGCGAACTAGATATAGCAGAGCTACGCAGTCAGTTCGCTTTAGTCCTACAAGATGTCTTTCTCTTCTCAGGAGATGTCAAGACTAATATCACGTTAGGAAATGACGCAATTTCAAAAGAAAAAATAATAGAAGCTGCCCGCCAAGTACATGCTGACACTTTCATAAACAGGCTGGACGGAGGCTATGACGCGCCTTTGACCGAACGCGGCTCGACACTCTCGGCAGGCCAAAGACAGCTGCTGTCTTTTGCACGCGCCTTGAGCTATGATCCAAACATATTGATACTAGACGAAGCTACGTCTTCAGTAGACACCGAAACCGAAATGCTCATACAAGATGCCGTGGGAAAGCTGCTCCAAGGTAGAACTTCCATCATAATAGCGCATCGGCTATCTACTATTCAGAAATGTAACAGAATCATAGTCCTTCACAAAGGAAAAGTAAGAGAAATAGGTACTCATCAACAACTAGATTCTATAAAATACCGGCTGACGCAATCTTTGCCGCAGCTAAAGAGATAAGTAAAGAGCATAAGTGATGAAGCAAAAGGTTTTAAAGCTTTTTGAGCTTACAACATACTGCGGTTTTTATCGCCGCTTTGAACAATTCCAGCAAATCTA
>JANWYG010000012.1 GCA_025057015.1 Blastocatellia bacterium
ACCGACTGCTACGCCGCTATCTCAGCAGAAGTCCGACAAGCCATCCTCGGAAGTCTCGTTTGCAGACATCTTTGCAGGCAAACCACCTCAACAGAAAGCTCCGACTGCACCTGCTGCTCCGGTCGTACCTCCGCCACCGACTGCTACGCCGCTATCTCAGCAGAAGTCCGACAAGCCATCCTCGGAAGTCTCGTTTGCAGACATCTTTGCAGGCAAACCACCTCAACAGAAAGCTCCGACTGCACCTGCTGCTCCGGTCGTACCTCCGCCACCAGCTGCTACGCCGCTATCTCAGCAGAAGTCTGACAAGCCATCCTCGGAAGTCTCGTTTGCAGACATCTTTGCAGGCAAACCACCTCAACAGAAAGCTCCGACTTCTCCCTCAACAGCTACTCCTACTACATCGCCTTTGCAAACACAAAAAGCTGAACAAAGATCTCAAACCGCATTTGAAGCGTTTAACCTGTTTCCCAAAGAAGAAGACAAAGAACAGAAGGCTCCACCACCTCAGCTAACGCCGAAGCCTGGTATGCAGTTGAGGAATCCAAACACTATCAATTTTGAATCATCACTGTTTGGAACGAAGCCTGAAGAAATAAAAGGTTCTCCACAAGAGATATTTGCTCCACCTGCACCGCCACCCGCTCCTACAAAAGAGGCCAAAACATCCTCTTTGGTCTTTTCCATGGAAGAGCTAGCAAATGCCACTCCGGCCATACCTTCCAAACCCACCACTGGAGGGCCTGAACCCAGTTCCAAACCTACCACAGCATCTGGGGAGCCAAAGTCTGCTCCATTTGCAACCCCTTCAACACCGCCACCGCTTCCACCGCTACCTCCATTACCAACCGGTCAGCAGCCTGACAAGCCGAGTTTTGGTAGCGCTACTGGAAAACCAGAACCCAAGGCTGGCCCAGAAGCGCTAGCTTCTATATTCTCTGCGGCTCCGCCGCAGCCGCCAACACCACCGCAGAGCGTTAAACCTCCTGCTTCAGGTCTAACCGTCGCAGAAACCAAATCCCCTTTACCACCGCTCCCCCCACTTCCGCCGGTTACTGCTTCAAGCGGGTCGGGTGAAACAGCTAAGAGCGGTCCGCTTAGTTCTAAACCTGGAGTGCTTTATATTCCTGACGAGAAGGAAGCTGCAAGTGCTCCTCCAGTCTCTAAGAGACTAGATCCTTACAAGTCTTTGCCCATATTCTCTACCGCACCAGACAAAACTAATCCACCACCTCCTTTACCAACACCAACGAGTAGCTCCACTTCTTCTGCACCTCCCTTGGGATCGCTGTCTAAGGATCTAACTGTTCCCTCCAAGCCATCTTTACCTCCAAATTTACCTATAAGGATAGAGAAAACTCCAACATCACCTTCTGCAACGCCATCTACAGCAACTCCTCCGCCACTTCCTCAAGAAAGCAACACCTCTGTAGAGTCTAAAGTGTCAGAGATAAAATTTGAACCTACCCCACTTAAAAAGCTAGATTTACCAGAAATTCCGAAGAAAGTTGTAAGCTCTTCATCCGTAACAGAAAAGAATAGCAAGCTTATAGTTGGCATAGCTGCAGCGGTAATAGTCATTCTAGCAATCGGCTTCCTACTGATACCCAGAATAGGTAGCAGCAAAGATCCAACGCAACTGCCAGCTGAATCCTCGAATATGGAGAATAAACCTAAAGCTGAGTCGCCTCTGGCACCTATGAGTCCCGCTAACTCTTCTAGTTCGGCTCAGCAGCAACCAACTGCTGGACAACCAACCATTCCCACGGACACCAAGGAACGCATCAAATATGCGCTAGAGGAGATAAACAAGACCACACTACGAGTACAGAGTGTAATGCCAGACAGCGATCCGTTAAAGCAAATGCGGCTTAACCAACTAAATGCTTTTAGGGAGCAGCTGCAAGATTATTTGAAGAAAGGCATAGTTACTGATGAAGCAAAGGCATATGCAGATTCGGCTATTAGCCAGCTTATAAGGCTAAATAGTCAGCTCGATCTTCTACCTCCACCAAAAGAAAAAGTAAGAAAGCAAAGATGACGATTGCTATCGAGTTGAGCCAGTTTTATACACTCTTGGCACTCGTTTAGAGATGCCACAGGTTATTTCGTAGGAGATAGTATCAATATTTCCAGCCACTTCCTCTGCTGTGATACTCACATCTCCCATCTCGCCTATCAGGACAACTTCGTCACCTATTTTAACTCCCGGTATATCGGTTACATCCAAGAGCGTCAGATCCATACTAACGCGTCCTACTACAGGAGCATATCTTTGCCTAACTATTACTCGAGAGTTATTCGAGCAAGCTCGTCGCCAGCCATCATCGTATCCTATTGGTATCGTTGCTATCAGACTACGGTGCTTCGTAACAAAAGTGGCACCGTAGCCTAACGGCGTTCCTGCGGGGACTTCCTTTATTAGAATTATGCGCGAATGTAGCGAAAGCACGGGTTTTACTGCTGGAGGAGGAGGACTAGGAGCTAGGACATCTCTCCACAAACCGTATATCAACCCTCCTGTACGAACCATATTACCTCTAGCTCTAGGCCAGCGGTGCAAGCCAGCACTGTTTGACAAATGTCGATAACACACTCGGCCTAAGCGCTGCTCTATCAGTTTCAGACAGGCTTCGTAGCAGCGAATCTGTGCGGCTGTTTCCTGATCTCTTTCAGGTTCGTCAGCAGCAGCAAAATGCGTATAAACACCTTCTAACACCGCAGCTCGGCAGGTAACAGCATAGTCTAGCAAACTTGTAAGCTGTTCAGGTCGCACACCCAAGCGTCCCATTCCTGTATCTACTTTTAGATGATAAGCAAGTTTACGGCCAGCTTTTAGAGCAACTTCCTCTAGGATCTTCAGCATGTCTATGTGATAAACAGTAGGCGTAAGGTCTAATTCCAAACATTCTTGTGCTTGTTGGCGTTGCCAAAATCCTCCAAGGCAAAGTATAGGCAACCCTACGCCTGCTTGCCGAAGTTGACAGCCTTCTTCTACCAAGGCTACTCCAAACTGATCTGCTCCATGGCGTTCTAGGCAAAGCGCAGCTTCTACTGCACCGTGTCCATAAGCATCGGCTTTAAGCACGGCCATAACTTGTACCGCATCACCAACATATTGCTTCACGGCAAAGTAGTTTTCCACAAGGCGATCAAGCCTTATTTCTGCCCAAGTGGGTCGCATCAGTTTTCCCGCCAAAGATTTTCAAAACGCGTAAATTGCCTTAAGAAAGCTAGTTTGACAGTATCCGTAGGACCATTGCGCTGCTTACCTATGATTATCTCAGCAATTCCGGCATTTTCCTCCGTAGGATGGTACATCTCCTCTCTATAGATAAACAGAACCAGATCAGCATCTTGCTCTATGCTGCCGCTCTCACGTAGGTCAGAAAGTTGCGGTCTATGGTCAGAGCGGGTCTCAGGCGCCCGCGAAAGTTGACTAAGCGCTATCAAAGGAATTCCTAGTTCTTTTGCCAATCCCTTGAGATCACGTGAGATCTGCGATACCTCTTGCTGCCTATTTTCAGCCTTTGTCCGAGCCCGCATAAGTTGCATATAGTCGACTATAAGCAAGTCTAATCCGTGCTCAGCCTTGAGGCGGCGAGCCTTAGCTCTCATCTCCAAAACAGATAAGGCTGGTGTATCATCTATGAATATTCTCGCTTCAGCTAGCTTTTGCAGTCCTATTGCAAGTCGTGCCCATTCGTCGCGATTGAGAAATCCTCCACGCAATCTATGGGCGTCTACATGGGCTTCCGAACAAAGCATGCGAGTTACAATTGCCTCCTTGGTCATCTCTAACGAAAAGATACCGACAACTTTCTGGGCTATTATCGAGACATTTTGCGCAATAGATAGCCCAAAAGCGGTCTTACCAGCACTAGGACGAGCAGCTATTACTATTAAGTCTGACGGCTGTAATCCGTTAGTTAACCGATCTAGATCGGTAAAGCCTGTAGGTATACCAGTCATCATTTGCGGCCGCTCGGCCATTTGCTCGACTAACTCGAGCTGCTTTCTGGCCACTTCCGCAATGCTGACAAATCCCGTCTGTATTCGATCCTCAGCTATTTGAAAAATCGCCTGCTCGGCACTATCTAAAATTTCATCTGGATTAGCTTCTTGATCCAAGCAACTGTAGATTATCTGGTTTGCAGTAGAGATTAGACGACGTAATACTGACTTGCCCCTTATTATCTTCGCATAGTGCTCTAGGTTAGCGATCCTGATAGCACCATCTAACAAGTTAGCTAGATAAGCTACTCCCCCAATCTGTTCCAGTTCGCCCGACTTCATGAGCTCTTCTTGTAAAGTAATCAGATCAATAGCTCGGCCTGTTTCAGAAAGAATGACCATCTTGTCAAATATCTTTCGGTGTGAGTCGAGAAAGAAATCGTTCCGCCGAAGTAACTCTACAGCCTGATTACAAAGAGTACCGTCAAGAAGTATAGCTCCCAGCACCGCACGTTCTGCTTCTATACTTTGTGGTAACGGACGCTCCAGCGTAACATCAGAAGATATCCCGCCTACCCTAGACGCCTTAGACATAGTTGAAAATCATATCTTCAGAAGAAAAAGACGTCAAATTGCTAGACAACTCGATCAACTAAACGGAACCTAGCTGATCAACTAGTATGCAAAACTAGCTCTGTCACAAACAATCGAGCGATAATAGGAGAATAAGGAGGTCAACATGCTAGCGCTGCTGTTACTAGGTTGGGTCGCTGCTATAGCAACCGTTCAGGATCCTGCCAAGGCTGTAACCGCTAAAGTGTACGCTTCTACAGACAAGGTAGTTCGCGGTGGCAGTTTTGAAGTAGCTGTAGTACTTGACATAGATCCAAAATTTCATATTAATTCAGCCAAACCGCTAGACGAAAACCTGATACCGACAAAAGTAGAGCTACTGGAAACCAGCGGCTTTAAATTCTCACCTCCGAGCTATCCGAAAGGCACCCTTCAAAAATTCTCTTTCTCTGACCAATCTTTGTCAGTCTACCATGGAAGAGTCATTATACGTCTCAGCGGAAATGCGGCAAAGAACGTAGAGTTAGGACAGAAGAAGCTGAAGCTACAGTTAGCTTACCAGGCTTGCAACGATCAGGCCTGCTTTGCTCCTAAGAAAGTCGAACTGCCTTTAGAAATAGAAGTAGTGGCGCCGGGCACAAAAATCTCTCCAATAAACCAAGAATTTTTTCCTCGCCGTGGTCGCTAAGTTTTAGGCGCGAGTAGCTGGAGAGACATCGAGTTCCTCTTGTAAGCAGGTGATAGTCTGTTGTTTTACATACTCTAAAGAGCCTTTGATGGTGCAACCGGAAGCGTTTCTATGTCCTCCTCCGCCAAACTTTTCGGCAACACGAGCAACATTTATCTCACCTTTTGACCTGAGACTGATGCGATAAACTTCAGGAGCTATCTCTTTGAAAAAAGCCACTACTTCAACTTCTCCTACAGCTAGAGGATAGTTGACTATGCCATCTAGATCTTCTTCCGTGGCATTCGCTTCGGCTATTTGTTCGAGTGTTATGCTAAGCCACGCTATCCGCCCGCTTTCGTCCCTATCAAGTGAGGAAAGGGCTGACGCTAAGATCTTAATCTTGCTGAACGGATACGAATAGAACAAGGCCTGAGAAATATGTGCCGGGCGAGCTCCTTTGCGGACCAGCTCTGAAGCTATTTTAAAAGTACGTTCGGTAGTGTTCGAGTAATGAAACGACCCCGTATCAGTCAATAACGCCGTGTAGATACACTCAGCTATCTGCTGATTTACGGCTACTCCGAGCGCTTTGCAGAGATTATAAATCATCTCCCCAACTGCAGACGCCGTAGAGTCTATCCAGTTGATCGCACCAAATAAGGTAGTGGTGCTGTGATGATCGATATTGACTACGAACTGTTTATCAAGATTAAGCAATCCCGGACGATCTATATCGCTACACTCTATCACGAATGCTGCATCATAACCTGTAGGTACACAAGAAACTTTCAGTACTTCCTTAGCACCAGGCAACTTAGAATAGGTTTGCGGAACACCATCGCGCATCAGCACATCCACTTGTTTGTTTAACGACTTGAGTATCCAGTATAGTGCTAATGACGACCCCATACTGTCCCCATCGGGTCTTACGTGTGAGGTTATGCAAAACCTATTCTTAGTCTCTATCAGCTCAACAACTTGACTCAGCATTAATGGCTTGTGGAGACCAAGACTATGGCCTTTCTCCACCTTCCTCTCTTAGTAATTGCTCTATACGAGACGCCTTCTTACTAGTCTCATCATAGAAAAAGAGCAGCTCAGGTACTTTTCTAAGCTGAAGCCTTAGCGACAGCTGGTATCTGATAAATCCAGCCGCTTTCTTGAGCGCCTCTAGGATGACAGATATGTCTTGATTATCTGTCACTTCGAAATAGACTTTTGCCACACTCAGATCCTTAGCTAGCTTGACGGCAGTGACTGATACATCAGCAAACCGCTCATCTTCAAGCTCATACTCTATTAGTTCAGAAATTTCTCTATGAATTGCTTCTGTCAAACGCTCAAGTCTAGTTTGTTGCATTTCTCTACAGTTCTGTAGGCACTACTTTCTCCTTAGTAAACGCCTCGATCAGGTCCCCTTCTTTTATGTCAGAATACTTATCTATACCTATACCGCACTCGAATCCCTCTTTAACCTCTGAGACGTCTTCTTTGAAACGCTTCAGACTAGCGATTACGCCCTCGTAGACTACCACTCCGTCACGAACAAGCCTTATGTTTGCCGTACGCTTTATGACACCACTAGTTACAAAGCAGCCGGCGATATTACCAACTTTTGGCACCTTTATCACGCGACGGATCTCAGCCTTACCAAGCGATACCTCCTTAAAGGTTGCATCTAGCAAGCCTAGCATAGCGTTGCGTATCTCTTCTTCTACCTTGTAGATGATCGTATGCAACCTAATATCGACATTCTCTTGTTTGGCTAACTCTTCAGCGCGTTGCTCTGGTCGCACATTAAAACCTATGATAACAGCCGAATGCGCCATATCATTGCTGGCTCTTGCAAGCAGCACGTCAGACTCTGTAATCGCACCTACACCGCTTCTGATAACTTTGACCTTAACCTTATCTGTAGAGAGCTTCTGCAGGGTATCTTTGAGAACCTCGACAGAACCTTGTACATCAGCCTTCAATATGACAAGCAGCTCTTTGAGCTTACCAGCCTTCATAGCTTTGAAGATGTCCTCAAGGCGCCCTGCTGAAGAGCGCGAAAGCTCGAGCTGGCGCTTCTTCAACTGGCGTGATAGGCTTATCTGTTGCGCCTTTGCAACGTCGGTAACCACCTGGAACTGATCTCCTGCTTCAGGTACACCTTGCAGGCCCAGTACTTCCACAGGCGTAGACGGCCCTGCTTCTTGTACCTGCTTGCCACAGTCGTCAAACATAGCTCTTACGCGCCCAAAGTAGAGCCCAGCTATCACCGGATCACCTACGCGAAGAGTCCCATTTTGCACCAACACCGTAGCTACAGGCCCACGTCCCTTGTCAAGCTTCGCCTCAAGTACCACACCGCTGCCTAGCCTCTTAGGACTAGCCTTTAGGTCAAGTATGTCTGCTGTAAGCAATATCATCTCCAGCAAGCCAGTCAGGTTTATGCGCTGCTTGGCGGAAACTTCTACCATAACCGTATCTCCGCCCCAGCCATCCCACACCAACCCATAATCGGAAAGCGCTTTTTTGACTCTCTCAGGCTGTGCTTGCGGTTTGTCTATCTTGTTAATCGCCACAACTATGGGCACACCGGCTGCTTTGGCATGTTCTATCGCCTCAACAGTCTGCGGCATTACACCGTCATCTGCCGCTACGACAAGTACAACTACATCAGTGACCCGAGCACCACGAGCACGCATCCTAGTAAAAGCTTCATGACCAGGTGTGTCTAAAAATACTATCCTACGCTTGCGCTCAGGGTTATCCGGATCAGGAACTTCCACGGAATACGCACCTATGTGCTGCGTAATACCGCCAGCCTCCCCTTCAGCTACCTTAGTCTTTCGAATAGCATCAAGCAAACTCGTCTTACCGTGGTCTACATGCCCCATGACCGTGACTACAGGGGCTCGAGTTTCAGTATCTTCAAAAGCCTGAGGTTCAGTCTCAAACTCCACCTCAGCAGTCATCTCTTCAAAAGTAGCAAAAGAGACATCATAGCCAAAATCTCGTCCGATTTCGCGAGCAACATCAGCATTAAGCGTCTGGTTTATAGTCGCCATTACGCCCTTATTTAGCAGCAAGGCCACTACTTCCTTCGGCTTTACGTCAATCTTTTCAGCAAACTCCTTCACCGTACAGCCTTCTACCAACTTTATAGGCTTAAGCTCGGTTGGTATCGGTCTAGGAGTTGGTATACTAGTAGGCGTTTCTTGTCGAATAGGAAGCTTCTCCTTGTCCTCTTTCTTTATTACAGCCTTAATAGAAAGCTCCTGAACAGTTTTACGGCCTTTCTTTCTGTTATCCGGTGGAGGTACATAAGCACGTAGATCCACTGGCTGCTCAGCAGGCTGCGGGAGGGAGGATTTAGGTTGTACGGTACGAGGACCCGGCCCCGGCCGCAGAGACTGTTGCTGTCCAGTGTGCTGAGGCTTCTGCAGGCGCTGCTGGGTGGGAGTAGGCACTGCTGGTATCGGTTGCCGGCCACGCTGCTGCATCTGATTTCGAGCTTGAGCAGAAGGAGGAGCTGCAACAAGACTTCCTTTGCCCACGGAAGTTTGAGCTTTTGTATTTAAAGGTACGATCTGTGTTCTAGCAAACCTGGGCTTACTCTGTTCAGGCTTAGCAACAGGTAGTTCAGCTTTGGCAGCAAGTGGTTCGGGTTGCCTCTGCGGTTTCTCCGGCTCTACATAACTAGATGATTGCGTTGCCACAGAAGCTGTTTCGACTTCCTTATGCTCAAGGTTTTTCAAAGTAGCTGCTGCTCCAGCAGTAGGAACCTCTATTCTCACAATACGAGGCTTTGAAGTCTCTACCTTCGGAACTTCTACCTTCTTATCCTCCGGCAGATTAGGAGACGCAACGACTGGTGCAGAAACTGAAGTCGGCTCTGGCTGAGCTTGAACAGAAACCGTTCTAGGAGCCTCAACCGACTGAGGTGTCTCAGCAGAGGCTGCCGCTGCCGTCGGTAAAGTAGTAGCCACCTGAGCTGGCGCCTGAGCAGAAACTACAGGCGTTATCTTTTTGACTATTCTTATCTGAGGTGTCGGCCGAGCGGGAACAATAGACGTAGCAGCTGGTGCTGGTAATTGACTCTGCGGCGGCTTCGATGGTTCAGCAGCAGTTTTCACCAAATCGACCTGAAGAGCTTCAACTGGCGAACTAACAGCCGTTTCTCTGTGCTTGACAAGCTTTACCTTCCTTTCCACTTGCGACTTTTGAGGAAAGTATTTGCTCTTCACTTTCTCGGCTACTTCCAAAGGAATGGAATTAGAAGGGACGGATACATCATATCCAAATCGACGTACTTCCTCGATCACCTTTTTGTTGTCTAACTTCAGCTCCTTTGCCAAATCGTAAATTCTTACCTTAGACATTAAAACTCCTTAATAGTTATTGCCGAGCAGAGCCTCTCAGCTTGCCTTATGTTTCAGAAGTTGAATCTAAGCTAGTAGCCTGCTTTTCTCTCCTAACTTCCTGAATTTCACGTGCAAACCCTATGAGAGAGTTTGCCTCATCCAGACTTACATCCAATATTGTAGCTATTTCATCCGCCGATTTACCAGCAAGTTCTTCCACCGTGTTTATACCAGCAGCCTTGAGCAGAGAAGCACGAAACTGATCTATGCCTTCGACAGCAGTTATGGGCACAGACGAAGACGACATTAAAGCTTCTATCTGACTTGCAACCTCACGCTTCATCTCAGCTTCGCTTCTGATATCTATATGCCACCCTACCAGCTTAGCAGCAAGTCGCACGTTCTGCCCCCTTTTACCTATGGCAAGGCTAAGTTGCGAATCTTCTACAATAACTTCCAGCTTTTTATTATGGAAGTCGGTAACCTGCACCCTACTGACCTTTGCCGGCGAAAGAGCATTCGCTGCAAATACTACAGGATCAGATGACCATTGTATTATGTCTATTTTCTCGCCCCGTAGCTCGCGAATTATAGCCTGCACCCGCGAACCTTTCATACCTACACAAGCTCCGACTGGATCCACATCAGGTTCGTTCGACATCACAGCTATTTTAGCCCTGTCACCTGGCTCGCGCACAGCTGCCTTAATCACCACAGTGCCGTCATAGATCTCAGGTACTTCCATCTCGAAAAGCTTCTTGAGCAATTCGGGGCTTGAACGAGAAACCTCAACCTGCAATCCTTTGGACTCCTTCGTCACTTCGTGAATAACAACCCGGATGCGCTCACCTTGAGAAAAATGCTCGACAGGAGACTGCTGAGAACGAGGAAGTACGGTCTCGATCTTTCCTATGTCAACTATGATATTTCCCCGTTCAAACCTCTTGACAAAGCCATTTACCAACTCCCCCTTCTTATCTACATACTCCTCGTAGATGTTATTGCGCTCAGCTTCCCTGACCTTTTGGAAAATAATCTGTCGCGCAGTTTGTGCTGCTATGCGGCCTAAGGAAAGTTGCCGGGGAAACTGCAGCTCATCGCCTATCTCCACATCCTCACCTACAACTTGTAACGCTTCTTCTAGGCTGATCTCTAGATCAGGATTAGTGACCTGACTAACTACCCGCTTTACAGCATAGAGCTCTACTTCTCCCGTTTCCTTGTTATAGACCGCATGAAGATTCTCTTTACTTCTAGACTGCTTGCGAGAAGCTGTAACAACAGCATCCTCTATTGCGCTGACTATAATTTTGGGATCGATATTCTTCTCGCGACTCAACGCTTCTATGCTCTCCGCTAAAATGCTGGCCATATCTCCCTCACTTCCTTGCCATCCGTGCCTTAGAAAGAGTCCTTCAAAATCGACTTCTGTTTGCCAAGATTTTCTAGGTATACAAACGTCTCTTAGCAATTGTATAACGCCCGGCTACTAGCCGTCCAAAGCTCGCCCTTGAACTACGCCTGCCACTGATACTCACGCTCTTCTGCAGTCCTATCATAGAAACACTCATAGCTGCTCTCCTCAGTAGAGCTCGCAATTAATTCCAGGCGAAGATACTCCCACTTCACCTATCCCTTAAGTTCTCCAACTACCACAGCAAACGTGCCAGCTAACCGCACGGTCATCTTCTGTTACCTAGCTGGCCTAATAAACACTCACAACAACAACTGAGGGCGCTGCCTGCCAACTCAAGTGCATAACTTTTAGCTCTCACCTAGAACTATACCCTCTACTTAAGTCCCGCAACTTTAAATCCTGTCTCGAAGCCTACAGCCCCTCACCGTGCCAAAAACAACTTAAAAAAATAAATGGGCTTGAAAGCCCACTTTGCAGTAAGCCTATAATCATAGAATATATAGCAAAACAAATCAAGCCTCCAAAGGAGTTCATATGAAGTGGAAAACAAACCTCGACAAAGCAGCTCCAGCAATAGAAGCCGCTAGAGCAATTATTACAGAAAAGTTCAAAGAGGCAATATCTCACGCATCTGGAGTATACGAGGAAGACGTCGAAGCAGTACATGACTACCGAGTAGCTCTTAGGCGGCTATGGGCTGCACTGAAAGTCTTTGAGTACCTGTTCGACGATAAAGACGAACTAAGACAGCTCCTTAGAAAAACTAGAAAACTGGCAAGAAGGCTAGGCACGGTACGAGATCTTGACGTTATGATCGAACAACTAAAAACCCTCAAAAACAGCGCTACTGAAGCGGAAATTCAGCTACTAGATCTGTTAATAGAAGACTGCAAAAGAAAGAAAAAGAAACGCTTCGCTCGCCTAGTAAAGTTTATGAAATCGCTCGAGGCTGAAAGTTTTGACCATGAGTTTATCCGCTTCTTCTCCAGCCATAGCAATCAGCAAAACCTTCGCCCCAACATAGGAAGTGAGGTGTTTTAAATGAAAACGTTCCTACAAAGCGCTGTCGAAATAATTCCGGAGACGTTAGAAGAATTCTGCGAACACAGTCCAGAAGATATCTCAACCAGAGCACTACACGAGCTGCGTATCAGCACCAAAAAGTTGCGCTATACCTTAGAACTGTTCGGCTCTTGTAGCCCAGACAATTTTGCTCCGTTTATAGCTCAGCTCAAGAAGCTCCAAGAGCTGCTCGGAGAAATACATGACTGCGACGTTACCATACAACTGCTAAACGAGAAATTGCCGATGATAATCGACACCGATCCAAATTTGCTAAATAGCCTAGCTTCCCTGTTATCCAAGTTAGCCTACCGTCGCACGAAGCTGATAAACGAGCTCAATAATCTTCAAAGTAGTTTAAGAGACTTCCCCACACGGTTGCGAAATGCAATAAAGGCTATGTATTAGCGTTAGTTTGTGTTATAGTTCTAGTTCTTTTACTTGCTGCTGGCTTAAGAAAGGTCATTCTATGGCAAGAGTGCTTGCTGAAAGTGTACTGGAATTAATAGGTCAAACTCCACTACTACATCTTAACAGAATACAAGCAAAAGAAAACTGTGCTAATATCTACGCTAAGCTCGAATACCTAAATCCCGGCGGCAGTATCAAGGACAGAGCAGCCATGGGATTGATACTGGACGCCGAGCGCCGTGGAGTGATAACTACGGGCTCTACAATAATCGAACCTACAGCAGGAAACACTGGCATAGGACTTGCTCTCATAGGTAGGGCTCGCGGCTACAGAGTAATACTGTGTGTACCGGAAGGTTATAGCCGAGAAAAGATGATCGTCACCGAAGCCCTAGGTGGAGAGATCATTTACACGCCTCAGGAAGAAGGCATGACTGGAGCAATAAATAAGGCAAGAGAGCTAGCAGCGCAAATTCCAAACTCGTTTATCCCACAACAGTTCGAAAATCCTGCCAATCCCCGCTATCATTATATGACCACGGCAGTAGAAATAGACGAAGCGCTTGCAGGCAAAGTAGACGCCGTCGTGATCGGTTGCGGCTCATGTGGCACTTTTACCGGAGTAGCGCGATACTTTAAGGAACGTAATCCCAAAGTGCTAGCCGTCGCAGTCGAAACTGAAGGTTCTGTCTTGGGAGGCGGAAAAGCAGGGCCGCACAAAGTAGAAGGTATCGGCACGAGCTTCATTCCAGGCAATTTTGACCGAGAAGTCTGCGACGAGATTATCGCTGTTACCGACGAAGATGCCTTTCGTATGGTCAAGCGGTTGGCACGTGAAGAGGGCGTACTGTGCGGTGGTTCAGCAGGTGCAAATGCCTTCGCAGCGCTACAAGTAGCCCGCAGGTTTCCACGAAATAGCAACATCGTTACCGTCTTTGCCGACGGAGCTGAACGTTACCTTAGCAAGGGAATCTTCGACTGGAGTTAACTATGGGGTTTGCTACCAAAGCTATACACGCAGGACAAGATCCCGATCCAACGACAGGAGCCATAATTACTCCTATTTATCAGACTTCTACGTTCGTCCAAGAGAGGTTAGGTCAGCACAAAGGATTCGAGTACGCTAGAACTCACAATCCTACAAGACTAGCCCTTGAACGCAACCTAGCTGCGCTTGAACACGGTCGCTTTGCTTACTGCTTTGCCTCAGGCATGTCGGCAATAACGGCCATCCTCATGATGCTTAAAGAGGAAGAACACTGCATAGTCTCAGATAATACCTACGGGGGAACATTTCGTCTCTTCGATAAGGTACTAAAACCCCTCGGTCTTAGATTTAGCTACGTAAACACTTGCAACATAGACGAGATACGCTCTGCGGTGTGTCCTCAAACAAAAATGCTTTTCATAGAAACGCCTACTAACCCAATTATGCTGCTCACTGATATTGCCGCCGCCGCCGAGCTGTGCAAAGACTATGGATTAAAACTCGTAGTCGACAACACGTTCATGAGCCCTTATTTTCAACAACCATTAAAGCTAGGAGCGGACATAGTAGTACATTCAACCACGAAATTTCTAAACGGTCACAGCGACAGCGTAGGAGGTGCAGTCATACTCAACGACGAGGCAGATGCAGAACACATATCGTTTTTACAAAACTCGGTTGGGGCTATACTAAGTCCTTTTGACTCGTGGCTAGTGCTGCGCGGCATAAAAACCCTAGCTGTGCGTATGCGCCAGCATGAGGAAAACGGACGTGCCGTAGCTAATTTTTTAGTTGAACATCCAAAGGTAAAGAAAGTATTCTATCCTGGATTGGAAATACATCCCCAATACGAGTTGGCTAAGCGTCAGATGAGTGGCTTTGGCTCTATGATTTCATTTGACGTTGGTTCATACGAGAAAGCAGCGCAGTTTCTTAACAGTGTCCAGTTATGTTCTCTTGCGGAATCGCTCGGCGGTGTAGAAAGTTTAGTGTGTCATCCTGCCTCGATGACACACGCAAGTGTCCCGACCGAGGAACGCAAGCGGCTGGGCATAACCGATGGCTTGGTAAGAATCTCCGTAGGTATAGAAGACGTGGAAGATATCATAGCAGATCTTTCGCAAGCGCTAGACAGACTTTCGTAACACGGTTAGGCAGTTCTTCCTGCTTTTAACTAGCAGTGAAGAGAACTTTTTTGATATAAATTGCATAAGTAATCTCAAGCAGAAGGACTACCCCGCAAAAGTTTTCTATGGCTAAAGAACCGAAGATAGATATTTCGCTGTATGCTCAGACAGACATAGGGATGATAAGACATGGCAATGAAGATAACTTTCTTGTATTAAACTTGGCTACAGCACAGACCTGGACCGCAGAAACAAACGATATACCAGAAGGTTTACTATCCTTTTCGCTTAAAGCTCCTGGTTCTTTGGTAGCCGTAGCAGATGGCATGGGCGGAGCACTCGCTGGCGAAGTTGCAAGCCAAATGGCTGTTTCTATTGTCCGAGATAGATTACTGCAGCTTCTTGCCACACCAAAATTCTCGCAGATACCGTTTCATGAAAAACTCCGCCTAGCGATAGAGCAAGCAAACTCTAGAATTAATCAAGAAAGCCTCACCAATATTGAGTACTCCGGCATGGGAGCTACATTTACCGCCGCAGGTATAGAAGGCGACATAGCCTATCTTGCTCAAGTAGGTGACTCGCGCTGCTACCTCATTAGGCAAGGTAGAATAGCCCAAATGACAAAAGATCAGTCACTCGTCAGCCAGCTAGTAGAAGCAGGGCATATTACCGAAGAAGAGGCCGAACAACATAGTTACAAGAACGTCATACTGCAAGCACTCGGCGCTCAGGCAAAGGTGAACGTCATAGTAGATAAGTTCAAACTTCGCCGAGGAGACATATTACTTCTGTGCTCGGATGGGCTTTCTGGAAAGGTCAAGAATAAGGAGATACTTGACATAGTGCTAGCAAACTTTCCTGACCTAAAAGCCTGCTGCCAAGCTCTTATCAAACTCGCCAACGAACGAGGAGGAGAGGACAATATAACCGTCGTTATAGCTAAGATCTCAGGTGATGGTCTGATAGAACCAGACACTGATGGGCCTCAAAAGCCAGAATTTATCCCTCGCGATCCAACCTTACCTGACGAGATAGACCCTTCACAACTTACCTCTCTAGAAGAACCTACTCTTCGACCCGAACGCTCTAAAGGAAACAAACTTGACGTCATAGAGACACAAGAAGTGCAGGCAACTATGCTAAACTTACCTGCAGTTTCTCCTTTAACTCCTACTTCCTCCTCTCAACCAAATACCAACCCGAGTAATGAAGCTATAGAAGCTCCTATTGCCAATAGTCCGGTACCTCGATCACTTAGAACAACTTTTGCTCTAGTTCTTATAGTAGTAGCCGTCATCCTTGTAGTCGCCTACTTTAGCGTCAGATATCTAAACGCCCGGCAAAACCCAGCCTTTCAGCAAATGCCAACCCCGCAGAAGCCTTCCGAATCTGCTGGCACAGATACTTCCCTAGCTGCCAAATCAGAGTATGAATTTAATCTAGTAATGATCAACGAGTCTCTAGAAAGGTTAGCAGCACGAGCAGAAAATATGCCTGCTACGCAAAAAAAAGACCTGGAGACGGCCTTAACCAAGATAAAGGAGAGACTTAATAAACTCCAACTACCGGAAAAAACTCTCAGTACAAAGGAAATGACCACCGAATCTAACCTGCTCCTAGAAGAACTTGCCGAACTAGAAAAAAAATATCCTCCCGAAAGTTTTCCTCCCCAGGTTCCTGTCACAGAGTCCAAAAACAACTGATAAACAAGTCTCTTCGGCCACAAACAGAGTTTTACAGAGGTTGAACTAGCACCTAGATCGGTGCTAGAGTCAAATAGCGAGGAAGCAGATGTCCACAATAGTTGTCGAACAACAGCAACAACGCAGGTACATAGAAAATATTTGTCCGATTACTGGTGAGGTTATAGGACGCGTAGCAATAGCAACGCCACAAGAAGTTACAGCAGCTGTCGCAAAAGCCAGAAAAGCTCTGCCTAATTGGACAGCCTTACCTATATCAGAGCGGACAAAGTATATCCTAGCCATAAGAGATCTGTTTGTTGAACGGCGAGATCACGTGCTCGATACAATAAGGAAAGATACTGGTAAGACGCGCACAGACGCCCTATTGGCTGACGTATTTACTCTAGTGGATGCACTGACCTTTTTCTGCAAACACGCAGAAAAGACGCTAGCACCAAAAGAACTACCTCTACACTTTTTTAAAACTAAAAAGAGCTTGCTCTACTACGAGCCTCTTGGCGTAGTAGGCGTCATCACACCTTGGAATTTTCCAACAGCATTTCTTACAGATGTTGCGTTAGCGCTGCTTGCCGGCAACTGCGTCATACTCAAACCGTCAGAAGTAACTCCCTTGATAGGAGAGCTAACAGCAGAGCTATTTGCTGCTGCTGGGTTACCCGAGTCTGTCTTTCAAGTTATCCTTGGCGACGGCACTACAGGAGCAGCACTCGTAGCGAGCGACATAGACAAGCTAGTGTTTACTGGCTCTGTACGCACCGGAAAGATGATATACCGCGAGCTAGCTAATAAAGATAAGTTCACTCCGGTAGCTTTGGAGCTCGGTGGCAAAGACCCGATGATAGTCCTCGAAGACGCAGATCTCGAACGTGCAGCAGAAGCTGCCGTTTGGGGAGGCCTTGTCAATTCTGGCCAGATGTGTTCCAGCGTAGAACGAGTCTACGTGATAGATTCGGTCGCAGATAAGTTCACCAACCTGGTCGTCAACAAAGTAAAAACACTCAGACAGAGTAGCGACGACGGCCCAGAAGTAGACATCGGAGCGATAATCTTCCCCAAACAACTTGAAATAATAGAAGAGCATGTCCAAGATGCCATAGCAAAAGGAGCTAAAGTGCTCACAGGCGGAAGCAGAAATACCGATCTTCTGCCAGGCTACTATTACAAGCCCACGGTGCTTGTTGATGTAGACCACACGATGAAAGTAATGACTGAAGAAACTTTCGGGCCAGTTATTCCAATTATGAAAGTCCGCGATGAGGAAGAAGCCATAAGACTAGCAAACGATAGCAGATACGGTCTTACGGCCAGCATCTGGTCGCAAAACACGGAGCGTGCGAAACGCCTCGCTCTCCGCATAGAAGCTGGAACAGTAGCAATAAATGACTGCGGAGCTACAGGCTTTGGACTATGCGAGGCCCCTTGGTTTGGAGTCAAAGATTCAGGCTTTGGATTTGTCCATTCGCTCGAAGGTCTCAAAAACTTCTGCAAAATCAAGCACTTAATAGTAGATAGAGGCCTACTCAAGAGAGAATTCTACTGGTTTCCTAACGGAGCTAAAAGTTACCGCCTGCTTTTGACTATGTTCGATATGCTTTTTGCGAAGGGCAGCAAAAAGCTACAAGCCATCTTCAGGAAAGGAGTTTAAGCGATGGCAATTACTTGCTACAAAGAATACCAAAAAAAAGAGCGCATACGAGGACTCGACAAACGCTGCCGTGAACAGCTTGCGGACTCTCTAGCCAGGATTAAGACATCTATAGTAGACCGCATAAGCCAGACTAAGGTCGAAGATGTTAAACCCATACAACCAGACCTTATTATTGCCAGACTCGACCAACTAGAAAACAAGATCCGGTACGCTAGTTACGGATATAGTGGCGCCTTCGACATAGTTAAAATAGATATCTCCACACTCGACAGGCTTTACGAATTTGATCGCTCTCTCAGTAGTCGTATAGAGCAAATCAAACAACTCGTAGCAAAAACAGACAAGTTGACCAACTCTGAGTTAAGCGCAGCCTTTAGAGAGATATCCTCAGCTATAAAAGCACTCGACGAACACTTCGACGAGCGACGCCGTCTATACGAGCGCTAAGCCAGAAAGTTTATACTTGCAAGGAGCAGTAAGTATGCCTATAGAGGTTATTCAGTTTTTCGACCCAACAGGCCGGCAAATCGTCCATCGCTTCCCACCTTACGGATCGACAGATATAAAAATGGGTGCACAGTTGATAGTCCAAGAAAACCAATCGGCTGTCTTCTTCCGAGATGGTAAAGCATTAGACGTATTCGGTCCTGGCAGACACACTCTGACTACCAATAACCTACCTCTACTGACTAGTCTTCTCAGTATACCTTTTGGTGGCATATCGCTTTTTCAGTGCTCTGTAATCTATGTCGGTAGGCAGGTTTTTCAAGACCTAAAGTGGGGAACGAAAGCTCCTATCTTGGTACGTGATCCACAATTCGGCCCACTAAACTTACGCGCTTTTGGCAAATACTCAATCCGAGTAACTGACCCTCAGCTCTTTGTAGCCACCATAGTAGGCACAAGAGGACGAGTATCTACCGAACAGATAGAAGATTTCTTGCGTGACATAATAGTGCAACGACTATCCGATCTACTTGCTGAAAACTTCAAGTCGGCCTTTGAGCTGGCAGCCTACTATGACGAGATGGCAGTCGCAGCAAAAGCTCGCGCAGCCGATGATTTCGCCAAACAAGGACTAGAACTGGTAGATCTTATCATAGGCTCTATAACGCTGCCCGAGGAAGTGCAAAAGCGTATAGACGAAGGTGCTGGCATGCGAGCTATAGGTGATATGGCTACCTACATGCAGTTTCAGTCAGCTCAAGCCTTAGTCGAAGCAGCTAAGAACCCAGGTAGCAATATCAACCCAGGTATGGGCCTCGGTATGGGCTTCGGTATGGGTCAAATGATGGCACAGCAGTTTTCTGGTACACAGCAGCAACCCCCTGCTACTACCCAAGGTTCACTTGAAGAGCGTCTTAAGAAGCTTGACTCGCTTAAGGCAGCCGGCCTAATTACCGAACAAGAGTATGCCCAAAAGCGAGCAAAGATACTTGATGAAATCTAATGAGAGGCAACAGAGGGGGAAAGCTTCTCCCCTCTATTCCTTGACAAGCGCAAAGGAAATGACTTATCTTTGCCGTTCGGACAAGCCTTGCTTACTTGGCGAAAGGTCGGGAAATGCTCGGCGAACAGATAGGAAACCTAGGTAAGCGCGCTTTGAATGCTATAGTAGAAGCTATTGCCGCGCTTAATCCAAATCCCAACCATCTAACTCTCGTCGGGCTGTTGATAAACATAGCAGCTGCATTTCTGTTCGGATATGGGCACTTCTTTATAGGAGGGCTTGTCCTGCTGTTTGCGAACATCTTCGACATGCTGGACGGGCGCGTAGCCCGACTAACAGGTAGAGTAACCAAATTCGGAGCATTTTTCGACTCAGTAATGGATCGTTACTCCGACATCATTGTCCTGGTCGGTATAACGATCTACTACGCCAGAGATACCAAAGATCATAGTACGCTCTATGTAGCCTTGACGGGGATTGCTATAGTAGGCTCGGTTCTAGTCAGCTATACCAGAGCCCGTGCCGAAAGCCTTATCTCTGGCTGCAAGGTTGGCTTCCTCGAACGTCCCGAACGTGTCGTGTTGCTCGTCATCGGATCACTTACCGAAATAGGCCCTTATCACCTCTTCTTGCATAAAATGAAGGCAGTCATCTGGGTACTCGCAGTGCTATCGCATTGGACGGTAATACATCGCGTCTATCACACTTGGAAAGAAGTACAACTTGAAGACGCTACTGCCAGACAAGCTATCAAAAGCACTACCCAGTCGCCTACTGAACTAGATAACAAAGTAGAGATTTTCGGGGCCTGACCGAAGGAGTCAGAAAACATGATTTGTCCCTGTTGCGGCAAAGAAACTCAGCCAATAGCTACAAGCTGTAGCTGTGGAGCTCGCAAAGTAGGTCCTCCCCTTGGAGAACCTGAATATGTAGTTCCGAAAGTGGGAACCGCTATATTAGCACTAGTTTTTGCATTCCTCAGCCTACCAGCCTTTCTTTGGAAATGGCTCGCCATATTCGGTATCTTCTCGATCCTGCTTGCCCGTAGAGCCATCCTTGCCCATAAGGCCGCACCTTTGCGTAACGGCGGATATAAAATGGCCTGGCTAGCATTTGCAGTATCCTCTTCGTTATTGCTAGCTATTGCCCTGTATATAGGCCTCGGAATACCGAAGTACCTGAAAATGCAACTAGAAAAACAGAAAGCAGCTACAAGAGCCCAGATGTACAGCATCGCTATAGCCCTCATGGAGTACAAAAAGAAGCACGGCACGTATCCTAGAAGCCTTAGTGAGATACAAGCCGATCAGGAAAACCCTATAGCATTGACCGATTATTGGGACAACAAAATAGACTACCAAGCCACAACTGAACTGGCTACGGATGCCAAGGCAGAAGGACTGCCGACGACAGTAGTATTCAACCAATACCAGTTGATATCAAACGGGCCAGATGGCAAGCCAGGTACTTTTGATGACATTGTGCTGAGAGATGATAGAATAGTTTTTCCAGTGCCGTCAGAAACTAACGATGACACCTTCTTCTTTAAAACTCCAAAAAAAGAAGTAAAGCAGTATGTTCTCAAAAATTCTGATAGCAAATCGCGGTGAGATAGCCGTCCGTATAATGCGTACCTGTCGTGAGATGGGCATACGTACAGTAGCCATCTATTCAGATGCCGATCGCAGCGCACTACATGTACGCCATGCCGACGAAGCTTACTACATAGGAGCTTCTCCCTCAACCGATAGCTACCTCTGCATCGATAAGATCATAAACGTACTGCGTAAAAGTGGTGCAGAAGCCGTACACCCTGGCTATGGCTTCTTATCAGAAAATAGCAATTTCGTCGC
This sequence comes from Blastocatellia bacterium, assembly GCA_025057015.1. Classification (GTDB taxonomy): domain Bacteria; phylum Acidobacteriota; class Blastocatellia; order Chloracidobacteriales; family JADJPF01; genus JANWYG01. Next base: position 21,215 of record JANWYG010000012.1, read on the forward strand.
AGCGGTAGAAGCAGCAGGTGCAGTCTTCATAGGTCCTTCGGCGCACTCGATGCGGCTTATGGGTGACAAGATAAGCGCTCGCAAAATAGCTGAATCTGCAGACACTCCAACAGTTCCCGGCACAACTAAACCACTTGAATCGCTTGACGAGGCAATTGCTATCGCCGAGCAAATCGGTTATCCCGTAATGCTCAAGGCAGCAGCAGGCGGAGGAGGCAAGGGCATGCGCATGGTAACGACCCGACAGGAATTAATAACCGCGTACGCGCTTGCTCGCTCCGAAGCCGAGGCAGCCTTTAAAGACCCCACAGTATACCTAGAAAAACTCATAGCTAGGCCACGACATATCGAGCTCCAGATACTGGCAGATAAGCACGGCAATTATGTCTACCTGGGCGAACGAGAATGCTCTATACAGCGACGTAATCAAAAGGTCATAGAAGAATGTCCTTCACCCATAAACGATCCGCAACTGAGAAGAAGCATGGGTGAGGCAGCAGTCAGAATAGCTCGCGAAGCAGGTTACTACAACGCCGGCACTATAGAGTTCTTAGTAGACGCCGACAAAAACTTCTACTTCCTCGAAATGAACACGCGACTACAAGTGGAACACCCAGTGACTGAAATGGTCACCGGCATAGACTTAGTAAAAGAACAGATAAAAATAGCTGCCGACTGCAAGCTCAGCTTCACCCAACAAGACATCATCCTGCGAGGACATGCCATAGAATGTCGCATATACGCCGAAGATCCAGAGAGAAACTTTATCCCTAGCCCAGGTCAAATACTAAGGCTACGCACTCCAAACGGCCCTGGCATCCGTGACGATAGCGGTGTTTATGAAGGGTTTGAAGTGCCGATCTATTACGATCCTCTGCTTTCCAAACTAATCGTCTGGGCTAACACTCGACAGGAAGCTATAGCAAAGATGTTGCGAGCCCTTGACGAGTACTCCGTAGATGGAATCAAGACCACTATAAGCTTTTTCAAACAGATATTACGCCATGAGGAGTTTGTCAAAGCTCATATAGATACTGGCTTCATAGCCCGCAATTGGCAACCTTCTTTACAACAAGGCAATAAGATTAGCCCTCCTGAAAGAAGAGAGCTTGCTGCAATCATAGCCGCAATACATCTTTCAAAGAGCAAGGGTAACTCCGAAAAACCTCAACAAAGAAATCTCTGGAAAGTTGCTGCTAGAGCAGAAAAACTGGGATTGCTCAGATGAAAGTAACTCTTGAAACAGCCGAAAGTAAGCTAAGTATCTCGTTTGACCTGAAAGACCACAGCTTGAAAGCCAACGTCGACGGTAAACCCTATGAAGGTACCCTGCTTAACCCTGAACCAAACGTGTACCTGGTACTTATAGACGGTAAGGTCTATGAGTACAGAGTATTTAGCAACAGTGAGGGCGAACTAGTAGTCTACTTCGGTGACCAAAGTATAACTTTCAAGCCAACAGAACTCAGAGGCCGTAAGCAAAGTAAAGTCGCCGAGGCCGGCAAAATGCCCATCACAGCACCTATGCCGGGACGTGTCGTCAATATCCTTAGAAATGTCGGCGATTTAGTTACCGAAGGCCAAGGTGTGGTTGTTGTAGAAGCTATGAAGATGCAAAACGAAATGACTGCTCCTAAAAGCGGTAAGGTAGTTAAAATAAACGTCTCCGTCGGCCAAGCTGTGAGCTCTGGTGAAGTGCTCGCAGTTATAGAATAACTATTTCAGAGCTACGATTTCAGTCTCGAATCGGCTGCTCAGTAAATGGCGTTACTCCGCTCTACCTGTGCAAGCAGTTTAATCACTACTAAGAATTACAAAAACGACAACAGCACTAGCCTCTAGAACGGCTCAGCTGCATCAAACGCAAAACTGTGAATATCGTCTATGCGTATATAGAGCTTTCTAAAATAGCCTGTAGGTAAATGGTTCGAGTAATGTTCCACATAGCAGTCTTCAAGCTCCAGCACGTCTGGCTCAAGTCTCACCCGCGATAGGTTGTTTTCTACGCCTTCACTACTGCGCAGGTTGAGATTGTCGCTAGTAGAGCGCGAGATCTTACCCCGCACGACTCCAAACGGAGTGTAAAGCACTAGACTACTGTACATCCGCGCTGGATCGGTATCTAAGGAGGCACGTATAGCAGTAAAGAGCGTATCACTCATCCTAAATCGCATTTCCACTTCTTCTTACTCCCATCTCTAGTATACTACTTCAGCGAGAATAAATCTTCGCGAGCAAGAACGCAACATATATACTTCATAGACTTAGCTAAGTTGCAGTCCTAGCAGCTCTATTGTATTTTAGTCCAGCAAGCCTACGGTGGAGAAAGAGAGATGAAAGACTATAACCAAAATCTTTTGAAGTACATCTTAAGCCAACACAATTACTCTCTGCAGCAATTCACCAGTAGGATCTTGACCGACTGTCTGCAGATACTCACTACAACTAACCTAGAGCTCGGGATATCTCCAGAGATAACGCTCTTTACAGAAGCACCTTCCGAATTAAAACATTTGTCGCAATACCAACTAGAGCTATCAAAAATCTCACGCTACACAAAAAAGCTACCCCATGACGAATGGTTTACAATATCGTATGGCGAAGAGTTTTCTTTCATACTACTGGTACAAACCGAAGAAAAGATTGACTATAACAAGCTCTGTGGCTTGATAGCTTACGAGCCAGCAGTAGTGGTAGACGCAATTAACTGGCTCTCCCTAAGATACCAACTGCCGATCTCTTTAAACAAAGTTCTGACTAAGCCACAGAAGGCTTATTACGCAGTGCTCAGCAAGTTCTCAACCAACGTCAACTTACTACCCAACGAACAGCAGCGAATTGAGCAAGAGATGGAAGCTACGCTCTATAAGCTGGCCCTTTCTAACAGCGAACTGGCCGTGCTTAATACCATGCTTGAACTGATAAGCCGTTCGCTAGATTTAAAAGAGATTTATGAAGGGCTACTTAAGGCCGTTGCATTGGTAGACATAGAGTCGGTAATAATCCTTCTGGATGAAGGTAAACGGCTAAACATAGACTTCTGGGGTGGCACTTCGCTAGAAGTAGCAGAAGCTACTCGCAGCATAGCCGGGGAATCCTTTTACCCGTTAAGAGAAAAGCTTTTGGAAATCAGTACAGCTTACGTCGATCAGCTTAGCTCGCAGTTTCCTAAAGCTGCAGAAGCTTTGATAAAAGCAGGCGTACAGACCGCCGTATTCGTTCCGCTACATAGTCGAGATTCCACCATAGGATTTATGATACTGCCGCTCAACAATTATAGAAAATTCTCTTCTGACGATTTGAGACTGTTTACAAGTATCGGTTCACAAGTCGGACTAGCAATAGAGGCGGCAAGACTTTATGAAAACTCGCAGCGGCTTGCAAGACAAATGGCGGCGCTTTTCGAAGTGGGTAAGACGATAAGTGCACACTTAGAGCTTCAACCTCTTTTTTCTTCTATAGCCGAAAACGCAGCTAAACTGCTCGACGCAGATCAGACTGCCGTGGTCATCCTGGATCGTAACAGCAAGGCAGTAGTAACCACTGCAGAGTGGCACTCGAAGAAACCCCCGACGAAGGCCAACCTGCTGAGCTTCGCCCAAACCAAAGCATCCGCAGAGGTAGCTAAGCCAACCATAGAGTCATACGAAGGCAGCTCAATAATTTCTTGTCCCATAGTAGTATCAGAACGTATCTCGCCGCAGCATTCTCTTCTAGGTTCGCTATGTGCACTACGTAGTACGAAGGAGAAGTCTAGTTTTAAGGATGCCGATCTTGAGCTGCTTGCCAACTTAATCTCACAAGTGGCCGTGGCTATAGAAAACGCCGAGCTCTATAGCAAGATACTCGAAACTAATGCCCAACTGCGCGAGGCTATAAGGCTTAAAGACGAGATTGTCTCCATGGTAGCTCACGACTTCCGCTCACCTTTGACTTCTATACAGGCATTTAGCGAAATTTTGCATGATCGCATCGACAATCCAGAATACAAGCGCTACTTGGCGATAATCAACCGCCAATCCAAACACCTAGCGTCGCTTGCAGCAGATACTTTGACCATGTCCCGTCTAGAGTCAGGCAGTCTCCCGTTTAAGTTCACAAAATTCAAGCTCAACGAGTTGATAACCTCCATTATAGAAAACCGCGCTGCAACGGATACTAACGCCGATATCAAAGTTGAGCTACCCGAAGAAGACATTGAAATAGTAGGCGATCAAGGTAGGCTTTATGAAGTAATAGATAACCTCGTAGGTAACGCAATTAAATACTCTCCCGATGGAGCATCAGTGAAGATAAAGCTGACCAAGGTCAATGATAGCGTTCAAGTTTCGGTAAGTGATCGCGGTATGGGCATTTCCGCCGAAGATATCCCGAAGCTCTTCCAAAAGTTCAGCCGCCTCGAAGCAGCTCGGCAGCGACAAATCGCCGGTACAGGCCTAGGTCTCTATATCTGCCGCTGCATTATCGAAGCCCATAAAGGCTCAATTTGGGTAGAAAGTGTCAAAGGCAAAGGCTCCACTTTCCACTTCAAGCTGCCCAGCAACTTGTCTCCAGAGTCAGCAAATCCCTAAAGCTAATCCAAAACTAGGATACTGAAGATGAAAGTACTTGTAACAGGTGGAGCAGGTTTTATCGGGTCACATCTCTGTGAGTCTCTACTTAGAAGAGGTGATAAGTTAATCATAATAGATGACCTAAACGACTTCTATCCACCTTCGATAAAGCGGTCTAACTTACAAAATGTCTCCAAAGCGGGCGGCTACACCTTCTATCAGCTAGATATAAGGAACGCAGCAGGCCTGCATTCAGTATTCGAATGTGAGCTTCCCCAAACAGTAGTACACCTAGCCGCACGCGCAGGCGTAAGACCTTCGCTGAAAGCTCCAGTCTTATATGAGGAGGTCAACGTCGTAGCAACTATCCATTTACTAGAATTATGCAGAAAATTTCGAGTAGAAAACTTCATCTTTGCCTCCTCGTCCTCCGTATACGGCATAAATAGCCGCTTGCCGTTCCGAGAAGATGATCCTATAGACCGGCCTATTTCGCCTTACGCAACTACGAAACGCAGCGGCGAACTACTCGCCTTCAACTACTCTTATCTTTACAATCTCAATGTTACCTGCCTGCGCTTTTTCACTGTCTATGGCCCTAGGCAGCGGCCAGAAATGGCCATCTATTCATTCACGCGGCAAATACTCTCCGGAAAGCCAATACACATCTTCGGCGATGGATCTTCAAGACGCGACTATACCTATATAGATGACATCGTAACAGGTATAATCTCTGCCATAGACCGCCCAAAGAGATTCGCAATCTATAACTTAGGCAACTCTTCGCCTGTCACACTGAACGAGCTAATAGAGACCTTAGAGCAAGCTTGTGGCAAAAAGGCAATAAAAGCCTACCTGCCAGCAGAAGCTGGCGACGTGCCAGCTACTTACGCAGCGATAGATCTTGCCCGTAGCGAGTTAGGTTTCGAACCAACCACCGATCTTCAGACCGGTATAGCACGCTTTGTTAAGTGGTATAAAGACGGGGCAATAGACTAAGCTTCTTAATAAACTGCCGCTCGACTTGTAGTAGTTTATTGGTATAAATATTTTCTATGATGCTCTGCAGCATATTGCTAATTCTGTTCAGCACAGTTGCAGCTCTTGCGCAAAGTGATATAACCGAAAAAGGAAAACTCACTTTAAAGGCTTTCACCGATCGAGAGGGTTTGCCACAAAATTCGATCAATGGGATAGCTTTTGACAAGCAAGGACGGCTGTGGGTAGGCACAGCAGACGGCGCAGCATATTACAACGGCCGCACCTGGACCGTAGTTAATATGCCTAATCGACAGGTTTCTAACAACATATACAGCCTTCTTGCCGCAAGCGACGGAAGTGTATGGTTTGGTCTTTTCCAAGGCGGTATCGCCAAGCTCAAAGACGACCAATGGACACACTTCTCCACATCAGATGGTTTGCCTTCAGACTGGGTAAAGTGCTTACTTGAAGATCGATATGGCCGAATTTGGATAGCTACAGACAAAGGTGTAGCAGTGTACTTCTCTGGCAAATGGCATAACCGGTCAGAAGGCCTTCCTTCACCCGATACCAGACGGCTGCTCGAAACCGAACGGGCCGGCAAGTGGACTCTGCTTGCAAGCACAGCTAGAGGAGTAGCGCGACTTGTCGAAGAAGATAACAAATGGGTGGTCGAAGTAGATGAAACACAGCTACCTCCGTTAACAGACAAACCCTCTGTAGTGCCCATAGCCGAGACTTACCACCAAGGCAAGCGCTCTCTATGGCTAGGCATTCGCAAAAGCGGTCTCGCTGAAATTACAGAGGATGGTAAAGTCAAACTGCATACCACTTCCGACGGATTGGCAGATAACACAGTACACTCATTACTAGTTACTAACTCTGCCCAAGGTGAACAAACTCTCTGGGCTGGAACCTACAATGGACTTTCGCGCTTCTGGCGCGGTAAGTGGACAAGCTACGGCGAGTCACACGGACTAGCAAGCACCGATATCAGATCGCTTGCTGCTACTTCAACTGAAGACGGTTTAATGCTCCTTTGGTTGGGTACTAACAGCAACGGACTGGTAAGGATGTTGCTTACCACCACTTCCTTCGATAAGTCAGTTGGTCTGTCCAATAATGGAGTATTTTCTATACTAGAGACCTCCGACGGAGCATACTGGTTTGGCACTTACGATGGCTTGACCCGCTACAAAGAAGGTGTTTGGACCGTATATAACCAAAGCTCAGGGCTACCCGGTAGAATAGTTTCATCGCTAGCAGAAATAGATGGATATGTCTGGATAGGAAGCTCCATAGGCGGTCTAGCCAAATTTGACGGACACCGGTTCAAGACCTACAATGCCGAAAATGGGCTGCCTAGTACGGTAGTGCTATGTATCATCCGTACCTCAGATGGAGCAGTCTTGGCCGGAACTAACGAAGGAGTCGTAAGACTCGAAAATGACAGAATAAAAGAACACATTCTTGAAGTATTACCAAACAAATACGTAACTTGCCTAGCTGAATCCGGCAAGCGTGAGAAAACTCTCTGGGTAGCTACTCGCAAAGGCCTAGCTCGTTACAACTCAGGTACTTGGCAAACCGTAACTGGCCTACCAAACGAACATATCCTCAGTCTGATGATAAGTGAAGCTGAAGGAGAAGGCGAGTACTTATGGGTTGGAACGAAGGGTGGACTAGCAAGAGCGCTGATAACAGACGAGCTACGCTGGGAAGTGCTTTCTGACACAACTACGCCAGCGTTACCCAACAACGTCATATATAAGATATGTCAGGACCGACAAGGCCGAATCTATGTAATGACCAACAAAGGCGTAGCTGTTCTTATAGGTAACAAGACTTCCAAACTCACCGACTACCTAATACAAACACTTAACATAGAAAATGGCTTACCGAGTAATGAATGTAACCAAGGTGCTGGGTTTGTAGACAGCAAAGGGAGGGTTTGGATAGGCACGATCTCCGGCGCTGCAGCCTATGATCCTGCTCTAGAAGTCCCTAACCGAAAGCCTCCAGAACTTCACTTGGAACGAATCCTTGTAAACGGCATACCTGTCAAATCGCTTGACTCAATTCTCGAACACGACAGGAACAACATCAGCTTTGAGTACTTCCTAGGAAATTACTTTAGAGAAAGTGAAAACACTTTTAGGACACAGTTAGCAGGCTTTGAATCGCAACCTACACCTTGGACTACAAGTACCAGGCGCGAGTATACAAACCTTCCGGAAGGAAGGTATGTTTTCAAGTTATGGGGTAGAGACTACTTAGGCAACGAATCAGCCGTATTGTCGATAAAGTTCAAAATAGCACCTGCTCCCTGGCGCACATGGTGGGCATACGCGTTCTATTTGCTGCTTCTTATTAGTAGCGGATATAGCGCCTATAGGCATCGACTGCGAAGACTACAACAAAAGCAAGAAGAACGCATAGCTCTGCTAATGCGGCTGCTTAACAGTACCCGTGTAGTTAACTCGCAGCTTGACTTACAACAAGTGCTTGAAAAAATAGCCTACGAAAGTGCCAGTCTGATAGACGGCGAACCTGGCGGCATAGGCCTCATAGAAGGCGATAAAGTCGTATTCAAACGCATCTGGAAGAAAGACCGGTGGATAGATACAAGAATAGAATTTGAGCTCGGACAAGGTATAGCAGGTACGGTGGCTAAAACCGGCCAACCAATACTAGTAAACGATCCAAAAAGCGATCCTCGTCTTGCCTATCCGGATTTGATAGAAGAATACTGCGTTCAGGGATTCATAGAAGTACCAATTTTCGATAAGGCAGGTAAAGTAGTAGGTGTACTTGAAGTACGCCGTCGGGCAGGAGGGCCACTGCTAACCGAAACTCACAGACAGTTGATAGAATCATTTGCACACCATGCAGCCGTAGCTATAGAAAATGCCAATCTCTACGGTGCGCTGGAAGAGAAAAACCTGCTCGTTGTCGAATCCTTACGAGAAATAGAAAGACTTTATAAGAACGAGCAGAACGTAAATAAGCAGCTACAGCAGCTTGACCGAATGAAGAGCAACTTCATGGCCGTTACTTCTCATGAACTACGCACACCGCTTACCGTACTCAAAGGCTACTTAGATGCCCTTTCTGAAGGCTACTTCGGAAAGCTTGCCGTCACTCAACAAAAACACATAGATGTATGCCTTAGAATGATCGATCGATTGATATCAACTCTAAACCTCATACTCGAAATGCTCAAGATAGAGGAGCGAAAGATCATATTACACCGTAAACCACTAGATCTACAGCTTTTACTATCAGAGATAGCTCAAGAAATGCGCCCTTTTGCTGAGCGACGACGACAGCAGCTGAAGCTAGAGCTTTGCCAAACAGTCATAGTCGAAGGAGACAGAGAAAAGTTGAGCTTAGTGTTTCTCAACCTATTACAAAACGCCATCAAGTTTACTCCTGATAGTGGCACTATCAGAGTCATCTGCAAGGCAAATGACAGCTTCGTAGAAGTAATCATAGAAGACGAAGGTATAGGCTTAGAAAGCGACGAACTGGAAAAAATATTTGACAAGTTTTACACAAGCGAAGATTCTATGACTCATAGCAGTGGCACATACCAGTTCGGAGCAAGAGGTGTCGGCCTGGGTTTGGCTGTTGCACGTAGCTACGTAGAAGCACACGGCGGAAAAATTCGAGCAGAATCAGCAGGTAGGGGCAAAGGTAGTAGCTTCTTCGTCATTTTACCGGCTTTAAGCGAGGCTCCTCTGGGCACCGTCGCCGAAAGAAACAGGGCTAGGGAGAAATAACGCTAATGCAGCCGTGTTCCAATAAGAGATGTAGCGATCCGCTACCGAGCACTTCCGGCAGATGTCTCACCTGTAATTCCCTCACCATAGGTAAGTTAGTACGTGACCGATATCTGGTCAAAGAGATGGTTAACCGCGGTGGCTTCGGTGCTACCTATCTTATAGAAGATATCGATCTTTTCAACGAGCGACGCATACTTAAAGAGCTTCGTCCAGCTTCGGAAGAAGGTAGTGAAACACCTACTAGCAAACGCCGAGAAACTGCTGAAAGGCTTTTTTTACGTGAGGCTGACACACTAAGAAAACTCAATCACAAAGGTATTCCTAAACTTTATGCTTATTTCATAGACGAAGGTTTCTCCTACCTCGTCCAAGAGTACATCCCAGGCAAAACCCTAATAGAAGAGGCAGAAGAAAAGCCATTTAGCGAAAGAGATGCGAGACAAACGCTGTTCGAAATTGCCGAAATCTTAGATTACCTGCATTCGCAGCAACCTCCTATCATACATAGAGACGTTAAGCCGCAGAACTTGATGCGCCATACCGACGGACGATTGATGTTGATAGACTTCGGTGCAGTCTGTCGCGCAGCTAGCCAAGGCCAACAAAGGCAAACTCTAATAGGCTCACCTGGCTACGCTCCCCCAGAACAACAAGTCGGACGTCCAGTACCACAAAGCGATCTGTACGCCGCTGGTGCTACTATAGTCAGGCTGCTTACAGGCATACACCCTTCGCAACTTACAAATCACAAAACCAAACAGATAGAATGGGATGCAGAAGACTATGTAAGCAAAGAGTTCGCAGCTTTGATCAACGGCCTGCTCGTGCTAGACCCACAGCTGCGGTGCCCAACTGCTGCGGTTTTGATAAGCGAGCTGAAGAGATTGGAATCAGTACCTTGTATCATCAGCAGTGAGAGAAAAAACAGATCTTCGGCTGGGCAGCTAGCTACAACAACGTCTTTAACACAAGATCGTGCAGAGTCAAAACATGTGCAAGCGAGCTTAGTTACAGCACTTAGAAGCATAACGGAAGTCAAAGAAGGCTCGCTTTCCAGTACGCCTGTCCCGACATTACTCTTTCGCATCTATCAAAAGCGTATGACGGGTCTGCTGAAGCTAGAGAGAAAAGGGGCACAAAAGACTATAACTTTCCAGTCAGGAAGCATCGTCTTCGCTACCAGCTCGCTGGCAGAAGAAAGACTAGGTGAAATGCTGTTACAGCGAGGAAAAATCAGCTTTGCGGAGTATCTTAAAGCTGAAGAGCTGATGAAACTTACAGGTAAACGCCTAGCAAGCGTATTACTCCAAATGGGCGTGCTTGCTCAAGAAGAGTTCGTAGACACGGTAATACAACACGTATCAAGTATTGTCTACTCAGTTTTTGGTTGGACAGAAGGTAGCTATAGCTTCGAACGGGCTGAGCAACCAGATGAATCAATAAAGATGCCGTTTTCCACAGCGGACATAATTTTCGAAGGTATACGACGCATCGACGATATGGAATTGATAAAGCGATGGATAGGTGACTTCAAGCGTCTGTTACGCACTACCAGAGAGCCTCGCTTGCTCTACCAGGTAGTTACCCCTACTCCACGAGAAGCTTTTATTATCTCACGTATGGACATGGCCATATCTGTAGACGAGTTGTTATCATTAGGTGGTTTGTCAGAAGAGGAAACCTTGAAGACCATCTGCTGTCTGCTATCGATAGGTATGCTCGAACTAGCAGATGAAGACCAACCCCAGCAACCGCCCCTATCAAACATCCTAACGCGTCCAGCCCCTCTTCCTCAAGAACTTGACTTCATCACGGTAGCCCAATTCTGCCGCGAGGTGGAAAAAAAGTTAGCTAGCATAGAAACTTCCGATGCATATGCGCTACTTGAGATCGATCGGGGAGCTACCGATCGCGATGTCCTAGAAGCATATCAGAAAATGGCCCGCAAGTTTCATCCTGATCGTAATTCCCAGCTACTGAACTACAACTTGCGTATACTAGACGACCTAGAAAAAATCTTCTCCGCCGTAGCCTACGCTTATGAAATGCTTAAAACTGAGGACCGTCGACGACAATACGATGAAAGACTACGTACACTGGGAGTTCTCGATACCCCTAGCGAAGAATTCACTTACACCGGAACTAAGGACCCCTCGACCCTCGACTGGATGAAGGAAGAGAACTGCGAGCGGTTGATACGCATAGGTCGCAAACACTACGAAGCTGGCCGATATGGAGATGCACGTATGGCACTTGAGAAAGCTATAAGAATCGATCCGCGACACGGAGATGCACACTTCTATCTTGCTCGCACACTATCACACGCCGAAGGTACCTTTCAGCTGGCCGAACAGTCTTTCCGCCGAGCTATCGACTTAGAGCCTGACAACGCCGACTACTACGCAGAATTCGGACTGTTCTTGCAAAGATTCCAGCTAAATGATCAGGCCGAGAGCTTATTCAGAGCTTGCCTTCAACTAAATCCGAACCACCCCGTAGCCAAGAGAACCTCTCGGCTATGACTCTAAAGCCACGCGGTAGTGCACTACGTTTGTACTCGACCCCTCAGGCTTTACTACTTTGCGTGCCTTAGCTGCCCCATCTTCTCCAAAAAACTTTTTAAGCAGCTCCCTTGCTTCATCTTCAGTGGGCGCCCGGCGCGGATAAGACATACTGAAATGATAATCGGGCTGCCCTGTGCTGCTATCTACGGTCAGCATCAGCGTCAGCCCTGTATTCGAATGAAAGACAAAGTTGTTTGGATCAAATCCTACCGGAATCTTGCCCGCAGGATACGTTCTAGCAGTCCTCTTTAGCCGCTCTACCTCTTTGTCACTAAGATCTTTTGGCAACATCACCCTTTCCCCAGAAATGTGCTAGGGAAATTATCGCCAGATCACAGAGATTTGTCGATACAGCTTAGACTATTTCCACCTTGCCATGATCATCGCAGTGCCCGTCATGGGGATGATGCAAGTGCCCCGCTACTATATAATCGGTATGATCTCCATGCGGTACAGCCTCATGCCCACACTTGCTGCTATGCTCATGGCCAGCCTCATGCCCGTCGCAACTGTGCCCAGAAGTGCAAGCCGACGGATTCGCCTCACTTACCTCAAGATTATGCTCATCACAGTGCCCCTCATGTAAGTAGTGCAAATGTCCGTCATGCACATAGTCTATGTGGTCACCATGCCTTACAGCCACATGCCCACACCCACTGCTATGCTCATGTTCATGCCCCTCATGCATCTGATGGTCACTCATAGTTTTCCCTCCAAGATTTAATCATCTGATGAATTAAACAATTCACTAACTGTGCAAATATATAAACTCTCATCGCTCCTGTCAATAGGAAAGTGCAAAAAGTGGCAGGTTTATGATAAAGAGTGTCACATAGAATCAGACATTAGCTCAACAATCTAGGAGTACCTTAATGAAAGCAATACGAGTATATGAGTTTGGTAGTCCAGAAGTACTCAAGTACGAGGATGTCCCGACTCCTCAAGTAGACCGTCAACAAGTCTTGGTCAAAATCCATGCAGTAGGAGTTAATCCAGTAGATACTTACATTAGATCAGGCTCATATGCACTTAAACCAGATCTACCGTACACGCCTGGTATGGACGCTGCAGGAGTAATAGAGAAAATAGGCGAAAGGGTAAGTAATCTCAGTGTAGGCGACAGAGTATATACTTCCCAGACCCTGACCGGAGCATACGCAGAATATGCTCTCTGCACACCTGAACAGTTACACCCGCTGCCAGACAATACTTCTTTTGAGCAAGGCGCAGCAATCAACATACCATATGTTACTGCCTACAGAGCACTCTTTCAACGAGGCCGAGCCGTACCATCTGAGAAAGTGCTAATACACGGCGCAAGTGGAGGAGTGGGACTTGCAGCTGTGCAGTTTGCCGTAGCGGCAGGACTAGAAGTCATAGCCACTGTAGGAAGTTCAGAAGGTCGCAAGTTAGTAGAGCAAAGCGGAGCACATCATATTCTAGATCACACTTCGTCAAACTATCTCGAGTCGGTCAAAGAACTTACAGCAGGACATGGTGTGGATCTCATATTGGAAATGCTAGCAAACGTCAATCTAGCTAAAGATTTGAGTGTGCTAGCGCGCGGAGGGCGAGTAGTAGTCATAGGCAGCCGTGGCACAGTAGAGATTACGCCGCGAGAACTAATGTCACGCGAGGGTGACATACTAGGTATGTCGCTATTCAATGCCACTCAGAAAGACCTCAATGCAGCTCACGCTGCTATTTACGCCGGGCTACTTAACCATACTCTTCGCCCGGTAGTAGGCAGAACATTACCACTTGCCGAAGCTGCTTTAGCCCATAAAATCGTGATAGAATCCCGCGCCTTGGGCAAATTAGTCCTGATACCATAAGCTCATCAAACTCTAGGAGGGATAATGCGCGTATTTGAGATACAAGAGAGCTTCGGGCTGGACTCGCTCAGGATAGCTGAGCGAGACATGCCTAAGCCAGGCCCTGGACAAGTGCTGGTCAAGATAAAAGCCGCGTCACTTAACTATCGCGACTTACTGACGGTAACAGGAGCTTATAATCCCCGACAACCGCTGCCACTTATACCCCTTTCAGATGGTACCGGAGAAGTAGTAGAACTAGGTGAGGCCACTAGCCGATTTAAAGTAGGCGATCGAGTCTGCGGCATCTTTGCCCAGAAATGGCTCTATGGCAGACCTACAAAGGCTAAGTTGGCAACTACGCTCGGCGGACCTCTTGATGGAATGCTCGCCGAATACGTCTGCTTACACGAAGACGGTTTAGTAAAGATCCCCGACTATCTCAGCTTCGAAGAAGCTGCAACGCTGCCTTGTGCAGCTGTCACTGCTTGGAACGCCTTAGTAACTCACGGTAACTTACGCGCCGGACAAACTGTGCTCGTACAAGGTACAGGCGGAGTATCTATCTTTGCATTACAAATAGCTCGGATGATGGGTGCTAGAGTCATAGTGACTTCGTCAAGTGAGGATAAGCTCGAACGAGCACGAGCCCTTGGAGCAGACGCAACCATCAACTATAAATTGACCCCTGATTGGGATAAAAAAGTACGTGAGCTAACCGACGGTGAAGGTGTAGATCACGTAGTCGAAGTAGGCGGAGCAGGAACCTTCGAGAAATCGATCAAGGCAGTAAGATTTGCCGGACGAATTTCTATTATAGGCATCCTTTCGGGAACAACCACTCAACTAAACCTCATACCGCTGTTAATGCAGAACATCACCGCTCAAGGGATTATCGTAGGTAGCAGAGAAACATTCGAAGAGATGAATCTAGCCTTCGCTCAAAACCAAATAAGACCGGTAATCGATAAAGTCTATTCCTTTGAAGACTCAATAGAAGCGTTCAAATACCTAGCTTCAGGTAGTCATTTCGGAAAGATCTGTATCCGCATCAGTTAATTGCCAAGCAAAAGCCCTAGGTAAAAACCTAGGGCATTAGCGCTACTTAACACATCTAAAGACAAAAGCCGGAGGGAAGTTTCTAAACACTACAGAGGTATCCATTCTACTGAAAGCTTTAGTATGCACACGTGTAAAACTCGACGTGGTTAGTATACGTGAATGGACGTATTGATAGGTAACAAATACACCACCTGCTCTTAACGCTCTCCATGTACTAGCCATGATTCGGCTGCAAACTTCGGGCTTGATTAAAGCGAAAGGCAAGCTAGAAATGACATAGTCAGCGGCGTCAAGCCCCAGTCTTTCAAGATGCAACTCCACATTTTCAGCACTGTCATTTATTATATTAGTTCCTGGAAACTTATTTCGCAGCATTTCACAAAGCTCAATGTTCGTCTCCAAAGCAAAAAAAAACGCCTTCTGCTCCACTCGATCCAATATAGCTTTTGTAAGCACGCCAGTACCTGGGCCGTATTCTACGACGACGCGAGCTTGCTCTAAATTAAGCCTAGAGAGCATTCCCTCAACCAAAAAGCGGGAACTAGGCACAGCTGACCCTATCTCTGTCGGATTTTTCAGAAAGGTCTTTACAAACAACAGGTGTTCACTGTATTGTCGCATCTGCTCACCTAACAACGGACGCAAGTTGGGCATTTATACCAGCTTTTCCTTATAAACTCAATACCTAAGGAGTCTGAGGTTGCTCAGTAGGCTCAAGTTCCTTGAGCATGGCAGAAGCAGCGTGATTACTAGGATCCAAGGTAAGTATTTGCTTGCATTCAAGAATAGCTGCCTGCTTATCGCCAGTTTCTTTAAGAAGCTTTGCCAATTCAATACGAGCAGGTAGGAAATATTCATCTATCTCTAAAGTCTTCCTAAAGGTCTGTAAAGCTTCGCCTTTTCTATCCGCCATAACACAAACTTGAGCCAACTCAAAATGCACATCTCGCAAAAAGTTTTGCCCACGCGGTCTAAACTCTCGCTGCAAGAGCACCTTGTACTCATCGATAGCTTCCGGATAACGGCCTGCACGCACTAAAAGTTGAGCTAGACCATGCCTTATTCTCGTCTGCCAAGGTTCTATCTGAAGCAGCTTACGTAACTCATCCACTGCAGCCGCAAGATTACCTGAATCGAGTACTGCAGTAGCTATAGCCAACTGCGTCTGATAGTCGTCAGGAGAATTGACAAGCGCTTGCCGAAGATCTGCAAGTGCAGAATCATGCTCAGCCCGGGCTATTCGGCCTTTGACGATACTCAGATACATTCTAATCTTCGGATCAAGGGGGTTAAGCTTAAGAGCTATCTCCAGTTCCTGCTCGGCAGCCCGCAGTTCACCCTTCTCCATTAACAGCCTACCGAGAAACAACCTGTCCATAGATGAATTTGGACGCTGAGGTATAACAAACTGCCTATAAGTCAGTATCGCTGTGTCTATACGTCCTTCGGCGGCATCCAGCTGTGCAAGCAAAGCATGGGCTTCTACATCGACTATGTTGAGATTAAGTGCTTCACCAGCGAGCTTACGGGCACTTTCATAGTCGCCAAGTTTGTAAAATTTGAGCGCAGCATTGACCATAGGAAAGCTCCACTGTGGAGCCAGCTCCAATGCCTTGCGATATGCTTTGAGTGAGTCCTTATCTTTCTTTTGTTCTGACAGCGCACGTCCTAAGCCGTTGTAGAGAAAAGCTGACTCATCGTCTACCTTCAGCCCTTGCCTAAAAGCTTTTTCCGCACGTACAGCGTCCTTGTCAGACAAAGCTATCATGCCTTCATAGAAGCTGTCCATGACGCGAGCAGTCTTATCATCTGGCCGAAGCTCCCGAGCCTTTTCTATGTATGCACGACTGCGCACCCAATCTTCGCGCTTATAAGCACGGTCGATGCCCTGCAAGTACTGCGATAGAACCTCCGAGCCAGCTTTCATCAGGTTCTCAAACAACAAGTCCCTAAGACGAGGTAATTGTTTTTCCTTTGGCACATTGACACGCAGAATGTTGTACAGGTCAAAAGCGCAGGTACCTGAAGGCTCTATTAAAACTTTGTTTTGTACTGCAGCCTCTATCTGCTTGACCAAAGGATGTGGTTCCTCAACTTGTTGAGTAGCTTGTTTCTTACCCTTCTTAGGCAAAGGTTTATCTGCTTGAAAACCAGTCAAGATAACCAATAATACCAGGACTATCATGCTAGACCCTTAAAGTCTTTATCCTACTTCGGTATAGACGGCAAACGAGGTAGGCGTCTCCCAAAGTTTCACCGAGACAACCGGAAAGCCTTTTGACTTAGTGTACTCATAGATCATCTTGGCAATGTTTTCAGCCGTCGGATTATCTTCCATAGCAAGGAATACCTCGTTCATGTCACGCAGGACCGGGATCAGCGGATCATCCTTCCTAAGTAACAGCTTGTGGTCGAGTTCGGACATAATCCAACTCTTCACTCCCTCTTTGATATCTTCAAAATCGACCAGCATGCCGCGATGATCAAGTGAGTCAGCCTGTAGAGTTATCTCGACTCGACCATTGTGACCGTGCAGGTGCTTGCACTTCTTAGCATAGTCGCGCAAGCGATGCCCATAGCAAAAATCTATTTCCTTCGTAACTTGAAACATCTCTGCTCCTCAAAACTTAATAAATAGTCCTTCCACCGTCGACTACCAGGTCGATTCCTGTCACGAAATCAGCTCTCAGCAAATACAACACGGCATCAGCAATATCTGCCGGTGTACCTAATCTATCCACAAGAGTACGCTTTTGAGCTAGCTGCGCTTTCTCTGCCAGTTCACTTTCGAACAGCACTGCTCCTGGCGAAATCGAATTGACTTGTACCTGCGGACCTAAGGCTCGTGCAAGCCCCTTCGTCATAGCTACCAAACCTGCCTTAGATATACAATACGGTATAAGGTCAGCATAAGGGCGGTTCGCTGCCCAATCAGCTAAATTGACTATTTTACCACCGCCCCGCTTCTTCATATCTAATCCAAGCAACGTAGATAGCAAGTAAGGAGCGCGCAGGTTGACGTCCATTATCACTTCCCAGCCAGCAATATGATTTTCTATCGGCGTCTTAAAATATACAGAAGCATTATTGATCAGGATATCCACAGGGCCAAAGTCTTGGGCACGGCAAACGAGAGATTCGATCTGCTGCTGTTTGGCAAGATCGGCTTTCAGCACTATAGCTTGTCCACCCAAGGCAAGTACTCTGCCGCGAACTTCCTGGGCCTCAGCTTCGGATTTGTTATAATGTATTATCAAGCGGGCACCAGATGCAGCAAGCGCCAAAGCTATAGCACGCCCTATCCTACGTGCCCCTCCTGTAACCAGCGCAGTTTTACCTTCAATCTCCATCAGTTCCACTATCCGCAGCTAAATTCTCTGCATAACTATAAAAACTCACCTCAGAGCTGCCTTGTTTGAGTTTGCGATAGCACTGTAAGCGACCTACCTTCTCAAGTAGCCCATATCGGCTACGATGTTCTACCATCAGTATACCTTTCTCGGACAGGATTTCGTTGCTTGCTATAAGTCGCAACACAGGCAAGTATAAACCTGCATCATACGGCGGATCGAAGTATATAAGCTCGTAGCTCAGGTGCTTGCGTATAAGCAGCTTGAGAGCTTTTAACGCGTCCATACACAACACCTTCACTTTCATTTCCGCTTGACACTTCCTCAAATTCTCCCTGATTACTTGTACCGCTATGGCAGCAGGTTCTACCATTACAACTTCAGCTGCTCCTCGGCTAAGTGCTTCTATGCCGACTGCACCACTGCCAGCACAGACATCGAGAAAACTTCTGCCCTCTACCTTCCCAAACAAAACATTAAAGATCGCCTCGCGCAGACGATCCGAAGTAGGCCGTATCTGCGTTCCTGGCAAGGTCCTCAGTTTCCTACCCTTATATAGCCCAGCTATTACTCGCATCAGAACTATCTCTTATACTATAATCGCAGCTATGAAAACTGTCATAGTCTACGACCACAGATACACAGAGCACGAGACGAGCAGCTTATACGGAGTTCATCCAGAACGTCCAGAACGCGTAAGCCTGATTGCAAACCATCTGAAGAGTAATGAGCTTGATTTGCTATGGCTCCTGCCGAAGCAGGCCGAACGTAGCGATGTTTTGCGGTGTCATACTTCAATGTTGTTCGATCTCGTCGAAAGAGCTTGTCAAACTGGCATAGAATACCTAGATCCAGACACTGCTATCTGCAAACATTCGTTCGACGTAGCGCTGCTAGCAGCAGGCGGAGTACTTACTGCGATAGATAGCGTAGTCGGAGGCAATCGGAATGCCTTCGTCATAGTTCGTCCTCCAGGACACCATGCTACGGCGGAGCGTTCTCAAGGGTTCTGCTTATTTAACAACGTCGCTATAGGTGCTCGCTATGCTCAACACCGCCATGGCCTGGAGCGCGTCCTAATAGTAGACTGGGACGTCCATCATGGAAACGGTACTCAGGACATCTTTTACACCGATGATTCGGTATTTTATCTTTCGCTTCACCAGTACCCACACTATCCTGGCACTGGAAGTAGAACTGAAGAAGGAGATGGCCGCGGACGTGGCTACACACTCAACGTACCGCTAAGAGCTGGCACTTCAGCCACCGATTACCGCAGCGCTTTCGAGAGAGCACTATCTCAGGCGGTAAACAAACTACACCCCGATCTAGTTCTAATTTCGGCTGGCTTTGACTCGCACAAAGACGATCCACTAGGTAACCTGCTGCTCGACGATGCAGACTTTGCTTGGATGACAAACCAACTAAAAGCTGTAGCAGAAAAATACGCAGCAGGACGACTTGTTTCAGTACTAGAGGGAGGATACAACCTCAAAAAGCTACCTGCTACCGTAGCCGAGCATGTAAAAGCTCTTTGCGACTAGTAGCGCATACGGGACTCGAACCCGTGATCTCAGCCTTGAGAGGGCTGCGTGTTAACCGACTACACCAATGCGCCTTAGCGAAGACAAGTATAGTTTGTCAAAACAAATCCTGTCAAGCTTAGCTGACACAAACCAGGAAAAAGCTACAAACGTCTGAACACTTTCTCGCACCGAATGTCGCCTTTTATTAGGGAGAGTCAATCTCGCCTCATAGTGCTCTAAAGCACAATCTTTCCTGATTATGCGGCTTTAGCTAAAAGGCAGGGCCAGTAAACCCTGCCTTATTTTTCGAATTATGCGAGGAGCTTATGCCACAGCTAAAAAGCCTAAACAATCTAGAACAGCTCGAACAAGCTTTACTATCAGATAGACCTCAGTTATTTTTCAAGCACAGCAACACTTGTCCGATAAGCATGAACGCTTTCCGAGCATTACAAAAACACCTTGCCTCGACCGCCACCGAAGACGTCGATTACTGGATGGTAGTAGTACAGCAGGCAAGAAGAATCTCAGACGTCATAGCTGACAAGCTAAGTGTCAAGCATGAATCACCACAAGCCATTCTGGTCAAAGCAGGAAAAGCAATCTGGCATCAGTCTCACTTTGCCATAACGCCCGAAGCACTAGATGAAGCTATTAGAAACGTACACCCCTGAGCCCTACTGCCTCAGAATACTTCGTCTAAATCAACCGGTGTAGGCTATCGCAGCACACACCTCAAGTTGTCGGACGTACTATAGTCTTCTTAAGCTAGCAAGAACGCACCCGGAGGGACTCGAACCCCCAACATCCAGATCCGAAGTCTGGTGCTCTATCCATTGAGCTACGGGTGCAAAAAGATGCACTATTTTAACTTAATCCCGCACGCAATGGAAGATTAAAGAACTCTAGCTGGGCTATAGAGGCGTAGCACAGCGTCCTCCGTGCCGTCTACCACTAATGCAGCTATCAACTTCGCGGTAATAGGTGCAAGTAGTACTCCATCACGATAATGACCAGTAGCGTAGATAAGAGCGTCGACTTCCGGATGGTAACCTAGCAAAGGTCGCTTATCTTCTGTAGCTGGCCGCAATCCAGACCAAAACTCTACCACTTCTGACTTTGCCAGAGCAGGCACAGTTTTTATAGCTCGTGCCAGCAACATTTGCAGTGCCTCAGCAGTAACGCGTTTGTCATAACCGACATACTCGAAAGTAGTGCCGACTATAATGCGCCCATCTAGGCGCGGAACTAGATAGGTATGCCCCGTATGGATTATACGCCTGAGCCTGCCAACCGTAGTTCTTAAAGCTACCATTTGGCCGCGTACTGGAATAAGCTTAGGAGTCTTTGCTCCTTCAACCCGGATACCTCCAGACCAACACCCAGCAGCGTTGATCACCACACCAGCAGTAATCATGTCATTGCCTGCCCGAACCCCAATTGCCTTCAGCCTGCCTCGGTTCCTATCAATCAGTATTTCGGTGACGTCGGCTCCTATAACAAAGTTGACACCTAGCTTCTGAGCAGCAGCTACTACTGCCTCAGCAAGCCTGCGGTTATCCAACTGCAGCTCTTGCGGAAAAAGATATCCGCCCAAAACTTCATCCGAAAGACCGGGCTCATGTTCTCTAAGTTGCTCAGCAGAAAGTTCTTCTATCGGCAAGCCTGCTTCGAACTGCCATCGGTAGCACTTAGCGAGCTTTTTAAGCTCGACTTCGTCAAACGCTACCTGCAGCGCTCCCTCAACTCTTAAACTTGAATCTAGCCCAGTTAGCTCCCTCAGCTCCTCAATGTACTGTGGGTAAAGCTCTAGACCTCTATAGCAAAAATCAAAGAAGTCATTTCTGCTATCTATCTCAATTTGCGGTGCTAGCATTCCTGCCGATGCCCAAGTTGCTTCTGTACAAAGTCTTACCCTCTCTACCAGGGTAACTGCGACACCTTTTCTGGCTAGTTCCAACGCTATAGTGCATCCTATCAATCCACCGCCTATGATAACTACGTCAGCAGGCATAAAAATCTAACCTCCTTTTTTTCCAGCCTCAGCTGCGCAGGCCTGCCATCTCAGAGACAACTTTTCGCCATCTTTTGCAGTCATCTCGTCTCGGTCTCTATACTCCACAGCAGCCTTCACGAAAGACACAAACAGCGGATGTGGAGCCAGTGGCCTGGACTTCAGCTCTGGATGGAACTGGCATCCCAGAAACCAAGGATGTCCTGGAAGCTCTACTATCTCCACAAAACGTCCGTCAGGCGACCTACCAGAAATACTCAATCCCGCTTCAGTCAGGATCTGCTCAAACTCAGTATTAAACTCATACCTATGCCTATGGCGCTCGTAGATAATACTCTGTCCGTAAACGCGTTCGGCAAGCGATCCAGATTTGAGTCTACACTCATATGAACCTAAACGCATCGTCCCGCCCATTTCTTCGACACCGATCAAATCACGCAGCATATATATGATCCTATAAGGCGTATCCGGATTGAATTCAGTACTATCGGCCTCAGCTAGACCACAGACGCTACGAGCATATTCTATGCATGCGCACTGCATACCGAGACAAATTCCAAAAAATGGGACACCTTTGCGTCGAGCAAAAGAGATCGCTTTGAGCATCCCCGCCACTCCACGTTTTCCAAACCCACCAGGAACAAGTATCCCATCCATATCGTAGAGCAGCTCTTCTCTCTCCTGCTGTACTAGCTTTTCAGCCTCTATCCACTGGATATTTACGCGAACACGATTGGCAACCCCACCATGGACAAGTGCTTCTATCAAGCTCTTATAAGAATCACCAAACTCCACGTACTTACCCACTACGCCTATGGTAACGCTCCTAGGCGAGTTCTTGATCAGATCAACTAGCTCGCGCCAGGGACGCAAATCAGGCTCGTTACATTGTAGTCCTAGCCGCTCTACTATCAGTTCGTCCAGGTTTTCCGAGGCAAATGCCAGAGGCACTTCATAAATGCTAGGCACGTCAAGCGCTGTAATTACAGCTTCCTGCGATACGTTACAAAACAGCGCTATCTTCTGCTTCAGTTCGAGAGGAAGCATCCTATCTGTACGACAAAGCAGTATGTCAGGCTGAATACCTATTTCGAGAAGTTCCTTAACAGAATGTTGCGTAGGCTTGCTTTTGAGCTCTCCAGCCGCAGAAATATAAGGAACCAGCGTAAGATGTACAAAAAGTGCATTCTCTCTACCTACTTCTTGACGCAGTTGACGCGTAGCTTCGAGAAACGGCAACGACTCTATATCACCCACCGTACCGCCTATCTCTACTATCACGACATCTACTCTCTCAGAAACCTTTCTGATAGCATCTTTTATCTCATTGGTTATATGCGGGATAACCTGAACGGTCTTTCCGAGAAAATCTCCTCTACGCTCCTTCTCTATCACAGACAGGTAGATTCTGCCAGTAGTCCAATTATTCCAGCGCGTCATACGAGCAGAAGTAAAACGTTCATAGTGCCCCAGATCGAGATCCGTCTCAGCTCCATCATCAGTCACATAAACTTCGCCATGCTGAAACGGCGACATAGTTCCAGGATCTACGTTGATATATGGATCAAATTTCTGAAGCGTCACTTTGAGACCACGGGATTCAAGCAATGCTCCTATTGACGCAGCGGCTATCCCTTTGCCTAACGACGAAACCACTCCCCCGGTAATGAATATGTACTTTGGCATAATCCTTGTTCCCTAACAAGTTATCTGTTCTCCAGAAGCTTCAACGCCCTCTCTAAATCCTGCGGCGTATCTATTCCAAAAGAACTCTGCTCCACCTGCACTACTTTGATCTTGACCCCCCGTTCAAGTGCCCTAAGTTGCTCTAGCTGCTCTATCTCCTCAAGTGGTGAGCAAGGCCATGAAGCATAGCAAAGCAAGAAATCTCTTCTGTAAACATAAAGTCCCGCATGCCGCTTAAAGCTTCCTATCAACGCTCCGACTTGTTGCTGTAGACCCTGCATGCCAGCTTTAAGATAAGCATCTCTTGGAAAAGGTATGGGCGCACGGGAAAAATAAAGCGCATAACCTTGATCATCAGTTACCACCTTAACGACATGTGGATCCAAGAGCTGATCTGGCTGAAGCAGCTCACATGTGGTGCTCATCTGCAACATAGGATCTTCAAGCAGCGGCTCTATAGCGGCATCTATCGTCTGAGGTGAAATAAAGGGCTCGTCACCTTGAACATTTACTATCAACTCGCTTCGCAAGTTCCGGGCTACCTCTGCTATGCGATCCGTACCCGTACGATGCGAGGCCAAAGTCATCTGCCAATGCCCGCCAAAAGCTTCAACCGCAGCCCCTATGCGAGAATCGTCTGTAGCCACTATCACCGAAGAGACTAAATGTGACTTCAGTACCTGCTCGTATACCCTTTGTATGAGAGTTTTTCCTGCGAGGTCTAAAAGCGGTTTACCTGTGAGCCTCGTAGAACCATAGCGCGCAGGAATAATCGCAACTATCGACTTTTTATCCACTGATGTTGAGGTTAGTCTATCTATGCCAGAAACGTCAACCTCTGCCAGCATAGCCTACTAGACTAACCTCTGGAGTGACAAGGACACTTACTTGATTCTGAAGGCCGAACTCATGGAGCTACCCTTATTGCCAGCCTGATCTACAGCCTCCACTTTGACTACTGCAGCTTTGGCTTTAGAAAGTGAAGTACTTACTGCCCAATCAAAAGAGCTGATGCTTCCACCGAGTCCCTCTGCTATAGTCACCGGAAAAGTGGTACCACCATCAAGAGAGAGAAGTATACGCTGAGAACTGACACCCCGGTCGTCAGTTGCTTGCCAACGCACAGACACTGTTGCACCTCGTTTTACTTTACTTGCTCCGTTAGCCACCGAAACGGCGCTTACCACAGGCGGATTAGTATCACGCTGAGCTGCTTCTATACGGAATGCGGCTGAAGTGCCGATACCCTTATTACCACTGCTGTCTATGGCTTGTACGGCTACTACTGCTGACTCTGCAGTAAGATTCTCAGCTACATTCCAAGCAAAAGAGTTAATATTACCTGCCAAGCCAGAAGCTAAGGAGCGGTCGAAATTCGTGCCGCCGTCCAGAGAAAGTAAGATGTCATGCCTAGCTACGCCAACATCGTCACTACTAACCCAGCTAATCGTGTAACTCTGTCCAGCGATAATTCGTTCAGCGCTTAGTTTCACATTTGCAACCTTAGGTGGCGTACTGTCGCTACTGCTGGAAGGCTTGATCACAAATGGCGGCGATACACCTAGCCGACGATTTCCTGCTATATCTCTGGCCAATACTCCTATGACAGCACTCTGCGCTTGTAGCTGTGCGGGCACACTCCACGAAAAACTCTGTATGGTGCCTGCTAAACCCTTAGCTATTACTTCAAAATTCACTCCTGCATCAGTAGACAGCCACACCTCGTGCGAGGCTACGCCTACGTTATCGGTACTAGTCCAAGTAATCGAAATAGTCGAACCGGCTAGCACTTCTCTTCCTCCATTTACTACCACATCAGTGACTCGAGGCGGAGTTATATCCGGTACCTGCTCAACAAGATATTTCTTGAAGAAATCAATAGTTTGCTGCTCTATTTCCTGTGGACTAGGCACTACAGTAGATCCCGGTGGCGTTGGCATAAAATTGTGACCGGCATTCCTAACCTTAGTAAACGAAGACGGTACGCCAACTTCTTGCAATGCTTGATACATTCTTTCAGAATGTTCTACGGGCACTACGGAATCATTATCGCCATGAAATAATATGATAGGCGGATCCTCAGCATCTACGTTAAATACTGGACTAGCTTCGCGAGCCACGTCAGGCTTCTCTTGCGGCGAGCCTCCAAGGTATGCTATCTCGGCACTGGTTAGAGGAACGTTTACAAAATCCATAGGCCCGAAATAACCAGCTGCCGCCCCAACCTTGGAGCTTTGATCACTCCAAGCCCCCACGTCATACTTACCTGTATTAGAGGCCACAGCAGCAAATACAGCAAGTGTTGCCCCAGCCGATGTACCATAAAGACCTATGCGAGTAGGATCTATCTTCCATGTAGAAGCATTGGCACGAAAATAACGTACCGCAGTCAGTATGTCTATAGGTGCTGCTGGAAAGGGTGCCTCACCGCTTAGCCTGTAGCTAACAGAAGCAAAAACAAAGCCCGCGTCAGTATACGGGCGTGCCTTTGTCTGTCCCTGAGATTTGTCACCCGAAGAAAAACCGCCACCGTGAACATAGATAACCAACGGCCGCAGTGTTGTACTCGGTTCTAGAGGCTCGTAAACATCCAAAGTAAGTGGACCTCGGGTAGCCGACACAGCCCCATAAGGCACATCGCGCGTGACTTTTTGCCCGTAAACTGTTGCGCTTAGCAATATGAACAACAAAAAACGTCTCATACATCCTCCCTCGCGGATATTTATTCGTTCAGAGGTGAATGTTCAAGAAAAAAGTTTTACCTTTTAAAGCCCCTCTTTATATCGCGCATCGACAAGCGTAGAACAATAGGACGCCCATGCGGGCAATTAGTAGGACACTCGGTAGCCATAAGAGAATCTATCAGCCATCTCATCTTTTCTTCGTTCAAAGGAGTATTAATTTTAATAGCAGCTCGACAAGCCATACCTGCCGCTATCTCCCGTTGGAAATCTTCCAAACTGACGGCTTCGCCTTCACTTTGCACCGCTATCAAATCCAAGACAAGCCTCCTCGCCTCTGCTACCGAAAGTAGCTGAGGTATCGCCTGTAGAGCTACGGTACGGCCAGATAGACGCATCGTATGAAAACCGCTTTTCTCCAGTGCCGGCTCTATCATCTCAAACGCTACAGCCTGCGCAGGAGTCAGCTCAAAAGTATCCGGAACAAGCAGCTGCTGTACTTCTAGCTTGCCGGCTTTCATTTTTGCCAGCTGTTGCTCAAACAGTATTCTTTCATGCGCCACATGCTGATCTATAAGCACTAGTCCTTGTTCGTCCTCCGCTACTATGAAGCTGCTGCGCAGCTGTCCAAGCGGACGAATACCACCAACAATCTGCTCATCGTAGTCCAATGTCAGAGAAGAACAAACAGTAGCTTCGTCAGTTTTAGCCAGAGCTGCCATATTAGTAAAAGTCTTTGGAGCATCTGAAGCTCGTGGCCGCTCTGCCTGCAAAGCTAGCAGCTGCTTGCTACAAGTAGTCGCTTGGAACGGATCCTCTACATCAGGTAACTGCAGTAGAACAGGCGCATCAACAGGCTTGGATAAACCGAATGTCTGCGAAGCATCGCTTGCTACACCTGCACTGCTTATAAGGTCAACCTGCGGCAAGTTACCACTTGCTGAAATAGATGTAGAAACCACTTTCTCAGCTGGAAAAGTGGCAAACGGCCTAGAGGCGGCAAGACAGTCGCGTATAGCATTACAGACGGCTTCGTGTATCAACTGTGGACGCCGAAATCGTACCTCTGTTTTCGCAGGATGAACGTTTACATCGACTTCGTTACCGGGTACTTCGAGCATCAACATCACACAAGGGTGTGCATCTGGAGGAAGTACGTTCTTATACGCTTCGCTGATGGCACGCGCTATGACGCGATCTCTCACATACCTGCCGTTTACAAACAGGTACTGCGCCTCACGACTTGCACGTTGCACGTCAGGTTTGGAGACAAATCCTCGAATGCTTACAAAACCTACTTCTTCGTCTATCTGAACAAGCGTCTCGACAAAATCCGCCCCGAAAAGCTGGTAAGCACGCTCTTTTAGCGAGCTTACAGGCGTAGTCGAGACTATTTCGCGACCTGCACTACGCAAGACAAAACTTACGTGTGGGTTTGCAAGAGCATAATTAGTTACCAAATTACAGATGTGGTAGTTTTCTGTCGACTCACCCTTTAAAAACTTTCTTCGTGCCGGCACGTTGAAAAATAGGTCCGAGACCTCTACCTCCGTACCTCTAGGCCAGGCCAAGGAGACTACGTGAACTACTCTGCCACCTTCTATCCGTACTTCTGTACCTTCGACATCCTGCTCAAGCGCAGTCTTAAGCGTAACTCGTGCTACAGAGGCTATCGAAGGTAATGCCTCTCCCCGAAAACCGAGCGTAGTAATGTTTTCCAGCTCATCTATGTCATGCAGCTTACTGGTTGCGTGCCGTTCGAAAGCAAGCACGGCATCTTCTTTGCTCATTCCTTCGCCGTTGTCAGCAACGCGTATTAGCTTTTTACCACCCGCTTCGGTATCGACCCTAATCTTTGTAGCTCCGGCATCGAGGGCGTTTTCCAGAAGCTCTTTGACAACGGATGAAGGACGCTCTACAACTTCACCTGCGGCTATCTTGTTTGCCAAAGTATCGGGAAGTATCCTAATTTTCGGCATCATCGATTATGTACCGGAGCTTGATTTGCGTTGCAAATCCCAAGCTCGTACCGCCCGAGGAAATAGTTCCACCTAACGGTAAGCAGGTCTAAAAAAGTACGTACCCCGGCTGCAAGTGTAACTTTCGTACCTTCAACATTGCTCCACAAAACAGGCACTTCCTGCAACCTTAGACCATACTTATGAGCTACGAAAAGCACCTCTACGTCAAATCCAAACCCATCTATCCGTTGTAACTCAAACACAGGTCTAATCTTACTCAAACGATAAGCCTTAAAACCACACTGCGTGTCTCTAAAAGGCAAACCTGTCGCTACGCGCATAACTAGGTTAAAAGTGCGTCCTGCAAGCTCTCGCAACAAAGGCTGGTGCTGAAGTATAACCGAGCCTGAAAGTGCACGAGAGCCAAAAACTACATCTTTGTCTCCAGCAAGTATAGGTGCCATAAGCTTATCAAGCTCCGTAATCGGAGCTGAAAGATCGGCATCGCTAAATGCCACTATCTCACCTCTTGCGTTCAAAACACCGTTTCTTATGCTATAACCCTTACCACGGTTTGTTGGATTGCGCAGAACGACTAGCTCTACGCCTGCCTTCTGAAAAGCTTCCCTTGCTGATTCCACCATCTCTACGGTCTTATCCGACGATCCATCATCTACTACTATGACTTCGCTCTTGTAGTCTTTGCTCCCTAGAAAGTTCAGTACCTTCTCCAAACTCGGCAAAATTCTTTTCTCTTCGTTATATGCCGGAATTATCAACGAAAGTAACATCTCTACGCTCGCTGCCTGCCAAGGATAATTTTTTCCAAAAAGTTTTATGAATATACCATAGAAGACTTAGGACAATAAAGATAGCTACGCTTCGCAACAGCTTGACCGAGAACGCCTTAATGCGTTAAAGCTTTCGCGCTTGATGAAAAACACTCTGATGACTAGACAACACCTAGTAGCACTCTGTGGTCTACTATTAGTAGTAATAGCTCTCTTCTGGCGAGTGGTATTCTTAGGCGAGACGTTGGTAGACCTTGCAGCTCACAGCAGGCAACTACCGTGGGGAAGCAACATAGCTGGCTACGAAGGCTACCCATTCAACCACCGTGATCTAACAGACACTTATGTCACCAGAGACTATTTCGTAGTAGACAGTTACCGCAACAGTGAACTGCCACTTTGGAATCCTTACAACTTTTGCGGGCACCCTATTTACGCCGATGGTGTTACCCGACCCTTTGCTCTTACAAACCTATTTTACGTATTTTTTGACGTCCCCTTAGGCTACAGTTTGTCACGCCTTGCAGAATACTACCTTACAGCAGCGTTTCTATATATCTTTCTAATAGTTTTAGGTCTAAGCCCTCTAGCGGCAATAGTAGCAGCTTTAACACTACTACTCTCCGACCACCTACTTTATCACTTGACTTGGTTAGGATGGACAGGTGGGCTAATGTGGTTACCGATGATCTTGGTTGGCGCAGAGCTAGCTATAGAGCGGCGCTGCCACCGCTGGGCAATCTTTTCCGGTATAGCTCTTGCTCTGCAGTTTTATAACGGCTTCATTCCCACCATGATCTACTACCTTGCCGCAACAGTGCTCTACTACCTCGGCGCAGCAACTTTGTCCTACCTCAACGAGAAAAAGCTAAGAGTATTTAAAGCTCCTCTCGTATATACTTCTGTGACGCTAGCAGTAGGATTTGGTCTATCTGCTCCGGTCTGGATGCCAATCCTAGAGTTACTAGCTCACTCCAACCGCAAGGTAGTACCTACGGAGCTCGGATATATCTGGATTCCGCCGTGGCACTTATTGACGCTGATATTTCCCCGTGCTTTTGGTGAAGCTTTTGACACCTTCTACTTGAAACTATTCGTAGAAATGGGCGTCTCGCAAGAGCGCAGTCTTTACTTAGGAATTGCAGCTCTACCTTTACTCACCATCGGTTTACTTAAACATGAAGATCGCCGTAAGTACTATTTTGCCGCTCTAGCATTACTTGCTCTCCTGACCGTCACGCTCGTACCCCTCTACGTGCACATGACAAAATACATCCCTGTGCTGAAGACCATAAGAGCAACTACCCGTGTCAGCTGCCTCTATGGCTTTGCTACAGCAGCCCTAGTAGCATACGGAGTAGAAGTCATCCTGAAACTAACAAGGCCTGAAGTAGATCACTTCCTAGCCACAGTGAGAAAGTGTTGCTTTGGATGGTTTGCAGTATCTACGGTACTTACTACGTTACCCTTGTTTAAAATACCCGAACCCACAGGTAGCCTACCGCAACGATGGCTGCTAAAAGTGCTCTCTGGATTGTCTATGCAGTTTGAGCTGCGAATCAACAACTACGGCCTATTTCTCCCAGCGGCAGTAGTACTGTGCATACTACTACTTACCTTTCAGGCAAACATTTCGCCTAGAAGACTCTTAGCATTCATAGTACTGATACTTGCTACAGAGCTATGGTGGAACGGCACTCAGTATAATCGCAGCTATCCACGTACACAGCTTTACGCACCCACCAAAGTAACAAACTTCTTGCTTGAACGCTTATCTACAACTGCTGTTCCCAGTCGCGTACTTGTAGTACCGGCCGAGTTAGGCGGCAAACTAGCCGAACGAGGGCGGCGGATAGTCGCCCCTCCAAATACCTTGCTGCCGTACAGAATTGCAACTATCTCAGGCAAAGACCAACTCTTCCCGAAATGGTATCGAACACTAACAGCTCTAGTTGAACCACAGGAAGAACTAAGCCACGTCGTCTTTAGTCATCCGGTATCACCACTTTACGACTTATTGGGTGTAAAATACTTCCTCACTCGAGCTGAAAATTCACTAAACAACTATCGAGAAATTTTTCTAGAAGAAGGAGTAAAAGTATATCAAAATGATAAAGCTATGCCGCGAGTATTTTTTGCTGAAGATATAATCAAAACTAGTTCACAAGCTGAAGCTATATCGCTACTATACAGTGTAGATTTACGTCACACTGTAGTAGTAGAAGCTCAAGGAGACTTCTGTGCAGCCACAGGCAGTGAAATGGCAGAAATAACCAAGTATAGTAACAATCGCGTAGTAGTAAAGACGGCAAGTACGGCCAGAGGCACACAACTACTTGTGCTTACCGACACTTGGTATCCTGGTTGGGAAGTAAGAATAGATGGTCAAAAAGCAGAGCTACTGCGAGCAAATGTAGCGCTACGTGCCGTCGCCGTGCCAGCAGGCAGCCACACAATAGAATTTGTTTTCAGGCCACAGACGCTACGGCGTGGCGCAATTACTGCTATCATAGTCTCTCTAGCCTCTTTGATAGGCTTTATAAAATTTCGGAGGGATGTACCGTGGGTGAATGGATAGAACTTCAAGCAGATGACGGACATAGATTTGATTGCTACTTTGTCAATTCAGATACGAAGCGAGGGGGCATAGTAGTAATACAAGAAATTTTCGGGGTAAATGCCCATATTCGATCCGTAGCTGAAGGCTTTGCAGCGCAAGGCTATTCAGTAGCTGCGCCGGCACTTTTTGATCGCATAGAACGTAAAGTAATGCTTGACTATACCGCAGAGGCAGTGACAAAAGGTCGTAAGCTACGGCTCGAGCTCGGTTGGGAAAAGCCTATTCTCGATCTAAAAGCTGCTGTAACGATGCTAGCGCAACATGGCAAAGTAGCCACTATCGGTTACTGTTGGGGTGGGTCGCTTGCGTGGCTAAGCGCATCTAAGCTCGACATAGCCTGTGCCGTAGGGTACTACGGCGGCCAGATAGTACAGTTGCTCGATAAGAAGCCAACTAGGCCGATAATGCTGCACTTTGGCGAAAAAGACGAGTTGATACCTATGTCTGACGTCGACAAGATCCGAAATGCCTGCCCTGACGCAGAGATCTACATCTACGGCGCTGGTCATGGCTTCAACTGTGATCAGCGAGCAGATTACGACGCCGAATGCTCGAAACTAGCGCTTCAACGAACCTTAGATTTCCTTGCAAAGCATTTGAGGTGAGGTAGGGACGATGTTGCTACTACTTGTCTTATCCTTCCTACTAGCTACTGAAGCAAAGCGAATTACTCCCGAGCTGATAATGACTTTGCAACTTGTGCAAGAAGCCCAGATTTCTCCTGACGGTCAACAGGTAGCCTTTACCTTGAACAGACCCCGAGCTGCAGACGAATCTCCCGGAGCAGACTGGCAAGAAATTTGGATGATGTACATTAACGAAGGCAAGTTAAAGTGCTTTACCGCAGCTTCTCGCAATGCTCGCTCGCCGAGATGGTCACCCGATGGAAAAACTTTAGCGTTTATTTCAGATCGAGGAAAAGGCAACAAAGAACAGATCTACCTGATTCCCACAGATGGCGGTGAAGGAAAAGCTATTACAAACTTCGAAAACGATGTCGACTCTCTAGCTTGGTCACCCGACGGAAAATTCATAGCCTTCACGATGAAGGACTTACCCTCTAAGGAAGAACAAGAAGCTCAGAAAGCAGGCCGGGATTGGCAGGTAGTCGACGAAAAGTACCTCTTTCGGCGAGTCTACGTGCTAGAGTTGTCTACAGGCAAACATTGGCAAGTAACCAAAGAACCACTGAACGTCTGGGAGTATGGTTGGGCTCCTAACTCTAAACAACTACTAATCTTCGCTAGCAGCACTACCTACGTGGACGATCAATATATGGCCGGTAAACTCTACACGGTATCTGCCAGCGAAGGTTCGGCAAAACTGCTAATTCAGACAGAAGGTAAGCTAGAATCGCCTATTTGGTCACCCGATGGAAAGTATGTTGCCTGGCGTGGGGCATCTAAACTCTCCGATCCCGACTCAGGGTGCATATTTATAACCGAGGTAGGCAGTGGCAAAGCACAAAACTTAACGACAAACTATGAAGGTTCAGTAACTTTCATCCGCTGGGCAGACGATTCTAAAAGTATCTTCTTCGGAGCCATCGAGCGGCAAGATACGGTCATACGTCGGCTAGACCTTACTAGCGGCAAGATATCCGAACCGATGCTGAAGGGCCTTATTTTTAACTCTCCAGCGTCGTTTGCTTCCGACAATAAGTACGTGCTGATAGCATCCACTGCAAAGCACCCGCCAGAGCTCTTCTTCGTAGAAGGTTCCAAGGCACGACGGCTTACACATCTAAACCCACAGTTCGACGATGTAGCGCTGGGCCAGCAAGAGATAGTCAAGTGGAAGTCCTACGATGGTCTGGAAATAGAAGGCATACTTATCAAACCCGTGGGATATGAACCGGGTCGGCGCTACCCACTGTTTGTTCAGTACCACGGAGGCCCTGAATCAGCCGATACGAATGGATGGTACGCAACTACTACAAGATGGGGGCAAATGCTGGCTTCGCACGGTATAGCTGTGCTTTATCCCAACTACCGAGGTAGCATCGGCCGCGGGGTAGCTTTTGCTGAAGCCAATCAGGGAGATATGATGGGCAAGGAGTTCGACGATGCCCTAGCCGGTATAGACTATCTCATAAAGACAGGCTTGGTAGATGCCGATCGTGTTGCTCTAGGCGGCGGTAGCTACGGTGGGTATGCCGCAGCTTGGGCAGCAACTCGCCACAGCCACAGATTTAAACTTGCTGTGGTCTGGATGGGCGGTACTAACCGAGTAAGCAAAGTAGGTACGGCAGATAATTACAAAGAGGAGTCCATAGTCCATTGGAAAGCAGAACCTTATGAGAACTATGAACTGTACTGGGATCGTTCCCCTATCAAATACATAAAGCAGGCGCAAACCCCGACACTCATTTTGCACGGCGAAAAGGATCAGCGCGTGCCCGTCAGTCAAGGCAAGGAGCTCTATACTGCTCTCAAATGGAAAGGCGTACCGGTAGAATTCGTCATCTATCCTCGCGAGGGACATGGCATACGTGAACGGGCACATCAGTTGGACTTTCTGCAGAGAATCCTCGCTCACTCATTAAAATACTTGTCGGTACAACACTGAGGGTCGAGCTAGTTTATCCGTTCAGCATCGAAGATGCTTATTCTACTTTGAGCTTCGAGCGGATAAACTCGTCAACCTCCTCTTCTACTAACTCGCCTGCTACTATCCAAGCCTTCTCTGCAAGCAGTTCGCCTTCAAGCGGCATCAGCTCAGGGATGAGAAAGACGTTAAACGGCGAGCCCCAGTTGCGACGATCACCTACTGCTTGGCGGTAAACGAAATGGCTAGTCTTATCCCGAGAGCCCATGTCTGTAGATTCTACCACCACTTTATAAGAATGTCCCCCTATGCTCTCGAAGTATTCCTGAGCCTGCTCAACGCTGCCATACTCATTTACCGCTATTACGTCAAAGCCTTTGTCCTTATACTTTTCATAAAGTCGTGCAAGAACAGGTGCCTCGAGATGCCAATTCCGACACCAAGGAGCATAATAAACCACTAAGACGAGCTTCTTGCCCTTTGCCCAATCCCGCAAGTTTATCTGCTCGTCAGTATCTAATGCCTTTAAAGTCCAGTTCTTGTAATTTACCGTCTTTTCTTCCAGCGGCGCATACTCATGCTGAGCATTGACCGTCAAGCTAATTAACAACAACGCAAGCAATGCGAATACCCTCATCTCCTTCCCCTTATCAGATAAGCTTCCCGATCTACTTGACATAGACGAATATTTTAGGATAGCGTAGCTCTGACTTAAGCAAAATAAAGTACTTTCCAAAGGAGCTAAACTGCTATGAACCCAATGCCGCGAATAAACGACCCGGCTCCCGATTTCGAAGCTAAGTCCACACAAGGGATTATCAAACTATCAAACTACTTAGGCAAATGGGTAGTACTATTTTCACATCCAGCAGACTTCACTCCAGTTTGTTCGACAGAATTTATAGAATTTGCCCGCAGACAAGAAGATTTTGACAGACTAAACGCACAACTAATAGGACTTTCCATAGACAGTGTCTACGCCCATATAGCTTGGATCCGCAACATAGAACAACACTTCAACGTAGAGATAAAATTTCCAGTAATCGCCGATCTTGATATGAAAGTCGCTCAACTTTACGGCCTAATACATCCAAACGCCAGTGAAACAGCCACAGTTCGAGCGGTGTTTATAATTGATGACAAAGGCAAAGTAAGAGCAGTAATCTACTATCCTATGTCTTGCGGAAGGAACATGGATGAGATACTGCGTGTCGTAGAAGCCCTACAAACAGCGGATAAACACGGTGTAGCCACTCCAGCAAACTGGACAGCCGGTAAAGATGTCATCATTCCCCCACCACAAACCCAAGAAGAGGCAGCAAAACGCCTACAACAAGAAGGCTGTAAAATCACAGATTGGTACTTTTGCCAAAAAGCTCTATAAACACCTATCTAACCTTCTCTGAACACAAAGAAGCAGCAATACTTCTTTGTGTTTTTCTGTAAGCTTTGAGATGCCTATAATTCTCAGAAAAATGAAGCCCAAAAAACTGCCGATCTTTATAGCCTGAAATCCCAGAACTTCCTCAGATCTGGAAAGCCCCCCCCGAAATTATCCCTAAAATTCACTTTCTCATACAATCTAACTTCTGCTAGAATGCGTACAAAATAATCTAGAGGTTTCTAGGTGTGCGTGCTACGATAAGAAAGTACACTCTCGGCAGAAGCTCTGATAAACCCAGAATCGCAACAGGCCCTAGCTTTTAACCCCTAAACTCTAATCACTCTTCTGCCTTGGTTTGCTGCCGAGTTGTACCACACACATCCTAAGGCTTGAGATTCATTTAGCTCATAAGTCCCAGAGAGGACTAACTTCTGGGAAAAGGAGAGTAAAATGTTCAGAAAGGGACTTGTATCTGCAGGGATTCTATTATTACTTCTTTCTTCTCTGGCAACTGTCCATTCACGAAATCACAGCTTAGATTTACCGCCAACTGCCACCAAAACAGAAGCCAAAAATTCAATGGACAGAG
Source organism: Blastocatellia bacterium (assembly GCA_025057015.1). Classification (GTDB taxonomy): domain Bacteria; phylum Acidobacteriota; class Blastocatellia; order Chloracidobacteriales; family JADJPF01; genus JANWYG01. The sequence continues at coordinate 57,123 of JANWYG010000012.1, forward strand.
AAGGTGCCTGCTTCCTCATACCCTCAAGCACTTCCTTCTCAGCAACTGTAGGTATGTCTTTCAGTCAAACCTTCACGGTCGATGATGGAGGTATGAACTTTGACTATAGTTTCGATTTCTCAGGCTCCCTACCCGCTGGACTGATGACTTCAAGTACAGCAACCTCTTTCACTATTTTTGGCTCGCCAACGGAAACAGGCTCTTTTAGTTTTACAATAGATCCTGCTCCACTTACCGGTCCCTGTGACCCTCTTGCCGAGAATTACATGATAGTAGTAAATCCCGCTCCTAGCTGCGATCCTACACTTAGCCCTTCTTCAGGAACCAACTTTGTCGCTACAGAAGGAACAACATTTACTCAAACCATCGCAGCGACAGATTTAAACAATCCCAGCACAACATTTACATT
>JANWYG010000023.1 GCA_025057015.1 Blastocatellia bacterium
CGCACACGTATCGTGGAGATTTAAGAGTAAAACTCGTGTCACCTTCAGGTAAGGAAGTGACGTTACATGACCGCACAGGAGGGTCGGCAGATGATTTGAAGTTCGAGGTAAGCCGTAGTGAATTTGCCAATGAGCCCATCAGTGGGGATTGGAAGCTAGTAGTAGAAGACCTTGCAGCACAGGACGAAGGCGTGCTGAAGTCTTGGGGACTTAAGATAAAGAAGAAGGATGGTGGATCGACCCCCACGCCGCCACCATCATCAGGTCCTACTAGCATACAAGTAGTCGGCGATGCTGCTTTTAGACGGCGCGTGGCAGAAGACCTAGCTAAGTTTGCACCTGGTACCACAGTAGATGAGCAGGGCTACGTACACAGAGCTACCAGGCAGGTAGCAGGCCATGAACAGGGCTACCGCTTGATCAACGAACTGCTTAACAGTCCTCATAAGGTGACCATACAGTATGTAGCTAACAACGCTTATACTCAGTCTGGCCCTGGCGCTGTAGGTACACCTCAGAATCCTGGTGCCGGCTCTAGTGCTACCGTGGCTTACGATCCTAACTTAAATATCTCTCTACCAACGTTACAGCCAGACGGCACGATTAGAAACGAAGGCATAGCTTCTGAAGTCGTACTGGCACACGAGCTCATCCATGCACTGCATGCTCAGCGTGGTACGATCGACCGCTCGATGCGTGACCACTATTTCACCGACGGCACGACTCGGTACAAAGAAACTTGGCGCTTCGAAGAGTTTCGTACTACTGGCTTTGAAGGTTTCCGCCAAGGTGATGAGCCTACGGAAAATTCCATCAGAGCAGAGCTTGGATACAGAGCCAGAGCTACTTATCTAGACCGCAGCGGATGGACAAGGGTCAACAATGTAAGCAACATCGCAGAAGCGAACCGTGCCAGCGCTGCTGCAAGCGGCCAAGAGCAAATAGTCGGCGATCCCTGGGTCCCTCAGCTGACCGAATCCCCGAACGGTCAATTTATCATCTGCAACTGCTTTGGCTGCTTCGGTATCAATAATAACGACGTGCAAGCTAGCTCCAGACTGTAGATTTTAACGCTATCCGAAACATGCATCTTCGCTTCAAGGGGGCCAAGTTGGCTCCCTATTTTGTTTCAGAATTTTCAGGTATAGCTGATATCTATGATATACTCGCCTCACTATGCGAATTTGCATGTTCAACAACTTATTTCCACCTATTAAGAGTGGCTCTTCTCACTTCACCTATAGACTTTCCAAGATGCTTGTCGAAAGAGGCCACGATGTAACCGTGGTAGCGGCAAAGATTCCTGGCTCAGCGGCCAGAGAATCACTTGACGGTATAGACGTACATCGTCTCGAATGCTGGATGCTACCACAATTAGAAATAGCCCATAATTTCCGTTACCTATCGTACACTTTCTTCCCGTCAAACGTACGCTACGTAAAAAGGCTGCTCATAGACAAGGGAATACAAGTACTTCATCAACACGGACAAATTTTCGACACGGCTCTCACATCGGCATACTTAGGGCAAAGTTTAGCCCTCCCACTAGTTAATACTATACACACGCCGGTACTACACACCGTTCCGTTCTACCTACGTACTCTTGTTTTACTTGATAAGCTTTTCGTTAAGCACTTCATCATTCGCTACGCTAAGATTGTCATAGCACCAGATAAGACGGTCGTAGATAACATCAATGAACGCTATCAGCACCCTTGGATAGAAGTAGTACCTTACGGGATAGACAAACCCAACTTTGATCCGGCAAAAGGTATTGAAATCAGAAGAAAATACAAAATAGGCGATCGACCTCTCATACTTTCACTAGGTCATGTACACAACCTACGCGACCGTTGCGACTTGATAGAAGCCATGCCACACATACGCAAAGCAGTAGGTGATGTCGTACTTTTGATAGTTGGCGATGTGTATACACAAAAGCCCGTAGAACTAGCTGATCGACTCGGTCTCAAAGACTGCGTTATTTTTGCAGGTTCGGTGCCACACTCCGAAGTTGGCGACTACTTAGCAGCCTGTGACATAGAGGCTCATTGGCTCAGCAATGCCCCTGGCCTTGGCATAGCTGCTATGGAGGCTATGTCAGTAGGTGTGCCTGTAATTTCCTCCATAGGAGCTGACGATCTCGGTGAAGGATTGCTTAAAAATGGCGAGAACATATTATTGATAGAGCGTGGTTCGATAGAAAGCATTACCAATGCTTGTGTAGCGCTGCTCAGAGATCCAGACTACCGGCGCCAGGTAGGAGAAAAAGGCAAACGCGTCATAGAAGAAAACTTCTCTTGGGAAAGCGTAACTGACCGCATGGAAGCAGTATACAAGAAGCTCATCGCATCCTGATAAGTCTTGCTGGCACACCTGCTACTACTGAGTATGGTTCGGTACTTCTCGAAACTACAGCACCAGCACCAACTTGAGTTCCTTCACCTATTACCACTCCCGGAAGGATAATGCTACCGACACCGATATCACTATTACGACATATACGCACTGGTGCCTCCTCTATTTCGCTGAAGAGAATAGGAATGCCACGACCTTGTTCGCTATGTCTACTTGTAAGAATCATTACTCCTGGCCCGATACCTACATTTTGCTCTATATGTATCCCTCCAGCGCTATGGAAAAAGCAAAATTGTCCTATCCAGCAGTTATCTTCTATGACCATCTCGTTGCGGTAGTATGCTTTAAGGATAGCATAGTGTCCCACGTAGATGTTATTACCAAGCGAGATATTTTCCGGGTGAAAGACCATCGCACCACGTTCTATTATGACGTTGCTGCCGATCTGCTTAAAATCCTCGCGTCTAAAAGTACCGTCTCCGTGTGAAGAGTAGAGTTTCATGTCTTTTGTGGCTTAAGGCTTTTTATGACATCGACCACCCGGTCGGATATTTCAGCAAAAAATGCCTTCTGCTGTTGTAGATCTTCGGGCAAAGGTCTATCAAGCAAATCATCTAGCTGCACAGGCTTACCTATGATTATGTTAACAGTCTGGAAAGCACGGGGTATAATTTTACCTACAGCTAGAATATCATTGACGCCGGACATTCTAACAGGAATGACCGTAGGGCGAGCCATGTAGATCATCTTTCCGACACCTGGTTTACCACGGCCCATTTTGCCCGAACGAGTGCGCGTACCTTCAGGAAACACCACTACTATATTGTCTTTGAGCAACTCTATCCACTTATCCACCTGCTCAAGGTCTCCACGATTACGGTCCACAGGATAGGCCCGCAGATGACTAAAGAAGTGCTTACCGAGAATCCTGAGTACTCTGTCTTTGAGCTTGCGCGACTGGGGATCACCAAAAAAATTCTTCCTATCGGCCAGATTCACCGGCAAATACTCCGGCTCGAAGAGCAACTTTGGCATATAAACAGTAGTTTCGAACGCAAAATTGTCCAAAAGTGAGGTGTGGTTTAAGCAGTAAAGAACGTTCTGATGTCCGGCAGGAATATTTTCTAGGCCTTCTACTTTGATTCGATTCAGCATCCGGAATATCACAAACGAGGCTATTGCAGCCACTCCGACTGCAATGCCAAAGCCTATGCCTACCTTAACACCAGTGCTCATCGATTTTTGTTCAACTGAATCGGCCTCTTTGGTCATTTAAGGTTCTTATACAAGGTGTTTACGAGCATATTTAAGCAGTTTCGAAGCATAAGTCGCAAGTTCGGGACAAGATATTCCAGAATCCTTGAGTGCTTCCTGAGTGTTAGTAGTAGAGTATTCCACGTCGTATGAAGTATAGTGGACTATCTCGACAGGGACGTTAGTTACCGGCTCTAAACTATGAGCGAGCTCTTTTATTCCTGGTAATCTCAAAAACCACACAAGCGGGTCAGTAGAGACATTAAAGAAGGGCTTAATCCACCCTGCCTTCTCACAGAAGATATCAATAAATTCCCTTGTCGTAGGGGGATTAGGATCAGTCAGACTGAAAGTTTTACCTTGGATTCCGTTCAAACTACTGATATAGACCAGCGCATCTACTACATAGTCTACTGGCACTATGTGGCACTTTATCCTATCTCCTCCGGGAGCTATAGGAAACACGATAGGTATCCAGGTAGATATTTTACTGGTGAATGCCTGAAGCTTGAGAAAAGGCACAAGCAAATAGTAAGGTCCGTCTATTTTATCCATCTCGCCTGTGACCGAATCACCTACTACTATGCCTGGACGATATACGGCTATAGGGATCTCGGACATAGCTTCACGCACTTCAACTTCTGCAAGAAATTTCGTATGCGCATAGTGGTTATCGAAGCCTTGACCTTCTATGAGCATCTCTTCCAGCCACAGGCCACGATAGTTACCTGCTACGGCTAACGTACTTACGTAGTGCAAGCACTTAAGCTTTTTACATTTTCTTGCCAAGTCTAGCAGGTTGAGTGTGCCATCGACGTTTGCTCGCAAAGCCTCATCGCGGCTGATTCCAAGCTGATATTTTGCTGCAAGATGGTATATATTTTCTACTTCCCTGCAGACTGTCGATCGATTGCTCCTATCACCTATGACTTCACCATCAGTAATATCGCCTGCTATAGGCACAAGCCGCTCACCGGCATCAGGAAAAGTGCGAGACAACTGTCCAACCAGCTTTTCGGCCTTCCAAAACGAACTGCTCCTTACCAAAAGATATATTTTATCGTGTCCTTGTTCTAGAAGGGCCTTGACAAGCCGTTTACCTATAAAGCCCGTAGCTCCGGTGACGAGCGAGACCCGTTTCTTCATTCAGCTGCTCCGCCAGCAGAAGCCTTCGCTACTTCTTCTACCATCTCCTCAACAGAGGTCTTGGTTTTTCTAGATCTTTTAGCTTTAGCTGGCTGCTGTTCAGGTTCAGTAGTGGCAGTACGGCGACGTTTCGTAGACCGCATTTCTGGCTGAGATAACTTGACCGCAGCTTTTTCACCAGCAGCTATAGCCCGCTCTTTCAACGCTTCTTCGGCCCGCGCCTTTACAAGTGCTATCTCTTGATCAGTTATCACTCCCTTGTGACCCCGAATAGCAGCAAGCTTAAAGCCATGCTTAAGACCCATCTTGTAAATTTCCTTAACACCTTCGAGATTTATGTCACGCCCTAAAGTGAAGCACTCATAGCGACCTTCAAGGCACAAAATGATTGTTTCAGCAAGGCAAGCATAGGCCGTCTTAGGCGGTAGTCCGATATCACCACCAAATTCTACCGGTCCTGGCACTTCTAGCTCACCAGATTCTATAACGAGCACGTCTGGTCGCTTAGCTGCGTCTTCCTCAGAGATATCCAAAGGACGAGCACAGTCACATATAACAGCGCCAGGCTTGACCTTCATTATGTCAAGTACCTTCTTGCCTCTGGCAGAAGTTGTAGTAACTATCAAGTCCATATCCGAGATGTACTGATTCGCATTAGTAGTAATATAGACCTTCGTATCCTTGGACTCGTTCTCTATGGTTTGCTTTAGTTCGAGCAGTTTATCAGCACGTGGTGCAACTAGCACTATTTCAGGGAAGACCAATGCCAGTAATCTAGAGCAAACCGTGCCTATAGCACCGGTAGCTCCGACCACCATAGCCTTATAGCCCGTGGCACGACCTTTGGAGTCCACTTTCATGCCCATCTTCTTACAGGCCTCATTTGCTGCCCATAGCGTTGCCGAGGCAGTGCAGCTATTGCCTGAAGTAATAGGTATACGTGAACGGCGAGCTACGGTAACGCCGGCATCTCCCACAATCTTGGTAAAGGCGCCCAAGCCCATTATCTTAGCGCCTAGCTTCTCGGCCATCTCAGATGCTTCTACCAGACGCTTATAAGTAAATTCTGGATCTCGAGACATCATTTCTTCAGGTGTAGCGCCTAAAGCGATGAGCCACCCTTCGGCTTCTACTCCTGTAGGCGATTTGATCCCCGTAACATGTGAATAGACAAACGGTGGTGAGTAGGCAAGGACTTTTTCTACAAGCTGCTGCGTCTGTTTTGGTGCAGCTTCAAGCCACTTGAGATAAGGATGCTTGAACAGATATCGTCGGCTAAGCGGATGAATCACAAAAGCAAATTTATGTTTCTCCTTCGGTGTACCCTGAGGATAGTATACCTGCGGTGCTATCTTAGCCTTGTCGATAAGCATCAGATAGTCGTTTTCACTAATCTCTTGGGGATGTTTTTGTAAATAAGCGCTAAATATAGCGTGAAGCACGTTTATGTCTATCCGCTGTTTGAACAACTGAGGTACGGTAGTAATAATGGTTCGTACCCCACGCTTTTTAAGCAAAGCTACTGCTTCGTCATCTACCGAGTCCGTTATGACAACTTTGTTTACCAGCATGCTAGGCGCATAATGCCTAATGTAGCTAAAATCGCCAACTATTATCTCAGCCTTATCAAACGGATTTCCAACTAGAAGCGGCTTCCATTCATCACCAGTCCACCCTTTAGGATAGAACCAAGAATAGGGCAACCGGGTCAGCACCGGCATAGCACCAGTGGCATAGTATTCCAGCGCCTGCAGTGAGTCGAGTACATAAGGAGTGTTAAAATGAATCACGGGATCAAAAAACGACAAATTCGCCGTATACTCTCGTAGTACCGCAGCCATCTCGTAATTAGCTATGCCAGAAAGGAAGAGAACGTTCTCATTAGTAAAAAAGTCCTTGTACTTCTGGTTTATGTTCCTAACCGTCCAAGCTTGCAGTATCGTCTTAAGTCCACGTCCATCAGCAACTGGCGTTTTCTTAGCTGTCTTTATCACTGACTGCGCTTCCTGATGAATATGCGTCTTACCAGCCACTTTGAAATGGGCACTGATGCCGCCAAGGCCAATAGCGTCCACTTGCCCGTCGAAGTCACGTATAGTTTGCTTCAGCTTTGAAATATCTCCATCACAACCTATGCGCGTAATTTGAAACTTTTCCTTGAGAAATGTTGTAGTAAACTGGTAATTCTTTTCAGAAGAACCTAAACTGGCACTCAGTATTTTTTTCATACTCCTCCTCTTCAGAAAGCGCTCGGCCTTTCACCGGTCTTTAGGCAACTCAACAGGCGGAGTTTGTTCACCATCCAAGATTTTCTCTACCACAGGCACCAAGCCGCTGTTAGGGAACTTCTCTAAAAAATACATGTACACTTGCTTTGCTTCCTCGTGACGACCAGCCATATCCATAGCAAACCCAACCAGCACCGCAGTCGTATCGTTAGGTTCTAACTCCAATGCTCGCTTAAAAGATTCTGCCGCCTTGAGATATTGTCTACTATCATATAGAGCTCTGCCTAAGAGATCATAGGTGCTGGCTCGATTACCACCATACACTTTAACCGCTTGCCGTGCTTCTTTGACCGCCTCTTCGTAATCGCGAGCGTAATATAAACTAACAGCAAGATTTTCCTGTGCTTCAGGATAGTCGGGTTTCAGAGTAATAGCTGCACGAAACTCATCTGCAGCAGCTCGATAATCTCCTGCATCAAGATAGTGAACGCCTTTGTTGTAATGCTCAAATGCAGTACTTTGTTTGACCTCTTCCGCGCCTCCACCAACCGGTGGATTATCAGTAGCGACCTCCCCAGTCTCACCGGCCTTTGTCTGCGGGGAACTGCCTGTCGAGCCACCAGCAACAATCAAAATAACTACGACAATTACTGCTATTGCTGCAAGCGCAATAAAACCAAAGATGCCTAAGATCCACAGTCCTACACTGCTCTTCTTCTGTGCGACAGGAGGAGCCGGAATCGATGGCCGCGGCAGTCCTGCAGGAACAGCACCTGGTGGCAAAGCAGGTGTCGGCATAATCCCTTGCTGAGGCGGCATCTGGGCAAAGCCCTGCGGCGTTATTAAACCAGGAGCTCCTTGCAGCGGAGGAGATACAACTGGCCCTGCAGGCACTATTGGCAACTGCGATGGCGGCGTACTAACCCGTTGCGGAATCTGTTGTACAGGTGGTTGCAGCGGTTGATTAGAAGTAGGCACGGTAGCACTTCCCAAAGCTCCTTGTCGGCCTGAAGGTGTTGACACACCAGGGTGTGACCGAAGCGTTCCAGCATCCGCCGAAGTAATCGGCGCTAAGCTGGCTCCACCTCTAGCTAAGTTAGCCGCTTGAATAAACTGCTCAGCAAAGACTTTTATACTAGCCGTACGATGCTTCCGGTCGCGAGCCAGTGCTGTAAGCAACACTGCTTCGACATTTGCAGGAATATCTACATTAGGATTAACAGCCTTAATAGGTAGCGGATCTTCCGTCAAGCGCCTAATCATAAGCGCCTGCGCACTGTCACCCGAAAAAGGAAAGCCTCCGGTAAGCATCTGATAAACTATCAGTGCAAAGCTGTAGACATCCGAGCTGGGATCTACCGGATCTCCGCTGAGTTGCTCAGGAGACATATAGAGCGGCGTACCAACTACAAATCCAGTACGAGTAATATTGTTTCCTCTGTCATCGGCCAAAAACTTCGCTATACCAAAGTCGAGGATTTTTACATAGTCGCGTCCCTCTTTCTTGGCTATCATTATGTTGTCCGGCTTGAGATCCCTATGCACTATCGATTGACTATGCGCCGCATGTAGAGCCTGACTGGCCTGTTGAACTATCGGTATGACTCTGCTGAGCGGTAATAGTCCCTCGCGACGTAATATCCGAGATAGCGTCTCGCCTTCGACATATTCCATAGCTAGGAAGTACATTCCATCTTCAGTCTCACCGAAATCGTAGACAGTCACTGCGTGCTGATCATTAATGAGGGCAGCCATTTTGGCCTCGCGATCAAAACGCTCTATCGCCTCTCTGTCTTTAGCTAGTTCCGGTGGTATGACCTTAACCGCACATATACGGTTCATACGAAGCTGCTCAGCCTTGTAAACCGCTCCCATTCCACCTTGACCTAGCTTGCTCAGTATCTTAAAACGCCCGGCCAACACCTTTCCAACAAGCTCATCAAACAGCTTCGTATTTTGCTCCGGCATGCTTTCTAGCTTCAGGCCGTCATGGCTACAGACAGTAGCGCTATCCTCATACTTGCTGTGGCACCTAGGACAGATCTTCATGTTGTCAGACTCCGACCCAAGATCTTGATCGAGTCTAATCAGTAAGAGGTAGAAATGTCAACTTTAAACGCTTTTCCTACAAGCATCTATAACCGATAGAAAAGTCTTTTCTAGAACTAGCTGGCGATTGATATTCCTCTGCAAGTCTGACTCAATAACACACACCTGATGAAAAAATCCTTCGAGGGATTTTTGCAGAAAAGCAGCAGCAAACTGTGACAAAGTTCGCTCTAGGTCTACGTTGACCATAGTGTCAGAAATACCTGCCTTTAAGAGAATCATGTCGCGTAACAAGCAACGCAGTATCTCTAGGTAAGCTATAAACTCCTCGCGCTCTCTCTTACCTAGCAGCTCAGCCGATCTGACAATACTTATTAAATCCCGCCGAGTTAAAGCTTCAAGTACGGCTACAAGTTCCTGCCTTCGTTGTTTGTAAGTAGAAAGGTCAATCTCAAGTGCCTTGCCAGGACTGCCTGCACATAGCCTCGTAAGCAACAAAAGTTCCAGACCAGATTTACCACACTTGCTCGCAACATACTGCAAAAGCTCGCCTTCTTCTACCGGAGAAAAATTCAGCTTGACAGACCTAGACTTTATAGTAGGAAGCAAAGCGTCTATGCTCGTAGTTAACAAGACTATTACAGAAGTAGAAGGCGGCTCTTCTAAGGTCTTAAGCAAGGCATTTGCTGCCTGCTCCTTTAACCGCTCGGCAGAGTTTATTATAAATATTCGCTTACGTCCTTCAAATGGCGCATAGTAGGCTTCCTCTATCAGTTTGCGTACTTGCTCGATCTTAATAAACTGTCCCTCAGGAATCACTTCTAGCACATCGGGATGAGCCAGTTGCTGTATTCTCTTACAGACATGGCACCCTCCACAGGGACGCTCGGTAGCCATACAGTTAACAGCTTGTGCAAACGCTAGGGCAAAAGAGCGCTTGCCTACACCTTGCTGCCCATAAAATATTAGCGAGGCTGGTAGTCGGTCATCAGCGATAACCCGGCTTAACCAGGTTTTTATCCTCAAATTCCCTATCAGAGTATTAAACGACATCAGCTACTAGCGGGATAACAACACTTAGAACTTGCTCATGTACTTCCTGAGGAGTCCGTAAAGCATCTATCACTACAAACCTATCCGGCCACTTCTGCGCAAGTTCCCAATATCCCTGTCGCACGCGCTCGTAAAAACTAATGTCTTCCGACTCTAACCTGTCGAAGCTACCTGAAGCTTGACACTTTCGGCTACGAGCAGTAAGTACATCTATTTCTAAGTAAAAAGTCTTGCTAGGCCAAACCCCGGCCGTAGCTATCTGATGAATCACCTCGATGAAAGACATCGGTATCCGCCTGCCGTAACCCTGATATGCCGTAGTAGCATCAGCGTAGCGATCAGTTATTACAACCTTACCAGAGGTCAGCGCTGGAATTATTACTTCTTGCACGTGCTGAGATCGATCAGCAGCTAAAAGCAGCAACTCTGCATTTGCTTCCAAGGCAATATCAGAAGAAAGCAACAAACTTCGTACCATCTTCCCCAACCGAGTACCACCAGGCTCATGCGTCAGTATGTGCTTGATACCCCGGCTCTTCATCCAGTTCGACAATAATGCTGCCTGAGTGCTCTTGCCTGCTCCATCTATTCCTTCGAAACTGAACAATAAACCCATCATCTGGAAGATAAGGAAGTAGCTGACTCGGATTTTTCAGCACCAGCTTCGCTCTCCTCAAGCACTTTCGAGCTGATTCCTTTTGGCAACGCTACGGTGGATATCGCATGTTTGAAGATAAGCAGCTCTTGCTCTCCAACATCCAATATCACCGAGTACTTGTCAAAACCTTTTATCTTACCAGTAAGCTTTACCCCGCTTAAAAGATATATCGTGACTACCAATCTCTCACGCCGTGCTTGATTTAAAAAACCGTCCTGGAGATTTTGCATCTGCTTATCCATTACCACTCCTAAAGACACTCTCTGTGCGTTATTTTTAAGGAACACCGGCAGACTTCCAGAGCCCTTTAAGCTTAGCCGCAAATTACCACATGCCTTCCTCTACAGGCAACTAAGCATAGCAAGCATCAAGAATGGAAAAAAAGAATGGAAAAATCCGCACATTAAGCGGAAAATAACTAAAGCCAAGCTGCCAGAACTTCAAGCACAATCACAATATAACAAGCGCCTGCGGATTACACTTATGTGGCACAGAAGTTGCTCGCTGTTACAGCAAACTCAATAACCAAGGAGGTAAGAAGTTATGAAACAAGAGGCTGTAGCAAAAACCTTTGAGAAAACTGGTATGAGTCTCTTCTCAGCCATGGATGAGATCCTAGCAGAAATGAAACGAATGCATGATGAAATCTCCAAACGAGCTTTTGAGCTGTTCAAAGCTCGAGGCGAAATTCATGGCTTTGACTTGGAAGACTGGTTCAAGGCTGAAATGCAAATAAACAGCCCTGTACATTTCCAAACGAACGAAAAAGATAACGAAATTAACATTAAGGCAGAACTGCCAGAATTTAGCCCAGAACAGCTAAAGATTAACATAGACGGCAGGGTTCTTACTATCACAGGACGCACAGAATCCACTAAAGAAGGCGTTAGTAGCTCTAAGCAATTCCTGCGCAAAATGACACTTTCCTCCGACGTCGATACTGACAATGCAAAAGCCACCTTCAAAGACGGAGTTCTCGAATTGATCCTGCCTAAGCTCAAGAGCGGCTCCGAAATAAAGATAGAACATAAATAGGGCCTCAACTCAAAGGGATGACGGACTTTTCCGTCTCCCTACTTGTCGTTTATCAGCCACAGTGCTATCGTGGCTTTATGCCGACAGAACTAATAGTACTTGGTTCAGGTACGGGGTTGCCTGCAGCAGACAGAGGTGCGGCAGCCTACCTACTGCTTCAAAGCAACTCCGTTACGATGCTCGATTGCGGCCCTGGCTCATCACGACGCTTGCCACAGGTAAACATACCTCTTACCGACATCGATAGAATCATCATCTCTCATTTCCACGTAGACCACGTCTGCGACTTAGCAGCTATATTATTCGGCCTACGTATAACGGGTACCACAAGAAAACCTCTAGAAATAATAGCTCCGATCGGACTAAAAGCTCACTACGACGGTTTGATAAAACTTTTCGGCAAGTCTATCGTGAGTAGACACTTCGAGCTGATACTCACCGAGATTGACGTGCAAAATCCAACTACTCTTGAAAGAGAACCCTTCAAGCTCTACGCACGCCAAGCAGCGCACACCTTCCCCAGTCTAAGCTACAGGCTAGAAACTTGCGACGGATGCTTCGCTTACTCTGGTGATACTGACTACTGCGAAAACTTGATCGAAATCTGTTCCAATGCAGACCTGGCTTTATTGGAATGTTCGACTGCCAACGAAGACAAAATAGCTGGCCATCTCACTCCGCAAGAAGTAGCTAGCATAGCAGCTTCAGCAGGCGTCAAACATCTTGTACTCTCCCATTTCTATCCTGTATCCTTCGATAAGGACATCTTTGGCCAGTGTAGAAAACATTTTCAGGGCAGACTCACCTTGGCCAGCGACCTGATGAGAATACAGCTGGAGTAACTATGGGACTATTCTGGAAGAGAACTAAACCTCCTACACCAACAGAAACCAGTAAACCTGCCGTCGAACCTACGCAGTTACAACAGCCAGCAGCAACCGAAGCTGAACAGCCACCACAGTCAGCACCAACCGAAGTAGAAAAAAAGCCTGGTTTCTTCCAACGACTCTTCGGACAGCAGCAAGCTGCCAGCACTACCCGCCCCGTAGAACAGGAGAAAGCCAGTTTATGGAGCAAAATAATAGGTAAGGAAAGTAATAAAGAAACTCCTCTTCCAGTATCTTCGGAAATATCAGATAGCGAAAAAATAAGTCTGTTTCAGCGATGGAAGAGTTCGCTTAACCGTACCAGTGAAAACTTGCTTGGACGCCTCGAAGACGTAATCCATGGCAAGAAGGTCATTGACCAGGAGGTACTTGACAGCTTAGAAGAAGCGTTGATAGGTGCCGACATCGGTGTTCAAACCTCTCTTGAAATCATAGAAATAGCTCGCCAAAAGGTAGATAGAAAAGAGATCAATAATTTTGACGAACTCAAGCGAATAATAAAGGATGAACTACTCAAGATACTGACAGCACCAAACCGAACCGGCGTCGCTTCTGAAACCGACATTAGCCCTGATATTAAACCCTACGTGATGATGATCGTAGGCGTAAACGGTGTCGGAAAAACCACTACTATAGGTAAGCTTGCAAGTAGGATAAAGGCCGAAGGCAATGACGTTCTCATCTGTGCTGCAGATACTTTTCGCGCAGCAGCGACCGATCAGCTAGCCATCTGGGCCGAACGTACCCAAGTACCCTTGATACAACAGAAGAAAGGAACTGACCCAGCAGCAGTACTCTACGATGCTCTAATGGCTGCTAAAGCACGCAACGCAGACGTGCTCATAGTTGATACTGCTGGCAGGTTGCATAACAAGGCCAACCTTATGGCAGAACTAGATAAGATGAAGCGTATAGCAGCTCGAGAAGTCGCCGGAGCACCACACGAAGTCCTACTCATCATAGATGCCATAACTGGTCAAAACGGATTAGAGCAAGCTCGACAGTTCCTTAAGGTCGTACCTGTTACAGGTCTGGTACTCACTAAGCTAGACGGAACAGCTAAAGGAGGTATAGTAGTTGCCATCTGCAAGGAGCTCCGTATACCCATAAGATATGTCGGTATAGGTGAAGGTATAGACGACTTAGTCGTCTTTTCCCCAGAAGACTACGTGAACGGTCTGTTTGACTAACTTGCTCAATGCCGGAGTTTCTTTGCCAATCTATCAAGCCCAAACTGATGTAAAATTAGGCCTGTTAGGTCGCCCGTAGCATCCTTAATCAAGATAATCTGAGCTTCAACAACAAAAACTTCGTTTCAGATTCAGGAAACAGTTCCAACCTGGTGGGTTGCCCACTAAGCTGTGCAAAGAGCCGTCTTGCTCCTTACTAATTGTAAACACTGCTCCTGGCATCAACTTGTACCTGCCGATTCGTCAAGCCAGCAGCATTTAGTATCACCCATTACTACATTACTTTTTATAGGAACAATGCTGGCAGCCATACGCATCGCATATCTCGGGCTCAAGTACTATGGCAACCCGTTCTGTCAGCACGGCTTCGCCAAACTTCTTCGCTAGGATCCCCGTACCATCTCCACGATGAATTAGCATGCCAGCAAATGTTGAATCCTTGACAAAAGAAAAGCTGGTATTCGACCCCCTGATGAAAAACTCCGACTCTGCTCTGTTACTGTCCTTTCCGGATCGGAAAAAGAGCCTGTTAAGCAGCCTAAATACCGTGTAAGAGTCGCTGCCAATCTTATAGATATCAACGTAGGCATCTAACAGCTTCGGATCAACTTGGACGGCGACTCGCTCCTTGTAAAGAGGATATTTCTCTTCGAGTAGATGTAATCCTATATCGTCGACACTATGGACAGCATTTGACAATACAACAACCCCACGACGCTTCTTTTTATCAATTCCCACGAAGCTAGAATAACCACCCGTAGTACCGTTGTGCCATAAAATTTCCGTCCCGTGATTATTGAAAATGTGCCATCCTAACCCAACTTGCATACCTACGCCACTATATCGTGGTCGGTGAGTCATCTCTAAGGCAGGCAACATACGAGTCTTAGTAAGCCCCAGATTCGCTGACAGAAACTTGAGTAAATCAGATACAGTCGATCGCAGTGCTCCAGCACCAGCTAACGTAGGAATATGCCAATTCGCCACGGGTCTAAGGTCAGCAGCATGCCCAACAGCAAGGCGTGTTTGCAGCTGTGCAGAGAGATTTATTGCAGTGCTATGCATTTTCAGCGGTTTACAAATACGCTCGCTTATAAGCTGCTCATAACTCTTGCCAGCTTTGAGCGCCAAGATATGTCCAAGTAAACCCATACCATAGTTTGAATACTCATACTTAGTTCCTATACTCTTTGGTGAATAATTCGACAAAAAAGCGTACATCTGTTCTACTGTATAGTCTGCATAAGGATCCTCATAAGACTCAGGTGAGAGATTAGTCGGCAAGCGAGGTAGCCCTGAAGTATGCGTTGCTAGATCTAGGAGAGTTATCTCTCTACCATCTCTACTAGGCACTGAAACAGTTCGAGGCAGATACTTTGAAATAGGATCCTCCAGCTTAACCTCCCCGCTTGTAACCATCATAGCAAGCAGCGTTGTAGTAAAGACCTTCGTTACAGAGCCAATTTCAAATATCGTGTCGGCGTCAACATTACGCTCGCTTAGCTGAGCAGGCTTACCATAGCCCACTATCCTGCTGCCTCGACTATCGACTATTCCAACAACTATCCCAACACCTTTTTTGTATTTTTCGATCCGCTGTCGTAGATATGGCTGTATTAGCTCGATGTCAGCAGATGTCTGACTAGCACACGCAAAAGCATAGGAAAACAAATAGCTTATAATGATCAGCAAGCTAACCATGCGCATAAAGCTATCACCAACAGAGAGAATATCTTGAATAATAACAAGTACATCAATAAGCTCTAAAGCGCGATGAAATTTCTTTCAGCAGAACCTATAGTAAAGCTCGAAAAGGTCTTCACTAACCCGTTTCATAATGCCATAGCTACAGCTCGAACGTGTTATTCTTCCAAAGGACTAGTGCACGAATCTGAAATTACAGAAGCAAACTACCAATTAGCTGAAGACATATACAAAGCAGGCCATCATACAGTACTAGGGCATGCGCATTTGCAGTTCTCGGTACAAAACGTTTCACGGCAGTTCATCTGGTCGTTTTTGCACAGCCATCCGCACTATAACTCGGAACAAGTCTCGCAGCGATACGTGGCAGTAAAGAGTGATAATGTGGCAATACCGCCTCTAGAAGGGCAAGCGCTTGATATCTACCTTTCCACGATAGAGCTACAAATGGCAGCATATCAAAAACTTACTGAGATACTGCTACCCGTAGTTACAAGCGAGTACTTGAAGATCTTTCCACATCACGATCCACAGCAAAAGCGACAGCACTTACGACGAAAGGCCATGGAAGCAGCAAGATATGTGCTTCCCATCGCTACGCTAGCCTATCTCTATCACACGATCAGCGTGCTTACATTATTAAGATATTACCGGCTTTGCAGTGAATATGATGCACCGCTAGAACAGCAAATAGTGGTGCAGGGTATGGTCTCTGAGCTACTTACTTTTGAACCGTTGTACGAGCGGCTTTTGGAGGATCCTCTACCTCTTGAAGCCACACCTGAAGGACAATTCTTTATGTCCCGCCCTTGGGATGCCAAGCTCAGTGAGAAGTTTCGAGAAGAGTTTGACAGAGAACTAGATGGCAAGATGTCCTCCAGACTAATCGATTACAAAGTAAATAACGAAGCCATACTAGCGCAAGCAGTTCGAGAGGTATTGGGTCAGCCACGCACGGCTCTTTCTGATGACGAGGCTATAGAGTTAGTTCTCGATCCGGCAAAGAATCGCTTGCTAGGTGAAACTCTGAACCTTCAGATGATGTCAAAACTTGGTAGGACGATGCACCATCCAGCTTATACTTTCAAACGGCGGCTATCACACACAGCAGACAGTCAAGATCAGCGCCATCGCATGACGCCAGCATCTAGACCGGTGCTAGCTGCCCACCTAAGCGATACTCCTGACTACACAACGCCAAAAGTAATTGAAATCGATCCTGCCTCAAAGAAACTTTACACTGAGACGATGGCAGTAATCTGGGAAAACATCACCAAATGTCGGAAAGCCGGAGCATCAGACGAGTTTGTAGCTTACCTACTGCCTAACGCAGTCAATGTAAGATATACAGAGAGCGCAGATCTAATGGGTCTGCACCACAAGCATAGAATGAGGTTATGTTATTTAGCGCAAGAGGAGCTTTGGCGAGCAACATTAGAGGAAGTTGAACAGATCAGAGCAATCAATCCGAGGATCGGCAAATACTTGCTACCACCGTGTACCCAACGATGGCTAGCACGTGTTCGCCCTACTTGTCCCGAAGGCGAACGGTTTTGTGGTGTACCAGTTTGGAAGCTAGATCTCAGCGAATATCGACGCATAATATGAAGGTTGTGCTAAAATCTTCCTTCTCATTTTTAACCTCGAACTGAGAGATTTTATGGAGAACTTTGTAGAAGTAAATCTGGTACCCTTAGAAAACGACAGCGCTTTCGCCGTAGAAATGCTGGTACTAGACACAGCAATGCACAGCACACCGTTCAAGATATGGCTCAACTTTTCCTTAGGAGAAGATAGTATCCCAGGGCTAAAGGCAGATGCAGAAAACAGACCAGAAAAACTGTTTAACTTAGCCAAAGATTTATTACTATGTGACAACGGCCAAATACCTGAACTATATGAGATACCGCCAGAAGACTGTCCCCAAGATGGCACGGGCTTCTATTACGAATTGGAAATGGAGATGGAGCTAAGCGATGAAACCACAGGTTATACAGAAGTACGTGAGCAGTATTGGCAGGTAGATATCGTATACAAAAAGATAGAAAAAATGCCTGAACCGGCAGTTTTGTTTCAGATGATACAAAACTTTTTCAAAAACTACATATGAGTACTGTGGTTGACGAATTCAAACAAGAAGTTCAACGTGCCGAACCTAAGATTAACCTAGCGTACTGTGCGCTGCTCATAGCGAAAAACGAGTACCCTAAACTAGAACCTCAGCAGTATCTGTCTCGACTAGATGAGATGGCTGCCGAGTTATGTAAGCTCGTGCCTTCACCACAATTTGACTCAATAAACTGGTACCTCTTTGACAAGCTAGGTTTTAGCGGAAATAGAAAGAACTACTACGATCCGAAAAACAGCTTTCTTAACGAAGTGCTAGACCGTAAGCTAGGCATTCCTATCACACTATCGATAGTGTACCTGGAGCTCGCCTTCAGGTTGAACATAGAAGCAGAAGGAGTTGGCTTGCCAGGACACTTTCTGGTTAGAGTAACAACACCTCAACTATTGCTAGATCCGTTTAACAAAGGCAAGCGGCTTTCCGAAGCCGACTGTCACACGCTTGTCAAACAGATCTACGGCGAGAAGTTCCAGCTACGCCCCGAGCACTTGCGAACAGTAACAAAGCTCGAGATACTGGCACGAATGTTATCTAACCTCAAAAACATCTATGTTTCTACCAACGACAGCATCAGAGCACTGAAGATAATAGACCTAGCGCTAGCACTCAACCCAAAGTCTTTCATAGACTTACGCGACAGAGGGCTCATACAGTTCCAACTTGGCAACTATTCCCAGTCACTAGACGATCTCACGGCTTATCTAAATAATGCCGCGCCTGATCAAGCCGACACAGAGATAGTAAAAAAATGTATTTTGCGAGCGAAGGCTAAGCTTGCAGCACTCAACTGATGAGCTTTCTATGTTTGAGACAAGGCATACGACTTCGTATCGTCCGTAGGTAATCGAGGTCTAAGTCAGCAAAAATTACCGTCTCTTTGTCTGCAGCTTGCGTTAACACTACTCCCCAAGGATCTACTACCATGGATCGCCCGTAGCTAGCCCGCTTAGTGCTGTGCTTACCATACTGTGCGGGAGCAACTACATAGACCTGATTTTCTATCGCCCGAGCCCGCAGCAGTATTTCCCAATGATCTCGCCCCGTAGTCACGGTAAATGCAGCCGGTACAAAGATGACTTCTGCTCCGTCTGCAACAAGTCTACGATAAAGCTCTGGAAATCTCAGGTCATAGCATATGCTTAGGCCGACTCGTACCCCGCTAACTTCAGCCAAGACCACATCTTCACCTGCAAGTACTGACAAAGACTCATGTAAGATGCTGCCGTCACTTAGCACAGCATCAAACAAATGCATTTTTCTATACACCGCCTTTATTTGCCCGTCGCTTCCTATCAAAGCGCTAGTATTGTAGACCTTACCTTCTTGCGCCCGTTCTGGAATGCTACCAGCAAGTATGTCTACCCGCAATTCGACCGCTAGCCGAGCCAGAAAAGAATGTATTTTGCCACCCACATCGTCGCAAAAAGTGACGGCCTCACCTTCAGAACGTAGATAGGCAAAGTTTTCAGGCAGCGCTATTAAAGTAGCTCCTTCCTTCGCAGCAAGGCACAAAAACCTCTCAGCTTTCTCCAAGTTTGCTTGCACGTCTTCAGTAGAGCACATTTGTATAGCAGCTACTTTCATGTGCTTCTAGCTAGTAGGCCTATCAGGAGCAGGTTGAAAAGCATAAAAATCGTTTAAGAAGCGTTCCGTATAGACCTTGAGCAGTTGCTCGACGCGGTCTAAACTAGATGACCGAACGACAAATCCGACGTGATAAGGCTTGTTCAGTCGCCAGACTATTTCTGGATCGTTGTACAAAGAAGTATCAGGTTTCTCATAACGTGCAAGCGAGATAATCAACCCGCCGTAGTCGTTGCGTATCGGTGGTAACTGATAACTCCAGTCAGGACTAGTTTCTATCTTCGCCCACTCCGCCCAGAGATTGACACCATGTGCTGCTTCTATCAGATCTACTATATGTGCCCCGCCTACTCTGGCTGCAGTCTCTACAAAGTAGATCTGTCCATCTTCATATGCCTTGATGAACTCCGTGTGAGCTACGCCGCGAACCAGTCCCATAGCTGCAAGTACTTTTGCGTTTTCCGCAAGCAGTTCTTGCTCAAGTTGGCAACCATGTTCAAGAGAGCGCGAAGTAAATATCCCACCTGCATGAGCCACTTCAAAAGGAGGATGGCCGTACCTATGTGCCTTGGCAAAAACTACCTTGCGCTCAGAGACGATACTATCGACGTGATAAACATCGCCAGGGATAAATCTCTCGAGCACATAGTAAGATTGTCTATCGCCCAACTGCTCTAGCACTGGCCAGACTTCATGCGCATGGTTTATCTTTTTTATACCTAGAGAAGAAGCTTCGCTGCGGGGCTTGAGCATCCAAGGGCCAGGCACGGTGTCCAAGTACTGCTGTATCTTGGCATAATTCAAAGCATGGACAAAATCAGGTACACGTATACCGTAATCTTTTGCCTGCACCCTCATGGCTAGCTTGTCGCGAAAGTACCGTGTTGTGGTGTCACCCATTCCGGGTACCCGCAAATGCTCGCGCAGCGCTGCAGCTTTTTCTAGATCGAAATCATCTAAAGCTACTACTCGATCTATCTCTATCCTGCGGGCAAGATAGCTGACACCTTTGATCATATCGTCCATTTTCCAAACCTTGTTCTCATCAGGGATAAGAAATATGTCATCAAGGCTTTCGCGTGGCCAGTCTGCATCAGCTATGCTCTGTGACGTCAACAAAAACACCCGCCATCCTTGCCGCTTTGCTTCGCGCATAAACTCATGCCCTTTTTCATAGCTGGCTATGCAGAGAATAGTTTTCGGTTGCTGAGCAGTCATTTGCTCTACTCCTCCTTTGCCTGAACCTATACGGGAAAGGCTAATTATCTATGAAAAAATCACCGCGATCAAATCGTTTAAATGTAAAGACTGCGCAATTTTCCACTTGCCGTTTTGCGCAACCTCAATCGTCATCTGAAGCAAAACTGATTCCCAGATTCCTAGCAGTCTTTACTAAAAAGCCGTCTACAGGGACTAATTTCAGGCCTACCGTAGCTTCGTACATGTCCACGGCACTTAATCGCACTCCGTCATAAGCCACTATCTTGCCGAACTCCCCACGAGCTACCATATGGACAGCCTCGCAACCTAAAGCCGTAGCCAAAATTCTGTCATAAGAGTTCGGGCTGCCGCCACGTTGCAAGTGACCAAGGACGACCAATCTAGTATCCTTTCCCGTGCTTGCCTCTATCTGCTTAGCCACAAAATACCCTATACCAGACAATTGCCCACTGCTGTTGTAGCGTGGTGAGCCACCCTTTTCAAAAGCCCCTTCAGCAACAACTACGATAGAAAATCGTCGACCTTGACGCTCACGCTCGATTATCTGTCGAGTTACCTTGTCCATGCTAAAAGGTAGCTCTGGTATCAGAATCACGTCGGCACCACCAGCAACGCCGGCATGCAAGGCTATCCAACCGGTATGACGACCCATTACCTCAAGGACAATCACTCGATCGTGGCTCTCTGCCGTAGTGTGTAGCCTGTCGATTGCCTCTGTAGCTATATCCACCGCAGTTCCAAATCCAAAGGTTTGTGTTCCCTGTAAGTCATTGTCTATCGTCTTCGGGACACCCACTATCGGTACTCCTAGCCTATGAAACTCACACGCTATGGTTTGTGTCCCCTCCCCTCCTATCGCTATCAGGCAATCTATACCTTGCTCATGCAACGTCTTTATTGCTTTTTCAAACACTGCCTCGGGACGTATCACTCTGCCAGCTTCCCTCTTCAAAACAAAGTCACCCTTGTTCTTTGTACCAAGGATAGTCCCTCCTCTAGGTAGCAAACCTCTCACATCAGCCGTACTCATACGAAATAACTTCGAAGGTTCTAGCAACCCTTGAAAACCATCCTCTATGCCAAACACTTCCATAGAGTAAACTCTAAGAGCAGTCTTGACTACCGCCCTAATAACCGCGTTCAGTCCGGGAGCATCTCCTCCGCCGGTCAATATTCCTAGAGACTTCACAACCACTACCTCCATTTCTTTCTACTCAAAGACTCACGCTACAGCGATGTCCCAAAGGCCGTCTAGGTCTGTAAGACAGGCTAGAATCAGATCTCAGAGAGAAGGCAACCTCAAGTCTTAAAACAATCCTTCCTTCAAGTTAGTTTGAAACAACAACCTATATTCCCTCGATAGGATAATAAGGATATTCTATGTGGCGGGCAGCGTTCACAGCAATCTGGCTACCACAGTACTTTTCCACCAGCCGCAGCGCCAAATCTATTCCAGCAGACACTCCTGCAGAAGTTAGTATATTAGCCTCTTCTACGATACGCTCTCCCTGAACTACTTCAACGTCAGGAAAAACAGTACGCATCCACTCCACTGCCGAATGATGAGTCGTCGCCCGCTTACCGCCGAGAAAACCAGCCTTAGCCAAGAGCATCGAACCGGTACAGACTGAAGCCAACACCTCAACTTTTTTTCCCTGAAACGCTATCCACTCTATCAACTTACTATTGTCAATCTCTCTTCGCACACCCATCCCGCCTGGCACTATCAATATATCCAACGGGGGACAAGTATCAAAAGACACATCAGGTATCACTCTCATTCCGCCGTAGCTGCGCACCGTTTCCAGAGTTGCTGCTACGAGCAGTACCTCAAACGGCGATAGCTCCTCGCGACGACGTCCTTCGTCTAGCCTAGCTACAGAGAAAATTTCGTACGGGCCGCAGAAATCCAATAACTCGACGTTTTGAAAAATCAATATCCCTACCCTTTTTCGCCTCATAAATCCCCTCTAAACTAGCAGGCAGCCACTAAGCACTCACTTATCAGCCGTTCAGCCTCATCAACTGCAGCAGTTGGCGACATAATACCGCAAGCAACTGCCTCATAAAGCTGCACGAACGTGCAACGTAGCGGCGTCTCTGCTAGAAGTTGCTCAGGTACAGGTATAGTCTTTAGTTGCTCGGCATCAACCTGATAGATTTGCCCTTTATGCTTACCATGAACAAATAAGTACTCCCTGACAAATCTCGTGTTCAAATAGACACCTAGTGCCCGTAGCAGTATCGTATTTTCTGCCTTAAGAATATTGACCGACAAATCAAAATAGCAATCTTCCTCAACTAGCGAAAACAGAGGTTTCGGAGTTTGACGTAAAGAGATGATTCTCGGTCCATGATGTAGAAACGGCGAGCGTGGCCAATGTAGTTCAAACCAGCGACGGGCACCTTTGAGCGTTTCACGCCTAGAAGCAAGCAGCGGTTTGTAACGTTCAAGATAAGCAATCACCGTAGGGTAACGTGCTCGCACCTCATCCTCATCGCCGCGAAGGTCTATGATCCTATATTGCGGCACAAGCCGTGTTACTACAGAACGCAACGAACTGGCACAGGCAAACGGTCTGATGCAGCTATGCTCCTCTAGCGGTAATCGACAAAGTAGAGAGTGCCCTATTGGCAACACAAACACAGCCTCACCTACAGATAATCCGTACTTTCTCGCTACCGAAGCAGTTATCCGCGCAGGTCCTGGTACGACACCTTGAGCTATAGAAACTATTTCTGCTAATGGAACTGCCCGCTTCAAGTAATAATTCAGCTGCTTCTTAGGTTCAAACATGCTTACTGAAAGCTTATCAGAGCATTTCCTGTACTCTTGTTTTAGAATAAACTCGGTGGTACCTCGATTGCTTACAGGAGAATTAATCAAGAGAATCTGGCTATGTACGCCACGAGCCTGACTAAAAGGCGACATACCAAAGGAGTAGACCGCTGCAAGACGACCCTCCAATCGGCTCCTCAGCAAAGCAGCTCCCTTTGCCTGCTGCCAATAATCAGTAGCTAGAACAGCTACAGCACCGTTTTCATTGATGCTATCTAAAGCAAGATGGACGAACAAGTACCAAATGTCCATCTTACCTTGGCAGTACTTAGATACTCCTGGTGCAACATAGTATTTGCGAAAAAAATCAGCGTTGCCCTTCTCTCCCAAGTATGGCGGATTCATCACCACAGCATCGAACTTCTCATTCTCTCCGCCAAGTAAAGCCTTCGCCCAATCCGAGGTAACACAAAGTAGCGCATCGCATTCTACTATCTTTGGCTCCGCTCCGAGATACTCTGCTAATCCCTTACGCGCTATCAGGCAAGCTACCGGATCTATATCCATACCAACAATCGACTCAGCGACCCGTCGCTTAGCCTCGCTGGTAGACATCGAACTGCCCAGTCGCTCAACCAATAGCTTAGCAACGCTAAGTAGGATTATTCCGGTACCACAGGCCGGATCTAGCACTTTAGGAACTGCTACTTTGGGAAGCAATTCCAACACTCTTTCAGCTAAAAAAGATGCCACTGACAAAGGTGTATAAAAGACACCGTTCTGTTTCCTACAGCTGCTATCGATAGCCAGAAGATCCTCATAGAGAGCGCTCATCTGCGTTAGCTCCTTAGGCTCCCATCCCAGGAAGCCAGAATCTCTGCTGGCAAAAAGACGAGAAAAAAACGTAAGTAGCGCCTGACGCTTCTCGCATAAAGGGGCTGATAGATAGTCTCCGCAGACTTGGTCAAGCACCCCTAGACATGCTGCTAGTAGCTGGTTCCTCATACAAAAATATATGATAGTTGTCTCAGATTTGTTTATAATTGTCAGTCTGTGAACAAAATTACAATCCGAAAACTCGCCTACGCTAGAGGTGAAGAATATGTCTACAGTTATAGAAATACAAGAAAGGTACGCTCGGCAGCTAAGTCCTGCACCTGGATCAGCAGAAGAAATAGCCGAGTTTCATGCTCTTCAAATGAAGATGCCTAGAATGTTTGAATACGTTTCTAAGAACCGCCAATCAGAACACACCAGTGTCATAGTTCCCTCGATGACCCTTCATAAGGAAGAGCTACTTAAACTGAAAGGCGCTATCTACTATGAAGAGCGCCTGCTTTACCTGCTAATGCTACTTAGACGACCTCGTACTAAGCTTATCTTCGTCACCTCTAAGCAGATACATCAATCGATAGTCGACTACTATTTGCATCTACTTACGGGCGTACCTGCAAGCCATGCCAGGAAACGATTGATACTACTTGATACAAATGACAACTCCAACACGCCGCTTTCACAAAAGATCCTCGAGCGGCCTATGCTAATGCACAGAATAAAGTCTTCTATAAGGGATAAAGAGAACGCACACCTGGTCACCTTCAATACCACTCCGTTAGAGCGCACTTTGTCGGTACAGCTCGGCATACCGCTCTACGGTCTAGATCCGCAGCTACTTGATCTAGGAAGTAAGAGCGGTTGTCGCGAGATCTTCCGTGAAGCAGGTATTCCGATGCCGGCTGGTTTCGAGCGACTGCGAACTACGGCCGATATAGTCGATGCTCTCTCAGAATTGTGGCAGATGCGCCCAGAAATAAAACGCGCCGTAGTTAAGCTAAACGAGGGCTTCTCTGGCGAAGGCAACGCTATTTTTGACTACAGAGACATAATGCCCGCCAAAGCACTTAACTCAGCCGAACGAAAAAAGATCATAGAAGACAAACTGGTAACGGGTCTTAAGTATGAGGCTGCTAGCGAGACTTGGGAGAGTTTTGCACAGAAGTTCTATAACATGGGCGGTATAGTAGAAGAGTTCATAGAAGGCGAAGTCAAACGTTCTCCGAGCGTACAGTGTCGGGTCAACGCAATAGGGGAACCACAAGTGATTTCGACCCACGATCAGCTACTTGGCGGCCCATCAGGACAAGTCTACCTCGGCTGCACTTTTCCGGCAGACTCTTCCTACAGAATGATGATACAGGACTACGGTGACACTATAGCTAAAGTGTTAGCCAAAAAAGGTGTCATAGGCCGCTTCGCCGTCGATTTTGTCGTAGTTAAGAAAAATAACGACTGGGACTGCTACGCCATAGAGATTAACCTGCGTAAAGGCGGCACCACACATCCGTTTCTCATGATGAAGTTCCTCACCGATGGACGTTACGATCGCGAATCGGGACTATTTCTGACCTCCTCAGGCCATCCCAGATATTACCTAGCCTCAGACAACTTAACCTCGCCTAACTACAAAGGAGTCTCACCAGATGATCTCATAGATATAGCGGTCTACCATGACCTGCACTTCCACTCAGCAAGCGAACGCGGCGTGGTATTTCACCTCATAGGAGCGATGAGCGAGTTTGGCAAACTCGGAGTTACATGCATCGGCAAATCACCTAAAGATGCGCAAAAGCTCTACGATGATATACTCGAAGTCCTAGACAAAGAGACTTCAGGAGGCTGGACTAAAAGACACGATAGCTTGAAGAATGTGATGTTCTAAAACTCAAGCGTATTAAGCAGCAAACAAGCTCTGCGCTTTTTCAGATCCCTGAGAGGGAGGAAAGTAGTCCTCGAACGTTAGGAGGTTAGGAGATTATTTACTGTTGCAAGAGCATAAAACCGAGAAGGCTATTTCTATCTAACATGCGCATCAGCAAAGAGCTTTAAGACTTGAGCTGAAGGATATGTTGACAGAGACGCTATCGAGTTAGCCATCTCTAGCGGAACAAGTGCATTCTCATGCCTAGCACTTATCATTCCAGGAAGTGTGGTTAATATTTTGTCAAAACTGATAAGCTGCAAGGCTCGAGGAGCACAAACAAACTCATCCATTTTTGCGCAAATCGGTATACTTAACACAAGCCGACAACACTTATCAAAAACTACAAACACTTTTGCCCCGTAATTTGTGTCGTGCCCATAAGGTAAACCAGTAGAAGGGCGACATAGAACCTTATGGCAAATATATTCGTGATCAGGAATAAAAAAGTGCTTTGCAGGGGCATTCCCGCCCAGCAAGAAGTTCAAATGATCGACAAAAACACCGGTCTTTTCTTGACCAACTATGCTGATTGGATACCCCTGAGAATAAGCATGTAACAGGAATTTTCTGATAGGATTGACCAGTTTTGAATATTGTGCCCTTAGCTGCAGAGGTCCGTCTTTCAGAAACAAGCAATGCTTGAGTATTTCACGATTAGTCTCCCAAAAGTGACGAACAGCTGTAAATAAAAGCAAAGTTTCGTGAATGTTCATGTAAGCCGTAGCAACGCTTTCGGACGCTGCGCTTTCGGCCATCTCCAAATGAAAACCAAGCATATCAGTGATAAAAATCTCTTTACCACAAGATGTGCATATACCCTTTTCTGCATCGGAGCTAAGCGTTGTCAAGTGTCCATCTTTTTCACCATACGGACATTGGAAATCAGGTAATGCAGAGCGAGGAGAGCTAGACCAGCTCTCGTAGACAAGCCATTTGAAAGTTTTCATTACTTCCCCTTCAAGGGAAGCATCCTTTAGCGACTCGAAAATGATTTGGCGTATCGCATCATAGACACTGAGTCCCTTAAAATACGCGTGTCTTAGCGGAAAAGCAGTCGCATGATAGAAAGCAGCATCTGCCATAATGTCTCGCAGAGCCAGAGGATGCGGTTGCTCACTGTCAATTTTACTCAGAGCAATTTGATCTATCTTCATCAACGCAGTCTTGACAAAAGCAATTTTTCTGTAAGGGAAACGTTCACCAGTCACAGCTTGCCATGAACCATCAACAGCAAATACCAAATCAAGAGGTTTACTGCTCGGAGGAGGAAAAGGCTCCCACTTGACATCAATTACTTCTTCCGCAGCAGGCTGTTCAAAATTTTGGACAATTTCGCGAACAAGCGGACTTTTGAGTACCTCTAAGTGTCCCAGTTTACTAGCAAGCTCGCTTGGTAGATTCTTTCCCGCTGGATACGGCATAACCCTCCGAGTCAGTTTTTGCGTGGTTTGAACCTCAATGCTTGTATCGGAACAACAAATCTGTGCGAACGAGTCAACATCCGAATGTAGCCCGGAGTTTTTGTACGCAATATGTCCTCTTTCATGCTTTCATAAGCTACGTTCATCTTCGCCAATACATCAACCTCCTCCCGTGACGACATATGAGCTACGAAGAAATTTTCGGTCTGAGCTAATAAATCACCGCTTATCGTAGACGGAGATTGGGTCGAATAAACGACGCCTATGTGATACTTTGCTCCCTCTTTAGCAAAACGGCTATAAATGTCCTTCGGTTCTTTCTGGCGAGGAAAAAGGTTGTGGGCTTCTTCAAAATAAAGTTGAACATATCTGTTGCCCAACTTATCGTTACTGAACTTATCAACCTGATGTCTGAAAACTTCTTTCGACAACAGATCAGAGAAATATTCCAAAAGCACAGGATGAGCGTTACCTAAATCGATTATGACGGTTTGACCCTCATCCAGAAAGTTCAGAATCTCTTTTACGAAATCACCCGCTTGAGGATCATGATAAATGCGATATGGTTCGAGTATGGCCGTGCCGCTGCGACCTTGTTGTGGCTCAAGAAATTCTAGCAGCGCAACGTCATGTGCGTCAAAAATCTGCTTAGACTTAGACTTATCACTACTCTGACTGATTAACTCAGGAGCAGACGAATTATTTCGTCGAAACCTAGCTATAACTTCCATCTCATACAGAAGCTCATCTAAAGTGCGAGGCTCCGAAGGCACATCATTTCTCGAGTAGGCTGCTTTTCGCAGCCTTTGACTGAAACCAGGATCAAAACCTTTGGCAGCACTACATGCGATGAGTGAACTTAGTTGTTTTTCATTCACCTGAAAACCAGCTTTCTTAAGTACAGCCCAAAACATCTGTATTCTGCGATAGGCCCGCACCTGCTCGCCTATATCATCCATCTGCTTGATCTCTTCAAGGGGCAGTAGCTCGACACTCATAAATCGGCGAATATAATCCGAAGTATCCCGTTTATCTTGACTAATTAAGTTAGCTAAGATACTCAACGCTGTGCTGGGCTGCTCGTAAAAATTCAGTTTTAAAGGTCGGGAGGGAGTAGCAGCTTTACTAGTAAAGGCATAAACAACGCATCGATGAGGATTAGCGCTGCGCAGAGATTTGCTATCATCTTGAGGATTGTCGTTTGCGTACTCGCCATTGATGTCAAAAATCAGTTGTCCTACATTACGTTCTTGCTCTGTAGAATCCAGAATACTTTGGGCAATAAGCTTCACGACATTAGACTTACCAAGGCGAGTCTTTCCAAACATTGCTGTTCGAGACGCAAGGAAATCCCTAGGAGATATATAAACAGGAACTTTCAAAAGAGGTCTGTTCTGTAAAGGTAGGCGACACTCTGTCAATCGCAGAGTGCCTATTTCAAATCTTCTATCTTCAGGAACAAGGGAATTTATCACCAAATCCAATATGGCAGCATCAGGAGCATAGACACAGTACTTATGTGCGCTGACAAAATTGTTCATATCGCCTGAAAACTCTACTGCGTTTTGTTTTTCTGGATGAGGATAGAACATTCCAAGCACTTCAGTATTCAGTGCTCCCCACTGCAGTTCAGCCTGAGTAAAAACATCAAGCTCTGGCATCGACTTCTTTTGTAGCTCAAAATAGGTCTTCTGTGTCTCCTTACTCAAAGGCGTAGGAGCTGCGTCTAGAACCCGCAAGAGTGTAAAGTGATGAAACGCTATCTTCTCTTCTTGTTTTGCAGGCGTCATTATTAGCAAAGAATTGCGGGGTATACCACCAACTGCAACCTTATAAGGATCGGAAGTGATTATCGTGACAGTGCTATAGCTTATATCAAGAACATAGCCCACAAACCTCATCTCATGATAGTTTCTAGCCTTCTCATTAGCCTGCTCGCGTTCCAAAAACTCTTGGAGCACCCTTAAAGGGTGGCGTCGCATGGCCACACTATCAAAAAACTCTCTCATAGCCTTGCGCTACCTTCAATCAAGTAGGAACTGACAATTACTTCTCCGGAATCTGCCGTGAGAATACCCGGCATTTTTCCCGTCCCACGAGGAATCCTTAGTGCATAGTTTCCCTTAAGCAAGCAAATTATATCCTCATGAGAAGAAATAGTCATTAACCACCTCACTCCACGAGATTTGGCAGATTGAAGGCACTCGGCTAGTCTTTGATAATCATGGTACTTGAACTGATGCCAAACATAATGGCTATGCAAACACTCTCTACATCCCGGACGATAAGGAGGGTCAGCGAAGATAAAGTCCCCCTCTTGGGCTCGGTCAATAAGAAGCTGAAAATCAGCACATTCTAACTCTACTCCACGTAATGCAGAAGAGTAATAGACAAGATCTTCTTGGTTTATTACCCATCGTCGCTGCTGCCCACCATAACCTACATTAAAACGTCCCTCTCGATTATGGCGCCACATACCTTTGAAGCATGTACGGTTGAGGTACAATGTTCTTGCAGCCTTCTCGACAAGCGCCTTAGGAGTATATTTATCCCGGACAAGATAGTAATCAGTTTTCGTATTCCCAAACTCTTTATAAACGGCCCAAACCTGTCGCGGAGCATATCTAATTGCCCGATACAGGTCTATCAACTCTGGATTTATGTCCGAAAGTACTGCTCTTTTAGGCCGCAAATAGAAGAAAACAGCCCCACTTCCCACAAATGGCTCTATATATTTTCCATCAATATCCTCGACAGCAGGCAGACAACGGCGCAAAAAAACCAGCAGCCGGCGCTTGCCCCCAGGATAGCGAACAAAAGCCTTTGCGCTTCTTTCAGTTTCCTTACAGTTAAGCTGGAGCATCTCTTAAATCCGAGGGAGGTTGTGTTAACAAAATAAGCGGGTTTTGATCCTCGGAGGCGTGGCTAGCCCTGAACAATAAACAGCTTCTAAACGTCGCAACTGCAGGTACCATAGTCTAAAGTCCAGCTACCAGGACGGATCAACTTTTTTCTATACCTACCTTGACAATTCCCTTCTCTACCTTCACAGGAAAAGTGGCAACACAGTATGCCGGGTCGGTAATACATTTGCCATCAGTCAAGCTGATTTCCCAGAAGTGCAATCTACAAATGACGCTTCGGCCTTCTACTGTTCCGTCATGCAAAGTAGCCGACATGTGAGGACAGACGTTTTCTATGGCATAAAGCTTACCGAACACATTAAAGATAGCTATCCTTTTGCCTTCTATCTCGACAGCCTTACCTTCAGCAAAGCCTATATCAGTAAACTTGCAAACCGGATAGAACTCGATCATATTTTCTCCAAAAACGTAGCTAAGTCTTGAATTTTGGCTTTAAATAACGGAAAATATGCACCTGTTAGCCGAAGTGGTGGAAATGGTAGACGCGCCGGACTCAAAATCCGGTACCCTTCGGGGTGTGTGGGTTCGAGTCCCACCTTCGGCATCCTAGAGGTGCTTTCTCAAATAGTCTTCGTATAACTTACACCTAATAACAGCTTCACGGGATGATTCACCGCGGATTACTCCCAAGCTACGCAATATGTAAAAATGCTCTAAAGTGGAACAAGATTCGCCGCGTAGCATCGCCCTAAGCGAAGCTTTCAGAGATTCGTCCTGATTAAGGTGGCTAAGAATCCTACGCAAATGTCCACCAAACACGCCGTCTTCAGCCGTAGCTTGAGCCTTCAACTCGATCAAGCTCAGGCCCTTAGCCACCATCTGATAAAAACTAAGCCGCAGCAGATACGGATGGCCGCAAACCATCTGCATCAGCTCCGATACTTCATCACTACTGAGCGGTGAACCATACCTAGAATTCAAATCCAGAACTTGCCCTAAATTAAAATCTTCAAGGACAAGCCGCGTACCTACATTAAACGGAGATTGATTTGGATCCGTAATGAACAGGTGTGCTTCGGCAGCATAGGCTATTACCAGAGTGAGCTTGCACCAAGGGCCTTCTGGGTCGAGTGACCTTTCATTGTGCCATGAGCGAAATAGCCCAAAGACCTCGCTAGAATGCTTTTGTCCAAAGAGCCTATCTACCTCGTCCATTCCCCAGACCAGGTGCGTTTGCAACTGGTCTAAGACTTGCTTTCGGAGAAACCGCTCGAAGTTGACGCTAGCCCCTCGACGAGGATTCCAAACATCAGTAACAGACACGCCTAATTGCAACTGCTCAGCTATCTCTTCTGCGAGCGTCAAAAAGAAGTTTTCTAGCGAATCGACCTGCTCACTGCTCAGTTTTTGAAAATCAGTAAGTATGATTTTATAGCCGCTCCTCCTGGCCTGATGTAACCCCCGCGCAAGCAGAGAAGTCTTACCCATTTGCTTAGAGCCTTTGACAAGCACTATACTATCGCGCCTGCTAATAGCCAGTCGAAGTTCACTATCGGTAGTCCGTTCGATATAAAACCTAGACTCCAAAGGCACTGCTCCGGTAGGTACTTCAATCTGCCCATCAGGCAACGAAGGCAGTTCAGGTTCTTCGGACATTTCCCCACTCTGAACAAGTACTGGCTCTGTTGGGGTCATAGTAGCCGCAACGGAAATTATCCCCGACAAAGCACTTTTTAAATCTTCAGAAAAATCCAAAGCTGATTGATACCGCTGCTTGGGATTAAACGCTAATGCCTTTAAAATCACAGTATCTACCTGTGATGACAGACTCTTGCGTAGCCGTGACGGAAGAACTTTCAACCCTTCACCCTGCAGATAAAGCAAATGAAACACCGATTTTGCCTCAAAAGGTAGCCGTCCTGTTAGCATCTCGTAAACTATCACGGCCAGAGAAAAGATATCGCCAGCAGCGGAGTATGGCTTTGACATTAACCTTTCAGGACAGAGATAGGCACGCGTGCCCACGATCTCATCTTTCAGAATAGGATCTAGCACCAGCGAGTTTTCTATGCTTGCTATGCCAAAATCGATAATCTTTACCTGTTCTAGTCCACCGCTTAGGCGCTGAAGCATCAAGTTCTCCGGCTTAAGATCACGATGAAATACTCCTCTTTCATGCACAGCAGCCAGCCCTTGAGCAATTTGTTCAACTACTTGAACAACAGAGTTTAGCTGCATAACACCACTTGCTCGCAATCTCGAACGCAGACTCTCACCTTCTATATACTGCATTACATAGAACGGCCGGCCAGTTTCAGTTTCACCAGCATCAAGCACCGTCACCACGGCCGGGTGATCTATCCGCGAAAGTGCTTCTACCTCTTGCTTAAACTTCTGCTTAACCCAAGGTTTGCTAGCCACCTTTTCAAGCAAAAACTTAACTACTACCTGCTTGGACATCAGCAAGCGATCCCGCGCTAGATATACCTCAGCCATACCACCACGTCCAAGTTCTGCTACAAGCTCATACCTGTCTTTCAAAACCTGACCCACCTGATTCTGCATTAAGACACCGCTACCTTGTCTATCTCATCGATAATATCAAGCAATCCTTTGAGTATATGCGCCGTAGCTCCCCAAATCGGCTCCGGCTCTACGTGATAGTAATAGACCTTCACTCTGTATCGGTCCAGAAAAGTATGATGGCGCTGCTCAATCACCTCAGGCGAACGTAAGGTTTTCAAAGGTATTTCTATTAAAGAGTCTATTTCAGCAAAGTTTAGCTTGAACTCATAAGGATAAGGAAAAGTGCACACAAAAGGCGTGATGCGATACTGAGTGGTCGTAATCATATCGTCTAACTCGCCCAGTATGGTCACATGCTCTCTTCGTAGACCTATCTCTTCCTGAACTTCTCTCAAAGCTGTTTCAAGCAAACTTCCATCGCTGGGCTCGTGCCGGCCCCCAGGGAAAGATATCTGTCCAGCATGCTTTCTCAAAGAAGAGTTACGCTTTGTAAACAATACATGCACTTCTCCACCACGCATAAACAAAGGCACTAGCACAGCTGCAGGCGTCAGCTCTAGATCAGTCAAGAAGTTTTTACGCCTACCAGCAAGCTGCTGTGCTAGCCTTCTCACCAAGGTAGTCATAATCCACCCTGGTCTATACTTTCTTTTCTAGGAGAAGTCTCCTCAAGAACAGTAGGCTGAGCCGGTGCAGATAAAGGACGACTAAGTCCTAGATCTCTCAGAGACTCCGCCGTAGGATACCCCGTAGTACGCAAGTTTCTAGACTTCTGATAGTTCGTCATAGCCTCTACAGTAGCTTTGTCATAAGTGCCAGTAGGCTCACCTTGCAAGAACCCGCGCTCTATAAGTGCCCGCTGAATTTCTATTACTCGCTCGGTAGGCATAGCCGAAGCAGTCCGTACGAACTTACGCTCCGGTGCTCTGTACCTCTTTCTAGCATATCTACTTCTTCTGCTATGAACATACCTATTGTGCCTCAAGCGATCTTGCCTGCCGCTTATGACCGCCTTTCTACGTGAGTTTCGCTGCGCAGATGCCACGCGCCTTTTGCCCTTCGAGGAAGCAACCTTGCGGGCAGCAGCAGTCCCGCGCCGGCGACTCTTCGCCTCTACTTCAGGATAAAAAACCGTCCCCAACACCAAAACAGATAAAACAATCCAGCAGATAAATTTCATAACTCCTCGCAATTACAGCTAGCCTATACGTAAATATTATAGATAATAGCATATTTAAAGCTATCGATTCTAAAGGCTCTCAGCTAAATTTGACAACCCTAAGTTCTATAAGATATTCTTCAACTTAATCTGAGCAGCGACAAGGTTAAGTTCAGATGAAATACTGCGATAGATGCCGCCGCAAGTTTGCCGAGCACATGGTCTTCTGCCCGTTTGACGGGGATGTATTGATCCTAGAAACGCAAGATCCGCTCATTGGCAAGGTACTTGATGGCAAATACAGACTAGAAAGCAGAATAGGTGAAGGAGGCATGGGAGCGGTCTACAGAGCTCGGCACGTACTTATACAAAACGAGCTGGCTGTCAAAGTGCTGCATTCCCACCTCGTCTCCGATCGCCACGCCGTAGCTCGCTTTCAACGCGAAGCTATGGCCGCAGCGCGTATCCGCCATCCCAACGCTATCGGCGTCTATGACTTCGGCGTCACAGAAACAGATGACAAGACTGAAGTAGTCTACATAGTCATGGAACTGTTCATAGGCCAGTCCCTCAGAGAGGCACTCGAACGTAAAGGCCCGCTGCCCATCGAACGTGCCGTGCTTATCATTCGACAGGTCTGCCTCGCTATAGAAGCAGCACACCGCAGCAGCGTAATTCACCGCGACGTCAAACCTGACAACATAGTCATAGAGAAAAACGGCGAAGGTGATCTTGTAAAAGTGCTCGATTTCGGTATCGCTAAGCTTCTTGACTCGGGCCCTTACAGTCGTCTCACACGACAAGGTGTCATCATAGGCTCGCCACATTACCTCTCGCCAGAACAATGCCAGAATCTAGAACTAGACACACGCTCGGATATCTATAGTATCGGCGTCGTACTCTATGAAATGTTAACCGGTGACGTACCCTTCAAGGCCCCTACACCTATAGCCGTCGCCATGCTACACGCAAGCGAACAGCCCATTCCAGTGCGCCAAAAGCGCCCCTCTGTACCTGAGCCGATCGAACGCGTAGTAATGAAGGCCCTTTCCAAAAATCCCGACGAGCGACAACAAACAGCCTTAGATCTCGGCGAAGAGATAGAAGAAGCCTGCCGCCAGGCCGGTATACCAGTCTTACCACTACCAGGTAATGTCATTTCCTCCAGCCTGAGAGAAAGTTACGAGCTGCATCCCGGATTCACTCCAGCAGGCCTACTGGACAGCATAGTCCAAGCACTTGACTTCGAGCAGCTTAAGACCACTAATGGCGACATCGAAGCCGCCCTGAAAAAGAGCCTAAAGACGACCGAATCTATTTCGCCAGAAGATTCAAGTGTATCAGATCGCTCTATGGCACAAGCACAAGAGATAGATATAAGCAAAACCGTCTTTCCACGTCCTTTTCCAGAACCTAAGAAAAAGAATTACTTGACACCAGTACTGGTGGCGACAACCGTGCTTCTGGCAGCTTCTACACTGTATCTTCTGCTAGGTAACCAAAAGCCTTCCCCGGTCGTCATAAAACAAGAGCTTCCAGTAGCACAAGCAGTAACCCCACCGCCTGCTCCAGAAGGAATGATATTCGTTCCCGGAGGCAAGTTTTTGATGGGCAGCAACGACGGCGAAAAGTACGATCGACCACAACACGAAGCCACAGTAGCTCCGTTTTACCTAGACCGCACTGAGGTAACAAACAAGGAATACAAAAAGTTCATCGATGCTACCGGTCATCCTGCTCCGAAAAGTTGGAAAGCAGGTAGCTATCCGGCCGGTCAAGACCTCTGGCCAGTAACCGGCGTCTCGTGGAGCGATGCAGCTGCTTATGCTCGCTGGGTAGGTAAAAGATTGCCTACAGAAGTTGAATGGGAATACGCCGCACGAGGTAAAGAAGGGCTAATTTATCCTTGGGGAAACGCTTGGGACAAAAACAAAGCCGTTTCTAAAGAAACTAAGCGCTCAACCCCAGCAGAAGTAGCTAGTTGCCCACAAGGCGCAGGCCCGTTCGGTCACTTAGACCTTGCCGGCAACGTTTGGGAATGGACAGCCGACAATTACTTCCCCTATCCCGGTAACAAAGAGAAAATCGATACCACACTCAGCCGACTTAAAGTCATTCGCGGCGGTAGCTTTAAGTCCGATCCTAAAATGCTAGTTACCTACTTGCGCAATATGGTCCCAGCCGAACTCTCCGACTCTAGCCTAGGCTTCCGCTGCGCTAAATCAGTTGAATAAACCATGTGCTGCCTGCTGCTCTTACTACTCACCGCTATTATACAACCCCTACCTAGCGCCTATCCTTATAGCCAAGATATAGGAGTACGAGCCGGTAACATCGAAAAGCCCCTAAAACGTCCTCGCCGCACCAGTAAGTCTAGCTTTACTCTAACCATTATCAGCAACCCCTACGAGTGCGAAATCTACATAAACGACGCCTATCGCGGAACCACAGCCCTCAAAGATGGACGACTAGTTATCCCTAACCTTAAACCTAAAACATACACCCTCAGAGTCTATAAATCAGGCCTCGGCGAAATCTTGCAGAAGATCCAAATAAAGTCTGACACAACACTCAGCGTCTCACTCTCTGAACAAAAATAAATCATCTTGACAGTATTACAGTAATTTATCAAATTTACTGTCAACACGGTTTCAGAGGGCAAGGTTATGACCCTAGAAGAGTTGAGTGAAGCGGTAAGACAAGAGCTACTGGCAAGGCATTTAATAGTGCAGGATGGACGTATCAGCAGTACGCCCGACTTGCGTACCATTCGCTACTACACCACGCTAGGGCTACTTGACAAGCCAAAAGTCATCGGCCAAAAGCGCGAGTACGAGCGACGCCACCTATTACAACTGCTAGCGATCAAAGTGCTGCAAGCAGCAAATTTCTCACTATCAGAAATTCAGGCGCGACTCTACGGAAGAAGTGATGCCGAGCTCGAAGCTCTGCTAAGTTCAACCAAGCAATCGCCGAAGCTCCAGCTGGTCACCTGGCATGAAATACCCATAGAACCCGGGCTCAAACTACTTATACAAGATGGTTGGACACTACAAAATATCGACGAGACAACTCACAAGATAACTTCAGCTCTGACAGCAATAAGTAGGCTGCAAACTGCAGGACAGGAAACGACATAACTGCCCGTTAGATACCGTGTAGATGATGTGCTTGCTCAAAGAGAGCGTCAGGCTTAGCAGGCCCTGAACAAAAGCTTAGTTGCAAACAAAAATTTCAATCAAATAGGGAGGCAAATTTATGCTTAGTTTTCTAGAACTAGAACAGATAAAAAACGAGGCGTAGGTAAAGTAGAAACTCCTACAAGTAGACAACAACTACCACTAGCAGGAGTAAAACTACAGGCCAAAGCATTTGGGCAAATAGCTGATATCGAAATGATACAGTGTTTCCACAATCCGTATACCGATTACCTAGAAGCAATACACATCTTTCCGTTACCTCCCAGCTGTACAGTAAACAGTTTTGAGCTACAAGTCGATAACCGCACTATTAAAGGTGTAGTGTAGTAAAAGACCGCCAGCAAGCACGGCAAGAATACACGGAAGCTGTTACTCTAGGCAATCAAGCAGCACTACTTGAATAAGAGCGCTCTGACGTATTTACCATAAGCGTAGGAAACACCCACCAGGTAAAGAAGTTCTCGTGCGCTTGTGCTGTTCAGAACTGCTTCAATACTTCAAAGACGGTACCATAGAGTTGCGTTTACCGCTTGTAGTCGCTCCACGCTATATACCTGGCACCCCAGTTAAACAGGCCCTCTGTAGGAACCGGCGTAGTAGAAGATACCGACATAGTCCCCGACGCATCAAGGATCACACCGCCAAGACTGGCACCAGGTTTCGATCCGCAAGTAGATCTAGGAATAGAGGTCGAAATACAAGGCATAGTAAAAGAGCTAGCCTGTTCACAGCACGCAATAAGTAGCAAAATCTCAGATAATTCAGCCAAGATAACCTTAGCTCAGATCTGGTGTATTCTCTATCCATGGCAGCTACGGCACCTACTATGACCGAGTAGTTTTAGAAATACCGCTACTTGAAAGGCTGTTAGATAGGCGTGACCTTCCTTTTGAAGTGTGTGCCGGTTCGCAGCAGCTAGATTCAAGCGGCAATTTTGTACGTGGCACTCCCACTTTGGCAAATCCTTTTATAGGAGCTATCTTGCTCAGAGCTGGTGCAATGGGAATAAACATCATAGACAAAAAGATGGGCGCACCTTACGTGCAGCAATTTTTGGTTTCCAGGATCAACCGTTCCAGAACTGGATAATTGCGGCTGATGGCATCACAGCTTCGAGTCAAGCTTTACATAGGACGCACAATTGGCTCGATGTTCAACCCGGTAACTGGCGGACCTGATGCTATGGTTAACCTCAAATGTTCAGTAAAGAACTTCTATGATGCCTTATTAGTAAGGGTAGACAAGAAATTTTCCAATCGCTGGGGATTCAAGATTAGTTACACTCCA
This sequence comes from Blastocatellia bacterium, assembly GCA_025057015.1. Taxonomy (GTDB): domain Bacteria; phylum Acidobacteriota; class Blastocatellia; order Chloracidobacteriales; family JADJPF01; genus JANWYG01. Next base: position 38,493 of record JANWYG010000023.1, read on the forward strand.
AGACAATTAATGCCAATGGTGATCAGATTCTTCCGTTTCAGAACGGCGCGGTTGATCCGAACAATTTGACCTTGAGCACGGCTCGGCGCCAAATGATGAACGGCATCGATTGACGTTCACTGGGTTATTCAATCTCGGCTGGAGACTTGAGCTTTCGCCGATATAAACGATCACCTCTGATGTGCTCATCACATACTCTTACTGCGATGGCAGCAGCCGCATACCGCTGCTACAGCGCAATGCCGGTGGACAAGTTTTTCGCACAGGTTCAGAATAAATGCTCTCATTGCTCAGATCTACAATGGTGGCGGTATAGCCGGTGTAGGAAAACTGCCCTTTGTATGTGACGATCCTAAGTCTGGCGACAGCTTCAACTCACTTGACGTAAGACTTTCAAAAACTTTCAAAATCGGCAAGAGAGCAGAAGGGCATAAAGCGTTTAAGCTATTCAACATAACGAACAGAGGATTTGCCGGTTACAAAATCGGTAAAACTCCAAACATCGCACAAAAAAGTTTTGTCAACGACAGGCTTTTTTACCAATAATTGAAAAATGCTGTTATAATTGTCGCTCACATGTTAAGTCTTTACTACTAAATCCACATAGTGAGGGGCTATGCAGGCTTGTCCTATGTGTGGCGATCAATTTTCGCCCTCGTTACTGAAGTTACATCAGATGCTCGAAAAAAAGTTTGTAGAACAAGCAAGGCGTCAACACCCAGATTGGGATAACTCTAAACTACTTCAAGAGTATAAAACCAGGCACGAAAGATATAAGAAGGAAGCCTATGAAATACGTTTGAAACTAGTAAGCGGACTAGATGCCGAAGAAGAAGAAAACTACTAAGCGCATTCGAGGAACAGGTACCTTATGAAGCTATCTACTTTCTTGTGCGCGTTGTGCACCTTTCTAAGTTTATATAGCAGTTGCAATGTCTTACAAAGTGGGCATAAAGTAACTCCGCCTAAAGATCCCAAAGTAGCATCGTGTGAACCGGGTAAATGGGGTGGCACGTTGAAAATAGGTCTTGTTGGGACGCCAGCCACTTTCAACCCATTTCTAGTACCTAATCCGGAGACTTACGAAATTACCTCCAAACTCTTTGCGACTCTACTCGACTATAACTATGCTGGACAGAAGTTTAATGCCCCAGCAGACGGCCTAGCACGCTCGATAGATGCCCTACCAGATGGCAAGACCTTTGTCATTCACCTAAGAGAGGCTGCTTTTTCCAACGGGATACCTATTACAGCTGACGACGTTATCTTCTCGTATCAGATGGCAATAGACGAAAGGAACGAGTCTGTATACGGCGATCTACTTCGCATAGGCCCGGAGAAGGCCCCACCTAAGTTTATTCGGGAAGATCAGTATACCTTGCGAGTATCTTTCCCTGTCAGGTATGAACTGGTTAACTTCATATTCGCTCGGGTTCCTATAGTCTCCAAAGGAGCTCTACAAGAGGTAGCCGAGAAGGGAAATTTCAGAGAAGCATACGGATTAGAGACCCCTCCGGAGAAGCTGGTTTGTTCTGGCCCTTTCGTGCTCAAAAGCTACACACCTGACAAGCAAATCGAGCTCGCTTACAACCCACACTACTGGAAAGTAGACAGCTCTGGTACAAGCCTGCCTTACGTGGACAGCGTCATCTATTTTCTCAAGACGCCCAGCGAGGGACAAAGCGAAGGGTTCGCAAAGAAAGAGTTTCACATAGCAACTTTATTACCCAAGAAGTTTAAGGAGCTCAAAGATAACGACACGCTAGACATAAGAGATCTCGGCGTTTCGCTCTCTACGTGGGGTCTTGTACTAAACTGGCGCGCCGATCCGAAAAAAATAGACCCCTACAAAGCAACCTGGTTCCGTACACCAGGCTTCAAATGGAGCTTGCTACACGCCGTAGATCGTGATGCCATAATCAAGGAAGTCTTCGATGGGATGGCTCAGCCCGCACTGAACATCATTTCACCAAGCAACACTACTTGGTATAATCCTGACTTCAAAAAGTATGAGTACAATTTAGAGAAAGCCAGAGAAACTTTGATTAAGGTGCGCTATAGCTATTCCGAAACAGGAGCTCTGAAGGACATAAGCGGCAAGACAGTCAAGTTTACCATCACGCACCTCAACGACACCATACCAACCAAGATAGCTGAGCGACTTGCACAAGACTTCAGAAAGATAGGCATGCAAGTAGACACCGATCCAAAAGACTACAAGACTTTTTGGAAAGTAGCTAGTACGGGTCTATATGACACTCTGCTAATAAAGACTTCGCCTATGTTCCCAGATCCAGCCTTCTTGCAACCATACATGACCAAGCGTGGCAAGTATTTCTGGTTTTATGAGCCAGCAGCTGTAGGTGCACGCTTAGTAGGCGGTGCGGAAGGATGGATGGATGGAATCACCGCAAAAATGGAAGAAGCTTCTCAAAAGGTTCTGCTTGCCGAACGACGCGAATTATATAATGAAGCGCAAGTAACTTGGGCCGATAAAGCGCCGATCATATATCTAGTAAGCGAAAATGTTCTTGTAGGTGCGCAAAAGAACATAGGAAACTTTAAGCCTTCGGTACTAGAGCCATCGCTTACCTGGAACATAGAAGAGTTATTTTTCAAGTAACTAAGGCAAGTGCCTAAGACTAATAAACTCTATGACGATGGTAGAGTGCAGCACCTGCCACCGCAGTTTTAAGAATCGTTTAAGCCATTGCCCATACGACGGTACGCCGCTCATACGGGATACAACGGCGGATGATGCTAGATATATAGGCAAGATATTAGATGGCAAGTATCTGATCTTGTCAAAGATAGGCGAAGGTGGAATGTGCAACGTTTATCGAGGACAGTTCTTGTCCGATACTCGCCCCTGTGCTGTAAAGATACTCCATAGCACGTTAAACTCAGATCAAGTAGCCTTGCGGCGTTTCCAGCAAGAGATCCGCACAGCTCGACTCATAAAGCATCAGAACGTAGTAGAGGTCTACGACTACGGAGAGACTTCAGACGGAACCGTTTACATGGTGATGGAGCTGATCATAGGCCCGACGCTAAAACAGCTCCTACAATCAGGGCCGCTGCCTCTGCAGCGTGCTAGTTCTATACTTCGCCAAATCTGTGCTGCCCTCGAAGCTGCCCACTCACAAGGCATAATACATCGCGATCTAAAACCAGATAACATCATGCTAGTAAACTCGACCCAAGACTCTGAGGTCGTCAAGATACTAGACTTCGGCATAGCAAAGTTCTATGGCGACACCAGTATCACAGCCGAAATTACGCCACACATAGTGATGGGCACTCCTCGCTACATGTCGCCAGAGCAGTGCCATGGTAAACCTCTAGACAGCCGCTCAGACATATACGCAGTTGGGCTACTCGCATACGAAATGCTGACCGGCTCGCCTCCCTTTACAGATACCTCAGCTCAAGTGTTGATGAGTAAGCATATGAATGAACCTGTCCCAAGTATGAAACAACTGCAGCCTTCGATACCCTCAGCTGTGGAAAAGGTAGTTCTAAAAGCTCTAGAAAAAAGCCCCCTCAAACGCTACCAACGCCCTATAGACTTTATCGAAGAGTTCGAAGAAGCCATTACACAAGATCCTTCCGTCGTCCCCAGTGTTGTCCACCGCCCACAACCTAAGTCAGAGCTCATACCTGTGGTAAAAAAAGTGGGCGAGCTGTCAATAGTAGAATACACTACCGGTGCTCAAAAAAGGCGCTCGCTGCCGCTAATATACGAACATTTTTATAAACATTCCAAAACCTATCTACTTTCGTTAGTCGTCGCAATTCTCGTGGCAATAATCATACTGTTTTTCATGCTTTTTTCCGAAATTTCTTGACCCAATGTATTACTTCCTCCCTAAAGAACATATCGCCGCAGTTCAACTTTACAATGAAGGAAAGTTCTACGAAGCTCATGAAGAATGGGAACAGCTCTGGAAAATAGCCCAAGGTGATAGCAAGCTCTTCTACCAAGCACTTATACAAGCAGCAGCTGCCCTGTTACACCACCAAAATGGTAACAAAAGAGGAGCAGAAGTCTGCTTGGCAAAGTCTTTGGAAAAGTTAAGCCGTTTGCCTAAAAGATTCCTAGGAATAGACACAGAAGCTTACTCCAAATCGCTAAAGACGTTCTTCGCAGAAGAACTGGCAATCTTCCCAAAGCTGGAGTTGCAATCTTGGAACTCAGAAACAGACTAGAAAGCATTTTTGGCAAAAATATAGTAACCGGGGAATGCTCCCTCGACGAGCTTCCACCGGTGCCGATAGTCGCTCCCCTGGATATAGAACAAGCGTCGGAAATAGTGAAATTCGCTGCTTCTGAAAAAATGTCCCTAATTCCTTCCGGAAACGGTTCTGGACTACATATAGGCAACCCGCCCCGCCGACTAGACTTGATAGTTTCCACTATGCGACTAAACAGATCTGTACTGCACGAAGCAGCAGACTTAGTGGCCACTGTAGATGCAGGAGTGCCTTTTCTAGAGCTACAGAAGGCTCTCGCACAAAACCGACAGTGGTTGCCAGTAGATCCGCCTCGCCCGTCGAGCACCACCGTAGGAGCAGTAGTAGCTACCGCATTCTCAGGAGCACTAAAATATTCGCGAGGAGGAGTGAGAAACTACCTCATAGGCCTGAAAGTAGTACAACCAGACGGAAAGTTGACCAAGTTTGGCGGCAAAGTAGTAAAGAACGTGGCAGGATATGACCTGATGAAGCTATATACGGGAAGTTTTGGTACCCTCGGCTTGATAGTAGAGCTAAGCTTCAAACTACATCCGCTACCACAGTCAGACGTTACGCTTGCCATAGTCTGCCGCAACGTCACCGAGCTGTTGCAAACGCTATCTCCGCTACCACTTGCAGCTATAGCCGTGTTGTCACCACAGCTTTCTGCACAGCTTGGCATCTCGACTTCTGAATACTCAATAGCAGTAAGGCTTCTTGGCACAGAGAACTCAACCAAGCAGCTTCGCCTACGCTTGCTTCAAACACTCTCTCAGGCTAGCTGTCAAGAATATCCCGAGCTATGGCAAAAGCTCGAAGAATTTCACTGCTCATCCACTAACTGCCTGCTTGCGTCTTCTCCTTCGTCAAAGATACCTCTATTACTTGAGTTATGTAAAAACTGGCCTGTAGAATGCCGTGTTGGCAGCAGTCAACGCATCTATCCAGACCCGCTAGATCTTGAAATGATATCCGAGCTTAGAAAACACTTTCCAGTGATGGTAGAACGAGCAGACCCTTCACTAAAACGCAATCTCGATTCCCGCGGTCTTACAAGCGATCAGATTACCCTCATGGCAGCTATAAAGAAAACGCTAGATCCTGATGATATTTTTAGCCCCGGCAGGATGTTCTGATGGTTACATCAAAGCAAATAAAGGCAAAGGCTTATGAACTTGGAATTACGCTCATCGGCATCGTACCTGCTGAAGCATTGACTGAAGAATCAGAAAAGCTGCAGGAATGGCTTCGAGCTGGCTTTCACGGAAAGATGGGCTATATGGAACGTACCGCCGACAAACGCTCAGATCCACGCAAAGTCTTGCCGTCAGCCCGCAGCGTTATATCCACGGCAATCAACTACTACACGCCCTACCAACACGAACAGAGCAAAGATTTTGGTAAAATCTCACGCTACGCTTGGGGTAAAGACTACCATGAGGTGCTAGCAAACAAGCTCCGACAACTGCTTGAATGGATCAAAGAAACAGAGCCTCAAGCAGAAGGGTTTATTTCAGTAGATGCAGGGCCTATGATGGACAAAGCTTGGGCAGTAAGAGCAGGCCTAGGTTGGTTGGGAAAGCATACGAACGTCATCTCTCGCTCACACGGTTCTTGGCTTTTCTTAGGCGAAATAGTAACGAACTTAGAACTTGAATACGACACGCAGATAGAAACTGACCATTGTGGTAAGTGCATGAAGTGTATCGAAGCTTGTCCTACAAGCGCTATAGTTGCACCTTATGTACTCGATGCCCGCAAATGTATCTCTTACGCTACTATAGAGTTAAAAGACGACTTACTACCTACAGAAATCACTGCTGCCTTAAACGGCTGGATTTTCGGCTGTGATATTTGCCAAGATGTCTGCCCGTGGAACCGTTTCTCAAAGCCTACGGACGAACCTGATTTTGCGCCACGTAGTGAGCTTCTAGCACCGGTACTAGAAGACTTCGAAAAGCAGCTATGCAGCCTGTCTCAACAAGAGTTCAAACATAAGTACAGGGACAGCCCGCTAAGTAGACCTAAACTCAAGGGATTACTACGCAACGTACGTGCAGCGAAATTTAATCTCCAGCCACAGCTGCCTGCACCCGATGCGTCATCGCAGGCAACTTAATGCGGAAACGAGTTCCGTGGCCAGGCTTGCTCTCTACAAATATGCGCCCGTTATGCTCTTGTATTATGCCGTAGCTTACAGCAAGTCCTAGCCCAGTACCCTGCCCAACTCCCTTGGTAGTGAAGAAAGGATCGTAGATCTTAGCTATATTCTCTGGCGCTATCCCTACGCCAGTATCTATCACGTCGATCAGGATTTGCGAATCAGTAAAGTTCGTTTTTATGGTCAGCTTGCCGCCTTTTGGCATAGCATCCCTTGCATTTAGCAGCAGATTCATAAACACCTGCTGCAGTTTATTTGCGCTGCCTAAACAGGATGGAAGCTTATCACAATATTGTTTCTCGATAACTATCTGCGTATCTCTGAGCTGTGGTTCGAGCAGTTGAATAGTATCATCCAGAATCTTGTTCACTTCTATGGGAACGTGTTCGACGCTACCTGTTCGTGAAAAGTTGAGCAAATTATTAACTATGTCTGAAGCACGCATCGTCTGGCGCTTTATCTTTTCAAGTATAGCGTACTTCGGATCGGACACTGGCGTCTGTGCAAGCAGCATCTGCGTGTAGCTAGAAATCCCCGTAAGAGGGGTATTCACTTCGTGTGCCACACCAGCGGCAAGCAGGCCTATCGAGGATAACTTGTCTGTCTCGCGCATCTGCTCTTCTAACCTGACTCGCGAAGTGACATCTTCTAGCAGTATCAGTCCGCCGACTAGACTACCGTCCTTAGCTTCTAGAGGAGAAAGCGAGATGTTGACTACAAACTCTTGACCGTCGCGAGAGGCAGTCTTATAGCGATAGATATTCTGCACGCTGCGTAGATTCCAACTTGCACCACCAGTAGCACTGCGAATAGTGTTAAGCAGGTCCTCATCAAAGACTTGTCTTACATGCTTGCCGATAGCTTCTTCTCTCGGTATAGACATCAGTTCTTCCAAAGCACTGTTCCAGTTAGTGATGTATCCTTCGCGGTCAACTGCAGCCAGACCTATATTTATACTTTCTATGATGTTCTCATTAAAGTCTTTCAGCTGCTCGAATTCTGCAGCCTTCTCCTTCTCTGACTTAAGCAGCAAGCTGTTCTCTATAGCCACGGCAACGTAGCCAGACAGATCCTTTACCAGCTCAAGATCCTCTGAAGTAAGCATGGCATCTTCTACAGTCTTACCGAGTCCTATTACAGCTACTATTCTGTCACGTATATAGCAAGGAATGTAGTAATGTAGCTGTCTCTGCGCTGCATCTGCATCATCGACTTCGGCAGCAGAAACATAAGCAGAACGAGCTGCTATTTCGGCAAAGTTTTTTGGCAAATTAACCGATCCGCGTAGGTCTCTTGCATAAGCCAGTTCATAAACAGCACCATTTTCTATGAATATTGCCAGACGGTTTACGCTCAACATCTCGCTTAGACGCCTTGCCAGAGCACTCAGCAAGCTGTTCAACTCAGCCGTCGAAGAAAGTGTCTGCCCAAATTCTGCTATACCAGTTCTATAATCATATCGTTCACCGAAAAAGAGCCTATCTATACGTTCTTCCAGCCAACTCTTGATAGGAGTAAACAGCATAGCAGCAATAGACATCACGGCCACTTGCAGCAACAAAGTTGCTCCTTCGCTCACCGAAGGTCCGAGTTCTCGCACCCACTCGCCAGCCTTTACTACGCCAAGCATAAAGATGACCACTACCGAAATCGTCGCCAAACCGTACGACATGCTACGGCGCACTATGACGTCTACGTCCATCAATCGGTATCTAACTATCGAGTAGCCAAACGAAATAGGCAGGAAGACAGAAGGCGCTATCGCAAGAGTCGCCTGTAGCTGTGAGATTTCGTTTCCAAGCACGAAAGGATAGGCATACAGCACAGTAAATGGCAGTGAGCTAAGTGACAGGCCCCAAGTAACCCACTTGAGCTGTTGACGCAACACCGACGCTTTTGTCTGTATGAAAGTAAGCAACAGCAAGATGGTACTTGTCACAAACGCCATAGAAAACTGCACTATCTCTACCTTGTTCAGCATAGCATGCCAGCGCACTAGCAGCGGATAGTTAGTAACTAGCATCGCCAGCCTGGCAGTAATCAATAGCACCGCTGGCAAGTAAATCAACCAAATGATATATGGACGCTTCTCAAGCCAAGTTCTTCTAAAGGGAAAGATAAGGCAAAAGTGGAAAAACAGCGGAGAAAGAAGTATAAAGCTGACCGCATCCACTGCTGCAACTATATCATCCGCAAAAGAGTAGCTACCTACCGGACTTAACGCATATACAGCAAACACTAACAAGCATATTAAGAAAAAATGAGGCACATAGCCAATCGTCGGATGTTTTAGAAGCACATAGCATCCTATCAAGATAAAGACAAGCCCTATGATAGTCATGAATATCTGAAGTGGTAACCGCGAGGGCTCCTCTGCTATGTCTTTCAGATCCGCATCCCAGAGTTGACTCTTTTCTTCATTTACCCAGCGCTCTATCGTATAAGTTACATCACCACCTACTCCAACTTTCTCTTCGAGAATGAAGTACACATCTCTAACTTCATCAATCTGCAAGATCCCTTCAGTGCTTAGCGTAACGAATCTCAAGTAGTCACCGCGAACTATACCAGCTCGGTCAGCGGCTGAACCTACACGCACACTCGCAGCCTTAACACCTCTGCCAGTATCCACCCAGACAACCCCATCATCCGGCAGAGGCCGACTGTAGACTCTATCTCTAAGATTCACGACTACTAGCCCTGCTACTGCTAGCAAAATAACAAGCAGTCCAGCGGTTTTAGCTCTGGCAACAGCTCTTAGCATAACTAAAATCTTACGCTAACCCCTCCTCGCAAACTACGAGGCTGTCTGTAAGACACTACATCATCCCCACAATCCACCAAGTTACGCAAGTCTAGCAGCGCTTCCCACCTTCCTGGAATGAAATTAACAGGAAGCTGCTGCCTAATATAGACGCTTAGCCCTGGCGGTACGGCCAGAAAACTCCCAAGGAAAGGTTCGCTGTTACCTACTCCAACCAGTGCAGAAAGTCTCGTCCCCGTAGGCATTTGCAGGTCGACTCTAGTTGACAAAACCTGAAAGTTTCCCCCAGCTTGTGCCAAACCTGACTGCTGACCAAATCCATAGCCTAAGGCTGCTGTCAAGAACTTGCCCGTCCTACTAAAAATGATTCTCATACCCCGCCGAGAGCCCTGCCGAAAAGGTGCGACGGCTACAAAATTATCCGAAAACAGCGAGACATCAATCTCAGTATCATCTGCTATAGCTCTTCGATAACCTATTTCCCGTCGCTTTGTCCGTACTGCAGCATAATTTAAAGGCGAGATTTCCACATTCTCAGCCAAAGCGGCGGCATCGTACTTAGGAACAGATAGTCCCGCATAAGCTTGACCTTTGCCATCTAAATCCAGAGCAAATTCGATTCTTGGACTTATCTGCATGTCCGAGTATCCGATTGCGGACAACTTACTGAGTTGCACTCCATAGACAAATGTCAGCGAATCTGTATACCACTTATCCGTTAAGTCGACATCATACCGAGCCAGAAATGCCCTTCCTTCTTGCAGTGGCAAACCTACATATTGCACATCCAAAGTCACTTCACTAGCGGCTTCAGAAACCACTTTTGCAGCTATACCCTTGCTCGTTCCATAAGACGTCACATCAGTCTGCCCAGCAATCAACACCTGTACTGCCGAGCCGATCGCTTTGCTTAAGGCAAAATTCAAGCCAGCACCTTCTCCATAACCAACTGTTGAATATACGCTCAAATTCCCACTTGTCAGGTCTTTCGAATCAATTTCTTCCGAACACCGATCATCTTCAAACTGGAAAACATGCCGAGCCCGTCGTAACACTTTACGGTAAGTTCCAACATCATCACCTATCAAAGTACTTACTCGCCGGAGAGTGAAGTTGAAAAACGCCGTCTGATTAGCAACTACCCTAGCCGAAGCTACCGTCCCAGGGCTATAACCTATAGCCACGGCTTTCAGAAGATAGTTACCTGGAAGCACCTTTGCCAGGTATCGACCTTCTGTATCAGTACGGACTACCTGCAGGATCTGCTTAGCCGTTACGGCGTCATAGATGCTTACGAAGGCTCCCATCAAAGGCTTGTCCCTTTCATCCTTGACCAATCCGGAGATAGTTCCCGCTCCTGCTGCAGCAGAAGCAGTATAGGGCACCAAAAATATCAAAAACCAAAGCTTAGTCATTGTTACTTTCCCTGACTATTTATAAAACTCAATTATACCGCTTTATTATTGCTGAAGTCGATAAAGCAGAACCGCCTTTCAAAGAGTATTGCTTTAGGCCTAACCCAAGCTATAAATTTACGGACTGTATGAAATTCAACAACAAAGCACACCTGCTCTTTGCCAGTGCAATTCTCGGAGTAGCCATAACGATCTTCACCTTTGACCCCTTTTCCACTGCAAGTGGGATAAAACGTCGACTGTTACCAGACGAAGCGGCAGAGTTAGCAAAGACAGTCTACGCAAATTTCGGCATAGACACCTCTTCTGTGCTAATGACCGTGCGCCCCGTAGTAGACAAGCATCTAGTCCTATTTGTAAGAAAATCCCTCGGCTCAGTAGCAGGCAATGAAAAACTTAAGTTTATCCCAGCATCTTTCTGGGAAATAAGCTTGAAGCCAGAACAGCATGTTAGCATACCAAGCCTGCCTGCGAGCTCTGCGGCCAGACTAAAAGATTGGAGCGAGGTTGGTGAGGCACTTATCAAGATGGACGAAAGAGGCCGCTGGTTTCAGTTCTATCGAAAACTGCCAGAACAAAGCAGCGCTGCTAACTCCATAGAGTTCCTACAAGCCGCTCGACAATTCCTCGAAAAACATCACTTGTTCCTACCCAACGGCGAGATTTTTCAAACCTCGGAAGAACCACAAATACTAACTCAAGGACAAAACTATCACCGGGCAGAATGGCAGGTAAGTTGCGATATACCGAATCTGACTTTAACTGTAGCAGTCGAAGCTATCGGTCAAGAAGTCATCTACGCTGGCGCAGAATATATACCACCACAAGAGAAGCGGTCTTTATTTTGGCAAGTGTTTTTTCTGCTCAAGCTTTTGATAATAACATCGGGGCTAGTAATTGCAGCGGTACTTATAATCAAACAACTTAGACGCGACGCCATAGACTTCCAGCTAGGGCTTTCCTACTGTGCACTAATTACCTCACCTTTAGCACTCACCGTAGCAGCCGACCTACCAACAACCGTTGGTGGAAGTTACTATGCCACAGTTTCAGAGATATTTTACATACTATCAAGCTACACCCTTCTATGGCTCATAATACTGCTGCCTGCCACACCAATAGTAGCCTTAAATGATTCACTTATAAGGCAAAAGTATTCTGAAAAGATGGCTACATTTGACGCGCTGCTAAGAGGACGCTTCCGCAGCAGACCTGTAGGCCAAGCAGTCTTCGAAGGAGTTTGCATAGGACTTGCGTCACTGGGAACTATAAGACTCTCGAATGCTATCTTAGGCGATCAAGGAGACTATACTCACGAAATTTTCACCGTGGCTCCAAGCAGCCACATAGCCTTTGTCTGGACGACCATTTGTGCGCTGGGAGAGGCACTTACGGTCGGTTTTGCTGCAGTCTTCATCTTAGCAATCCTCAGCTTGAAACTTCCCACAAGGGTTGCCGTAATATCGTCGACCGCCATCTGGGCAATACTCACAATATCTTCTAGCGAGCAGTACACAAAGCTTAGCCACTTCGGTATATTCGTAATCGTACAAACCGGAGTTATAGTCTACTTGACATATCGACAAGACCTACTAGCATTGACATCTTCAAAACTCGCAATTCTGCTTTGTTCCGCAGCTACAGAAATGCTCGCTCTAGGAGGTAGGATTTACTTCATAAACGGCTTGATCACATTTGGTATCCTAGCAGCAGTGATATTTGCCTCTTACAGAATAGCCGAAGGCGCAGAAACTCTGCCGATAGTAGACTACGTTCCAAACTACATAAAGAGGCTAAAGGCTCGCGAGAGGTTAGAACGCGATATAGAAATAGCCCGCGAACTACAGTTCAACTTCTTACCTCAAGAGTTACCACAAAACAGCGTTTTAGAGATAGCCACGCTGTTTACACCTGCACATGAAATCGGCGGCGACTACTACGATTTTGTCGAACTTGGCAATGATAGACTAGGAGTAGTAATAGCCGATGTAGCTGGTAAGGGCATTCCAGCAGCTTTTTATATGACAATGGTAAAAGGTATCATTCAAACACAAAGTTATCAAGAAGATGCGCCTGCAGACTTGCTTCGGCAAATCAACCGCGTAGTTTACAAGTGCACAAGCAGCAGTATATTTATAACTTTGTTTTATGCGATAATTGACTCGAGGAATGGGCGCCTTACTTACTCTAATGCCGGACACAATCCCCCTTTGCTTGTCTCCAGAGACGGCAAGATACAACAGTTAACGTGTGGAGGTACAGTCCTAGGTTTGTTTCCACAATTGTCCTATGACGAGGAAACTATAGAGCTTACCGAGGGGGACACTTTATTCATGTTTACTGACGGCATAATAGAAATGACGAATCCGCTTGGTGAGGAATTTGGGATTGACCGACTAAAACGCATAATAAAAGAAGCTCCTTCGCCGAAGGAAGCTATACAAGTTATATCTGAACAGCTCAAGTCTTTTTCTGCAGGTGCTTCGCAAACAGATGACATGACCCTGGTAATAGTGAGATTCAATAATGGTTAGAAAACTAATAGTAGCGATAGATGGTCCTTCTGCATCAGGAAAAAGCACTACCGGTAAGAAACTAGCTAAGTTGCTAGGCTACCTATACATAGATACAGGAGCTATGTACAGAGCCGTAGCCCTAGCAGCCGCTCGTGCTGGCATACCCTATGAAGAGCACAGCCGCGTAGTTGAACTAACCGAGAAGATAAGAATAGATTTAAGAGGTGAAGCAGAACAGTTAAAGGTATTTCTGGACGGCTTAGATATAACTGATGCCATACGCACACCAGAAATCAGCAGTGCAGCGTCTAAAGTTTCCGCTATACCTGGCGTAAGGCAAACTCTTTTAAAGAGGCAGCGCGAGATGGGAGCAGACGGAGGAGTAGTTATGGACGGTAGAGACATAGGTACTCATGTCTTTCCGAATGCAGACGTAAAATTCTTCCTAGTAGCCGATCTGATGCAACGCGCTCGCAGGAGAAATCTCGAACAGGCTCAACAAGGGCATATCGTTACTTTTGAGCAAACTCTAAAAGAGATAGAGGAACGAGACAAACGGGATCAGTCAAGAGCTTATGCACCTCTTAAGCCCGCCGTCGATTCAATCATTTTAGACACCTCCGACTTGACTCCCGATCAGGTAGTCGAGCTGATGTTGTCACATATAAAGAGACACCGGGAATACGCAAGATGTTCACCGGCATAATAGAGCAAGTAGGGCGAGTAGTGAGAACAAACCTAAGCGGCAGCAGCAAGGTTGCGATTTCAGCACCTCTTTTAAAGGCTGTCAGCCCAGGTGAAAGTATAGCAGTCAATGGTGTCTGTCTCACCGTAGCCGAACTATCAGGTACAACCGCTGTTTTTGATATCTCTAGAGAGACGCTTAGACGTTCTACGTTAGGGAACTTAAAAGTAGACGATGAAGTAAACCTTGAACGTGCCTTGAGGCTAGATTCAAGGCTCGGTGGCCATATCGTACAGGGGCATGTCGATGCTACTGCTAAATATCTTGGTCACAAAAAAAGCGGCGAAAGTTATGAGATAGCCTTCTCTCTACCGCAGTCAATAGCACAGTATGTATGCCTCAAAGGCTCGATAGCGGTAAATGGCATTAGCTTAACCGTAGCTTCGCTCTCTGAGGATAGGTTTAGCGTAGCCGTTATCCCGTATACCTGGCATAACACTACGCTCAAGACTCTTAGAACGGGTCAAATGGTCAACCTAGAAGCTGACATCCTGGCCAAATATGTGGAACGACTACTCAAGTTTAGATCTTCTGGATCCCAGGACAAAACAACTTCAATCTTGGAAAAACTAGGACTTTCTGATCAGCAGTTAGGTTAAAGCTGTTAGTACATCTTTAGCCACATACGGCGTCAATCGAGTTCTCAGTTCTTGGGGCACTTCGATGGGAGAAAATCTTTCTCTGTCGACAGTAACTATCACTAGATACCCACTTACGAGTCTACGGCCTTCAGTATCTATTTCAAAGTCAAAACGCATCGAGGTTCTTCTAAGGTACGAAACATACACCGCTATTCTGAGCAAGTCATCCAGTCGTGCAGGACTATGAAAATCACAATGCATTTGCACCCTTGGCATCCAGATACCCAGCAGCTCATGCACTTGGGCAAAAGGCAGCCCTAGGGCTCGGAAGAACTCCATTTCAGCAAATTCGAAAAATCTCAGGTAGGCATCATAGCGAACGATACCCGCATGATCTACGTCGCGCCAGCGCACGCGCTCTTCTACATAAAACTTCTGCATAACTTTAGAATTCAAGGACAAAGGGTTTGTGCAGGAAAGCATTCTCCGACGGCCAACCAGCTTGTTAGCTGGTTGGCGAAAAACCTCATAGCAGACTAAAGGTGAACTCAAGCCGAGCACGGACATTTACTGGAACACCGTCTTTAGTACCTGGGATAAACTTAATCATAGATGCAGCTTTTATTGCCTCTTCATCAAGTCCGTAGCCCAAGCCGCGTAGAACTTTTATATCCGAAACAGTCCCATCTTTACGAAAAACAGCAGAAAGCACAACCACACCCTGTATTTTGTCACGACGGGCTTCTTCGGTATATCTCGGCTTGACCTTACTCAGTATCTGCGGGCCTTTTACGCCGTCCTTACCGGCAGCGTATATTCCGTCACCCCCTATGTTAGGCGAACCACCGCCGGTATTGAAACCTTCTCCTGGGCCAAGTCCTGTACCACGGCCTGAACCTACGCCGCCGCCTTTGCCTACACCTATTCCTCCACCCTCACCTGGCCCGTCGGAAGGTGGGCCGGGAATACCTTTTGGATCACCTATCGGAACGTCTATCGAAGACGGTGGAGGTACAAGATCAGGCTGCACCTGTACGGTCGGTACTACTGGCAGCGATGGTTTTTCTATCTTTGGCGGATGAGTCGTAGGAGCGACTATTGGAGGACGCAGATCGGCTTTTGGTGGTACGCCCTTAGATGGCGGTGTCATCTCGCGCCTACCGCCACCACCACCACCACCAGCTCTCTGTACGGCGGGCAATTTTGGTAAGTCGGGAGGAGGTAACAAAGTAAGGTCTGCTATTTTCTGTAGTTCTTCATCCTCAGTAACAGGTGGTTCAGCTCGGTAGAAATAATATCCAAGGTATATAATACCACCCAGTAGCCATAAAAACGTAGAGAAGGCTATGCCTATGTGGTAATAGGTTTTGCGCCTAGCCTCTAGCGGATCGCTCTTGAAAAAGCCGAGAAGGAATGCTTTCGGGTTGCGGCTAAAATCAGCAACTGACTCTACTATCGTCCGCAGTACCCTAGTTAGCAAAGGTTCTGAATCAAGCAGTACCGAGGTCTTAGGTGCAGGTGGGCTAAAAAATAGCTGCAGCGGATTCTTAGCTATTTCGGCCAAGGCCCTAGCCAGACGTCTTATCCAGGGCTCAGAGTCAACAAAGATTTGGCTACCTTCCATCGTAGCCTGGTCTATACCGAAGAGCCTTCGAGGATTGCTAGCTATCTGGCTAAGCTCATATCTCAAGGCTTCGGCAAACCTAGACATAAAGGGCTTGCGTTCAAACTGCTTAAAGAGGCCTTCGTCCCTCATTGCCCCCTCCCCTCGTGGAGAATATTTTAATTATTGAAAAAGCCTTAAGCAACCTCAGCTTGCTTTGATGCTAGCGAAGAACCTTATGTTGCCCTGTTTATCCTAGTCATCAGTACAAGCAGTATAATCAGCAGTCCTATGCCCAGAGCTATGAAGTCAAAGTACTTCTCTAAGAACGGAACTACTCTGCGCCCAAAAATCCTTATAACTACCGCCTCCAGCATGAAGCGGCTACCCCGACCAGAAACTATCGCAGCCATACAATACAACAGGTTCAGCTCCATCACTCCAGCAGCTACCATACCAACCCGAAACAGCCCCGGCGTAAACGCTGCCACAGATAAATATATTATCCCTCTTTTTGATACTACGGCTTTTATCTGTTCTAAGTTCGACTCCGGAGCAATAAGCTCAAGCAGCAATAGAGCTTTCGATAACAAGTACCTGCCTAGTAGATACCAAAAGACGGCTCCAAACGTAGAGCCCAGAGTTCCTACAGCCGCAGCTCGCCACCACCTATGAGGAGCAGCCAGTATTATCGCCATTAAAAAAGCTTCAGTAGGAAGCGGAATTATCGTAGAGCTGGCTATGCTGATAAGCAACAGATCCCGCAAGCAACGCTCAGACTGTCCCCACTTCTGTGTTTGAGCATATAACTTCCTTGTCCAAGAGCGTAGCTTTGCTATCACAGTTTCTTTTCTTTAATAAAAAACAGCTAAGAACAGCAATCACTCTACCTCAGCTGCTATTTACTCGTGATGCGCATAGCGTAAAAGGATCGCCAAACGAAAACAAGCGATAAAATGAAAAAGATTACGGCCAGCACTTTTGGCGTGATGCCTTTTAGCTCTATAGCTAATTCCACGGCTAGCAGCCCGAACAGCGTAGTAAACTTGATTATAGGATTCATGGCTACCGAGGAAGTATCCTTGTAAGGATCGCCTACAGTGTCACCTACTACAGTAGCAGCATGAAGCGGTGTACCTTTCTTCTTGAGCTCTACTTCTACCACTTTCTTAGCGTTGTCCCAAGCACCACCAGAGTTAGCCATATAGACAGCTTGATACAAACCAAACGCCGCTATAGATATAAGGTAACCTATAAAGAAAAACGGCTCGAAACAAGCAAACGCTAGCGTGCTGAAGAATACGGTCAAGAAGATGTTAAACATCCCCTTCTGCGCATACTGCGTGCAAATCTCTACCACACGCTTGCTGTCAGTCACCGAAGCTTTCTCTACTCCCTCTAGCTTGATATTCTTTTTTATGTACTCTACAGCACGATATGCGCCAGTAGTTACAGCCTGCATGGATGAACCAGAAAACCAGTAGATTACCGCCCCACCCATGATCACCCCTAGTATGATCATAGGATTTACTAGAGAAAGACTCAGCTCGGGATTATAAAAAGGCTGCTGACGCAAAATCTGAATGATAGAAAAGATCATCGTTGTTGCACCAACAACGGCAGTACCTATCAGCACAGGTTTTGCCGTCGCCTTAAAAGTATTTCCAGCCCCATCATTTTCTTCCAAGAAGTGCTTAGCTCGATCAAAATTAGGTTCAAAACCAAACTGTTCTTTTATCTCCTGTTTGATATTTGGAAGCATCTCTATAAGCGAAAGCTCGTAGACTGACTGGGCATTATCGGTAACAGGTCCGTAGCTGTCTACTGCTATTGTTACCGGCCCCATGCCAAGAAACCCAAAAGCTACAAGCCCAAATGCAAAGACTGCAGGAGCATCCATAATTGTCGCTAAACCTGAAAGCGATACCCAATAAGAGATACCCATTAAGACCGCTATTGCAAGTCCCATCCAGTAAGAACTGAAGTTACCAGCTACCATACCGCTTAAAACGTTCAGCGAGGCACCGCCTTCGTCTGAAGAGGTCACTACCTCACGCACATGAGCACTCTCAGTAGAGGTAAACACCTTAGTCAGTTCAGGAATAATTGCCCCAGCCAACGTACCACAAGAGATAATCGTAGACAGCTTCCACCAAAGCGTGCCGTCTCCCAGTCCCCCTATGAGCCACTTTGAAGCAGCATAAGTAATTCCTACTGACAAAAGAGACGTAAGCCATACCAAACTAGTTAATGCTCCTTCAAAGTTCATAGATTCAGCATTACCATACTTACTCTTCATCAAAACATGGTTCATGTAGTAAGAAAATACAGATGTAACCACCATCAAGATGCGCATCACGAAGATCCAGACAAGCAGCAGCACCTGCACCTCAGGATCCCTAACAGCAAGCAGTATGAAAGTAATCAGCGCCACTCCAGTCACTCCATAGGTTTCAAATCCATCGGCAGAAGGACCTACAGAATCACCGGCATTATCACCCGTGCAGTCAGCTATCACGCCAGGATTGCGCGCATCATCCTCCTTGATGTTAAAAACTATCTTCATCAGATCAGATCCGATGTCAGCTATCTTCGTGAATATCCCTCCAGCTATACGCAAAGCAGAAGCCCCCAGCGACTCACCTATCGCAAAACCTATGAAACAGGCACCTGCATACTGCGGGTCGATAAACAGCAAGATGGCTAGCATCATCAGCAGTTCTATGGAAATAAGCAGCATCCCGATGCTCATACCGGCCTTAAGAGGAATGTCAAACGTAGGCCAAGGCTTGCCAGTAAGCGAACCAAATGCTGCTCGCGAATTAGCATATGTGTTCACACGTATGCCAAACCAAGCTACTCCGCAACTGCCTAAGATCCCTATAAGCGACCAGATCAGTATGATTAATACTCGGTCCAACCCAAAATGCTGCAGGAAAGCAAAGTAATAGACCATTACAGCACCTATGCAGAGTTCTAGGATCGCTATGAACTTCATCTGCGTGATGAGATAGGTCTTACACGTCTCCCAGATCAGGTTAGAAATATCAGCCATAGCCTTGTGTACCGGCAAAGCCTTGATCTTTGCCATCTGCCACAGCCCAAAACTGGCCCCAAAGAAACTTACCAGTATACCCGCATAAAGTAGCTCTTTACCGGTTAGGCCAGAAGCAACCGGTATACTGAGATCCGGAAGCACTATGCTCGCCTCACTTGCCCAGATTGTCTGCGGGAAGATAGACCACGCAAAAAGCCCTAGCAACACTCTCGATAAGCTCTTCGTTTTGCACAAAATACCTTTAACACCCACCGCGAATGTTTCAGATTCCATAGAGTACAGTATTCTCCTTGGTAAAAGTCGACAGTAGCTGTGTAAACAGCAGGATTGATTTTATGGGGTTTTCGAAAATGGCAAGTTTACTACAGAGTGGCACAATTTCATAGCCTAGAATGCAGATTAAATCTGCTAATTTACGACCTCCTTGGGAGGATTACCCTTCCTGCTCCGAATTGATCTAAAGAACTACCCGTGATAAATACTCTTTTTCCCCCTATGCGAATCCGATCGCCCTTTTTGAAAATAACCTTTCTGATACTTGCACTATTTGCCTGCTACTTGGCTGTGGAAATTCTGATGCTACCTTCCTGCAATGACCTAAAGAGCAAAAATCCTGAAACCACAGCCCTAATAGAGCGACGACTCGAACAAGCTAAAGCAGAGGGGCGTACTCCAGTACGTCGACAGCAATGGGTACCGATAGAACTGATCTCTAAGCACCTACTAAGGGCCGTAATCGCTTCAGAAGACGCTCGTTTTTTTGAGCATAACGGCTTTGACACCGAAGCTATAAAAAAAGCCATAGAGTACGATCTAAAGAAAGGGCGCTTCGCACGTGGTGCGTCTACAATAACCCAGCAACTTGCCAAAAACCTCTACCTTTCCGAGTCAAAAAACCCACTGCGCAAACTCAAAGAAGCAATCATCACGACGAGGCTAGAAGCAAACCTCAGCAAAAAGCGTATTCTAGAACTTTACCTCAACGTTATAGAATGGGGAGAAGATATATACGGAGCAGAAGCTGCCTCTAGGCACTACTTCGGTAAGCCTGCAAAGGATCTCTCGCCAGCAGAAGCTGCCTATCTGGCCGCTATGATTCCTAACCCGAGAACAGTATTCAATCCCAGCAAGTACCCCAAACGAGTCGCCCGAAGACAGAAACGAATCCTGAAACTTATGAACACCACGTCTCTACCTAGGGAATGGCAAAGCCAAAACTAGGCAATAGCAAAAAAAGAGGCGTCGTAGGTGTGGGAGGTAAACCTGCAACGCCCCAACCAAGCAGTGATTACTGTCCTCACTTTACAGCAACCACTTGAGAGACTAGCGTATGTCACTAGAGCTCTTGCCCCCAACCATACTCCCAGCACAGAGCGTGCCACAATCCCTAAAAAACTCCCTATACGCTACATGCTATCCTAACTGGCTCCCCTACCAACTAGAACAAAGTGCCTTAGAACCCTCTCTGTGTATTTCTCAGGGAAAATATTACACGGTTATGTAAAAACTACTCTAAAGCCAAGCTAAAGCAACCAACCCAGCTCTCTGATCGATAATTTGGATAGCCCTTGAATTTACGGAAGTAGCCAATGAAAGTAACGAATGATGCTTCTACACAAATCACTGAGTTGTCAATTCAGCAGCCCAATACGCCGCCTCAGCAGCCAGAAGAGGGTAGCCCCCTTGAAATAGCAGTAGAAAATGACCCTACTGAGCCACTAGCAGGTGATAGCATCACAGGTGAAAACAAGATCTATACCGACTTCATCCGCACACAACTAACTGATGTTCCAAGCAGTACTAATGCGTCCAACGAGGCCATAGCTAGTACTTCCAGCCTGGCCCCTGAGCAAAGTACAGAACAAGCCTCTTCTGCATCGCAATCTTATGTTGCTACACTCTCGTCAGCTTCGGCTCAAGCTACTGTTTTCTATGCTCAAGAAACAGCGTTACTACGGTCTAACCTCCGTAAAGAAGAAGAGTTTGCTGCAGCAAATCGCGCTGCAGAAGCAGCACTTGCTAATGCTAACCGAGTTGAAGAGCAGACGTTACGCGAACGTCACCTGCAGGAGCAAGCAGAGCTGGCTGCTCTGAATCGCGCTGCTGAAGAAGAGCTACGCCGTAGGGACGCGGCAGCTGCCGAAGCCCTCAGAGCGGAAAATCTGCGTAAAGAAGTAGAACTTGCAAAGCGACACGAAGAAGAGCTACGCCAGCTAATCGAGCGCAACGCTCAAGAGGAACGTAACCTTGCACAAACGCACAGAGCGCAAGAAAAAGCTTTAGAAAGAGCACACCTGGCAGCAGAAGAAGCTTTGCGTGCTAAGAATGCTAGAGATGAAGACGCATTTATAGCTGCAAATGCCGCTAAACGCCAAGCCAACATCGAGCGTAATTACCACCTAGAAAGGGAGTTCGCCTTGGCTAACCGTAATGCCGAAGCAGAACTTGCCGCCGCTAATGCCGCCCGACGCGAAGCACTTCATAAGCAACATCTGGCAGAAGAAGCTGCCTTTGCAGCTAAAAACCGTGCTGCAGAAGAAGCTGAACCCGATCCAGAAAAACGTGCTGCTCTTGCCGCAGCTAACCGTGCTGCAGAAGAAGAACTTGCAAGAACAAACCGTGCCCGCGAAGCCGAGGTAGCGGCTGCGGATGCTCGGGCAGAAGAAACCTTCCGAGCAGAAAATCTCCGCCGAGAAGCAGAGCTCGCAAAAACGCATCGCGCAGCAGAAGCCGCTGAACTAGCAGCCGATCGAGCAGCCGAAGCAGAGCTCGTAGCAACAAACCGTTCTGCCTTAGAACATCTCTCAGCAGCTAATAAGGCATCTCAAGAAGCGTTAAAGCAATCTAACGCCGCTGCGCAAGCAAAACTAGCAGAAGCCAACCGCAAGGCTGAAGCACTCCTTCAAAGTATACAGCAAAATCAGAAGCAAGTTCTTGCAGACGCTAATCGCAAGCTAGAAGAGCAGTTCGAAGCAGCAAGTAAAGCCCGCCAACGCGAGCTTGCTAGCCGCAATCAAACTGCTGAAGCCGAGCTTGCTACACGACACTCAGCCGAAGAACAACGCCTACGAGAACAAAACCGCGCTGAAGAAGCTGCCCTTGCAGCAAACAATGCCGCTGCCGAAAGACAACTACGTCTAAAGCACCGCAACCAAGAAGCAGTACTACGACAGTATCACAGTGCGCTAATACAACTTGCCAAACTGATAGACAATATGCGGTCTAGCGAAAAACAGAAGCTAGAAGAAAGCAGTGCCGAAAGACTCAGAGCAGAAAGTAATAGTCTGCGAGAAAAGATGTTAAAAGACTTGCAACTACAACTGCAGAAGCTTGGTAGTACGGCAGCAGCTGAGTCTCCAGAAATTGCGAATCTAGCAGAGCTCACAGAAAAAGCTCTTCAAAAACTCCTTAATGGCACGCGCCAACAGCGCGAAAGATTAGCCGAAGCCATCCTCAAGCTCAAGTCTACTTTCGACGATATCCAGGTACACGAAAGGCAAAGTTTAGCGGCAGCATTTATGAAATTCGTAGAAGCGAATTGATCCCACTACTTTTCCAGTGCCGATAATACTTCCAGCGCATAGGAGACTTTCCCAAACGGGGCGCTAACTTGCACTCCTTGTATCATCGGCCGAGCCTTCATAAGCAGCTCGCGAGCTATCAACAAGCCCTCCTGCCGAGCAGCTTCCTGCGTATCAGCACTTTTCATCCTACTAAGTATCTCCTGGGGAATGCTTATACCAGGTACTTCGTTGTTAAGAAATTCAGCATTTCTATAGGATACCAGCGGCCAAATACCGGCAATTATCGGTATCCTACAGTGCTCTATACGTTTGAGAAAACGTTCGAGCTGTCTTATATCAAAAATCGGCTGTGTTACGGCAAACTGTGCGCCAGCATCAACCTTCCACTCAAAACGTCGGATTTCATAGTCCAGGTCTACAGCGCAAGGATTAACCCCCACACCGATAAAAAATGCTGTCGGCTTGCCTATAGAATTACCACCAAGGTCAGTACCGTTGTTTAATCCATAGACCATATTTGTAAGTCCTATAGAGTCTACGTCGAAGACTGCAGTAGCATCTGGGTAAGGCCCCATCTTAGGCGGATCACCCGTTATGATGAGCAGGTTTCTTATACCAAGCGCAGCAGCACCAAGTAGATCAGACATCATCCCTAGTAGATTTCGATCCCGACAACAGTAATGCACCACAGGTTCTATTCCCGGCACATCACGCATTATCAGTACAGCAGTGCTCATTGCACTCATTCGGCTCTGAGCGCGAGGTCCGTCAGGAATGTTTACAGCATCAACGCCGGCACTACGTAAGAGCTTGACGCTTTCTAGCATAGCCGTAGGATCGCATCCCCGCGGGGGAACTATCTCGACAGAGGTGACAAACTCGCCACAAACTATCTTACGAGCAAGCTCAGAACGCTTCTCCGTAGGAACAACCTGTGCCTGCTGCAGCATAGAAACCGGTTGCACACTCTTGGCCACTCTTATCACCGAAGCTGGCGAACTTGCTTTAACAGCACTGGCTATCTGCCTGATATGCTCAGGAGTCGTCCCACAACAACCACCAACAAACTTGACCCCAACTTGTATCAGCCTACGGGCATACTTAGCCATATACTCTGGTGAGCACATATACAGCTTTCGCCCGTCTATCTCCCTCGGCAGGCCAGCATTAGGCTGTGCCGAAAGTCGCTTGCTGGTGATAGATGCCATCACCTGGATCGCCTCGAAAGTATCCTTAGGCCCGACACTGCAGTTGATGCCTATCACATCAGCACCCCACTGATCTAGTTGCGCAGTAAAAGTTTCCGGCGCAGTTCCAAAAGACGTCTTGCCAAAAGACTGTATAGTCATCTGAGCTATAACCGGCAGATCGGAAAGCTCACGCACTGCCAACAATGCTTGTCGAATCTCGCTCAAATCGCTAAACGTTTCCAAAATAAAACAATCGACACCACCTTCGAGTAATCCCCTGACCTGTAACTTAAAATACTCCTTTGCCTCCTCACGCGAGGTTGGCCCGTAAGGTTCTATCCTGATCCCAAGCGGACCTATAGAGCCAGCAACACACACTCGCTCACCAGCAGCCTCTCTAGCTAGCTGCGCCGCTGCTCGGTTGATCTCTATTACCTTCTCAGCCAGTCCATGCTTTGCCAACTTTACCGGATTTGCCCCAAAAGAATTAGTTTCTATGATTTCCGCTCCGGCCTTGACATAGTCTCTGTGCACATCCAGCACGAGTTTGGGATCCGACAGGTTCAACTCATCAAAGCAGCGGTTTATATAGACACCCTTTTGATAGAGCATCGTACCCATGGCACCGTCAAAGACATGCGCTCTTTCGTCTAGTATCAACCGCCTAAAATCTGGCATAACAGCCCTTAGTTTGTACTTCGTTCATAGGCAGCAGCAAGGCTAAGCCGCACCTGCCGAACTGCTACGTCAAGATCAAGCTCGGTCGAACTACGGGTCTTACGTTCAAACAGTTCAACCTTACCATCCTTCAACTTCTTGCCTATAGTCAGTCTAAAAGGTATGCCTATAAGATCAGCATCTTTGAACTTCACTCCTGGTCGTTCGTCCCTATCATCCAACAAAACATCCACACCAGTCGCACTCAGCTCCTTGTACAGGTTTACAGCAGCTTCCTGTTGCATAGGTTCAGCAAAGTTTGCTGGTGTAATCACTACTTCAAACGGAGCGATGGAAACAGGCCAACAAATACCATCCTCATCGTTATAAAGTTCCACGGCAGACGCCATAATCCTTCCCACACCTATACCATAGCTGCCCATCACTATAGGAACTTCCTTACCTTCCGCAGTAAGTACCGTAGCTCCCATCGACTCGCTGTAGCGAGTACCTAGCTTAAATATATGCCCTACTTCTATAGCCTTGCTCACGTTCAAAGCAGCATTACACTGCAGACACCTTTCACCAGAGGCGACATTACGCAGATCTGCCCACTTCGTAACCTTTATGTCACGCTCTACGTCTACTCCTCGCAAGTGAAAGTCGTCTCTATTTGCTCCAGTAGTCATATTCCTGCGACCATAGATAGCATAGTCGGCTATGACGGGCAGGTGATCTACTCCAACAGCCCCAAGTGAGCCAGGGAAAGCCCCAAGCAGCGATTTTATCTCTTCCGGATGAGCAGGCCTTAAGCTCTTGGCAGCAGTAGCATCTGTAAGCTTCGTCTCGTTCAGCTGATGATCCCCTCTAAGCAGCACTATATGTGGCCTGTTGTCTAACATGTAGACCAACGTCTTTATCTGCCTATCTGCCGAGGCTCCCCCGGGAAAAGTCGTCAGATCCTCTATCGTCCGCACTCCAGGAGTAGGAAATTCTTCAGGAGCAGCAGGACCGGACTCGTCTACAATATCTGCTAACCGCGACGTAGCTTTCTCTATGTTTGCTGCATATCCACACGAAGCACAGAACACCACCCAATCCTCGCCGGCATCCGATATCACCATAAACTCGCTCGATTGACTACCACCCATCGCTCCTGATGACGCCTCTACCACTAGGTACTTCAAACCACATCTATCATAAATTCTGCAGTAAGCCTCTCTATGAGCCTCAAAAGCCTTGTCTAATCCCTCCCAATCGACATCAAACGAATATGAGTCTTTCATTATGAATTCTCGTACTCTTAGAATACCCGACTTAGGACGGGCTTCATCTCGAAATTTGGTCTGTATCTGATACCAGATCTGCGGTAGCTGCTTGTAAGAGCGTATTTCGTCTCTAGCTATAGCTGTAAAAACCTCTTCGTGAGTCATACCAAGACAGAGATCAGCGCCTTTGCGATCCTTCAGCCGAAACATGTTCTCACCCATTACTTCCCAACGACCAGACTCTTTCCAAACTTCTGCAGGATTGAGCGCCGGAAGTAAGAATTCTTGTGCTCCTATTCGGTTCATCTCTTCACGTATGATGTCCGTGATTTTCAGTAGTACGCGTTGCGCAAGAGGAAGATATGAGTACACCCCGGCTGTAAGCTGGCGTATATAACCTGCACGCAAAAGCAATCTATGGCTTGTAGCTTCTGCCGTAGCCGGATTCTCTCTTAAAGTAGGAATAAATATTCTAGACCATCGCATAACTTGCCCTTTCAAACTGAAGATGATGCCGAGCTTCAGGTCAGATTGTCAAGCTTTTCACTACCCTCCCTAGCAATTGAGCACAACTGAAAACCTTTTTCGTCGATAATCAAAATAGACATTGAACACGAATCTTAAACCCCCCGGAGGGAACATGGTAAGGCCGGTAAGTGGCAATTCTAGCAGCATCTCAAGTAATACTACAAACTCGTATACTGTAAGAGCCGGTGATACGCTCTCACATATAGCGCAACGTGCTGGAGTCAGTTTAAACGATCTCATAAGAGCTAATCCTCAAATAAAAAACCCCAATCTCATTCATCCTGGACAACAGATAAATATTCCAGCAAGAGCAACCGGCTCGTTATCAGGCATTCCAGTAAGCCGCGGTACATCTCCGACGGAACGTCCAGTAACAACAGCTCCTTCTTCGAACCCACCTCAACCAGTCTCTACTAGATCGCTCACCTACGACGGCACACGTCCTGCTCCTGGAACAACTAACACACGTGCTTGGGAGCCCATAAATGCTCCGCTTACTAATGATCCTTCGCAACGTAGTGCAGCTAACTATGCAAACGTTATCAACCAGTTTGCCGTGGCTAATAACCCGCGCTATACACCCCGCAATGGTAACACTTACTGCAACATATTCTTGTGGGACGTAACGCGAGCAATGAGGGCCGAAATTCCTCACTGGGTAGATAGAAACGGAAATCCGACCGGCGTGGGACAAGGCCGCGAACTAAACGCAAATGCCACACACCGCTGGATGCATGAGCACGGCGCGAGGTTTGGTTGGCGTCAAGTTAGTGCCGAAGAAGCACAGCGTTTAGCGAATCAAGGCTTCCCGACTGTGTTTACTTGGGAAAACCGGGGCGGCATCGGGCACGTCGGCGTAGTTCGTCCGGGCAATTTCGATAGCCGCCTAGGCCCTGCCATCGCTCAAGCAGGCGCTAGAAACACCAACAACGCGCATGTTGGAAATATTTTTCCCGGTGGCTACAGGGTACCTACGTATTGGGTCAACGACCGTGGTACCTCTGTAGGAAGCTCACAGCCTGCTCCGACACCTAGACCAGCTCCATCACCAACACCGGGAGGCTCTACCAGCCCCGGAACTACCCGCAGCATACCTCAAAGCAACCTCTCGTACGGCGATAACAACGTAGACGTAAAGAGGTTGCAAGACAGACTAGTAGAGCTAGGCTACATGACGCGCGAGCAGGTAAATACGGGTTACGGCAACTTCGGCCCGAGGACGCTTGACGCTGTAAAACGTTTCCAGCGCAACCACGGCATACCACCGACCGGTAACTTCGGCCCGCTTACGAGAGCTGCTATGGAACGGGCTCTTTCAAGAAGCAGCTCAGCTAATGCCCGTCCCGTACCACAGAGTGATTTGCGCTACGGCGACAACAATGCAGACGTAAAGAAGCTGCAAGACAGACTAGTAGAGCTAGGTTACATGACGCGCGAGCAGGTAAATACGGGTTACGGCAATTTCGGCCCGAGGACGCTTGACGCTGTGAAACGTTTCCAGCGCGACCATGGCATACCACCGACCGGCAACTTCGGCCCGCTTACGAGAGCTGCTATGGAGCGCGCCATAGCAGGCGGTGCTACCCGTCCATCCCAACCTTCTACACCTCCTACACCCCGGCCTCCTGTCAACAATACTCCGCCTACAACTCCAGTAGGTAACATCCCTAGGACAGGAAATGCATTTATAGACTCGATAGCTGATGATGCAATACGTAGCCAACGCGCTACAGGTGTACCGGCCTCGGTTACGATAGCCCAAGCAATTCTTGAAAGTGGCTGGGGGCAGTCAAGCCTCTCGCGTCAAGCTCACAACTACTTCGGCATCAAAGGTGAAGGGCCGGCAGGCCATGTCGTCATGCCAACGCGAGAGTATCTAAACGGTCAATGGGTAACTGTTAATGCCAAGTTCCGCAAGTATAACAGTCCTGCTGAGTCTTTTATCGACCATGGCCGATTCTTTATAGAAAACAGCAGATATCGTACTGCTATGCAACATACTAACGATGCTATACGCTTTGCTCGCGAGATACACCGTGCCGGTTATGCCACTGATCCAGCCTACTCCGATAAGCTAATAAGTATCATCAACAGATACAATTTGACGCAATTTGACGCGATTGCACGCCGTTAATCTCCTGAGGCCAGAGATCTATCTGGCCTCCTTTCTCTCCCCAAACCCGAGTTTTAGGATCAATATGCAAATCATTAAAAACAAAACAAGTCCAGCCTTGCTGTTTGCTATTCTACTTACGATAGGTAGCTCATTCCCATCTGAAAACAAAATCTTCCGTTGTCCTTGTCCAAAAGGCACTGATATAGGTGAGGAAGTGCCTCCAGCCTTTCCTGGAGCAGAAGGATTTGGAGCTAGAGCAACCGGCGGACGCGGTGGAAAAGTGATTTATGTAACTACTCTCGATAGCGATCCGAACGGTGAAATTCCAGGCTCTCTCAACTGGGCACTTCGCCAACCTGGCGCAAAATACATTCTTTTCAAGGTAAGCGGAGTAATTCATGCTCCCGCTAACGTCGTGCACGGAAACGTCACGATAGCAGGACAGACTTCTCCGGGCGGCATTATCATAAGAGGATTAATATGCGATGGGCACTATGAACAAAACGACTGCAGCAATCTAATAGTACGTCATATCCGCTCACGTCCTGCTAGACACATTGACGGAAACGATGTGGCGCTAGACGATGCATTAAGACTTGATGGTATTCGTAGCTTCATTATAGACCACTGCTCGTTTGCAAATGCTATAGATGAAGTCGCTCAGCTTAGCTGGGCATCAAATGGTACAATTCAAAACTCGATCTTTGCTGAAACCGTAGGTGATCATGCTCAGTATGGCGGAGTGCTGATGAATTACTCACATCCTGACTTTCCACAAGATAACCTTTCATTGCACCACAACATGTGGCACAGGCTTGAAGGAAGAATGCCCGAAATTACCTGCGAAGCCTCAAACTATCCCGATCTACCTGGACAAATTGCTGATTGTGCCTCGCACCCTCTTAAGTTAGAACTGTCAAATAACCTTCTATGGGATCCAGGAATCAACATTTGGTACGGTCGCGATGTCGACGGTAACCCTGACAACGGACCTTACAGGTTAAAAATGAACTGGGTAAACAATTATGCTGTAGCACGCAGCGATTTTACTTTCGGCTTGATTTTACATGACGTGTTAGAGGTGAAGCAAAACGAGCTATATTTTGCCGGTAATCAGCTTAACTTGTACCCCAACTACAGTGATTACCAACTGGCGTATTGCTGTAACGATTTCAATGTGAATAATCCTAATACCGACTTTGGCGTCGCAACACGTTTAAGCAGCCGACATAACTTTCCAAAAATCACATATACTCCTACGAATCAACTTATCGATTACATGATCACCAATGTAGGAGCTTTTCCGCGGGATGCTCAAGATCGACGGTTTATAGACTCACTTAGAAGCGGTGTCATTGATACCACAGCTCGTGACAAAGCAGTTGAAAATGATGCTTTCTTACTCGATTTCACTACTGCACCAACTCCACCACAAGACACAGATGCTGACGGAATGCCTGACTGGTTTGAGATAAAGTATAGACTAGATCCTTCAAGACAAGATCACAACGGAAGTGAGCTATCGTTGCTTTTTACTGGTATTGATGGCTACACCAATCTTGAGTGTTATCTAAACTGGCTTGCAGACCATCTTGTAACAGGAGCAGAATTGCCAACTATCAACGCTAGCAGCAAGTTAATCCTCACGAAATAGTTAGACGCAGCCGAGCTTTAAGCTCCCTTTTCCTTGGATACATAGTTTAGCTGTAAGTACTCACTCACTCTAATACCTAGAAGAGTTATATCATCGCGTTGAGGGGTATCTTTCATATAACCTTGTAACGCTTGCTCTACTCTATCTCGCTGTGCGTCCATATCAAGGACATGAATTTCTCGCAAAAGTCCAATAAGCCGTTTCCTTCCAAATTTACCATCATGTCCGTTCTGATCTTGTAGCCCGTCAGTAGCCAAATAAATCATATCGATATCTTTCAAAGGAAGAGCATGCAAAATATAACTTTTCTTGGATTGTTTTCCACCTACAGGCCATTTATCAGCTTTGACTGCTACCACTTCTCCAACGTGGTTTACATAATAAAGCGGCTGCCTTGCACCAGCAAAGAACAGCTTATCACTAGTAAAGACACATACGGCTATCTCCATACCATCCTGCAATCTTTCTCTTTCAAGCTTCCCAAACAATTTGTTTATGCTACTATCCATCTCGACAAGTATCTCGTTAGGACTTAGCTTCTGCTGAAATAGCACTATTTGGGTTAACAACATTTCCCCTATGATGGACATCAACGCTCCAGGCACACCGTGGCCTGTACAATCTGCAACTGCTACTATCGAAGCTTCATTTATCTTTCCTACCCAGACAAAATCTCCAGAGACTATATCCTTAGGCTTTTGGACAATAAAACAACCTGGAAAATACTCTTTAAGTTCTCGAATATCTGGAAAGATAGCTTGTTGTATTCTCTTAGCATATCTAATACTATCTAATATCTGAGTACGTTGCTCTTCTATCTCATTTTTTTGAGATAATATCTTGTCTCTCTGCGAAGCTATTTCTCTAGTTCTTTCTGCGACTAATCTTTCCAACTCTAAATTACGCTTCCTAAGACTTACAAGACGTATTCTGATCACACCAAATATCGACGCTGTTATCGTGATCAGGTAAACAGCATACGCTAGATTACTGCGCCACCAAGGAGGCAAGATAGTTATGGTAAGTGTCTTTGGATCACTCCAAACACCGTCATTGTTGCTACCTTGAATGCTCAATAAGTACTCACCTGGGGCAAGTCCTGTGAAGTTGACCGAGTACTCACCCTCTTTGAGCATCACCCAGTCTTTATTTAGCCCTTCCATTTTATACTTAAAACGATTACGCTTTGGCACGCTATAGTCATCAGTAGTAAAGTCTATAGCAAATAACAGATCAGTGTAGTCTAGCACTAACTTATCTACAGCACTTGTCATCAGAAACTTTGTCTCATTCAGTTTCGAAAGCCTAGTAAACAACACATTAGGCTTTCTTGTATTTATATTGACATTTTCCGGAAAAAAGCTATTTAGACCGTTAACTCCGCCAAAATAAAATCTCCCGTCAGGAGCTTTATGATATGCAAACCTATTAAATTCATCACCCTGCAGTCCATCTCTAACCGTAAAAGTATAACCGTCGCCGGTATCTGGATTGTAGCGATATATTCCCACATCAGTGCTTATCCAAAAATTACCCGCTTTATCTTCTAAACAAGCATAAGAATTCAGATGCGGCAGTCCTTGCCTTATGCCTATATTTTGAAACCTACCCTGTACCCTATCAGTACATATATTTACTCCGCCACCTTTAGTTGTGACTACAAGCCGTCCCTTCCTATCTTCAGTTATGGAAGTAACAAAAGGATGACTTAATGCCTCCGGTTTAGCAGGATCAGGTTTAAATCTGCGCACTACCGCTCCAGTAGTAGGATCTATTGCCAACAACCCATCCGCCATAGTCCCTACCCAAATTAATCCATCCGACGCTTCATAGAGAGCCTGTACCTCAGACTGTCCTAGCTTAAGAACCTTCACAAGAGTTCCACCTACCAGTTTACTTACTAAACTACTGCCTACCCAAATCGTTCCTCGACTATCCTCAAGCAGGCAGTTTAACCCTACATCCCCATCTAACAAGACACAATCAAAACCGCCTGCTTTAAACTTACATAAAGCTGCTCGATCACGTGTCCCCACCCAGATATTGCCCTTGCTATCTGCAAGCAGCGCAAACACGCTGTCCGATGGCAAGCTACGCTTATCCTCTCGAGCCTGCCTAAAATGCCTCCAGGTATCCGTCTGAGGATCATAAACGTTCAAGCCGCCGCTTTGTGTAGCTACCCATAATTTTCCCTCCTTATCGGTTACTATGCTGCGAATCATCTGGTCGCTAAGAGAATTGGGATTCCGTGGATCAGACTTATACAGACTAAAACGATTCCTATACGGACTATACCGAATTAAGCCTCCAGCCTCGCTGCCAATCCAGAGAACGCCAGTCTTATCTCTGTATATACAAGTAATAAAGTTACTCGACAGCGTAGAACCTCTCCGTGAACGACTTATCTGCTCTATAACCTTTAAATTCTCAGTGTCAAAAACCAGTAAGCCGCTACCAAAAGTTCCAACTAACAATCTATCATCCGATAGCTTGAGCAATGTGTTGATTCTTACTCTTACAGGTAAGACCATCTCCCTGTAGCTCTTAGTGGTTGGATCATACTGATAAAGCGTTCCTCGATTCGTCCCTATCCAAATAGTTCCATCTGGAGCCCTAAAAACACTATGACAAGCAAAATCGGCTCCCGCAGAAGATGAAAATTCGGTTCTACTAACTCTCTTCGAAGAAATATCTAATTCGATAATACCTTTCCCAGCAACAATCAGCATTCTATCGTCTTCAAGCTCGAGCAACAACCTCCCGTTAAAGAAAGTTTCTTTGTTATTCCATAGATAGCTATTCCATAGATACCTTTCAAATCCATCTCCCTTATATCTATTTAGACCTGCTTCAGTAAGAATCCAGACTCGACCTTTACTGTCGACATATAGGTCTGCTATTACGTCAGTGCTAAGAGAGTTGGGATCATTAGGATTGTGACGGAAGTTTATAGACTTGTTAGCGATCGGATCAAACAAAGCAACACCTGCTTTTTCAGTCGCCAACCAAAGCTTAGCCGAGGAAGGATCTTGCCGAACCCGGATTATCTTGTTATCCGGCAAAGAATCAGGCCTATCTTCTTTCTTAAACGTAGTAAAGCCATAACCGTCATAGAAGCATAGGCCTTCAGAAGTACCTAGCCAGATTAGACCCGTACTATCCTGAAAAATCGTCCAGACATAATTACTCGGCAAGTCATTTTCTGTTGTTAGGACTTCAAATTCCCCCGGAAAGGTAGAGCTTTGTCCAAATACAGTAGAGCAAAATGCTAAGAACCCCAGCAGCAAAAATCTCAACCGCATAAGCAAGGCAACTTACACTACCCGGGAAGAATCCTATCGAAGAAGAACAGCTCAATAAGACTACTGTTAGACCTTAATAGCTATTATAGCATCAGGCAGTTGTGCCTGAAGTAACTTCAGAGTACGGCCTAGCTTCTGTGCAGCATAGCTCCACATCAACCTTGCAGACTGTTGCTTATCGGGTTCATGAAAGATCGGATCCAGTTCGCCAAGAGCACTACCTATCGATAGGCCAGATTGAGAAGCACACATCTCGACAGTCCCTATGGGCACTATCTGCTTATAGATCTCCTCTGCGCTACGTACCTGCTCACTGATCAGCGTTTCTAGCTTAAGGATAGTACGTTTGGCACTGTCTCTGAGCATAAGCAAGACAGGAGTATCATAAATGGCTATGAACAACAGTGTCTGCCGACTCATATCAGTTCTCGTAGAGATAGTCTCTATTGCCTCACGATCGTCTTGAAACGGGATGGAAGGCAGTGCTACAAGTGCCTCGAAGCGTTTTCGTGCCTCACTTTGCTCATTTAACAGGCGGCCGATAAGACTTTGAGCATCATCAAGGTTACAATCATCCGCAAGTGCCGACAGTTTTGATAAGACATAAGGCGAGCCCATTAGCTGCGTAGCCACATCAGCAGGCGCGCCTTTTAGCCAACCTAGAAGCCTAATAAGCTGCTTTACTGCCAGTCGTGTTTGTTCATAGCGCCACAAAGAGACAAGTTTTAGAAAAGTCAGAGGTGCAGGCCTCAACTCTGATATTAGCTGATTTATCATCGCACAATCTGACTCTACCAGTTCAGATGATGGCAGGGGTTCTTCCACCTCCTGAGTAGGCTCAGCCACAACCTTTTCGCTCTGGACTATCTTCTGCGGCGTAGGATGATTGGCCTCAAGCCTGACCATCATGTTGACCAAAACGTCAATTATGGCATCGCCGACTTGACGAGACTTCAGGTCATGTTCCTGCTGCCTGAGGTGTTCTTTCAGACTCTCGGTAAAAGCTAACCAAGCATCATGTTGTATGCTCTGGTCAAAATAAAATCCAATACACTCATCTATCAGACTACCAAAAGGCGCTGGCCAGTGCCTAAAAGGAGCGAAACCATAGAGCAACTCAGTAGCTGCAGTCTCGGCATCAACCTTGAGTTTCTCTGCTAGTACTGGGCTAGACGTCTCAAGTAGCAGAAGCAGCCGGACTACCTCAGCCATCGGCAGAAACAGCGAGGAAAGTGCTTGTGCGTAATCAAACCGCCCTAGCATCTCAGCTACAGACTTGCCTTCTGCCAGCGTCATCCAGAAACGCCAAGCTTGCGGAGCAGCACTACGTATGACCACCCACAGGGGCTGTGACGATGTCGTCCATTTTGGATTGAACCGTTTGGCTATATCAGGCTCTAGCTTAGCATGCTCTCGGTTAGAAGTTATTAACGCCATTATCTCAGATGCTGTACGCACCGACCGCAGCTGTTCTAGAAACTTCTGTATATACTGCCAACTGAGATCCAGCAGATCGATCAGCCTGATCTGATCTGCCAGCATCAGAGCAGTCAGCATGTCGACCGGTCCGGTAGGCTGGCCGGTACCTAAAAGAGTCTTGCCTAAAACGTTTGTCAGATGAACCGAAAGTAAGCTTGAGCGTTCCGGAGCAGACTCACCTATACTAGACAATCCTCGGTAGATATTGCGAGCATACTCTTCACCAAGCAGTGCCACGGGCCGAGCTTTACCCATGCGCTTCCAGAAATCACTTAGAAACTTAAGTGCTAGGCGGCGCTCTAGTAGCTCACCTTCGCCACCTAGTCCAAAAGCACGCTCGTCTAGATTCGCCATACCAAGCAAGGTATTTAAAGGCCCGCCGCAAGAAGTGTAGAAGCACCGCTGTAGCTCCGGCTTAGAAGCCACAACTACGTCCAGTACGGCAGCTATCAACGGTCCTGCGGTCTTATGACGGAAGCTACGACCATCACGATCTTCGCTCTTTGCTAGTCCGATGCTTTGATACGGCCCGTAAGGATTTTCCGCCCGTTGAGCACGAAGGAGCATCTGACAAAGATTAGTAAGTTCGTCAGAAGTGGTACAGCGCAAAAAAGCCGGGGATTCGACCAGCAGCTGCGCTGTTTCGGCCGCTTGTCGACGCGTTCTTTCTATAGGCTGCTCCTGACATTGCTGCCAACCGCTCTCGCCATACTGCCAGACCTTATCAGGACTAGTCTTCTCCACCGCACGAATATGGCTACTTATCAGCATTTCGAAGCTACAGAAATAGAACAGCTCGACTATAGCAGCAAGCAGTTGCATAGCCGGTGGCCAGTCAGCCGACAGTTGAGCGTTCTGTTCAGCAGACTTAAATATCCCGCTAGCTCGATCCGAGAGTTTCGCTATAACATCAAGCTGGAAACCTAAATAGGCCACCACCAGATGAGGCACCACTATGTCAGTAGCAAAGGGACTTTCGCTAGCCGAGTTAGCTACGACGACTCCTGGAGCAAAACTCTCGCTATCAGCGTCTTTTGCAGCCAGCTTGGGAAACTTCGCAGCAAAAGCCCGCAGCTTCATCAATCCCCGCCAAGAACGACCTATCAATCGACAGTACCGCTCCAGCATATCGGACTGACCAGTTCCTCCAACTGTCTGCAGCACACAGTAAAGTGCTGCCATCCGACTCACGTACAGGCGGAGAAAATCATATTCTGCAGAAAGTGTGTTTATCTGTGCCGTAAGCTCATCTATAACGCCCTTTGGATAGTGCAGCTTGGTATCCTGCTCTGTAGCGTTGATTCTGATAAGCGTTTGCATCCGAGCACGAGCAGCAGTAAGCTGCCTTTGCCTAGAATCCAAACCTATGCGGAATACTTCCAAAGCATTGCGTAGCTGCCGCTGCCTCTGTTCTACAAGGGCATACCCTATTTCCGAATCCCTCGTCTGCCAATCACAATAAAGCGCAGTAAGCTCCCTATCGCTGAAATTCTCGCTGTAGGTAGAAGACGCAGAAACCTTCGGTATTACGGTCAAAGGATTAACATAGACTAAGTTCGCCCAACCAAGTTCCGTCTGTAAAATTTCCTGCTCGAAATCCCCAAAAAGAAACTCAGACTCGTAGTAATTGCTCATACATCCTCTAATGCAACGGCTGCTCGGCATCAGTAGCAGCTCTTCTACGCTCCTTGAAATATTCTATAATCCCTGGCAATATAGACAAAAACACCACTACGGCTATGACCAAGTGTATATGCTTATCGATATTGGGTATGGCAGAACCAAGAAAATACCCGAGTAGCGTCATACTTGTTACCCAAGCTATTCCACCTACAACGTTGTAGATAGCAAACTTGCGATAAGTCATCTCCGCTGCACCGGCCACTGTAGGCGCAAACGTTCTAATAATTGGGATAAACCTTGCGAGTATGATAGTTTTTCCGCCGTGCTTGTCGTAGAAACGCTTAGCTCTAAGCAAGTGTTCCCGCTTGAAAAACCTTGAATTCGGACGAGAATACAACGCCTGCCCGGCCTTATGACCTATATAATAGCCCACTGCGTCGCCTACTATGGCAGCTATTATCAACGTCACGTTGAGTACCCAGATGTCCAAATCACCTTTCGCCGCAAACAGTCCAGCAGTAACCAGCAGCGAATCACCAGGAAGAAAAAAACCTGCCATCAACCCCGTTTCCGCAAAAACTATAGCTATCAGTCCGATGTACCCACCCCAGACTATCAAAGCGCGTACGTCCATTACCGTTTTAAACAGTTCTATTAAGGAATCCATATCTCTCCTTCCTACTTAAGATCTAGCCAACTTGTGCCAGTATGTACCTCTACCAAAAGTGGCACATCCAAATGATAGACATTTTCCATCTCATATTTAACCAGAGCTTTCATACTTTCAAGTTCTTCAGGAACTACCTCAAACAGCAGCTCATCGTGGACTTGCAGCAGAAGACGCGAAGACTTTTGCTCTTGTTTGAGCCGATTGTGTATCCTAATCATCGCAAGCTTAGCCAAGTCTGCTGCGGTGCTTTGAATCGGCGTATTAATAGCCTCACGTTCAGCACGCATCCTTATACGAGTATCCTGACTATTTAGCTCCGGCAAGCGTCTCAGCCGGCCAAATATCGAACGTACCAAGCAACCGTTCTTTCTGGCTGTCTCGGGCGCTTCCTGCATATATCGTCGAATACCGCTATAGGTTTCATAGTACTTCTCGATGAACTTTTTAGCTACAGCCACAGTAGTACCTATCTTTTGTGACAGTCGATAAGCCTCTATCCCATAAGGTATGCCAAAATTCACGTGCTTAGCTTCACGCCGTCTTTCCTTTATCTCTTCAGCCGTACGAGCTCCAAAAACCTCTACAGCAGTCTGTGCGTGTATATCCTCACCATTTAAGAACGCCTTCTTCATAACCGGATCGCTAGCAATGTGTGCAAGCAACCGCAGCTCTAGCTGAGAGTAATCAGCAGAGAGCAGCACATACCCTTTCGCTGCAACAAAAGCACCGCGAATTTTGCGTCCAATTTCACTTCTGATCGGTATGTTCTGCAAGTTAGGATCAGTAGACGATAGCCGCCCTGTAGCGGTCGCCGTCTGATGAAACGTAGTGTGCAACCTGCCTGTACGTGCATTAATAAGCTTCGGCAGCGTATCAACATACGTATTCTTCAGTTTGACGAGCTCTCTATATTCCAGCACTTTCTGCGGCAATTCATACCGCAAAGCAAGCTCTTCGAGAACTTCAGCACCAGTAGAAACGCGCCCGGTCTTAGTTTTCCGAGGAACTTCAAAATTGAGACTTTTAAAAACCTCCGCAAGCTGCTTTGTAGAGTTAATGTTGAACTTCTGCCCGGCCAACCTATAAATCTCTTCAGTAAGCTGCTGAAGCTGCGCTTGAAGTTCGGCTGACAACGTCTCAAGCGTTGCCACATCTACTGCTATCCCCACTCGCTCCATCTCTACAAGCACTTCTATCAACGGCAACTCTATCTGCAAATAAACCCGTTCCAGCCCCTGCTCAATCAAACTTTGCCTAAGCTTCGGCGCAACACGTAATACAAGATCACTACTTGCAAGCTCACCCGTAGGTTGCTGCAAAGAAACTGCTGCCAGTTGACGCAGGTCATAGCTTTTACTTCCGGGTTCGAGCAAATACGCCGCTATACAGGTATCTTCAGCAAGCGATTTGAGCTGAACAGGTTCTGAAACCTGCCTTTCAAGAATTTCTATAAGCCTTTTGGCGTCATGCACGTACTTCGGCAAACTTGACCTCAGCAAACCGCACGTAGCATTAACAAAACTCGCACTCAGCTGAGGATATTCCTTCAAGTCCATCAAATAAGCCATCCCCGGTGCAGTAGACACGGCTATTACAAGAAGCCTACCATCTTCATCTGTTGAAACATCTACCGCACATCTATCTGAACTCAGCACGCCGTTTACTACAGCTTCCAGCTCAGAGGCGCTTTCTACAGCCTTATAGCAATAGCTGCTGCTAGATTCTCTTAGGACAGTAAAAAGAGGTAACTCTGATTGAGCTTCCTTAAGCTCTTTGAGAAGTGATTTAAACTCCAGCTCGGTGTAAAGTTGTAACGAAAGCCTATAGTCCGGTCCAGTTACTCTAAGCTGCTCAAAGTTAATTTCTATCGGTAGATCAGTCTTTATAGTGACTAACTTTTGAGCAAGAAATACACCGTCGATATGGTTAGAAATTGACGCGGCTATCTTCCTATCAACTTCGTTGAGACGGGAAAGCAGCAAATCGACGTTGCCAAATCGCTCCAACAACTGTATCGCTGTCTTCTTACCTATACCGGGCACACCGGGAATGTTGTCACTGCTGTCGCCCATCAAGCTCAGCAGATCGATTATCTGCTTCGGCTCAACTCCCATCCAGCGCTTAACTGCAGCCACGTCATAGTAGTCATATTTCCTGCCACGTTCACAGCGCATTAGTCTGACATGCTCACCAACAAGCTGACACATATCCTTGTCGTTAGACACTATAGTCACATCAAAACCTTTACTTACAGCCTGTCTTGCAAGTGTACCTACAATATCGTCTGCCTCATAACCGGGCAAAGTCAGCAGCGATATGCGAAACGCTTCACATATACGAGGTATATATGGCAACTGTTTAACCAGAGCTTCTGGCATTTCGCTTCGATTTGCTTTGTACAAATCATAAGCTTCATGCCGAAACGTCGGTGCGGCCGTATCACAGCAGACTGCCATGTAGTCAGGTCGATCGTCAGTCAATATCTTTCGCAAGATATTGCTGAAGCCGAATAAAGCGTTCGTAGGAAAGCCAGAAGAGGTAGTAAGCAACGGAACAGCAAAAAACGCTCTGTAGACCTGCGACATTCCATCGACAAGATAGAGGCTTGGCATGAAACTACCTACATAGTCGTTCTAGCTCGAGACTACATCTAAACGGATTTTCTGACAAAACTAAGCCCATTTGTTCAATATAGGCTCGCTGTTCGAGCGTAATAGGTTGCAATCCAGGAAGCCCACGGATAGATATCAACTCTTGTACATGCAAAGGCTGATACTGAGCGAGTAACTTCTGTATCGTCTCGTCTTTATCCACTAGGAACGCTTTGACAGTTTTACGCTGACCAGCCATCAGAATGCTACTCGCAGGATAAAATTTCATTCCCGAAACTTCTTCCAAAAGGGCTACATATTCTGAATCAGCAGAGCTAAGCAATACGGCACGAGCAAGCAGAGAGATGGCCCTTGCTCGCTCACCTCGAGCCTGCAATGCAAGACCAAGTTCGGCCAGATTCCTAGCTGAAGGCTCTAACTCGCAAGCTCGTTCTAAAGCAGAAATAGCCTTGCCTATTTGCTCAGATCGACGAGCTGCTTTACCCAGCAGGTAATAAAGCTCAGCGTCATGGGTTTCAGCTCGCACAGCTTGCTCAAAAGCCTCTACAGCAGAACTAGCCGCTTCATATGTTCCTTCCCCGTACCTGAATAGTCCTTCTTGCTTGTAACGAGCCACATATTGCTGCTGTAACCACAGAGAGGTTATAGTAGCAGCAGAAAAAACTACCACTGCTGCAATAGTTATAGCAGTGTATCTTGCCGCTAGCGTAAGCAAGTACTTGCCGATATACAACAAAACTGCAGTCGCAACTACCGACGTTGCTGGGGCCAAAACAGTGAAAACGTTGCGCGCATATACCTCGCCGTAGACATTAAGCAAATAGAAAATCCCGACGAAACCAAAGATAGCGACCGTCAGCCAGATAAGTAAAAGTTCAGCTCTGACGCGAGAGATGGCTGTTTTGACCAGCGAAGGAAACTTTACAGCAAGATTAGGGCCTAGTAACTTAACCGCTCGCTCGGCAGTTTCCACGACAAGAGCATACTTACCGACAGCTAACTCAGCTTCAAGACGTCTGATAAGTTCTCCAAGCACCACTATAGCACGCCCTGAGTGAGGAGAAAGAGAAAATGCAGAAGCTAATAACTCCAAACTCTTAGTATACGCTCCCTCGCTTATGGCAAGCGAAGCTTCCTCAGCCAATTTGCAATCGCGGTCCTTCAGCGGGTTCTTTCGAGCATAAACTTGACCGCCGTAGATACAAAGCTCATGCCTTTGTTTTTCAAAACTGTACTCAACAAAGTAGGCACTCATTGCGAACAACTGTAAACGCCTACTGATTTCGCGCCCTTGGAATAGCAAATTCCGCTTACACAGTCGCTCCACAGCAGCATCTATTTCTACCTGTCCGCTAGTTTGTCCCCAATCAGCATCATAAATTATTTCACCTTCAGGACGCTGAGGCGCTACTACCTCCTTCAGTCTGGCAGGCAACAAGGTTTCGAAATGCTCCAAAATCCTTCTTTCCACCTCTAGGCTATAGTACTCCAACAGCCGACCTGCACCGAGACAAAGTTCACAAGTAACCTTCCTGTAGCCAGAGCAGGCAGCACACTGTCGCCACCCGTTTTTGCAACTGCTACAGGTCACGAAGCCACTACCTTGACAAGTTGAACACTTTCTACCATCACAGCTACAACACACCTGCCCAGCACCATCACAATCCTTGCAGAGTACATTACCAGTAGCAGAACAGTGTTTGCACCAAAGTACCCCCTGAACATCACATTGCTTGCAAGGTACGACTCGATGTGTCCCTGTTATAGGATATACTCCGTTCTCATTACTCGGTACGGCTATACTCCAGACATCTAGCTGCTCTATGTCAAGCGAGGCTTCCTGCAGTTCACCTGGTGTCGTGTAAGGAGTTTTTTGCTTTACGAGACGCCGAGTTTCAAATACTCGCTTCAACACGACGTGGTATACATCGCAGCGAGTTACGTTCAAGATTTGGACGTCACTACCAAAAGACACCAATTCATTTCCGGAAACGCCAGCAGCCCACTCGTTCAACAGACGACGGATGTTTCCAATCGTACCGATATCAGTCACTGTTTGAAAAGAGTGGTTCAATTGCGGGCATGGTGACGGAGAAGGCAGCGGTTCGCTCAGACTCGACAGTTTAGCGACAACTGACGAAGATGAGTTCATCAATTGACGAGCAAGTGCTATCTGTTCTAGTCGCTGCCGTCCTAGCTGTGACTTGCGCGGTAACTTCAGCATCACTCGAGAACGCTCTTCGGCAAGTGTCAGCATCACCTCCAGCTCATCAGGTGATGCTTCTACCGGAAGAGATAAGCCGCGCAGTACCGCCTTCAAGTCGGGATGCATTACCGACCCTCCAAGATGTGCTTCAACTCACGTATGTCTATAGCAAAGCCTATCGATTCACTGCCCTTTACTCTAGCTGTGACCACGCCTATTACTCTACCATCAGCCTTTCTAATCAGCGGGCCCCCAGAGTTACCGTGATTGATGGCAGCAGTCGTCTGTAAGATCTTTGCATCTTCATACTCACGGACACTGCTGATGATGCCAGTTGAGACAGAGATATCCAGCCCAAGGCGTGTACCAAGCGGATAGCCAAGAACTAGGACCTCCTCGCCCTTCTGTCGCAAATCACTACCGTCAAGCTTTAGTACAGGATAGTTATCCCCTGCTTCGAAGCGCAAAAGTGCTAGATCACGCACTACATCTCTTCGCAGCTCGTATGCCCGTACTGGATCTCTATTAGGAAGCTTAACAAGTATTTCGGCTGCTGATTCAACCACGTGATAATTAGTCACGAAAAGCCCATCGCCTCTGATTACGAAACCAGAACCGGAGGTAACTCCCCCAGGCGCACGAGCAAGGACCATTCCTACGGCTGGCTCCACTGCCTTGATAAGCTCAACAAGTCCTACCCCACTAGAGGCCAAATTTGACATCTCCAAGTTGTTTTCTTTCTCTTCAGCAGGCTTGTTTGCGGCAATTTTAACGGTCTGATGCTCAACTAAAGGAAAGTCTTCAGGTTCTTCAGACGAGGTATAAACGGGCTCGCGTTCGAGATTACGCCAAATATAAAGTCCTACTAGCACCGTAGTGAGTAAGA
This sequence comes from Blastocatellia bacterium, assembly GCA_025057015.1. Lineage (GTDB taxonomy): Bacteria > Acidobacteriota > Blastocatellia > Chloracidobacteriales > JADJPF01 > JANWYG01. Next base: position 81,287 of record JANWYG010000023.1, read on the forward strand.
CCAAGCCTAGTACCAGCGGAGCAATATATATTGCCTTGGGCAGAGATACGGCTTCTTCTTCACCATAGGAAAGCGAAAAAGGGTCTTCCTTAGAAGAATCTCTTTCAGGCTTCGGCATAGTTACCCTCTAGCTGCCATGCGCTGCTCGGAAAGCCTGTCCTGTGCCATTATTGCTGAACCGATAACACCAGCGTTGTCACCTAAGCTTGCAGCAACGAGCTTACAGCAGTCGTATAACTTTGGGAAACTGCCTTGCTTCAGATATTCCCTTATATACTCAAGCAGTATCGTCGATGTTGTCATTACAGGACCACCGAGTACAACTAACTCGACATTAAACAAATTAATTACGTTAGCTATCGCTGTACCCAAGTAATTTGCCGTCGAGCTTATCACACGCATTGCTAGCTCGTCTCCTTGCATTGCAGCCTCGACTATATCTTCGCAGGTAAGGCGCTTGCTTATCTTTGACGCTAGCACAGAACGCATATAGGTTGGGCTTTCAAAGATCATTTCACGCGCCCGCCTCACGATGTTAGGTCCAGAGGCTACAGTTTCTAGACAGCCAACAGATCCGCAGCTACAGTCTAGCTCCTGTAGTCCGACCTTCATATGCCCAAATTCTCCTGCATAGCCTCTAGCCCCACGCTGCATCTTCCCGCCGAGTACTATTCCACCGCCTATACCAGTACCTATGGAAATATATACCAAGTTATTAGCATTCTTGGCAGCTCCGCACTTCCACTCACCATAGGTAGCGGCATTTGCGTCATTATCCAGAATAACCGGTAGAGAAACAGCAGCAGCAAGCTCAGAGCGTATGTCTATCGCAGAAATATCTGGCAAATTGGGCAATATTTGCACCTGCTGATCAATATCCACCAAGCCAGGTAACCCGACTCCTACAGCCAAGACCGTCTGTTGCGAGACATTCTTTAGAGCAACTACTTCCCTTATCAACTGGTCTACTAGGGAGCGACCATCAGTCAATACGGTATTTATCCGCCGCTGAGATAGTATCCTGCCGGATGCATCCACTACGGCTATCCTGGTAGTCCGCCCAACATCCACTCCGATATAGGCATCCATCAGGTACGCTTCCTTATAGCGTTAATAGCCCATCTAGCCTTTGCCCTAACACCTTCATCCTCATCTTCGCACAAACGTAACGTTAAGCCAGACAGTGCGGCAGGATCAGCAAGCTCACCCAGTGCATGTGCAGCTGTAAACCTAACGCTTGCGTCATTACTTAGCAGCGCATCTACTAGTTCAGAAACTGCTCTACGATCCTTTATATGCCCAAGTGCCAATGCGGCTTCACTTGCTACGAAAGTATCTTGGCAACTTAAAGCTTCTAGTAAGACCGGAACAAACTCAGGATCTGCCAACCGACCTGCTGCATTAATTGCGTACCTAGCAGTAGTATAATCGCGGTTACGCAGACTATCAGAAATAGCTGACAGCACCACTGCAGAAGCATTCTTGCCAAACTTCGAAAGTGCTTCTGCAGCAGCAAATTTGACGTTAATGCTGCTGTCATACAGTGCTTCGCCAAGCGCCTCTACAGCTTTGGGCTCTTTAGAAAACTTAAGCATAGCAACAGCTTCAAGCCTCAGCTCTTCGCTTTCATCGCTCAAAAGTTCATAAGGGCTATTGACCTTGTGCCAATCCGACATTTGTGCTACCAAGCGCTTGACTGTCGTATCCTGCAGTCGAATCGGATCAGGGTCAGAAGCATCTACCTTGCCTGCCCAAAGTATTCCACCTGTAGTGGCGTTGACAAGTTGAGCTGTAACGCGCATCCTTTGCACGGTGCCTATGATGCTACCAAGCAGCACAGCGTCTACACCAAGCTCCTTGCCCACATCTACTGGATTGGCTTCCTGATTCAGATATCGTAGGACATAGCTCGACGGGCGTATCGTCAGCGACCTAAACTTAGTTAACTCTGTAACAAGCAAATCAAGCAGAGAGAGACGCACCTCATCATTGCCTGTCCCAACTATACGAAACGGCAACACAGCTAGCGTTTTATGCTGACCTGGTATCAGAGGAAAATCGTCTCCTTCTAACTGCTCAACAGTTGTCTGAGGTGGCTTGCTAACAGACTTTGGAGTATTGTCTACAGGAGAATTAGTAGTAAAGGTTCGCTTTGGTCCTAAGAAGAACCGCAAGAAGCTACGCCACCTGCTGCGTACCACAGGAGTATAATCTCTATGTATCCCGTCTGGAACCACCTGCGAAACCTGTATCACTTCAGAAGAAATAGCTTTGAGCTCCGCAAGTACTTCCTGCATGGAGCGGTATCTGTCAGCAGCAGTCTTGGCTGTCGCACGATCGATTATGCTCTGCAGCTGTGGCATAGCGCGAGGATTTACATCTAATATCCTTGGCGTGGGAGTGTTACAGATCATATAAAGCAGATCGATATTGTTCTCCGCCGAGAATGGCTTCCTCCCGGTAGCCATTTCGTAAAGAACTATGCCAAAGGAGAATATATCAGTGCGTTTATCCACTGGCTCGCCACGAGCTTGCTCAGGAGACATATACGATGGAGTCCCCAGTGATTGTCCATGCTCAGTTAACTCACCGAGAGCAGTATGCTCTTCCAAACCTTTAGCTAATCCGAAGTCCAGTATCTTGACCTGCCCACGTGGTGTAAGCATTATGTTTTGCGGTTTGATGTCTCGGTGAATTATCCCGCAGTCATGTGCTGCAGCCAAAGCATCAGCCACCTGTAACGATATTGAGATAATAGCTCTGGCCGAAAGCGGACGGTTATTAATAACTTTTTTCAGCGTCTGCCCTTCTATGTATTGCATCGCTATGTAGTAGAAACCTTCCGTTTCCTGAATCTCGTATATCGTACAGATGTTTGGATGATCTAGCGCAGAAGCAAGCCTCGCTTCACGCAAGAAGCGCTTGCGGGCATTCTCATTTTTGAGCAGCTCCCGTGCCAGCAGCTTCAGTACTACAGTGCGGTTTAGGTTGATGTCTATAGCCTTGCACACCTTCCCCATACCGCCCTTGCCCAAAGCTTCCACTATTTTGTACTGAGCAATAGTTTTGCCAACCAGCATGTTCTGACTAGCTCTAAAGTCAATTTACACTTTTCTCCAACGGTACTATCTGCCTTATGATCCCAAGTAACTTTTCGAGTGCTAAGTTCCGATCTGCTCTCAGATGGATGTGCAGATCTTTATGCGACACAGTCTCGAAGTCATCTGCTAATTTCCGCTCTGGCTTCAGATTGATGCTGACAGCTCGCCGCTCGCGCGCCTTAAGTGAACGGAAGTCACCTAACGCCTGTGCAGCTTTGAGTATACCAAAAGTGTACTTCTCGCCCGGAACATCAAGACTGAGACCGACAACGTCTTGGGCTACAATTTGTAAAAACACACCACTAGCAGGTCCACCTTTATGCAGTTGTCCTGTTGAATGTAAAAACCGTGGCCCGTAACCCACAGTCGTCGCCACTTTTAATCCATCGCGCAGGTGCATCCTTATGGTCTGTAACAACCGATTGTAGTCAGGACATTCATCCATATAGACCAACAGCGCACAGTAGTCTCCAGGCTTGACTTTAGCAAAATGCGCTTTTAAAGCCTCTGCTAGAGTACTAAGCGAGGCTAAATCCTCACTATGAGACCATAGCCGTCCATCCTTACTAGAGCATACCAAGGCGTTACCATCAGCTGGCAGACTACCTTGTTCAGCGTATACAGCCAACAACTGATTCGTGTTATCCTTGCTTTCTTGCACGTTTGGCTGATCAAACGGATTTATCTCCAAAATAGCTCCTGCAAAAGCAGTAGCAAACTCCCAAATGAAGAACTGCTCGCCTAGGTCAAGCTTCGATGTAAGCAGATACCGAACTACAGGATGACCAGCAGATTCAAGCGCGTTGAGCTTAGCATCAGTATCAGCATCTACTGACTGAGCCAGAGCAATTTGCACGAAAAGACGATCGTTACCATATACTGAAGGTGGCCCAAGCAGCTCACCAACTACAGGCAGTATACCTTTACCCTCCTTACCCGTGCTCTCTGCTACGAGTTGTTCTATCCATAGACCAAACGAAGAGAGCTCCGGCGACATTACCAGCGTCAATTTGTCCCTACCAGCAATAGCAAGTTCGCCCAAGATAGCACCCAATCTTGCTCCAGGATTATCTGCTATTGGCACACAGGAATCACAAGCATGAATGACACGATCAGCCCTAGCAAGAAGCTCCTTGAAATCAATTCCCTGAAGTGCAGCAGGAACCATACCAAAGTAAGACAGTGCCGAGTAACGCCCACCTATGTCGGTAGGATTGAGGAAAATTCGACGAAAACCGTACTCGGAAGCTAGCTTTTCCATACTGGTACCAGGATCAGTGATAGCCACAAACTGTGCCCCAGCTTGTTCGCCCTTTACCGCTTTGACCTTATCATAGAAGTACTTGAAGAAAGCGTTCGTTTCAGTAGTCGAACCTGATTTACTGGACACGATAAAAAGCGTTTTTTCAAGTTCTATAGTGTTCTCACACCAAGTTATAGCTACTGGATCAGTACTATCAAGCACGTGTATAGTCGGGTATCCGTCCTGTTTGCCAAATGTTTGTCGGAAGACCTCTACACAAAGACTCGAACCTCCCATACCAAGCAGAAGTACATGCTCAAAGCCAGCCTTACAAATCTCCTCAGCAAAGGCCTTCAGCTCATCTACTTGCTCATAGAGCACCTCAGGTACAGTCAACCAGCCCAAAGCATTCTTTATTATCGCCTGATGCTCCGGCTCAGACTTCCATAATGAAGCATCCTTCTTCCATATCTTAGCTACCCAGTTATGCTTTTCGGCAAACCTCAATCTTTCGCTAACCCGTTCCGCCAGCTCATCTAGGTTATACACATCCTCTACATCATAGGCAGGCACAAGCCAGGCCAAAACACTTTTTATCGGATCCTCCAGCTCAGACTTCAATGATGAAGCATCCTTCTTCCTCTTAGCTACCAAGTTATGCTTTTCGACAAACCTCAATCTTTCGCTAACCCGTTCCGCACAAGGCCCCTCTGAAAGTACCGCAGCACGCTTTGCCTCGATGCTGGCAAAAAGCGAGTCAAAAGAGCTCATAAAGGCATTTACGCCATCGATCTTAAGCCGTTCAGTAACGGCATCGAGATCAATACCCACTTCGGCAAGCTCGGCGATGACTGCTTTTGCTCCCTCTACATTCTCCTCTAAACTAGGACGCACTTTCGCGTGGTCACGCACTGCGGTATAAGTCGCCGGAGGTAAAGTATTTACCGTGTCAGGGCCTATTAGCTCTTCCACGTAATAGACATCCGAGTAAGCCGGATCTTTAGTACTAGTAGACGCCCAAAGCGGGCGCTGTAACATGGCTCCGCGCTCTCGTAGCGCTCTGAAACGCTCACCGTAAAATATTTCCTTGAACTTCTGATAAGCTAGCTTGGCGTTAGCTATAGCTGCTTTACCACATAGCCGTAGGTAACGTTGTCGCTTGTCTTCATCCGTAGCGGCTCTTGCCATTTCGCGTAGTTTCGCATCCACGGCTGTATCTACTCGTGAAACAAAGAAACTTGCTACAGAGGCTATATCATCTACCGAAAGCCCTTCGCTTGCGCGACGCTCCAGCCCGCGAATATAGGCCTCGGCAACTTGCTCATACACAGCTATGGAAAAGATAAGCGTTACGTTGACGTTTACGCCGCTATAGATAAGCTCCTCTATCGCCGGTATTCCTTCTTCCGTAGCAGGCACTTTTATCATCACGTTCTTACGATTGAGCTGCGAAAATAGCCGTTTTGCCTCTTCTATTGTCCCTTGCGTATCTCTAGCAAGCTTCGGAGAGACCTCTAAGCTAACATAACCGTCCACACCGGAAGTTCTGACGTAGACAGGAAAAAGCAAATCGGCAGCCTGTGCTATATCATCCATAACAAGCGCTTCATATATCTGCTTTACATCTTTGCCCTCTTTAATAAGTCGCTTCATGGATTCATCATAGTCAGTGCTACCGGTAATAGCTTTCTCAAAAATAGTCGGGTTTGAAGTAATACCGCGCAAATCATCGCTGCCTATTTTTGACTGAAACGTTGAGGTAATACCCCGCATGTCAAAGCCTATCATCTCTTTTAGATCGCCTTTGACAAGCAGCGCTCTGCGAATATTATCGTACCAGATACTCTGGCCTAGTTTCTGTATCTCAATAAGTGGATTTGTCATAACCTCTCCTAAAAGATTTAGAAATACCTGCGGGACATAGCTAATTATACTTCCCGAGCATAAGATAAACAACTTGGGCAACGTCAACAGATCTCGAGCTGGCAAGCCACTGAAAGAAGCATTCAAAACCTCTCTAGAGATTAAACGTAAACGTTCGAAGCCATCCAACCGACTATAACCAACACTTTATTTGCTGAAGCTTGGCTTCTTTTGTTTGCCTTGGCCCTGCAAAAAGTGCCTGCAAACGCCGCCCATCATCAGAAGCACTCTAACACTTGCGAGCAGCATAGACAAAGGCGACCCCGCTGCCACTTCACGCTTCATTACGACCCTGTTTTGGAATCGCTATAGATAGGCTCTAGCTATATCCACCTTTACGCATGGTTTTTTGTTGACCTCCGATTAAATTCCAGCTCTGTCATGCAATCCGTTCTTTATTTCTACACGCGAAAGAGACATTGTCAGCTGGATAGCAACAGACTATTGCCAGCAAGCAAAGATTCAATGTATTTTAGTATTTTAATCAAATCTTACCTCTGGGTAATTCAAACCACAACAAATGAAAAAGCAAGTGATACTTGTGTGTGACGGCTGTAGCTTAGACAACTCATCGTACGCTAGCGGTATCAGCAGAGCGGCCGCCGCCGCAATAATTGAATACAACGGCAAACACAAGATCGTCGGCGAATACTTGGGCAATGCCAGTAATCAGCAAGCAGAGATAGTCGCTGCCTGCATAGGCCTAGAGAATCTCTGTGAACCCTGTAACGTAACCGTACTTTCTGATTCACAGTATCTAATCAAGACTATGCGTGGAGAGTTCAAGCGCAAAGCTAATAAAGACTTCTGGGCAAGGCTTGACCGCGCAGCCAATGGACATACTATCGAATGGAGCTGGACAAAAGGACACGCCGGACACGAGCTACAGGAAAAGTGTGACCGAGCGGCAAACTTGATAGCGCGAATGGGATTTGTAGATCAAGCCGCGCTGAATAGAATCCTAAACGAGCCCGTAGCTAAACCTGTATACACTTCGGAGGACAAAAGTTGATAACAACAGCAGATTTTAAGAAAGGCCTGCTCGTAGAAATAGACGGCACACCTTACATGATAACCGATTTTACCTTCCAAAGCCCCTCAGCTAGAGGCACTGCTACCTTGGTTAAAGTGAAGCTAAAAAACATGTTGACTAAACAGACCTTAGAAAAGACCTTCAAAGCAGGAGACAAGTTCAACGAACCAAATTTCGAGTCCAATCCAGGGCAGTTTCTTTACAAAGAAGGCAACGGTTACGTGTTTATGGATCTTTCCACTTACGAGCAGTTTAGCCTCAGCGAAGAAGTAGTAGGTGAAAAAGCATATTTCCTTCTCGACGGATTAGAAGACGTAAAAATCCAGTTGTTTAACGGCGAGCCGATAGGAATAGAGCTACCACCAGCGGTAGAACTTAAGGTAATAGCTACTGAACCAGCAATCAAAGGAGCTACAGCAGCAGCACAAATGAAACCAGCTACATTAGAGACTGGCCTACAAATTCACGTTCCACCCTACATAGAGACCGGAGAAGTCGTCCGAGTAGATACTCGGACGAAGGCATTTATCTCACGCGCAGGTAAGTAAATTTTTTTACTGCTCAAGAGTATGGCAAGCGTGCAGCTTAAGAACATCCGAAAGGTTTATGATAACGGTCATGAAGCCGTCAAAGGTGCAAGCTTTGAAGTGGCTGATCGAGAGTTTGTCGTACTAGTAGGCCCTTCAGGCTGCGGTAAGTCTACATTACTTAGAATGATAGCTGGCCTAGAATCTATCTCCTCCGGTGACCTACTTATCGACGGCATACGAGTAAATGACCTGCCAGCTAAAGATAGAGATATAGCCATGGTCTTTCAAAACTACGCTCTGTACCCGCATATGACCGTATACGAAAACATGGCTTTTAGCCTCAAGTTACGGAACTTTCCAAAAGAGGAAATAGACAAGCGGGTGCGCGAAGCAGCCGAGATGCTAGGCCTACTCGATTACCTAGACCGTAAGCCAAAAGCGATGTCAGGCGGACAACGCCAACGCGTCGCCGTAGGTCGCGCCATAGTACGCCGCCCTAAGGTGTTTCTCTTCGACGAACCTTTGTCAAACCTAGATGCTAAACTACGCGTGCAGATGCGAGTCGAGCTAATCAAACTCCACCACCGCCTACAGTCAACGATGATCTATGTTACACATGACCAAGTAGAAGCAATGACTATGGCGGACAAAATAGTAGTGGTAAACAAAGGAGAAATTCAGCAAGTAGCTGCACCAATAGAGCTTTATCGTAACCCTATAAACAAATTCGTAGCAGGCTTTATAGGCAGCCCAGCCATGAATTTCTGTGAATGCAGCATCAAATTAGACTCTTCGGGAGCTCTCCTAGACGAAGGTACTTTTAAAATTAAGCTACCGCCAGAACGTGTTCGCTCACTAAAAACCAATTGTCCTGAAAAAGTACTGTTTGGCATCCGACCCGAATGCATCTATGACGCGCGAGCAACTACACCTCAGCCAGAAGCTACTATAGAAGGCACTGTAGAAGTAGTAGAAACCATGGGCAACGAGATTTTTGTTCAGATAGCCACCGCAAGAAATGAACTCACGGCAAGGTTATCTCCCGACTTTGAGTACCAAATAGGTCAACGGTATCGATTTGTAGTTGACGTAAACAAAGCACACCTTTTTGACGCAGTGACAGAAAAGTCGCTGCTATATGACGCTTTATGAAATTCGACAAGGTAAAGCTGCGAGAAAGCGTGGTATCCTACCTGTTCCTCGCCCCTTTCCTGACGGTATTCGTAGTATTCCTCGGCTACCCGGCTCTCTACTCGCTTTACATCAGCTTTAGAACTGCTCCCTTCTCCGCTGATTGGTATAACGTCTTCGGATCGATGCAATATGTAGGACTTGCAAACTATCGTGAGCTACTTGCAGATAACCGCTTTTGGTGGTCGCTATTTTGTACCTTCATATATGGACTAGTGACTATCCCCTCTTCAATAGCCCTAGGCCTTGGATTAGCAATACTGCTCAATAATAAGCTCAAGGGTAGAAACTTCTTTCGTACGGTTTTCTACTTGCCAAACGTTTTAGACCTGTACGTGGTAGGAACGATTTGGGTACTAATGTTGTCTCCCAACTACGGACTTGTAGACGTGTTACTAAGCAAGCTTCACATACATATTTCTGGAGGCCTTCTGGGCAATCCTTGGACCGCATTACCTACCATAGGGCTAGTCGTAGTTCTCAAAGGTGCAGGTTTCGGAATGATTCTATTTCTCTCAGCAATACAGAACATCCCTGAGTCAGTCTATGAAGCGGCAGAAATAGACGGCGCCACGGCCTGGCAAAAACTGAGATATATCACAATACCACTAGTTAAGCCAGTCATACTGTTTATGATTATCACGGGAACGATGAACGCACTAAACGCCTTTACCGAAGTCTATGCTATGGCATCTACCAAGTATGGCTATGGCGGACCTTTCATTAAGTTCGGCAATGAATCTGTCGGTGCAACCTCGCTTTCGGGACTATACCTTTACCTTATCTTTGAACGCGGCGAATATGGCAAAGCAGCAGCATTTTCCTACCTTCTAATGATCTTTGCTCTAATCATATCGTTTATTAATCAGCGCTTCCTCAGAACGGAGAAATAACTATGCGCTCACTCAAAGACTTTTTCGTCTATATATTGCTCTCAGTAGGCGCTATGCTGTCGATACTGCCCATAATCTGGATGCTTGTAATAGCTTGCAAGCAACAAGGTCAAGCGCTTAGATTCGAGTTTCTGCCTTCGACTATAGGCATATCGCAGCCATACTCGATCAAAGTCGGCGGTAAATACAACACGGTCATCTTCGAGTATGTAAACGAAGACGCCCAGACGGTCTTCGTCAAAGCCGAATTTGCAGGTGACAAAGAAGTAGAGATGCTTTCTGAAGGGCAAGGTATCTTTACCGCTAGGTTTGAAGGCATTACCGCAGGTCAGTACCGTTATAGCTTTCTAGTAGATGGTGAGGAAGTTGTTGAAGGAAACGGTTTAATCAAAGTTGAGGGAGAATATTCTTACAACCATCCTCCGCGTAATGGCACTACTGCTACTGAAAGCAGCATAACGTTTCGCTTTCGTTCATCTCGCTCTCCGGTCAAAGCAATTTTATCTACGGGTCAACAGATCGATTTAGCCGGCCCGGATGCTGCGGGCTACTTTACAGCCCAATTAAATGACTTACCTGCTGGAGATTATTCTTACCGGTTCGAGTATGCCCGTAGTTGGACCGAAGGACTAGCCGAGCTGTATACCTACAAAAACTTCGTCGCAGTACTCTTTAACAAGGACTTTCCCTTCCTGAAGTTTTTCCTAAACAGCTTGATAGTAGCCACACTTGCAGCCATCTTTACCGTAGCGCTTTGCACTGCTGGCGGATACGTCTTCGCAAAGAAGAATTTTTATGGTAAAGAGGTACTCTTCTATATTCTGCTAGCAACGATGCTCGTACCGGGCCTGATCTTTATGGTGCCCCAGTTCGTCATAGTAACCAAGCTCGGCTGGATCAATACCTATGCCGGAATGTTCGTACCACATATAGCAAACGTCTTCGGATTGTATCTGCTCCGGCAATATATGGAAACCATACCTGATTCGCTTTTCGAGGCAGCTCGCATAGACGGAGCTACGGAATGGCAGCAGTTTTCAGTCATAGCAGTACCGCTATCGATGCCAATAATGGTGACACTATTCTTACTAGTTTTTGTAGGCCAATGGTCTAATTTCTTGTGGCAGTACATAACGAATACGCCAGATTCACCGCTACGCACGCTACCCGTAGGCCTGGCCTTATTTAAGGGGCAGTATGATATAAGATGGGAGCAGATGATGGCCGGAGCCTGCTTTTCAGTAATACCTATAACTATCCTTTTCCTACTAGCACAGCGCTTTTTCATAGAAGGAATGACAAGCGGAGGCGTCAAAGAGTGAACAGACTACCTGCAATTTTTCTGACACTGCTAGCGTTAGGATTTGCTCTACTGAACGCTTATAAGCTAATGGCTACGCCACCGAAAGACGTAGTAGAGCTTACCGTATGGGAGACTTTCAATCCTGAAGAACATCGAATATTTAAGCAAATAGCGGCAGAATTCGAGCAGCAGTATTTTCAGAAGTACGGTAAGCAAGTCAAACTGAAACTCGAACGCGTACCGTTCGATGGACTGATGCCGCGTATCAAGTATGCTTGCCTTGCCGGAGCCGCACCGGATATTTGTCGCGTCGATAATGCTTGGGTACTGACCTTAGCCTACGGTCGAGCAATCACAGCGCTTGATACCTTACCTAACTTTAACTCGACCATAGAAGAAGTAGAAAAGGAGTACGTCGCTGCGGCAATAGACTCAAACATAATAGAGCTAGTTGACGAAAACGGTCAAATGAAGCGCCATCTATACGGGTTACCTGATCAAACAAACTGCGTAGCTCTGTTTTGGAACAAAGATCTCTTCAAACAATCCGAAGAAGAGCTGCGTTCTGCCGGACTAGATCCAGAACGTGCTCCTGCCACTTGGGAAGAATTTGAGCGTTATGCCAGGGTCCTCACCATACCTGAAAAGAAGCAGTATGGGTTTGCAATGTTCAACTCGCTATGGTGGTCACTACCGTTCTTTAACACTTTTGGCGCTGAGTTTGTACGTACCTCGGCAGATGGTCACGTCTACGGTGCACTTGATGAAGAAGCGGGCCAAAAAGCACTCGAATTTATGACCAGACTCTACCAGAGTGGCGTCGAAGCCGGTGCCTGGCGTACTGGGTCGATCAATCCTGACCAAGGCTTTCTGAACGGTAAGTATGCCATGATTCTTTCCGGCCCTTGGAATCTAAAGCGTTTTTCTATGGTTAACTTCGGAGTAAGTCTCATTCCAGCAGGTCCTGCCGGCACAAGCTCAAACGTAGGCGGACAAAATATGGTCGTGTTCCGTAGTTCCAAACATCCAGAAATAGCTCTGGAGTTTTTGAGGTACTTCTCATCGGAAGAAGTACAGGTCAAATGGTGTGAGACGCTAGGGCAAATACCGGTCAATCTCAAGGCTTTTGAGAAGGTAAGCACCGCAAACCCACATCTCAAAGTCTTTATGGAGCAAATGAAGACTGCTAAACCCCGCCCGAAGATACCCCGAATGGACGTTCTAGAAGAAAAGGTAATTAACCCTGCGATACAACTTGCTATGCAAGGCGATTTAAGTGCTGACGAAGCTTTAAGACGAGCCGTCGACGAACTCAACAAAAATTATCTGCCACTGATATATCAGACTCAGCACTAAGCAACACAACATTTTCACTGTGATTTAACTCAATTCCCACGACCGTAATATCATCACGCTGAGGCTCTTCACCTTGATGTAGCAGGAGGTCCTCGAGTAACTTGCTATACTGTTCACCTAGCGGCAGCGATGCTGTTTCTAGCAAAAGGTTCTTCAATCGATCCTTACCAAACTTTTTGCCGGCACTGTTTTGTTGGTCAGTTATCCCGTCAGAGAATAGATATACTCTTCGAATCTTTTTCATATCCAAAACATGTGTCACATATTGGTTCTGTAAACGACGGAAGTACCCGCCTATAGATCTCCTTGTTCCGGCTATTTCCCTAAAACTACCTGTATCATCAATGTAATAGAGCGGCCTACGAGCACCCGCAAAATAGATTTCCTGTCGCTTGAAGTCAAACTTACATAGCGCTACATCAAAACCATCCGAAGTAGATTTGTCATACTGCTTGAGCGTCTCAACTATTCCGATATGCATCTGCGACAGTATCTGACCAGGATCTAACGTCTTGCGTACCGCAACTATCTGATTAAGTAACTGGTCTCCTAGCATAGACATCAGCGCTCCTGGCACACCATGCCCCGTCGAGTCAACCACAGCAAACAAACTCACATCTTCTGTACTATAAAACCAATAAAAATCTCCCGATACTATGTCTTTTGGACGATAAAGTATAAAACACTTGCCTAGCGTTTCTTCCAACTTGTCTCTATACGGCAATATTGAACTTTGTATCCGTTCAGCGTACTTAATACCATCTAGAAGACGATGATTTATCTCTTCTAGGCAAGCTTTTTGCTCAACCAATTCAGCCGTTTTTTGGTTGACTATTCTTGTTAGATATGCAGTACGTAGCCTAATAACCCCGTGCACCAGCCCCGCACTGACAGCAAGACCTGCAACTGTAAACAGAATGTACGCCCACCACGTCATCCACCAAGGTGGCAATACCGTCAATGACAGTCTTGCGCCATCTTCATTACAGGCACCGTCAAAATGACATCCACGTACTCGGAATATATACTTACCCGGCGGCAAATTCGTATAAGTAGCTCTGCGGTTCTCAGCCGTTGTAGATGTCCATTTAACGTCAAAACCCTCCAACATATACTGATAACTGCTGCGTTGCGGTAAGCTATACTCCAGCAAAGCAAATTCCACAGTGAACGACCTTTCTTCGTAGTCTAATACTAACTGTTGTCTGTAAGTTATTTCAGGAGTAATCTTTACTTGTTCGTTGTTCCTCAGCAATCTTGTGAAAATTATGTTCGGCTTTACTACGTTACGCCGCACTTTGTCGGGGAAGAAACTATTGAGACCATTTATGCCACCCAAAAAAATCTCACCGCTTGCCGCAATATGACAAGCAAAGCGATTAAATTCCAAATCTTGCAGCCCATCCTCCTTAGTAAAATACTCCCCTTTTCGCTTTGCCAGGTCATACTTACAGATGCCATTATCAGAGCTTAGCCAGTAGTAACCTTGCTCATCTTCGACACAAGCATAGAGATTGTCATGTGGCATGCCATCTTTTGTCCTAAGAGTAGCAAATATTCCTTTGTCACGATCCAAACATATGTTTAGTCCACCACCCTTAGTAGCAACAAGCAACTTGCCATCCCTACTTTCCGTAACAAACGTCACGAAGTTATTGCTGAGGCTTCGACCGTCAGTTGGATCATTCCTGAAGCACTTAACATACTTTCTCTTGGCAAGATCAAAAGCTAACAGCCCTCCACTTGTTCCCAGCCACAGCAGCCCTTGTCGGTCGATGAATAAAGACTGCACTCCTGATAGCCCTGTATTTGCTGGATAATAAGACTCAAAAGTTTGGCTATCAGGATCAAACTCGTGTAGGCCATTACTACTACCAATCCACAACTTCCCTCTGTCATCTTCCAAAAGTTTCCAAAAAGCTATCCTTCCCAAAAATCTAAAATGCTTGCTTTGCCCAGTACTTGGCTTCAACAAAGTAATTGTTTCACTGGCCGTAGCAACCCAGATCCTGCCTTTTCTATCCTCAATCACGTCTACAGCATTCTTAACCAACAAAGTCTTCTCGTCAAAAAGCTTCTGTGTCCCAGTCAGTCTGTTATAGTAATAAAGACCTTCATCTTGCAAACAGACAAGAAGCTCATCTCTTTTAGTTAACCAGATCCCTCGGACGAAATTACTGATCTCAAGCTTGTCTTTGCCAGCAAATCTATACAACTGAAACTTAGAGACATAAGGTGAGAACTTACATACTCCTCCAGCTTGAGTAGCTATCCAAAGCACACCACCTCTGTCCATCAGCATCTTTCCCAGATAGTTCGAGCTGAGCGAGCCTGGTTTTGAAGTTCGCACATAGTTGACATACCGTTCTGTATCCGGAGCAAACAGTATCAATCCCTGCCTCGCAGTTGATATCCACAGCAATCCGTCAAAGGTTTCACAAAAGGTTTCACATATGTCAGCTATACCACTCCCAAAAAGACGTTTTCTAGTCCCACTGAAGTTATATACTTTTTTGATGCCAACCCTGTCAAAGAGCACCAGTCTTTCATCCTCTGTCCCTAGCCAATAGCGAGCCTTGCTGTCTTTATAGAGACGAGAAGGATATGCTCCGTGATAAGGCAATGTTGATACAACTATCTTTTGCTGAGGATCATACCAGATAATAGAACTTGTTGAAGTTATCAGTAGCTTGCCATCATCTTCTAAAAGAGCTGTATACACCCCTTCTACAGGCTCAGGCAAGGGCTCGCGTTTAAAGTCACCGTCAGCTACACTATAGCGATAAAGGTGCTCTGTTAGAAGCACGTATATCTGCTCATCTTTCGTTTTTACCATTCGCTGATTTTCATAGATGTATCCTAAGTCTAGAGGCCCTGCAAGCTCAAAATTAGTCGCCTTACCAGTGGCTGGATCATACTTGACTACGTAAGGCACAATCTGATTCCCTATCAATCTCGTCAACCACCAAACCTGCCCAGCATTGTCTTCCACCATACTAATAACGCCAGTTGATATAGGCGAGTCAGGATCATCTGGTCTCGGTTTAATTACCTTGAAGCTATATCCATCATATACATTTATCACGTAGTCCTCGGTGCTTATCCAAAGCAAGCCCTTCTTATCTTGCATCATATAGCATACATAGTTGTGGCTGAGCCCGTTTTGAGTAGTGAGTGACTCAAAGGAGATATCCATACCTAACAGACCGCGTGAAAGTTTAGAAGGTACAGACATTTTCAGGGAAGGCTGCGATCGATGCGCAAACACTGTAGAAACAGATATCAGTATAAGGCAAATCAATTCCCTACTGCGCTTCACAAATCAAGCTCGCAAAGTTTTTAGTAATGCGGAAGCTTAACTATACCAAACCGACTTTTCAGGAAAAAGGGCTTACTCTGTTTGCGAACAACAGAAAATCTGCTACTCTGCTATAAAGTTTCAAGGCTGCATTAGGAAAAGCAATGATTACTGAGATGCTAGTAGAACAAGTGATAGACGGCGAGAAAATACCTTTAGAGTTAGCTCACGAGATTATCACGAAGATGCCATCCGAGCAGCTTTATGAACTTGCAGACGAAATACGTGCACGGCTACATCCGGACAGAGTAGTTACATACGTCGTCGATCGCAACCTGAATTACTCAAACATCTGCACTTCGATTTGCACCTTTTGTGCCTTTTATCGCAAGCCTGGTTCTGCAGAAGGTTATGTTCTTTCCTACGAAGAGATTTTCAAAAAAGTAGAGGAGATGCTCTCCCTAGGTGGCAGCGGTATCCTGATGCAAGGTGGACTACATCCAGACCTACCGTTTAGCTACTATACGGATCTGCTGCGTGAACTAAAAACACGTTACAACATACATCTTCATTGCTTTTCGCCGCCTGAAATAAACAACTTTGCAAAAGTATATGGTATGAGCATCGAATCCGTACTGATTGAACTAAGAGCTGCAGGCTTAGACTCCATTCCCGGGGGTGGTGGCGAAATACTTGTCGATGAGATACGCAAACGGCGACGCACCGAATGTAACTCGCAAGAATGGCTCCACGTTATGGAAGTAGCGCACAAGCTAGGGATCCCCACCACCGCAACGATGATGTTTGGTATGGGAGAAACCATCAATCACCGACTACAGCATCTCGAAAAACTGCGTAGACTACAGGAAAGAACCGGTGGCTTTATAGCCTTCATCCCTTGGACATTCCAACCAGATAACACCCCATTAGGCCGCAAGTTTCCCAACCGAGTTCCGACTGAAGAATACCTCCGCTGGCTAGCACTTTCGAGAGTGTACTTCCACAACATCCGTAACATACAGGTTTCTTGGCTAACACAGGGCCTAGACGTCGGCCGTCGTGGCCTTCACTGTGGGGCAAACGACTTGGGCAGCACGATGATAGAAGAAAACGTCATCTCTAAGGCTGGTGCAAATTACAAGGCTACTGAGGAAATGCTCGTTGACTGTATCCTTCAAGAAGGCTTTATCCCAGTAAAGCGCAACGCCGCATACAAAAGGCTACAGACTAACCCGTAAAACTCAGTAGCCCCAACAAGATCACTTAACCTTAAAAGTAGCGCTAGTTGCTGAACCATTATTGCCCGAAGCATCCGTAGCCTCGACCTTAATGACGGCATTCTTCGACTTACTTAGCGAGCTAGCCACTGCCCATTGATAACTCGAAGCGTTTGGTGGCAAACCGGTAGCTAGCGTAGCAAAGCTCGTCCCACCATCTAGAGACAGCTTCACTGTATGGGAAGCTAACGCCCGATCGTCGCTCGATTGCCAAGCAATAGTGACCGTGCTACCGCGCTTAACCTTCTTTGCCCCACCAGCTACGGAGACATCTTTGACTTGCGGCAGCGTTACGTCCGGCGGCGGCTCAGCTTCGAATATCTCAAAAGTATTACTTACTCCCGATGCCGTAAGTCCGGTTTCACCCACAGCCGTAACCCTTATACGAGCAGTTTTCGCTCTAGGTACCGTAAAGGTAAAACTTTTAGTTACACCGGAAACTTCACCAAGTGACGAAAAATCGCCACCATCGGTAGCTATCTCTACCTTGTGGCTAATCGCAGTACCTACAGTCTCCCATGTCGTGGTTGCCTGTTTACCTACCCCCAGTCTGTCACTTCGTTTCGGCGAAGTCACGGTTACAGCAAGTTGTGTGGGTGCAGAGCGTTTCACAACAAGAAGCTGCACTCCCCAAGCAGGAATATTGCCAGTTCGTGATTTCAACTCAAAGCTTTCTATAGCAGACTGATTACGATCACTGACTTGAAGAAGATCTATGCCGACGAACTAGCCCGATTGTTGCGGTAACTCTAGCTTCCAATCAGTAGCTCTGTCAGAAAAATTAACTAAAAGTAATGCTAACTGCCCAGCGGTATCTTCAGCAGCCAGCGCCACGAGCGGCGAAGCAGTCTGGACTTTTCGGTCAAGCACGTAGCGCGTAAATTTACCCCAAAGTGAATAAGCTAACGCCATAGGTTTTGGGCGACCATCAGCATAAAACAGCCCATAGAAGGTAGGAAGACTTAGACTCGTATCACCGCCGCAACAGAAAAAGCTCGCCGTCATAGCCTCAGCTTGCTGCTGATAGATCCAGAGCACGCTCACAAGTGCTGCACCTTTAGCCCCAAGACGTAGTGCCGTATCGTTGGGCGTCCTCTCATAGTCCGTGTTCCATTCGGTAAGATGATGCGGTATGTCGCTAAAACCACGAGCTGCTAGCTCCCGGGTATAAAAGGTCGTAGCCTTTAGTAAACTCTGCCGGATTGTTCGTGTACACATGCCAGGAAAAAAAGTCGAGCTTGATGCCCCTAGCTCTTAATGCGTCTAGGAAACCCTTCGTAAAGTTTATCCCTCCTAGAGCTAAGTAACCGCTAGGAGCAAAACCCGGGCCGCCCACTTTTAGTTCAGGAAAATTCTGCTTTAATGTAGTGAAAATATCAATAAACAGCGAGTAAAACTGCTGTGGCGAGCCACGCCAAAAATGCGAGTTATCTGGTTCATTCCATATCTCGACATAGTGCAGTTGCTTGCTATAACTCTTAGACAACTCAATGTAGTGTTTTACAACCTCTAGACATGCCCTCACAAAATTTGCTTGGTTGGTCACCGGGCCAGAATTATTGTACGAATTACCGAGGCGAATATATGGCTCAAAACCATTTTCCAGAATTGCTCTATACATCCTGTCACTTTCAGTAAAATTATATGAAGAAACAAGCGTAGGATCGGCATTTTGATTAGGATAAATCGACGCCATATCGAGAGGACCGTAGTAGTCGTGCGTGCGGACAGCCTGTATACCAAGCTCTTTGTACTGTGTAACCAGACTAGTATTAGCCGGATTAGAAGGTATCGGTTCAGTATTTACCCAAGTAGCGGCCTGATCTGCCGTCCGCTAAGCTCCGATACCCTTATTTCCACCTGCCCATAAACTAAGCTATAAAATAACATTAGCAGCATAAACCCTCTATACATTCACTACCTCCAGCACATTACATCGAAGCAAACGTGAGATAATAGTGAGACTAAACAATCAAGCTCAAAGTTTTATTTCTTGAGGAGCATCCAGTGAAGCAGATAATTAAACCACAAACGTTATTGCCAGGTGACACGATAGCAGTCGTAGCGCCAGCAAGTAACGTAAAACGTGAGTCGCTTGAAGCAGGAGTTGCAGAACTCAAGCGCAGAGGTTTTAATGCAAAGTACCGTGAAGATATATTCGCTCTAGAGCGCTACACAGCTGGAAGTGTTCGTCGTAGAGTCGACGAACTACACGGCTATTTTGCCGATCCCGAAGTTAAAGCCATCATAGCGGCTCGCGGGGGCTTCGGGTCAATCCAGCTCCTTGAGCACCTCGATTGGGATGTAATAGCTTCAAATCCGAAGATATTTTGCGGCTACAGTGACATTTCGACACTATCGATAGCACTGTATCAAAAGTGTTCCTTAGTGACGTTTCATGGACCAATGGTAGCGAAAGACTTTGCAACAGAAAACTATGACTGGCGGTCATTTATGAAAGCCCTCACTCGGCCGATCCCTGTAGGTCAGTATGAACCAGGTAACGTCGAAGTACTCTGCGAGGGCCGAGCGCGGGGTCGACTTCTAGGCGGCTGCCTACCTATGGTAACTTCGCTCATAGGTACCGACTGGGAACTAGACACAGATAATTGCATACTCTTCCTTGAAGATACAGCCGCAAAGCCCTATCAGATAGAGCGTAACTTACAGCAATTGCGGCTTGCAGGCAAACTTGACAAAGTTCGAGGAATAATATTCGGAGAAATGACTGACTGTATACAGCATCCTAGGCAAGGCTATCGATTACAGGAAATGCTAAAGGATGTCACTTCAGATCTGGGCATACCTGTTCTGTTCGGCCTGCGCTCAGGACATAGCGACAAGAATATGACAATACCGCTCGGCGTAGAAGCATCACTTGACTGTCAAAGAGGGCTACTTGCAGTTGAAGAATCAGCTGTTATCTGATATTTCTACTGCGCCTGTAAGTCCTTAGAGATCTGATAACGCGCCCCTCGGAGGTGATTAGTGGATATCTTTGATGTAGTAATCATAGGTGGTGGTCCTGGTGGTTACGTAGCCGCAATTCGAGCCGCCCAGAACGGGCTGAAAACCGCTGTAGTGGAAAAAGATAAAGCGCTTGGCGGTACTTGTTTACATCGCGGCTGTATCCCAACTAAGGCTCTGCTCGAGAATGCTGAAATATACGAGCATATAAAGCACTCTACAGAGTTTGGTATCAGTGTAGAAAACATAAAGCTAGATTTTGTCGCCGTACAGAAACGCAAAAACAAGATCGTGCAGAAGAACGCCAAAGGCATAGACTTCTTGATGAAGAAAAACAAAATAGCTGTCTTTCATGGTTTTGGCAGGCTTGCCGGTCGCGGTAAAGTTGAAGTCGAAAGCGAGACTGGCAAACAAATAGTCGAAACCCGCAACATAGTACTTGCTACTGGCTCAGTACCAAAATCGCTACCAGGTCTTGAAATCGACGGCAGGAGGATCATCAACAGTGACCACATTCTCGAACTTGACTACATACCAGCATCGATATCTATACTCGGAGCTGGGGCCGTCGGTGTAGAATTTGCTTCCATCTTCAATCGCTTCGGATCAAAGATCACGCTCGTAGAATATATGCCACATATCCTCCCGCTAGAAGACGAAGAGGTAGGCAAAGAGTTAGAGAAGATACTGAAAAAACAGGGGATGACAATTCTTCCCGGTACAGCCTACGAATCAGCTAAGGTCGTAGACGACGGCGTAGAGGTAACAGTAAGGAACGTATCCAGCGGTGAAACATCGACTCACAAAGCCGAATTGCTACTTGTGGCTACAGGCCGTCGCCCGCTTACCGAAGGGATCGGCCTCGAACAGACAGCAATCAAGATGGACCGAGGGTTCATCCTTGTAGACGAGTTCTGCCGCACAGCAGAACCTAATGTCTACGCTATAGGCGATATAATACCTACACCACAGCTTGCACACGTAGCCTGGGCAGAAGGCATCCTAGCCGTAGATCATATAGCAGGTAAAGAATGCCATAAGATAGACTATCGGTTAGTACCAAGCTGTACTTACTGCGAGCCTGAAGTCGCAAGCGTCGGTCTAACCGAACGTAAAGCAAAAGAACTGGGCTATGAAGTCAAAGTAGGCAAGTTTCCATTTAGTCCCATAGGCAAAGCAGCTATACTCGGTAAAACTGAAGGTTTTGTCAAAATAGTCACTGATGCTAAGTACGATGAAGTGCTAGGTGTACATGCCATCGGCCCGCGCGTTACAGAGCTCATAGCCGAAGCCGGTATAGCCCTACGAGGAGAGTTTACCGCTGAGGAAATCGGAGCAACAATGCACGCACACCCAACACTATCGGAAATAGTCCAAGAAGCTGCACATGCTGTGCACGGTCGAGCATTGCACTTTTAAGTATGGTGGAACTTACAAAACAACAATACATCGATCTGTACTACTACATGCGGCTTACGCGCAGCTTAGAAGAGCGACTAACGATACTTTTTAGACAAAACAAGGTAATCGGTGGTCTCTATCGCAGCCTCGGCCAAGAAGCGACGGCTGTCGGCACAGCCTATGCTTTATCCAAAGGCGATATCCTTAGTCCCCTTATCCGCGATCTAGGCGCAATGCTCGTGCGTGGAGCACTACCAAGGGAAATCTTCATGCAGTATATGGCTCGTGAAGGCGGCGGCAGTCGCGGCCGCGACTTGAACATACATATAGCAGATCTTGAACGCGGCTTTATAGGCCCTATCAGTCACCTCGGAGATATGGTTTCCGTAACGGCTGGCCTCGCACTCGGCGCAAGGCTCAAAGCTAAGAACATCGTTACTATGGTCTATGTAGGCGATGGAGCCACTTCTACAGGAGCTTTCCACGAAGGAGTGAACCTAATAGCAGTGCTTAATCTGCCTACTATCATAGTCATGGAACATAACGGCTACGCTTTCAGCACGCCGACTGAACAGCAATGCGCCGTGCGTGACCTAATAGAAAAAGCAAAAGCTTACGGCATCCCAGGCTACATAGTAGACGGCAATGACGTTGTTGCTTGCTATGAAGTAGCTCGCCAAGCTGTAGACCGAGCTCGTCAAGGCGGAGGTCCGACTATGATAGAAGCAAAGACCTTCCGCATGCTCGGCCACGCACAACACGACGACCAGCGCTACGTTCCAAAAGACCTGCTTGAATACTGGAAGACAAAAGATCCTATAGACAATTACAAGAGAGTGCTGGAACAAAAAGATATTCTCAAAAGTGATGAGCTAGATCAGCTAGACAGGCGAATTGCTGAATATCTAGACGAAGAACTTGCTATAGCTGAAGCATCACCTTTTCCTGATCCAGCTTCGCTGTTAGAAGGAGTCTACAAGGAGCCAATCAGAAATGCCAGTAGTCACCTACCTTGAAGCTATACGTCAAGCTCTCTTCGAGGAAATGGAACGTGATCCGAATGTCTTTCTTATGGGCGAGGACATAGGAGTCTATGGTGGTGCTTTCAAAGTTACTGAGGGGCTATACGAGCGCTTCGGCAAAGACCGCGTGATAGATACACCGATATCTGAAGCTGCTATAGTAGGAGCTGCTTGTGGCGCAGCAATGATGGGTCTACGACCTGTAGTCGAGATGCAGTTCATAGACTTCATCTCCTGTGCCTTCGATATGCTGACAAACTTCGCCGCTACATCCAGATACCGGCAGAATATAGGCATACCTATCGTAGTACGTGGTCCATGCGGCGGCGGCGTACGCGGCGGTCCTTTCCATTCGCAAAACGTAGAGTCGTTCTTTCTAAATACCCCGGGACTGAAAATGGTAGCTCCGGCAACCGCTTATGACGCTAAAGGACTGCTTAAGGCCGCTATCCGTGACGATGATCCCGTACTTTACTTTGAACATAAGTTCCTCTACCGCAGAATTAAGGAAGACCTGCCGCACGAAGAATATATAGTGCCTATAGGAAAAGCCAGAGTAGCTCGACAAGGCAGCACGCTGTCGATCATTACCTACGGCGCAATGGTATATACTGCACTGGAAACAGCAGAGCTACTTGCTAAAGAAGGTATCGATATCGAAGTGATAGACCTGCGTAGCCTCCTTCCATACGACGAAGAAGCTGTGCTTACGAGCGTTGCCAAGACAAACAAAGTCATACTGCTACATGAAGCCACTCGCACAGGTGGATATGCAGGTGAACTTGCTGCTACTATAGCTGAGAAAGCTTTTGAATACTTAGACGGTCCGATAGTGCGTGTCACAGCTCCAGACACGCCCGTACCCTATAGCCCACCACTTGAAGATTACTTCCTGCCAAGCGTAGAAAAGCTCGCAAAAGCTGCTAGACGTTTGGCAGAATACTGAAGGAGAGATATGGTTACTGATGTCATTATGCCCCAAATGGGCGAGAGCATAGCAGAAGGTACATTGGTCAAATGGTTGAAGAAAGTAGGCGATACAGTAAAGCGCGACGAGCCACTTTTTGAGATCTCCACCGACAAAGTAGATGCCGAAATCCCTTCTCCTGCCGAA
>JANWYG010000016.1 GCA_025057015.1 Blastocatellia bacterium
CAGATACTACGCGCCGTGCAACGCGCCCGCGACGCCACGCAGCAGGTCATCCACGCCGCCCAAGCCCTCAAAACCAGCCTGATGCGACGCCTGTTCGCCTTTGGAATCCCAACCACAGAGGGCACAGAGAGGGATCAGAGCCGCCCTGCTGCGCCTTCTGTGGCAAGCGAACTTCAGGAAACCGAACTCGGTCCCTTGCCCGCGCACTGGAAGGTGGTGCGCTTGGGGGAGGTGGTAGTGTTCGAGCGAGGCATATCGTGGTCAAAGCGAGAAGAGTCCAAGTTAGGAGTAGGGATAGTGGGAATACCGAACATCCGAGATGGTAAGGTGGACTTGTCGCCGCGGGCATTCATCTCTAAGCGTGTCTCTCCAGATAAGATGCTCCACGAGGGCGACATTCTGCTGGTAGGCTCAAGCGGGAGTATCGATAATGTGGGGCGTGTTGGTGTAGTGGAAGAGGCTCCTACGGTTCCCACAACCTATGCTTCCTTCACTGTCCGCGCACGGGCAATCGCAGATGCTGTGGATCAGCAGTTCTTGGCGTACTTGTTGAGCAGTGAAAGAGTGCCTTTCTCTCAGTTTGCTAAGCGTGCAGCGGATGGCAAATATAACCTGCAAGTGCAGCAACTTAGAGAGTATGCTCTAGCTCTCCCCCCGCTGGAGGAGCAACGGGCGATTGCCTCGATTCTCAGGGCGGTGGACGCCAAGATAGCGGCGGAGCGGGCGCGGCGCGACGCGCTGGAGACGCTGTTCAAAACCCTGCTGCACGAGTTGATGACGGGCAAGCGGCGTGCAGTTCTCGCCCCAGAGCACCCAGAGGGCGCGGAGACAGTGTAAGTAGGAACCGCAGCAGACGCAGAGAAGAAGGAACAACCACAGAGGGCACAGAGGACACGGAGAAGGAGAGCACAGACAAACAAAAAACAAACTCTTTCTCTGTGCCTCTCTGTGCCCTCTGTGGTTCAAAAGGAGAACACCATGGAGCTTTCGGAACTTAACGGTCTAACCGAGCAGATTATCGGCGCAGCGATTGAAGTACATCGTGCGCTCGGACCAGGGCTGCTGGAGTCGGCGTATGAGGCGTGCCTATGCTACGAATTGCAGAAACGGGGACTGCACGCCGAATCTCAGAAACCGCTGCCGTTGGTCTACAAAGAGGTGCATCTGGAAGTTGGCTACCGAGTCGACCTGCTGGTGGAGGGAGCGGTGATTGTGGAAGTCAAAGCCGCGGAGCAGCTCCACCCAATCCACGAAGCACAAATCCTCTCGTACCTCAAACTCTCTGGCTGCCGCGTGGGACTGCTGATCAACTTCAATGTGGAGCGTCTCAAGCAGGGAATCAAGCGGATTGTATTGTGAGTAATTTTACCACAGAGGGCGCAGAGGGGCACAGAGGAAAAAGGAGGTGGATTCGTACTTTTACCACAGAGGGCGCAGAGAGGCACAGAGGAAAAAGGAGGTGGATTCGTACTTTTACCACAGAGGGCACAGAGAACACAGAGAGAAAAAGAGGAAAAAACCCCTCTCCTCCGTGCCCTCTGTGCTCTCTGTGGTGGTAAAGCACGAATCCACCTCTTTCTCTCTCCGTGCCTCTCTGTGCCCTCTGTGGTGGTAAAGTACGAACTCCACCTCTTTTTTTCTCTCTGTGTCTTTCTGTGCCCTCTATGGTGGTGAAGCACGAATCTACCTCTTTTTTCTCTCTGTGTCTTTCTGTGCCCTCTGTGGTAAAGCAGGAATCTACCTCTTTTTTCTCTCCGTGCCTCTCTGTGCCCTCTGTGGTAAAATACAAACCAATGTCAATTGCATCGGAACGCGTGACCGTACAGAACCCTATCCTGCGCTACGCCCATGAGGTGGGCTGGCACTATCTTGCGCCTGAAGACGCGCTCGCCCTGCGCGGGGGCGAGGAGCAGTCTATCCTGCGCCGTGTGTTTGTTGAGAAACTGCAGCCGCTCAACCCGAACGCCGTCGACAGCGTGCAGACGGCAGAGGAGGTGCTGGAGCGACTGATTCGCATCCCCGCTAATATCGAGGGCAACCTGCAGGCGTGGGAATACCTGCGCGGGTTAAAGACGGTGTTTGTGCATGCCGAGCGGCGCGAGCGCAACCTGCGCCTGCTGGATTTAGAAAACCCCACCGCGAACGCCCTGCATGTAACGGATGAGTTTCGCTTTCGCAGTGGCGCCGTGCGCATTCGCGCCGATGTGGTGTTCTGCGTCAACGGCATCCCCGTGCTGCTGATAGAAACCAAAGCCGCCTCACGGATGGAGGGCGTCGCCGAAGCCTTAGACCAAGTGCGCCGCTACCACGAGCAAGCCCCCGACCTGATGGTGCATGCGCAACTCGCCGCGCTGACGCACATGGTGCAGTTCTTCTACGGACCCACTTGGGCGCTGTCGCGCAAGACGCTGCTGAACTGGCGCGACGAGTGCGCAGGAAGCGACTTCGAGACGCTGGTCAAGAGTTTCATCGCGCCCTCACGCCTGCTGCGCGTGCTGACCGAGTACATCATTTTCCCACGGCGGGATGGCGAGTTGACCAAAGTGGTGCTGCGCCCCCATCAAATCCGCGCCGCCGAGCGCGTGGTGGGGCGCGTGCGCGACCCGCAAAAGAGACGAGGACTGGTGTGGCATACCCAAGGCTCAGGCAAAACCTACACGATGATTACCGTCGCCCGCCTGCTGCTGGAAGACCCTCGCCTGCAAAACCCCACCGTGCTGATGATTGTCGACCGCAACGAGCTGCAGCAGCAACTGTTCCAGAACTTGGAGTCTGTGGGCTTTGGGCATGTGGAGGTGGCGCGCTCCAAAAAGCACCTGTACGACCTGCTGCGGCGCGACACGCGCGGGCTGATTGTCTCGATGATCCACAAGTTCGACGATATGCCTGCGGACTTGAACCCCCGCGCCAACATCATCGTGTTGATTGACGAGGCGCACCGCACCACAGGGGGCGATTTGGGCAACTACCTGATGGGCGCACTGCCCAATGCAACCTATCTGGGCTTTACCGGCACGCCGATTGACAAAACGGCCTACGGCAGGGGCACCTTCAAAGTCTTTGGCACCGACGACCCGCAAGGGTACTTGGACAAATACTCCATCGCCGAGTCCATCGAGGACGGCACGACCGTGCCGCTGTATTACAGCCTCGCGCCCAACGAACTGCGGGTGGACCGCGCCACGCTGGAGCGTGAGTTTCTGGACCTGGTGGAAGCCGAGGGCGTGAGCGACATCGAGGACTTGAACCGCGTGCTGGACAAGGCGGTCACGCTCAAGAACATGCTCAAAAATAGAGAGCGAGTCCAGCGGGTTGCCCAATACGTGGCGCACCATTTCACCGAGACGGTGGAACCCATGGGTTACAAGGCGTTCCTCGTGGGCGTGGACCGCGAGGCGTGCTGCCTGCTCAAAGAGGCGTTAGATCAATACCTGCCACCTGAATACTCACAGGTTGTCATCAGCCCAGCGCACAATGACCCGCCGGAGATCGCTCGCTACCATCTCGCCGAAGAGGAAGAGAAACGCCTTCGCAAGGCGTTCCTCAAGCCGCAGGAGCTGCCCAAAATCCTGATCGTCACGGAGAAACTGCTGACCGGCTACGACGCGCCGGTGCTCTACTGCATGTATCTGGACAAGCCCATGCGCGACCATGTGCTGCTGCAGGCCATCGCCCGCGTCAACCGTCCCTACGAGGACGAAAACGGCAAGCACAAGCCGGGCGGGTTTGTGCTGGATTTTGTAGGCATCTTCGAGAACTTAGAGAAGGCGCTGGCGTTCGACTCGCGGGATGTGTCGGGCGTCATCGAAGGGGCGGACGTGCTCAAGGAGCGATTCGTCCAAAAGATGCAGCGCGGGCGAACCGAGTATCTTCCCCTCTTGGCTGGCAAACCTGCAAACAAAGCCGCCGACGCCGCCTTGCAGGCGTTCATGGATGAAGAGAAGCGGCAGGAGTTCTATCAATTCTTCAGGGAATTGGAAGACCTGTATGAAATCCTCTCGCCGGACCCTTGCCTGCGCGAGTTTATGGATGATTACCGCGATTGGCAGACCTGTATGCGCTGCTGCGAGCCGCCTTTGACGCGGGGGCATCCCTCAACTGCGACCTGGCCCGCAAGACCGCCTATCTGGTGCAGGAGCATACACAGGGCGGAGTGATTCGTGAATCCGTCGCGGTGTACGAGATCACGCCGCAGACGCTGGAGCAGATCGCCCAGAGTAACCAGCCGGAGACGGTCAAGGTCTTCAACCTGCTCAAGAGCATCGCACAAGAAAGTGCAGGATGAGGCTGACGCAGCGCCCTACTTGATCCCCATCGGGAGAGAGCCGAGCACGTTGCAGAAACCTTCAAGAAGCGGCAGATCTCCATGCAGGAAGCGTTGTGGCAGCTGGAGGAACTCATCCGTCAGGTCAACGAGGCACATCAACGGCAGACAGAGAACGGCGTTTCGATGGAGGTGTTCACGCTGGACTGGTTGCTGAGCAAGCCAATTTGCCCGAGATGCCCGCGAGCGTATCGTTACCGCGGTGGAAGCGACACTTACAGAAGAATCAGCACTGGCGCACCCATGCGGCGCAGGCATGGGCAGTGCGGCGGGCGCTTTATGCGCAGTTGGGAAAGGTCGGCTTGAAGAACGTGCCGGACCTCGTGGAACAGATCATGAACGTGCTGCGGAGGTATTGTTCGTGAGAAAAGAAACGCTGGCTTTGCCGCCGCCATTGGACGAGTCGCTGCCGGTAGCGGTTTTCAAGTCCGAGGTCTACGCCTGGGGGCAACGGATAGGCGTGGAGCTAAAGGAGGTCTACTTGCGCCCAATGCGACGCAAATGGGCAAGTTGCTCGCGCAAAGGGCGCTTGACTTTTGATACCGACCTGCTGCGCCAGTTCGCAGAGTTTCGCCGTGAGGTTATTGTACATGAACTGCTGCGTTTAAAGGTGCGGAGCCACGGTAAGTTATTCAAAACACTACTCAAAACTTACCTGGTAAGGTAAAGGCTTTCTAGTCCTAAGCAGCGTAATAGTCGGCGTTATCGGCGAGCGCTCATCGTCATTTGCGACGACACCGACCTTGCCAAACTCGTGCGTGCATAAGCACATCGCATGCGGAAACGTGCTGCCCGAGCTGGAAAACTGCCAAAAGCTTACTAGTCCTAGTCTGGCTCAGGCGAAGCTTTGCCTGCTTGATACGCTTCCGTCAAGGATGTGAAATCGGATAGTGACTGCTTGAGAAGAGCTGAAGGCAAAAGGAAAAATCCTTTTGCCTTAGTAGTTTAGGCGTATGAGTGTAACCCGGGCAGCAGGTAACTTACGCCGAGGTAAGTAAAGAGCATGAAGGCAAAGCCTAGTATGGCGAAATATGCTGATCTTCTACCTTTCCAGCCGTGGCTAAAGCGCGTGTGCAAGAAGGCTGCGTAGGCTATCCAGGTAATTAATCCCCAGGTTTCTTTTGGATCCCAGCTCCAGTAGCTGCCCCAAGACTCGTTCGCCCATACTGCGCCTAGTATCAACATGAGTGTAAAGCCGGGGAAGCAAACGGAGACGAGTTTATAGTTGAGGTCGTCGAGGACTTCAAGCGGAGGCAAGTTTTCTATGATGGACTTGCCGCGCAGCTGAAATAGCCAGAAGAAGAGACCGCCTGCGATGATAGTGAAGAATGCCGCACTGACTACGGGATTAGAGCCGAAGCTTACTTTCATTCTTGGTGACATTTCGGCTAGCATTCGGCGGGCGGTTTCTATTTGTCCTTGTGCAGCGTGGCTATGAGGGTCGTCTTGTTCGGACATTAGTTGGGCTAGCTTAGGCAACTGAGTTTGAGGTACGAGTGAACTAAAGTCTTTTGTGCGTTTCATTTCGAAGTAGAGTATACCCGTAGCTAGTATCTGCAGCGTTATAGCGAGGCTGAAGACGGCATTTGCGGTCTTGCGCAGTTGGTCATTTTCTCCGAAGAACATGTCTTTAACATAGAGTGCAGCAGCTACTATAGAAAGCAGCACTATTGCTTGTGCGAAGCGTCCTACGATAGCGAAGTTAGCTGTAAGGAAATCGCCTCGTGCGGCAGAAAATCTTACAGGGCCTTCACCCATAGGCGAAGAGACGACTATGTTCATGCCGAAGCTACCTTCGATTAAGGAAAAGTTTCCGAAGAGTGCTGCAAGTAGCAGGTAGGTAGTCACGGTGAAGACCGAGATCACGAGCGCTATTCGCTC
This sequence comes from Blastocatellia bacterium, assembly GCA_025057015.1. Classification (GTDB taxonomy): domain Bacteria; phylum Acidobacteriota; class Blastocatellia; order Chloracidobacteriales; family JADJPF01; genus JANWYG01. The sequence goes on from JANWYG010000016.1 coordinate 6,206, forward strand.
GATTCGCATGTTGTCTTTGAGCAAGTAGAGCACTGCTACGGCGAATGTTACGGCGCAGATGCCATAGCTTATTGCTGCTACGCCGACGTGTATAGGCCGCCAGTAACTACGTAGAATAGGCTGCAGCGTAGTTATAGTATTGCCGAGGAAGACTGCTAGGGTGAGGAAAAGTGCGCCTAGGGGCATAGTTACTGCGCCTAGAAATTCGTACTTCTTTCTCGTACCTACTAGCATTGAAGTAAGCCCCAGGAAGGTAGTAAGGCCGAGGGTTATATCGTACAAGTTTGAGAGTGGGAAGGTATGGTTGACCTTTTCTGTCCAGGACAACGTTTGCCACAGGGTAGCCATATCGCCTTGTGTTTTCAGGTGCTCGACGTATTCTATCCAGCGCACGCCCCAAGCGGCTAGGTTGAACGTAAAACCGAGGCCCATAGCAAACATCGCCATTTTGCGCATTAATGGTTCACGGCCTATAAGGTACATTCCAAACAGCAGAGAGGAAGCGATATAGCTTATGAGTGCCAGGTTTGTCAGGCTACCCTCTCGTAGGATGTTCAGCGTAGAGCCTTGGTATCTTGCAAGTATAAGGGCTATGGCTGCTACTATGGCGACTATTGTTGGCAAAGTCTGCCATAGCGCTATTGGGCTTTGGATTGGTGCTGATAGGGTTATTTTTTCTACTTTAGTGGACATATTGCTCCTCTTCGAGATTCTTGAAATTAATTATACAGCAGGCAAAGAGCGTGCAACTACAAAGTAGCTAAGTTCTAGCATTGGGAGAGAGGTAGAACTTAATGGCCATTTTGGCTAGTTTCCAGACTTTATTCCATGAGATGCGGCCATCTTCTCCTCGTGTTAGGCGAGCAAGGAGCTTATCGCGCAGGTGACGTCCTTCTCGCTTGAGCATGAATTCTTTTGCGTAGGGTTTTATCGTGTCGAAGAAGCTAAACGAAGGATCTACGAGCAGGCCTAAGCCTTCGATCGTAGTTAGTGCTCGCGTGACGAAGGTTATGTCGGCTGGGAAGGTGAACGGGAGTTTATAGATAGTTTCCGAGATAGCATCTATTAGTTGGCGGAATTTTATCTGTCCGAGCTTGATACCTATATAGTGCGAGAAGATCTCTTCTATTGCTGGGCGAAACTCTTGTGGGTCGGCGCCTTCTTTGAGGAACTTCAGGGCTATGAGGTCGTCGACAAGTCCATGTACGTCACGTTCGACGATATGGAAGAAGCAATCTACTAACAGGCTCTGAGTTTCTGTCGGTAGCTGGCCTACCATGCCAAAGTCGAAGAAAGCTAGCCGACCGTCTCGCATCACTCGTAAGTTGCCTGGGTGCGGGTCAGCGTGAAAGAAACCGTCTTCTAGTAGTTGTTTTAGGTAGGCTTTAGAGCAGAGTTTAACTATTTGCATTGGATCGAAGCCGGCATTTTGTAGTGCTTGTGGATCGTTTACTTTGAAGCCGTCGATATATTCTTCGACGAGGACGCGCTGCGAGCAATATTCGTGATAGACCTTGGGCACATATATTTGAGGCCAGTCGGCAAAGTTTTTTCTAAAAGTTTCGGCATTTTCTGCCTCTTGCAGGTAGTCCATTTCTTTAAACAGCATTGAGGCGAATTCTTGCAAGATAGGTTGCCATTCGATACCAGCAAGCCATTTTGGACGGCTTCTTTCGATACGTTCTAGTGTCAGGCGTATCACTGCTAAGTCAGCATTTACGATGTTTTCTAATCCCGGACGTTGCACTTTGACAGCAACTCTTTCGCCGTTTTTGAGCCGAGCTTCGTAGACTTGACCGAGGCTTGCGGCGGCGACCGGAGATTCTGAAATAACAGAGAACACCTCTTCTAAACTGCGGCCTAGCTCTTCTGCGATAATCTTATAGGCTATGCGTGTTGGAAAAGGCTTTACTTGGTCTTGCAGCAGGGAAAGCTGTTGTAGGTACTCGTTAGGTAGCAGATCTGGGCGAGTTGAGAGCGTCTGACCTATCTTGATGAAAGTTGTACCGAGCCTCATCAATCGCTCGGTAAGTTCTTTGCCGCGAGCTTCTCTGAGGGCTGCTGGTTTGCTGCGTAGAGCCGAAAGTAAGGCTAGCTTGTGCAAAAGGCGAGGTAGCAGTCCTTCGAGATCTTCTATTTTCTGGCTGGCTATACGGTCTAGGTACAGTTTTAGTCCGAAGCTGAGGACCGAATAATAGATGAGTGCAGCGCGAGATAGACCTTTCAGGCCGTAATCGGAGAGCTTGCTTTCAGCTAGGTAAGTGGCTTTGTAGGGCTGTATGCAAGCCTTCTCAGTACCGGCTGGTAGGAGCTGCTGGTTTTGTTTCTTCTGCGGGCCTAATTCAAACATACTCAAGGCTATTTCTTACGCCTTGTCGCTCGAAATATCTTATTGATAGCTTCGTATCTAGCGCTATGCGATCTCGCAGTTGTGCAATTGAGGCGAACCGTTGCTCGTTTCGAATTCGATGCAGGAAGCGCAGACGCAGTTTCTGACCGTAGATATCTCGGTCGAAGTCTAGAATATGCGTTTCTACTGTACACACTGGCTCGTCGGTTACTGTAGGCCTGATGCCGACGTTAGTGACGCTTCTATGCCAGCGACCGTCTACCAGTACTAGCGTTATATATACGCCGTTAGCTGGAACGATGGCGTTGATGGGGTGGAGGTTAGCTGTAGGGAAGTTGAGTTCTCGTCCGAGCTTACGTCCGTTGCAGACGATACCTTCGATTCCGTAGGGGCGGCCTAGCATCCGTCTAGCTAGGTTTACTTGACCTGTAAGGAGCAGCTCTCGTATGAGAGCAGAGCTTATGCGGCAGCCGCGCAGCAATACTTCGGGCACCTGATCGGCAAAGAAACCGTACTTTAAGGCGAGCTCTCGCAGCTTGTCTATATTACCTTTGCGTCCGTGACCGAAGACAAATCCTTCTCCAAGGTATACTTCACGCGAGGCAAGGCGATCGAGCAGAATCTCTTTTGTGAAGGCTTCTGCCGTAGTAGCTGCAAACTCTTTGGTGAACTCTATTACTAATACCTGCTCGATACCTAGCTTTTCTAAGCCTTCCATCTTTTGGTCAAAAGTTTGTAGCGGTATGGGTGCGTTTGTGGGGTCGAGTACCTGTCTAGGGTAGGGTAAGAAAGTCACCACTGTAGCCGCATAACCGGTAACTTTGGAACGTTCTACTAGGGTTTTCATTATCAACTGATGGCCTAAGTGTAAGCCATCGAACACTCCAAAAGTAGTTACTGATGGGCGTCTTAGTAAGTCTGACTGAGCTATACCGTAAACAATCTTCATAGTTTATAGAATCATAAGCTATGGTAGCTTATTGGAGCAACTGAGGCCTGTAGTAGCTTTGGCGTGGACTTGCTCTCAGCTTTTCTGTTAGGTATGTTGGATGCGGAGGGATTTATGAGATTGCTGACGTTTCTGCTTATTTGCTTATTGGGGTGTAAGTCTCCTTCTTCATCGCTTAGGGTAGCTGATTCAGAGAACTCACAGAAACGGATATCGAAACTGGTTTTGTCTAGTACTGCATTTTCGGAAGGAGCAAATATTCCAGTTAAGTACACTTGTGATGGTGAGGATGTATCACCACCGCTTAAATGGAGCGGCATTCCTGAAGGGACGAAGAGTTTGGTATTGATATGCGATGATCCCGATGCGCCGATGGGCACTTGGGTGCATTGGGTTGTGTACGATATACCGCCGATGCTGACGGAATTAGCAGAAGGCGTAAAGATTCAGACTATTGAAGGTGCAAAGCAAGGAGTGAACGACTTCAACAAAAGTGATTATGGAGGCCCTTGCCCTCCGGAGGGTGATCCGCATAGATATTATTTCAAACTTTATGCTTTAGACACCCAGCTTAACTTACAGCCTGGTCTGAGAAAAGACGCTATTGTCAAGGCTATGCAGGGTCATATATTAGCGGAAGGACAATTGACAGGTAAGTACAGGAGAAAATGAATCAGAAATATACTCGCAAACTTGTTCCGACACCGTTAAGTGTGCCAGGACGATTGCCGGTTTCATCTTGACGGACGTAATAGAAGTCTGCCGAGAGTTTAGGATTAAAGCTATACGAGCATCCAGCTTGAGTACGGTATCTAGCAAAGCCGCGTAAGCGGATATCGTAAAATGATTCGAAAGCGACGAACGGTTCTAATTTATCAAGCTTACGTTTTAGCCAAAAGCGGTTGCGTATTACGGTTGCATTCGGGCGTGAATAGCGAGCCTCATATTGGTACATGTTGCGGTTTATCAGCGTCCATTTGTTGTCAGTAGTTAAAGGGAGAGTCAAAGTAGCTATTCCTAGATATCTGCTTTCGTATAGGGGACGTCGGAAAGTAGGATTTGCGTAGCGGTAAAGGTAGCCTCCGCTAAGTGTTAGATACTTGTTGATCTTCTTATTTATCAAACCTCCGATACGTGCATCGGTCGTGGTTTGGGCATCTTCTCCAAATCTGCCAAAGATCCAGATGGTAGCCGATAGGTTCTTTCTTAGAGATATGATTAGCTGTGTGTCGTTCCATAATTGAAAATCGGTCGTCTGAGCATTAGTTTCGGTTGTTAATATAGCAAGTAGGAATAGAGGAAGAATTTTGTTCATAAGTGTTTTGGTGATCCGTGCTACACGAAGGTATAAAAGTTTGGGATACTAGTAATCTGTTGGTAGACTACAGATGTCCTTATACCTTAAGCAGATAGAGAGCGTCAATCTTAATGACCATTTAGATGAAGCGTGTGGACTGATTTAACAGCTATATTGACTTGTGCAGGGCCTGAGGCGATGAAGAAGCGCTCAAAAACAAGTTCTTTTGGTACTACATCTCGGATTAGTCATGACTCTTCAGGATATTACAATTCGGGGCTTTACAGAGGGCTTGAGATTGCTGAAGAAGTAGCGGTTGAAGAGAATTTTATTCCTACGGAGCTGGAGAACGCTATTATTTTGGGAAGTTCAGAAAATATGAAAGAACTTCCAAGTAATTCTGTGCACTTAATGGTGACATCACCGCCTTATAATGTCGCTAAAGAATATGATGAAAATCTAAGTCTCGGTGAATATTTAGAATTGCTAAAAAGTGTTTTCCGGGAAACTTATCGGGTTCTTGTTTGTGGTGGGAGAGCTTGCGTCAATGTGGCGAACTTGGGCCGCAGGCCGTACATTCCGCTATCTGACTATGTTTCTCAAATGATGATAGAGATAGGTTATCTGATGCGTGGCGAGATTATCTGGTGCAAGGGGGCGGCTGCTGGTGTATCCATGGCCTGGGGCACTTGGCAATCTGCGGCTAATCCAGTTCTTCGGGATACCCACGAATACATTTTGGTTTTTTCAAAAGGTTCTTTCTCACGCAGGCCTGTTTCGGGTAAGAAGGATACAATAAGTAAAAGGCAGTTCATGGAATGGACGAAGTCGGTCTGGCACATGAATCCGGAATCGGCAAAGAAGGTTGGGCATCCGGCGCCATTTCCTGTCGAATTACCTTATCGGCTGATTCAGTTATATACCTACACGGGTGATATTGTTCTCGATCCGTTTATGGGCAGCGGCTCTACAGCTATAGCTGCGCTCAAATCGGGGAGAAAGTATGTCGGCTACGATATAAATCCTGAATACGTCCGCTTAGCTGAAGCACGAATCAAACCTTATAAACTTCAGCAGACATTGGGATTTTTTGATTAGGTCTAATAGGCTGAGCTTTTCTTGCGGGCTAGGCTAGTTATGTGCAGGAGGCTATCTTGTGGCAGCTTTTTAAGCTGTCACTTCGAGGCCATCGTAGGCGAGGGAGACATTTTGAGGTAATTCGCTGTTTACTTCTTCGTGCTTGAGGTCGTGCGAGATATGGGTAATCAGAGTTCGCTTTGGTGCTAGTAGGTTTATATATTCCAGACTTTCAGCTAGGCTGAGGTGAGTAGGATGTGGTTTGCGACTTAGCCCATCTATGATAAGCAGGTCTAGACAGCGGAGTGCTTCCAGCGCTTCAGGTGGTATCACCTTGCAATCGGTTACGTAGGCTGCGTTGTTAAGTCGAAAGGCGGTTACTGGTAACTTACCATGTAGGACTTCAAGTGGGGTAACTTCTAGACCGAATATGGAGAATTTCCCTTGTAGGGTGTGGGGGACGATCTGCGGCCGGGAGTGTTGCGAATCTTGGTTTTTGAAGATGTAGCCGAAGATTTGGTAAAGCTCTTGCCAGGTGCGTTCGCTGGCGTAGCAAGGTATAGAGCCGAACTTAAGGTTGATTGGGCGAACATCATCTAAGCCGAAGACGTGGTCTGCATGGCAGTGGGTTATAAATATGGCGTCGATACGAAAAAGCTTGGCACGTAGCGCTTGTTGTCTAAAGTCTATCGATGGATCGACGAGTATCTTTTTTCCGTTGTACTCTATGAGGATCGATGCTCTCAGGCGCTTATCGCGCTCATCTGTAGAAACACATGTAGGGCAATCACAGCCTATTTTGGGCACGCCGACGGAAGTGCCCGTGCCAAGGAAGGTTATCTTTAGCATTTTAGCACCCTCCAGAAGATTATTTATTGCTTCGCTTTGCCGATAGGATCTGCGGTCGTTTGTTTCTTAGCACTTGCTGAAATCTTATTTGCTACGCTGACGTATTCTATACGCAGTCGTGCGAGCATGTCTGCTAGGAATCGTTCTTCTTCTATGCTGAGGTTATCTTTGGTTTTCTCTTCTAGGGCTGCGAGCATTTCTACGAAGTCACGTGCAGCTTCTAGATTAACTGCTCCGGGTTTGCTTAACTGGCCATCACCGCCGAGGTGAATTAGCGCGTTCATAGTTAGCATTTCTATTAGGCCGGCGAAATAGCGATTTACTCCTTCTGGACGACGCTTTGTTTTCGGCTGCTCTTGTGTGGTGGGTTGCTTTTTTGCTTCTTTGGGCTGTGTGGTAGCAGCTTCTTTGTAACCCTCACGTAATGTTCCGTCGGGGTTGAACATTCGTCTATCGTAAACTCTTATTTCGGTATCTTGCTCTTTCATAGATCATCCTTTCGCTTAAGGCTATGAAGCAAGATCGTAGCATTAAATGAAGATTGCTGACAACCTATGTTCACAGTAGGAGAGAAAGCTTTAGCTTGATTTAACTTTGCTTTAAGCTAATGCAGAGCTAGTGGAAAAGAGGGAGGGGTAACGTGATAGAGGCACTTGCTCCGACGCGGATTGATCTAGCAGGTGGGACGGTGGACATTTGGCCACTTTATTTGTTTCATCCTGGAGCCCGTACGATAAACTTTGCCGTCGATTTGTTTGCTCGTTGCACTATTGTTGAGCGTAGTGATGACGTTGTAGTCATAACTTCTAAGGATACTAGTGAAGTAGTTGAGACTACCTTGGAGGGCTTGGAGCAGGAGGGAAGGTTAGAGCTACTTGTAAGGTTGCTGAAGTTTTTTCGTCCGGCGGTTGGATTAGAGCTTACGACCGATTGTGCTGCACCTGCTGGATCTGGGCTAGGTGGTTCTTCAGCGCTGAATGTTGCCGTCTGTAGTGCTCTTAATGCTTTTACTTTGCGGGGTTACTCCGAACAGCAACTGCTTACTATAGCTAAGAATATAGAGACGCAGGTGATACGAGTACCGGCAGGTGAGCAGGACTATTATCCAGCGATGTTTGGAGGAGTTTGCTCGATACAGTTAGAGATTACAGGTGTAACGTGCAAACAGCTACTAATTGACTCTGCGCTGCTGGATAGTAGGTTCGTGCTATGTTACACGGGCAAGCCGCACTTTAGCGGGACGAACAATTGGGAGATTTTTAAAAAGTATATAGATGGTGACAGCGAGATACGAGCTCATTTTACGCGCATAGTAGATATCAGCTTGAGGATGGAGCAAGCAGTATGTAGTGCTGATATCGATGCTATGGCCAAGTTACTTGATGAAGAATGGCAGGTACGTAAGAAGCTAGCATCGGGGGTGACTACTCCCATGATAGAGCGGCTTGTTGAGGTAGCGCGGGCCAGTGGAGCTCTTGGCGCTAAGGTATGCGGTGCTGGTGGAGGGGGCTGCGTAGTATTCATTGCGGCTGAAGGTAGGAAGGCTGAGTTGACGGCGGCGCTGCTGAAGGCTGGCGGAGAAGTGCTAGACTGCCGCCTTCAGCCAAAGGGAGTGCAGGTTACAAGCCGAGCAGCTTGCGAATAGCGATTTTATCTGCTGCTACCTGCAGAGGTTTATTTGCGAAACTCGCCTTTATATGTCCTTGAGCACTTATAGTTTCAGTGTGATAGATGGCTTTTTCGTAGAGTTTATCCATATGATAGTTGACCGTGTAATCTGGGTCTTTCATAAGGCTACCGGTTAGGATTGCAACTACGTTCTCGTCTTTGTCTACGATCGAAGCTTCGACGAGCCGCTTGAGCCCAGCTAGTGTGACTGCTGAAGCAGGTTCACAGCCGATGCCGTCGCTACCTATGATGGCCTTAGCGTCGGCTATTTCTTGCTCGGTTACGTCTATGCAGCTTCCTTGGCACCACTCGATGGCACGTACGGCCTTTTTCCAAGATACAGGGTTGGCTATTTTTATTGCTGTGGCTAGCGTATGTGCGGTACCTATTTTAGGCAGCGTTGTTAGTTTGGAGTTATACATAATGGCCAGCGGGTTCGCTCCTGCGGCCTGTATTACGTGCAGTTTGGGCAAGCGGTCTATCAATCCAAGGTCATAGCATTCTTTAAGGCCTTTTCCGATAGCCGAGCTGTTGCCGAGGTTACCACCGGGAACTAGTATATGGTCTGGCGGTTGCCAGTCGAGTTGTTCGAGTAGCTCTATAGCTATAGCTTTTTGCCCTTCTAGTCTGAACGGATTTACGGAGTTGAGCAAGTAGAGATCAGTCTCTTTGCTCAGTTCCAGTACTAGCTGCATGGCGGCGTCAAAGTCGCCGTCTATCTGTAAGGTTTTAGCACCATAGTCGAGGCTTTGCGAGAGCTTTCCGAAAGCTATTTGGCCTGCAGGAATAAAAACTGCTGCTAGAAGGCCTGCTTGGGCTGCGTAGGCGGCCATAGAGGCTGAAGTATTGCCAGTGCTTGCGCAGGCGACCACACGTGCCGAGAGTGCACGGGCTTGGGTTACGCCTGAGGTCATGCCATTATCTTTGAATGAGCCTGTAGGGTTTAGACCTTGGTGCTTGAATTGCAACTTATGGATGCCGGCGTAGCGAGCGCTGCGTGGAGCTAGGAAAATCGGCGTGTTGCCTTCGGACATGGTGACTATGTGTTTGGGGTCGTCATAGAAGGCCAGTAGCTCGCGAAAGCGCCAAACGCCGCTACGATCGAGCGGATGATTTGACAGTCTTCGTTCGCGAAAGGTTCGTTTTAGGTAATCTCGGTCATATGCAAACTCGTAGGTTACATCCAGTAAGTCACCACATCGGGCACAGGTGTATAGTTTGTCGTGTACGTCGAAATCAGCGTTGCAGGAAATACACTTTAAATAGGATCGAGCGGGCATAAGTTTAAACTATAGTTTGTAAATGGCTAGAGTAGGCGACGGATACCTGGCAGGGCATCCGTCGCAGAACTTTAAGCAGTAGCAGGATTGTCGCTCGGCACCGGTGGTAAGATGGGGCTAAGCACGGGTTTTTGTTCGCCTTGAGTTTTATCGTCTTTTTGAGTAATTGGGCTAGAAGTTTCTTCTAGAGGTAGGCCAGCGATGACACGCCTAATTTGCACTGCGTCGAGCGACTCGTGTTCTAGTAGTGCTTCGGCAAGTCTTACGAGAGCTTCTTTGTTTTCCAATATTATCTGCTTGGCGCGGTTGTATTGTTCAGTGATGATGCGTTTTACTTCCTGGTCGATCTTTATTGCTGTATCTTCGCTATAGTCGACTCTATGTGAGATATCTCGTCCGAGGAAGATCTGTTCTTCTCTTTTGCCGAAGGTAATTGGGCCCAGCTGGGACATACCGAACTCGCAGACCATTTTTCTAGCTAGTTCCGTAGCGCGTTCTATATCGTTTGAGGCACCTGTAGTCATATGGTTTAGGAAGATCTCCTCAGCTATACGCCCACCCATGAGTATGGCTATTTGTCCTTCTATATACTCTCGGGTATGGGTATAGCGGTCTGCTTCGGGCAGCTGTTGGGTTACTCCCAGTGCCATGCCGCGTGGGATTATGGACACCTTGTGTACGGGGTCGGCGTTAGGAATCTTGACTCCGACCAGTGCATGTCCGGCTTCATGGTAGGCAGTGTTGCGCTTTTCTTCATTGCTGATTACTATGGAGCGTCGCTCGCTGCCCATCAGCACCTTATCTTTTGCCAGCTCGAAGTCTGCCATGCTGACTACTTTCTTGTTGTATCTTGCGGCATTTAGGGCAGCTTCATTGACTAGGTTGGCAAGATCTGCACCGGTAAAGCCTGGTGTACCGCGGGCTATTACGGAGATGTCGACATCGTCTGCCAGCGGTATTTTGCGCGTGTGCACTGCTAGTATTCCTTCACGGCCTTTTACATCCGGGCGGTTGACAACGACTCGGCGGTCGAAACGTCCGGGTCGCAGCAGTGCTGGGTCTAAGACATCAGGTCGGTTGGTAGAAGCTATCAAAATTACTCCGTCATTTGATTCAAATCCATCCATTTCGACGAGCAACTGGTTAAGGGTTTGCTCTCGTTCATCGTGGCCACCTCCTAGGCCGGCGCCGCGATGACGGCCTACGGCATCTATTTCATCGATGAAGATTATGCAGGGAGCATTCTTTTTACCTTGTTCAAATAGATCGCGAACGCGCGAGGCACCCACGCCTACGAACATTTCTACAAAGTCTGAACCGGAGATTGAGAAGAAAGGAACGTTAGCTTCGCCGGCGATGGCTCTGGCGAGAAGTGTTTTTCCTGTACCTGGAGGCCCCATCATCAAGACTCCCTTGGGTATGCGTCCGCCTAGTTTTTGGAATTTCTGAGGATCTTTGAGGAATTCTATTATCTCCTGTAGCTCTTCTTTGGCTTCTTCTACGCCGGCGACATCTTTAAAAGTCACGCGTTTGTTTTGGTTGGAGAGCAGTTTGGCTCGGCTTTTTCCAAAAGAGAGGGCTTTGTTACCGCCGGACTGCATCTGGCGCATCATGAAGATCCAAAATCCTATGAAGATTATAAACGGCGCGTAGGTGAGCAATGCAGCAAGCCATGCATTACTTGACGAAGATTTAAACTTTATATTCACGCTCTTATCTTTCATAAGGGCTACAAGAGCAGCTTGCACTTCTTGGTTAGGTAGGTCAGTTCGAAACTTTTTGCGAGTGCCGTTAAAGTCGCCTTCACCGGAAACACTAGATTCGTCAAATATTGCTTCTTTAATTTCGCCTTTTTCTACACTTGCTACAAGTTCGGTATAGGATGGTTGTGTTTCTTGGAGACTACCTTGACCGTGAAATATGGTATACAGCAGTAGCGCACCGCCTATAATAAATACCCAAAAGAGAATTTGCCTTGCTGTAGAATTCAAAGCTCAAACCTCCGGATCGTTTAATGTTTAACAATAGCAAAAAATGCGGCCATGCTGCTAGCTTTGGCGGTAAGTTTTAGGGCTACTGTGGCACAGCCAAGTAAGGGTACTGTCTGTACATTCCATGGATTCCAAGTCCATAGCCGAAAATATGGCTTTCGTTGGTTGAGAAGCAGTAATAATCTGGATGTATATCGATCCTTCTATCAGCAGGTTTATCTATTAATACGCATATCTTAAGGGATTTAGGCTTACGGCTGGATATCTGTTTTGTCAAGTAATCAAAGGTAACACCTGTATCTAGGACATCACCTATTAGAAGTATATTGCGACCCATCATGTCGAACTCTGAGGTGTAATGGATATCTGTATGGCCTCCGACGCTATGAGTTTTGACGTAAATGAAGCCGCAGGTTACTGGTACTGATATGCAACGTATTAAATCGGCAAAGAAGACGAATGCATTTTCTAGGATTCCTACTACTGTTAAGTCTTGTCCTTTGTAATCTTGGCTTATCTTAGCTCCGATCTCTTTAACGCGGTCAGCTATTTGTTCCGCGGTATATATGACCCTAGCTTTTTCCATAGTTCCTCCTAATTGCGGGGTATTCTAAGTTTATCAGCTAGTCAGTGAAAATCAAAAGGCTTTGTAGTCAGAGTTTAAGCTAGTTTTGAGGTTGATATTCGTTTTGCAAATAACTTGGCTTGCTTACCTTCTTGAACGTAGTCTGATGATAAACCGATGCTAGGGATCCATATGATTGTTCCGTCAGTACGGCAAAAAATTGGCCAAGAGTCTCTGGCTGTCAGAGGTATCTTTGCGTCTATCATAAGGTCTTTGAGCTTCTTATATTGACGGCCAAGAGGGTGAAATCGCTCGCCGCGGCTTCGGCATCTGACTATGATTTGCTTTTCGGACAAGCGCAGTTCGGCTACGTAGTCTGCCTCTGGCAGTTCTATGTCATAAGAGACGAGGAAGTTGCCATAGTGGCTGAGCTCGCCGCGCCTTAGTTGGATTTTATCTGGACTGGATACTTTTTTGGTTATTGCTAGCTGCTGGAACTCGCGCGCTATGATTATGTTATCTGGTAAGCACAGTTGTTTGCCGCTTGTGCCTGGTTCGATAAGTTTCAAAGCTTCGATTATATGCTTGCTGCAGATTGCGTTGAGGTTACCTTTTATCTTTCTTATAGCTTCTCGGATGGCCATCTGTGCTAGGGGAGCCGGAAGCTGTTGCAGGTCAGGGACATTTAGTCGGCCATCTTCATCTGGACTGGGAAGATTTATGTTGTTAAGTAACTGCTCAACTATGCTGATAGATCTTACTAGGTTTGTTACGGCTTGGGGGTTTACTGACTTCAAAGCTGGTAGCACTTCCTGCCTTATACGGTTTCTGGAGAAGTTTTTGGAGAGATTGCTCGGATCGAGCCTATAAGAGTAACCGTGTAGATGAAGGTAATCTTCTATTTTCTTTCTCGGCACTGTGAGTAGTGGGCGCACGATACGCAGATTGTCGTCGAGTATCTTGACTTGTCGAATGCCTCTTAGTCCTTCAGGACCTGTACCTCTTACGAGTCTAAAGAGTATAGTCTCTGCCTGATCGTCTAAATTATGTCCGGTAGTTATAATTGTAGAGAGGGTCTTGCGAGAGATTTCTTGTAAAAAGGCATATCTAAGTTGTCTTGCGGCGGCTTCTAGGTTGAGTCGGTTATTCTTTGCATAGAGTTTTGTATCAGCTTCGGCACGATAGAAATCTAGTTTTAGGTTGGCTGCTAGAGCTGCTACGAAAGCTTCATCTTCGTCTGCTTCTACTCTTAGCCGGTGGTTGAAGTGTGCTACCTGTATTTTAATTTGCAGATCTTTGCTCAGTTCCAGCAAAGTGTAAAGCATGGCTATGGAGTCGGGGCCGCCTGAGACTGCAGCTGTGACTAATGCTTCTTCAGGAAAGAGTTTTCTTGCGAGTTCTAAGCTGAGCAGTTGCAAGGCCAATACACCTCGAGTTCTTAGGTTTTGCATAGAGATAATCTAAAATACTGCACTTTTTCATCACTTTGCCTTGAAAAATGTGGTATTCTTCTTTATCTACGGGTTGTCTGTAGGAATTTTAGCAAAGATGCGAAAAAGCGTTGTTTTTGTGAGTTTCTCGGAAAGTTGGCTCTGGCATCTGAGGGAAAGGTTAGTGTCCTTACAATAAATGAGATAGGGCGATTTTTATGAGCGAAGTTTGGGCTAAGTTAAGTTACAAGAAAGACGGATCTCAAACGAGTGTGTCTTTAAACAAGACACCCTTTACTATAGGCCGGCTAAGTGAGAATAACCTGGTTTTTGAGGATCCTTATGTTTCTCGCTATCATGCAGAAATTATTTACGAGGAGAAGAGCAAGGAGTACATTTTCCGGGATAAGAATAGTTCTTCAGGCAGCTATATAAACGGCAAGAAGCTAGAGAGGGGGGGAGCGAAGATATTACAGCCTGGTGATCGCATTAGCTTAGGTAGAGCTACTGGAGGGCCGGAGCTCACGTTTGAGGTTGGCAGTAACTTATCAAGTCCGCCTGCGTGGCCAGCATCACAATCAGCGGAGATAACGAACCTAACTGAAGTCGACCATCGTCAAACTCGGTACTTAAATACCTCTCTACTGCCGAGACAAATGACCGATCACGCTAGCATGGTAAAGCTAGTCGGGCGGCTCAGTGCTCTTTACGATATCACAAATGCGATACTTGCCATAAGGGACCAGCAGGAGATGCTAGCCAAGCTGCTAGATCTTGTATTTGACGTGTTACCGGCTGAGCGAGGAATGCTCATACTGGCAAGCAAAGAGAATGGCAAGACGAAATTTGTTAAGAAAGCTTACAAGCATCGCAGTGGAGCTGTACAGGAGGAAGAGCCTAGTTGGACTATAGTAAACCACGTGTATGAAAAGAATGTGGCCGTGCTCAGCCTAGATGCCCGAAATGAATTCCAGCAAGAAGGATTAGCCTATCGTCCCGAGAGTATTATTTTCAAGGTCCGATCCGTTATGTGTGCTCCTATTAGTTCGCCTTCTGGACAGGTGTGGGGAGTTTGCTATGTGGACAATATAGCTAGTAACAAGAGATTTGAGAAGGAGGAGCTGGAGTTTTTACTGGCTGTGTCTAGGCAGGCGGGAGTAGCGCTGGAGAATTTTTACCTCGTAGATGAGCAAAGGGCGATGCTAGAGAGTTTCATCTCGACGCTAGCGGCTTCTATTGACGCTCGGGATGACTTGACGGCGGGTCATTCTGCACGAGTGGCTATGTATTCTAAGAAGATAGCAAGGTATATGGGGTTTTCTCCGGAAGAGCAGAAGCTAATCTATTATGCTGGGCTGCTACATGATTACGGTAAGATAGGCACTCGTGAGGCAGTACTTTGTAAGCCTGGGAAGTTGACGCCCGAAGAGATGGCACATATGCGGGAGCATGCACGGGATACGCATAGGATACTTTCTAAGATCCGTTTTACAAAAGAGCTGAAGGATATTCCCCAGATAGCCTCTAGTCATCATGAACATATGGATGGAACGGGATATCCGTTTGGTCTTAGAGGGGAACAGATTCCTATAGGTGGCAGGATTATAGCTGTAGCAGACTTTTTTGACGCGTTGACGCAGAAGCGTCATTACCGCGAGCCTATGCCGATAGAAGATGTTATTAGGTTGATAGAAGATCAGACTGGAAATAAATTTGATGTACAGGTAGTAGCTGCTTTCAAGCGCTTCGTCTATGAAGAGTACATTCCTGGTCAAAGGCGGCGTGCTGAGAGAGATAGGCAGATGAAAAAGACAATACAGCAACCGGCACTGAAAGAAGATGAGCCACCAGCTAGCGAGTTGCCAGCGGCTTCTTCTGCCGGGTAGACTGATCAGCAAACAGTAGCTTTTCTAGACCTAGTTTGGCAAAAAGTAGCTTCAGCAACGGTACGGGTAACCCTACGACGTTGAAATAATTACCTCTTATTTCCTCTATAAAGAGACTGCCGTAGCCTTGGATTGCGTATGCACCTGCTTTGTCATATGGTTCGGCTGTGTTTATGTACCACGCTATTTCGCTGTCGTTCAGGTTAGCAAACTTAACTTCAGTCATAGCGTACCCTACTTCGTGGCAACCTCTGGATGTGTCTACTACAGCGATAGCAGTGTAGACCCGATGCCACTTACCAGAGAGTCTAGTTAACATCATCCGAGCCTCTTCGGTTGAAGAAGGTTTACCTAGTATCTCTTGATCGAGCGCTACGGTAGTGTCTGCAGCTATGATGATGCCCGTTTTTTTTGCTGCTGCTGTTCGGACTTTTTCTAGGGCTAGCCGTTGTACATAAACGTGAGCAGGTTCTCCGTCCTTAGGCGACTCGTCTATGTCAACTGGATAAACGGTGTAATCTAGCCCTAGCATGTCGAGAATCCCTCTGCGTCTAGGTGATTGTGATGCCAAAACAAGTTTCATAGTGCTTCTACTTCTACTGCCTCGGAAGGTTCGCTTTCGTTGCCTGCAAAGTCTATACTTGTTACATAGTAGTAGTAAGTGCGACCGACAATTGTGCTGCTATCACGAAACGTGGTAGTAGTAATTGGTTCAGGAGTAAGCCTAAGCCAAGCACTTTTGGGAGCGTCTATACTGTCAGCTCTGTAGACGATGTAGCCTTTGAGATCGGTACCGGCTACTGCTGGCCAGAAAATACTTACGACACCTGATGCTGCTGCCCCAGTAATCTTTGAAGGATGTTGTGGAGCGAAGGTGTCTTTGGCAAATATTACTACCTCCTGCGAAGCATCACTTTCTACCGTGCCGTCGGCTGTTTGTGATGCGGTGCGGACTATGTAACAGTACTCTTTATCAAACTTGAACTTCTTGTCGTGAAAGGTGTTTGACAAGATAAGTTTGTCATTGAGCGGAGTTTCTGGGTAGCGTTCGTCTTTGACTGTTTTGCGATAGACGTTGTATCCAGCGACATTTGCCGGGGTGCTGCTGTCTATATTTGCTGCTGGTGGCCGCCATTGTAGTATTATACTTTCCTGGGTTACTGTTGCTGTTACTTTTTCTGGCGGTAGTGCTATGGCAATGGATGGTTCTATCAGTGCATAGTTGGAAAGTGGCAGAGCAGTTCCGTCGTTTTTGACGTACCGTACTGCATACCGCAACCTTGCTGTAGCAGATAGATCTGGAAAATCAAACAAGCGAATTTCATTTGTCGCTGCAGCTATTTCTTCTATTCCGATAGAGGCTACTATCCGAGCTTGGTCTAGGAACTCTTCTTCGGGGAGGCGTCTGGGAGCGTCGGGGGACTCATTTCTTCTGAGTAGCTCTGCCCTGGCGACTTTGAAGTGCTTTAGGAGAGTAGTAGGGGGTTTTAGAAAAGATATTACGATCTGCGGGCCACGTTGAAAGCAGGTTAAGCTTTCAGCTACAACGGGTTTGTAGCGAGTAGGTGCTGAAGGATCTGCTACGCGGCCACAACCTGTGGTTATAAGTAGCACAAGCAGATACGATCGCCACATTAGAGGATGTACCTGCTCAAATCTTCGTTTTGTACTATGTCTGCCAGCATCTTCCTCACATATTTTGCGTCGATGACCTGAGTCTTTTCAAGAAGGTCTGATCCTTCGAAAGAGATCTCGTCAAGAATCTTCTCCATGACGGTATGGAGTCGCCTTGCACCTATGTTCTCAGTGGTCTGATTAACGGAATAAGCAAAGCTAGCTATTTCTTCTATCGCACACTCGGTAAACTCGAGGGTTATACCTTCGGTTTCCATCAGTGCTTTGTATTGCCTGATAAGCGAGTTTTTTGGTTCAGTTAGGATGCGTTTAAAGTCTTCTTTAGTCAGTGGGTCAAGAGTTACTCTGATTGGGAAGCGACCTTGTAGTTCTGGTATCAGGTCGGACGGCTTAGAAACGTGGAACGCTCCTGCTGCTATGAAAAGTATATGGTCGGTTCTTACCATTCCATATCTGGTGTTGACCGTGGTGCCCTCGATTATGGGCAGTAAGTCGCGTTGTACACCTTCTCTGGAAACGTCCGGACCGTGATTACCCTCGCGTCCGGCTATTTTGTCTATTTCATCGAGGAAGATAATGCCGCTATTTTCAACACGTTCGAGGGCTATCTTAGAGATCTGCTCCATGTCGATCAGCTTTTGCTCTTCTTCGGAAATGAGGTATTCCATGGCTTCGTCTACGCGCATCTTCCTCTTTTTGGTTCTGTTGCCAGGAAACAGTCCAGGTAACATTTCCTTCAAGTTGATATCCATTTCTTCTATGCCTTGAGGGGTGATGATTTCTATTCCCGCTGGAAGGCTTCTGTCGCGAGTTTCAATCTCTATGATACGACTGTTGAGCCGGCCTTCGCGCAGTTGCTGTCGCAATTTCTCCCGTGTGCGTTGAAACTGTTCGTTCGCTTCGGTTTGCTCTCCGCTTTCTGAGGAAGCTTTCGTAGGTGGCAGAAGTATATCGAGTATGCGCTCTTCGGCATTGAGCTCCGCTTTATCAGCTATTTCTTCGATCTTTTCAGCTCGTACCAAATCTACGGCTATCTCCACTAGGTCTCTTATCATAGACTCAACATCACGACCTACATAGCCGACTTCTGTGAACTTAGAGGCTTCTACTTTGAGGAAAGGCGACGAAGCTAGCCGCGCTAATCTGCGAGCTATCTCTGTCTTTCCGACACCTGTAGAACCTATCATGATAATGTTCTTCGGTATTATGTCTTGGGCTAGCTCTTGAGGTAGTTTTTGTCGTCTGATGCGGTTACGTAATGCTATAGCGACAGCACGTTTTGCTGCCTTTTGTCCTACTACGTACTTGTCGAGCTCTGCTACTATTTGCTTAGGAGTGAGTTCGTCGAGTTTAGCCTGAGGTTCAACTTCTCCTGAAAGATAGATGACCATAATTTTATGCCTTAGTAGTTTGAATCTCTTCTATAATGAAGTGGTTATTTGTATAGATGCAAATCTGAGCTGCAATCTTCATAGCTTCTTCGGCAATTGCTCTTGCAGTAAGCGAAGTGTGAGCTGCAAGTGCACGGGCTGCTGCAAGAGCATACGGGCCTCCAGAACCTATAGCCATAATTCCGTCTTCAGGTTCTATTAGGTCTCCCGTGCCAGAAATAAGTAAAGAGTTTTTTTCATCTGCTACGAGTAACAGTGCCTCTAGATGGCGCAAGTACTTGTCTGTACGCCAATCTTTGGCCAGTTCTACAGCGGCGCGGTTGAGCTGTCCGTGGTACTGTTCCAGTTTAGATTCGAAGCGAGCAAACAGTGAGAAAGCGTCTGCTGTAGAGCCTGCAAATCCAGCTAGTATTTTGTCATTGTACAGCCTGCGCACTTTTCTAGCATTAGACTTCATCACAGTGGAGCCTAGAGTGACTTGTCCGTCAGCAGCCATTACGACGCTGCCTTCGCGCCTTACCGTGATTACTGTCGTCGATCTTAGCCTATTTTTCATAGTTCTTCCGTTTGACGTTGGGAATATAGAAGTTCGTAGAGTGTCGATGCAGTAGCTTTAGAGACTTGTCCAGTAGGTATATTTAAAACTTTGCATGCTAGCTTCTCTCCTCGTCGGCTGATTTCAAGCACATCTCCTGGCCGAAGCTCGCGGCTGGGTTTGGCAAGAATACCGTTGACAAACACTTTACCTTCGCGGCACATCTGGGCTGCAATGCTGCGGCGTACTACTAGTCTGCTCAACTTGAGAAAAACGTCGAGCCTCATTCCTGCTGTTCCTTGTAGTTTTCTGCTATCTTGATGTAAGCTTTCTCACGCAGGGATTTAAAGTAGTCTTTTAGCTTTTCCTGACCACGTTCTATAGCAAGTTGTTCTGCAACTTGCTGTTCTACTTCAGCATATGGTATAGTTGACTCTCTCTTGTGCTCTCTTATCCAGATCACCTGATAACCTTTGTCAGTGCGTATGGGATCAGATACTTCACCTGGTTGCATCCTTGCTAAGGCTTTCCTCAAGTACTCTATTAGTTCGTTTTCTTTTATATCGGGTAGATGCCCTTTGTTAGTTGATGACGGACGTGCAGGATCTGAATACTTTGCGACGAGCTGTTCAAAAGGAATTCCAGAACGTGCTTCGCTTACGGCCTGACGTGCTAGTGCTTCGGCTGCAGCTTCGGTTTTACCCTCAAAAGAGATAAATATCTCGCTCAATTTATACTCACCGGGAACTTTAAACAGTTCTTTGTGCTGCTCGTACCACTGACGTTTCTCTTCAGGTTTTAGCCTTTCATAGATTGGACTTATTACTTCACGAAACAGCAGAACACGTCTCTGGAGCTGGCTACGGTAGTTCTTTCTTACTTCTTCTATATCGATACCTTGAGATTTGAGATATTCCTCAAAATCTTTCAGTGTCCATTGCGGGTTGGTCTGCCGGGCAAGTTCTAGTATAGCGCGATTTATATCAGCTTCCACGTCTATGGATAATTCTTGAGCACGCTGATTGATTAGCTTTTCTTCTATGAGCACGTCAAGTAGTACTTTTGAACCGCGAGCATACTCTTCCTCTTGCTTTTTGAGATCGTCAGGAAACCTAAGTGCTAGTTCTTGACGGTACTCTTGCTGAGCTTTGAGCAGCGCCGAACGTGTGATAATATCATTGTTTACTTTTGCTACCGTCTCGTCTACAAGTATGGGTTCTTGCGCAACTATGACTGTACTCAAGATCGTCAAGTAGAACAACAACCTCATTGGAAGCTCTCCGAGCAGTGGGAAAGTAATCAGTTTATTCTCTTTTTGCTAGTTTGAGCAAGATGTTTTCGATATAGCAGAAAAGCGATTCTGCAACAAGAGGACCTTCGAGATTTATCTTGAGCACGCTGTTAGGAGAGAAGCTAGCCTGCTTGTTTGTGGAAAGCAGGTCTACGAGCTTATCCGGATCAACTTTGGATTTTTCGGTGAACTTAATCACTAGCTTACCGCGGTCATAGTCTATGGAAGCTATAGCCAGGCGACTGGCCAGCCGTTTTATACCCGCTAATCTGAAGAGGTTTTCTACGCTTTCTGGTAAACCACCGTAACGATCTACTAACTCCTCTCTTATAGCCGCAACTTCTAGCGGAGTACTTGCTGTAGAGATTCGTTTGTAGATGCGCAGTCGCTGACTTATGTCGGAAATGTAATCCTCAGGTACGCGAATATCTACTCCTAGGTTGAGGTTGGTTACATCGTCTTCTATTTGCTCCCCTCGCAGCTCTTGCACCGTGCGTTCAAGTAGTTGGCAGTAGAGGTCAAAACCGACGGCTTCGATCTGTCCCGACTGTTCTGCACCTAACAGGTTTCCTGCACCTCTTAACTCCAGATCTAGTGCAGCTATTCTGAATCCTGAACCCAGATCTGAGAACTCGCGTATAGCTGCAAGCCTCTTCCTAGCGACCGGACTGAGGGTGTTTTCTGAAGGGATAAGCAAGTAAGCGTAGGCTCGTCTGTTGGATCGGCCTACGCGTCCTCTTAACTGATAGAGTTGAGCTAGTCCGTAAGTGTCGGCTCGGTTGATGAGGATCGTGTTAGCGCGGGGTATGTCTATGCCGTTTTCTATGATTGTGGTAGTAACAAGCACGTCTAGCTCATGGTCTATGAATCTGAGCATGACTTCTTCGAGTTGCTCTTCGTTCAGCTGACCGTGTGCTACTCCTATGCGTACGCCTGGCACTAGCCTGTTGATGAGTTCTGCTACGGTGTATATCGTCTCGACGCGGTTGTGTACGAAGAAAGCTTGTCCGCCGCGTTGCAGTTCTACTTCCAGAGCGGTTTTTATAACAGCTTCTGAGAAAGGCACTACGTAAGTCTGTACGGCTAAACGGTCTGACGGCGGTGTTTCTATTAGAGACATATCGCGCAGGCCTATAAGCGACATGTTTAGCGTGCGGGGGATTGGCGTAGCAGACATAGTCAGCACGTCAACTCGCTTGCGCATTTGCTTTAGACGCTCCTTGTGAGCTACGCCAAAACGCTGTTCTTCGTCTATTATCAGTAGGCCAAGATCCTTAAAACATACGTCTTTGGATAGGAGTCTATGCGTACCTATTAGTATGTCTATCTTTCCTTCGGTGAGCCGTCTAAGCAGTTCTTTTTGTTGCTTTTGAGAGCGAAAACGTGAAAGCAGTTCTATGACTACCGGGAAAGAAGCGAAACGTTTTTGAAAAGTCTTGTAGTGCTGATAAGCAAGCACCGTGGTTGGTGCAAGTACGGCTACTTGTTTAGATTCAGTGACTACTTTGAAAGCTGCGCGCATGGCTACTTCGGTTTTGCCAAAACCTACGTCGCCGCAAAGTAGCCTATCCATAGGGGTGTCAGATTCGAGATCGCGCTTTATGTCTCTCACAGCAGCTTCCTGGTCTGGCGTAAGCTGAAACTCGAACGCATCTTCGAACTCAGCTTGCCAGGCAGTATCAGGCCCAAAAGCAGGTCGGCTTATGAGCTTGCGCTCTGCGTATAGCTTGAGTAATTCTTCAGCAAGGTCTTTTATTGCTGCCTTTGCTCGGGCTTTTACCTTTTGCCAACTAGTGCCGCCAAGTCGATCTAAGACAGGTTTGTTACCTTCGGCGCTAGAGTACTTTTGTACGACGTCGAGACGTTCTACTGGCACGAAGAGCTTACCGCCGTCGGCGTAGCTCAGTACCATAAATTCATGTGTAACTTCGGGACTGACGGCTATCTGCTGTAGGCCTTGGAACTGCCCTATGCCGTGGTCTACGTGTACGACGAAGTCGCCTGGCTTCAGGTCACGAAAGTCCGACAAGAAGGATGCTAAAACGCTGCGCCTGAGCTTAGGCTGTCGCATGCCTACTTCTGCTGAGACAGTGCCGTATATGTCCTCCTCGACTAGCACAAACAGGCCAGCCTCGGTGGCTTCTAATCCGCAGGAAAGATGCCCTATTGTGACTATGTTATAGTCGATATCGGTTACTCTAGAAGGGTCGGGGCAAAGTTTGAAGCTACAACCGTATTCCCTCAAAACCTCTACTAGGCGTTCGGCTGTTCCCAGACTACGGGCTACTATGAGAATGTGACGCTTACGAGCTTCGACTGCTAGAGCTGGTATGTCAGAACGGTACTTTCTAACCGGTCTTACTTGTATCTTGTGCTCAGGCATGTTTCCGTCAAAGGGAAATAAGTAAAGTCTATCGAGCTTGGCGAACTCTTCGTCGGTTTTCATAGGCTCGAGGCCTAGCGCTCTAAGCTCGACGCGCTGTCTATGGTGGAGGCGTAGTCTGAGGCTTTCGGCATCCATGAAAAACATGTCGACTGGGAGTGAAGGTATCCCCCTAGCAATCGAAGCTGTGTATTTTTCTCTTATCTTGCTATAAAACCGCTCGATAATGTCTTCTGTTTCTGCTGGTTCTTCTATGACTACGAGGTGGTTTTTCAGATAGTCAAAGATAGATGACTTTGCGGGCTCATCGAGCTTTGGTAGCAAATATTCCCAGCCGTCTGGAAGTTCGGCTGCTGTGAAGAGCCTTTGTATGTAGTCTTCGTACTTGGGTTCTGGGAACAGTGCTTCGAGCTTGGGTCGGATAAGTTTTAGCTCCTGTCTATGAACGGCAGCGAGTCTCATCGGTAGGATGCGTACTGATTCTAGCCGCGAGATGGAGCGCTGCGTGTCTGGATCAAATGTCCTTATAGATTCTATAGAATCACCAAAGAACTCTATCCTGAAAGGTAGAGCTTCTCCGGGCGAGAATACATCCAGTATGCCGCCACGAAGGCTATAGGTACCGACTTCAGTGACTGGTTCTTCGCGCACGTAACCTGTTGCAAGAAGCATTTCTACTAGCTCATCGAGCAATACTTCTTCTTTAACAGAAAGTTTTGTACACAGGTTAAGTGTCGTTCGTGGCGGAGGTAGACGTTCTATGAGAGCTTTTGCAGGTAATAGTAAGAAGTTACCTTCTCCTCTTGCGAGAGAGTCTAGCGCAAGTACCCTTTGCTGTTCGATATCGCGATGAGGTGAAAGCCCGTCGTATGGGTCGGACTCATGTGCTGGAAACTTAACTACTTTGCTTGTACTACCAAATGCCGTTAGGAAGAAAGCACAATCTTCAGCTACCTGTTCTAGCTCGGTGTTTGAGCGACAGATTAACATCACCGGCCGTTGTAATTGCTCTAGCGCTATGAGGAACAAGGCGCGAGCAGAACTGGTCAGTAGTCCGCTTACACAGATGTTTTTGCCGTTTCTGATGTCGCGTAGCAGCGCGGCAAAGGAAGCGGATTCTGTAAACGATGAGGCAAAACTGGCTTGTCTAGATTGCATTTTTACAGTATCTAGCAACTATTCTGTCTATTATGTCTGTAGTAGAGAAGCCTCTTAGGTAAGGCAAGGAGTAAACTTTCCCACCTGAGGACTCAACTTCACTGCGGCCAACTATTTGGTCTAGCTGCCAGTCACCGCCTTTTACGAGTATGTCTGGCAGGAGAGTCGAGATGAGCCTGTAGGGTGTATCTTCATCGAAGATTGTGAGGTAGTCTATCATTTCCATAGCTGCCAATATCTCAGCTCTTTCGTTCTGGGAAAGAATCGGTCGCTTAGCACCTTTGAGCTTTCGTACTGAAGCATCGCTGTTTATGCCGACAAATAATAGATCCCCTAATGCTCTGGCTTGTCTAAGGTAGGCGATATGGCCGCAATGGACTATGTCGAAGCATCCGTTAGTGAAGACTACCTTGAGCCCTTTTGCGGCTGCTTCTTTGCGAGCCTCGATGAACTCCTCGTAGGATTTTACTTTTGACATAGGACTGAATTTAACTACAGATTTTACTGGCGGCAAGTCTCTCTTTCCGCGTTATATCTTTAGTGGAGGGCAGGGAACGAAGATGTATACAGTTCTGCTAGTGATAATTTTTGCCGTTTCGGATGGATGGAATAGTGACGGTAAGTTCGTTTCAGCATATGTTGCTGATGCCGGACTATCTGCACTCAGAGTGGCTCCTACGCCACAATCTGTTTGCAAGCGTAGACTTGGTATAGGTAGAAAAGTCTACGTAGCTCAGTGTTTTGATACAGCTTATGGAAGATACTGTAAGGTGTTACTTACGCGAAGGACAAGGGGCTACATGTTGGCACGCGCGCTTGTGTTTCGCCGGCGCGGGGAGGATGAGAGGTTGCTTAAGATGGCTCTTAGAGCTACGGGCAAAGACAAATTAGCGCTCTTGTGGCTTTCTAAGAGGCTGTTTTCGCGGTCACCTCTAGCAGGCCGAATAAATGCGCTTTTTGAGGAAGAGGCAGAAAGGCTTGCCGAAGAACTTAACAAGAAAGTAAGGAAAAACATCAAGCCGCTTGGTGACAACGAAGATGTCTATATACTCAACAGCAGACTCCTAGACAGATATTCTCGTATGGGGATATTTTTCCGTCTGGATGCTGCAGGTCAGCTTAGGTACGCAGCAAAGCTAGAGCGGATAGAGAGTCAACGGAAGCGGGATGGTGAGGTAGATTTCGGCATAAGTGAAGCTACATCAGAAGCTTGTTTGGAATAGCTTGTACGGAGTTTCTGAAGGGCTTTTTTCTGGAAAAGAGCGAACTAGTAGACCATCATTCCACAGGTGCAGCCTGTTGAGCGAGTGTGGGTTGTTGCTGCTAAGACAGAAGCTGTCGAGCTGGCCATCAATGAGGAGAGCCTAGCAGTTTTTACTCTTGGTACCGGCTTGTGACGTCGAGTATTGCTTCATCGTTTAGAACACTCCATTCAGGATGTTTGCATCACCTTGCAATTGCACCGAGCAAGTTAAAAACAAGGTAAAGCAGTGTAAACAGAATGTTCAAAGCTATGCCTGCAATGCCTGTATAAAATCCTATATTTGCATTTGAGGCATTTCCTGCTGGGGATATTCCCTTTGAGATATTGGCAAGTTCTTGCTTTGCGATCACTACAGCTGCTACACCTAGGCCGATGCCGATACAGGAAATACATATACCGGGGAATATAGAGGCTATTCCTAGCACCATCGCTATTTTGCCTTTGTTAGTAGCTGCCTGGCTTTGTAGTGGTAGCGGAGTAAATTGGTGCGCTGCTAATGGAGGTTGTTGAGGAGGGAGATCTTGCCATGGTGGTGGTGAAGGTTGAGAAGGACTCGGGTTTTGCCAGGCTGGCTGTTGTGCCCATGGATTTGGAGGCGGAGGAGATTGAGCTTCGTTGGGCAAGGAAGGAGGTAGTTCTGCACCGCAAGATAGGCAGAATTTAGCATCTTCAGGGTTCTGAGCACCACAGTTAGGGCAAAACATCAATCTTGACCTCGGCTAAAGAATTTCTAGTTATTAGAGCATACTGAGGGGTAATTTGAAATAGTGATTTCGCTTGATTAGCTTTTGTTTGTTTTACTGCTTCTGTATGATTATCTTGCTAGCTGCCTTATGAGTTAGGGGTTGAGATGCCGAATCTGCTTATGGATCAGGAGCAAAAGTTTTCAGAATCTGGTGAGGCACAGATAAAGATTCCAGAAGTACTACCAGTATTACCTCTGCGCGACATAGTGATATTTCCTTTTATGATCGTGCCTTTGTTTGTTCAGCGCGAGAGATCAATAAGGGCAGTCGATCAGGCATTATCTGAGCAAAGGATGATAATGCTCGTATCGCAACGCGACCTAGACAAAGAAGAGCCGCGCAGGGCTGATCTATATGATATTGGCACGGTTGCCGTCATTATGCGGATGTTAAAATTGCCTGATGGGCGAATTAGGATACTTGTGCAGGGTTTATCAAGGGCACGGCTTCTTGATGTGGAAGAGGGAGGACAGTATCTGCGCGGACATATTGCAGTGCTCAGAGAGGTTGTAGCTGAGCCGTCGCTGGAGCTGGAAGCTCTGATGCGCAGCGTTAAGGCTTCTTTGGAGAAGACCGTGTCGCTTGGGAAAAACGTATCACCAGAAGTGATGGCGATAGCTGCGAACTTGGAAGATCCTGGACGATTAGCAGATCTTACGGCTTCTAACTTAGACCTGAAGGTTGAAGATGCGCAAAGCGTGCTCGATCTTGTCGATCAGTATGCTCGTCTTAGGCGAATTAACGATCTGCTAAATAAAGAGATAAATGTGCTGACAGTGCAGCAGGAGATAAACTCGCAGGCCAAGGGTGAGATTGACCGTTCGCAGCGTGAGTTTTATCTGAGGCAGCAGCTTAAAGCGATACAGCAAGAGTTGGGAGAAGGCAATGAGCTTGCTGAGGAGATAAATTCTTATAAAGAGAAGATAGCTGAAGCGAAGATGCCTGAAAAGGTAGAGGAAGAAGCTCTTCGTCAGCTGAAGAAGCTTGAGAGGATGCATCCTGATGCGGCTGAATCGGCGACGTTGCGAAACTACCTCGATGTACTGGTTAGCTTGCCGTGGTCTAAATCTTCAAAAGACAATCTTGATTTGAAGGAGGCAGAAAGAATTCTAAACGAGGACCACTATGGACTTGAGAAGGTTAAGGAACGCATACTCGAAATGCTCGCAGTGCGTAAGTTGAAGGAGCGGGCAAAAGGACCGATACTCTGTCTTGTAGGCCCGCCAGGTGTGGGCAAGACTTCTTTGGGACGATCTGTAGCGCGAGCTCTTGGCAGGAAATTTGTACGGCTTTCTCTAGGAGGTTTACACGACGAAGCAGAAATTCGCGGTCACCGAAGGACTTATGTAGGCGCTATGCCAGGGCGAATAATACAGGCAATACAGCAGGCCGGGACCAACAATCCTTTGATTATGCTTGACGAGATAGACAAAGTAGGCAGAGATTTTCGAGGTGATCCATCTTCTGCCTTGCTTGAAGTGCTTGACCCTGAACAAAACTACAGTTTTCGCGATAACTATCTTGGGGTCCCCTTTGACCTGTCGAATGTGATGTTTATGACTACGGCAAACGTGCTTGACACTATACAGCCGGCTCTTCGCGACCGTATGGAAGTTATAAGGCTATCAGGTTATACGGAAATAGAGAAACTCGCTATAGTGAGAAGACACATATTAAAGAAACAGATGGAAGAAAGCGGTATCACTGCTAAGCAGCTTTCTATATCAGACTCTGCTATAAAGATGATAATAACTCAGTACACCCGCGAAAGTGGACTAAGACAGCTAGAGCGTGAGATAGGTTCTATATGCCGCAAAGTAGCTCGTCGTGTGGCCGAAGGACAAGACAAACTCATCAGAGTTACAGCTAAAAACCTAAGCGAGTTTCTAGGTGCACCAAAGATATTGCCAGAAGAAGCTCTGAGAAAAGACCAAGTGGGCATAGCTACTGGCCTTGCATGGACTCCGGTGGGAGGCGACATACTTTATATAGAAGCTCTGTTGATGAAAGGCAAGGGTAACTTGTTGCTTACCGGACAATTAGGTGAAGTGATGAAGGAATCTGCCCAAGCAGCGCTTTCGTATGCTAAAGCTCGTGCTAAAGAGCTTGGCATTGCTGAGGATATGTTTGGCAGTTACGATGTCCACATACATTTACCTGAGGGAGCTATACCAAAGGACGGTCCTTCGGCTGGTGTAACGTTGCTTACAGCACTAGTGTCGGTCTTTTCTAATAGACCCGTCAAACATACTGTGGCTATGACCGGGGAGGTAACGCTTCGTGGAAACGTGCTTCCGGTTGGTGGGATAAAAGAAAAGATACTTGCTGCGCATCGGAATGGCATCCGTACGCTAATACTTCCTTCGGCAAACAAAAAGGACATGGAAGAGCTTCCTAAAGAGATTCTGAAAGATGTGAATCTGGTCTTCGTAGATAACGTCAAGCAAGTGTTAAAGCTAGCACTGGCAGATAAACCAGCAAAGCTTACGCCTACGTAAAGTTATTGGTGGTTTACTAACCGGCGTACCAATTCAAAGGCATGCTTGTTTCCTGGCCAGATCAATCGGCAGAAGGCTTCGTCAAAGCTTAACCAAGCATATTCGCAGTGTTCTTTTTCAGAAAGTCTTACGGGACTTTTTTTGGTCTTCATGGCGAATGAGTATTCGCGATTGATTTGTGGACGAGGTGGTTTCTTATTCATAAGTGTTGGCTCAAGCAGAAAGCTGTGCACATAGTTCAGATCTTGAACTTCTCCTTCTAATCCGGTTTCCTCTGCTACTTCTCGAAGAGCTGCCTCAAGAGGAGTTTCGGAATATTTGCGTTTGATACGTCCCGTTACGGGCTGCCAAAAGTTACCTCGCTGTGGAGTCCTTCTAAGCAATAGATATTGTGGCGTGGGCTGTGTGTCGTCATAGATTACTACCTGTACGGACTCATGTTCGAGCGAAAGCTCTTGCGCTGGTCGAGCAAAGACTTCACTAAAGTGGTGTATTAACCGCGACTCTGCTTCAGCGATGTCTACCGATCTATGGAGAAGCTTTTGAAGCGAGGTCACACCTTTGTCTTTTATACCGCAGGGAATGATGAGATTAAAGTACTCTAGATCGGTATTTACATTCAGAGCGAAGCCGTGCATGGTTACCCAGCGGGAGATGCGTACTCCGATAGCTGCCAGCTTTTCATTTCTCACCCAGACGCCGGTAAATCCTGCCAGTCTATTTGCTGTGATGCCGTAGTCTACTGCGACACGTATTATCACTTCTTCTAGATCCCGCACGTAACGATGAACGTCGCAGCGGTCTGGAGCAAGGTTGAGTATTGGATAGCCGACTATCTGACCAGGCCCGTGGTAGGTAACATCGCCGCCTCGACCTGTGTCATGTACTTCTATACCTAAGCGTTCAAGTAAAGCTGGTGTAGCGGTCAGATTTTCTTTTTTGGCGTTGCGCCCAAACGTGACTACGTGCGGATGTGAAAGTAGAAAGAGTTGATCTGGGACTTGGTCTTGCTTGCGTGCTTCGACGAAGGCGTTTTGCAACCGAACAGAATCAGTGTAATCTACTAGACCTAATCTTGTAACCTCTATAAGACGCAATCGGCTACCTCCTGTGATTAGAGTGAACTGAGATAGTCTACTATTTGCTCTATTTCTTCGTCAGGTAGGGAGGAGAAATCTGGCATATCTTCGCTGAGGCCGTATGAAGAAGGGTCTCTTAGTAGTTTTGGCAGATCTTTAGGACTGCGTGCGGGCTTGTGAGTAATTCCTATAAGCTTTGGACCGTTCTTAGTACCTTCTGCATTCTGTCCATGGCATTCTGCACAGTTTATCAGGAAAGAAGCTGGGGGACACGTTTGTTGAGTCTTTAAATCTAGGCGCTGCGGCAGGAAGGGCTCGGAAAGAAAAACTCTAGCTTTTTCCTGCTGCGCAAGTAGTTGTTTTGAAGTGGCAACATCTTTATAGTCATCTAGTTTAGCTAAGGTGAGAAGCATGGAAAAGCCGCATATGAATACTATAAGAAATGCGCTACCGAGGCGACTTCTACGTTCCACTTTTCTGTCAAGGAATGGCAGCAAGGCTAAAACTGTGAATAGTAGCCCTGGTAGTAGCAAAGCAGGAACGATCGCTAGTTGGCCTGGGAAGTACTTGAGCAGTTGGAATAGAGGTAGAAAGTACCATTCAGGTCTGGGAATGTATGTGGTATCTGAGGGGTCAGCTTTAGGTTCTAATGTGACCGGGACGAGGTGGCTTAGTGTTGCCAGAAGCAAGAGCAGTAGGAATGCAAATACTGTATTTCGGACAAACTGGCTGGGATAGTATTTATCTACTTTGTCTGTTTGCTTATCAGCTACTAGGCTGGCTCTTCGTGAAAGTAATATATGCACTGTTAGCATTGTTATAAACAGGGCTGGTAGTAGCAATACGTGTAGGACAAAAAACCTAGAAAGTGTCAGCGTTGACATCCTAGGACCGCCTTTAACTATCGTTTCTAGTAGCTCTCCTACTAGTGGCACACTTGAGAGTATGCTCAAGGCTACCTGTGTTCCGAAGTATGCCTTTTGATCCCAGGGTAGCAGGTAGCCGGTGAAGAAAGCTCCTTGTAGCAGCACCAATAGTATCAGACCACTTATCCAGACCAGCTCGCGCTTGTTTTTGTAAGCACTTGTAAGCAACGTTTGACCTAAGTGAAGCAGACTTAGAATTAGCAGTAGGTTAGCTCCATAGAAATGTAAACCACGAACTAAGTATCCTAGATAGACTTCTTTTTGTATGTACTCGACTGTTGTATGTGCATGGTCGGTGCTTGGCACGTAGTAAAGCAGCAGCAGGAGGCCTGTCAGGAATTGTGTCAGATAGATTGACTTTAATCCGCTGCTAAAGACGTATGACCAGCTTGCGCCACCAGGAATGTTGCGATCTGCATAAGCTGCCCAAAGTTGCCGCAGAGCAATCCGCTCATCGAGCCAGTCTAAGATCTTTTGCATCATTATGAACCTCTCGATTAGACGGGGATCTTTTCAGCGGTATTAAGTTTGAAGTTTTGGTATCTGACTTCGAGCCTATCGCCGACAATTCTATAGTCAAGTCTATCGAGGTTACGTGGCGAAGGGCCTGACGTGCGAGTGCCGTCATCTTTCCAGTAGCTGGCGTGGCAGCGACAGACAAAAGCAGAGGCTTCATAGTCTACGCTACAGCCTTCGTGCGGACAGACTGCAGAGAAGATGTCTATGGTATTTTGCCTTCGTATGACCCAGACGGCTTGTCTTGTAGTACTTTCAGCCCAGCCATCTATTACAGAGAGTTGTAAGGAGAACTTTACAGGTTGGTTGTTAGGTATTGAACTAAGTTCGGCAAGCTGTGTCCATTCGTTTTTGGAGTCTAAAGATTTTTTTTGACGTAGAGAAGGGACAATAGCATATAGTCCTGCGAGCAAGCCAGAGGCAGCCGTGCAAGCTATAGCTGTTAGCCAGCCCAATCCAGCAAGTAGTCTCCTTCGCGATAAATCCATGGTTTGCTTCCTGAATAGATATTCGTCTACTGATTTTCTATTTATTGATATCAGAGTCAAGAAGTTGCTGTTGGCTACGTGTTTTGGGAGAAAAGTTTGACTAGGTTGCTTGACAAAGCAACGATCTAGAGAGTAAAGTATAAGACTGCCCAGCGGTTCTGCGGGAGTAACTCAGCGGTAGAGTGCAACCTTGCCAAGGTTGAAGTCGCGGGTTCAAATCCCGTCTCCCGCTCTTTCTGCATCGGCGAAGATGGTACTTGCCTTCTTCGCCGTTCTTCTTTCCTAAGGCGGTGTAGCCAAGTGGTAAGGCCGAGGTCTGCAAAACCTCTATTCGGCGGTTCGAATCCGCCCGCCGCCTCTTGTCTTCAATTCCTCACAAGCTGAATTGATGTGGTTTATCTTTACTCTCGGCGGGAAAATAAATAATAATAGCTGCATCGAGGGGGGAAAATGCAGGATTTCTCATGTTGTGAGAGTAAAGAGATAGGGGTGTTAAAGTGCCCAAAATGCAAGCATCTGTTTGGGTATTGCTTTAGTTGTTCCAGTGTGTTTGACGAACTTAACGAGCCAGATAAGTCAGTTAAGCAAAAGGATCGGCTGATTTGCAGTAAGTGTAAAGATGTGTTGTCTGGCGGAGCTAGCGTAAAGTATCTAGCTTCGTCGGACGATCTTGTCGAAGCTGGATTTCCACATTTGGTAACTATGAAGTTACTTGTGCGACAGTCTTCCACTGCTGAAGGTACAGGTCGGTCAGGCAAAAGTTCGTCGGGACTTCCAAAAGCCTCTCCAGCGGCGGGACCTCTTGTTCTGCCAGTCGCCAGCCCTGCTACGAAGGATGAAGTTGAAGCGGAGGAGAATAAACTTGAGGAATTAGATTTTAGTATCAGGCGATGTAGTAAGTGTGGTTCTGAGATTGCCATGAATGCCCAAACATGTCCGAATTGTGGTTATAATCTGGGCACAATTGGACGGCCTAAGTATCCTCTGGTAAAGAAGAAAACCGGGCTGGCGAAGTATTTGCCTGAATCACTTGTTGCACTGAAAGTACCCCCTCAATATGCGGTCTTGGCGGTAGTGATTTTGTTAGCCTTACTATCTGTCGGTTACTTCCGAGCTACAGGACAGGTCTGCTTAGGTTGTGTTCAAGTAACTGGTACGTACAAAGTTCAGGTAAAGACTCAGAAGGGAGTTTTTGACATAACAGTAATGCTCACTCAGGTTGCTGCAAATATAGGCGGCCAGGTGCAGCTCGTCGAGGCCGAGGCTCAGACAAGACAGGATGGTACTTCTAAACCGCCCAAACAGTATATGGGTATCCTTCAAGTAGGGAAAGTGAATGGCGATGCGATTAGCTTTCAAACCTATCCTAAGGACGCATATGTTGAGTTTTTAGGAAACTATGATTCTGAAAACGCTCTCATCAAAGGACAGATGAAGTTGGAGGTATCAGAACTAGGGCTTTCTGAGACGATCTCGATAGTTGCCGGCAAATCGGCTCAGTAGGGAACTAAAGAAGTGTAATCCTTAAAATAGTAGATAGTCTGGGGCTCCGTAGTTTAAA
The DNA here is from genome assembly GCA_025057015.1 of Blastocatellia bacterium. Lineage (GTDB taxonomy): Bacteria > Acidobacteriota > Blastocatellia > Chloracidobacteriales > JADJPF01 > JANWYG01. Next base: position 39,019 of record JANWYG010000016.1, read on the forward strand.
GAGACGGTTATTTGCGTTCGTTGAGGAATCGTTCGGAGCTGATAAGTCCGCCATCTGCCTTAGCCTTCTATAAACAGTGTAACTGTAGTCCTATTCACATGTGAGTATGGTGAAGACGAGGACAAGATATAGGCTCTGCCAAACCAGATCTTGCAAAAGCCTTTAAAGGTAGGTTGTTTGGCGTCTATTTGCAAGTGCTTGTTTGCACTCACCTGTAGAAAGGTCTAGGGGATCAGCCTGATGGCAGAGCTCGTAGCAGGTCGAGTTTCTTTTTTGAATTTTAGCAGCATTGGGTTTGATGATGATTTTTAGAACCATAAAACTGGTTTGATACCGTTTTGTCTAGAATCTCCTTTGTACAGTACTTGGGTTAAGAAGAGGCCAGAAGGCGGAGCTGTCCACTCTGCGATACGAGGATCGGTATAGCCTTGCAACAACTGAGAGAACTCTGCGATGGATAAAGTCTTGCGACCTACTGCTACTAAAGCTCCGACTAAGCGCCGCACCATTTTCCACAAGAAGTGACTGGCTCCTATTCTGAAGAGGATCAAATCGCCCCAGGTCGAGATTTTTGCCTCTTCAACTTTTACCAACGTTGATTCAGTTTGAGTATTTTGTTCGGTGAAAGCACGGAAGTCATGCATACCTGCGATGGCTGTGGCTGCAGCACTCATAGCTTCAACATCTAGTTCATCTTTGATCCACCATACGAAATTCTTCGCTAGCGCGGTTCTGCGTCTAGAAAGCTGGTAGAGATAGTATCGGCTGACGGCATCGTGGCGAGCATGAAAGTTTAAGTCAGCTCTTTCTACCTTCAGCAAGTTTATATCCTTTGGCAAAGAGGCGTTGATTGCTTTAAGCAGAAAGTCAGCTGAAGTTAGCTTGCCTTGATAGCGCATATGAGCTACTTGTCCTATAGCATGTACGCCTGCATCAGTACGTCCAGCACCGCATATTTCTACTTCGCACTGGAGGATGTTCTCGGCAGCTTTAATAAGAGTACCTTGGATGGACTTGGCGTTTTTCTGTACTTGCCAGCCAGAATATCTCGTGCCGTCATACTCAATAGTTAGCTTCCAGTTTAGTCGCACATTGGTTGACCGTGTGGACACTGTTTTCTATCCTTAGCTAGGTTTAATAGTCGAGGATACGATGAACAGTTTAGTAATTGCAAATCTATGCCACCGTCCGGTGCGGTTGCTTAGTACAGCGTTTGGTGTGTCTATAGGTACGATGCTGGTACTTCTTATGACGGGGCTGGCTGAAGGAATGCTTAATGACAGAAATGCTCGAGATACGAATACTATGGCGGAGATATTGGTGCGACCACCAGGTAGCTTTTCCGGCGGACTTAGCTCAAATTTACTCTCTATGCCGGTTGAGTATGCGCGCATGATTACGGCTATGGAAGGTGTTGCTGCTGCTGCACCGATAGGGCAGTATATGCAGACTACGGAAAGTGGCATAGGTTTTCGAGCAATCGAAGCAGTGGACTACGAAAGTTACGTTGCAGCATCTGGAATAAGCATGGTTGTTGGTAGTCGGCCGCAGACAGACGATGAGGTAATGATTGATGAAGGCTATGCGCAACAAAATCAACTTAAGCCAGGTGATACTGTCAGGGTGCTTGACAAAAGTTACCGTATAGCTGGAATTTATGCTCCAGCAGTCGGAGCAAGGATAAAACTGACTTTGTCTGAGCTGCAAAAAATAACGTCTGCCGAGGATCGCTGCAGTTTGATAATGGTTCGCTGTAAGACTGGTTATGCGCCACGACAGGTTGCGGCTCAGATTGCTGATAAAATACCCGATGTTCAAATAATCTTTACTGAAGATATACCAAGGCTGACTGCCGAAAGCTTGCCCATGCTAGACCAGTTTTTAACTGTAGTAGTGGCTATCTCAGTATTTGTCTCTTCACTAGTGATACTGCTTTCAATGTATACTGCCGTGCTAGAACGAACTAGGGAAATAGGCATTCTCAAGAGTCTTGGGGCGTCTAACGCGTTTATAGTCTGGACCTTGCAGAAAGAGGCTGTGATTATCAGCTTGTTGGGGGTGGCTATAGGCTGTGCTGTATCTCTGCTTGCACGGGAGTTGATAGTGATTTTTACCACCCTGAAGGACATACAAATAGGATTAAAGTGGATTTTTTTAACTACATTGCTTGCCATAGTAAGTGCCTTAGTAGGAGCGCTTTACCCTGCTCTCAAGGCTGCATCTCAGGACCCAGTAGAAGCTCTAAGCTATGAATAATTTTTATGTATGTATAAATATATTTTGATTTACATCGTTAATTTCTTTTTGCATAATTTCTAGCTCACCTTTTGAGGTGGGCTATCACTTAATATGCGTCATGCAATAAAACTAATTTAAGGAAGGGTTAAGAAAATGGAAGTTCCAATCATAGAGGCCAACAGATTTTCCACGTTTGTAAAAAGTAAGCGATCGGAGGACTATCGCGATCTGCTTGCTTGGCAGCAATGGTTTACTAAGCGTGGGATTCCGTCGGTCATAGCATCCACGTCTTCCGGCTACGCGCTGTATCGCCCTGGTCTAATAGAAGTAGATATCCACGAAACAGAAACAACCAGTAAGAATAAAAAAGGGCACTAAAACTTTCTGATCTATGAAGGATGTACCTTCATAGATCGCTCTCTTTACTCTATTCTCTTCCGTCTATACTCACCACCAAACGATAATAGGGCACAGAACTCCATGTTGGCGAGCGGTGTACCACACCGAGAGTGTCGCTACCGTACCTTGAACCTTTAAGTAGCCCTACAGCATAAAGCGGCATCCTCTTTATCTGGCTCACGTCTAATATCAGAGGATTTTCTTGATCTTCTAATTGCTGATAGTTACCTAGATAGCGTCTGTCTACATGTTCGTCAGGTAACCACTCAGTCCCAGTTCCTATGTAGGTGCATATCATTCTGAGAACCAAAGTGTCCGTATGAAAGCCAGGGCACATCGGCTTGTCTAAAGACAAGAATCTAATCCTTGCCTGTCGGCACTTCGTCAGCTCGGAGTATATCTTTAGCAAAGCCTTGATATCTTCTGTCAAGTAAAGAGTCGACTGAGAACCAACGTATCGACTTAACCGTGGCTTGATAAAATCGAGTTCTCTGTCGGGACTTATGCAGATATCTACTGCAGGAAAGACTGCCTTAGGTAGTTGCTTGACCCACTCCGGGACATCCCGTTGCCAAATGACACAATTAATATCGGCTTTAGCAATCTCTCTTAGCCCTTCCTTTTCTTCTACTACTTTGTAAGAAACTGAGTTCATATAGATCCTCCGCTAGAGAGTGTATCTTATAATAAACAGAGATATTATGGGCTTCTTGTTAGTTACTTGCAATAAGATTTGTATATACAGCGGGTCGTAAAGGGGAATAGAATATCTCAGGGATAGTTTCTGGAATGGATTTCAGGCAAAAGGCGTTGCTAGTACTAAAAGAACAGGGGTTTAGGATTACTAAGCAGCGTAGGATGGTAGTTAATGTGCTTGCTAGTGTCGATTCGGCACTTTCTGCACATGAGATAAAGCAGAGTTTGGATGCTAAAGGCGAGAGGATCGACCTAGCGAGCATATTCAGAATACTGAACTGCTTGGAGAGTAATGGATTGGTTCATAGATTGGTGTCGCAAGCTAAGGTGGCAAGGTGCAGTCTGCTTAATGAAAGCAACGCTTGTCATCATTTTTTCGTATGTGACAGCTGTAGACAGGTTTACGAGCTAACCTGTTCAGAACCTATAACAACACATCTGTCACAGTCGGGCTTTAGCATCAAGAAGCACAGCTTAGAACTCACCGGTTTATGTAGGGCATGTGGAGCAATAGATGAGTAGCAATGATTTACTGAATGTGAGGCCTGTTTGGGAGAGTACAGCTAGAGACTACTATGCTTTCATTTCTGAACCAGATTCGTATGTCAAGCAGATAGAGTGGCCAGTGATCACGGCAATGATGCCAGCAGCTAGGAAAGTGCTTGACTTAGGTTGTGGCTGTGGACATTACGCTATTTGTTTGACGAAGGCAGGTGCTAAAGTTACGGCACTGGATATTTCCCCTGCAATGTTGGCTATTGCTCGTTCTGAAGCTGCGAAAGATGGTTTGGAGATAGATTTCAGAGAGTTTGATATCCGTAAGAAACTACCTTTTGACGATGCTACCTTCGATCTGGTGTTAAGCACTACAGTGCTACACTATATAGAGCAACTGTTGCCGTTGTTTACTGAAATAGCAAGAGTGATGATCAAGGGTGGTCGTCTGTTGCTAAGCGTGCTACATCCTATTAGTACGTCGTTGTTTCCGGTCTTAGAGCAAGACTTTTTGCAAAACGATTCCTGGAATATGAAATACTTCGACAGTAGGTGCAGGCATTTATTCGCTCCTTGGTCACAGCAAGTACCTGGCAATGCTTGTGCACCGCCTCCGATTAAGTGCTACCATCATACTTTGGAGGATTACTTTTCGGCGATATTTGCTGCTGGATTTCAACCTGTCGAAGTGCGTGAGCCTCGTCCACAGCCTGTATTAGAGTCTATGAATCCTGCCAGGTTTGTTTACAGCAGCTCACAGCCGCTTTTCTTGATTATAGCTGCAGAAAAGAAGTTTTAATTTTTGCGCGATAGCCGCAGTTTTAGTGTCCATCTGACAGGCTGCAGACCGTGCCAAAGAGTTTCTACTTGCTCTTTGAAGGTGACTACAGGATCAGAGCCGTGTTTTTTGATGTAGCATTGAACTGCTGACCAAGTGCGTATGTAGCCTAAGAAGTGCTCTACGTCCCAGCTGGCTTCCATGACAAATTCCGGTGCAGGTAGTTCCTCAAACGGTAGAGGAATGTCAGCGTATTCTCTTTCGAGTAATCGTCTCTGCGGTGGCCAGTACTCTTCAAGTTTGTGATAAAACTCGGTTGTTAGCAAATCTATCTGTGGTGATACTTGTAGCAGGTTGTAGCACCAGACGGCAAATATACCACCAGGTGCAAGCACGCGTTCTGCTTCTTTGTGAAAAGAGCCATGCTCTAGCCAGTGGTAAGCTTGGGCAACGGTAATGAGATCAACGCTGGAGTCTACTATCGAGTATTTTGTGCCGTCTAGTAAATGAAGTTCTCCAGAGCTAGCATTGGATACACAGTAGGTGATTCGGGGATGACGCAGAGCTTGTTCCAACTGATGAACGGATATGTCAGTAGCTATGACTTTCTCGAACCTATCTGCTAGAGGCAGTGCTGCTTGGCCATTGCCTGTAGCTACATCCCAGGCAAGCGAGTGTTTAGAGCAAAGGGAAGTTAGATAATCAAATAGCTTTGTTGGGTATGTTGGACGGTAGGTGCAATAAAGTTCAGCTGATTGCGAGAAATAGTCGCTATATACCATTAGCTAAAGTTTATATCTTAAATCAAGTGTTTATGCTAATATCTCTCTTTCAGAAATGCAATCTAGCCGAAGAGCCTTCATTTGTAAGGTTATCTAGATATGGAAAAAGGTAGACTGGAAGAGCTTAGAAACGGACTATATTCTACGACTTTTCTCATCGGAAGTTGGAAAAGGAAGAAGGCGTTGGCTCGCTTGGCAGAAGCTATAGCGGATGTCGATGCTGCTATGCTGCTGGCTGAGGCTATGCAGAAGTCTAGTGACGGATCGATAAAGGCAGGAGCGAAAGAGGCGCTTTTGCGTCTCAAGGAGCAGAAGACGATAGACCAGCTTTGTGCTCTTTGGGAAAAGAACCGTGCTGAATCGATAGCTCAGCTAATACGTGAAGCGGGTTGGGTAGCAAGCACGCCGTTGGATTTACAGGTGCTCACTGCCTTGAAAGCGCGAAGAACCGACCTGTTTAGCTCTCCATCAAGGGAAGTATTAAAAGCGTTGTTTACGTTGCTGTCCGATGTAGATACCGAAATAGCTTCTGAGGCACGCAGGATGCTTGTATCATTGAGGGATGCTCAGGCCCAGCAAATTTTGCTGGAGCAGCTACTGAGTGATGATCACAAAGAATTATCGAGCATAGTGCGCGAGGCCGGCTATGCTCCTAGCGATAACGGTCAGAAATCTCTCGTATATTTTCTCACCGAGCAATGGGATCTATTGGAAAAGCACGATCCTGAGCATAGCTATCTCAGAGCTGCATATGGCAAGGCTGATAAGGCTCTAAAAAGCCGTATAGATGCAGTAGCTGAACGTAGCGGTAAGAAAATACGCTTGCCTCAACAAAGCCAGAAATTAGAACAGCTTGATGATGGCAAACAGAAGGTTAGTAGTAAGCTTACAGCTGCGGCAGCGGTTACTACTGGTGCTGTACAACCTGCCGCAGCAGCTGCGGTACGTAGAGAACAACGGTTGCTGGAGTTGTCTGAGAAGGATTGGGCTAAGGTGCTGGAATTGCTTGAGCAGAGCAATCAACGCTTGGGTATATGGCAGCTTGCGCATGACGCGCCTGCGCGCTGGAGCGTGCAAATACTAAACCTGATGAAAAGGTTGAATTGGAAGCCACGTAGCGAAGAGAAGGCTCAGTATGAAGAGTTGCTTGCACTGGCCGAAAGATGCAACAAAAATGATTTTGAAGCTGTAGCTACTCAGGGCATAAAGTTAGAAGGTCATACGGATATGATCAACTGCTTGACTGTGATAGCTAGAGATCTGGTAGCTACAGGTAGTGCTGACTCCACGGTGAGGCTTTGGAGTATTTCCGAGGCCAAGGAAGTTGCAAAGCTCGAAGGGCATACTGGAGCTATCAACTGTATAGCATACAGCGAGTCCGAAAAGGTCTTGGCATCAGGTGGTAGCGACGGTACTGTGAGACTTTGGCGGCTGCCTGAGGGTGAGCTTCTAGGGACGCTGAAGGGACATTCTGATGAAGTTAGCTGTCTTGCTTTGAGCCCTGACGGCCGGTTGCTTGCAAGCGGTAGCTTAGATAACAGTATAAGGCTTTGGGTGCTGCCTGAAGGACGGGAACTCAAGGAGATAAAGCAGCATCAGGGCTCGATTTGGGCGCTTGCCTTTAGTCCTGACGGTCGGTTACTTGCCAGCGGTGGCGGCTTAAATGATCACTGCATCAAGCTTTGGTCAGTTCCTGACTGCTCGTCAGTCAAAACTCTGGAGGGACACAAAGGCTTGGTGCGTGCTGTTATCTTTTCAAGCGACGCTAAGATGCTACTTTCAGGTAGCAGTGATAACTCTATAAAGCTGTGGGAGGTAGCTTCTGGCACAGAGCAAAAGTCTTTCAAGGCACACAAGGGCCTCGTGCACAGTCTCTCCTTCCTGCCTAAGGAAAGGCTTCTTAGCGCAAGTGTAGACAATACGGCGAGAGTATGGAGTTTGGCTGATGGTAAAGAGCTAAGAAGGATGGATAAGCATAAAGGCAGGATTACTTCAGTGGCTATAGAACCAACCGCTAAGGCGCTGGCAAGTGCTAGTTGGGATAATACCCTGAAGATTTGGGATCTGGAAAGTGGAGCTGAAATCAGAACTTTAAATGGGCATACGAACTGGGTGACGGCGGTAGCTCTCAGTCCCGATGCAGAAACGCTGGTAAGTGGAAGCCGTGATAACACGCTACGACTGTGGAAAATGCGCCCAATACTACTTGTCGGACTTTCTGCAAGCCATGCTACTGACAATGACCTTGCATGGATTCAGAATGCCCTCAGAGATAAGTCTCTGTCAGAAGCTGAGCAGCGAGTGTATGCCTTCGTGGAGGCTTTGATACGTTGGAAGGCAGTGATAAAAGGTAAGCAAATGCCCAGAACCGTAGACTTAGGCGAATTGAGCATACTTCTACCTGAATGAAGAGCTTCCTATTGCTACTGCTTGCTTGCGGTGTAGCTGCTGCTCAAGGATTTTATAGATTAACTTCTGAGCAGGGACTTGCTTCAAATAGTGTCTATTCTATCGTGCGGGATAGATACGGGCTTGTATGGATAGGAACAGACGATGGACTGAGCCTTTATGATGGCAAGGAGTTCACTTCGTACGAGCACGTCTACGGCGAGCAGTACACACTTTCGTCAAGTCATATAAGAGTAGTATATGACGATAGAAGCGGTACAATCTGGGCCGGAACCGAACGTAACGGCCTGAATCGTTTTGACCGGGTAAGCAAGAGATTCTTTAGTTATCAGAAGAAACAGAGGCATGCCGGTAGTATCAGCTCCGATCTCGTCCGAGCGATCTATCAAACGAGCGATGGCACACTCTGGATAGGAACTGTTGGCGGTGGAGTAAATCGGTTTGATAGGCACAAAGGTAGATTTGCTGCATACTACTTCATCGATCCTAAGACCACGCCCGGCAAGATAGCAAACACTGTAAATTGTCTACTAGAAGATAACTCTGCGCGGCTGTGGATAGGAACAGCTACGGGGCTGTTCCTCTACAATAAAGATGAAGATAGAGTGCTTCCTGTCACTGCTGGAGAACAGGTAGCCATTTTGTCGATGCAACTCGATCCCAACGGGCAACTTTGGTTGGGATTGGCAGGTGCAGGACTGATGAAGTTTGATCCTGATAGTCGTGCCTTTAGTAAACTAAATTCTCTCGGAAATGAGGATATATCGACTACTACATTTACTGCTCTCTATTTTGCTGCGGATAAGAGGTGGTACGCTACGGCTGATTGCAAGCTGTATATGCAGGTGGGAAGTACGGTTCAAAAGTATGATTTGTCCAAATCCTCAGCTGATACTATAAGGTGTATCTATGGAGATTCTGAGGGCAGAGTGTGGATAGGAACTGACTGCGGTGTGGTTGTGTATGACCCATATAGGATGCCTTTTACGCCGCTGCGAGGAGATACTCAGATTGAGCTAAAGAAAGTACGAGCAATACTTGAGGATAGTAACAAAAGGCTTTGGATAGGTACTATGGACGGACAGCTTGCTTGCTATAGCGAGAGCAACCGTCGATGGGAAGCTCGGTCACTGCCAGTAAGTACAATCTATGCTTTGCTTGAGGACTCTAATGGCGATATCTGGGTTGGAACCAATTTGGGGGCTTACGTGTTGGATGCCCGTTCGGGAGCAGTTAAGCAGAAGCTGGATGTTTATGCAGGTGAAACAGTGCCTGTTTGGGCTATAGCTGAGACGGCTGAAGGTATATGGCTGGGTAGTAACGGCCGAGGGATAGCAGTCTATAATGCTGGTGCTCTCAAGTGGGTTGTATACGATCCAACGAAGAAGGGGACTCTGTCAAGTAATAACGTAACCTGTATTTATAAAGACAGATCTAATACGATCTGGATAGGTACAGCTGATGGTGGACTGAACAAGTATGATCCGGCGACGGATACTTTCAAGTCTTATCGCTATGACGCTAGCGGATATTCTCTTTCTAGCGATAGCATCTACTGCATTCTGGAAGATAGTCGAGGTCGTTTTTGGATTGGAACTTATGGCGATGGACTGAACTTGTTTGATCCGGGAGCCGAAACCTCTGTAGTTTATACTACTCAAGATGGATTGCCTTCAAACACCGTAGTAGCTCTGGCTGAAGATGCTGCTGGATTTATATGGGCAGCTACTTTGCGTGGCCTAGTTAGGATTGATCCGGTAAGGCGCATCTTCAGCACTTACGATGCGAAAGATGGATTGCAAAACGATAGGTTCAATATAGGTGCAGTATACAAGACTGCTGATGGTGAGCTGTTGTTTGGTGGAGTTGATGGATATAACCGATTCGATCCGAAACAAATACCTGCTCGTCCTCTTCCCTCGGTAGTAATCAAAGATGTAGTAGTAGTAAATTCCTACGAAAAGTCGAGGGCACTTCTTGCTCAAGTGTTTGGCAAGGCACAAGATTTGGTAGTGCTATCTTATTGGGAAAACAGCGTAGCGGTTGAGTTTATCGCAGTTGACTATACTCGCCCAGACAAAGTTACTTATGCCTACATGTTGGAAGGAGTAGATACTGATTGGAAGTATACCAAAAACAGATATCTCAGTTATGGAGTGCTTGACGGAGGAAAGTACCTGCTGCGTATAAGGGCTGCTGGTGCTGATGGTGTATGGGGGAATAGTGTTGAGATTCGATTCAGAGTTACTGCTCCTCCTTGGAAGACATGGTGGGCTTATTGCCTTTATGTAGCTTTGTTTGTGCTTGCAGTGCGAGCTTTTAAACGTCGCTTGTCCAGTTGAGGTTTATCGGAAAGATTTCGACATTTTTGTGGTGACAGCGTCGTAGGTGGGTTTTTCTGCTGCCGGATAAGAGATCTCAAAGGTATAAATTATGTTCTTTTTGCAAAAGGTCTTGCGATAGAAAACCTGATCGTCTTCTATGCCCGAAATGACGAAGAAATTTTGTCTGAGTAGCTTGTAAGTAACACCTTTACGTGATTTTAGATCTCTGTTGTATAGCTGAGTGAGAGATTCTCCCAGTACATCGTAGCCTGCATAGACTATGGCTTTGGATTTTCCATCAGGCGAGAGGAACGTTTGGCCGTCACCGTTGTCTGACTCACCTTGTGGTATCAACAAGTTGGCTGGATATTCTATGCTGTAACCGAAACGGTTGTTGTAATAGATTCTGTAGTCATTACTTTGAGCATGAGCTTCTACGGCATAGAGACTGGCTGCTATCAACAGCAATGCGAGCTTGCTTTTGGTCTTCATTTAAGTCAGCTAAAGGAGAGGCTGCCTTGCTTTCCTCTCTTGGAAGTAACCATGGGAAAGCAAGGCAGGAAGTTTTAGAAGGTAAAGCGCAGAGCGAACTGCATTACGCGAGGAGTACCCTGTATTGCTGTGAAGTTGCCGAAGTTAGGACCTGGCTGGGCGGTTGTATTATCTTCACCCATGGCAAGCCCAGCTGCTCCTGTCAGTCGCTGAGTGTTTGTTACGTTAAACACTTCCCAGCGGAACTGGAGCTTGTGATTTTCGTTCCAAGGCATCTGGAAGAATTTGTTGATGCCCATATCGAGCACGACATAACCTGGATCACGTAGGAAGTTTCTTACACCGGTTTCACCCGCGCGGGCATTGCGGAAGCTCTGCGAGGCGAAGACGGGATCTTTGAAAAGATTAGCCGGCTTAGCACCACCTCTTGTAGGCGAGCTTTGTATCTTACGTATGGGCGTGCCTGTGCTTCGAATGTTCCAGTTTGTCGCCCAACCTGTTCCGTCAAAAGGCCCATATACTGGTAGACCAGAATTCCAACGGAAGATTGTGGTTAGTTGCCAGCCACCAAGCAGAGCGTTGACAACACTGTTTGCGTTACTGAGGAAGCGCTTGCCGCGACCTACGGGTAGGTACCAGATGCCGTTGGCATTAATTATGTGCCGCAGATCGAACTCCGAGAACGATCGGTTGTCCTTCGGACGTAATGGATTGAGTATGAAGGCATCAGAGGTGTACTGCGCTTCGCGTTGTAGACCTGAGGCCAGATCTAGTGACTTCGAGAAAGTGTAGTTAAAGTCCCAAGAGATGTCGTCGCCTAGGCGTTGACGTACCGAGACGGTCATACCATGGTAGTCAGAAGTGGCTATACTACTCCAGGTAGCTAGAGCACCGTATTGTGGGTTGAAGAAAATAGGCTTGTCTAGCACTAAGTCCATAAGCAGTTGCAGGAAGGTCCAGTCACCTCCGTTGATGAAGTTATATCCACCTTCGGACTCGCGAGCGAAGACGTAGTAGATAGCTTGCGTATTGGTTAGGCGAAGGAAAGTGTTGTCACGGAACAAGCTAGCAAACCTGCGGTTGAAGTCGCGGGGCAGAACGTTTTCGAACCAAGCTACCGGAGCAGCATTCTTTACGCTTATGCGAGCATCGCGATAGTCAGCCAGTACGCCTGCAGCTTGGTACCAGTCCATACCGCTACGAACATCGACTATGTTGTTGAGTGCCATTACGTCACGTGTAGCAAGCAGATTCCGACCTACACGGCCTATGTAAGAGACTTCAGCATAGATGCCTTTCGGCAACTCGCGCCCGTACGTTACGTTAAAACTGTAGTTATACGGTGAGCGTACCGTTTGGTCAATAGAGGTTTCTATGCGTTGCTGTAGATCAGCAGGCTGCATACGTGGGAAGGAGATCTTTTCGTTCTTCGGTACGCCTGGGAAGTTGCGTACGTTTTGACCTAAAGCTACGAAAAGTGGAGCGAGCTTTGTGGTGATGTTGAAGGAGTTTGGTGGATTTGTGAACGTTGAGGTAAAGCCCAAAGCGTTGTTTACATCAAACTGGTTGGCTATCTGTATGCCATAGAAGTCGTTTACTATGGCAAATCCGCCGCGAAGGACTGACTTACCTTCTGAGCCGAACAGTTTGCCCAAAAAGCTGTCCTTAGAGAAGTTAGGTGTCCAGGCGAGCGACACACGAGGCTGGAAGTTGTTCTTGTCAAATTCATAGCTACCAGGCTTTCCGTTTGCAGGACCTGCTAGATCGACCGAGATTAGCTCCTCTAGAGCCTGCCCTTGCGCTGCCGCTGCTTTGCGTCGCTCGAAGTACTCGCCTAGCGGAACTGTCGTAGCTGCTTGTAGGCCGTTGCGTTCGTAGACAGGTCGACTCAGGCCGTAGCGTAGCCCGTAAGTAAAGGTCAAGTTTGGACGTATCTTCCAGATATCCTGGATGTACATGTCATACTCTTGTGTAGCAAATTCTCGCTTCACAAGGCTACCGGCCGGCAGCAAGTTTCCATCGCGGCCGTAGATGTAGTTGACATTGTACTGATTGATGCGGCCTATGAGAGCACTTACGGCTGACTGTAGTGGGAAGCGGAAGCCGCTGTCTATGGTGAAGCCGGCGCTTGTAATAGGCCGCAGAAGTACTGCGCCACTGCCTTCGTACCACGAGCGATTGATTATGGCGTCATCGAACGAAAAAGCCGAGCGGCTCGTACGGGTATTAATGAGGCGTATGTTACCGCCAAACTGTACTGTGTGCGTACCTTTTATCCACGTCACATCATTCACGAAGTTCTGTACTGGTGTTACGCGGGTGAAGGTGCGTGAATACCGGAAAGGTTGATACACGTCGCGTATGTTGAATCTGTTTTGGTTGGAGTCTCCCGGAATGGTGAAAGCATCTCTAGTTAGCCCGTAGCGGAAACTGTTAACTAGTGTGTTGGAGATTGTCCAAGTGTGACCCAAAGCTCCACCGTATGGATGCGTCCAAATCTTTGGCGACGGAGTATCAGGAAATGCTGGAGCTAGGTTGGTATAATCTACTTGATAGTTAAGCCTTGCGAAGACTATGTGTTTGCCCTGCGTATCTACGTTCCAGTCGAAGCGTGCAGTGTGTGTATTCTGGCTGACGGGTAACGGAGCATTAAAGCGGAATCCGCCTGTATTGAGCCCGTCACCTGCTGCTGCTAGGTCATTTGCAGGATAACGACGTGCAGCTTCTGCCATCAACGCTAGAGTTGCGGGATTAATTCCAGCACGGGAGAATATCTGTGCTGTTTGGCTGGGGCTTAGTGTAGTGATCCCGCGAGAGCCATTGATGAACTTCAGCTCACCTCGTGCTAGGCTTGCAAGAGGCACTATCTGTACTATCGTACCTTGTTTTGCTTCACGGAAGCCCTCATAGTTGTAGAAGAAGAACAGCTTATCTTTTTTGATGGGGCCTCCTATTGAACCACCGAAGACGTTTCTAAGCAGCGCAGGCCGAGGAAGTCCAGCTCGGTTACTGAAGTAGTCGTTTGCAGTGGTTACTGTGTTACGATGAAAATGATAGAGCGAGCCATGAAACTCGTTCGTACCACTTTTGGTAATAAGTGATACCTGCGCTCCTGCTGAACGCCCTTGGCTGGCATTCGGGTTAGTCGTGGTCACGCGAAATTCTGTAACCGAGTCTGCTGTAACTCGCAGTACTGGCTGGAAGGCAAATCCACCTATCTGATCGTTTACGTCAACACCATCAAGCGTGATGTTGGCCTGATCGCTTCGGCTGCCAGTTACGTATCCGTCGGGTGTTACACCGGGCTGAAGGCTTAGGAGCCCCGCTACGTTTCTAGATTCCAACGGTAGCTGCGTTATTTGCTGAGCCACAAAGTTGTTTCCCAAACTTGCGTCTTGGGTGTTGATAAGTACTTCGGTGCTAGTAGCGGTAACTTGTACGATCTCCGAAGTTTCGCCTATTTCTAGAGATATGTTTACGTCTATGGCAGTATCTACAAGGGCGCGTACGTTGGAAACTTCCCCTTTTTTGAAACCGGCAGCTTCAGCGGTTATTCGGTAATTACCGGGCAAAACAGCCTTGAAAATGTAGCTACCATCCTCGCCGGTAGTCTGTGTACGGCTAGCGCTTGTTTGAGTGTTAATGAGTGTAACGGTTACTCCTGCCAGTGCAGCTCCGTTTGGGTCGATGACGGTGCCACGTACGGTAGAAGTTCCCGTCTGAGCAAGCGTGCTTACTGCTGTGGATAGTATGAACAACAATCCAGCAAGAGTAGGCAGTAGCAGAAGGCTACCCTCGCGAATCTTCATAATTCTCCTCCAGGTTTTAGTCTTGATTCTGATTTTGAGCTCGATCGCGCTGCTTTGCGCGAACTTAATGTTTCGCGACCAAAGTAATTTAATCTAACTTCTCCTAGGAAGCAAATACGGGGCCTGTGTTACAGAAATTTTCATTTCTTCGGTTTTATATAATTGTTCAGAAGTAAGTTATCTTCGAACAAGAACTTAGCTGGACCACGATCTGGGCCTTGTGCTATTGACAGTAGTTTGAGGCTCTCTAGTATAAGCTTAGCTACTACAGGTTTTCGTATTGGTCTACGATTTTTCGTATTTTCTTTCTGAAGCTGGCCGATCAGATTTACAAACTTCTACCATAGAGCCATGATTGGTTTGGAGTGCTGATGGAGGAAAGAGATGGCAGTCTTGCTAGATGGCAATCGAATAGCAAGCGAGATTCGCTCTGAGCTTGTTCTAGAAGTTGCAGAATTAGTAAAGAAAGGAGTGCGGCCAGGGCTTGCTGCAATTCTAGTGGGTGACGATCCTGCGTCAAAGGTCTATGTAGCAAGTAAGACTAAGACCTGTGAAGCTTTAGGTATCTATTCAGAAACCCACCATTTGTCGGCATTTACTACTGCTTCGGAGCTGCTAGAGTTAATAGCTCGTCTCAACGATAGCGAGGAGATAGATGGTATACTTGTTCAGATGCCGCTTCCGCCACAGATAAATGCCGACGAGATATTGCAGGCAGTCTCACCTCAGAAAGACGTTGATGGATTTCACCCTGAAAATGTAGGTCGTTTGGCGCTAAAGCAGCCTAGATTCATACCTTGTACTCCTGCCGGAATAATGGAGCTGTTAAAGCGTAGTGGTATTGCCGTCAGTGAGAAAAGGGCTGTGGTGCTAGGCCGTAGCCGTATAGTTGGCTTGCCACTGTCCTTATTGTTGCTACATGCTAACGCTACGGTCACGATCTGTCACTCGCGCACTCCTGCTTTGGCTGACATTTGCCGACAAGCTGACCTACTAGTGGCTGCCATAGGTAAGCCGGCGTTTGTAACTGAAGAGCTCATAAAGCCTGGTGCCGTCGTCATCGATGTAGGTATAAATCGCTTGTCAGATAGGCAACAAGTGATGAAATTCTTTGCAGATGATGACAGACGACTCGACGGATTTGATAAAAGAGGGTTCACTTTGATAGGAGATGTCGATCCTAGAGGGGTAGCTGCCGCAAGCGCCTATACTCCTGTACCGGGTGGCGTAGGCCCGCTTACTATAGCTATGCTGATGAAAAATACAGTTTTGTCAGCACAACGTCGTATTAAGGATAAGTATAGCTTGCTGGCTAGTACTTAGTAGGGTGAAGTTATGTTAAAGGTAGGGCTTACTGGGGGTATAGCGACAGGCAAGACACATGTAGCACGTCGATTGTCTGAGCTTGGTTGCTTGGTCTATGACGCTGACCAGATAGCTCGCAGTGTAGTCAGGCCGGGTACTACAGGCCTAGCCCAGGTAGTTGAAGAGTTCGGCCAAGAGATCCTTACAACTGAGGGTACCCTCGATAGAGCAAAGCTAGGATCTATCGTCTTTGCAGATGAAGCTAGGCGCCTCAGGCTCAATCAAATACTCCATCCATTGATTGTAGCTGAACTAGATAAGTTGATTGCTGAAGCTGAATCGCTTTATCCTGGCGGCATCTGCGTGATTGATGCAGCTTTGATGATCGAAACTGGTAGCTACAAACGTTATGACGCGTTGATAGTTGTCTACTGTAGTAGAGAAGAACAGCTTGCTCGGTTGATGAAGCGCAATAGCTTAAATAAACAGGAAGCCGAGGCGCGCATAGCAGCTCAAATGCCAGTAGAAGAAAAAATCAAATATGCTGACTATGTCATAGATACTAGCGGTAGTTACGAACAGACACGTAAGCTTGTCGACGAGATCTACTTGAAATTACAGCTACGCTGCAGTGCTAAGCCAAATGTTCTTGCAACCTAGGCTTCTATCAATAGAGGTTTAACCATGTAAGGTCTTGCCGTATGAAGCTTAGTCTTAGATATAAGGCCTTTTTGACTCTGACTTTGCTGTTTCTACCTCCGTCTTGTGTCGAGCAGAAAGATGATGCATCTTTGTCGAAACTACAATCGAAAGTTATTACTTCAACTGTGAGTTTTATTGCAGTGGGTGACATAATGCTTTCTCGCGGTGTTGCGAGAAAAATTGCTGCTGCTAAAAATCCGCTGCTACCATTTAGCAAGTTTGCCGGCCAGTTGAAATCCGCGGACTTTAACTTTGCGAACCTGGAGTCGCCTTTTTCCGGCAGTGACAGGCTGCCACCAAGCGGTAGTCTCGTCTTTAACGCGCCGGATGAAAATATTGCAGGTCTAATTGAGTATAACTTCAAGGTTGTGTCAATAGCGAATAATCACATTTTAGACCAAGGACTAAAAGGGCTAATTTATACGCGTGACTTTCTCCAAGAGAAAGGTATACTTGCTGTCGGCGCTGGACAGAGTCTCGACGAAGCTTGGCAACCAAGAATATATAAGGTGAAGAACATAAAAATAGGCTTTATCGCAGCGTCATATGCCTCAATCAACGATGGCGGTGTTTTCAAAAATGATTATGTTGCTCGTATAGAAGACCTAGATAGGCTGAAGAAAGCAGTGCAAGAGCTTGATTTGGAAGCAGATCTGATAGTAGTTTCGATGCATGCCGGGAAAGAAGATACCTTCAAAGTAGACGACTCACAACGTTCGTTTGCCCGTTCGGCTATCGAAGCAGGTGCAGATCTCGTCATAGGTCATCATCCGCATTGGATACAACCTGTTGAAGTCTATAAAGGCAAATTTATCTTCTACTCGCTAGGAAATTTTATCTTCGATCAGCGTAATGAAAATAACCGGGAGGGGCTTGCTATTAAAGTTGTAGTTCAGAAAAGAAAGATTGATGAGCCTAATAGCAAATCAGTTACTCGTGTCAAATGTGTGGAACTGATTCCGGTGATAATAGAAAACTTCAGCACGCCGCGAGAAGCTTCTTCGGAAGAATCTCGGAAAATACTTGCCAAGATAGGTATAGACAAGAGAATGCATTGCTTAAAGAAAGCAGATCCTATGAGCTCTCGGTCAGAATGTTGCTCCGTAAACTGATGACGCGCTTTTGTACAGCATGTAAAAGGTAGTAGCTTTTATTGTTATGTAAGTGTTTCTGTTCAGCTGCTTCAAAAGCATTGTGAAAAGTAGTTGAGGGCGGAACAGAGCCTTTAGTAGTTGTGAAGTGTAGCATTATGAAGAACTTCGTTGCTGAACAGAGCGGTTTGTTAGGGATGCCAAACCCAGAGCTCGAATCTGCTTACCTTGCGTCTTTCAATTAGCAAAGTCTGTCAAGAGCTGCTGATAAACTAAGTCTCTTGATTGACCTCAGGCTGTTGATTGACCTTCTGCGTAGCACTAGTTTCTACCTGTTTTCCGCTAGCTGATTCTAAATACTTTCTGCCTTCCTCCGAGATTTCCCAAATACCTCGCCCAGACCCTGATTTGATTAAGCCCTCCTTAAGCAAATCACTACGACACCACTGGGCAGTCTTTTTCCATCGCGTCACACGAGGCTGAAACGGTAGCGGCTTGTAATCGTATTCATTGAGTTGGCCGCGCATTTTTTCCTCGACTCTTTGCAGTACATCTTTTGCTGGCGCGCTGCCACCAAGCTCGACTATGGCTTCTAACAAGGGCATGCGAAATGCTGCTTCAGGAGTACATAACCCTTGCAGCAGTTTTCGCTCTTTTATTGAAGCTGCTTCAGAAACCAGTTTTTTCTGCTTGGCTTTTTGTCGCAGCTTCTTTTTAGCCTCTTCTACTTTAACCGAAACAAGAGGTTGCTTTTTACCAGAAGAAAGTCTTATCCATTCCTTTTGTAGATCAGCTATTTTGTTGCGCAGTTCTATCAGACGCGCTGCCTCTTGTCTAAGCTGGTCGACAGTGTCATACTTGCGTGCCTTAAATGCCTTAGCTCCATCTTCGTTGAGTCTTTCTATGCTTGCTTCTATCTTCCTAATTAGAGTGCCGAAAGCTGTGTTGAGTTCTTGAGCGCTCATGCATACTCCTAAGATTGATAGAATTTCTAAACCTTACTGCCTATATTAAACAAATCGCGTCTAATCAAATAAAATAAATTCAACAATTTTTCTACTTCATCTCAGTGTTATTTTTTTTCGCTTCTACCTAGTTCAATCTGTCAATAAGTCAACTACTTGCAGTGAAGCTCTTTCCTGTAGTTCGCCTGCTACCTTTGGTCTCTATAAAACACTTCAAGATCTTCTTGCTAGCTTCTACAGCAATATATTAGCGATTTCTTGATGATTACGCACCCTTTGTATACCATAACCAACTCGGTTTTAGGAAAAGCTTAACCTGTTGTGATAAAGATGAAATGTCTCAGTTAATGCTTTTTGATTTCGGTCAGAGAAAGCTAGTTGACTTAAAAGAAGCCAGTACTTGGGCGTCTCGATATCTAAACCGCAAAGTTACAGTATCAAATATCTCGTACTTGCTTCAGTATGGAAGGATAAAAAAATACGATGAACACGGTAGAATACTTGTTAGCTTAGAAGAGTTAAAAGAATACTATGATTCTTTTTTTAGGCAGTTAAGATCGAAAGAGCTGTTGGAGCAACCTGTCAATTGGCATCTGTCTTTTGATCAGTATAAAGAAGAAGAGAGAACAAAGCATGTTCATCGATTGCATCCTTATAAGGGCAAGTTTATCCCACAGTTAGTGGAGTATTTTCTCGATTCTCACACTGACGAGTTTAAAAGAGATGTCTACTTTTCTAGTGGTGACATAGTACTGGATCCTTTCTGTGGAAGCGGAACTACTCTTGTCCAAGCTAACGAATTAGGAATGCATGCTATCGGAGTAGATGTATCTTCGTTTAATGTCCTACTTTCCGAGGTGAAGGTTGGAAAACATAATTTGGCCTTTATTACGGATATGGTTCACAACTTAGCTTCGAAAATTGAAGAGCTGCGAGGTGTTATTAGCGTTTTTGAGGAACATTTGTCTCAAGAACTAGCTATTTTCAACAGTCAATACTTTCCATCTCCGGAGTACAAAAGGAAAGTTGCTAGCAAAGAGATCGAGGAGGGCAGATACGCAAAAGACAAGGAAGAAACTTTCCTTTCTATTTATAACAAGCTGGTTGATAAATATCAAATTAAATTGCGACAAGATAAAGACAAAACTTTTCTAGATAAATGGTTTTTAGATCCTGTAAGAAAAGAAATAGATATTGTAGCTAAGGAAATAAAATTGATAACCGATACTGATGCAAGAAAAGTGTTAACCGTTATTTTAAGTAGAACGGTTCGTTCTTGCAGGGCAACAAAGCATTCGGATCTGGCTACTCTGAAGGAACCAGTTATTACTACATACTACTGCAAAAAGCATGGAAAAATCTGTAAGCCTCTGTTTTCTGCCTCTAAATGGTGGGATTTTTATGCTAAAGACACATTAAGCCGGCTTGAGCAGTTTAATAGGCTAAGGACTGAAACTTTTCAGGTTTGTTTGACGGGAGATTCGAGAAGAATAGATATTTACAATGAGGTTAAGAAAAAGAACATAAAATTTGCGGAGATACTGCAGAAGGATAAGATAAGAGGTATATTTTCAAGTCCCCCTTATGTTGGGCTTATCGATTACCATGAGCAACATGCATATGCATACGAAATATTTGGTTTTGAGCGAAATGATGAGGCGGAAATAGGCTCTCTTTCCAAAGGTCAGGGAGAGAAACAGCGAAGGGCATATGTTGAAGATATAGTAAGGGTGCTTATTAACTGCAGGCGATTCCTTCAGAAAGGGTATGATATTTTTTTAGTAGCTAACGATAAATTTAATCTCTATCCCGAGATAGCAAAACAAGCTGAGATGCAGATTGTTAATTTGTTTAACAGGCCTGTTCTTAATAGAGTAGAAAAAAACAGAGATAATCTGTATTCAGAGACGATATTTCATTTAAGGCAAAAGTGAGGGGATGGCTTTTACTGACGGCCAGAGGGAGAAGATCGAAGGCTTATCAAAAAGAGTTTGAGGCTTAAGCTTCTAACGTATAACCCGGAGACATTATGCCTTTTCATTATCTTTTGCTTGGTAGAGATAGAATGGCATTGTTTTCGTTTATACATTCTTTAAATACTACTCTGGGCACATCTATTTTTGAACCTGTAGCTGAAACATCAGGTTTTAGGTTCCCTATTGCTCAAAGGACAGTTTGTAGTGGGAAACATGATAAGTGAACAAGCTCAGATCGAAATTCAGCATATCTGGGACTTCTTGGGAGGAAGAGGCGCTTATTTAGAGCTACTCCGCTGCTTTGAAAGGGTGGGACTTGAGTTAACGCCGGAAGTAGACGAGTACTTCTCCAGATTCAGATAAGAAGATTACACTAATAAGCTAAAGTGGTATTTAGGCGTTGGAAAGATTTAGACGGGATTTGTTGAAGAAGAGAGTGTCTCTTCCTCAACTAGTTACGGTAGCTCCTCAGGTAGGACTCGAACCTACAACCCTTCGGTTAACAGCCGAATGCTCTGCCATTGAGCTACTGAGGAATGAACTCGCCGATTGCGACGAGAGAAGTGTATTATAAGAAGCGGCAAAAATATTGCAAGTGTTTTTTCCGAGTTATGGATGTTGTCATACTTTAGCAGAGAGGATTTCAAGGCAGATTTGCGTAGTGTCATGCTTGATCGGCAGTTACAGCAGTGCGGCTCATTTTTTTGCGGTTTATTTCCAGGGGGTAAATGCCTGTATAGCAACCTGTACAGTATTGGCGTTTTCCTGTGGCACCGCAGGCTTCTAACAAGCCTTCTAAGCTTAGGTATCCTAAGCTGTCTGCACCTATAAAGTCTCTTATTTCTTCTACAGAATGGTTTGCAGCTATGAGTTCTTCTCTTGTTGGTGTGTCTACGCCGAAGTAGCAGGGGGCTATCGTAGGTGGGCAGCTTATGCGCATATGCACTTCCTTCGCCCCTGCTTGTCTTACCATCGACACTATCTTTTGGCTGGTTGTTCCGCGGACTATGGAATCGTCGATGAGGACGACACGACGGCCTTCTAGAAGATCGCGCACGGGGTTGAGCTTGATTCGCACGCCAAAGTCGCGAATAGATTGTTTGGGCTCGATGAAAGTTCTTCCGATATAGTGATTTCGAACTAATCCAAAACGCAGGGCTATACCAGACTCTCTGGAATAGCCGATGGCAGCAGCGACTCCTGAATCAGGTACTGGAACGACGATATCTGCTTCTACGGGTTGTTCTAAAGCCAGTCGTCGTCCCATCTTGTGTCTACTTTTGTTGACGCTACGCTCGAAGATGATACTGTCGGGGCGGGCAAAGTATACGTGTTCGAATACACACATTGCTGACGGCTGTGGTAGAAACGGCAGCGATGAGCTGATGCCAGAATTGTCTATGACTAGCACTTCGCCAGGCTGTATGTCACGCAGGTATTCAGCACCTATGAGGTCGAAAGCACAAGTTTCTGAGGCTATGACGTATGAGCCGTCAAGTTTACCTAGCGAAAGAGGGCGAAAACCGCGTGGATCGCGCACGGCTATCAGCGAGTCCTTAGTCATAAACAACATCGAGTAAGCACCTTCTAGTCTAGATAGAGCGTCCACTATTGCTGCGATTAGCGAGCTAGCACGGCTACGAGCTATGAGATGTAGCACTACTTCGGTATCTGATGTGGAGGAAAATATTGCTCCTGCGCTTTCAAGAAGCGAGCGTTCTTCTGTAGCGAAAGGAAAGTTGCCGTTGTGGCAGACGGCAAGTTGACCGCGATGGCAGGTAATGACAAGTGGTTGCGCTTCGCGTAAAGACACCTCACCTGCTGTTGAGTAGCGCACGTGTCCTATAGCGTGGCGACCTTTGAGTCGCTCGATATGTCTTTCTTTAAAGACCTCGCTTACGTGCCCCATCTCTTTTTCTACATATAGCTTTTGACCGTCGGCAGAAACTATGCCAGCAGATTCTTGGCCACGGTGCTGTAGCGCATAGAGTCCTAGGTAAGTAAGCCTTGCTGCATTGTCACTATTCCATATTCCGAATATGCCGCATTCTTCGCGTAGTTTGTCGAACATATGCTCTCCAGGAAAAGCAAAATTATACTACTATCTACTAGGCATCGATAAACTCTTCTGGCAGCTCGGGATTTTTAAATGGGAGATGGTTTGTAGAGAGTGGCCGATCCTGCTGTTTTTAGCAAGATCGGCGTCTTGTTTTTAGGATAATTCTTCGGCCGAGAAGTTTTCTATTCGCTTCTTGAAAGCTGACATGAACTGATCTGCCACTGCACCGTCGATCAGCCTATGGTCGAAGACGATACTAAAGTAAGCCTTTTGTCTAATAGCTATGGTATCGTCTGCCATAACGGTTAAACGTTTTTCTATAGTGCCTACACCCATTATTGCCACTTGCGGTTGGTTTATGATCGGCGTACCAAAGAGACTGCCAAAGATCCCTGGATTGGTAATAGTGAACGTACCGCCTTGGACTTCTTCGGGTTTAAGTTGTTTGTTACGAGCTCTTGTGCCTAGATCGTTTACTGCTTTAGCTATGCCTATCAAGTTTTTCTCGTCTGCGTTCTTTATAACTGGCACTATTAGTCCCCAATCAAGGGCTACGGCTACGCCTATGTTAATGTCCTTCTTGTAGACGATGTTGTCACCATCTATAGAGGCATTCATCATCGGCCAAGAGAGCAAGGTTTCAGCAGCAGCTTTAACTAAGAACGGTGTAACGGTGAGTCTGACGCCGTGCCGTTTTAGGAACGTTTCCCGGTACTCTTCTTTGAGCTTCATCACGCGCGTCATGTCTATTTCGAAGATAGAGGCAACGTGTGCTGAAATATGTTTAGAAGCCACCATTCGCTCAGCGATCTTCTTGCGCATCGGTGACATGGGCTCGATAACGACGTTTTCTCCTGGCTTGAACGCGGGAATAACCACTGCGGGCGGTGGTATGGGAGCAGGTGTTGTTGTCGGGTAGGGTGGTGCAGGTGTTACGGGTGTTGGTGTAGTAGCAGCTACTCCAGCTGCGGCGGCTACTTGAGGCGGTGCTGGTTCTGCAGGCGAAACAGCAGCGGCTTGACGGCTGCTCTCTATGTAACTCAAGATGTCATACTTTGTAACTCGACCGCTTAGGCCTGTACCGCGTATTTTGGAAATATCGATGTTGTGTTCGCGAGCTATCTTACGTACTAGAGGTGAAGATTTAATTCTGCGTAGCTCTTCTACACTCGTTGCGGTGGGCTGAGATATAGGCTGAGCGGCTACGCTTGCAGTAGCTACCTTCTCGTCGGTGGTCTTGCTGACCTGGGGTTGAGGAGGTGGTGGGCTGGTGACTTTTTCTATCGGAGGTGGAGTAGGTAGCGAGCCTGCTGCGCCGATACGAGCTACGACAGTATTGATAGGCACGGTCTGACCTTCGCCGACAAGTATTTCAAGCAAGACGCCTTCGGCAGGAGAAGGGATTTCGGCATCTACTTTGTCGGTGGAGATCTCAAAAAGTGGCTCGTCGCGCTTTACTGTATCGCCTACTTTCTTCAACCATTTGACCAATGTACCTTCTGCTATG
>JANWYG010000020.1 GCA_025057015.1 Blastocatellia bacterium
GTAGCCGTCAGCTCCGAAGACGGCCAACCTGTTATCGAAGGTCGTATACTGCATCGGCTGCTAGAAAAACTAGAAACGATGAAAGAAGCCCTCGAAGGACGTGTCTTTGATGTCATAGGCGAGGTGCTGTCACTAAACGACGTCAACCTGCCCGATATGCTGCGTGATGCTGCTTACGATCACGGCCGACTCGAGGAGTACCTCAAACAAATCGACCGAATCGACCCTCTGGAACTTAAGAAATATGAAGAAGTTACAGGTATAGCACTAGCAAGAAGTTATGTAAATTTCACCAAGTTTCAGACTAACAACGTCGAAACTGAAGAAAAACGATTGATGCCTTGCTACGTCGAAGCACAGTTTCTAGCCGCTGCTAAAGAAATAGGTCTGCGCGTCGAGCCCCGCGCAGACAGCCTGTGGCGCATCGACTACGTCCCCGCAGACCTACGCTCCGACCGCCTACGCTCAGCCCAACGCCTAGGTAAACCTGAGTCTTCATACCGCAAGCTCACCTTCCATAAACACCACTTGGAGCAAGCAATTCACGCAGACGCCGTCCTCCTAGGCCCAGGCCATCCCCTCTACGCAGCCGTCGATGAAAAGCTCAACGAAAAATTAGCTCATCTCCAAGCGAGCATTGCCTGCTACCTAGATCCCACAACAACGGAGCCTTACTTACTACACTTTTTTGAGATCTCCATCCGAGGAAAGGATTCCAAAGGCAACGATATCCCACTCTACGGTGAGCTTGTGACAGTCTACGAGCAACATAACCAGTTCGAGATATTCCCAAGCGACCACCTACTGAATTTGCCAGCCCATCCTAACCCGCCAACTATAGAAAACTCTATCTCCTATCAAGCAGCCGCAGATTACCTCAAACGCACCTACCAGCTTGACTGCCGCACCCGATGCCAACAAGAAAGGCAACACTTTGCCCGTGTCTGCAGAGAATACCTCGAAAGATCCTTTGAAGTTCGGATCAAACGCGCCCAAGAACATGCAATGAAGCTCATGGCAGAAGCTTCAACTAAACCAGAGTTCAAACTGGCCGCAGATGAAGCCAGTCGGCAAGTAGACAATCTGCAACGACAGAAAAAAGAACGTCTAAATTCCCTCCATAGATTGGAAATTGTCCGCACAGGCCCAGTCCACCATATCGCCACCGCAATCGTCCTACCACCTAACACAGCCACCGAGCTTCAACTAGCAGACCCAGCAGCAGAACTCGACCCACAACTGCGAAAGAAAAGCGAGCTAGCAGCAGAAGAGTTCGTCGTCGCTGCACTAAAACAAGAAGGCTTTGAACATATCGAGCGAATAGGACACCTGAAACTAGGCTTCGATATCCGCGCCCACCGAGTAGACCAAACAACCGGTGAGTTAATAGTCAAAAGAATCGAGGTAAAAGGCCGGGCACAAGGCCATCCTATCCTCCTTACTACAAATGAGTGGTATAAAGCACAGCAACTAGCCGATACCTACTGGCTCTATGTCGTCTGGGACCCGCTCGGAGCTAAACCAGAGCTAGTCCGTGTCCAAAATCCAGCAGCCAAACTCGATCTCGCTAAACGCGAGATCACAACAACTAGATTCTATGAAATACCGGCTGACGCAATCTTTGCCGCAGCTAAAGAGATAAGTAAAGAGCATAAGTGATGAAGCAAAAGGTTTTAAAGCTTTTTGAGCTTACAACATACTGCGGTTTTTATCGCCGCTTTGAACAATTCCAGCAAATCTA
>JANWYG010000003.1 GCA_025057015.1 Blastocatellia bacterium
CGCCATAGGGTCGGAAGGAGGCGAGGATGGTTTGACTGAAGGCATACCTCCGACTACCGTCGCCATAGGGTCGGAAGGAGGCGAGGATGGTTTGACTGAAGGCATACCTCCGACTACCGTCGCCATAGGGTCGGAAGGAGGCGAGGATGGTTTGACTGCAGGTATACCTCCGACTACCGTCGCCATAGGGTCGGAAGGAGGCGAGGATGGTTTGACTGAAGGCATACCTCCGACTACCGTCGCCATAGGGTCAGGTTGAGGAGGAGGCAGCTTGTCTTTAAGTTGTTTGATATCTACTCCGCCTACCTGCGTAGCAAATGGGTCAGCTTTACCTTTCGTAGCTTCTGGCTCGCGCTGTACATCAGCAGTTCTCATCTCTGCTACTTGAGTAGCAAAAAGATCATCAGAAGAAGTGGGCTCTACAAGGGCATGTCCGACACGGGTCTTGTAAGGGTCGTTAGCGGCAAATGTTTGCGGAGGAGGTGTAGGCAAAGATTTGCCGCAAGCTCGGCAAAAGCGAGCTATATCAGTTATCTGGACGCCACAAGCCGGACAGAACATAGTGTATGCCTACCATCTATTCTGAGCCTTTATATAAGGATATAACGAAAGTAGCTTATATATCAAGCATAGTCGTTCTATTAAGCGGCACAAATTAGGTTGGCGATTTTTTTAGAGGTTGGAGGTGTATTTTGATCGAACGAAGCTTGACATTTTTTGGAACATTTGTGTCATTCCGGACTTTATGTTGGGTCTCATGCGGATTTAGAGCAGTTGTAGCATAGCTTGCTGATACGAGCTCATCGTAGCTACCCAAGCTTCTGCCGCAGAATCTGCAGTAGTTAAGTGTTTCGTTAAAGTGTACCCCGCAAGGTATGCACTTCATCTAGTCTACCTCTAATAGTGAGAAAGGCAAACTTTGTTCCTCGAAGTGGAGCGAGATTTTGGGGGAAAAGCTTTGAGTAAGTTGTTTAGTACTGCCGATAGTGGCAGGCCATTTATGACAGTTCGTTTATCATCCGCT
Source organism: Blastocatellia bacterium (assembly GCA_025057015.1). Lineage (GTDB taxonomy): Bacteria > Acidobacteriota > Blastocatellia > Chloracidobacteriales > JADJPF01 > JANWYG01. The sequence goes on from JANWYG010000003.1 coordinate 1,025, forward strand.
GTGCGAGATCAAGTCCACTTAAGAATGCTCCTTCGACGCGTCCTCCGAGGAAGTAGTCACCGCATAGTCCTATGCCGTAGTTTGGGCAGAAGATTGCAAGCTCTTTTAGCGGGCGCGTCGGGAGCGCGTACCTCCACCTATGTGCTGCTTTGTAGGCAGCATCTAACTGTTCTAGGCCGGTTATCTTGCAGAATTCTTCGCAGAGGACTGCTATGACAGCAGCGGGTTCGAGATCTATGTGCTCGTTTGACCAGTTTGACTCTGCGTGCAGTACCCAGGTTTCGCCGCTGCGGCCGTACTTACTGCTATCGCGAGCTACCCAGGCCAGCTTCGTGCTATTGATGAAAAGCCCGTCAAAGTGTAATTCCAGTCGTTTATGGAATCCCAGCATGACTGCCCAGCAGGGTAGCATTTCTGCTTGGGCTATTTTGGCAGCTAGCTGTGGTAAATTAGCTAACAAGCTGCTTGCTTGTGGAGCAGGTATTGCTATGACGAGGAATGGGTGACTGTCGAGTAGTTGGCCTTGGCTGTCGAAGAGCAACCATTCGTCAGCCTCGCGCTCGATTCGCTCGACTTTTACGTCATAAGCGACGTTACAGTTATTGGCAAGATAGCGTGTTACGGCGCTCATCGAAGGTACGCCCACATAGCGGGTAACGGAGTCAGATAGTTCATTGAGTAGTCCGTCTTCGTAGCTACAGATTCGAGCTTCCCACTTGGCCACGATACCGAGGGTTAGCATTTGTTGTACGAAGTTAGCGAACCGCTCGTCTCGACAAGTGAAGTATTGTGCGCCATGGTCAAATTGGAAGCCTTCTGCTCGACGTGTAGACATTCGTCCGCCTGAAGAGCGCGCTTTTTCATAGACCTTTACTATGAAGTCTGCCTCGGCCAGGCGCGAGGCGCACACCAAGCCTGCCAGCCCCGCACCTATGACAGCAACCTTAGTACCCACGGCTTTCCCCTTACTTTAAATATTTACCAAACCATTCTAGTACAGTCTTGTACCATAATTCGCTGTTGTGTGGTTTAAGTATCCAGTGACCTTCGTCGGGAAAGTAAAGCATTCGGGACGGTACACCCATTCTCTGCAGCGCAGTAAATAGCTGGAATCCCTCGCCTATGGGCACTCTATAATCGAGTTCTCCGTGGGTTACTAATGTGGGGGTCTTGAAATTTTTTACGTAATTATGGGGCGAGTGCTTAGCGTAGGACTCAGGATTTGTCCACGGTGTACCGCCAAACTCCCATTCTGGAAACCATAGCTCTTCGGTGACACCGTACATGCTGACGGTGTTAAACACGCCGGCATGAGATACTAGCGCTTTGAACCGTCCTGTTTCGTTATGTCCGAGTATCCAATTTATCATATAGCCGCCAAAAGATGCTCCGGCAGCACCTATACGATTGCGGTCTACGTACTCTAGTTCGGCTGCTTTGTCTACGGCGTTGAAGATATCTGTTACACATTTGCCTGACCAGTCGCCGCTTATCTGGTCAGTGAATTTTTGGCCGTAGCCTGTGCTTCCTCTTGGGTTAGGCATCAGCACGACGTAGCCAGCAGCTGCATATATGTTAGGGTTCCAGCGGTAACTAAAGCTGCGCGTCCAAGCTCCTTGAGGGCCACCGTGAATCAGTACTATCATCGGGTACTTCTTCTTTGGATCAAAGCAGACTGGCTTCATAAGAAGTGAATGCACAGGTGTGCCATCTTCACCTTTACTCCAGAAGTCTTCTGCAGCTTTCATATCCAATTGCGAAAGCAGATCGCTGTTTGTGAAAGTTATCTGTCGGACGTTGCTGCCGTCGGCGTTAGCTGCGAACACTTCCGTGGGCATTGTCTCTGACGATCGGCTGAAGACGAGCGTCTTGCCATCGTGAGAGATTGAAACGTCAAAGTTGAATGATTTCTCTATTAACTTCCCTATCTTGCCGCTACTTATTTCTACAAAGAAGATTGGTTGATAGGTTTCATCTTCTGCAGTGAAGTAGATGCGATTGCTATCTGGTGCCCAGATGATGCTTTCTACAGAGCGATCCAAGCTGTCGGTGAGGCTTCTAGATTGACCGGTTGTCCTATCGTAAAGCATCAGTCGCCACTTGTCAGCTTCGAAACCGGCACGCTGCTGTGATCTGTAGGCTATATATTTGCCGTCTGGAGAGTATGCAGGTGAGTTGTCAGCACCGCGCCCTTCGGTTATCCTACGCAGTTTCTGATCTGCGCTCAATGGGAGTACGAAAAGATCGTGGTTAGTGCTTGTAGCTTCTATCTCGTCGGTGTTCGTCACGTAGCAAATTTCTTTACCGTCTGGTGAAAAGGCGTAGTTATCTGGGCCGCCTAGAGAGAAAGGAGGTACGTCATAGTCGCCGGGCGTCAGATCTTTGACTTGTCCGCCATCGATAGAGACTATAAATAAGTGGTTGCGTTTTCCGTCTTTCCAGCTCATCCAGTGCCGGTAGAGTAATCTGTCTAGCATCTTGGCCTTGACAGGGCTGGATTCGACTACGGAGCGCTTTTTGCGGTTGCAGTCAATATCTATACATTCTGGATAGACTTCAGAGGTAAATAGCAAATGCTTACCGTCGGGTGACCAGACTGGGTCAGAAGCACCCATAGGCATGTCGGTGAGCTTACGTGCTTCACCGCCGGCTACATCCATCAGCCATATCTGTGGTGAGCCGTCACGGGTAGAGATAAATGCTAGTTGGCGGCTATCGGGAGACCAGCGAGGTCTTTCGTTTAAGCCGGCTGCAGTAGTGAACTGTCGCGGGTGGCCACCTTCAAGAGGTATGGTCCATATCTGGCTGGAACGGCCATTCTTGTCGTATGTCGATATTACATATGCTATGGTCTTTTTGTCTGGCGAGAGCTGTGGTTCGGAAATGCGCTTGAAGGCAAACAGATCCTCGACTGCTAGTCCCCGGGCTGACTGCTGCGCTAGTGCGCTAAGAGATAACACAAGCACTGTTAATACTGTTCTCATTTCCCTTCTCCTTAGACTCTGCTTAAAGACATCGATTTTACGATAGTAGCAAGAAAGGTACCTCTTGAGTATAATGTGGCTCACTAAAGATGAAAAAGCGCCCTCGCATAGCTGTTACTATAGGCGATCCTGCAGGTATAGGACCGGAGGTGGTTCTGAAAGCAGTTGCTGAGGAGGAAGTACGTGTTTGTTGTTTGCCTATCATAGTGGGTGACGCAGCGCATCTAGATCGGCATGCGCGTAAGGTGGCACCTAATTTGCGACTTGATGCTGTTCAATTTGGAGACGAGTTACCTGACGAGTTTGATCGTCCTATAATATACAACTGCCACAATTTGCCACGTCCTGTCGACATGGGTAAAGAATCTGCCGAATATGGCTGCGCTGCGGGTCAGTATGTAGAAGCTGCTGTAGAGCTTGCCTCTTTGGGTAAGGTAGATGCGATAGCCACTGGTCCTATAAACAAACGCTCGTTGCAGCTAGGTGGGTATAGCTATCCGGGACATAGTGAGCTACTGGCTTATTTGACTAAGACTAGCGACTATGCGATGGCGATAGTTAGCGCATCGCTCAAAGTAGTGTTGCTTACGACTCACTTGCCACTTGCAAAAGCCCTCACTTATGTCAAAAAAGAGCGCATAGAGAGGACGCTTAGGCTTATTGATCGTGAAATGCGCCTTTGGGGTATAAAGCAACCTAGGATAGCTGTTGCTTCGGTTAATCCGCATGGGGCTGAAGGAGGCCTCTTCGGCATAGAAGAGGCTGCCGAGCTTATACCTGCTATAGAAGCTTGCAGGCGTAAGTCGAACATAGATGTGAGAGGTCCGTTTTCAGCAGATACGGTGTTTTTAAGGGCTGCACGAGGTGAATTTGACGTGGTTCTATCTTGTTACCACGATCAAGGGGTAATTCCTGTCAAGTGTCTGTCTTTTGGTGAAGCCGTAAACGTCACTCTCGGATTGCCGTTCGTGCGTACTTCTGTGAACCATGGCACGGCTTTTGATATTGCTGGCAAAGGAATCGCCGACTCTCGCAGCATGATAGAGGCGATCAAACTTGCGGCGTATTTGGTAGAAAAGCGACGTGAGGTAGAGCACGAGCTTGTGTTTTAGTTTATAATTGCCGGACCGTTTGGAGGAGCTATGGTGGATCTAGAGGATCTCGGTAGAATCAGGGAAAACGAGTGGTTTAGCGCCAACGAGAAAGAACTTATTAGGCAGGCCAAGGAGCGCAAGACTGCTCAACAGCAGCAGATGCTTGCCGCAGAGGAGGAAAAGCTACGCCAGCTACATTGGATGAAATGTCCTAAGTGCGGACATGATCTTGAGGAAGTTGTGCATGAAGGGGTCAAGATAGACGAGTGCAAGAAGTGTAAAGGTATTTTTCTCGATGCTGGTGAGTTGGCAGAGATCCTGCTTCGGTCACAAGAGGCTAATAGAATGCTTTTCAGAAAACTCTCTCATTTGGTCTTTAAGGTGAGCTCATGAGAAAGCAGCTTTTTGCTACAGAGAATTTGCTTTACTGGTTACTTGTTTTCGTTCCGATAGCTATATTTCTTGAAATACGGCATGCTTCCAAGACGTGGATATTTGTAACTTCTTGCTTGGCCATACTGCCGCTTGCAGGTCTGATGGGCAAGGCCACAGAACATTTAGCGTCTAAAGTTGGCGAAGGTTTAGGTGGGCTGCTCAATGCCACTTTTGGCAATGCTGCGGAGCTCATCATAGCGACGATGATGCTGAAAGAAGGGCTACATGAGGTTGTGAAGGCTTCGATTACTGGCTCAATCATAGGGAACGTCTTTCTCGTGCTTGGATTAAGCGTTCTTGCCGGAGGGCTGAAGTTTAAGCAACAAACTTTTAACCGTACTGCTGCAAGCCTTGGAGCTACTCTGCTTGCCTTGAGCGGCATAGCACTTGTCGTACCAGCGCTTTTTCATTTCATCAACCAAGGTTCGTTAAATAGCAAGGTGATGGTGCAAAGTGAGCAGGACCTAAGTCTAGAAATAGCTGTAGTTTTATTTGTGACTTACGTACTGAGCCTTGTCTTTGCACTAAGGACGCATAGGCATCTATACGAAGGAGCAGCAGAGGAAGAACATCACGAGCTTTGGTCTACGAAAAAGTCGATAGCTGTGCTGTTTGTTTCTACTGTTTTTGTTGGCCTGATGAGTGAGTTTCTCGTGGGTGCTATAGAACAGACTGGTAAAGAGTTGAATCTTTCAGATGTCTTCATAGGAGTTATAGTAGTCGCTATAATAGGTAACGCCGCAGAGCATAGTACGGCTATATTGATGGCATTGAAGAATAAGATGGACCTTTCGCTGAACATAGCTGTGGGTTCATCGTTACAGATAGCGCTTTTTGTTGCTCCTGTGTTAGTGTTTGCTAGCTATGCTTTTGGTAAGCCTATGAATCTTATTTTTAGCCCATTTGAAGTGCTGGCTGTGGTGCTATGTGTCTTGGTACTTAACATGATAGCTTCTGATGGCGAGTCTAACTGGATGGAGGGAGTGCAGATGCTCGCCGTCTATACAATACTAGGCATAGCTTTTTACTTCCTACCGTGAGTGTCCGGGTTGCGCAAATTCAGAAAAGTTCTACACGTTCTAGTTTTACATCTATAGCTATAATTCTTATTATCTATGGTGCTGCGCTAGTTGGTGGGTGGGTATCGTTTTCTTACTTTGCTAGTAATTTTGAGCGGCAGACTTTAGAAGCCTACTCCGAGAGACAACTTGCTCATACTCGCTCGATGGCTACGATTTTGTCAATGGCGCTTACTTCGCTTGAGCAGGGATTAACAGCTACGTCTGTTTTATTAGATGGCGACGAAACTGACATAGAGCAGCTAAGGGCGTTTTATGAGACTTCTCCTCTCAAACTAGGTTGGATAGCTCATCTTGATATCGCAGGGCGAGTAATAGCTAGCTGGCCGCCAACTGCTTTGCCTGAAGATCTACGAGTTACAGAGCACTTATCGGTTGTCTCTTCGGGGCTGGCATTAAGTGTCCCCGTATATCAGGGAGACTCTCGAAGCGGCACTTTGTCCAGTAGCGTAGGTGTTGAAGCTTTGATAGGGCAGCTAGCGTTGCTTGAGGGCAATACTACTCTGTGGTTGATCGATGAGCAGTTCGACGTACTGCCACTGAGAAATCCTCTTCAGCGAAAATTATCTGCGGCTGAACTGGCCGAGCTACAGCAGCTTCTGAAGTCATCTGAGAGTGCCGTGACGTCGTCTGAGGTTGTGTCCATCTTGCCTGTAGTTGTCGGTAGTAAGAAGTTTACTTTTCTTACGAGAACGCCTCGACAGTCGGTACTCAAGCCGTATCTGGACAACTTGAGTGTTTTGCGTTCTATAGCTCTTATTTTCTTTACCGTGATGGTTGGCTCTAGCTTACTTGTGCTGTATTTAGAGCAGGCAAAGCTGAAGCTAGCGCAGGATTTACAGAACAAACTTCAGCAATCTGAGAAGAAGTACCGTACTTTAATAGAAGACAGTAACGATGCTATTTTGCTTATATCTCCTGATGAGCTAGTAAAGCTTGCGAACAAGCGTGCTACAGAGTTTTTTGGCAGATCTGAAGAAGAACTGCTTGGTACTTCGCTTGCGAAGCTGCTTGGAGAGGACGCTACAGCCAACTTACGAAGCTGTTTAACTGGAGCTGCTTCGGCTAAAGGTTCTGTCATAGAGCTGAGCTTTATGTCGTCGGGCGAGAGCGTTACTACGATCGTTTCTGTCTCGGCTGTCTATAACCGTAGGAACGAGCACATAGCTAACATGCTGGTGTTTACCGATATCACGCAGAAGAAGCGTGCTGAGCATCAACTAGAGCAGATGCAAGAAGCATTACGACAGGCACAGAAGATGGAGTCGATAAGTACGCTTGCTGCTGGTATAGCCCACGATTTTAATAACATACTTGGAGTCGTACTTGGGTATATTTCACTTATTAAAAACCGCTTACAGTCGCAAGATCCAAACCGTCATTATCTTGAAATAATAGAAACGTCTTCCCGTAGGGCAGCTGAGTTGACACAGCGTCTACTTGCTTTTGCTCGTGGTGGCAAGTATAGCGTTAGCACTATAGAGATTAACTCTGTAGTCAAGAAGGCGCTTCAGCTAGTTGCTAGCACGCTTGGTAAGAAGATAGACGTTCAGCTAAGTTTTTATCCTGAGAAGCTTTGGGTCGAAGGTGATGCTGAACAGATAGTGCAAGCACTTGTAAACATCTTGATTAACGCTGGTGAGGCTATGCCTGATGGTGGGTGCTTGACGATAGCAACGGAGTTGGTCAGCGGTGGGGATTTGAACTTGCCTGTTTGCCAGCAGGAGTTTGTTTGTGTAAGTGTTGCTGACACTGGTATAGGGATTTCTCAGGAAGCTTTGCCGAGGCTATTTGAGCCGTTCTATACTACTAAACGGGAACATAAGCATAGTGGTCTTGGCCTTGCTATGGTATATGGCATAGTCAAGAACCATGGTGGGCAGGTGAGGGTAGAAAGTGAGCTTGGCAAAGGTAGTAAGTTCTATATCTACCTACCTCGTGGTGTTCAGCCTGAAGGGCCTTCTGAGGTAGTCGATGTTGTTGTTCCTGCTCCTGGTAGGTCGGAGCAAGAGACCATTCTGGTGGTGGATGACGAAGAGATGCTCAGAGAACTTATCGTGGAAGCTCTTTCTGATGCAGGATATAACGTCGTAGCTGCGGAGAACGGAAAAGAGGCCGTGGATATTTATCGCAAGACTCGGGTCGATCTGGTCATTTTGGACATGATAATGCCGGAGATGAACGGAGCCGAAGCTTTTAGGGAGATACGCAGCATCAATCCTTCTGCGAAAGTTTTGCTATCGAGTGGCTACAGTCAGGAAGCTGAGGCTCAAAGTATCTTGTCTGAGGGAGCACTCGGATTCTTACAAAAGCCTTATGCTATCGGCGACTTGCTTGCTAAAATAAGGTCTGTACTCAACTAAAATTATGAAAATAAGCGGACTTTTTTTGCTGCTGTATCTCTTCTTAGGGGTACAACATAAGCCTGAGGTGTATAACGAGCTGAAGAGAAGCTCTGACGAGCTTGCTGGATTGTTGCGGCGCTTCCCTCAAGATGCAGCAGAAGTACAGCCAATCATTTCGTATATCAAGAGCGAGCTTAAGCTGCGCGGGCTACGTTGGAAATCTTTTGAGCAAGGCGAAGTCATTGCTAATGACTTGTTTGTCGTCTACCCAGTTCGAGTTGAACTACTTGCTACGTATGAACGTTTGACCGATGCTCTTTTAAATATTGCGGCCTCGAACTACATCATTGTGGTAGATGAGGTAGAGGTAGAGGCGGCTGAAATAAAGGCACCATTGGTCTCATTAGCAGCTAAGCTCGTGATGCTTATATATACAATTCGTCCGCAAACAGTTGAGCAACTTCGAAGGCAAGTGCATAAGGATCCTGCAGCTCAGCTTATTTTTTTGCGTCGGTCGATAGAGACCGTCCTACCGCTTTATGAATCAAGGGTAGGTTGTTGGACGGCAATGCGGACTTTGGGCAGGCTTTTTCCTCGCTCTCTTGAAGTAGTTATGACGGAGTTTCGCTATACTGATGCGCAGGTAGAGCTGAAAGCAGTCTCTCGGGTTGCTTCGGCCGGGCAGCAGTTAGAAGCCGCTATGCGATCGAGTGGAATATTTTCGCAGGTGGAGCTTTTTCGGGAAGGGCCGTTTTTCAGTATAACTGCCTCTGTGGATGTCTCGAAGGCCTATCAGCAGTGGCTCGAAGGAGTTGACACTTCTGATACGAAGGGCCTAGCGCGAGATCCTTTCCGGAGTCTATACACTTATGAGCAGCTTACTCAAGGTGCGGCTTATCCACCTCTTGAAGAACGTATAGAGGAATATTTGAAATCTCTGTCTGTCCAAGCTCAGTCGCGGATAGCACCTTTTCTGGTGGCTGAACTTTCCCTTGCTGGGGTTTTCTACAGCCAGAATGTGCGGGGTGCTATATTTAAGACTCCGGATGAAAGAGAGGTCTATGCTGCTGTCGGTGCGTATTGCTACAACGGGCGCTTTGCTGATTTACAGCAAGGCAAGGCTGTTTTTGAAGAAGAGACGGTTAGAGATGGTAAGGTTTATAGAACTCAGGTAGTAAAGGCTGTGGAGTCAAGTTGTCTTACTGCTGCAAGGTCGGTACAGCCAAACATAGATCCGAATACGGAAGTTCTGCTCAGAGAGCGTCTGTCTCGGATTACATCTACTTTGAGTTACACAAACGTGGATCTTTACAACATACTGCCTGTGCTCAGCGAGCTAGCGCAATTTAACTATGTTCTTGCTAGCGACGTGTCACGTAATTGTGGGAGCTTCAGTCGTGAACGGGCACCTTTTGTAGAGCAAGTCTTGTCTATCTTGCGGCAGAATGGGCTAGGTGCTATCGATGTTGCAGGAGTCTTTGTAATATTTGCTGGCAAGCATCCACCTCAGGGACGTGTCGTAGGCTATAGTGTCGATGTGGATACGGCTCGGTTTGCTAATCTGGAGCAGCCAGTAGAGACTATAGATCTAGCGATAACGCAGCTTCCGCTCGGTAAAGTTCTTGATTCTGTAGGAGCGAAATATGGAGTTCGTTTCGCTATAGGTGAAAATGAGAGTCTGCAGCTTGTAACTGCTACCATGAAAGATGTAAGGTGGGATGTGGCAATCCTAGCTTGTTTAAGAGCTTGTGGACTAGCAGCTCTTGTCGAAGCAGACAGAGTAGTTGTCACGACTAGTGAAGAGCTAGCGAGATTACATACTCAAGGCAAAGTTAAGTTTTAAGGATTATTTAAATGAAGGCCGGGGTGGTATGCAAGAAAGAGTGCTTTCCATGATATCTGGTCGCACCGATGTGGGTGTGGTGCGTAGCAATAATGAGGACAATTTCTTGATAGCTGACTTGGCTCAAGGGATTAGCCTTCCTGAAAATAGTCAATTACTCAAGTCTTTGTCAGAGAATTTGTTGTTACTTGTTGTATCTGATGGAATGGGAGGAGCATCGTATGGCGAAGTTGCAAGCGAACTCGCTGTGCTAACTATCAAGGATTCGCTTGTACGGATCGGCCATAATCACCTGCCCCAGGATCGGTTAGTAGCGGCAGTAGAAGAGGCAAATCAGTTAATCTGGAATGAATCGCAGCGTAATGCTCATATGCGAGGAATGGGTGCTACGGTGACTGCTGCGATGATAGAAGGCAATCGAGCATTTGTTGCCGAAGTAGGTGATAGCCGTGCCTATCTTATCCGCGATGGTAGGATTAAACAGATCACTTCAGATCAATCACTTGTGTCACATCTAGTTTCTAGGGGAGTAATTAGTGAAGAAGAAGCTGCGACCTACCCTCGGCGTAATGTTGTACTGCAGGCGTTAGGCGTAAACGAAGTGATCAAAGTCGCAGTAGATGTCGTGGATTTATGTCAAAATGACCGGCTATTGCTTTGTAGCGATGGTCTTTATAGTCTGTTTTCTGCTGACGAGCTGCTTTATTATGGTACGATGCAGAATGTTGGCGAAGCTTGTGAGCTGATGATACGCTTGGCTAGAGAGCGCGGAGCGCCTGACAATGTAACTGTAATACTGGCAGAGTTTAGAGGCGACGGATTGCAAGTAAGCCCTGGGCGCAGGATGTTGACTGAGTCGCTACACAGATTAGCAGCATACGATCCAGATCTACCTGTTGAAAAGAGCCATAAACGTACGCAACTACTTGGTGAAACTGGCATAACTTACAGGTACTACTCAGGACCAAACGTCAGGTTAAGAGTAACTGATAATTTGTCGGCTTTTCCGCAAAGCAGTGATGTAGTATCAGAGCTGAGGAAGCTAAAAGAGAAGCTGGTAGAATGTCGGGTTTGCCTGCAGAATAAGATAGAGACTGTAGAGCAGGCCACCACTTGGCTTGCATCTCAGGGTATACATTTTACAGATAGAATTACGGTGTTGGAGCTTATAGGTGAGGGTTTAAAACACTTCGAAGTGCTTTCCAGTGTTGTCGAGCAGCTAAGAGAAAGGTTTGAAAACGGGCTAGATGATTCCTAACTGCCGATACTTCTGTAGAGTACGGTTTGCAGTGTCTTCGTCAAAAGGTTGCTCTTGTAGTACGGAACGATTCTTTATATTCTCATAAAGGCTTGCAAAGAGTGTTGCTAGTACGTGTATGCGCTCTCGCAGCTGTTCTAAGTGTTGTTGAGTGATAGGCCGTTTACGCTCGGCTATTAGCGTGGCACAGTGTAGCAAATCATTGAAGGTACGCTTCATTTCTACTCTGTCAGAATAGAACACTTTTGGGAGGAACTTTACGAGATAAGCTTGCAGAGGACGCATTAGGGAGTTCAAAAAGAGCCGTAGATCGAGCTCTTGTGCTGTTTGGAGCTTTTGCTCTAGTTCCTGTTCAGCGAGAGTACACAGTTTCCACACACACCAAGTATGCTCGCGAACTAACATCGAGTCTTGTAAGCGCCTTCGGTAATCTTGATCGAGGTCGGTACGTTTTAGGTTGGGAATATAGGTTTGAGCAATGTAGACATAGTTTTCTTGCAATACTCTGCCAAGTATGCCTATACTGTCTTCTACCCGCTTGATATATTCTTCCAAAGGACTTTGCTCGTCTAGATGGCTTAAATGTCCACGTTGGCCAAAAACGCGTTCGGCTTCCATTTCTAGTGTAAACGCTATGCTGTCAAAACGGCCGGACATCTTACCTTCTGACGGGTAGGTCTTCAGAAACGCTATTAGCTTGCGTATGTTGTCTTCTACTAAGCGGAACCAGTAGTAGGTCAACTGGTATGCTGTCAGATCATCTTTGTTGGGGCTGATCCGAGCAACGATTCTGATCAATCGGTTCAGTTCAAGCAGGGTTGGAATTACATATCGACGTTCTATCTTGCTCTCGAAAGAGACTTTTCGGAAGGCTTCCTGTAAGCGTGGATCGAGTACGGTACGCTCGATGTAGTAGCGATATTTGCGCTTTACTTGTGGATTGAAATAGCTAAGCTCACGTATTACCTTCACGGCGAAATAGATGAAGCTTTTTAAGTTGAGGAAAGGTAATTGTGGCCTTTCTTTATATTTTTCTTGGCGGATCACTTTTTTAAGGTGTTCGTTTCCAAGTTTTAGTACCTCTAGTCGTTTTGCATAAGATTCATCTAGTCGAGCAGTTGGGTGTGACTCGTAATAAGTGTCTATGGTTTGTGTAAGCAGTCGTAGGAATTCTATCGCTTCAAGCAAGAAAGATTCTTGTATGTTGCCGCTGCTACGCATGGTAGGTAGACTTTGTGAGCGATTAAGAAGCAGCATGCTCTGCTCTATCAGGCACGTCAATAACTGTGCTTTTTCCTCTATTACATGTCCTGCAGAGGTGCGCCTGAAATCGGCAAGTGCTCGATAGACTTCCTTTAGGCTTAGTGAAAGATCTTGTGCCAGTTCTGGCAGCTGGTTTTGGTTTGACTGCAGTTGTAGAAAGCTATCTGCAAGCGATATTATCGATTGCCGCAGCAAAGCTTCTGCTTGTATTCTGTTCGTATCAGCGGAGGAGACTTCGTTTACAAAGTCCAGCATTTCCGTTACCTGCTCGGATTCTCGTTTCCGCTGGGACTTAAAGTACTCCTTAAGTTGGGGTAGAATGCGATCGTCTATAGCGTCTAGCAAGTCTTCTGCTTGTTTGTTTTGTACGCTAGTTGCAAGCAACAACCTTAGCTGTTCGAAGTTTGTGAATGCTTTTACTAGGTCTAGCTCTGGTGATTTGACTTTGTTGTATTCATCGACGCTAACAGTGGAGCTACGGCGAATTCGGTAAGTCTCGCGTAAATAATGCACTTCTGGCTTGACTACAAGTATGCAGCTGATCACTCGGTTTACTATATCAAGCAGAAACAGACTCTTTTTGGCAGAGTTTTCCATAGTGGGTTGCCCGAGAGGATCACGTTCATCTAGATAGTCTATGTTTTGCTGAAGTATCAGTATCAGCTCTAGGTCCGTATAAAGCTGTGCCAGCGCAAGCTTCTGCTCATCTGTCTTTGTTAAACGGAGAAAGTGTATGAATTCAACTTGCTGCTCATCTAGTGGTAGCCGTTCATCGGAAAGTATATGCTTTGCGATGATTTGAGTATGATCCGTGAGCAGATCCATCTCGGTCTCTATATGAGCTTCTTCTGTTGGCCCTAAATCAGTCTCGGTGAGATTCAGCTCACCTTCAACAGGATTGTCTTGCATAAGCCTTTTTAGAGATGTTTTAAAGCGGCTTTTAAATAATTTACGCGGTGCTGTAGCAGCCGCAACTCGAAGTTAATCTTGTTAGGCTTTTCCTCTAATGTAGAGGAAGATAGTTGATACTCCGCAAGTTTCAGTTCATAGTCTAACCAGGCCTTAAGACCAGCCGTACCTTGCTGCTCGAACACTGCCTGCCAGGTAAAAGGACGTTCTCCTGGGGGAGGAGTTGGGCCTGGGCCTAGCTCTCTTTCTAATCGTTTGATCAGGCCTTGAGTAGAGATATCTCCTGGTTTTTTGAGATTGAGGTTTTCTGCAGCGGTATCAAGTAGTAGAGCTTTGACTTGTAGAGTGGTCTGAATGGCCAGCTTTAGTATACCTAGCTCGACTTTGCGTTGCTGTTCGTCTGCAGTAGTTTGTTGGACTACTGCTTGTTGAAGTTGTATTGCTTGCATCACTTGTTCAGGGCCGTGTTGGGTGAACAACATTTCCCAATCGCCGTTGAAGCGTTTGCCTACTTCGAGATATGGATCTCCAAAGATGTCTTTGAGCAGCTCGTACGTCAATTGCCTGCCGCGATTTATGTGCAGTCGCTCTGCGCCCAGAGGAGGGAGTTTGTGATACTCCATGATCTTTTCCGCACGCTTAATCATCTCGGCTTGAGATAAAGGCATACTTCCTCCGAGAAGACAGGTGGTAAAAAAGCGGGCCGAAATACCTTATTCGGACCCGCTCTAGCGGAGTTATTCCAGGAACTAAGTGTTCCGTCAACATATTATTCATCTGGATGAAAATATACAAGCTGGTTGAGTTGGTCAAAATATATTTGATGACCTATACTAATTTATATTAAGGAGATGGCTATGGTCAGTTCGAATCGCAGGCTCGTGATACTGCTGCTGCTTGCCGCTGCGGTGCTCACTGCAGCAGTCCCGATAAATGATAGGGCTATCGTTACAGATTCTTTTCTGGAAGCTTTTGCCCTTGCTGAAGCTCATTACGCTGGAAAAATCGATTACGACCGTGTGACTTCAGCTTCTATACTGGGCATGCTCAGGGCGCTAGATCCGCATTCAGATTATGACACTCGTGAAGAGTATATGGAACTTCGCTCGCAGCAGCAGAGCGAATACTTTGGAATAGGAGCTACCGTGGCCCAGCGTCAAAATAAAGTTTACATCATTTCCCCTTTCGCTAACACGCCGGCAATGCGTGCTGGGCTCAAGTATGGCGATCAAATAGTGGAAGTAGACGGTCAGTCGACTGAAGGGTGGAATTCGGCAAAGGTGTCTTCTCATCTCAAAGGTCCGCGAGGTACTCAAGTGCGCGTTAAAGTGCTGCGACCAGGCAGTTCCCAACCCATAGAGGTTAGCATATCTCGCGCTGCTGTCTCGTTACCGTCGATAACTAATGCGTATATGATCAAGCCAGGCATAGGGTACATTTGGCTTCAGCGATCCTTTGCTCGTACCTCGGCTGAAGAAATGACTGCTGCTGTAGCTAAACTCAAACAGCAAAATATGAAGAAGTTGATACTTGACCTACGGGATAATGGCGGTGGCTTAGTCCAAGCCGCCCTAGATATACTAGAGATGTTTATTCCGCAGGGACAGGTTTTGCTGTCGGTCAAGGGCAGGCAGGAGGTAAATAACAGAACTTTGGAGTCTAGAAATCCTGCACCTGAGACATTTCCTTTGGCGGTTGTCATCAACAATGCTAGTGCAAGTGCTTCGGAGATAGTCGCTGGCGCTTTGCAAGATCACGATCGTGCCATCATCATAGGCGAAACAAGCTTCGGTAAGGGACTTGTACAAACTATCTTTCCCCTGTCGGAAGGTGCTGCACTTCGGCTGACTACAGCTAAATATTACACTCCGAGCGGTCGTCTGATACAGCGCAGCTATGACGGCAATTCCTTGTATAGCTACTACGTAAATCGCGGCAAAAACGACAACTCCGATAGGCCACAGTTTAAAACTGATTCAGGTCGCCCTGTCTACGGCAGTGGAGGAATCACACCCGACATAGTCGTTAAGAGCCGTCGACTGACAACTAATCAGATTAAGCTGCAGGAACCTATCTTCCTGTTTACTCGGGAACTTGTAAACGGTCAAGTCAAGGGTCTTGAGAGCTTCAAAGTGGATAACGTCAACTTTAATCATGTGCTCAGACCTGATGAGTTTCGCATCTCAGACCAAGTGCTCGAGGCTTTCAAGTTGTTTTTGCAAAATGCTGGCTTTGAGGTCAGATATTCTCCTTCGATAGTGGATGATAATCGGGAGGTCGTGCGAATGCTGATCCGAGCTGAAGTGGTAACCGCAGCTTGTGGCTCTGAGACGGCACGACAGGTGTTTATAGAATCTGATCCTCAAGTACTACGCGCTATAGAAGAGCTGGAGAAAAAATGATTAATATAGTCCTCGTAGAACCTGAGATACATCCTAACACGGGTAATATAGCGAGGCTCTGTGCCGCTACAGGTGCAGCTCTTCACCTGGTAGAGCCTCTGGGATTTCGCATAGATGCAGCGTCTATAAAACGCGCCGGTCTGGATTACTGGCCATATGTCAAGCTGCATAGATACCCAAGCTTGCGGGACTTTATGCAGTGCCACGGCGAACGTCGCCTCTGGTACTTCACTACTAAAGCCTCTATCTCCTACACGACTGTAGAATACCAAATCGGCGACTATCTACTGTTTGGCAGCGAGACTTCCGGTTTGCCAAAAGAGCTTCTCGAAGCTTCTCCACAGCGATGTTTGCGTATCCCGATGAGCAATCGATATGTGCGTAGTCTCAATCTCGCAAATTGTGCAGCTATTGCTTTGTATGAAGCACTCAGGCAACTAGGCTACTCGGACGATTCTTGTTCCTCTTCTTCATAGTTGAGCGTCTTAGTAGCTGGATTGGAAAGATAGCTGCAGCTCCTACGATAGATCTCAACGAGCACTTCTTCGTATTCAGTTAGAAAATCTATGACGGTTGGCTGCCGATCATACTTGTCTTTAGCGATGCTGCGTAAAATAACATTGTCAAGCAACATAGGCAGTTCGTTATTGTAGCTCGAAGGAGGAGGTGCATTTTCGCTGAGATGCCTCATCATTGCTATCTCTATGTGTTCACTACGAAACGGATGATGTCCTGTCAGTAGCTCGTATACTATCAGACCAAGTGCATAAAGATCGGTGCGCTGATCAAGTTCTTCTTCCTTCCATTGTTCAGGCGCAAGATAGTCTACCGTGCCGACGATGTTACCTACTTGTGTGATTGGTTGAAAGGGTGAGCCTGGTGGTGGTTCAAGTAGTTTTGCAATTCCAAAATCCAAAATCTTAACTTCTTCTTTACCGTCCTTTTCAAGAAGCATTATGTTTTCTGGCTTCAGATCTCGGTGTATTGCTCCGTGCTTGTGTATGCAATCGAGTGCCGAACATAAGGGCTGTAGGATCTTAAATACCCGTCCAACTGGCATAGGCAGTCGCTCGGTGCGCATTTGCTCGGCTAGCGTCTTTCCTTCGATGTATTCCATCACAAAGTATGGCAAGCCTATCTTGGTAAAGCCTGTATTAAGCAGACGTACTATGCCTGGATGGCGGATCTTTTCAAGTAGCGCTATCTCTCTCTCGAAATACCTCTTGCGTAAAGCCTTCAGCCTGGTTATTTCACCGGCTTCCTGTACGAGAAACTTGATCGCTACGTCTGTATTCGTAATCAAGTCTCTGGCTTTGTACACTACACCTACCCCGCCCTCACCAAGCAGTTCGTAAACATCGTATCTGTCGTCAAGCAGATTAGCGTTTTCAGACACTCTTCTTTTTGGAATAAGAAGAACTAAAATATTCTAACCAGGCGAAAGCCTGAAGCAACTGCCCTTAGCGTTTTCAATGGTTCGAAAAGGAGGTCAAAGCATTGTCTAACAAAGAAAATAAGTATAGCTCTTTTGCCGAGTTTTGGCCATTCTATGTAGGTGAGCATAGCCGTTCAGCTACCCGTACCCTTCATTTCATAGGTACTACGCTGGGCATACTGCTGCTTGCTACGGCTGTTGCTACTAAGCTGTGGTACCTGTTGGTGCTGGTTCCGGTTGTCTCCTATGGGTTTGCTTGGTATTCGCATTTCTTTGTAGAGAGGAACCGTCCAGCTACGTTCAAATATCCCCTTTACTCACTCCTAGCAGACTTCAAGATGTACTACCTGATATTGAAGGGTGATATGAACTCCGAAGTCGAGAGGATACTGCAAAAGCAAAAAATTTCTGACTAGCTCACGGCCGCTCTCCATCAGGATGGTTGCGGATAGCTATAAATAGCAGCACGGCAGCAAGGGCTGATGTAGCCGCTCCAAAGTAAAATACGCTGTTGCTGTTGAGTCCTTGCCATAATAGTCCGGCTAAGACGCTCGCAAGAAGTTTCGTTATTCCGGTCACAGCAAGGAATGTTCCCAGTGCGGTGGCAGTAGCCTCTTTGCCTATGTCAGCAGCCATTGCCTTACTGACGCCGTCCGTTAGGGCGGCATAGGAGCCGTAGAATGCGAACAGCACAAAGTAGTGCCACATGGTCGATGCTAGCGCAAAACCTAGGTAAGACATTGCGTATATGAGGAAACCAACTATAAGTACGTCTCGTCTGCCGAGCTTGTCCGAAATAGCTCCAGCAGGATACGAAGCGCCGGAATAGACGACATTGTAGACAGTATAGCCGGCTATGATAGTCGCTTCTGAAAGCTTGACGTCTATCCCTTTGAGCAAGATGAAGATGTTTGAGGAGTTGCCTAAACTGAATAGAGCATATATTGCTATAAAGATCCAGAACCTGCTGGACATTTGTCCAAACGTCAGACGTAGGGATGGTTTGACGGTGTTCGGTTCAGCTAACCTAGTGGCAAGTATCAAAGCTATTGCCGAGGGTATGACTGTTAGGAGTAGTATTGTTCCTAACTCAAGGTGTAATTGATGAAACAGCCAGAGTGCTATTAGAGGTCCAGCAACCGCACCAAGGCTGTCCATCATCCGCTCGAATCCAAATACTCGTCCGCGATCGGCTTTCGTCGAAACGTCCGACAGTACGGCGTCTTTAGGCGCCGATCGAATACCTTTGCCAAACCTGTCCAAAAAGCGGCCAAACATCACTGCCGGCCAGCCCGTCGCCAGAGCTACTATCGGCTTCGCTAAAGTAGTCATGCCATAACCAAGGAGTACCAACGGCTTACGCTTGCCTACGCGATCGGAAATGATTCCTGAAATGCCGCTAGTTATGCTTGCCGTCGCTTCAGCTATGCCTTCGATCAGTCCCATTACGGCAGGCTTGGTGCCTAGACTGCTGAAAAATAACGGTAGTATCGGATAGGCCATTTCGGTGCTCAGGTCGGCAAAAAAGCTGACAATGCCCAGGATGATCGCTGAACTTGGCAGGTGTCGAGTAGTTACGCTGTTTCCAACTAGTTTTCTCATACCAGGCACGTATTCTATATTTAGTTTCATTAGGATAAAAAGTATGAAAGCGTTCTACTTGTTGACTTTGTGCCTGGTGGTCTTGGCCCAGGAACCTGCTGCGGACCTCCTTGCTGCGGCAGTAGAGTATAGAGACAGTCTTATAAAACTGAAGAGTTTTTATGTGGCCGATGTGAAACGAGCCGAGGAGGCTCTGGAGAAACGTCGGGTGCTATTTGAGCAAGGCATCGTCTCTAGGCGGGAACTACAGCTTGCCGAACGGAACCTCGAGCTTGCACTAGCAAAGATGAAACAAATAGATTCACAGATTCTAGAAGCAGAGCAAATAGTGGCCGAAGCGGAAATGACAAAGGAGAAAGTGGATGTTTCCGAACAAATTATCCGTTATGTTGGCTATGTCGATTGGTCGATTGCAGATATCGAAGCAATAAGACGGTTTTTCTATGGCAGATTCAAATATGAGCTGCCTGTTACTGCTTATGGTCAGTCTTCTACTCATGAGAAGCTGGGGTTGGACCATACTGACTCTGTAGACGTAGGTCTACATCCGGATAGCGAACAAGGGCAAGCACTTATGGAGTTTCTAAGGTCAAACGGAATACCTTTTTTGGCATTTCGCTCGGCGCTAGCAGGAGTCTCCACTGGAGCACATATTCATATTGGTCGGCCGTCGCAACGAAAGCAAGTATTCTCTGGCTCAAGGCGCTAACGTTTAGTCTCATGAGCAACTATCAGCAGCACTACCTCGTCATAGTTTGCTGCTCCAGATTTGACCATATTTGCCCGCAAGTAGGTATCGTAGATGTGGGAAGAAATCTCGCTGCTGATGCCGTGGTGCTTTTTCCAGAAAAAGTATATATCTTCTAGATCGCTTCTAGGCCCTTCTGTTAACTGGGCAAAAGTGCTGGCATAAGCTTCGGGGACTGTGCGCGCAAGTGCTGACAGCAAGTATGACGTTGCAAGTAAGTATCCAGAGTAGCGAGTATGTGCATCATCTGACTGAGTGCAAGCAAGATAGGCTAAGAAGTTTGCCTCATCCTCTAAAGCGAATCCGAACTGATGGGCCTTCTCGTGTGCAATAGTGAAAGGTTGTTCAGCGATGGGCTGCGCGATGTTGAAGAGAGGTTCGGCAGTAAAAGGGATGTAAACACCAGAAATACCTAGGTGGCTCAATAACTTTGAAGAAAAAGCAGCTTTTGGTGGAGCAAGTTTTTGTGCTGCTGCTGGCACTGGAAGGCGGGCGTATGCTTGCTCTATCGAGTTGATGCAACGCTTCAGGTCATAGCCCTTCTGTATTGCCAAAGTGTGACTGTCATTTACAGCATTTATCATCCGAAGCGTAACTTGCTGCAGAACGTCTTTGTCGACTATGTCTGATTTCTGCAGTCCTAAGCTGAAGGTGACCGGTAGTCGTGCGTAGTTTATACCCCATAGAAGTAAGAAAGACCAGCAGATTAGGCCTGAGGCAGTGAGTGCATCCAGCATAAGTTGCCGAATCGCTTTGAGGCGTCCCTCAGCCAAGCTTTTTTGCCTTAGCCAAGCTAAGTAGAAGATGCAGGCTATGATTAGAAGAGGTACACAAGTTTCGGCAACCGAGAAGTCAGCTGCAGCAGTTACCGTTGACAATGCTTTGACTAGTGTCGGATAGAATGTGCGACTGTAATAGTTTTCTACTTGTTCGGGAAAGTAAAAACTCGCTCGTTGGAAGACTAGCCCTAGAGCTAGCAGCAGGCTACTAATTAGTAGCCTGCTGCTAGCTCTAGGGCTAGTCTTTGTAGTACGACACTGTTGGTTGCTACTTACACTTTGAATATCCACAGTCTCGACAAACGTCACAGTTAGAGACGTATTCCAATTGGCCTTTGCATTCAGGACAAGTGCCGACTAGGCTGCGAGAAACTCCCCGTTCGGAATCGGCTTTGCCACAGAGCCTTCGCTTCGTAATCAAGATGCACTCGGCTATGGCTTGTTCTGGTGAGGTGCATAGCCGCTCATTAAACCATACTGAATGCGTGCCTATGACTTTGTTGAGACTACGGGCAACTTCTTCAGCTTCGAAACCACCGCGGAGCATTTTCGACGCAAGTAGTCCTACCGAGGGGCTGATAGGACCTGAAGCAAAGACCTCTAGAACACGGTTGTAGTCGTGGTTTACTGTAACGTATAGATTTGCGCCATCAAACGGTATTTGCCAGGTAGATCCGACAAGTTCTCGCGGACGGCTACTTCTTGGAGCAACCAGCTTGCCGGTTTGTCCACTGGCATCGCTACTTTTCTTCTCTTCACTACTACTTTTCTTCTCTTCCTTTTTGAAGGTCGTAAGAACCTGACCTTCACGGGATCCATCCCGATAGTATGACACACACTTTACTTTAAGGCTTCTAGCCAGCCTATAGAGCTTATCTACGTCTGAAACGGTATCGCTTGCAGCGCCGTTACAGGTCTTAGAAATCGAATTGTCGACATGCTTTTGGAATGCTCCGAGCACCCGAACGTGACTTTCAGCGCCTATTTCGTGAGCCTGCACAAAGTAGTTCGGTAGCTCACTTTGCCGGGCTGCAAGTTCGCTAGCGGCACGCTCTAGCGACGCCTCATCTGTGGGATCATAATCTATCCCTAGTACTTCAGCAGCGATCGGATGCACGTATATCCGCTTACCGAGCGTGTCTTGACGGACGTATGCCCAAGAGAAGTTCGGCTCTATGCCAGAAGAGGTTTCTGCGACAAGGCTTATCGTCCCAGTGGGGGCTATAGTAGTAACCTCGTAGTTTCTTGGTGTTAAGGGTCGGCCTGCTTCCAAGCCCAGCTCGTTATAGAAGAAGTGCTCATAGAGATCACGATTCGGCTCAAACTCAGCAAACACGCCTTTTTCTAGACCTAACGCGAAGCTGGCTTCCCAGGCCTCGCGGCGGATAAAGGACATCAGTTCTTCAGCCATACGCAGACTCTTTTCTGAACCGTATCTGATACCGCATTTCAGCAGCAAGTCTGCAAATCCCATGATCCCTAATCCCACCGGACGAGTTCTATGCACGGTTTCGTGTATCTCGGGTAGTGGCCAGGCACACACATCTATTACATTGTCCAGGAAACGTACGCTCACATGGACTGCTTCGCGCAGGGCCTGCCAGTCGATATTACCAGCAGAGAAGAACTTAGCAACATCGATAGAGCCTAGGTTACAGGCGTTGTATGAATGCAAGAATTGCTCGCTACAAGGATTCGAGGCCAAGATCTCGCCCATCGAGTTCTTGAGGTAGTTGTGGCGGTTTACCTCGTCTATGAAAATTATGCCAGGTTCAGCGTACTTCCACGCTGATTCGACGATACGCCGCCAGATATCCTTGGCAAAAACCATTCCCGGTCTTGGTGGTTTTTGGCCTTCATACTCGTAGTCTTTGCCGGTTAGTGGATCAAACACAGGTCTTTCCCAGGGCTTACCGTTAAATTCCGTCTGGAACCACTCGTTCTTATCTACAGCCTCTAGGAATTTGTCTGTGACGGTCACTGAAATATTGAAATTGAGTAGGCTCGATTGATCATTCTTTGCGTGAATAAACCGGAGTATATCTGGATGGCTTACACGCAAGATTCCCATGTTGGCACCACGGCGAACACCACCTTGTTTAACCGTTTCGGTCATAGAGTTAAATATATTCATAAATGACACGGGCCCGGATGCCACGCCGTTGGTAGAGGCAACGACCGCACCAGCTGGGCGCAGTTTCTCAAAAGTAAAACCAGTACCACCACCGGTCTTGTGGATGAGTCCTGCGTTCTTAGCGGTTTCTAGAATGCCGGCAAGAGAGTCTGGTACCTCTATGACAAAACACGCCGCTAGCTGGCCATCAGGCTTACCAGCATTCACTAGGCACGGTGTGTTAGGAATGAACTTTCGCTCGACTAGCAACTGATAGGCTGCGTTGAAGAAACGCTCTCGCTCAGACTCATCTACTTCGGCTTTTGCAACTGCGCTTACAACGCGCCGCGAAATAGCTTCCCAATTTTCCAGTGCATTTCCTTCCCTATCTTTGAGCGAGTATCGCTTGGCTACTACTTTCTGTGTGTTGATACTTAGAGCGGGGGTTTTGACTATCTTCTTCAAGCTTGTGCTCATTAGGCCTCCTTATTTTCGGGCCTTTTCATGGCGGCCCGTCGAACGTCGAGAATATATACTAGCTTGGATTTTGTCAACAGAAAAAAACAATATATTGTGGTTTATTTGTGAGTACCACAATAAGTTGAGGAATGAAGACGAAGTTGAGCATACACAGACGTCTGGCATTGTAGCATCCATTCTATTTTTCCCTGGTAAGCAAGCTTTTGAATTTGCTCAAATGTGAAGGCCGCGAGGAAGTGTCGTCTTGCGTATAATCCTAGGCTTTAGGATTGAACAAAGAACAGCGATCGTTTGCTCTATTTCGTTATGTCCGAAGACGAAGAAGTCCACGGCTACGAAGTGGTTGTCTGGTTCAGCGTGTATCGAGATATGACCACGTGGTATTTCGAAAAAAGCCATGATGCTTGTACCGCCCTGGTACTTTCTTATGGTTGGCTCGGCAACAACGCAGCCTGCTTGTTGTAGGGTTTGAAGGACAAGTTCAAGGAGTTTGGTTGCGTCATGGACGATTTCTGGATGAGTTATAGATATCAGGTCAGCCATGATGTGCTGGCATTCTAGGTGAAGTAGATCCTGTGGATTTTCCATAGTCCTATCCTTGTCCTTGCTGGCTGTAATCTTTCTCAACGGGTTCTGGATTAGAGGAGTCTAATCTTCTGACGATGTCTTGAAAGTCCTCTACCATACGGGAAACACTAGGGAGGCAGTAGTACAACTTTCTTAGCGCTTCGGTGACTTTTGCGCCGTTTGCGTTGTTTAGCTCATACTCGCGATAGCAACCGGTTTCCTGTACCTGTATTAGCAGCTCCATGGAGTTATCTCGCATACGTGCAAACGTGGCAAATATTCCTTCGTCAGAGATCATCGTATAAAGCTGCTCTACGGTTCCCTCTTTCCATTTGACTTGTTCTGGATCGGTACGAATCCAGTTAAGGCGTCCTTCGTCTGTTGCTTTTGCTAGCGCTTCGATTAGAGCTATTTGAGTCTGTTCAATAATCTGAGGTTCGTACATTTTGCCTCCAGAGCCTAATTTATTTTCGAAAAACCAAGCAATTTTTCAACCATTTTCTGATGTTATCAAGTATAAGTAGAGCAAAACTTGCACGGCTAAACTCTAGCTTGCAAGGGCGAGCTTAGTCAGTAGAGAAAGCTTCTCTTTGAAACCTAACTTAGGACGGTTTATGAATATGTTGTAACGATTTCGTCGTAGCAGTTCAAGGATAGTTACGCCGCCATGCCAGACAAGCTTTAGCTCCCACTTTAGCCTACCTTGTACGAGGCTATATAGTGGCCGGCCTTGCTTAAACAGTTGGTAAGTACGCTCGGCTAGTGAATCCATCAAGGCTATGTAGTTTTTGCAGTAGATGTGTTGACGTAGCTGAGCTTCGCTGTAGCCGTAATGCTGCATCTCTGCAAGCGGAATGTAGAGTCTATCTTTGCCTTCTAGATCGATTAGCACATCCTGCCAAAAGTTTGTAAGTTGTAACGCAGTGCAGATAGCGTCCGATTGTAGATGCAGACGTTCATCTTTGTAACCAAACAAAAGCAATATCAGTCTACCTACAGGATTGGCTGAGCGGCGACTGTAGTCAAGTAAGTCATCGAATGTTTCGTGTCTCGACTTGCGAACATCGAGCAAGAAGGCGTCTATGAGATCATGAAAAAGTTGTTCGGGTAACTGGTGTAGCCTGATAGTTTCGGAAAGAGCTATGAAGACTGGATGTGTAGCGTTACCATCTACAGCTTGCTGCAGTTTAGCCCTCCAACTTTCCAAAAGCTCGATACGCTGTTCGGCTGACATCTCACCTTCGTCAGCGAAGTCATCAGCTCCTCGAGCAAAGGCGTAGATGCTATAGAAATGCTTTCGCAGGTGTTTGGGAATGATGGCTGAGCCTACGGGAAAGTTTTCATAGTGCGTTTGTGCTATCTTTGCGCAGTAGCTGTAGGCTTCGCCTATTGACCAAGTTTTCGCTGCCATTTTATACACTTACCGGTTGAGGAAGTAGCTCTTGAAGTCGAGCCTGGACGCGCTTGATCATCCAATCAGGAGTCGATGCGCCTGCTGTTAGACCTATCACTTCATGTCCTTGGAGCATTTCTGCGGTGAGTTCTTCTTCGGTTTCTATATGGTAAGTTGTAACGCCTGCTTTGCGTGAAAGCTCTGCCATACGCTGCGTGTTACCGCTATTTTTGCCACCTACGACGATCATCAAGTCGACTTGCTTAGTCATTTCTAGTACTTCATTTTGTCGATCAGATGTGACATCGCACAAGGTGTCGAACACTATTGCTTGCGGATAGAGTGAGCGTATACGCTCTGTTACTTCGTACAATCTGGAACGACTTTGTGTGCTTTGTGCCACTATGCATATCTTTTCCCCGTCAAGCGGTGGTAAGTTATCTAAATCCTCGTCTTTGTCGATGAGGAAACCTCGCCCTTGCGTAAATCCCATTAGTCCTATTACTTCAGGATGGCCTGTTTCGCCTATGATGATTATGGTGTAGCCTTTTGTGGCATGTTGTTTAACTATGGCTTGTATTCCGCCTACATGGGGGCAAGTAGCGTCGACTATTTTTAATCCTTTGGACTTCAGTAACTGTCTACGCTGTGGTGTGATGCCGTGAGCGCGTATGGCAATAGTTCCATGATCTATGCTTTCTATGTTGCTCGATACATGTATATCGCTTGACTCTAACAAGCTTAGTACTTGTGGGTTGTGTATCAGTGCCCCGTCGGTGTAGATAGGCGTGTTCCCTGCTTCTGCTGCTTTCATCACGAGGTCTATAGCCCGGCTTACTCCCCAGCAAAAGCCCGCGGTTTTGGCTATTATGATTCTTGGCATAAGCTCTCCTCTTTCACTTTATAAGTGCAAAATCTAGGCGATAAAAGCGCCTATAATTCGCAAAAAAAGTTCCAAAGAATGGATCTGCTATGTTCATTCTGACATTGCGAGGATTAAAATGTCCTGTCACGTTAAAAATACTCACCGTGAACTGACCTGTGTATTTTTTAAACTTTACCTCTTTGGTAATTGCCATATCTAGGGAGACGAAACGCGGATAGCGCGTGCTGTCTGCATTACGTGTAATAAAGTCCTGATTTTCATCTCGAACTGAATAAGGAAATCCCGTATGCATGTCAAAAATGGGGCTTATAGAAATTCCTAGCGGAAGTTTATTGAAGTTTCCTCTTACGAGCAACCTATGTGGAGCGTCGCTTGGCAGGTTGGAGTATAGGTTAGGCCTGATTACAGGATCTTGAAAGTCTCCAAAATAAGTGTTGAAGTCGTTCTGTTCACCGCGAGTTCTGCTGTAAATATAAGACAGACTCAAGTCACGTAGGTCTGACATCTTAACTCTTGCTGTAAACTCTAGCGATCGGTAGTTTAATCTGCCATCATTGTATAACAATATCTTCGCATTGTTGTTGTCTACGAGCGGCGATACGTATAGGTCGTTTCTAGTTCTACTGTCTAGATATGCGACTTTTAGCAATAACTGCTCTGAAAACTGTCTGTTTAGTTCTAAACTGAAAGTTTGGTTACGAGCTGCATCAAAGCTGCTGCCGTCGTTTGCTCTGCCATTTGAGCGGTTGGCGAAATCGTAGATAAACTCGCGAGGCCCAAATACTGGCTTTTGGCCAACAAACCTAGTAACTATCTGTCGAGGTAGTTTTCTAAAGAAAAGGGCGTTTAGCGGCACTCGGTCATAGAATATTCCGTATGAGGCCCGCAGCACAGTATTTCGTAGAGGTGAGAAAGAGACGGAGAACCTTGGCATTAGGTTGATTCCTTCTATTGCACGTTGTGTCTCTACACGTATCCCATAATCCAAACTTAAGTTAGGCCGCAGTAGCCACTGATCTTGCGCAAAACCTGATGCTTCGACATTGACTGCACGTAACACGCCGGGATTAGCAAATTCTATAAGTTCGGCTAGCGTCCCGTCGCTACGCAGTATCTCCACAGGTCGATTGAAGGAACGGCCTCTGTTTTGCAGGAAGTTAAAGTCTACTCCGCATTTTATACTGTGTGTGCCACCAACTTGGATCGCAGAAAGTGTACCGGTCATCTTCAATTGCAACCGGTCTGTGAGCCTTTTTTCGCTGCGATAGTAATTCCCGTCGCGTCCGCTGGGAAGTATCTTCATAGGGGCATTGCCATCGCCGAAAATTCGCGAGCCGAGGCGCTTGTACTGAAAAGTGGTTTCTATAAGGCCTCCACCTTCCGTAGTATAGCGATGAATAATAGCAGCAACTATGTCGCTTGTACGCTGGTTAGGAGCTGCTTGTTGTGGGTTGAAAAAGTCTAGCCCGTAGTTGTTTGTTCTACGTAGCGCTAGATTCAGCGTAGCAGTAAGTGTTTGCCGCAGGCCGACTATGTAGTCGAGCTGTGTAAAGGAGCGGCCAAACTCTTTTCTGATCTCGTTGTTTGGAGCAGCTAGGCCGCGTACTGGCTTTTTGTCTATGCCGTATTCAAGCCCTTGTGAAAGATAGACCTTCTCGCGTAAGAGCGGGCCTTCTATATGCAACCGAGGTGAGACGTTAGCAAATCCGAAAAGGCGACCATTTCGAATTCTCGGTTCGGGAAAGAAGTCGTTCAGCTCAAACTTCCAGCGTTCGCCTCCTCGTTTGGTCTCTACTTTCGTCACTCCTCCTATGAACTTGCCGTACTCTGGCAGATACGGGTTGGTGTATACGCTTACGCTGTCGATAGATTCAAGCGGGATGGAAAGTGCAGGGCTGCCTGTAGCAGGATCGGTAGAGTCCGTGCCATTAACGAGCAAAGCGCTTTGGTTTTCACGTGAGCCCTTGATGCTTAGTTTTCCGTCAGGACCACGAACAACGTTTGGAACCATAGGAAGTGCCTGATCAAACTCGCGGCTTTGAGCAGGTATAGTTTTTAAAACCTGCGTAGTGAATTGCGCTGTAGGTGCTGATGCTTGCTCTAATAATCCTTCTGCTTCAGCCTTTACCGTGATCGTCTCTGTCAATTGTCGCAGTAGCTGTATCGATGCTAGGGTTACTTCTCCTGGCCGTACATCAAGACTTTCTAAAGTGAATGATTCGAATCCTTCTGCTTTTATTTCTAGGCGATAACTGCCCGCAGCAACGCCCGCAAATATGACTGTTCCCTTTTGATCTGTAGCGGCAGAGAGAATTTTCTGATTATCTTTGAGAATAGAAACATCGGCTTTTGCTAGAGGCTTAGATTCGTTGTCAATTACCTCTATGCGGAGGCTGCCTGAGAGGTATTGAGCATTGGCAGAAAAACAGATGAATAATGTACAGAAAAGCTTCAATAAAATGCTCATTAAAAAGTTGTCTACCCTACGGAAACTGTAAGGAGATCTTAATCTGTTTCTGTAAGGTCTACAAACTGTAGTAGCAGCTGGCGGTTTAGAGGAACAATCTGATCAGTAAGAATAGGCAACCGGAAAGTAGCATCGACATAGGTAGTGTTAGTATCCAAGCCATAGCTATCTTCTTGACAGTGCTGCTTTGTATTCCCGATCCTTGAGCGACCATCGTACCGGCTACGCCTGAAGAGAGTACGTGTGTAGTGCTTACTGGTAGGCCGGCTAGTGCTGAGACACCTATCGTGCTCATAGCTACAATTTCTGCCGCTGCACCCTGCGCGTAGGTTAGATGTGACTTGCCTATTTTCTCTCCTACGGTGATTACTATACGCTTCCAGCCTATCGTGGTGCCTACGCCGAGCGAGACAGCTACTATGACCAGCACCCAAAGCGGAGCATAGTCTGTTATTTTGCGTAATTCGCCACGCAAGCGCTTGACTTCAGCTAGCTCTTGGGTGGATAAGGTGAGAGAGCCGCTTTTTTCCATCTTCGACAGCGTAGTGTCGATAAGTATTATGTCTTTTCTGAGCGTCCATCTAGCATCTTTAGAAAGTTCTCTAAGCGAGGTTTTGCCTTCCAGCACGCTACGTACCTCTGCAAGTTCTTGCTCGACTACTGCAAGCTGCGATGTGCCGACCATTGGCACAGCAGAAGCGATAAGTGGTTTGGTCTCAGCTTCGGAGACTATAGCATTCTGTAGCAGTGTCTGTAGTCTGTCGCTTGCTTTGACGCATTTTTCTATCTGTGCAGTTTCCAGTGAGAGGTTTACGGCAAAGCTGCCGGGTATTATGCCTATCAGAATAAGCATTATTAGTCCAACGCCCTTCTGACCATCGTTAGAGCCGTGGGCGAAGCTGACACCAGAGCAAGTAGAGATTAATATGGCCCTAATCCAAAGCGGCGGACGTGATTCTCCCTTTGGTTCTTTATAGAGTTCTGGATTTGGCACAAGCTTTTTGGCAAGCATTAGCAGTAGTCCGGCGACTGTAAAACCGAAAAGTGGTGATATAAGTAGCGAGAGACCCACTTCGGAAGCTTTGCTCCAGTTAACTCCTTCGCCGAAAGTATGTCCTGGTAGTAGAGAATTAGCTATGCCTATGCCCAGAATAGCTCCGATGAGGGTGTGCGAGCTAGAAGCTGGCAAGCCGAGATACCAGGTGCCGAGGTTCCAAAGCATCGCTGCAAGCAGGAGAGCAAACACCATAGCTAGACCGCCACTTGCGCCCTTGGAGACAAGCAATTCTGCAGGTAGCAGGTTGATGATGCTGATTGCTACTGCTATTCCACCGATGAATACGCCAAAGAAGTTGCATATGCCAGATAGTATGACTGCAGGCCAAGCGTGCAGCGTGCGGGTATAAATGACGGTAGCTACGGCATTAGCTGTATCGTGAAAACCGTTGACGAACTCGAATCCGCAGGCAATAAGTAGAGATAGAATTAGCGCTGCAAGTTGGAAGCTGCTGATGCCCTCAAATAACCCTTCCATGAACAGCCTCTGAAGTAGAGGTAAGCGCTTTATGATATCAGCAGTGATTTACGGTACTGAGTAAAATTCTTGTAACGACTAAAGCAGAGCTTTTCGTAATTTCTCAAGCGCCCAATCTATCTCAGATTTTGTAATGATTAGCGGTGGTGCGAGCCTTATAACCTGTCCATGCGTTTCCTTACAGAGCAAGCCTAATTGCATCAATCGTTCGCAGAAGGGCCTTGCTGGTCCTGATTCGCTCTTAATTTCTATCCCTATCATCAGCCCTTTGCCGCGTATTTCCTTTACGTGAGGACTTTCTATAGCGCGCAAGCGCTCGAGGAAATACTCTCCCAGGTCAGCTGCTCTTTCTGGTAATTGTTCTTCTATTACTACCCTGATGGCTGCTTGTGCTACGGCGCAGGCTAAAGGGTTACCGCCGAAGGTACTTCCGTGATCACCGGGTCGAAAGACGTCCATTACGGCAGAGTCAGCTACTATGGCTGAGATTGGGTAAGCTCCTCCGCCTAGTGCCTTGCCGAGTATGTAGATGTCTGGACGCACGTCTTCGTGTTCGCAGGCGAACATTCGGCCTGTACGTCCTAGACCAGTTTGTATTTCATCAGCCATCAACAGGACGTTGTGCTGGGTACATATTTGGCGTGCTGCTTTTAGATACCCTGCCGGAGGGATGATTATTCCGGCTTCACCTTGTATCGGTTCTACGAGGAAAGCTACGGTCTTTTCTGTTATAGCAGCTTCCAGAGCTGCGGCATCGCCGTAGGGTACAGTTTTGAAACCTGGGGTAAAAGGCCCGAATCCTTGTTTGTACTGAGGTTCGGAAGAAAATCCTACTATTGTGGTAGTCCGTCCGTGGAAGTTGTTCTCGCAGACTATTATCTCAGCCTGTCCTTCAGGTACGCCTTTGACTTCGTAGCCCCATTTACGCGCAGCCTTTATGGCTGTCTCTACGGCTTCGGCGCCGGAGTTCATCACAAGGGTCTTTTCCATCTTGCAGACATTGCACAATAGTTCCATAAAAGGCCCCATCTGATCGTTGTGAAACGCTCTTGAAGACAAAGTAACGCGTTCAAGCTGTGCCCGCATCGCCTCGATTATCTTCGGATGGCGATGTCCTTGGTTCAAGGCTGAGTAGGCGCTTAGCATATCCATGTATTTTTTACCTTCCGGATCGGTTACCCAGACCCTATCAGCCTCAGCTACTACTATCGGCAAGGGATGATAATTTCTTGCTCCGTACTTTTCAGCTAAGGCAATGTAGTAACTGGCTGGTTGCATGTGTTCTCTCCTTCTAAAATCTGCCTAAGACTTCTTCGTAATAATCTAGATACATAGGAATTATTTTGTCTGTGCTGAATTTCTCGATAGCTATCTCGCGAGCAAAGTGTGACATCTTCTTATGCAGGTTATCACTTGTCAGTATCTTGACAGCATATTTTGCCATAGTCTCTACGTCGCCTACTTCTGCCAAGTAACCGGTTTCACCATCGACTACTACTTCTGGTAGTCCGCCTACATTGCTGGCTATTACGGGCACTTCACACGCCATAGCTTCCAGTGCTGATAGCCCGAACGATTCTGTCTCACTGGGCAGTAGCAAAAGGTCTGCGATCGATAGATAGTCAACTATAGCAGGTTGCTTGCCGACAAACAGCACATCTTTGCTAATGCTAAGCTGCCGAGCTAACCATTCGGCCTGCGCTCGTTCAGGCCCGTCACCGACCATTACTAATCGTGCTTTGACGCGCGCTCGTAGCGCAGCAAAGATCCTGACGCAGTCAGTAACGCGCTTTACAGGACGGAAGTTCGACACGTGTACTATTAACTTCTCTCCGTTGGGAGCCAACTTTCCCTTGAGAGCTTGGTTTGTGCGTCGGTAGTAGTAGCTCGGATCGATAAAGTTTGGAATAACTAGGAGCTTTTCTGCATCCACATCAAATACCTGGCAGGTCTCACGCTTCAGGTAGTTAGAGACTGCTGTCACGCCATCTGAGCGTAGTATTCCAAAACGGGTAATAGGCAAGTAGGATCTGTCTGCGCCTACGAGTGTTATGTCGGTACCATGTAAGGTAGTGACTATAGGCAGTCGGCGCAATTCTTGGGTCATTTCACGAGCTAGGAAAGCGCTGATAGAGTGCGGAATAGCATAGTGTACATGTAGCAGGTCGAGTTGTTTGTCTACCGCTACTTCGTACATCTTTACGGCCAGCGCAAGATCGTAGGGTGGGTATTCAAATAGCGGATAATTGATAAGTTCTACCTCATGAAAGATTA
Source organism: Blastocatellia bacterium (assembly GCA_025057015.1). Taxonomy (GTDB): domain Bacteria; phylum Acidobacteriota; class Blastocatellia; order Chloracidobacteriales; family JADJPF01; genus JANWYG01. Next base: position 32,915 of record JANWYG010000003.1, read on the forward strand.
TGTTTTCGTTGAGCTCAGTTATTCTTGTGGGTAGAGCGGAACAGATGAAATGCACTTTATGACCGCGACGGGCTAGCTCTCGCCCGAGCTCTGAGCCTACTATGCCACTGCCACCGTAAGTTGAATAACAAGTTATCCCTATATTCATTTCTGCCGCAGGCACCTTTAGCTGTATTCGTCTAAATCTACGAAATAGTCTGCTTCAACTAGCTCGAAATATTCATCGAAGCAATCTGCTGTCCTTGGCAGCTCTACGCCGTATTCTTGGCAAGCGAAATCCATAAAACGCTGCTTGACTTGTACTACTTCATCTACTACATCTTGTCCGAAACCACCTTGCGAAATAGAAACTATCAGCTTCTCGCAAGCGGCCTCTTCTTGGTCACTTTTAACTAAGCTTAGGAACGCCGGTTTCCAGGTTATGAAGTAATAGCCTTTTTCCATTTCTTCAGCCTCTGAAAACTGAAACTTGGCTCGTGGTATTGATTATACCGGACGATACTGTGTTACGTATGCTCGATACCGCTCCAGCTCGCTTTCAGCTTTTGCAGCATCCCAGTTAAGCTCTTCGGCAAAAAGATCTAAAAGTTTATTAGCGATAGCAACGCCTTGATCTGGACATACGAGTGCGGCACGGGTACGACGTACGAGAAAATCTTCTAAGTGGAGCACGGATTCGTGTTTGATGGCGTAGGCTGCCTCGGCGAGGATAAACGGCAAGTTGCTGGCGCAGCGTTCTGCGAGCTCTTTGCGTTCTGCAACTATATCAAGCACTTTCATAGCAGCTGCACCATAGTTTTCTACCAAGTGTACTGCGACATCTTGTTCTAGGCCATAGTCGGAAGCTCTACGAGCGACTTCTTCAGTCAGCTTGTCTATACCTCCTGCGGCATCGATATCACTAAGATATATACTGTCAGTGCAACAGCTTCTGTAGGTCTTCTTCAACCGCTCGGCTACTTTATCTACTACCTCGGTCGCCATTCGTCGATAAGTTGTGTACTTTCCTCCAGCTATTGATATCAGCCCTGAGGGGCTTTCGAAAATCTTGTGATTGCGCGAGATGTCTTTCGTGGACCTGCCGCCGGTGTTTATAAGCGGTCTAAGACCTGCATAAGTGCTTATGATATCTTTTCTGGTGAGGTTTGCCGAGGGAAACACGCGCCTAGTGGCATCAAGTATATAGTCTACGTCAGATTCAGATGCCCTGGGGGCATCCAAATCGCCGTTATAGTCGGTGTCAGTCGTACCTATAATTGTGGCTTCGTACCAAGGGATGAAGAAAAGTGAACGGTTGTCGCCAGCACCAGATGCGAAGAGTAGTGCTACGTCGACAGTAGGTATTCGATTGCGAGCGATTACTATGTGTGCACCTTTTGCTGGCCTGATGTGGGTGCTTGCTGAGGGATCGTCGGCTTTGCAGAGCTTGTCCATCCACACACCACAAGCATTGACGATCACATCGGCGCTTATATCAAAAAGCTCGTTGGTGTCTGTATCACGTGCAATTATTCCGCATACTAGATTGTTGTGTTTTCGTAGCTCTTTCGCTTCTACATAGTTTACTATGGTAGCGCCATGACTGGCAGCCGATTTGAGAACTTCTATAAGCAGCCGTGCGTCGTTCATTGCGCAGTCGTGGTAGATGTAGCCGCCTAGCAAGCCCTCGCGTCTTATCATAGGCACAAGGCGTACTATCTCGTTACTTGACACACGCCGATGTAGGGGATGCTCATACTTACGTGCGATGAAGTCGTATACCCATAGACCGAGGCCTATTTGCAGTCCATAGGTAAAGGTGTAGATGGGAACGAGGAAACTGCGCCGATGTACTAGGTGGGGAGCTAGCACAAGCAGCAGCTCGCGCTCGGCACAAGACTCGCGCGTTACTTTGAAGTCACCCTGCGCTAGATATCTTAGCCCGCCGTGTATCAGTTTAGAGGAGCGGCTCGAGGTTCCACAGGCGAAATCGCTGCGTTCGACAAGGGCTACACGCATGCCACGTGTTGCAGCATCTTGGGCTATACCGCTCCCTGTAATGCCCCCTCCTATGACTATCAAGTCGTAATGTTGAGTTTTAAGCAAGGACAATGCCGTGCTTCTTTGTAAGCTCATCTCAAGTCAAGAATTTTCCAGGATTGAGTATTCCTTCGGGATCTAACACTTTCTTTACTGCGCTGAGTGCCTCTATCACTGGCTTACCGTGTTGCAAGTGGGCCCAATGCAGATGATCGCGACCTATGCCATGGTGATGGCTGATGGCGGCACCAGCGGCTAATATTGCATCCATAGCAGCAACTTTAACGGCTTGCCACTGCTCAGCCTCGCGGGAGGGTGTTTGCTTTGCCATAAAGGTAAAGTAGAGTGAAGCGCCTTCTGGGTAACTATGTGAGATGTGGCAGAGCACGAGCGGTGGAGTTGATTGCTCGAAGTTTGTAATAGCCTTCTCTATGGCGTTTTTGACGCTGCGGTAGACGTGTTCCAGAATATTCCAAGTAGTAGAAGTTTCGAGGGTGTCTACCATAATGGCGTGATCTAGTAGCAGGTCGCGCAAGTAAGGTGGTTCGAAGCGGGTCCGAAACCAAGCTTCCCCGGCCGAACTGCCTATGTTGATGCCACCATAGTTGCTGGCTATTTCAAGCGCTGTTTTTAAGCCTTTCTGTGCTGCAGCTGTCGTGTCTTCGAAGCCCAGTATCATCAGTGCCGAGGATTCGTAGCCTTTGCTCCGCAAGTACCATCGACCGGCTTTCATTACTGCTGTTTCAAATAGCGATTCTGATTCAGCATGCATTTTTATCGCCATCTCGGTTTCTGCTTCATCGGAGAGCCGCATGGTAGCTGGTCGTAGCCGTGCTTGAGCTATCTCGCGTACTGCTTGAATGCCTGAGGCAAAATCGCGAAACAGTATGCCTCTATATAGCTGCACCTGCGGTAAGCGATGTATGATCATGCGTGCACGTGCTATTACGCCAAACAGGCCTTCTGAGCCTATTATCAGATCCTTAGTCGAGGGCCCTATGGCAGGGTATGGCGCGTCTGGTGTGGAGATGATGCCGCAGGGAGTTACCATCGTCACGCTGCAGACCATGTTCTCAATCTTGCCATAGCGGTCTGATTGCTGACCTGCAGATCGAGTTGCTAGCCATCCGCCCAGAGTTGAGTATTCGAAAGATTGTGGGAAGTGTCCCAGTGTATAGCCTCGCTTTTGCAAATGTCCTTCGAGTGATGGGCCGCGAATGCCTGCTTCGAAAGTCGCTAGCAGAGACTTTTCGTCGAGCTCTATCATCTTGTTCATCCTCGACATGTCAAGGCTAATAGAGGCCGAATGGTTTTTAGCACGCATCGGCTCAACTCCGCCTACGACGCTAGTACCTCCTCCGAAAGGAGTTATAGATATTTTGTTTTCGGCCGCTATCTTTAGTACTTCGGCTATCTGTGTGATTGTTTCAGGATAGACTACTAGGTCTGGTGGGTTATCTATTATTCCTCGGCGAATGCGTATCAGGTCGAAGTAGCTTTTCCCTGTAGAATGGGTAATCCTTGCATAGTCATCGTCTCTAATGCTGTTGCTGCCGACTATGGCTTCGAGCTTGTCTGTGAGCTTGGAGGGTATTGCTAATGGTGGCAGCCGTAGAGACTCTAGGGCTACAGGTGGCGTCTTGAGTTTTGGATCTATACCTAATTTTTCTTTGAGATAGGGCCAGAAAGCGGGCCTTCGGGCCAAATCAAAGGTTTTGTCTTCACTTCCCCAGCCATACCATTTCTGTCGTTCGCTCATCTGATTTCCTCAAAACTATATCTACTAGGTGCTGTATGGAGTAGTTCTAAGGCACCTACCATAGCACGTAGGCTGCACAGGCGTGGATCATCAGCACAAAAAACTTTAAGAACCTTAACCTCGTGGTAGTAGAACTTTGCTTCCCAGGAAGCGTCAGAGCTACAGCGTAGGACATATAAGTCAAGCCAAGCCTGAGAATCGAACCATTCCTGCACATCTTCCGGGCGGGGAATGTGTATTAAGCGGTTATCAGAGGCCTCGACTTGGATTACTTTACCATGCCGGCGCAAGAATAGATGGGTCTTGTCGGCCAGCTTGGCTACCTTTTCGACTAGATACAGGCAAGGTAGCCTGCCACGCTCAAATACTAACTCGTCGCCACTTTGCCATCGCCGCCTATAACCAAGCGCGTGTGAGCGCCTGGAAAGCGTTACTAGTTCATCGAAGTTCCTCATACTTAGAATTCATAATATAACATATGGCTTGTCGGGATAGGTGCTTGCAAGTTTGCAGCTATCGTGGTTTGTCAGTAAAATTGTCGCTAAAGCTCTTTGAGGTGAGAAGATGAACAAGATACGTAAAGCAGTATTTCCTGCAGCAGGTCTTGGCACGCGCTTTTTACCTGCTACGAAAGCACAGCCTAAAGAAATGCTCCCTTTGGTTGATAAACCTCTTATACAGTATGTTGTGGAGGAGGCTCTATCGAGCGGCATAGAACATATAGTCGTAGTAACTGGGCGGGGTAAGCAGGCCATAGAAGATCATTTTGATATTAGTTTTGAGCTAGAGCAACTACTTGAAGAGCGTGGCAAGACCGAAATACTTGCTCAGTTGCGTCAGATTCACGAGCGCAGTAGCTTTTCCTATGTTAGGCAAAAGAAGGCACTGGGTCTAGGTCATGCTGTACTTGTGGCGAAGGATGTGGTTGGTAGCGAGCCGTTTGCTGTGATGCTTGGTGATGACATAGTAGACTCTGAAGTACCTTGCTTGAAGCAAATGATTGGAGTGTATGAGCGTTACGGCGGGCCTGTGATTGCAGTGGCAGAAATAAACGGCCCGGAAATATCTCGCTTTGGAGTAGTGGCTGTGCAGCAACTCGAGGAGCGCGTGTATAGAATTGCTGATATGGTGGAAAAGCCGCCGTATGAACAAGCTCCGTCGAACCTTGCTATAATAGGTCGCTACATTTTAACTGCAGATATCTTTCCGGTTCTCGAACGTACAGCGGCTGGTGCGGGCGGCGAGATCCAACTTACCGATGCTATGCGTAAATTGCTGGCTAAGCGAGATTTTTATGCATACAAATTTGTGGGCGAGAGGCACGATGCAGGAGATAAGCTTGGTTTCTTGATAGCTACCGTTGAGTTTGCACTCAAACGTCCCGATCTTGGCCCGGCTTTTCGGCAGTATCTAAAGTCACTTAAGCTCTAGCCGACTAGCTTGCGCTTTGTTTCTAGATGTTCAGCTAAGCTTCCACAGACCACTTCGCAGAGCTTGAAAACAGACTCATCTGCTATCGAGTAGTAGGCATTCAGTTTGTCTTTACGTCGCTTGACTAGCCCCGCCTCTAATAGTATCCCTAAGTGCTTGGACACATTAGCCTGACTTGCTCCAGTAGCTTCTATCAGTTCGGTTACACTGCGCTCGCCGCTGGATAACTCGTGCAGCAGCTTCAGTCGCATCGGTTCTGCTAAGACCTTGAAGCGGCTGGCTATTAGCTCCAGTGCCTCAAAACTCATCTCTTTCTTCACGATACATCCCCCTGTACCAATTCTCCACATTTTCCGTCCCCTTGTAAATTTATGCTTGACGTTTTTATTGTATTATTATATAGTAATAAAGTCAAATATCAAAAGGAGATGGAAATATGAAGTGTTGTGAAGTTAGGGAATTAAGAGAGGTGGTAGCCAAAGGATGTGAGTTATTAGATGTGCGCGAGTATAAAGAATATTCAGCAGAGCGTGTAGCGGGTGCTCGCTGGGCGCCATTAGGTGAGATCGAGCGCTTGGCAGCTCAGTTAGATCCCCAGAGGCGATATTACGTGATCTGCCGTAGTGGACGTCGTTCAGCCGAAGCACAAAGGAAGCTGCTAGCTATGGGCTTCAAGGATGTGATAAACGTACAAGGCGGAATGATGGCGTGGAAAGCGGCTGGTTACGAAGTTGAGTGTGATGCCGATGCTGGTTGGAGCCTGGAAAGGCAGGTGCGGCTCGTAGCTGGTCTTATGGTCTTGACTGGGGCCGTACTTGGCTGGTTTATCGATTTGCGGTTTATCTGGTTGTCGGCGTTTGTAGGCTTAGGGTTGATACATGCCGCGGTGACAGATTCTTGTGCTATGGCGATGCTACTTGCACGTATGCCGTGGAATCGCTCTGCGCAGAGTGGTAATGCTAAGGTGGTGCAAAACTGACAGGTTTTAAGGGGGAAATGTGGATTGCCACTTGCTTGCTGGACTCATTCTCAGCAGCTTGATTGGGTTAATCTTGGGGCTTGTGGGTGGTGGGGGAGCGATAGTGACCGTACCGGTGCTCGTCTACGTCCTTGGCGTAGATGAGCATGATGCCGTAGCTATGTCGCTTGCTGTAGTCGGTGTAACGAGCATTATAGGCACTGCTATTCAATCAAAGAGCTCTAACGTTGACTATCGTACAGGTTTAATCTTTGCTGCTGTAGGAGCAGTGGGTGCTACGGCTGGAGCGCAGCTGACTTACTTATTATCGCCTCGAGCTTTGATGTTGCTGTTTGGGATAATTATGTTGCTTACAGGATCACTAATGCTAGGGCGGCAGATTAGACAGACATCCGAGCAGCAGCAACAGAAGCTGTCGAAGTTGCTTTTAGCGAGCCTTCTAGTGGGTGTACTCACTGGCTTTTTGGGTGTAGGTGGTGGTTTTCTGATAGTTCCTGCTTTGTTACTGTTTGGTGGTCTAGATGTCAAACGTGCCGTAGGGACGTCGCTACTGGTGATAGCTATCAACTGCATAGCTGGTTTCTTGGGTCACCTAAGTAGCAGCCATCTACCTGTAACGTTGACGGCTATGGTAACTGCAGTTGCTACTCTGGGAATGTTGATAGGCACAGCTTTAAGTAGGCAACTATCGGCAGATGTGCTGAAGAAAGCGTTTTCGGTATTTGTTATTGCTGTGGCCATATTCCTGATAATTAAGAACCACGGAGTCATATTTTAGGGAGGACTTATGTATTTTAAACAGTTTTATTTGGGATGCCTTGCACATGCTTCTTATTTGATAGGTTCTGACGGTGAAGCTGCAGTTGTCGATCCGCAGCGTGACATCGAACAGTACATTCAAGAGGCTGAGGCGTTGGGGCTAAAGATACGTTATGTCATAGAGACACATCTACATGCCGACTTTGTGAGTGGGCATCGTGAGCTAGCTGAGCGTACAGGAGCTCAGATAGTTTTTGGTGCGCGGGCGGGTGCAGAATTTGAGCATTATGCTGCTAAAGACGGGGATGTTCTGAAACTTGGCAAAATCTCTCTGCGTATCTTAGAGACTCCAGGACACACGCCTGAAGGTATCTGCATAGTTGTGGAGGAAGACGGTAAGCCTATGAAAGTGCTTACTGGAGATACTTTGTTCATAGGTGATGTAGGTAGGCCCGATCTTGTTGCGGCCCGAGGCTATACGCCGCAGCAAATGGCCGGTATGCTCTATGACAGTTTACATGAGAAGCTGCTCAAACTGCCTGATGAAGTAGAAGTTTATCCGGCGCATGGTGCGGGGTCGCTTTGTGGTCGCTCGTTATCAAAGGAAACCTCATCGACGATAGGCGAGCAAAAGAGGCTAAATTATGCTCTCAGAGTGGCCGATCGTGAAGAGTTCATCAGGATGATGACTACGGATTTACCGGAAGTGCCGGCATACTTCCCAAAGGACGCTGAAATCAATCGCACGGGTGCCGTACCGCTTGATCAAATCAAGCGGCCTGAAGCACTTACTCCAGCTCAGGTCAAGACTTGTGGGGCACTCATCTTGGATGTCCGGTCAGCAGCTGCTTTCGGTGCAGGGCATGTGCCGGGAGCTATGAACATAGGTCTAAGTGGGCAGTTTGCCTCCTGGGCTGGAACGCTGATCCCGATAGGTAAACCGATAGTTATAGTAGCTGAAAATGAAGCTGGTGTAGATGAAGCTATGATTAGGCTAGCTCGTGTAGGTCATGAATCGGTAATAGGCTATCTTGATGGAGGTATGTATGCTTGGAATCAGGCTGGTTTTGCTGTAGCTACCATCGAGCAGATAACCGTAGCCGATTTGAAGGACAAGCTAACCGAGGGAATACAACTTATAGATGTTCGTCGGCCGGCTGAGTATGCAAAAGGGCGTGTGCCGACTGCGATAAACATACCTCTTGCTGACCTGCAAAAGCGGATAGGGGAGATTGATAGAGGGCGACCTACTGCGGTCATATGTCAGAGTGGTTATAGATCGAGTGCTGCAACAAGCATACTGGCTGCTTCTAGTGACTTTGTACAGCTCTACAATGTGACAGGTGGTACGTCGGCTTGGATGGCGGCTGGGTATGAAGTAACTGAATCCGCTGCCTGTGTAAGTTAACATTTGTCTCTTTTTCTGCTACTGTTCGTTAAGAGGAGTAGCAGAAGATGGCTGAGTATTTGTTGGTGCGCGCCTTGAAGCGCAAGCAAGTAGAGCGTCCACCTGTCTGGTTGATGCGACAGGCTGGGCGCTATATGCAGGCATATCGTGAGATAAGAAGCAAAGTATCGTTTCTAGAGCTGTGTAAGACGCCTAAACTTGCAGCAGAAGTCACTTTACAGCCCTATCGTCGTTTTGGCACAGATGCGCTGATAATCTTTTCTGACATACTTATTCCTGTAGAAGCTATGGGAATGCACCTAGAACTATCTGAGCGCGGCCCACTACTTGAGCCTGCAGCGCGCACCGAAGCTGATATTGCAAGGTTACGGACAATTGAGCCTACCGAAGATACACCACACATACTTGAAGCGATACGGGAAGTTCGCAGGCAGATAGCAGATGAAGCACCTGTAATAGGTTTTGCCGGTGCTCCATGGACGTTGGCTAGCTACATGGTTGAAGGCGGTTCGTCGAGGCATTTCATAGAGCTAAAGCGTATGATGTATTCACAGCCGCAGCTACTGCATCAGTTATTAAACAAGCTAGCGCAAACGGTGAAGTTATATCTTATGGCACAGATAGATGCTGGTGTGTCGGCGGTACAGTTATTTGATACTTGGGCGGGAGAGCTTTCCGTAGATGACTATCGCTGCTTTGCTCTTCCCTACCTTCAACAAATCGTCTCGTATTTGCACAGCCGCAGTGATTGTCCAGTGATACTTTATACAAACGGCTGTGCTGGATTGCTTGAACAGATGCTCGAGACGGGTGCTGACTGTATCAGTATAGATTGGCGGATCAGTATGGCAGAAGCTGTTCGTCGTATTGGTGGACGGGCTTCGCTACAGGGAAACGTTGATCCATGTGCGTTGCTGGCACCACCAGATGTATTGAGGGCGATAGTAAAGAAGACCATAGCTGACTATGGTAACAACCCGGGCTTGATAGTAAATCTTGGTCATGGTGTACTACCTCCTACGCCGGAGCAAGCAGTAGAAATCTTTGTCGAGACGGTAAAAACCTTCAGGTATGAGTAGAGATATCGGAGTCGTACTTTTCAACTTAGGGGGCCCGGAGCGGTTGGACGATGTGCGTCCGTTCCTCTATAACTTTTTCTGTCAACCTGAAATACTGAGGGTTCGCTCGGAGCGGCTGCGTAAGTTACTAGCTTGGCTGATCTCTACGATGAGGTATAAGAAGTCTATGGGCTACTACGCTTTGATAGGTGGTGGCTCACCGCTACGGCGAATCACGGAAGCGCAGGCGCATGCGTTGGAAGTCGAGCTGGAAAGGCGTAAGATCAGGGCTAGAATCTATGTGGCGATGCGCTGTTGGCGGCCATTTACCGAAGAAGTGATTGAGGAAATCGAGCGTGACCAGATAAAGCACTTGATTTGCTTGCCACTTTATCCCCAGTTCTCGTTTTCGACTACTTATTCCAGCATCAAGCATATGGTCAAGCTGATGGAAGAGCGAGGGGGGATGCGGCAGGTACGGCGTCATTATATCACGTCATGGCATTCGCACCCTGGTTACATAGATGCTTTGGTGAAGAGTATAGAGACAGCACTTGCTGATTTGCCAGATCGGGGTCCAAAAGCTACACATATAATCTTCAGCGCGCACTCTATTCCAGAAAGCTATGTTTCGGATGGGGATCCCTATTACGAGCACACTAAGGCCACTGTAGCGGAGACGGTCAAAAGGTTGCGTCCAGGTAGCCTTACGCATTTGTCTTTTCAGAGCAAAGTTGGTCCGGTAAAGTGGCTCGGACCGATGACTGAGCAGGTAATCTGGCAGCTCGGCAGGCGAGGAGTAAAGCAGCTAGTACTGGTGCCGGTAAGTTTCGTCTCCGATCATATAGAAACTCTTTATGAGTTAGACATACTCTATAGGCAAGTGGCAAAGGATGCTGGCATAGAGCATTTTCGTCGAGCAGCCGCTTTCAACTGTGACCCTGTATTCATATCAGCTTTGGCCGATCTAGTCGAGGACAAGCTGGTCCGCATAGGCTATTTTAAGCATGTCAAACCGCTAGCGAAGATATGATGCTAGATGTGGTGGTAGTAGGTGGTGGTATCAGTGGTCTAGCAGCTTGCTATGGTCTAACTTGCAAGGGATACAGCTGCGTATTGCTTGAAGCCGAAGCGAAAGTAGGTGGAAAGATCAAGAGTTTGCGTAAGGGAGATTATCTGCTTGAGTATGGCCCTAACAGCTGTCTAGCTTCAGATAAGCTTGTCGAGATAGTAAATTCTGTTGGCTTGAAAGACGAGATGATAGCTGCCGGACCTCGTGCAGCTCGCTATGTTTACTTCCAAGGTCGATTACACAAAGTGCCTACAAATCCGCTTGCGCTGGTTACTACATCCCTGCTTAGCTTTAGGGCAAAACTGCGGTTACTTAGAGAACCTTTTGTAAAAAGACAAGTCGGAGTGGGCGATGAATCTTTAAGAGATTTCGTAGTACGTCGCTTTGGCTTAGAAGTATACGAGAGGCTATTTGCTCCGTTCATCAGTGGTATATACGCAGGTGATGCAGCAAAGATGAGTGCCACTGCAGCATTTCCGAAGCTTGTTGCTCTCGAAAGGCAATACGGTTCGGTGTTATATGGAACGCTACGTTCTATGCGGGGCAGGGGTAGTGGCAGTTTAGTGTCTTTTGATTCTGGCCTAGAGCGGCTTCCGCAAGGATTGGCAACTGGTCTAGGAGACGCAGTTCATACGAACGCTAGAGTCCAGACTGTCAAGTTTAGGGCAACGTCGCCACGTTATATAGTAATTGCAGGCGGCAAAGAGTTTGCTGCAGATCGGTTAGTAATTGGTCTACCTGCATATGATGCGGCTGCGATACTTACCGAAGCTTTACCAGAGTTAGCGGCATTGCTGAACGAGATCGAATATGCGCCTTTGGTAGTAGTTCACGTCAGTTATCGTCTTGAAGAGTTAGGCTTTAGTCCAGATGGATTTGGTTTTTTAGTTGTGCGTACTGAAGGACTACGGCTTCTCGGAGCGATACATAGTTCGACGCTTTTTCCTCGGCGGTCGCCACAGGAGAGCGTGTTGCTTACTTGCTTTCTAGGTGGTGCAACTGACCCAGATGTGATAGAGCTCGACGATGCAGAGTTAGGCGAGATAGTAGCTAGCGAGCTAGGGCGTATTCTTGGTACGTCTGTGCGGGCTGATGTACTCAGTGTCTGGAAGATTCCGCGCGCTATACCTCAGTACTCGTTAGGACATCTGGACAGGTTACGGAAAATAGATAAACTGTTGGAAGGTAAGCCTGGGCTTCGTCTCGTGGGTAACTACCTGCGCGGCGTATCGGTGCCAGACTGTATAGAGAAGGGGTTGGAGATGGCGACATCTCTGTGATTGTTTATGGACTATTTATCAGAGCCGCTTCATTGGGCGCTCTTTAGTTTGCTTCTTGTCTCTTCTGCCTATCATATACTCTGCATACGCGGTTTAGCTGTTTTGCCAAGACGAAAGAAAGAAAATACTGACTTTTCGCCGTCAGTTTCTGTACTCAAGCCAGTTCGAGGGATAGAACCTAGGTTGAGGGAGTGCTTGGCTAGTTTTTGTAGACAAAGCTATAAAAACTACGAGTTGATCTTTGCCGTGCAAGATGCTGCCGATCCGGCTATTGCTCTTATTGAGCAGCTCATACGAGATTATCCCGATAGAGATATCCGCCTTGTTGTAAATCCAGCTCGCATTGGCCTTAGCGCTAAGCTCTGCAACCTGGAGAATGCTTTGAGAGCAGCTAAGCATCAACTGCTTGTAATTAGCGATAGCGACATACTAGTCGAGCCTGACTATTTGAAGAAGGTAGTAGCTCCTTTTGCTGATCAAAAGGTAGGATTGGTCACTTGTCTTTATCGAGCGGCGCATACCGATAGACTGGCTAGTCTACTTGAAGCCATAGGGATCAGTGCCGAATTCTTGCCGGGAGTATTTGCGGCATTACGGCTAGAGGGACTGCGGTTTGCTTTGGGAGCTACTATTGCGATTCGGCGGGAAGTGCTGGAGCAGATAGGGGGCTTCGGGCGTATAGCTGATTATCTCGGCGATGATTACCTGCTCGGCAAACTGACGTCGGAAGCAGGTTACGAGCTTGTCTTTTGTGATTCAGTAGTAGAAACAGTATTGCCGGATTATACGCTGGAGGAGTTTGTAGCTCACCAATTACGCTGGGCACGTAATTTGAAAGCTTCTCGTCCTGGGGGCTATTTAGGGCTACTTTTTACTCATACTACAGTCTTCGTCATTGCCGGATTACTGTTTTATCCTGATTCAGGCTGGCTGCTGCTTGCATCGATGCTTGGGCTCTGCCTGCGATTCTATTCAGCATGGGTGATAGGGGTTAAGAATTTACAGGATCAGAATTTAGCAGAGTACTTTCATCTTGTTCCACTGCGAGATCTAGTATGGTTCGTCATCTGGTTGTTGGGCTTTTGGGGCAATAAGGTTACTTGGCGAGGGCAGAGTTTTCGTGTGAGCAAAGGCGGGCGGTTAATGCCGGTCTAGGGCAGAGAGAATAGGAATTCATTAGAAGCTACTCCGTCAACGGTAACGATAAGTCGGTTAGTCTTAGCTTTTTCAAGGTTTAGCTTCTTATAGTTTCCGCTGAGAGCTAACTGAGTGGCTGATTGTTCTTTTAGCCGTGCAGTTACATCAGCTCCGTTTATGCTTACTTTTATGTTTCCTTGGAAGCCAGTTCCTGTAATACTTAGTTTCTTTTGGGAGTAGCTGACTGAGTTAATATGTGGACGTGGTTTAAATGAAGCGCTTATTACTACTCTTATTCGATCGTTGCCGGTGTCTGCGATGTAGAGATTGCCGTTATTGGCTACGGCTAATCCTGCAGGTCGATCGAGTAGAGCGCTAGTTGCTGATTGCAGATCGCCCTCAAAACCTGCTCCAGAGCTACCAGCAACCTTTCTTAGCTGATTGTCAAAAGCTAGAACCTGACAGTTGCCTGTATCTGCTATGAAAATAGTACCGAAACGATCTACTACGATCGATTGTGGTGCAGCCAAGCCTCGTAACAGCGTAGATATGTTCTTGGTAGTGGCATCTATTTTGAGAATGCGAGTATTGTCGGCTACGAATATGTTTCCTGCTTCGTCTACGGCTACGGCTGTAGGAGAGACAAGCATTGCTTGAATTGCAGGCCCACCTTCTCCGCTTGTTCCTGCGGTACCTGTGCCGGCTATAGTGGTTACTCTGCCGGTTACAGCGTCTATGCGTCTGATACGGTGATTGCCGGTATCTGCTATGAGGATGTTGCCGTCTGGATCTACAGCTACGCCTTGCGGTCTATTAAACGAGGCACTGGTTGCAGGTACATCTTCGCCGGAGTAGCCGGCAGTGCCGTTTCCTGCAATTGTATCGATTGTTGCGGTAGAGCGTCTTACACGTCTGATGCGGTGGTTGCCGGAATCAGCTATGTAGTAATTCCCTGCTTTGTCTAGGGCTATGGCTGTTGGAAACTCAAAAGCTGCTGTTTGGGCTGGGCCACCGTCACCAGAGTAACCTCGACCCATGCCTACTGCAGCCTTGATAGTACCTTCAGGGGTGATTTTGCGTATTCTATGATTACTGGTATCGACTACAAGTAGGCTGCCATCTAGATCTATAGCCAATCCGCGAGGAGAAGCAAGCCGCGTAGATATTGCTGGTATATCGTCACTGCTAGAGATTTCGGTAGCCTTACCGCTGCCTGCGACGGTTTGTATGTTGGCTGCGGAATCAACGTGCCGTACCCTGGAGTTCTGCACGTCGGCAAGGAGGAAACTTGTTTCGAGAGCGGCGTCTATCCAGATGGGGCTGGCAAGGGCTGCTTGAGTTGCGGGGCCTCCATCGCCACTGAAGCCTGAGGTAGTTGATCCCGCAACTGTAGAAATGATGCCTGTAGCTAGGTCTACTTTACGGATTCGATGGTTACCTGCATCGCAGAGGTAAAGGTTACCGGTAGCGTTTATGGCTATGTCGTATACAGAGTTAAAGGTAGCTTTAGAGGCTGGGCCCCCGTCACCGCTGAAGCCTACTTCACCGGTACCGGCTATAGTAGAGATGATTTTGCTTGATGCGTCGACTTTCCTTATACGGTTATTGAACCAATCGGAAATAAATAAGTTTCCAGAAGGATCAATGGCTATGCCTATGGGATTGAGAAATGCAGCCTTAGTAGCCGGTCCGCCATCACCACTGAAACCTGCTTCACCACTACCTGCTACGGTTGTGACATTGCCGGTAGCTCTATCTATTCGTCTTACGCGTTGATTCAGAGCATCGCAGACAAATAGATTACCGTCGGCGTCGATTGCTAAGTTGCCGCCTCCGCGACCGAAGAAGAACGCTGCTTTGGTAGCAGGGCCTCCATCGCCACTGAAGCCTGTTTCTCCTGTACCTGCTATTGTAGTGATTATGCCGGTGCGTGCATCCACTCGTCTGATCTTGCTGCCGGCAAGCTGGGAAATATAGACATTGCCGCTTTGGTCAACGGCTATGTCTGAGGGCAGGTGTATACCTGCTTTAGTGGCCAAATTCCCGTCGCCAGTGGTTTCTGGCCGCCCGTTACCTGCAAAGGTGGTTATTTCTCCGGTTTGCACGTCGACCTTTCTGACGCGGTTGGCTGCGGTATCGGCGACGTATAGGTTACCGGCGGCATCTATAGCGATACCTGTGTTACTTAGGGTTACTTCTTCAGAGAGTGCATTACTACCATCGCCACAGTAGAAGGCACTACCGGCTATCGTAGCTATAGTTCCTGCTGGTAAGGACTCTATTGGTACTGGAAGTACGTTGACTGTGGTTTGAGCTAAGCCTCCGGCAGTTTTTACGGAGATTATGGTTCGGCCTGGCGAACTGAAGGGTTTGCCGAGGCTCACCTTAAGTAATTTCGTGTCGACAAAAGTAGTTTTGACTGGCTGACCATTGATAGAGACCTTGCAACCTTTGGTGAAGTTGTTACCTTCGATGGAGAAAGTATCGCTGTCTTGGCGGAGTACATTTGAAGAGTTTGCAGTAATGATTTTTGAGATAGCTGGTGGAGGTTGAGCTATAGAGACGACAGTAGACTCCACACAGGCTTTGATGAAGCCTCTGTAATATTCTACGGCGGAGACTTTCCCTGTAAGGATTTCGGTGACTTCTAGTTCGCCGAACACGTCTCTTACGACGAACAGTTTTTGCTCTGTAGCGACAAGCAGGTTGTCTGCGACGTCTATGCAGACATCGGTAATTTGCTCGAAGCGATGAGGTAGGGTTTTAACACCATCTTTAGTTAGCAATCGCACAGCTGCGTTAGCGTTGTCAGCGACTGCTATGAAATCGCTTCCTATTGCTACGGCAGAAGGGTTATTGAAAAGAGCATCGCTACCATCTCTGATTCCTGCTACGCCTGGGGTACCTGCAAGTAGCTCCACGGTTCGCTCTACCATGTTGGCGTAGTAGATAGCATTATTGCCGGTATCTGCTATGATGAGATCTCCGCCGGCAGTAATAGCGAGTCCTTTAGGAGAATTAAATCTAGCATTTTGGAATGAAGTTTTGGTGTTTGTTCTGCCGCTGGAGAGCTTATCGGCTATTAATGGTTCAGCTGAGCCGTTCCAGCTAACTTTAAGTACGCCGTGTCCGTCAATGATGTATAGACCTGCGTTAGCGCGATTTGAAACGGCGATAGCCGCAGGTGCTAGAAGAGGTGGCTCTACGGGTAGCCTTACAGGGGCTGCTGTGCCAGTCTTGCGATATAAATGGCCAGTAGAGCTATCGACTAGGTAAAGTCTACCTTCTTTATCGACGGCTGCTTTTGCCGAAGCAATTCCTTCTGTTACTTCGGAAGCTGTGTTTAGGAATGTTCCTAGGAATGTGCCTAAGCAGAGAATAAATAAGATAGCCATAGCAGAAGTATATCAACGGTTGGTAAGTTAGGCGATTAGTGATTCCTAGTCTAGCTTGGCAGCTTGTGAATCACAACGATGTGATTCAAACTGCGCTAGACAGCTTGTTCGACAAAGTCTTTGTGTTTCCTCTTTTATTCGGCTAAATGTGTTTATGAGTTGGTATACTCTTCGTACCAGGCCATCTGTATAGCTTCGAGTTTTTTCTCGTTTGAGTTTTTTGGATCGTCGTCAAAGCCTTCAAGCTCGCACACCCAACGGTGCAAGTCGGTAAAGCGTACTGTGAGAGGATCTATATTCGGATATTTTTCAAAGAGTGCAAGTGCGATGTCTTCAGTATCTGTCCATTTCATGGCTTATTCTCCTTCACGAGCGTAGTTGCGGTTCCAGGAAGGGATTTCGACGACTAGGTTGCCAGGCTGCTGTATTAACGCTTGGCAGCCTAGTCTAGACTGCAGGGTTAAGCCTGCGGCTTCATCGAGCTGATCGGCTTCGTCATCTTCCATTTCACTAAGCAGTTCCATGCCTTTTTTGATGATCACATGACAGGTGGAGCAGGCGCAGACCCCCCCACAGGCATGGTCTAGAGGTACATCATTATCCAGAGCGACGTCTAGTATAGACTGCCCAGTTTGTACTTCAAAGGTTTTTCCTAAAGGTAGAAAAGTAACTGTAGCTAGTTCGTTGGTATGCTGTTCTTTCATTGTACTTCGGCAAGTTTTTTGTTCTTGAGAGCTGTGTTGACAGCTCGGTTCATCATAAGTTCCGCTAGGCGCATAGTAGCTTCGTTAAGTTTCTTGAGAGCAGCACGCACGGGGCGATGGTCGCTGCCTTGTAGAGCACGCTTCAGTTCTGAGACGATGCTATCTATGCGGCCTAGCTCTTCAGCTGTAAGCTCGGAAGCAAGAGGATCTGCTAGGGCTTTATCAAGCGAGCGGAGCACGCTTTCGGCTTCGTTACTGGCTTCTATAAACATCCTCTTTGCGAAGTCTTGCTCGGCATATTCTATCGAGTCCATTAGCATCTTCTCTACTTGTTCCTCGGTTAGGCCATACGAAGGTTTAACTTCGACTGAATGTTCTTTATCTGTACGAACATCCCTTGCTGTGACGTTCAGTATTCCATTAGCGTCGATGACGAACTTGACTTCTATTCTAGGTAGGCCAGCAGGCATAGGAGGAACTTTAAGCGTGAAACGTGCCAGGGATCTACAATCGGCTGCCATTTCCCTTTCGCCCTGTAACACGTGTATGTCCACGCCTGTTTGATTATCTACGTAGGTGGTGAACATTTCAGAAGCGCTGGCTGGTATTGTGGAGTTTCGCATTATCAGCTTTGTCATGACGCCACCTATTGTTTCGATGCCGAGTGACAAAGGAGTTACGTCTAGCAGCAACGTATTTCTTCTTCTGCCGGTCAGGATGTCAGCCTGTATAGCTGCACCCAGGGCTACTACTTCGTCGGGATTGATATCGATATGTGGAGGGCGTTGGAAGAGTTCTTCGACGCGGCGGCGCACTAGCGGCACGCGTGTCGAGCCGCCGACTAGCACTACTTCGTCTATATCTTCGGGTCTCACGCCTGCGTCTTTCATTGCTTGCCGGCAAGGACCGCAGGTTCGCTCTACGAGCGGGGCTATTAGTGCTTCAAACTCTGCTCGAGTGAAGATTCTTCTATAGACGTCTGTGCCTAGATCAATTTCTATCTGTGCGGAATCCTGTTCAGAGAGCCGGTGCTTGAGTTCTATAGCGAATCGTCGGCAAGTCTGTATAGCCTCGGGATTACCGGCAAACGACACTCCGTAGCGACTTTTTATTTCATTCATTAAGAGGTTTATTAGCAGGTGGTCGAAGTCGTCTCCGCCTAGGTGAGTATCCCCATTGGTGGCTAATACCTCGAAGATACCTGCACGGAGTTTAAGTATCGATATATCAAAGGTACCGCCGCCGAGATCATAGACGGCAATTACGGCGTCTTCGCGCTTATCTAAACCATAAGCAAGGCTTGCTGCGGTAGGTTCGTTGACTATGCGGAGCACTTCTAGGCCGGCAAGTCTACCTGCATCTTTAGTTGCTTGGCGTTGTGCGTCATTAAAGTAGGCTGGTACTGTTATGACGGCCTTTTCTACTGGTTCACCGAAGAACATTTCGGCGTTGAGCTTTAGTTGTTTAAGTATTAAAGCTGAGATTTCTGGTGGAGTAAGAATTCGTTGTCCTAGATGGAATCGAACAACCTGTTGGCTATCCTCGGCTAGTCGAAAGTGCAGCAGTTCGAGGTCTTCTTTGACGTCGGCTGCTCCTTTACCCATGAATCGTTTAATCGAGTATATAGTGTTTTCTGGATCGGTAATCAGGTATGACCGGGCTTCTTCGCCAACTATTAGCCCTTCGGTAGGGCTGTAGTGGACAACTGAAGGGACGAGCTTACGTCCCTTGCTATCGGGAATTATTTGCGGATTACCTCCGTCGTCTACATATGCAACTAAGCTATTAGTGGTACCAAGATCTATTCCTACGACTCTCATAGTTCTGCGTCTTCTATGGTATTTATTAAGTTATCTAGATATTTCATTTGAGCTAGTATTTCGGCAGCTTTGGCAAGTATGCTGAAGCGCTCGGTTTCGCTAGCAACTTCTGAACGTGCAAATGTTTCTGAGAGCTCGGACTCTAGTTTTTGTAGGCGTTCGAGCAGCTTTTGTTTAGTTTGTTTAATTTGACTTACTTCTTCTGGGTGAAGCTGTTTCTGTCGCAGTAGCTCTAGCTGTTCGTTTAGTTCAAAGACATCTTCGAGCAGATCTGGAGGAAGCTTTTCCGTTAGCTTTACTCCTTGAAGTTCCAAGAGGTAGCGAGCTCGTCGGCGGTTATCTTTGAGCGTTCTGTAAGCGTCGTTTAGCAAAGAGGCATTCTCTGTGCTGTAGACTAGCTCTTGGGCAGATGCATTTGCAAAAAAGTCAGGGTGCAACTGCCGGCTTAGTTCATAAAACTTCCGGTCGAGGGCCTCTCGGTCTATGGCGTAGGTACGTAAAAGACCTAAGAAGCTGAAATAATCGACGTTTCTATCTACTGGTTGAATGCGTCTACAGTTGCTGCAGAAGAGTTCACTAATTTCTGCTTGGCAGCTCCAACATTTTCGGTATGTCACGGTTTCCTTCTATACGGAGAAAGATTCTCCGCAGCCGCATTCGCCTTGTGAGTTAGGGTTGGCGAAAGTGAACCCTCGCTCCATTAGGCCGCCGTCTTCTTTGTAGTCCAGAACAGTGCCGTTTAAGTAAAGGAAGCTCTTCGCGTCTACGAAGAGCTTGGCACCGTTATGTTCGTATACTCTATCGCCGGGACGTTGCTGTGTCTCCAGGTTGAGTACATAAGTGAGGCCTGAGCATCCGCCAGCTTTTACGCCTATTCTGAGGCCGCCTTCCGTGAGACCTTCTTGTTGTATTATCTGTTTGATGCGCTTTGCAGCGCTGTCAGTAAGTGTGATCCCGTTCATAGTTAAGTCTTTCGGCTAAGAACTTTCATCGGTTCAGCTGTTGTTGCTCAAGTGCAGCTTGCTTCTTTTTATAATCAGCTATAGCTGACTTAATAGCATCCTCGGCAAGAACAGAGCAGTGGATCTTGATAGGAGGTAAGTTCAATTCTTTGACTATATCAATATTCTTGATAGCAAGAGCTTCTTCTAGGGTTTTGCCTTTGACCCACTCAGTAGCTAGTGAGGAACTGGCTATAGCAGATCCACAGCCGAAGGTTTTGAACTTAGCATCTTCAATGATGCCTTGCTTGTTGACTTTTATCTGTAGTTTCATCACGTCGCCGCATTCAGGAGCACCGACGAGGCCAGTTCCTACGTCTGGTGAGTTTTTGTCAAGCGAACCTACGTTCCTAGGGTTGTTATAGTGATCTATGACCTTTTCTGAGTAAGCCATCTTTATCCTCCGTTAATTCAGTGGTGTGTTTGCCACTGGACTTTCTTTAAGTCAATTCCCTCTTGCACCATTTCCCAGAGAGGGGATAGTTCACGTAACTTGGTTACGGCACTGACTACTTGATCAATGGTGAAATCGATCTCTTCTTCTGTGTTGAAGCGTCCTATTCCGAAGCGTATTGAGCTATGGGCTAAGTCTTCGCCTAGACCTAGTGCTTTAAGCACGTAGGAAGGTTCAAGGCTGGCTGAGGTACAAGCCGAGCCGGAAGATACGGCTACGTCTTTTATTCCCATCAAAAGGGATTCGCCTTCGACATAGGCAAAGCTCATGTTCAAATTACCTGGAAGCCGTTTTGTAGGATGGCCGTTGACATAGACTTCGGGGATCGCTTCGAGTATGCCATCGCGTAGCCGGTCACGCAAGCGTCTTAGCCGTTCAGCTTCTTGGGGCATTTCAGCCATAGCTATTTCTGCAGCTTTGCCGAAACCGACTATTGCGGGAACATTCAGCGTTCCGGATCTCATGCCGCGCTCGTGGCCGCCGCCGTCTATGAGCGGTACTAGTTGCACGCGCGGGTTCTTGCGGCGCACGTAGAGGGCGCCTATACCTTTTGGACCGTAAATCTTGTGGGCTGTGAGAGATACAAGATCTACGTTCATAGAGTTCACGTTAAAGGGTATCTTTCCTATTGCTTGCACTGCGTCGGTGTGCATTAGTACAGAGTGCTCGCGGGCAATACGACCGATTTCTTCTATAGGCTGAATGACTCCGATCTCGTTGTTTGCTGTCATTATGCTGATTAGGATAGTCTTATCAGTGATAGCTCGCTTCACATCATCTGGATCTATGAGGCCATATTTGTCTACAGGGAGATACGTTACGCGGTAGCCATATTTTTCGAGTCGTTTGCAAGAATCCAACACAGCCTTATGTTCAGTCACGGCGGTGATAATGTGGTTACCGCGCTCTTTATACATCTCTGCTACGCCTTTGATAGCTAGGTTGTTAGATTCAGTAGCTCCGCTTGTAAAAATGATTTCCTTTGCCGTAGCTCCTATCAGCTGTGCTATCTGTTGTCTTGCAAGTTCCACAGCTTCTTCGGCCTGCCATCCGAAGACGTGATTGCGGCTAGCTGCGTTGCCGAAGTGCTCTAGAAAATATGGCTTCATTGCTTCAAACACGCGAGGATCGACTGGCGTAGTAGCGTGGTTGTCCATGTATATTGGGAGTTTCATGCTTGCCTGCCCCTCTCTTGCTGGCGCTTAGTATGGCTGCTTGCAGGAAGTGGTTGAGACTGTAGCATAGACGACCCTCTTGCAAACAACCCAGCTAATAAGATACTGGTTAGACACGATTTTGTCAAGCAAGTTATTACTAAAATAAATTGTAGGATGTAGCAATATAAGATTTGTGAACTAAAGAAATTATTATGCATCAATAAGTTACAGCTATATAGGAAATTACATGTGGTAGCATCTCATTTAGATTAAACTAATTTGATATTGACAAAATGGGGCTAGGCCTAATATTATGAGGTTAAGTTTTTTGCTGGCTAGCGGCAGAAAAAGGAAGATAAATGGATAAACAGGCTATATTAGAAGCATTAAGGGAAGTGAAATATCCGCAGTTAACTGGCAAGAAAAACATAGTCGAGGCCAAGTTAGTGCGCGAAGTAAAGGTTTGTGGAGGGATAGTCGCTGTGGAGATAGTGCTTCCTGCGCCAGCTGATGAAGGTAGGAAAAGACTGCAGGAAGCCGTCCAGGAGGCTGTGGCAAAGCTACCTGGAGTAGAGCAAGTCGAGGTGAAGATAGACTTGGAGGTTGTCCGAGGGCGTCCAGGAAGTGAGGCTGGGCTACTTGCTGAGGTCAAGAATATCATTGCTGTGAGTTCTGGCAAGGGTGGAGTAGGCAAATCCACAGTAGCCGTAAACATTGCTGTAGCACTTGCTGAAATGGGAGCTAGTGTTGGCTTGCTTGACACTGACATATACGGGCCCAACGTTCCGATAATGCTCGGACAGATAGAAGAACCTAGGATAAGGGGTAACAAGATAGCACCTAGAGAGGCCTATAGGGTCAAGTTTATGTCTGTAGGGTTGCTCAACAGAGGTGACCAGGCTGTTGTTTGGCGTGGACCTATGCTACATAGGCTGATAGAGCAATTCCTAAGGGACGTAGATTGGGGCAAACTAGACTATCTCATAGTGGATATGCCGCCAGGTACAGGGGATGTGCAGCTAAGTTTGGCGCAACTTGTACCTGTTACTGCGGCTATACTTGTGACTACTCCCCAAGAAGTAGCCCTGGCGGACGTTCGTAAAGCCTACAACATGTTCCAGCAAGTTGGTATTCCTGTAATAGGAATAGTAGAAAACATGAGCTATTTTGTGTGTTCAAACTGTTCAGAGAGGCATGAGATATTCGGTGCTGGGGGCGGAGCCGATCTCGCGCAGCGCTACTCGATAGCCTTGCTTGCTAAAATCCCGCTTAGCGTCAGTATACGGGAAGGAGGGGATCTAGGTGTGCCAGTCGTTTCGGCAGCGCCTGATAGTCCCCAAGCTGCAGCTTTTAGGCAAGCGGCTGAGGTGCTGGCGGCAAAGTTAAGCGAGCAGGCTTTGAGGGCGGCTAGGTTGCCTATCCTAAACTTTGGAGGATGAAATGCACAGGATAAAAGTTACGGAAGCAAATCGTTTCTCAACTTTCGTCAAGAGCAAGAAATCGGAAGCTTACAAGGATTTGGAAGCTTGGCAGAAGTGGTTTACGAAACGCGGTATCCCGGCCGTGATAGCTTCAACGTCGAGTGGTTATGCCCTTTATAGAGAGGGGTTAATCGAAGTGGACATACACGATGATAGCTCCAGCGACGATAAATCCAAGGCTGCGTAGTGTAGCCTTGACAGTGTCAAAAACCGGTTATAGTCTAGAAAAAAACTTTCTTTTAAGGAGTTGTAAATATGCTGACAGTAACCCCAACTGCTGTCGCCGAAGTTAAAAAATTCTTAGAATCTGAAGGCATAACTGATGAGCGTGCCGGTTTGCGAGTGCGGGTTCTTCCTGGCGGTTGTTCGGGTTATCAATATTCCCTAGATGTGGAAGAAGAGCCTGCGCAGAATGACAGAATCATAGAAACAAATGGCCTCAGGGTTTTTATAGATCCCTTTAGTCAACAATTCCTCGAAGGCGTTGAGATAGACTACGTCAATACTACAATGGGTTCAGGGTTTACTTTTAAGAATCCAAATGCCACTGGCAGCTGTGGGTGTGGCAGTTCGTTCACTGTTTAGTATCTAAAAAGCCCACATGTCGGCAGGCATTGCTGGCGTAGGGGTGTAGCTACGCGGAAAACCGCTGTAACGGAGCTAGTAGCAAGGCAAAGATTTAAGTAGGTTTTTAGGATAGGCGGAGGGAAACCTACGAGCTAGCTTCTTGCTGCTAGCTCCTTCTCATTAAGTTGCCTTGCTGGTTATCAGTGTTGAGCAAGAAGCGAGTTTCGCTCGGTTGTTAGGCTATGAGTAGTACAGGTACCGGCATGAAGTTGTGGCAGGTGCTGCCCAGACTTTCCTTAGCAGTTTAAGTTCCCTGTAGTTATTAATACAGGTGTATGCTGCAAGTCTAGTTCTCTTTTGCTATTGAACTGATTCTTTAAGCTTGGAGAGGCTGAAGAAACCGTTTTGGGCTCGAGAGGGGCGTTGATTTACTTTGTTGAAGCGTGAGGAAGATATGTCTTTTCGTTCTCTAGGCTTTGAGCAAATAGCTGTTACTATAGTGGATGAGATAGCTAATCTGCTGGTTGGACCAGCGGAAAGCTTGGAGCGAGCTTGTCCAGAAAGAGGAATCGTTCTTCCTCGAGACACTTATGCTCATGAGAACGTGCAGACAGAATGGTGGTACTACAGTGGGCATCTATTTGCAGAAGATCGGCCTTTTGGCTTTGAATTAGTCTTTTTCAAACGACGTACTGACCAGGATCGTTTTGGGCGTATACTTCCTATGCGGTTACTGGGTCAAGTCAACTATTATGCCCATTTTGCAGTTACAGACGTAGCTGATGGCAAGTTTCGTTACTCACATCGACGTTCGATAGGTGCTCATAACGCTGGGGCTTCAGTAGATAGGCACAAGGTATGGTTAGGGGACTGGTCCGCTCGCGAGCTGCATTCGCAGCATCTACTTTTTGCTAAAATGAACAGTACTAGCATCAATCTAGCTCTTCGTCCGGTAAAGCCTTTGGTGTTGCAAGGAGCAGGTGGCATAAGTTACAAGGATGAAGGAGAGGCATCTTACTACTTGTCGTATAGTCGTATGCTTGCTGAAGGTGAGTTGACTGTAGCTGGCAACAGGTATGATGTGACGGGTTTGGGATGGATGGACCATGAATTTGGCTCGTGGACTATGAGAGCCAAGATACAGGGGTGGGATTGGTTTGCCATACAGCTCGACGATGGGCAAGAAATAATGGCCTTTCATATACGAGACAGCTCAGGCCAACCGACGCGTTTCTCTGCAGCTGCTCTTATAGATTCACAGGGGCAGATCAGGCAGTTTGGGCATGATGCTTTTAGAATTAGCATTCTGGGTAGGTGGAAGAGCCCACAAACAGGCACTATCTATCCAAGTGGATGGAGTCTCTCTATACCTGCAGTTGGTGCTGAGCTTGAGATTATTCCGCTGCTGAGATGCCAAGAGCTTGATACGAGAGGCTCTACTATGATCATCTACTGGGAGGGTGCGTGTAGTGTTCGGGGTAAGCTAGCGACGGGAAGCGTGCGTGGTAGGAGCTATGTCGAACTGGTGGGCTATGATCGTTCGCACGAAGCACTCACGATCTTTGATTATTTGCTAGGAGAAATTCGTTTCCGTTCACTGGGTTTACACCTTATGGGGTAAGGGTAGACTATTTGAGATAGAAAGTCTTCTGGGTGCCGCAAAGTTGAGGCGTTATCTGCTTTGAGGTAGCGGTATAGTAGTTGCTAACAAATTGGGTAAAAGACCAGGTGTTTGAGTTTATGAGACTGTTAATATTGGCTACTTGCCTAGTTTTACAAGTAGGCTCGATTTGTATAGCGCAAAAAAATGAGCGAGCTTCTCCTTCTCGAGAAGAGAAACAAAAACCTAAAGAGGATATGCGGCCGCAGGAGGATGTGCGGCAGCGCGAAGAAAAAAAACCTTCTGTGATAATCAAAAAGGAGAAGGACAAACAACGACCTGACTAGAGGTTATGTATAAGATAGTCTTGATGGCTGGCGGGAGGGAAGGTTTTGTAGATGGGCTTGGTGACAAGGCTAGGTTTAGTAGGCCTAACGGGCTTGCTTTGAGCAAACAGGGGGTGCTTTTCGTAACAGATCTTGGCAATAATGCCGTACGCAGAGTAACTCCTATAGGTGAAGTAAGTACTGTTGCTGGTGGCTCTAAGGGTGGCTCAACAGACGGGCCTGCAGCTGTCGCCGGTTTTATGTCGCCGCGGGACGTCGCTTTTGATGCCGAAGGTAATCTTTACGTAGCTGACTTTGGTAGTAACAAATTGCGCCGACTGTCGCTTGATCTGAAGGTCAGTACGCTAGCTGGCTCTGGAACTAAAGGTGCTAAGGATGGCCATGGTAGAGACGCTAGCTTTAGTGAGCTTCGTTCCATCACTTATTATGCTGGTTACATATATGCTGCTGATCGCTATAGCGTACGCAGAATAAGTCTTTTTGGCCAAGTATCTACCTGGGCGGGAAGTACTGAATCTGGGCTGTTGGATGGCTTTGCGGCGCAGGCGCGTTTTGGTACGCTAAGTGCCATAAGAGCTGATGTGCACGGAAACCTGTTTTTGATAGACGTAGACAATGTAGCTGTTAGATACATCACTCAATTACAGAAGGTTGGAACGCTTGCAGGTGCAGATGTCTTGCCAGCTGATGGGAGTAATTCGATCTTGCAACAGCCAATAGGAATAGCTTTAGATGATCAAAATAACTGTTGGGTGACGGATGTAGGCGACAGAGCAATCAAGAAAATTTCTCCCCAGGGTGTTATTACCGAAATATATGGTTCTAAGACTAATCAAGACATTAGCTTAGAACATCCGGTGGGTATAGCCGTTGGAAAAGATGGGCGGGTCTATATAAGTGATATTGCGCATCATGCTATCTACTGCTTAATTCCTTCCTCTTGTTGAGAAAGAGTTCAATGGTTACTAGCCTAGTTGGGTGCCATACTCGGCAGTATCTTCGTATAGGCAAGAACTCTTTCAGGACGGAGCCTTTCTCTGAAGAGTGCACTTAAGACAGGTTATGAAGCGATGTGTTTCCTGGACCGTTTTGGTAGCTGTGGAGTTAGGTTTTGCAAATGCTGCTTATATGACGAGTTCGTACTAGCTGATTACGGACGACTGTTGCTTTGTTTTGCAAGCGATAGGTTTGGCAGGTGACGGTTGAGGTTAGATTATACCTAAATTTGAAACGCTGCTTTGGCGACGATATTGCTGATCTGCTTACTGGCGGAGAAAGCATGGCACAACCTCGTTCTACAGTTTACTTCTGAAGTTGTAGCTATTTACTGCCTAATCCCTCTCCTCTTGCTTAGGAAGAATTCGACCACGCGGTTAGTGGAGTCTAGTGTAGCACGTGCCATACCGGGTAGCTTGTCTTTTTCGTGGCATACACAACAACCTGTAAGTGAGAGCTTCTTGTGCTCGACGTGTAGTTCTACTATAGCTACGAGCAGTAAGTCATCCAAAAACTCAGGCCTCAGCTTCAGTACCTTTTTGACCTGCGTGTTTATAGCTACCGGTAGTGCTTTCTTCACTGCTTCGAGGGTTGCTCCAGAGATAGCCTCAAGCTCGGGCTCCTCGCCGTTGAGTGGAACACTTGCTGTACCGAGATAGACTCTCTGTTCGAGCTCTAGCTGTACGCTCGCAATTCGGTTACCAGCAGCAGAGGTTTCTAGGTTGGCAGATGTAAGCTTTAGCCTGGTACGGGTCATTTCTTAATCTCACCTTAACAGAAAACTATGGCTTTCTCAATCTATAGCTTAGAGTGCATACTTCTGCATCGCCTATGATTACTGTATCACCGTCATTAAGCACTGTATGGGTAATGCGATTTTGTATTGAGTTAACAAAAGTTCCGTTAGTAGATCCGTTGTCTTTCACTACTACTTTGCCATTTTCTATTCCTATCCAGGCATGCTTACTTGACACTCGGCCATCAGGCAGTACGATCTGATTGCCTGGTATCCGGCCTATGGAGATACCTTGTATCATTATGGGAAAACTCTGGCCTTGCAATATTCCTCGCGTACAGACTAAATGACCGAAATTTGCGGCTGCAATTGGAATTGTGGCGTCGGCGGTAGGCTGTGGTGCTTGTGTTTTACCTGCGACTAAGGTCTTGACAGCATCTTGGAAAGCCTGTTGCTTCTCTGGAAAAGCAGGGGCTGGCATTTGAGCTGGGCTAGGTCGTGCTTGTTGTGGAGGGTTGTAACCTATTTGGGGCTGCCGACCGGCATTTGCTGACGCTGCAGCAGGTTTCTTGCTGATGATTATAAGCAAAGCTATTCCTCCTCCGAGTATGATTAGCAGTACTACCGCTGCACCAACTATTAATAGTAGAAAGCCTGAGCTGAAAAAAGTTCGTTCCTTACCTTGACTTTTGAGATCTCGAGCTTGTTGTATTAGCTTTTGTGCTTCTGAATGAGCTGGAAATAGGCCCTGTACTTCCTGAAACTTCTCTATTGCGGCCGTGTAGCGCTCTTGCCAGAATAGCTCTAAGCCTTCTCGATAGAGCTTATCTACAGGCCCGCTACTGTTCTGTGTACCTGCTTGTCGTACAAATTCCAATAGAGTTGAAGATGGTATTAGGAAGTTGAAGCCTTGTACTTCTTGTCCTTCACTAGAGATGCTGCCGAAGGTGCAAAGTCCCACTACTTCACCTTTCTCATTAATTGCTGGTCCGCCAGAATTTCCGTGTGTGATGGCAGCACTTACCTGTAGTACGGGTGCTCCGTCGGCAGTGTTTTTTCTTGCCGATACGCGTCCGTCCGTGATAGAGGCTTCTAGTATAGATTTTTTGTCCAAAACTCCGTAGTCGACGAGATTATCTACTGCTCCCGGGAAGCCTATTGCGAAAATTTGATCCTGTAGTTGGACATTGTCAGAATTTCCTATCGGGATTGAGGGCGTATTTTTAAGTTCTATTTTCAGTATTGCACAATCTTTCCCTTGGCCTACCGGAGCACCAAAGGCTTTTATCTCATAAGGCATAAGCTCGCCATTGGGTAGCTGCACATAGTTGAGCTTTTTGATGTTGCGTAATTGTAGGTTGGCAGCTAACATTTTGATTTGCTCGGTAGTCATTTTTCTGTAATCGCCGAGATATTTGTTGCCTATTTGCTTTATGGCTTGTACGAGGAGTTTTTCTCGTGCTTTTTCTTCACCGGCATGTATCTCGTCTACCACGTGTGCGTTTGTAGCGACATAGCCATCTGAGTTTATAAAAAAGCCAGAGCCAATTCCGCCTGTGAACACTGTAAAGCTAGCGTCTCTGAAATAGTACTCTGCTCCATAAGCTCCATAAACTCGCACTACGGCAGGCTTTGAGTAGAGCGCCAACTTTTGACCAGTGCTTGGTTCTTGAGAAAGGAGCGGCCTGGCTGTTGAAAGCAGGAATAGGATGGCAAGAGTTGGGGTTCGCATAGTTTCTCTCCGAGTGAGATAATTTTAGATTCTATTAAAGACTCTACAAATTTTAAAGTTTTTTATTATTGATACTTAGGCAGAGTTTATATCGGCTTGATGATATCTACGCCTAAGTAGGGTCTAAGCGCTTCTGGCACTATGCAGCTACCATCTGCTTGTTGATAGTTTTCTAGTATTGCAAGCCATGTTCGGCCTATTGCCAGTCCTGAACCATTGAGGGTGTGGACGTATTCGGGTTTTTGACCAGGGGCACGTCTAAAGCGTATTTGAGCCCGACGAGCTTGGAAGTCAGCACAGTTTGAGCATGAAGATATCTCACGGTATGCCTGCTGACTTGGTAACCAGACCTCTAAGTCGTATGTTTTTGCTGCAGAAAAGCCCATGTCTCCGGTAGATAGCACTACTACTCTGTAAGGCAGTTCTAGCCGTTGCAGAATGGATTCAGCATCTCGCGTCAATCGTTCTAGGTCTTCGTAGGAGTTGTCTGGGTGCGAGATCTTGACCAACTCGACTTTGTCAAACTGATGCTGTCGGATAAGCCCTCGCACATCACGGCCATAACTGCCTGCTTCAGAACGAAAACATGGTGTATACGCAGTGAGGCTAATAGGGAGTTGGGAAGCTTCCAGTATCTCTTCACGGTAAAGGTTGGTAAGAGGAACTTCAGCTGTTGGGATAAGCCAGTAATCGGTAGCCTCAATTTTAAAGAGATCCGAGGCAAACTTCGGCAATTGACCCGTGCCTTTCATGGCAGCACTGTTGACCATAAATGGCGGCAAAACTTCTATATAGCCGTTTTCTGTGGTATGTATGTCCAGCATAAAGTTGATCAGTGCTCGTTCGAGTTTTGCCCCAAGGCCTCGCAGTACTACAAAGCGAGCTCCGGCAAGTTTAGTAGCTCGCTCGAAGTCTACTAATCCTAGCTTTTCTCCAAGTTCTACGTGGTCTTTAGGCTCGAAGTTAAATTCGCGGGGCATACCCCAGCGGCGAACTTCTACGTTAGCCGATTCGTCAGGACCTATAGGTACTGACTCATGTGGTAGGTTTGGTACGGCAAGCAGTACCTCTGCAAGTCTTGTTTCTACTTGTTCTATTTGTATTTCTAGCTGCTTGATTCGAGCTTTTGCTGCAGCCACTTCTTGCTGTTTTGGTTGTGCTTCATGTCTCTTACCTGCTTTCATGAGCTCGCCTATCTCAAGGCTTGCTTTGTTGCAGAAAGCCCTTAGGTTGTCTCTTTCTGTGATGGCGGAACGTCTTTCCGAGTCAAGGTTTTCGAAGTCATCTAGGGAAATCTTGCTGTTACGATCTTGCAAACTCTTCTTGACTAAATCTAGGTTTTTACGAACAAACTCTATGCTTAGCATAAAACTCCTCTATTTGTTTTGTTCTAACAAAGCTGCCATAGCACGCAGTGCGGCAAGTCGGGGCGTGGAGCCTTCAGCAAAGCCACCGACCGTCCAAGTTAGCCTCCACTTTCCTTTGGTGAAATATTCAAGTACGGGGGCATAGTCGCGCTGGATCAGAAAAGCCAGTACATCTTCGACCGAAGGTATAAAGAAGCAAGATTCGTCCATGTATTCACCGTCGTATCTGAAAATCTCCGGCCGAAACTTGTCTGTGTAAGTGACAAGAGTGTCTCTGCAATATTCGTCGTAGCGTTGCCATTCGCGCCTTACTCCGAGTTGGTAAAGGCGCTTAGCTTCCTCGGTTAACTCTTTTTGCTCCAAATCTCTAAAAAATCCGCTCATTCTTTTTTCCTCTTTTACAGGCTTTCGGTTTTGTTAAGTTAATTCTCAGACTATGCTAGTATACAGTTTAAGGTCAAGGAGAGTACAAAAAATGATGAAGTTCAAGCGTAATTGCGATGGTTGTAATGCCACGTTTTTCACTGCTGATCGTAAGAGCTGTTATTGTCCCAAGTGTAGAAGGAGAGCTTACAACAAGTCAATCGGGCTACCTACAAAGCCGCAAATCACTTGCTTTCCGAGGGCGCTGCAAGTAGCTAGGGTAGCTAGCCGATCTCATAGGCCTGCAAAGGCTACCGAAGTGACACCAGAACTACGTCAGAAAATCTTAGCAGCTTACGAAAGGTATAAAGGTAGTGACAAGAGGATGCGTGTTTTACATGCGCTGATCTCGCAGGAAGTTTGGGCAAAGCCTTGTGTTATTGTCAAAGTGCTTAAAGATGAGAGATACTGTCAATTTCAGGAGGAGCATAAGCAGCGGATAATAGATTTGTATCTCGACATGATGAATGCTGGTGTTCGTCCTGCGGAAGGGCGTCGGCGACATATAGCGCAGTGGCTAGGACTTCCTAGGCGTAAGGTAAATGCGGTTATTCATGAGTGGTTGCAGAAAACTCTCTCTGGTCTTACTCGAGAACAGCTCTTTGAGATAGAAAAAGCTTGCTGGCATTTTGCTACTTGCGGTAGGTATCGTTTTACAGAACTTGTTAAGCGTGTTGCTACAGAGGTTAAATTTGCTTCTGCTGAGCAGGTGCTATGTTGGATAGATAAGTTGCTTGATAGTACTAAGTTGGCTGCTGTTGAGCTAGACCTTGATTTGGGAACCATAGAGCAGATAAGGGCTGAGTATAGGAGATACTTACAGCAGCCTGCACCACCGCCTAGACCTTTACACCAGATTTTGGCAGAAGAGTTCGACACCTCACCTGGCAAAGTTCACAGGGTATTGTGTGAATATAGGCTACAGACGATTCGTTGTTTTTAGTATCTGGCTTACTTTGCTACATTCTTGACACACCAAAGTGTATTAGCTACTCTTTACCAGATTTAAAGCCCTACCTTCAGGAGAAGACGATGGGGTATAAAGAGGCCGCCATAGAGGTGTTGCGTAAAGAGCAGCGACCTATGACTGCGAGGGAAATAGTAGCGAGAGCGACCCAGCTAGGTCTTCTTCAAGTGAGCGGTCGTACTCCGGACGCTTCGCTAGCTGGCCGTATATACACAGATATCCAGAGGCATGGCGAAGACTCTTTATTTGTTCAAGTAGGTCCTCGTACATACGCGCTGCGGGAATGGATGAAGAAAGAGCCAAAGCCTTCTCAATCCAAACTTAGAGAGTACTTGTTTAAGCTAAGTTTTGAAAAGCTGCGCGAGCGACTCTATATGTCTATAATCTCACTTGCAGAAGAGGACCGCAGCACCTTCATAGATGACTTGCTGAGAAAGTTACGCTTGTCTGGTGCAAACGTTACAAATCATTTGCTATTACTAGGCGTTCACTCAGGAGCAACTGAAGCTGCTTCGGCAAGCGATATAGCTTTGCTGCTGCGTTACTACCGGATAAATTATCCTAACATTTTTGATGTAGCTGTCGATGTCATAGAAAAATATCCAGAGCTTGTAGTAAACTTGCTTCCCTCAGAATGACGGCTTCGCAAGGTAGTTGGGAGTGTAAGTACTTTTTTATCTTGGGGAAGTTCGTCAAAAGTCGAAAATTTTTACAAATTCAGTCAGATAGGTAGAGACTAACTGTCATTTGCAGTAATAGTGTTGTCGATTGCTTGTGAGAGCAAACTGCAGACCTAGCGTTACTAGCTTTAGAAGGTTTTATAGCTTTTCGGATTAGTAGAGAGTGCCTGCTGACGGTCATTAGCTCAGATTGAGCACGAAGCTAGCTGCTCATCAGGCAAATCAGTACTGCCGTGTGTTAGTTAGACTGTCTGTCAAATAGTTAGGGGAGGAGTTCTTCTCGGATAGAGTGTTGAATCACAACGTTGTGATTCAACAAGGCGGGAAGGAGAGCTTAATCAGATTAGAGCTAGCGCGCGAGATGAGTGAATCGCCTTTGTAGAGTGAGCATTCAGCGTGAACGATTTGCTTTCCGTCTCGCAGTATGCGGGAACGAGCGGTTACCGTGTCACCTATGCGCGCCTGTCCTAAGTAGTCGACAGTTAAGTTTACTGATACGGTTGGGTAGGCATCTACAAGTCCGAATACGGTCATTCCTATTACTTCGTCCAGGATGGCAGCATGAAGTCCTCCATGCAGTATGCCTAGTGGGTTTGTCATTTCCCGGCGTACTACGAAGTCTACCACTAACCCGTCAGAGAGTATTTCGCGTAGCTTGCCGTCGAGCCAGCGAGTAAATGGTGGTGCATCTTCTGAAGGCTTTTGCCCTAGGTTTGCTTTCAACAGCTGCAATCGATCTTGTTGCTTCATATCAGTTTAGTCCCATCCAGTATCTAGCACGTTCGCCGCTGGACTGCATTTGCTTCATGTTGGTAAGTACCGTCGATGCGTTTACAGCCATTTGTGAGAGTGTCTTGTCTGGAATAGACTTTAGCTTATCAAGCGCTGCTATTCGTTGTTCAGAAGGAGGAGCGTATTTAGAAGTATCCGGATTCCGGCCTGAATGTTGTACTACCATATAGCGGAATACATAGCCGTAGAAGAGGTGTTCGACAGCAGCAGAACGTATTGCTAACGGCAGGCGTTCATCTAGAGCTATTCGCAGTAGTGAATCTATCCCTTCATCAAAATATCCTAAAGC
Organism: Blastocatellia bacterium; assembly: GCA_025057015.1. Classification (GTDB taxonomy): domain Bacteria; phylum Acidobacteriota; class Blastocatellia; order Chloracidobacteriales; family JADJPF01; genus JANWYG01. The sequence goes on from JANWYG010000003.1 coordinate 66,325, forward strand.
TTTGATTGGGTTGACTGGTTGGCCGGTTTCATCTCGGAAAGCAAGTGAGCCAGCCTTTTGGGCTTGATTTTTGATCGACTCAGCTAGTTTTTCCACCGCTTCTATCTTGCTGGCTTGCTTATTGCGATTGTAAAAAGATTTTAATAAGTAGCATCCAAACTCCATCAAAACTTGGCCGTTAAAGTAGTTTTCATACTTTGGATCAGCAGCAAAATGTCCTCCCATAGCTACTATCGTTTGCAAAAGCCTTTCGGCAGAAGAGATGTCCCTAGAGTTTTCTCTTTCAAGTGCTTTTGCCATCAGTGCTACGGAGTAAGCTCTTAGCAGGGTCATGGGTATAAGGTTAACAGTGAGCTTTGCAGATATCGGAACTACTTCGCCGGTCAGTCGGAAATAGCGTAACTGTGCTGCTTGTTCGATTTTTTCCAGTTCAGGCAGCCTTGCTGCTTTTTGTAGATCTGCTTTTATCGACTCTGCTTTCTGTGGACTTATTTCTAAGTTTTCCTTTATTGATAGATCAACAAACTGCATGATAGGCTCAACCGTTTCGAGCAGCTGTTGACGAGATTCGGATCTTGAGTCTAGCTTGTCTTTGAAAACTTCCCAATAAAGTTCTGCAGCGTTACCTTGACTCTTTTGCTCGAAGATCACGTTGCTGTGGTCTATCGGAGTAAAGATTTCTTCTATCTTTACTGTGTCCATCTTAGACTTGGCTGTAGCGAACTGTTTTTCTAGAGTGAATCTAAAAAGTTCTTCAGTAAGAGGCCCATCGTCTACTCGTTTGCAACTGAATAAGCAAATTAGGCATATCAGGAGCATTGGTATATGTCTCATTGCGAACATGGTACTCCGAAACTTGAGGTAAAGGTTGGCATATGATAACACAGCAATACCCTTGACAAAAGCTGACTATAGAGGTTTCATATTTTGATTACTACGACATTAGAGGCATTTCCAGAAGCATCTATCACTTGGATAGTATTGTCTCCCGCTGTCAATCCAAGTTTACTTTGCTTACCTTTAAGCTGTATCTGAGTATCGCTTGCACTCTTTATTTTGCTTGATCGGTCAGTGTTGTTTATGAGCACTTTTGGTGAGGTACCGAATCTGGTTCCTATGATAGTGAGGGTCTTCTTGCCGTCAAACGAGGCACTTTGTATTAGGGGAGCAGGAGGGATTACCGTCAGAGCAAAATCTACGGTGGCGGAAAGAGGAGGATTGCCGTTGTCTGTAGCACGAACTCGCACAGTGTAAGTGCCACGGCTATTTGCTGGAGGTGAGATAGTTATCCTTCCGGTGCCGTTGCCAAAGTCAGTCAATGTGACGAAACTTGGAGTGGGTGGGTTTATCAAGGACAAGGTGACCCGTCCATCCGGGTCTACTGCAGCGACGTCTACGGTAGCGGTTGTAGTTTCAGGTACTGTTTGGCTTGGTATTGGCGTAATTGTAGGTGGTTGGTTGTTGCCAGTTGAGCCTTGATTAAATTTGGAGATGGAATAAATCATCCCGGCGCGGCTACGGTTGCCTACTAACCCACTAGCATTCGGTGCTCCTATTACTAAGTCACGTTTGCCATCATTGTTGATATCACCTGCAGCAATTCGTGTCCCTATTTGATCGAGTGCTCTAGCACCTAGGATAGTGACATCTGCGGGCTTGGTTTGTAAGTCTCGCTGTTCGAACCTACCACCACCTTTAAGCAAGATATAAACTTGTCCGTTTCGAGCTCTGTCAGCAGGGTTAGTTGAATTAGAGGCAGAGACCAGTAGATCAAGGAGGTTATCCTTGTCGATGTCGGTGATTAGTAATGATTGACCGGAGCCTAGCTGATCACCGGCATTTACTCCGCCTACTGAAGCGTCAGCTGGAAGTGTAGCTAGGTCTCGTGAGCCAATGAGGGGGGCGCTACCATACATGATGAAAGCTTGGCCTGCACTGGTGCGATTATTAAAGGTATTTCCAGGTGCAGTGGCTATAAGATCGTCTATTCTGTCTCCGTCAACGTCACCTATAGCTACAGCTTCGCCTAGCCTGCTGTTGGTATTCGGGCCTATAAGGGTAAAGCCTGCGCTGGTTCTCGAAAGGTCTATAACGGTGCCGGTGGAGAATGGCCCATAGAGGACGTTGACACTGCCAGCAAGAGATCTGCTTCCAGAGGAGCTGTTTGGAGCACCAACTATGAGATCGCGCCTACCGTCGCGGTTAAGATCTGCTGTGGCGACACTAGTACCAAACTTGTCACCGCTGGCAGCACCAAAGATTGTCACCGAGACTTGTTCGGGGTTACCTAGGTCGACGGTGAATGGAGGCGTGATGTTAAAGGTAAAGAAGATGAAAACGGCGCCGCGTTGCGGACCGCCCACCGTTGATGAAGCGTCGGCAGCTCCAACTATGAGATCTTCGCCACCGTCACCGTTAAAATCGCCACCTGCTAGGCTCGTGCCTATAAAAGAGTTTATGCGAGGGCCTATTATGAACATATCGGGCTGTGTAGCGGCAAAATCTCGCGACTGTATGGGATTTCTGCTGCCTAGAATGACGTACAATGCACCTGCATCTGTTCTAGACTGGTTAATATCGCTGCTTGGGGCAGCAATGACTAGGTCTTTAATTTGATCTCTATTGACGTCTATGAAGGCAAGATTGCTACCGAGTGCGTCGTTGGGTTGTGCTCCTACATAACGTGCATCTGGAGTCACGGTAGACAAATCTATAGTTCCACTAAATCCAGCCTTGCCAAAGAAAACGAGAACTTCTCCGCAGTTTAGACGTTGTCCGCTAGGGCTGTCGCTTCCCGGAATGCCTATTGCTAAGTCGTCTATGTTGTCGGCATTGAGATCCCCTACGGCAATAGCAGTTCCTGCAAGATCATCGGGTCTTGCACCGGTAATTACTATGTCAGCAGAGTTATTTGTGGAAAGATCCACTACAGTGTTGGTAGCTTTTGTAACTATATCAGTGATAAGAGCTCCTGCTATGAAAACAGCTAGAAAGTATAACTTTCTTTTCATCGTTTTTTCCTTTATGGGCATATGTTGCATAGTCTAGCAAAGTCTGTGTAGTTCATCTAGTTTCAACTTTTGCTATGCAGATTCGATTCGAGTCTCTACAACTATAGATAGGGTGGGTCAGCACTTTAAAGGTTTTGTCGAGCAGGCCATTTGGAGGAGTTTGAATCACATTGCTGTGATTCAACTGTTGACAGCTAGGAGTCAGTTTTAAGTTCCGGCAAAAAAATGTAGAATACTTCGTTTAAAAATCAGCAACTTGCGTTTATTACATAGTGAGTGACTTGCATTTACATTCAGCTCTAGAGCACTAAATCGAAGTAAAGAGTGGAGGGCTTTTTGAAAGATCCGCGTACGATAGCGATTTTCAACCAAGCGGGTGGTGTAGGCAAATCTACACTTGCTCGTGATCTGGGTTACGAACTTTCTAGTCGAGGCAGGTCAGTCTTGCTTGTGGATGCTGATCCTCAGGCCTCGCTTACGGAGTTCTTGGGGCTTGATTCACAGCAGCTTGAGAAAAGTCTTTTTGAGGCGTTGGTATATAGAGAACCAGTCCCGATTCATCGAGTCTACGGGCTGGATTTGATACCTTCAACTATAGATCTTGCCACGGCTGACTTCTTGCTCAACGCTGAGATAGGTAGGGAGTTGAGGCTACGTGAAGTGCTTAGGACCGTAAAAAGGAATTACCAGATAATCTTAATAGATGCTCCTCCATCTCTGGGAAACATATCGATTAATGTTCTCGTAGCTGCTGATGAGGTTCTTATCCCTGTGCAGTGTGAGATTAAGGCGCTTCGTGGAGCAAAGCATCTATTTGCGACGGTTGAGAAAGTTAGGATGCTTAATCCAGAGCTCAGAATAACAGGTGTAGTACCTACTTTGCTTGATGCGAGAACTAGACTTAATCAGGAGACCTACGAGGTAATTAGGACTCGTTTTGGAACTAATCTGAGAGTTTTTCCGCCTATAAGGCGTGGAATTGCTTTTGCTGAAGCATCTGCTCGTGCAATGCCGGTGCAACTTCATGCACCAAGGTACGATGGATGTTCAGATATTCGTAAACTAGCAGAGGAGTTGTTGGATGGCTAAGAAAAGATTCGGAATAGATGAGCTTTTCAAAAGTACTGTAATACCTGCTGTGTCATTAGAAGGAGGAATTGCTCAGGTAGAACTTGACAAGGTTTTTTCTAATACTGGACAGCCTAGGCGCTACTTTGACGAAGCCAGTCTGCAAAGACTGGTGGAGTCAATAAAGAAGAATGGAGTCCTGCAGCCGATTCTAGTAAGGGAAAAAGAGCAAGGTTATGAGATAGTTGCCGGAGAACGTAGGTTTTTAGCTGCGCGTTTGGCAGGGTTGCGGCGCATACCTGCAATAATTCGTAATCTAAGTGATGAAGAAGCAGCTCGGCTGGCGTTGGTAGAAAACCTGCAAAGAGAGGATCTAAATCCGATAGAAGAAACCGAGGGATATCTAGCGCTTTTACGTTACCGCTTGCAGCAAGAGCCTGACTTCTTTCTGTTTTCTTGTCCGAATGATGAAGATCCGTACGGCGACGTTGTCAGGTTATTGTTTGCTATGAACAATCTACGCAATCCTAAACGCCGAAAGGATGATAGCCTGGCTATTAAGTTTATTCCTGTCATAGAGGAAGTTTTCAATTCTGTTGGAAAGATTTCTTGGGTGTCATTTGTACAACATAAGCTGCCGCTTAGGAAACTTCCGGCAGATGTCTTGGATGCTTTAAGAAGTGGCCGTCTAGAGTACACTAAGGCTAAACAGATAAGCCGACTGACAGCACGAGTATTTGGGAATGATGCCAAAGCCGCTCTACAAGCTCGCTCTGAAATGCTGGAGCTTGCAATGGAAAAGAAAGTATCTGCTTCAGAATTGCAGAGGTTAGTAGAAGAAAAGCTTTACGGGAAGCGCAATCTTCATCTTGTTAAAGATCGTCTTGTAAAGCTTCTCAAAATCACGAAATCCCTAAAATCCCTTTCTCTGGAACAAGAAGCAGAGTTGTTGAGACGTCTTGAAGAGCTAGAAACTTATGTAAGCTCGATAGAAGCTGCCATGTGAGCTGTCAAATTGAATCACAACAATGTGATTCAAATCCTGTATGTTACTGAAACTTGGGGCTAGCTCTTCTATTTGCTTTTCTTCAAGTAACCGTAACTGCTTTAGTATTGCTCTGATAACTCTACGGTGATAGTGGAAAATGACTTGCGCTGCTTTTCTGTGGGTTCTGTATAGCGTCCATCAGTTATAGTAACTCTTGTTCGACTTTGCGTGGTGTCAATCTCTACGATTGGATATCGACAAAAGTCAAACGCCACCATCCCTTCAGAGGTCATCCTTGCTTTGACTGCCGCAGGGTGCCTAATATAGGAAGCTATCTTGGAGATTGTCTGGCCGGTAGAATTTCTCAAGACGTTGACTCTCCCGTAGTAAAACCAGTCGCTGTCTTGTGCATAAACTCTCCATTCGAAGGGATTAGCTACAGTGGGCGATACAGAAAATCGTGCTTGTGACGGCATAGTGCTTGCTGCCAGCAAGAGAGCTTTCTGCTGCATAGCTGCTAGTAACAGCAAATAGCAAAGCAATAGTCCTGTAACGACGGTGTAAGTGGTACTTGGTTGTGGGCGCTTCGTGATTACTACAACTAAAAATAAGGCTGTCCAGATCAGCTTGAATAGACCTGTAGGCTGTGGAGCTGACAGTACGAGTAACCAGATTAGTGTTCCTATAAAGCCGTAGAAAAGCTTTGTTCTAAAAGAATTTTTGCTTGTAAGGTATAATCCTGCTCCTAGCAATAGCCAAATTAGAGGATCTACTACGAAGAGCAAGTCTCCGTAGTACCATCTGTTGTCAAATGGTAGCCAGGGTCGTATCCCATAGTCGTTTAGCCAGTCAAGTAGTGGATGTGTTGCTAGAGTTATAAGTGATGAGAATAATAGGTAAGTATAGCTTAGTGGCTTTTTTTGCCGCCTCGACCATAAGTAAAAGGCGAGCGCAAGTATCGGTGCTTCTAGCAGTATTCCGACAACCGAGTGCGTAATGCCGCGATGGTGTTCTAGATAAGCACTTCTGCTCCAAAACAGAGAAACAATGTCTATGTCAGGTAGGTTTGCACCTACAATCCAGAGGGATAAATTAGTGCGCATCCGAGATTCGAAATAAGCTCGGTAGAGAAAGCTGCTGAAAAGAGAGTGTGTGAGGTTGTCCATAATACTAAATTATCGCTAAGATCTCTTGAAAACAATCTGGAGCAAGTGAATGCAAAAGTGCTCGGTGTGTGAAAGCTATTCCTGCATTTGTGCAGAAAAGAAGATTGATAAAAGAACCTTCCTCTTGATAGGGCTTGTGACGATGCTCGCCCTGTTAGGGATTGCGGGAATTCTAAGTATGCTGTTTGTGTTTCTTCAAAACGAACAGCAAAGCCCAGTGGTACAGCCTGAGACTAGACAGCCTGTTGACTATGAACACGCTCTGCTACTACAGATAGACAAAGTGCTTTTGCTGTTACAAACTGTCCGTAAAGACCTACGGGCTTTCCTAAAAGAAGTTAATGCTACGGATAAGCCCAAAGAGGTCATAGACGTTTTTAGAAGTCAATTGGAGTCTCATGCAGGGCAGCTGAGACAGTGTGAGGAAACTTTAAGCCTGCTCAAGCCTCCTCAGGAAGCTACCTCCGAACTCCACTCAAAGCTGTTGGTTGGTTTAATCAAGTATAGGCGAGCAGTTGAAACTTACGCTGAGGGGCTTGCTGCATATGATTTTAATGTAGTTAAGCAAAGTCAGTTAGAGCTGGAGCAAGCTGACTCGGAGATCCACCTTGCCGTTGAACGTATCACGAGCAACTTTGCGAAATAGTTATCTTCACTTTGTGTGATGTGCTAATATTGTACACTATGTAAGCTTGCGGAGTCTATATGCAACTTAAAGGGTCCCTTACTGTTGCTACTTTACCTGAGTTAATGCGGCAAATTTATGTCGAAAGACGTACAGGTGAGTTAATTCTTAGACAAGAAAGGATAAGGAAACAGATCTATTTCGAGCTAGGGCAAGTTGTCTTTGCGGCAAGCAATCAGCGCGAAGATAAGCTCGGAGAGACGCTCGTTAGGCATGGTAGGCTTGCTCGACAGCAGCTAGAGGAGTTATTGCCTACATTAGGAAGTACCCGCCGTTTGGGTAGGACGCTGGTGGAGAAAGGCATACTAACTGAACGTGAGCTTGTCACCTATGTCACCTTTCAGATTATAGACATCATCTATTCTCTCTTTAGCTGGACAGTAGGTGAGTATGAGTTTGCCGAAGGCGACTACAACCGAGCCCCAGAAGAGCTAAAGCTGAAGTTTTCTACTGCTACGATTATTCTGGAAGGTGTGCGTAAAATAGAGGATCTTGATCTCATAAGGCGGGGTTTGGGAGACTTGAACCGATTGATAGCGCCAACTCAATCGCCGTTACTCAGAATGCAATCGCTGGTGCTGAAACCTGTAGAGCGGCAGGTGTTAGACCTAGTTACTGAGCCTATGGACATATTGCGGCTGTTGATTCTTGCAGCTCCAGAGCCGCCGAAACGGATAATACAGAGTCTATATGGGTTAATATGTGTAGGGCTTCTGCAACAAACTGCTGCTCCAGAACTGTCTTCTGAAACAGGTAAGTTTGTAATACCTCAGGAAATAAGGCAGCAAGTAGAGATGGTGCCACCTCTAGATTATCGTGCACCCCAGTCAAGAAGCGTTCAAAACTGGCCAGGCTCAGAAGCTTTGCTTGCTGAAATATCTGAAATGAAGCGCAGGTTGTCTACGAATGATCCGTATATTATTCTGGGAGTACATCTGCAATCGACGGCTTTGGAAATTCGTGATGCCTACTATGCCTTAGCTGCTAGGTTTCATCCAGACAAGTTCATACAGATGCCGAAAGCTGTACGAGCAGATGTGGATATGATTTTTTCTAAACTGACAGAAAGTTACAATAGGCTAAGGACGCAGTTAGCTCTGTCTCAAAGTACAGGCGCGGAGCTATCTGCAGCAGGAGCGTTCTCAATTCAACAGAGTAAGCAAGGGCTATATCGCGCAGACTCTGCGTCAATTCCAAAGGATCCGTTGCTTGTACAAGAACCATATATGGAGTTGCCTAAAAAGCAGGTTGCTTCTCAGCAATCAGCAGCTCAGTCTGCAAAAGAGGAGATAATCTACCCTGGCTATGAGATGCACAAGCTACCGCCCAGATCTGCAGCAACGCCCAGCTTAGAGACTGCCTTTACTGACTTGATAGACTATCTTGAAGATCGCAGAGCGCCGCTTTTTGTTACAGACTCGTTGACTATGCTATTTAGGACTCGCCCGCCTATATATGTAGATCGTAGGAAAGTAGTTGAGACAATAGTTACTTGGGCAAGGCAAAAGGCTAGCTGGACCGGCAAACCTGTCCATGAACTACTAATCAGTGCTCTAAGTTCTATTAAGCATGCAGAGCAAGCACGGGTCATACGGGACTTCGATGCACAAAGCTTCTATCCTAGTTTTATTCAGGAAATGGCTGCTTATTGTCCTCCCGGAGAGACTCAGGAATTTTTGCTGAAAGCTCGCAGTATTTGAGCTTTGAAGCAGCAACTTCAGCTTCTAGGTCAGCTTTAGCTTTGCTGTGGAGTTCTAAAACTTGTTGCCAGCAGTGCTCAGCAAAAACTTTGTCATCAGGAAAGTTGCTGGTATCGACTACTTTTCCTATATGTATGTGCACAGGATAACCGCTATGCGTTTGTGGCTGGTGTCCTATGACTAGGTGCGAACCATGTAAGCCTAAAGGGACGACGTTTATTCGCCGTCGCCAGGCTGCGCGCAAAACAGCTTGAAAAATCTGTTTTTGTGGCTGTCCAGTGCGACTGCGAGTCCCTTCAGGGAAAACGTACAAGGATGTGATATTTTCTATTCTGTCAAGTACCTTTTTGATGGCCTTAAGTCGATCGCAGTTGCTGCTTCTGTCTACTGTAACACTTCCGGCCATTAGCCCTGCTAGGCCTAAGAAGGGAATCCATAAGTTTTGCTGCTTGGTCAAGAACGGTATCGTGAAAACTGATACAAGGATAGGTATATCCAGAGCGCTTTGGTGGTTACAGATAAACAAGTGACGTTTTTCATAACCTTGCCGAATATTCTCTTGGCCGGTTACGTTTACTCGCAGCCTGAAGACTAAGCATACTAGTACTGAGAACAGCTTCCATGGCCAATAGAAAATGCTCCTGCGACAGCGCATCGGAAAGAAAGCTCCAATTAGAATCAGCGGCGTAAACAAAATAGCTGCTAAGCAGAACCCTATGAAAATTCTAAAAGCATCTACGATCCGCATAGCTGTTTAAGATCCGCATAGCTGTTTAACGGTCAAGAGATGGAAAGGCTATTTCGACTACCTTGCCGCACTCGCTTTCTAGAATACCTTTCGCAACGGAAAATTTATAAATATAAAAGTCTTCTAAAAATTTACGTAGGCGTGGTTGTTGTGGTGAAGCTATTTTTGGATCGTAAAGCAAGCTGCGGCCACCTATGATAATGCGTCCTGCCTCGGTACGTAGGAAACCACCGCCAATGATGAAAAATTCTACTAACTGCTCTTCATACCGTTCTCCTAAACTTTCTCTGAGATAGTTTTCTAACCTAGCCACGGCATTTTCTACTGTGGCGCGGGCGGCAAGCAAGACGACAAAAGGCTGGTCAGCTAGTATTATCAGCAAGAACTTACAACCTTCTAGCGTGGTGCCTGCGTCGAGGTACCACCTTAAAGCTTGGCTGTCTTGAGGAATCATTGCCGGTAGTTTGCTTAATAACCCATCTATGTCAAGTCGAAACATTTCTGTGCAGTCAAGGAACTCTACGGATTGCTGAGACAATAATCTGTGCGGAGTCTCTCCGCCTTCAAGATAGACTTTAGAAAAATCAAATATCAGGTCATAGACATTTTTTATCGTAGATGGAAAGCTAAGTAGGATATCTCGATAGCGTTTATTGCCGAGCAATCTTCCGATAACCACTCGATACATGGCGTATCGGTGTACGTATCCTCTAAGGTCTGGTCTTGATAAGATGTAGGCTGCCTTAAGAAAGGATAGCTGGTCGTGCGGTTTCTTTCCCAAGAAGTCCAAGTAGAATGCCTGAAAGGCATCAAGATCGGCTTCTTCTAATGGTATGTAAGGGGGCAAGTTGGAGAATGTATCCGTATTCTGTTGCATTTCTTAAAGATAGTATTCGAACTCCTGGATAAAGCAATACTCCTCAAACAGTAGCAACTCTCCAGGGTAAAAATTATACTCCCAGATACTTAACTTGCAATTCATAAAGCTCGCGTGGTCGGTCTAAAAAGTTCGGAATAATGAGATTTAGAAATTGTGCTAGACAGCTTTGCCTAGCAAACCTAATAATTTTTCCGATTTTTAGTGTTGAAGTAATTTTGGGAAAGCCTCGCAAAAAGCGATGAGGAAGGACAGTATGCGGGGAGATTTTGGGTGCATTGCGACGCTGTTATGTATGATAGCTGTGTTTTTGCTGGGATTGTACTTGCTGCGATGGCCATCTTTGCCAATCGAGGGATCGACCATTTTAGACCTGGTAGGTGGAATTGTCTGCTTTTTCTGGTTGCTTGTCGTTTTAAAAGTTCCTTGGGACCTTCACTTTGAGGCGGAAAGGGTATTGTTTGAGCTACGCCGAGCACAGGAACGGGGAATAGCAGTTAACGTTGCAAGACAGGACTACGTGAGACGTCTGAGCCGCCGGATGATAGTTGCTGCTATAGGAGCACATGTCGGGTCTGCTGCTGTAGTGGCAGCAGCGACTTATTGGAGTGGGGGTCGAATAGGATACTTATTTGCTTTCTTCTATCTAGTAACTACGTTCTTGCGTCCTGCTTCACAGGGCTATAGAGCTATCAAAAATAGGTTAACTGAAATAGAAAGCGAAGCGAAGTATCCACGGGAAGATGTGGTCAAACTAAAGGCCAAGGTTGAAGAAGTTTGTAGTCGAGTCGAAGTTCTCGAAAAAAGTTTAGAAGCTATTAAAAGCGCTCAGGTACGACTCGATGAGCAAATGGAGCAGTTGGGTAGGGAAATCAGAGACTTGCGGCAAGTGATTGAAAGTTGTGAATTGAGTTATGCTCGCCGGATCAATGACTTGCGTATCGAGGTTGAGCAGGCAGTGACGAAGGCGGTAGACAGGCAGGAGATAATTTCCGGTTTGCAATCTCTTGTGAAGCTGTTCAAAGAGGCTTAGTATTCTTCGACGATACGTATTTGCTCTGTAGACAGTAGCACGGTCAATATACGGAAAGTCTTGGCATTGCAGCAAGGGACGCGAGCAAGAATAGTGCTAAGGTTCATGTCAGGTTGGTTTAGCAAGTACCAGACTGTTTCGGCTAAATCTCGATTAATGCGATCTTGCCATTGCAAGGTCTTGCTCACTACTTCGAAGCAAATCGTGAGATCGGGAAATATTTCTTCGTACTCTTTAAGTTCAGCCTTGAGTGCAAGGGCTTCTTTGATTAGAGCTTCACCGGTAGCCACTATAGGCTCTAATATGCGCAGTTCGTCGTAAAAGAGGGCAGGTTTAAAGATGTAGCTGCCTTCTACTGGCATTTGTAGCAGTTGGAAGAAGGCTTCTTGTCCAACACGTACGCCCAGTTTTGCGCGCTCTATGTTGCCTCTTTCGATATAGATAGAGCAGAAGGGAGGAGGCATTTCTGTGTCGATTCGGCCCTTTGCAAGTTCTTTTGCTGTGCCTTTAGCTGTGTAGACTAACAGCGAGCCGGTGAGTTCAAGTCCTACAAGAGTGTGTATTACGCTAGCTAGGTCGCATTCGGGAAAGTGACCGTGCAAAAAGTTCATCGTCATTTGCATAGGATCTTTGGATGGGGGCAACTTTAACTCACCGGTACGGATCTTTTGCACTGCTTGTATCTCTCCTGTGCCTACCCTGCGCCACTTTCCAGTCACAGGGTCAGTTATGAAGCGCCCTGACTTAGAATCCAGTGCATAGCCCGAAGGGTCTAGGGTGAGGAGCACTGCTGCTTCAAGGTCTTGATCGGTGGCGTCCAGAAATACTTTCTTGAACTCTTGCTCGGTGATAGCTTGTACAGCCGCAGCAAGTTCACGGGCGAAAGTTGTGACGTCTTGCGGGCGTTTTTCTGGATCTTTTTCCATAGCATGCATGACTACGGCGTTAATTATTGCTGGAATCTCTGGGTCTATTTCATACAAAGGTCTAGGAGTTTCAGTCACTTGCTTGTAGATAAGCGCCATAGAGGTTGGTGCTTCGAACGGCAGCTTGCCGGTAAGCAGTCTATATAGTATGACTCCTAGCGAGTAGATGTCTGAGCGAGCGTCTACAGTTCGTGCGGTACACTGCTCGGGGGAGATGTAATGAGGAGTGCCTATGACAGCGCCCACGCCAGTGAGATTGCTTGGCGGGCCGTCTATAGCTTGTATTAATTTAGCTATGCCGAAGTCTACTACCTTGACTATTTCTTGACCATCCTCTTGGTGTAGGAAAATATTGTCTGGTTTAAGATCCCTGTGCACTATACCTCTGTTGTGTGCTACGGAGAGCACAGAACAGACTTGTTGTATGATATTGTTAGCTTCTAGCAGGCTGAGTTTGCCTTGGCGTGCGAGCTTTGCTGAGAGCGGTTCGCCGATTAAGTATTCCATTACTACGTAGACTAGATCTTCGCTGGTAATGCCGAAGTCCATTACTGCTATGGCGTTAGGGTGGCGGATCTTCATGGCGGCGTAGGCTTCGCGTCGGAAGCGTTCTATAGCCGTGGGATTATTGACCAGATCGCGACGCATCAACTTAACTGCGACCGGAGCTTCGAGTTGCAGATGTACTGCACGATAGATTGTGCCGGTAGCTCCCTCAGCTAGACGTTCCTCTAGTTGGTATTTGTTGTCGAGTATGTAACCTATGTAGTCGTCTCGTTCTCTAGCTTCTATAAGGGGACTACCGTCAAACGAGCAGAAGCGTTTGTCGGGCTGAAAGAGCCTGTGGCAAGTTGGGCACTCCATCATCGACATCGGCTACTCCTTGGTGCTTAGTGCACAACTTTATAATAGCCGTGTTTGATGTAAAAGGCTAATCATATCCGGGATGTCTAGTGTCCAAAACTACGTAGCGCTGACTGCTCAGATGGATATATCTCAAAAATTCGTTCCAAGTTGGTTATGCGCATCAGGCTTTCTAGTTTCTGTGACGGACTTGCAAGCTTCAGATCTCCGCCCCGCTCTTTGACGCGGCGTAAGCACAGTATGAGCTCTCCTATGCCAGTACTATCGGCATTAACTACGCGGCTGAGATTAATGACGAAAAGCGCTTCTCCACGCATTAGCAATTCGGAGAGTTTTTCAGAAAGCGAAGAATAATTCTCTCCTCCGCTCAACTTTCCTTCTACATCAAGTACGGTAATCTTTCCTGCCTTGCGTTCTGTAACTAAGACCATAGCTTGCTTTTATATTAACATCTCGTTAGAGGATGGCAAAGTCGGACTGGCCGGCTGTATGCCTCGCAGTGAAGAGTGGCGGACTGATCCGTATTCAGGCAAGATCTTTAAACAGCGTTTACTAGATGTGAGATTTTGTCGCTAAGATAGTAAGATAGTGATTGACTTACGTTGCTTTGGGTTTATCTTAGTAGCTGCACGGGTAATATGTTATGAGGAAGTATCCAATGTTAGACAGATTTGACAGATTCAGAAGGAAAGATTATTGCGAATATCAGCCTATAGTGCCCAAGATAGATGCCATGAGCGTCATCATCGTAGACAACTTGCTTCGATCAGAAAGCGATCTGTCGCCTACAGCAGTAAAGGAACCGGATTTCAATCCGATGAAATGGCTGAGTGAGGAGCGACACATAGCTGGACTGGCGCTTGAAAATATAACACAGAATATACTGAAGCTGGTTAAACAACCACGGGTGAAAATAGTTCATTTGTCGGAGTTATGCGAAGGAGTAATAGAAGCCTTCAATCCAGACGCTTTGGTCATCAGCGGCACGCTTCGAGATTTTGACTTGTATAATCCTCGTTTGCTTGCTGATTTCGAACGACTAATCAAGAAACTGACTGTTCCTGTGCTCGGAATTTGTGGAGGGCATCAGTTAGTAGGGCTGGCTTATGGTGCGCGTATAGTGACTATGGATGGTTTAGAACCTTGGCAAAAACGTACTGGGCGAATAAGAGAATATGAATATAAGTACATTAAGGTGATAGATCCTGACGATCCTATCTTCGAAGGTTTGAAAGATGAACGCAGTTATTTTTGGAATGCTGGAGGCAAGCAGCATGTCCTACGCGTCTGGCAAAACCACGGTTTGATGGTAGATCGTGTGCCTATTGGTTTCAAAAATCTTGCTAAGAGCTATCTCTGCCCTTATCAGATGATGGTCAGGCGTGACGAAGAGCAACTGATCTATACCGTGCAATATCATTTGGAGAAGTCTTTTGAAGACTGGAACAAGCTACCTACTAGATGGGAGCATAGAATAGAAAGTCGGGATGGTCGAATCGTCTTTGAGAATTTTCTCATAGAAGCTCTTAAGCATAGAGCTAAGGTAAAGAATCTCTTAAAGATAGCTTAGACCCGCTGGGGTATGGGAATATTTAAAAAGTTATTTGAGGCAGAAGTACAGTCCCGCAAGCCGGCCGCACTGCTTGTAGAGTCTAATGATAGGCAAGCTGAGATGCGGCTTCGGGTGCTTAGTGATGCAGGTTACGCTGCTGATAGGAGCGCTAATCTGCAAGAAGCAAAATCGCGCGTAGACGAAGGTAGCTATGTTGCAGTCTTGATAGGATTAGAGTCTGTAGGTAACTCGTGTGTTGAGCTGGTTCAAACTGCGAGAGAGAAATTCGGCAAGGCAGTTATTATCGTTTATGCGGACGAACAAGATGAGGTGGTACTGCTTGAAATCCTAAAGGCTGGGGCCAACTACTGTATACCTGCTTTAGAGCAATATATTTCCCAGATACCAGTCTTGATAGATCTTGTGGTTCGCAGGGATCCTTCTCAAAAGAAGGAGCCGGTAGAAAACTTACAGGATAAGAGAGAGTATCGCGGGAGTCTGAAGGTAATTTCTGTACCTCGTCTTTTGCGGTCACTTTATCAGCAGAACCTAACAGGAGCGTTACAGCTTCGTAAAGACATTGAGATAACTTTGTATCTATCGGAAGGATCGCTAGTTTTTGCCACAAGCAATGCAAGTGAAATGCGGCTTGGTGAGCAGATGTTGCGCAATGGTCAGATTACCGAGGATGAACTAGCCGCTGCGCGCCGGCTGATGGAGCGTTCTGGCGTACGTTTTGCGACGGCGCTTACTATGCTCGGCATAATCTCCCTTGAAGAGCTAAAACCGTTAGTAATTCAGCATGTATTGTCAATAGTCTATTTAGCCTTTGGGTGGACTGAAGGGGAGTTTGTCTTCGAGCGTGGAGTGACGCTGAAAAATGAGGTGGTTCTTTCTTTGTCCACGGCGGATGTAATATTTACTGGGATACGCCGTTTGCCCGATAGAGCATTGATAGACTCATGGCTAGGTGATTGCGATCGAATATTGATACCTACTAGCGACCCTTTTTCGTTATTTCAAGCCGTTACGCTCAGCAAAAGAGAGCTTGAGGTAATCGAACGTATAGTCGAGCCTATGTCGATAAATCAAATACGTGCCGTATCGACTGTGGACGAGGACACTGTGGTACGGACGCTGTGCGGACTGATAGAGACCGGTATGCTTGTTCCTTTTGAAGAGCAGCAGGGTAAGCTGGTCATAGACATGCCGAAGTTTTCTGAGCTTTTTACTTCTTATCCTGAACTGTCTAGTATGGAAACCCAGACGGCCATGGAGTTTTGCTACGAGGTTGAGTCTACGCTGCAGCGGATGAGAGACTGTAGTCATTATGCTGTACTTGGAGTGTATCCTAACGCTCGACCGCATCGCATACTGGAGGCTTATTACCAGCTAGCAAAGAAGTTTCATCCTGATCGACATTCGCAGCTTGCAAGTTACCACTTAAATCTGCGTAGGGATTTGAAGGAAATCTTCGAGCGTATTTCGCAAGCCTACTATGTCTTAAGTGATGAACGAAGGCGTGCTGCATATGATCGGGAGTTGTCAGCCGCGCCTAAGCCAGGGTTTGTGCCGGAAGTGCCAAGGCGTGCAACGATGCCTTTGCCGCAGATAGATGTAACCAGGTTGGGATTTCAGTACTACCATGCTGCATTGCAAAGTTATAACAAGCGGCAGTATGAAGAGGCGCGCGATGAACTAATTAAAGCTATAGCTGAGGATCCATCGAACCCCGAGTATCGGATAGCAATGGCTCGAGTGATGTTGAAATTGCCGAATCATTTGCGCCATGCAGAAAATGCCTACCTTATGGCTATAGAGCTTTTTCCTGACAATGCTGATTACTATGCTGAGCTGGGCTTGCTCTATCAGCAGCTAGCCCAGATGGATCTTGCGCGACAGATGATGCAGAAAGCTCTGGAGATAGATCCTAAAAATCCTGTAGCGTTACGTGCAGAACTAGGTTGACGATATGCTGCTTGATGACTTTGAAAAGCTAGTACTTGCAAGACGTGCTACGCGACATTTCAAGCCCGATCCAATACCTGAAGAACTTTTGCTAAGGCTTCTGGATATCTCGCGTTGGGCGCCTAGCGGTTACAACTTGCAGCCAACGCATATTACTGTGGTAAACGATGCCGCGCTTAAGAAGGCCCTGAAGCGGGCTTGTATGGATCAAGCGCAGGTAGAAGAAGCTCCTGTGACGATGGTGTTCTCAGGAGACAAGCGCGTTTATGAAAACAACTTTGAGAAAGTACTTGCCTGCGAACGTGCTATAGGTAGCATAGATGAGGGCTATGAACGGTTGCTTCGTCGGATAGTACCTTTGGCTTTCGACAAGGGGCTATTGGGTCTTGGGTTATTATGGAAGGCCCTTTTGCCACCTTTTGCTAGGCTGTTTGTTCCTATACCGGACATACCGGCTGTGAACAAAAGGTATTGGTTAGCTAAACAAACTTTGCTACGTGCTATGATCTTTATGTTGGCTGCACAAGCGGCGGGGCTATCTACAGTACCTATGGAAGGTTTTGATGAGCGAAGGGTGCGTAGAGTGCTGAAGATCCCTTCAACTCATCTGGTTACGCTTGTGATGCCTGTCGGGTATTCTGCTTGCGGGCCGTTAAAGAAGAGCCGGTTACCTCTAAAAGACAGCTTGCATTTCAATCAGTGGTGATAGGTTTTTTCAAGCGCTCTAAATCGTCGACATTTTCTAGCAGCGAGCCGGATCGCTATGGGCTGATAGCTGGCAACGGTCAGTTTCCGTTGCTGATACTTGACGCTGCGCGCAAGCAAGGAGTGGAGATGGTAGTTGCCGCTATCAAAGGTGAAACTAGTACGCAAGTCGAGTCGCGGGCCCTTGCGGTCGAATGGCTAGGTGTGGGGCAGTTGGGCAAGCTCATAAAGTATTTCAAACGCGAAGGAGTTAAAAAGGCAATAATGGCTGGACAAGTAAAGCATACGCAGATTTTTAGCGATGCTTTACCAGACCTGCGGATGTTAAAAGTGCTTACCAGCCTCAAAACTAAAAATACGAGCGCACTGATAGTAGCTGTAGCTGATGAACTTGCTGCCGAAGGGATAGAGCTCATCGACTCAACTGTATTTCTTGAACCCCTGCTTGCTACTAGTGGTGTGATGACACGCCGACGGCCAAACAGGTATGAACAAGCTGACATAGATTATGGATTACGCATAGCTACAGAGATAGCCCGCCTAGATCTAGGACAGACTGTAGTAGTGAGCGACCGAGCTGTAGTGGCTGTAGAGGCGATGGAAGGAACCGACGCTACTATCTTACGTGCTGGTGAAATTGTACGGAGGCGGCGACCGCTTACCGTAATAAAGGTAGCTCGTCCGAGTCAGGATATGCGGTTTGATGTACCGGTAATAGGCCTTCCTACGCTGGAGACTATGCTACGAGCTGGTGCCACGGCGCTTTCTATAACTGCTGCAAAAACTCTGATATTCGATCGAGATGAAGTAATCAGATTTGCGAATGAGCATAAGATAACGATAATAGGCTGTAAACTGTCAAGCTAGCTTATTTTGTCCATTGCAGAATTTTTTTGTTTTATTGCCGATGAATAGTTGAAAAATAAAATTGAAATATTAGGGGGAAATCTCTGTTAAAGATAGGAAATTGCTTTGTTTCACAGGAGGCCTGTAGATGAACATACGCTTTTTGCTTTTGGTGCTGCTTTTGTCTACATCTGCCTTTGCAGAAATAACCGGCACTATTACTGGTATGGTGATTGATAGTAGCGGTGCTGCTTTAGCAGGAGCAGCCGTGACGGTGCGCAACATCGGAACAAATCTGACAAGGAACTTGTCTACTGGCGAGGATGGTAGTTTCCAAGTTGTTTATTTGCCGGTAGGAGAATATGAGATTACAGCGAAGGCCGAAGGTTTTAACCAAGGCATGGAGCGTGTGGTATTACAGGTAAACCAAGTAGTTCGGGTAGTATTTCAGCTTTCTGTGGCCGATTTAGGCGAGGTGATTGAGATAGCTGGCCAAGAGTCACTGGTCACGGTAGATAATTCTACTATATCGACTGTGATAGATAACCGCAAGGTTGTCGACTTGCCGCTCAATGGTCGAAACTTCCTGCAGCTAGGAACTCTTGTGCCAGGGGTAGCAGGAGCTCCAGGTGGTGGTAGTGCCGAAGGAGCTACCGAAGCGGGACCTTTTTCCGTATGTGGCCAACGAGACCGCGCTATAAATTACTACATTGACGGTGCAGATAACAATCAGGTGATCAACAATAATGCTGCGGCGACGGCTAGCGTCGATGCGATACAGGAGTTCACCATCTTGACAAGTTCCTACAGTGCTGAGTATGGGCGTAACTCTGGTGCAGTGATAAATGTAGTGACCAAGTCTGGCACGAATGATCTGCGCGGCACGTTGTTTCACTTCCTGCGTCATGATGCCCTCGACGCTAACGGTTTTTTTGACAATGCCGCTGGACAAGGTAAGGCAAAATTTCGCAACAATCAATTTGGCGTCACGCTCGGAGGAGCTATCAAGCGTGACTCTACGTTTTTCTTTCTTAACTATGAGGGACAACGTACACGCGTAGGCAACACGATATTTACAAACGTGCCAACTCTGCTTGAGCGGCAGGGAATAGTTACCGATCCGCAGACGGGACGCCAAGTTCGCGTGAAAATAGATCCGGTTGCTGCAAATCTGCTGAAACTTTTTCCGTTACCTAATGTTGAATCGCAGTTTGGTAACTATGTCTCTTCGGACGTAATTAAGCTCAGGCGGGATAACGGGCTGCTCAAGATAGATCACAAGCTTACTTCGAATGACCAATTGAGTTTTCGTTACATAATCAACGATCGGTTTACTTTGCTGCCAGTGTTATCAAGCTCTGGTGTGGCACAAGATTCTACGCAGGTACCAGGCTATGGTTTGAAGATAGACGCTAGACTACAGAACTTTACAGCTTCGCATCTACGTTTCTTTTCTGGCAACGTGATAAACGAGTTTCGTTTTGGTTATAATCGGTTTGTAGATGTACAGCTTGGTATAGACACTACTGATCCGGCAACGCTGGGGCTTCCTAATTTCAATCAATCAGCTCTTGGTAAGGGTATACCGCAGATCTTGATTTCTGGCATTTCTGGTATAGGAAATTCAAACCAATTTCCTTTCACAGACAATCTAGATACTTTTCAGTTCA
The DNA here is from genome assembly GCA_025057015.1 of Blastocatellia bacterium. Taxonomy (GTDB): domain Bacteria; phylum Acidobacteriota; class Blastocatellia; order Chloracidobacteriales; family JADJPF01; genus JANWYG01. The sequence goes on from JANWYG010000003.1 coordinate 86,132, forward strand.
GCGATAACCTAAGCTTTGCCAAGGGACGACATAATTTCAAGACTGGCTTTGATATTAGATATCTACAGATCGATGGTTTGCAGGACTACAGCTTTGCCGGGACGATCATTTTTGACGGTTCCCAGAGTGGCATTAGCGCAGTAGCTGATTTTCTACAAGGCACGCCGCAAAGCGCGTTCATTACGCGTGGTTTTACTGCTCCGCCGATAAGGCTTTCGAATTACTATTTCTACTTCTTGGACGACTTAAGGGTTAACTCGCGGCTTACAATAAATGCCGGGGTACGCTATGAGCTTAATACCGTACCTACAGCTTCTGGCAAACTGTTTAATTTCACTCCAGATCGGGGTTTCTTTAACGAACCACTTTATGAAGGTGATAAGAACAATTTTGCCCCGCGCTTCGGCTTTGCTTACACACCTTTTGGCCATACTAAGACAGTTGTAAGAGGCGGTTTTGGAGTGTTTTACGATTTACCGTTTCAGAACGTTACTTTCAACTTGACTTTTAATCCGCCGACTGCACGGGTACTTTATAATTTCGGCCCTTTTGTTGCGGGTAAGTTAGGAGACATTTTTAAACCTGGGAAGCTCGATCCGAACGGCCCGTCGCTTGTGACGATAGATCCGCGACTGCGCATGCCGTACAGCTACCAGTATAATCTGAACATACAGCAAGAGCTGCCTGGCAAGATTGCGCTGGAAGTGGCTTACGTAGGTACTCGAGCACTCAAGCTGATAGGTAACATAGAAGTAAACCAGCCGATATATTTTGCTGGCGCAAGTCTTGAAGACATTTTCGAGCGCAGACCGACACAACTTGCTGGCAGAGATTATGGCGTGGGTGGTGTAGATAGTGTCCAACAGCAGACCGGAGTAGGTAGCTCTATCTATCACGGACTACAGACTCGATTGCAGCGGTCTGTCGGAGACGACTTTGCACTTCTTGCCTCTTATACCTACTCTAAGTCGATAGATAACATTTCCGACATATTCGGTTTTAAGGGAAGTGCGGGGCTACCCCAAGATTCACGCAATCTGCGTGCTGAGCGCGGTCGCTCACCTTTTGACATAACTCATAGGTTCACCTTTAGTTACACTTGGAACTTGCCGTTTGGTGATGGAAAGCGTTATCTGAATAGTCTTGGCAAGCTTGGTAAGCTTCTGTCCGGTTGGCAGATGAACGGTATAGGCACGTTACAGACGGGCAATCCGTTTACTGTTTTTCTGGGAATAGACCGTGCGCTTACGGGAAATTTGTTCAACGAACAGCGCCCTAACTTTGTGCCTGGAGTGTTCATTCAAAGGAGTAATGGTCAAGTTGTGCTGGCGCCACAATACTTAAATAGCGACGGGACACCTAACTTTGCCGCTTTATCTGCTGCAGGTGTAATTCCTGCCGAAGGGCAGTTTGGTACGCTTGGTCGCAATACTTTTGTAGGCCCAGGATTTAAGAATTTCGACCTGTCGTTGCTCAAGCGTACTTGGCTGAGCGAAGATGTGCAGCTTGAGTTTCGAGCTGAATTTTTCAACGTATTCAATCATCCAGCTTTTGCTCTACCCGACAATACCTTGAGTTCTCCTACTTTTGGGCAGTTTTCTCGTACTCCAGATGTAGCAAGCGGTATACCACGCCTTACTTCTGGCTCACCTCGCGTGATTCAATTTGGTCTGAAGCTGCTGTTCTAAAGTCTAAGTGAGGTCGGCCTTAGTTGCGTTTTTGCAAAGGCCGGCCTTGGGCATCTCTATAAGTACCGTTGATGATTTTTATCATATCTATGATTGCCCAAATAAAACATCCTCCAAGAGTAATTAACTGAAGAATTGCTATTAAATGGTGCCCAGTGTAGAACCTATGCGCCCCAAAGCCGCCAAGATAGACACATAATTGCAACGTTTTTGCCCAGTCTTTTGGTTCGTCTTGTTGCATTTTTCCTCTCAAGTTAGTTGTCTGTTGCACAGCAGTTCTATTGCTTTTTCTATGCTTTCCGGGCTACCAAGAAGCACTACAGCGTCGCCGCTAGTCAGCCTATAATCGGGTTCAGGACTAATTATGGTCTCGCCTTGGTGTACGACAGCCACTATGGATGCTCCGGTGCGTTTTCTTATGTCTAGGTTGCTAATGGTTTTCATATGAGCGGCACAGCCTTCTGGTAGCTGTATGGTTTCTGTCGACGAGAGTGCAACAAGTGGTGCGATGTCGCTTTCTCTATCAGTAGTACTACGACGTAGCATTTGATAGCCTTTGCTTCTGATGGCTGACACTTCTCGCAGGATCTCGCGGTGTGCTATGCCGTAGTGTCTGAGGACGAGGCTGAAGATTTCTATACTTGTTTCAAACTCTTCCGAGACGACTTGGTTTGCACCTATGTCTAACAGTTCTTGTATCTCGCTCATAAAGCGCGTCCGTACGATTATCTCAAGCTGTGGGTTCATTTCTCTTGCGATTGCTACTGCTCTACGTGTTGCCGCGGCATCAGAGATGGCGATGACGAAAATTCTCGCATGTTCTATGCCTATGGCATGTAGTACCTCTCGTTGCGTGCAGTCTCCATATTTTACAGGCTCGCCTTTTTGTCGTGCCGAGGCAACTTGGTCAGGATTGAAATCTATTGCTACGTGTGGAATTTTTGCGCGCCTGAGCACTAGGGAAAGGTGCTTGCCATTCAGCCCATAACCTGCGATGACGACATGGCCGGCCAGAGTTCTTCCTACTTTGCTCGTATCTTCATCGATTTTGACCGATAGTAACGATTGTAGACGGTAACCAACAAGCGGGGCAATTTGGATAAGGAACGGAGTAATTATCATGGAAAGTATCGATAAGCCGAGAAACGTTTGATAGCCGTTTGCGTCAAGTAACCCACCTTTGAGGCCGACTTTTGCTACTATAAACGAGAATTCTCCTATCTGAGCCAGCCCTAGTCCTGAAATGAGTGCAGAACGTAAAGGGCTGCCCACAACAATAGCTGAGCCTGTTATGACAACTGTCTTTACGACTATAAGTATCGCAAGTAGAGGTGGAATTAGATCTAGTCTGTGCAGAAGCTCGCGTAAGTCAAGTAGCATACCTACGGAGATAAAGAAGATGCTGCTTGCTACATCCCTGAATGGTAGGATGTCAGCTACTATCTGATGGCTGTACTCGGACTCAGATAAAACTAATCCGGCCAGGAATGCTCCCAAGGCGAGTGATAATCCGAACATAGAGGTTATCCAAGCAGTACCTAAACAGACCAGGATGCTAAAGCCGACGAATACCTCTCGACTTCGTAGTCGTACCACTTGTTCTAGAGCTTTCGGAACCAGTTTCTGTGCCGTAATTATCGTGACTGCTATGCCGGCAATAGCCGCAGCAAGTTTTGCAAGTAATGCGCTTAATCTATCACTGTCTGTTCCCCCAAGTATAGGCACGATTACCATTATCGGCAGCACGCATAAGTCTTGGAAAAGAAGTATTCCTAGTGATAGCTGTCCGTGGTAAGTATCAGTTTCAGCTCTAGTAGCATAGCTTTTAAGCACTATTGCCGTAGAAGATAGGGCAAGTAGCATTCCCCAAAAAGATGCCGTTTGTAATTTAAGACCAGCCTGTTTCGCGGCTAACGCCACAATGACTGTGGTCAAAACAACCTGTATAGTACCTGCACCAAAAACAAATTTCTTTATTCTGAATAAGCTCTGTAGGGAGAATTCCAGTCCTATGGTAAATAGCAGCAGCACAACGCCGATCTCAGATAAAACTTCTACGGCTTCAAGGTCGCGTATGAGGCCAAGGGCGTAAGGACCTATGAATACTCCAGTCAAAATAAAACCCACTATGACTGGTAGCCTTAGCCGTCCTGCAACATAGGCTATTAGGATGGAACTGGCAAGCAGCACTACCAGATCTCGTAGCAAGGTAAACTCGCTGTGCAGAGTTTGTTCCTCCTAATCAGCTATAATTGATCAAGGTCAGAGTAGATTACGTCGATTATATTATCGATGCTTTAGAGGCTCTAGCTTGTTTTTCCGATGAAAGAATTAACTTTGGGGTGCGCTTGTAGGCTTTTCTGCTATACTGTGGCACTCTAATTCCTTTTCGGCAGGCTTGTTATGAAAACGGTGCTTTGCTTAGCAAGTTTGATAGCAGGTAGCGAGTTTATGCGCGAGCTGCATCGGCTTGGGCATAAAGTGTATCTGTTGACGAAGGAAAAGTCGCTCAACGAAGACTGGCCGCGCGAGTGTATAGAAGAGGTATTGGCTCTGCCAAATGAAACTGAGATGGCACTCTACGTAACTGCTGCATGCCACATTGCTGCGTCACAGAAGATAGACCTTGTTGTAGCTCTTCATGAGTTTGACGTTTTAGCTGCTGCTATGATTCGCGAACATATGCATCTGCCGGGAATGGGGCTTTCGCAAGTGCGATTGTTTCGCGATAAGCTTTCTATGAGAATAGCGGCGAAAAATGCAGGCCTATCAGTGCCGAGCTTTAGTCCAGTGATTAACAGGGACGAGATAAAACATTTTCTTTCTTCAACAACACCTCCGTGGATGCTGAAACCTCGTCAAAGTGCAGGGGGGATAGGTATAAAGAAGTTGACCAGCGAAGAAGCTCTCTGGCAACGGCTCGGTGAGTTGGAGCAACGCCAGTATCTGCATGAGCGGCCTTCTTACCATTTGTTGGAAACCTATATCGAAGGTGAAGTTTACCATGTAGATACTTTGCTTCGTCGAGGCCGCATCAGGTTTGTCTCTGCTAGCAAGTATCGACGACCACCTTTCGAAATATACGCCGGCGGTGGTATTTATAGCAGTCATACTTTGTTGCACGGCTCTGAGGAAGAGAAGGAACTGTTGGAGATGAACTCACGGCTACTTAAAGCATTCGGTCTTAAACAAGGTCCAGCACATGCAGAGTTTATAAGAGATAGAGATGGTAAATTGTACTTCTTAGAAGTAGCGGCACGCATAGGAGGTGCCCATATAGCTGAGACAATAGAGGCTGCTTACGGAGTGAATCCTTGGATAGAGTGGGCCAGAATAGAGATTGACGCAGACACTAAGCTTAAAAAGCTGCGCAACCATCATGCAGGTGTGATCATCTCGCTTGCGCGCTACGAATGGCCTGATACTTCGAGCTTCACTGACTCAGAAATATACTACCGCGTCAAAAAGAAGAATCACATAGGCTTTGTGGTGTCTTCTCCTAGCTACGATCGCGTCATAGAGTTGTTAGAAGACTATGAAAAGAGAATCAGGGAAGATTACAACGCTGTAGCACCTCCTCTTGAGAGGCCAGAAGAACTTTAGCTGTGGGCGTTCATTCGAGCAGCTTCCACTCCACATCTTTAAGCACGATGCGCACTTCGTGTTCTTCTCCAAGTATACCAGCTCGTTGCTCATCATTTGGAGTGAGATTGTCGATGACCGGACCGTAATCTTTAAATGTAACCGTACCAGTAACTCTAACCTTTTTGCCTTTTTTTTCGCCCAAGTAATATCCCTCAGGCCAGCTTTCTAGCCCGTCTATCCACACTAGTTCTTCGCCGTTATAAACAGCTGCCCCTAGCTTCGAATTTACTGCTAAACCTTCAAGTTCAACTCGCTTGCAGACATATTCTGACCAAACTTCTGGCCACTTATCTAACTTGTACGTTTGTTGTGTCATGATGACTGCCGTAAATAAAGAAATAAGACCTATGGTGAGCATGTGTACCCCGTGTCGTTTGTGGTGATGAGTATAGCACCTTATTAGCGGTATTGGTAAATACTCGTTTTGCACGTACTGCCTTTCGTTTATCGCCAATAATCCTTGTTGTAGGTAGTGCCTGAGTGCGAACTTATTGAGTTTCTCAGATAAAGCAGGTAAACTAATTGCTCTTGGTTTTTTGAGCGGCTTGACTGTTACGGTAGGCAGGAAGTTTTTTTAAGGAGTGAAGTATGCCGTTCTCTAAACCAAGTAAGTATATTATCTTACTTACTATCTTCTTACTAAACTCAACTGGGATTTCATTAACCTTTACTCAACGGGATAGTATATTACCTTTAGCTGCTCCTTGTCCGACCGTGAGGTTTAGGGCTTCTAGATCTTTTGCCGTGGGAGACGGACCTACGCCGGTTGTCGTTGGTGACTTTAACGAAGATGGGCGAGAAGACCTGGCGGTCGGCAATTTTGATGCAAGTACTTTGTCTGTACTACTTGGTAACGGTAGTGGAGGCTTTTCTACGGTAGCAACCATTTCAGTGGGCGCCTATCCTCACGGACTAGCTATAGGGGATTTTAATGAAGACGGAAATCAAGATCTGGTCACGGCAAACTACGGATCAAATAATGTCTCTGTCCTTTTAGGAAACGGAACTGGAGGCTTTTCTTCTCCTACTAACTTTGCATCAGCCAGTGTACCACTAGGAGTAGTCGTAGGGGATTTCAACGAGGATGATAATCAAGACCTAGCCGTAGTTAATCTAGGATCAGGGAATGTAGCTCTTTTGTTTGGAAACGGTGCAGGAAGTTTTTCCGCACCAACGTTCCTCACTGTAGGCAGCTTGCCGCGAGGTATAGCCTTAGCTGACTTTAATAATGACGCTAATCAAGATCTCATAGTTGCTAATGCAGGTAGCAACAATGTCTCAGTCTTGCTTGGTAATGGCAATGGTACCTTTTTAGCAGCAGTTAATTTCTCGGTTGGTGCTTTTCCTCTTGCCGTGCAAGTTGGTGATTTCAATGGTGATGGTAGGCAAGACTTTGCTGCTGCCAACTATTTCGGTAACAGTGTTTCCGTTAGGTTAGGAAATGGACTAGGTGGCTTCGGAGCTGTTGCTAATTTTATAGTAGGAACCTATCCGTATGCTTTGGTGGTAAGTGATGTTAATTCAGACAATAGGCAGGATCTAGCGGTAGCGAACTATCTGTCACACAATGTTTCTGTATTGCTGGGTAATGGCCTTGGAGGATTTGCGCCTGCTGCTAATTTTGCTACTGGAGTTCGTCCTGATGGAATAGCAGCCGGTGATTTTAATTCAGACGGGAACAAAGATCTTGCTACTGCAAATTATTATTCAGATTCAGTCTCTATTCTGTTGGGAGATGGACTAGGTAGTTTCATAGCTGGGACGAATATAGGCAGTGGAGGTAGCAGGCCGAGAGCTGTAGCTGCTGCGGACTTTGATCTGGATGGAGATCAAGATTTTGTACTAGCAAATGAAGTTTCTGACAATGTGTCAGTAGTGCTGGGTAATGGCGTTGGTAGCTTTGGAGCAGCAACTAACTTTAGCACTGGCGGTAGTAGACCTTACTCAGTAACTACCGGAGATTTTAACGGTGATAACGTGCCGGATATAGCTGTAACAAATTACAATTCGAATAATATATCTGTCTTTTTAGGAAATGGAGTCGGAGGTTTTTCTTCTCCCACTACCTTTGTGGTGGGCACCAATCCTGTTGCGGTTGCTGCTGGTGACTTCAACGGTGATGGCCGACAAGACTTGGCTGTTGCTAACTTTTCTTCCAGTAACTTTTCTATACTGCTAGGAAACGGAACTGGCGGTTTTTCTTCTGCTACTAACTTTGCGGTTGGTACTGGGCCTCACTCTATAGTGATCGGAGACTTCAATAACGATGGGCGCCAAGATGTGGCTACTGCAAATACTACTTCTAACGATGTGTCTATAAGATTGGGTAATGGTGCTGGTGGTTTTGGTTCGGCTACAAGTATCTCGGTTGGTGCTGGTACCTTGCCTAGATCAATAGCCATAGGTGATTTTAATGCCGACGGTAACCATGACTTAGCAGTGGCGAATTCAAACACAAATAACGTGTCGATTTTGTTAGGTAATGGATTGGGTGGTTTTACAGTATCCAGCTTTGCTATGGGGTTACTGCCATGGTCTGTGGTCGTCGCCGATTTTAATTCCGACGGCAGACACGATGTTGCTACTGCAGATATTGTTTCTGGTAGTGTTTCTGTAAGAGTTGGTAATGGTCTTGGTGGTTTTGGTGCGATGGTTAGTTTTGATGCCGGAGAGCCTTATGGACTAGCGGCCGCAGATTTTAATTCTGATGGGCGAGTTGATCTGATAGCTACTAACTACCAAACTGATAACAGTGTATACCTAGAAAATCTGACGAACTGTTGCCCCGCAATACAAGTCTTTCCAGTAAGTAACGTGTTGCCTGCTGCCTCTATAGGTGCAGCGTATACACAAACTTTTTCTGCCAGCGGAGGAGTTGCTCCGATAACTTGGTCCAGACTAGGTCCTCTTCCGCCAGGTCTTAGTCTGAGCTCCACAGGTGTTCTCTCCGGTACGCCTACATTGGCCGGTACATACAACATTACAGTAGTCGCTAGAGATGCCGATGGCTGTGCTATGGTGAGAACTTACCGTCTATTTGTGGCAAACTGCCCACCAATAACTATTAATCCAGCTGCGTTGCCAAATGGTACTGTGGCTCTGTCTTACAGCCAGACAATTACCGCTAGCGGTGGAACTGCTCCTTACAGTTTCGTTGTGACGTCGGGTTCTTTGCCTCCAGGGCTTACACTAAGCACGGCAGGACTACTTTCTGGTACTCCTTCTGCAATAGGTAGCTACAATTTCACTGTCAGAGCTACTGATGCAAACTCTTGTTCTGGCTTGCGGAGCTATACTCTGACGATACAGTGTCCCACAATAAACCTTCTGCCAAATACTTTGCCCTCGGGTACTGTAGGAACTTCCTACAGCCAATCCTTTACTGCAAGCGGTAGTACCGGGCCTTACACGTATAGCGTAAGTGCAGGAACACTACCACCAGGATTGAGTCTGTCTGCGGCCGGGCTACTGTCTGGTATACCGACTGCTGCCGGTAGTTATGCGTTCACCGTCAGAGCTACTGACATTTACGGTTGTTCGGGCACTCGGAGCTATACTGTGACTATGGTTTGTCCTACTATAACAATAACTCCTACAACCTTGCCACCCTTTACTGTAAGTCTAGCTTATAGCCAAACGCTTACAGCAAGCGGTGGTACTGCGCCTTACAGCTTTGTGAGATCAAGCGGAACTCTGCCTCCGGGAATTACTCTATCAACTAGCGGAGTGCTCTCTGGTACTGCTACGGCTGGTGGTAATTATACATTTACCGTTACTGCTACCGACGCTTATGGTTGCTCAGGGAGTATTACACTCGTGCTTAGAAGTAGCTTGGAACACCTAGCAATCTACGTGGCAGATACTGACAACCATAGGATACAGCGGAGTACCGATGATGGGGCTACTTGGCAAGTGGTGGCAGGAGGATTAGGTGTTACTGCTGGCAAGTTTAACAAACCTCAAGCAATAGCTACAGATAGTGCAGGCAACATCATCTTTGTAGCAGATACTCACAATTACCGCGTGCAGCGCAGTACGGATGGAGGCAACAGCTGGGAGATAATCTCTGCCGGAGTAGGTGTTTGTAGTGGCTGCTTTAACCAGCCGCAGGGAATAGCTTATGATGAAAGAACCGGGGTTTTGTATGTAACGGACACAGCTAATAACCGTGTTCAAAAGCTTGAAAACGCCAGTACAGTACCAGCTTCTGTGGCAGCGGCCAGCTGGACGGTAATTGCCGGTGGGTTCGGTGTGGCTATAGGTCATTTCCGCCAGCCTACAGGAATCGCTCTGGATATGCAGGGCAATCTTTATGTGGCAGATACGAACAACAATAGGATACAAAAATACGATGTTTCAACTAACAGCTGGAGTCTGTTCGAGAATACGTCATTTGGCGTTGCTCCGGGTAAGGTTAACCTTCCAAAAGGCATCTTCGTGGACTCGCAAGGGAGAGTGTGGATAGCTGACACGGCTAATCACAGGATACAGTGTTTCGATCCATCGAAGCCTGATCCAAATAAATGGTCAACGTTCATGGCTTTTGGAGGAGCCCCTGGTAGACTGCATTCTCCAGAAGGTATTACCGCTTCAGGCAGAGGGGAACTGTTTGTGGCCGATACTCTAAACCATAGAATACAGAAGATGCCTATTTCAGGAGGCCCGGCTGTCGTAGTTGGAGGACAGGGCAAGACTGAAGGTAAGTTCTGGCTCCCTGGAGGTATAAGGTAACTTTTTGGGCCTGGAAACAGGCCCAGCCTTACTATTTTCGTGTAGTTATGGTAAGCTAGCCAAAAATTTTTCTGGATAGGGGCAATCACATGAAAAGTCTAGCCTTTATAAGCATTCTCCTAGTTGCTACGGCTGCTTATGGCCAAAAGAAGCGATTGTCAAACGAAGACTTTTATGTCCCATCGAAAAACGTGACTTCTACAGAAAAGCCTACATCTTTCGGTTGGCTTACTGGCGCATCAGGCTTTCGAGAGGTTGTCAACCACCACAAGCAGCTTAGCTTGCCGATGATAGTCTATTTCTATACTGATTGGTGTGGATATTGCAAAGCTCTGGACGGTAGGCTGCTCAATTCTGAGCAGGTGGAGAGCTTTCTCAAAGCTATTCCAAGGGTCAGGATTAATCCTGAGTCAGGTAAGGATGAAAACGAGCTAGCGAGAGGATTTTCTATTACAGGCTATCCGTCATTCTTCGTCATCTCTGCTAGTGGACACAAGGAGCGTATAAATCCCTTCCGGCGCACCGCCTCAGGCGTCACAACTACTATGACTCCTGAAGAGTTCATAGATGCAGTAAAAACAGTAGCATACAAGTCAACGCCGTAGGTTTAGCCCTCGCTGCCTTACAGCATTACTGGAATCTGCGCTCGTCCTAGCGTCAATTCAACCCAAACCACGCGTGGGGACAATCTTTCATGCATCATTTTCGTTCTCCTTTGGTGCGGTTCACCCCCACGCGCGTGGGGACAATACGTCACAGGCGTAAGTGCTTTGGGCTCAATGCGGTTCACCCCCACGCGCGTGGGGACAATACTGGAAAATAAAAGACTTACGGCTCGGATCCTTGTTTATGTATGGATCCTGCCTGGTGTTTCAGCTACCAGCTTTGTTTATTTGAGGCTTTTGAGTTAGCTAAGCTTATGCTCATCACTGGCAGACCTAACGCGGATCAGCTGTAGTCCGTCAAAGTTTACCACTTCTCTAGAGGTATCTCCAAACATTTCTATGGAAAAACCTTGTTCGCTAGCTGCCTTGCAGATCAGAATAGCTCCGCCGTCCTTGACTTTTGTTTTAATCATCTTCCACAGGGTGTCTTGGACAAGGGCGGAGAGGTTACCGACGAAAACGCCAGTTTTAACTTCTAGCATCCATCTAGTTAGCTCTCCTCGGACGCTAGCTGGCACTTTTTCAAGTATTATGACTAACATTTTTCTTCCTCGAAGTCCTCAGCAAAGTTTGTTCCGCCCTTGACTTCTCCCTCTGGATCCCAGAGGTTACTAGCAGCAGCAGGGTTTTGGTTAAATTCGGCTTCTTGTGCGGTAACGGGATTGGTGTCTAGACCTAGAGCTTTTTCTATGTCCGGGATGATTCTTTGCAAGAGTTTTGTCTGATAGAACTTATCGCGGCAAGCGTGACGAACGCGTGTCTCTACATCTTGGGTTCCTTCTGCAGCTGTTTGAAAAGCTATGGGTACGGTCACGTCTACTTTGTAGAGGTCAGCTATGTCGTATACGAAAGAGAGCATCTTACCCGTATGGATGAAGCCTAGAGCTGGAGAGAAGCCTGCTGCCACTATAGCGGCGTGGCATATGCCGTAGAGGCAGCTATTTGCGGCAGAAAGTGCACGGTTAATTGGGTCAGACTTATTCCAATCGTGAGTGCTGAAGCTACGGCCCTTCCATTTAACGCCATACAATTGGCTATATTTGAAGTAGGCTTCGCGTACTCGTATACCTTCTTTGCCGCGTATTTGGCGCAGGCTAAGGTTAGGTTCGAGGGGTTCAGGAAAGCGCATTTCATACATGCGTCTAACTACCTGCATTCGCAGTTCTGGGTAAGAGACCATTCTTGCCTGGTGCAACAGCCTATGTGATGAGCGGGTTTCTCCTAGACCTTGGGCGTAGAACCTAACTGAAGCTTCTCCTACCCATGAGATAAGGCATCCATTTTCGGCTAATGTTAGCACTGCGGCATGGGTAATTGAAGTGCCAGGACCTAGCATTAACAAGTTTAGTGAGGAGCAAGGAACAGTGGTTTTACCTTCCTTGTCATGCAAAGCGATTGCTTTACTATCTCTATCTACCTTTTTATGTTCGATGTAGAGGTAGCTTAGGCTATCTCTGACTTTTGGAAGAATGTGTAGGTCATCCATATACTAGCTCCTTTCGTAGGCATTGGCTATTGAAAGTAGGCCAAATCCGTAGGCTTTACCACTTCCGATTCCGTTTTCTAGGCATTTTTTGAACTGCTGTGGATTTGTTATTTGCAACTCTCCCTCGAAGAGGACTGAGCCGAAGGTCAGTTTCTTATTTTTACCGGATATCTTGTCGTAGCGCACGCCATAAATTTTCGCTTCAGGGTTGACATTTAAGTTAGGTGTGTCTTTCCTAATTTTCAGCGAGCACACTCTAAACCCGTTGGCTGCTGCTTTTCTTTGTAGCCAAGCTACTTGCTCTTCTTTTCTATACAGCTCTACGCGTCTGCCGTTTTGCTTTATGCTGTTAGGTAGCGATTTAGTCTCTATTTTGCGCGTGGGATTTGCGCGCAGTCGAAAGGCGAGGTATCTATTTTCATATAGGACCTCTTCTGTGTAGAGCTTCGAGACATCTTTACAGAGTGGTTCTTGTAGAAGGTATCCTTGGGGCAAGTTCGACCAATCTGGGAGTATCTTTGATTGAGCTAAGATGTAGAGCTGTCCAGGGTTATTCTCGATGCGAAAAAGCAGACCGAACTCTGCTCTAGCGCTGCTTTCCGCTTTAGGGAAAGCGGAAAGCAAGCGTTGGTGTATTTGCTGGCAGTCATTTAGGTCACGCTGCACAAACTTATTTCGTGGGTTTAGGAGAAGTTTAGACAGATACATATTTTCCTCCTTTGAGGTTAATGAACTTGGTGCTGCAGTAGCGTGGCAGAAAGGTACGCTTGCTGAGAGAGAATGGTTGGTCGTAGCGCATTTCCGGACCTTTAGGATCTTCTAAGACTACCCGTAAGTGCTCAGGCGGTTCCGCTTTTCTACCATCTGCGATGCCTTGCCAACTACAGAAATTCAGATCCAGCAGGGACTCCTCCAGATTTCCAGGGTACAGCTCATCTTTGAAGCTTACAGGCAGGCTGGGAACGAAAGCTTTGCGACCCAAGTACAGTTGCCACTTAGGAAACTTTAGGGCATGGTTCAATTGATGTAGGAGATTAGGGTCTTTTCCTTCTAATCCAACTACGAAGCAGGCATCGCTTAAATAGTACTTAGGGGAGGTTTCGGTTTCTTTCGGTTGACCACCTGATACCTGAGCTATATTTTGCGCTGTCTGGTAGTCATATTTGACTATTCCTTCACGGTCGACTCGCACGGCCATTCGCAATGTAGCGATGCTACGGAACTCCTCGTCGTCTATCGTGGATTGGTCGCGGGGTTTGCCAAGGGCAGCGCATAAAAGACCTATTACGCCGCTCTTAGAAGGTTCTGTAGAAGTTTCCCGGATGGAGAATCTTGATAAGGTTCCCCAGGATTGCATCGGGCCTACGAGTCTTATAAGTAGAGTTGGCATGGCCTATCTCCTTACTACTGAGTTTCTAGGTATTTGAGGGTTTTGGCTAATAGCTCCTTGACGTTATCGACGCGACTATCTCCGAGGTTTGGCAGATCTTCCTCATAGAGGTTGACGTAGACTTTTTGTATGTTTTCTTCTCCGTAGGCGTGGGCTAACTGTCCCCAGTACCTGTCGAGCCTTTTGATAGACTCGTTAACTATATCGCTGCCTTTGACAGGGTTGACGAAGGCGTTAGCGAGGGACCAGAAGCCTCTCGGACGGACAGTGACTAGGATAAAAGAGGGCAAGTTGTGTGCTGCCATGCTATTTTGTTTGCCTGTGGGTATGGCATGAACGGCAGCATCTATGAAGGCAGCGACGGTAGCTTTCGCAAGTTCTGTATCACCTTGAAGGTTCTCGTTTAGTTGTTCTACGTCGATGTTTGCGTAGCGGTAGAAGCAAGCCGAGTTGAACTCTATTGTACCCATCATACCTGCGCCGGCCTGGCCTAGTGGTTGTAGATCATCCACAGCAGTATAGAAGTCAAACTCTACACCGACTTTATGTGTAGATATTGCGTGGGCTACTTGGGAGGCGGCACTTATTTTTTTTGTTGGCAAGTCGGCGAGCATTCTTCCAAAGAGTGCTAAGTCGGCTGCCCTACCGCCGTCTAACACACTTTGGATTGCTTCTTTTAGGTCCTTTGGCAGCTTCTCTTCTGATTTTTCCTTGGTTTTTTTGGATTTGGACTCTTTCGGGTTAGCGTCTTCGTCCTTCTTCAGCTGCGAGGCGACTGCCTCAAGTTGATCCCAGTAAGAGAGGCATTTATCGACGAGGTTTTCGATTTCCTTTGCACCTAGGAAGACAAGGTACTCTAGTTCATTTTCTTTTTCCCTTATTTTTAAACCCAGGCCCTTGAGGAGAGCTTGTACTACTTTTTGAGCTTGGTTACGGTCTTGTCCTTTCTTTTCTAGCGTTTCTACCAGAGTATCTGGCAGTAGCCGAGTGCGCTTTGCGAAGAGGGCTTTTTGTTCGTTGGTAAATATTTCTCCTTTAGCAAAGTATTCGCGTATTGCGCGTTTGAGACATTGACTAGAAATACGAGCGCGTCTTACTGCTCCGAATTCGCAGTCTTTGGGTGTTCCTGTGTCGCTACGGTTTAAGTTGGAAGGTGCGAAATTCTGTATTAGGTGTAGTTCTACTTTCATTTTTCCTCCTTAAATTTCTTCAGTTTTTTCAGCTTGTCTGGTTTCTTCAGTTTCAATTTCTTTCCAGAAAGATGTCGCCCACTGGCGTTGGACTTTGTAGTCGTCTCGTTGCCAGTCTAGGATGTCGTTTAGCAGTTGAAGCCAGTTGATATGTACTTCTTTGGATTTGAGTAGGTTGACTGCCTGCCTAAGGTGTTGTGGTAAGTCTTCGAAATTTGAGTTGAGAATTGCCACGAATCGTCTTTCAGTGCTCTCGCTTTCTTGTCGCAGTCGTAACTGAGCAAAAGATGCACCGAAGTTATATTTTTCTGCGCTTTCTGACGGGTATAGGCCATATAGAGTAGCGACCAAGTACAGCGCGTATTCTTCAAGCTCGCTTTTGGCTTCTGCTATAAAGCGACCTATTACGCTATATACTTCCATGCTTTCTCCAGGTGGTTTGCCTACTCCGCGTCTGAGCTTTGCCAGCGAGCCGCGGTCTTCCTTCTTGTGGAGTTCGAGCAAGAAGTCTATGAAGTCTTTTTTCATAGTTTTCTCCTTTTAGGGTGTTTGCTGTGAATCAAAGTAGTTGATGTACTGCTTTTTTACAGCTGCGAGCGCCATATTGAACTTGCTTTCGGCCTGAACTACGGCCTTTAGGTCTTTGGCTGTAGACCCTAGACTGCTTGTTACGTGTCTAAGTGCTTGTCTTGCTGTTTTCTCGAGTAGCTTCGCCCATAGCGGCAACTGTTTTCTCCCGAATATGGTTGTTTCTTCTTCAAGGTCAAGGACTAGATCGTTTGGTAGATCGACAAGTAGCTGCTTGAAGTGCAGACCAAGCTTGGTCCAGTAGAAAGAGCTGGCTCCTAATCCTTTTGCAAATTTTTTGACAAGATCTTTATCAATATTTTGTCTCTCGTCCAGCAAGGTAGCTGAAAGCTTTTCTACTGCTTGAGAGAGCAGTGTTTCCACTTCTTCGGCCAAGTTAATTGCTTCTTTGAGAGCATTTCTAAGGTTTGCGTCAGTTAAATAAACAAGTGGTAGTGGTAGCACTTCTCTAGACCATAGATAGACTTTTGCTTTGTCTGCTAGTAGGCCGACGAGCATGAAGCGGTAAGCTTTGCTGGCTACTAGCTCACCTCTGCTCTGTCGTTTTTCTATTTCAGCGAGGTGGTTAAATACGAGGGGGCGTTGGACGGAAGCATCTTCCGCCTCGACGAAGAGCGTGTGGCTATCGCGCCAGAGTACCTTGTCTTCATTTAGCTTTTTTTCCAACATTCCCCTTTGGGGATTCTTGTAATAGCACTTGAAAGGGTCGTGGTAGAAGTCATCTTTGAGCTTTAAGTTTTGCATTAGTGCGTAGTCTGTAACGCCTGTATGGTCACCAAATACGAGGATGCGCCTGCTTTGCCAGGTTAGATAGTCAACGTAGCCGTATGGAACGTTACCGTTCTTATCAGGTTCTCTAAACTGTTCCTGTTCCCAAGCGGGTAGGTCAGGAGCTATCTGGGGCAGCGGACTTTCTTCATTGTAGGGAATCAAGTTCAAGGCAAGGGTTTCGAAAAGGTTATTCCCAAGCACCATTACGGTATAGCCTCCTGCTAATGGAGCGTTGGAAAGATTAAACGGCTTACTATTACCACCTCCTAGCGAGAAAGCTTGCCGTGCGAGCAAATACCTTGCAGTCATTGCAGGGGAGAACTTTTCCGTGGATCCTTGGAAGCTATGGTCGCACCATGTTCCGCTGGTAGCGGATTCGTTTGGTAGCAGGACTATGGATTTCTTTTCGGCATTTTCATCGAGTAACTGTTTGGATTGATAGAACGGACGCTCTTTGTCGAAGAGATCAAACCTATGTTTCCATCGATCTAGATACTCGCTGATAGCTTTTGCATCCCACTTGCCTAATTTCCAGAGCTCTGTCCATTGGTCAAAATCTTTTGGACCAAAGACTCTGTGGAGAACTGCTAGCAATAGTCGGTGAATTGCTACGACTACTAGTGGCGAATTATCTGTTATTTCGTTAATTTCATGCGCGTGCAGTAGAGCGTCTTTTAAGCTCACTTCACTAGCTTGGCCGTCTTTAATGCATGCGATCCAGGGGTTATCTACTAGGTTGAAGGATTGCATATTTCATTCTCCTTTGATCACTATTCCTAGTTGATCATCTAGTTTTAGAAGGTATTTACCGACTGTAACTTCGCCTGCTGAATTGACTACTAGTAGGCGATGATGCCTTAGCAGGGCGTTCTCTTGCCATTCAGGTGGAGGACTCTGATCTATAAGCTCGTAGACTATTCTCGGACTTGAGATTGTGACTGACCTTTGTAACAAGTACTTTGTTTCAGCAATGTTGCGGGCACACTTGCTTTCGGCTTGCTTCTCTTGCAGAATGACTACCTGTATGCTGGGGGATTCATCATCTCGAGTGCAGGCCTGCAGGCTTTTATGAAATTCTGGATTATCTTCTTCTAGGAAGGAACTAAACTCGTTGAGGAGATTTTTATTTAGCGGAGAGGCTATTCTCTTGTTGCGGGCTCTGTGTTCTTTATCTTGTATTCTATTCCTTAATTTTTTCTCTGTTGCTTCCCAGTGATTTGACAGTGACTCATCCGTACAGGGCTGGTTGTTGCTATAGACGTATTCTGTCAATTGGGAAACATCTTCTGGTATTCGTATCCGTTGTAGCTTGTCAATTGCTAGTTGGGAGCGCAGCAGTATGTGTTCATCATAGATGAGGCTGCTGTTTCCAAAACCTTCTTGGCTTGAGATGATCCACAAAGTGGGTTCTGAGAGTCTTTGTGGTCGCTGTTTTCTGACGTGTCTGTGCAATCTACCTGCGCGTTGTAGTAGTAGGTCGACTGGAGCATGTTCGGATATCATCAGATCGAAGTCTAGGTCCAAGCTTTGCTCGATTACTTGGGTAGCCACTAAGATAGCTCGCTTTGGGCGGATTACGGGGTGTTCTTTGCCTTGGGAATCGACCACTGAAGAATTTTCTTTTCCGAAGCGTATCAGGCAACGTAGCTCGCGTTTGGCTCGGTCTGTGTATAGAAACCTCGCATGCAACAGATCTACCTCAGGTAGGGAGTCATTGGAAGTACCTGGAAAGTGCTGCCTTAGCTTTAGGAACACTTCCTGCGCTCGCTCGACTGTGTTACAGATAACCGCAACGCAACCTCCATCGGCGAGCGCTTCTTTTAGGGCTTCGCCCAAGGATTCCAAGGTGACAGAGCAAAGGTTTATGAGCTTTTGCTGTGAGGTGCGTATCTCGATTGTACCTATGTCTTGTTTAGTTGCCCAAGTAATTGAAGGATAAGAACCTGAGGTATGCCAACTGCCTTCTTCAGAAAGCCCTTTTAGATACGCTTTTACGAGGCTATTGCGCTTGTCAGCTGGTAAAGTAGCCGACAGGAGTATTACTGGAGAGCCTAACGTTGCTAGCCAGTTCAAAAGTCGTTCAAGTAGAACAGACATATATGCGTCATAGGCGTGTACTTCGTCAATTATCACCGTCTTATGAGCTAAACCGAAAAGTCTTACGAATACATGTTGGACCTGAAGGACTGCAAGTAATGCTTGATCGACTGTACCTACTCCGAAAGGAGCTAGTAGGCCTCGCTTGCGGTGAGTGAACCATTCAGCAGCGACTACGCTTGCGAGGCAGCTATGGGTTTGCTCGTCAGCATATATTTCTGACATAGATAGTAGTTTCTCGTGTTGCTTTAGCAGAGTTTCGAATTCTGCTGAAAGCGATGCATGTCCGTGCAGTAGCTGCAGAAGGACTTTTTCGTGAGGGTAGCGGGCTGCTAGAAAGTTCTTTACTCTGGAGAACATCTGGTTACTTGTCGCTTGTGTAGGCAATGCAAAGTAGATACCGCGCTGCTTTAGGGTGGCATTCCAAAAGTCTGCTAGAAACATTGCTGCTTCGGTCTTGCCCTCGCCCATAGGGGCTTCTATTACTACTATGCCTGGTGAGCGAAGCTTTTCGGCTAGCGTCTCTACAGTGTCTTGTAGGTTGTTCTTAACTATGTTTGGAAAAAGTTCACAGAACCGCTTGTGGTATATTGCTTCTGGTTGGTCTAACCAGCCGAGTTTTGACAAAGCGGCTCTAGCATTATTGAAAGCTTCTTCTTTGTAAGAGTACAAGTCTATTTGCGGTATGTTTGCTTGATCAGTGACCTTGCACTTGAAGAACTCTGTGTTTGAACCTATCCAATCTGCTACAGATACAAGGCCAGCTAGGATCAAAGCTGAGGCATTGTCTATGTCTAATTTTGGATCAAGCGTTAAGGTAGGAACGCACAACACTTCGTGTAAGACTTTGGCAAGTTCTAGTCGAGCGGTTTTCCAACTTTTTCCTCCTAGCTTTGAGTCGTTGCCTTCTATGTCTTTTATTTCGGAAGAATTAGGAAACTTGCCGTGGTGGCTACCCGTTATAATCCCCATCTTTTCAGCTAACTTCCAGCCGAAACCAAAGTCGGTGAGTATCCGCTCAAGTGCGATTGCGGTCACGTAGCCATGAGGTGCTTGTTTTGGAGGAGGAAGTGGTAGTTGTGCTCTTTCGAACTTTGTCCCTTGGTAAATTTGGTGGATTTGCTGTTCAGTATAGCGGTGCGCAAATGGCGGGGAAGCTTTTCCTAGATCGTGTAGACCGGCAATCCAGGAGACTATTTTGCCTGTTTGCTCTATACCCGTTATGCTCGTTAGGCCTAAAGCACAGCTGATACGCTCTTTTAATGCAGTTGATAGCACTTTGTCCCACATGGTTTGCGTAACAGCTGCCACGTCTATCATATGGCAGAGAAGAGGATGAAATGCTTTGGGATAATTTATCTTATCGTGTGTAGTCTTTGCCCAGAACCTAAGTAGTAAATGTGTAGCAAACATGAACCCTTTAAATACCTGTAGAAATTACACGGCATTATAGTACATAGTGATTCTCGATAAAAGGCGAAAACATTCTTAACTTAGTTAGCACTAAGAGAAGAGAAAGTTTTTAGTAAATGACGAAAGCGGTTGGAAACCCTTTCTATTGACTAAATCCTATGCATAGCGTGGAAGAGGTCTTCGCGTTGGAAGTAGATGCGGACGCCTAGTTGTTGTGAGAGAGCGCGTAGCTGTTCGCGCACTTGCATCATCTCGGTGCTTTGTTCTGATGCACCAACTATCATTATCATGGCAAACTTGCCTTTAACTACTGTTTGGTTGATGTCGATGATGCTGTAGCGTGCTTCGGCAAGGAGGCTTGCTACAGCAGCTACTATACCGGGTTGATCAGTGCCAAAGACTGAAACTACGAAATGTCTTTGAGAGTCAGGCTTTGCTGTTGTTGGTGTACTAGCTGGTTGCGAGGGTTGTTGCAGCAGCGGATAGATTACATCGACGACGTCAGTGACTATTGCTTCGACGGTCTTACGGTCAGCTTTTTCTCCTAGTCGGTTATAGACCGCACGAGTGATTTTGTATATAGTTTCCTCTATCTGTTTAGGATCCATAGTCAATCAGTTCAGTCTTTTTGTAATTCGACCTTCAAGCTGGGTATTTTGCTCTTCCTCTGGCGATTTACGAGCTGCTGTAATACCGACCAGCGGAGAGCCTTTGCGCTTACGCAGCGTAAGAAGTAGTAACTCTATCTCTTGAGTTTCTTCAAGTGATTCGTCTATTTGCGAGTAGACCTTTTCTGCCTTTCTTAGAGCATTTGAGATGTGATCTAGCGTACGGCGCAGCTCCTTTAGCATCTGGCGATAGATAGTTACCGGAGTACCTAATTCATCGCTAAGCGGCTCGGTAGTATCAAACAGCTCTGATAAGTCATCTTGGTAGAACTCTACTTCACCTTGTAGCCGTTCGCACGCAACCCGCATGTTTACAAGGGCGCGGTGAACACGTTCCAGTTCGGTGATAACGTCAATAGCCGATTGAGCATACCTCTCCAGTTCGTCTGTTATTCTTTCTACTGCGGTTATCCACCTTTCTTTTATTATGTCTGAAACATCTGCATCTCCTGTTTTGGCAGGAAGAATGTGGCGGTTGAGGCTGGCTGTTTGACGCGTGTTTTCAAGACGTTGAACTTCACCTGAGGACCGAGGAGGAAGGGGAGAGATGGCAGCAATAGCTTGTGCTGCACAAGCTTTTAGTTTCTGAGCTGTTTCTAGATCTATGCCAGCAGTTGCTTGTATGTCTCTTGTAGCTGTGTATGCTAAATCACCCAGCTTGGTTAGGCCGACTGAAAACAGTTTCTGAAGGACTTCTGAATCTATGTCTTTGAAGTAAACAGCTAGGTCTGCGATCATCAGTTCTGCCGCAGAGGAAGTAGTGCGGGTATCTGTTGTATCTGAGGCAACGCTACGGGATATTAACCTGGTTAGCTCCTTATAATCTGTGGAGAGGTTTCTTAGATCTTTTTTGGATAGGAGTCGCTTTTTTCCTTGGCGGAATGCTGTAAGTGGCTGCTCTATTGATTTCAGTACGTCGTAAATGTCGTTGTAATGAATTTCTTCTGCGGCCATAATCAGCGGCTTGAGGGCTCCTATGCACATATCTATGGTACGTTCTGAGTGATCACCTGCGATGATAGAGCGGATGGACTTACCAACTGGCGTGATGAACTGGGATACGATGGCGCGGAACATCTCCTTGAGCTCTGCTTCTACTTTGCGATCATGGGCTAGGGAAGGGCCGCTGCTAGACTCCCCCTGGTTTATAGGCAGCTCTTCTACTGCCTGAGCTACTTCTTCTTCGCGCAGGTCTTCAAGGCCAGGTAATTCTTTTTTATCCTTCTCATTCATTTCAGTCCCTATTCAATGCTGGCGACGCTATGATGTTGAAGACTCTGTTTGCTTCACCCAGTTCTCTAGCCGAAGGTGTGATAATCGTCTTGGCATTAACGTAGATCTTCTGCTTGTCTCTTATGGCTCGCTTTACATCTTCTTCGCAAACAAAAGCTACTGGTTCGGGTTTTTGTTCTGGAGCTTGTTGCTTTTGTTCAGTTTTTTGCTCAGTTTTGACCTCAGGCTGAGCAGGAGGTGGAGGCGGCTGCTGCTGCGGTGGTTGTGCTGGGGTCTGGTGGACGGGTTCTACTGGTTGGTGACGGCGAGCTTTGCGTTCTGCTAGGAAAGCTTCTACAAGTCGCGATATCTCGGCTTCGCTGAGGTGCTCTGTTTCAGTATGATTTTTTTGTGCTGAAGCTACCTTGACTTCTTTAACTCCAGTAGCAGCTACTGCTGCTCTCGCTACGGCTGATACAGTGCTTATGGGAAGAGGCCGACTTCTTGTTACCGGCCGAGTTTCAAACGCTATTCTTTTTATGTCCATTAAGTGGAGTGGGGAGACGTTGTCAGAGGTGACGTTTCCACCCCAACTGCCACAGCCAAGCGTCATGCTTGGCGGCAAATCAGTTGAAAAGCCTATGGCACCGTGCGTTGTCGGTGAGTTGACTATTATTCTCGATGCCGGTTGACGCAGGCCGAACTGGCGTATTATTTCACGGTTCTGTGAATGTATGCCTATGGTATGTCCCATCCCGCCGTAGCGCAGGATCTGGTGGCATAGTTCACTGCCCAACTGCCAGTTTTCTGCCGTATAGTAGGCAAGTATGGGGGATAGTTTTTCCATTGACAGCGGATGCTCACGCCCTACACCATCCATTTCTACTATCAGCAGACGAACGTCTGCAGGGATCTTAAAGCCTGCCATTTCGGCTATGACTTGCGGAGCCTTGCCGACTATCTGCGGATTAAGTCCTCGGGTTGGAGTGACTACTATCTTTTCGAGCAGGGCTTTTTCTTGTGGTGAGCAAAAGTATGCTCCCTGAGACAGCAGTTCAGCTCGGACGCGTTTGTCTATTGCTTGTTCGCATACGATGGCTTGCTCAGAAGCACAGATAGTACCGTAGTCAAACGTCTTGCCGGCGATTACGTCTGCTACAGCTTTTGGAATATCTGCAGAGGCTTCTATAAGTACCGGCACGTTGCCTGGACCTACTCCGAAGGCTGGTTTACCAGAGCTATAGGCAGCACGGACCAGGCCAGTACCTCCTGTAGCTAAGATTACCGACGTGAGTTTATGCTTCATCAACTCTTCTGTACCTTGCAGGGTTGGGACTGACATGCAGCCTATCAAGCCGGAAGGAGCACCGGCGGCTTCGGCAGCAGCTCGCATCACGCGGGTAGTCTCATTTATGCACTGATTAGCAGAAGGATGTGGGCTAAGTACTACTCCGTTTCGAGACTTGAGAGAGATGAGAATCTTAAAAATTGCTGTTGAAGTAGGATTTGTTGAGGGAATTATTGCTGCGACTACGCCGCGTGGATCGGCTATCTCTATTAGGGTATCCGTCTCGTTTATAACTCCTACGGTCTTCAGATTACGGAAGAAGTTGTGAACATCTTCTGCAGCAAAGCGATTCTTTTCGGCTTTGTCGGCAGGTATTCCGTATCCAGTTTCCTCGTGGGCTAGTTTGCCGAGCCGATCTTTTTCTGCCAGAGCTGCTGCGGCCATTGCTGCTACTATGGCGTCTACCTTCTCTTGTGAAAAAGTGGCAAATACTTTTTGTGCTTCGTGTGCAGCCGTTACTAAATCGCGTGCTTGCTGAACTGAAATTAGATCCTTATCAGTGGGCATCCTAATCCCTCAATTAGCTTTTATCTTTGTTGGAAGATTTTTTGCTTATGCTCTCGACGCTGATTCCGTTTTCGGCAAGTACTCGTTCTACTTCCGCATGCGGTCTTGGTATGACATGTACGCTTATAAGTTCGCCTACGCGTCGAGCGGCTGCTGCTCCGGCATCGGTAGCTGCTTTGACTGCCCCTACGTCGCCACGTACGAACACGGTGACGTAGCCGGCTCCTATATAATCTTTACCTATTAAGGTGACGTTTGCCGCTTTGACCATGGCGTCAGCTGCCTCTACGGCTCCTACAAATCCTTTGGTCTCTATCATCCCCAAAGCTTCAAAAGACATTCTGTTCCTCCGGCAGTTAAGCGTTCAAAAATTAAGGAGTTAAATGACTGATTACAAGCAACAAGCTAGCAAAAGCACTATGTTGAGTCAAGAACTTTATGGCAGGTCTGATTGTCTTTGCTTCCTCTGTTGCTAAAGGTAGCATCAGCTGAGAAGCAATTGTATAATTCTTTCAAAGAATGAGACCTGCTGCGGTAGGTGCAGGAGGGAGGATAAATGGTTAGGGCGAAGCTAGCGATCGTCTCGCTTTCGGCAGCCATAGCGTTCTATGCTATTGTAGGCGGATTCTTGTCTGTACAGAAGAACGTCTTTGCAAAGGGTGACCCATATGTTCAGCTAAGGATTTTCGGAGACGTTCTTAGGCATATAGTGAAGGATTACGTGGACGAGCCGGATTTAGAGAAGGTACGTATAGGTGCTTTGCGCGGTCTTGCCGAAGGGCTAGATCCGTACAGTGCCTACCTTACGCGGGAGCAGGTTAAAAAGTATAAGCCTGTTTCTATGGAACAGCCGGAAACTGGATTAGTGCTTTCCAAAGTTGCGGGATATATATATGTTGTGTCGGTACTAAGAGGCTCGGCTGCTGAGAAAGCTGGGCTGCGCAGCGGAGATTTTATAGAATATCTCTTGGGTTTTGCTACGCGTGACATTAGTCTCTATGACGCCCAAGAATTGCTTTCTTCGGCTGCTGGATCCGAAGTCGAGATGAAAGTGTTTCGTCGCGGTCGGCCTTATAAAGTCAAGTTCAAGGCTGCAAAATCAGTTCAGCCTGCTATAGAGGCTTCTGTGCTTGAACCAGGTATCGGCTATGTTCGTGTCACTTCCTTAGCAGAGGGTAAGGATTTAGAGCTTGCTGACCGACTCGAAGAGCTAAAAAGCAAAGGCATTTACAAGCTCATACTGGATCTGCGTGGTACTGCAAACGGCCGGATATCTACTGCTGCAGCAGCGGCAAACCTATTTATAGGTAGTGGTGTGCTGGCAAAGGCTATAGGACAAAACGAGACCGTGGCAGCTTCTTTCAGTGCGGAGCGCTCAAAGTGCAGGTTCGAAGGGCAGCTTGTCTTACTGATAGATAAGAGCACGGCTGGCGGAGGTGAAGTATTGGCTGCGGCTATTGCCTCTGCTAAGCGCGGTGAGCTTGTTGGCGAACGTACCTTTGGGGCTGGCTCTGAGCAGCGACTGTTTGAGCTTAAGGATGGGTCTGGCCTGTTGCTTACTGTAGCAAAATATGCTGATCCAAACGGTAAGCCTTTTATGGGAGAAAATCCTGGTCTGTTGCCTACTGTGGAAGTAAGATCTGCGGAGGTATCTGAAGCATTGCTGCCTGAATCCGAAGATCAGGTCATTGAAGAAGACTCTAACTATCCTCCGCTGCCCGTAGAACCAGCGCCAACAGAAGATCTGCAACTTAAGAAGGCACTTGAAGTCATTAAAAACCAAACGCAGCAGCCTGGTGAAAGGAAAGTTGCTGGCGAGCTTTCTTCACCTTACGGTGTTCCTGTGCCAGTAAACAAACGTGCAACACGCCTTGGAACCAGGCTGTAGCTGAGGATTGACAAGCGATGGACTACTTTTGCTATCCTTACAGAATCAACTCTATCTTCGTCTTAAGGAGAATCCGGAATTGCAAAGCTCTATGGAAGTAGGCCTAATATGGCCTGAACAACCTAGATGGGAAACTGTGACCGAACGCTACGGTAAAGTTATAGCTGAGCCTTTCTTTAAAGGCTTTGCTACTGCTGTGGGCAATAGCTTGCGCAGAGTACTTCTATCTTCTATAGAAGGTACAGCTATTGCTGCCGTTCGTATTGAAGGGATAATGCATGAATTTTCTCCTGTGCCAGGCGTAGTAGAAGACGCTACGGATATAATCCTCAATCTCAAGAAGATTGCTTTTCTGATGCATTCGGCAGAACCTAGAATAGTTACTTTGTCGGTAGAAGGTCCGAAAGTAGTTACTTCTGACGATCTGCAAACTGACCATTTAGTAGAGGTTCTCTCGAAGGGTGTCTATATAGCTACTGTGTCTGAAGGTGGACGCCTCGAAGTGGAGATGATGCTCAAACGCGGTCGCAGGTATGTTCCTGCTGACCGTAATTACGATGGTTGTCCTACTGGGTTCATCCCAGTGGATTCGGCATACTCGCCTATCGAGAAGGTCAACTTCCAGGTTTATCCTGTACGGGTTGGCGATAACACGGAGGATTATGAAGGCCTCGTGCTGGAAGTTTGGACGAATGGTAGCGTTGATCCAGAGCTTTCTGTCGGTATTGCGGCAAAACTTATCAAAGACCATATGAAGATATTTAGCGGTGAAAATGACCGCATAGAGAGCTACCTCGAGCAGGAGCAGCTACCTGAAATTAAAACAGATGATGGCCTGGATATGCCGATAGAGCAACTGGAATTGTCAGTGCGAGCTTATAATTGCCTCAGAAATGCCGATGTACGGACACTGCGGGAACTACTTCAAAAATCAGAACGCGAGTTGCTTATGACCCGCAACTTTGGGCGTAAATCGCTTAATGAAATCAAGGAAATCTTGAGTGCTATGGGACTGCAACTTCGCCAAGAGCCAAGCTCATAGCGATGTCTACTGACGTCTTATCGACTCTTTTAGGTCAATGTCTGGCTGGTAAATACAGGCTAGCAAGACATATAGGAAACGGCGGTATGGCTATTGTTTTTGCAGCAGAGCGGCTGCATATAGGTGACCTGGCCGCCGTAAAATATTTGCACCCCGCCTTCTGTGGTGATGAGCTTAAGAAGCGTCGCTTTCAGCTAGAAGCTTATACTACTTCTGCCGTGAAGCATCCAAACGTGGTTGTCGTCTATGACTTCGACGTTACGCCTTCAGGCTGTCCTTACATGGTGCTGGAACTGTTGCGTGGTACTACGCTTGCTAGCTTGCTTAAACGTACACGCATAATTAGCCTCAACAAAGTTCTCGCTATAATGGAGCCAGTCTGTATGGCCCTATCCCTCGCACACCAGAAGTCTATACTGCATCGCGATCTCAAACCAAGCAACGTCTTCCTCCACCAGCTCGAAGACGGTACTGAAGTAATAAAGTTAATCGATTTTGGAATAGGTAAGAATCTGGAAGCAAAGGACGGACAGTTGACTCAGGAAGGTTTCATAATAGGTACGCCAGAGTACATAGCTCCCGAACGGTATACAGGAACTAATATCGATGAGCGCTCTGATATCTACAGCCTAGGCATACTGCTTTTCAGAATGCTTACCGGGCGGGTGCCGTTTACTGGCAAAACTCCTACTGAGGTTCTTCAAAAACATCTCAAGGAACCTGTGCCTGCACCCAATACATTTAACCCCTCTATACCGCAAGAAGTATCTGAGGTTATACTACGTGCCCTAGCTAAAAGCCCCCAAGATCGGTTTTCTAGCTGTGAGAGCTTGCTAAGTGCTCTACGGCGAGCCTGTATCAGCTCCGGCGAGACTATGGAGCATTTTCGAGTCCAGTACTAAGCTCCTTATGGAGTGAAAGTAGCTTGCGCTATGCGTTGACCGCTGCTAATGCTTACTATGCTTATGACAACCTGCTGTCCCGGCTTCAAAAGCTGCCCTAGACGTGCATCAGAACCTACTAAGCGCGAGATAGAACCATCAGGTTGACGAAACTTCTTAGGATACTTTGTCTTCTGAAGACGCACCTTGTCAACTTCTATGACGCTGTCATTTACTTTGAATCCATCTCCATCTACGGTCAGCTTGTCTGCCGCCGAGTTGAAACTTATTCGGTCTATCCGTCCTCTGCTTGAGGAGATTGTAAACAAACCGCTTTCATCGCTGCCGACGTTGCCTGCCGCGTCATGAGCTATGACGCGTATCCTCGCCTTAGTTTCTTTTTGTGGAACCGTCCAGATGAAAGAGCTTTGGCTGCCTGAGAGCCCAGAAACTATCGTGCTACTTTCGTTATCTTCTATCAACTGTATCTCTTGGAATGCAACGCCCGTGTCGTCGCTTGATCTCCACCTTAGCTCTATCTTGTCACCGGAGAAAAACACCTCTCCACCTCTGGGCTGTTCTAGTACTACTTGCGGAGCGGCTCTATCTTCTACTTGCAAAGCTAACTGGAACATACCTCGGCCATGCGTTGCAGCTAC
This sequence comes from Blastocatellia bacterium, assembly GCA_025057015.1. Classification (GTDB taxonomy): domain Bacteria; phylum Acidobacteriota; class Blastocatellia; order Chloracidobacteriales; family JADJPF01; genus JANWYG01. The sequence goes on from JANWYG010000003.1 coordinate 114,001, forward strand.
TATTACTCCTGTATGGGCATTCGTAGCTAGCCCTAGTACTGCAACTTTAGGCATACCTTCACCAAGATAGACCCACTGGCCTCGGCCAGTGGAACTGAAAAATACTCCTATGTCCGTGCCGATATATACTCTGCTTGGCATGGCTGGATCTAAAACGATGGCGTTCGCTGGTATATCTGGCAAGTTGTCACTTATATCGTTCCAAGTATTACCGCCATCTGTGCTAGCGTAGACATGACCTGTGCCGAAACCTGACACTACAGCATAGACGGAGTCTGGTCTTGTTGGATCTATTGCTATGCCAGTGATTGCTCGGTTAGGTAATCCTCGCAGTGTCTGCCAGGTTAGCCCTTCATCTGTAGACTTTGATAAGCGCCCGTCAGAACTGCCCACGAAGAGCACTTTTGGATCAGACCTCGCAACAGCTATAGCAGAGATTGCACCGCTGCCGTTGGTCAAATCCGTGGAAACAGCACTCCACAAATCACCTCGTGAGGTCGTGCGGAAGAGCCTAGTAGATCCTGTGTACAGGATATTAGGCTCTGTAGGATGCATGGTCAGCGGGGCGTAAAAGAGGGTGCGTTCTGAAGGTAGACCGTTTGGCAATATAGGTAGACCATCGATCTTGAGTGAGAAACGCTCACCACCATCGTCGGAACGTGCAAGCAACAGATAAAAATAGAAGTGGTACAAGATAGCAGGACTGAGGTAGTCGATAGCTGTGGCACCGCCGTCTCCTAGATCAATGTTTTTCCATATTGCCGAACCGGTATAGAGAAGAGTTCCGTTATCTTGTGTGCCACCTATGGCGTATTGCTCATTAGTAGGATGTAATGCTATGGATTGAAACTGGAACGTCGACAGTCCATTGTTTAAGGACGTCCAATTTTGCCCCAGGTCAGTCGAGCGAAAAATCCCTCCGTCGTTTGCTGAGTAAACTACGTTCGTGTCGACAGGATCGAAAGTGAATGCGTGGTTGTCTGCATGTAGGCCTAAGCCAGAACCCGTAGGGCTTGACACGTCTACAAAGCTATTGCCGCCGTCAGTAGATCTGTATGCTCCGACACCTCCCAGAAAGACTACGTCGGGTCTTGCTGGATGCACGGCTATGACGTTGTTATACCAGCATTGCGGACTACAATAATCTGGAACGTTTGGAAGCTTTGTCCAACTTAGCCCACCGTCAGTACTTTTGTATAATGCTGCTAGAGTGAAGGGATTTGTGTTAGAAAATGATGCAAAGAGCACGTTAGGGGCTGACTTTGCTCGTCCTAGCTCTATACGTCCCACTGAGAATCCGCTAGGTAGCTGCCGAAGTAGCTGCCAACTTTCACCGCCGTCTACTGAACGATAGACGCCGTTAGCGCTGTTGCCAAAGATTGCCCCGATAGCTGCGAGCATGGTAGATGGATTCGAGGGATCGATGGTTAGTTCCGTTGCTGTACCTTCCAAAGTTCTGCGCCAACTGTTGCCGCCATCAGTAGATTTGTATACCCCTGCTTCGCCCGTACCAGAGCTAGCCAGAGCTGCGAAGACTTGCCGAGCATCTGAAGGATTTACGGCTATAGTTGATACTCGTGCTCTTACTGGTAGTTGGCCGGCTTGTTGCCAAGTGTTACCTTCGTCGGTAGACTTGAAGATGCCAGCTCCGTAGTAAGTGCTTCCGGAAAAGTGCGCTTCTCCGGTGCCAAGATAGATCTCGTTGTTTGGGCCAAGCGCTAGTGTTCCTACTGCTAGAGAAGGCAAGTTGTCTGTTATCGGCCTCCAGCTACTACCTCCATCATCTGAACGCCAGACACCACCTTGTGCTGTTCCAAGGTATATTCTGGACCGATCGAGTGGCCAGACTAGTACTGACGTGGCACGGCCACTTACTGGTATCCTAGGACTTCTGCTCAAATCAAATGGCTGCCCGTTAGGCACTGCTTCAGGGCCTATTGGCTTCCAGATGCGCCCACTCTGTGACGTGATCGCTTTTAGTTTGAGACCTTGTCCGAGTTGCTTGATGGCTTTTAGTCGAGCTTGTGCGGGAATTTCTCTGCCAGGATAGGCACGAAGGGCGTAGAAATCTTTCTCGCGGTCAAACACTCGCTCGTGTTTTACTTGTTGCTCGATACTGGCATCTAAAAAAGCGACCTGCCCTAGTAGGCAGATTAGTATAACTGTTGCAAAGCCACGCATACTTACTCTGAATTTGAAGAAGTATTTTTCAGTATCTTTGACTGAGAAAGCAAGCTTTTAAATTTTGTAGTGCCACCTTACGCTCTTTCAAAAGCCCATCCTTGAAGTTTACCTGGCATATCGGTTAGACTTTAAGAAGGGCTGAGCTAACCTATTATCTGGTGTTTGTAAAAGGTTTTCCCTCATAAATTTAGGAGAGGGAATTATGTTGCTACTTCTTTTAGTGTTGCATCTTGCGTTTGCCTTTCAACGCACCTCTTCTTTAGTCTCTCATACAATCACCGTGAAGGTATACTTACCTGATGGTGTTGCTGTACCTCAAGTCGTCAAGGTGGAGCTTTATTCTGACAGGACGGGTCAACCGCTACAGATGATCAACTTGATGAAGGGAGAAACAACGGCAGTGTTTTATGGTTTGCCAAACGGTGAGTACGCCGTATCGGTTGATGCCGGACCGCAGTTTGAGCGCTTCATGGAACGTTTTTCTTTGAGAAATAACTTCTCGATGCTGAAACAGTTGGACGTCTTTCTGACAGGTAGAGTGGTCTCCAATACACCACCGGCGGTAATAGACGTTTCTCAAGCGAACGTGCCGAAAGAAGCCAGAAAAGCCTTCGAGAAAGGGCTAAGTAAGCTGCAAAGAGGCAAGGTAGACGATGCTGTGAAATCCTTCGAAGAGGCAGTCTCCATCTATCCAGACTATTTCGAGGCAGTGAATGGTCTTGCGGTGCAGTATATAGAACTTAAGCAGTATGACAAAGCTAGAAAGTACCTGGCGCGGTCAATGGAACTTGCGCCACAATCACCTTTACCTTATTTGAACCTTGGTATTTTCTTGCTCGAACAGCGTTTTTACCGCGAGGCGATAGAAACGCTTGAATATTCGCTTAAGCTAGATGGTGCTAATCCGATGACGCATTACCAGTTGGGAATAGCTTATTTTCAGTCTGGTGACTTAGAAGCTGCGCAAAAGCGTTTTGAGACGACTGTTGAAACGGCATCTCGCAAGATACCGATGGCTAGGTTGTATTTGGCAGACGTGTATAAGAAGTTAGGACGAAAAGAAGATGCTTGTACGCAAATAGAGTATTTCTTGCGTGACGTGCCACATAGTCCGTTTACCGAAGTAGCCAAAAAAGAGCTGGCTAGCTTGCGACAGCAGAAATAGATATACTTTAGGATTAGAAGCGGGCCGGACGGTCGCTGTCTCTTGCTTAAAGGGACAGAGGAAAGTCCGAACACCTACGGGCGACGAGCTGGCTAACAGCCAGGCGGGGTGACCCGACGACAAGTGCAACAGAGAGTAGACCAGCCGATGGCGGTACATAATACCGCACAGGTGATGGGTGAAACGGTAGGGTAAGAGCCTACCAGCGGGCGTGGTGACACTGCCCGGCTAGGCAAACTCCTCGTGGTGCAAGACCAAATAGGAAGTCGCTTTGGGGCTGCCCGTCCCCAGTCCGTTCCGCAAACGGCGCGTACTTCGGGTAGGTCGCTTGAGCCGTGTCGGTAACGACCGGCCTAGATGAATGACCGTCGTCCTGAGCTATCAGGAAACAGAATTCGGCTTATAGGCCCGCTTCCTCTAATGTGTAGACTGTGATGAATCAAAATCTGTATAGCTTTTTCTGGCTTCTTGTAGGGTTAGCTTTGGGCTTCAGCGTGGGATATGTGGGCACCACTGCCTTGAATCAGTCACAGGAAGCCGTGCAATCAACTGCCAGTCGTCTGCCAGAGGGTCATCCCGACATCTCCAACCAGGTGGATGTAGAAAAGGAAGTTCGCGCAGCTATCGAGTTTGGACGGCAAAACCTGGACTATGAATCCCAGCTTAGGGTGGGTTCTTTCCTGTATATGGAAGCTCAGAGACTAGAAGAAGCAAAGCCCTTTTTCCTCAAGGCGCACGAGCTCCGACCAAACGAATTTGAGCCGCTTCGCCAACTTGGTAATGTGACGTTCGATCTGAGCCAACATAAGAACGACCCAGAGTTGATGAAAGAGGCTGCCAAGTGGTACGAAAAGGCTTTGAAAATCAAACCAGACGATATCAATGTCCGTACTGATTACGGAATTACCTTTTTCTTGCGACAGCCACCAGATTATAGATCTGCCATCGCTCAGTATGATAAGTCGTTGCAGATAAACCCTGAACACGCGCCTACTTTGTACAACAAACTGCGTGCTCAAATAGCACTGGGAGAAATTACAGAAGCCTTGACAACATTCGAGAAGCTAAAGTCGGCTAGCCCTGAGCAGCAGGAGCTCATAAGACACGCACAAGCGGAATTAGAAAATGCAAAAGGCAACAAGATACCTACTCATTAAGTTCGTCGATGAAAAAGGCTCCGAGCAGAGAAAGCGGAGCGCTTGAGCTTCAAATTGGCGAAGTAGGGCAGACATAGAAAAATAACGCGCTGCGTTCCAAACACTTGTCAGTAAAGCGAAGTTCTTGGCTCTATTTAAGAATGGCAGAGCAGAGGGTGTTAGGTTGAGAGTTGCCAAGAGAGCTTTACAGGTTTCATAGTCTATGTAGCGGGAAACTCAGTTTGACCGAAAAGTGGCATCAGCTTTGGCGGAGGCGTGTAGGAATCGAACCCACCTCGGCCTCTTACAAAAATGGCCGACTACAGATTTGAAGTCTGCGGAGACCACCAGGTCCCTTTCGCCTCCGAAGATTTCAGAAATTGCTCGACTAAAGTACTGTTAGAGCTGGTTTCTAAATAGAGCAGATTATAGTGAGATTTGATTTTCTACATCAACTATGAAACGGCCTGCTGTGGCTAAAAGCTAGCAAATAGTTGTAGGTTGTTAGGTCGTTTGAGTACTTTACTAAAACGAAGTAGTGCTTCCCCTGAGTAGAGAAGTGATTTTTCATCAACAGCAAATTGGTTGGAGGAGTAAAAGATGCTTGTTTTGTTATTGCTGTTATTTCTTCCGACAGCGGCAAGTGCCGTAGAGACAAAGGTTGTCATTAGGGTAGTCAGTGCTGATACGCTAGTCATTGACGGTGGACAGTACGTTAAGTTGCTAGGAATAAGAGCGCCTGATGAACAGCAACAAGCGCTTGCCACTCGTAAGTTTCTTTCTTCTACTTTGTTAGGTCAGGAAGTCTCAATAGAGACTGATGGAGCTAATGCGGTGTTTGGACACAAGGACAAGTATGGTCGTTTGCTGGCTTATGTCTACCGCTTATCTGACAACCTGTTTGTTAATGGGGCACTTATAGTTCATGGACTAGCTTTTGTTGATACGACAAATCTTCACAAGTTGCGTACAGGGCTTCTTATGTACCAGCAGCAGGCTCGTAAAGAGCGTCGCGGCATCTGGCAGACGACTGATTATAGTCCTCAGGAGCTAGCAGAGAAGAACAAAGTTCCTTTGCCAGAGCAACCTTTTACTCCTAATGAGAGGGATAAGACACCTGATTTGCGGCTTGAGATTTATTGGGCAAAGAGGGCCGATCCAAGGTTTCGTACTGCAAGATCAGCTGAAGAGGCAAATTTTCTTGCTTCTATCTATCAAGAAGACGTGCTTAAAGGTACTCTTCCGGTGATGGTGCAAGTTCGGCGCAACTTAGCTAGTGCTCTCAATGAACATTTTTCTGCAGGTGGAGTACAACTCAAGGTGGAGGCAGTAGGTGAGGAGGCCGAAATACTCAAGTTTATTGCTGAAGGCATGGATCAAAATGATGCTGAAAAATTTCTTGCTGTACCCTTCAACAAAGAACTATTTAGCGGCCTCGAATTTAAGGAAGTTATCTTCACTGATGGGGCTAATTTTAGTTATACATACAAGGTCGAGCATTAGTTGGTGTCTCCGTTGAGCAGGTTATCTAGTTTTATCTGGGAGAAAATCTTTTGACTGTTCTTGAGGAACTTATTTGCTGCACTATTGAGCAATTGAGTAGCGGCAGATTCTCGGGTCTTTGCTAATCCTTGTAGTACCATCAATTCGAGCGCGCGATCTATAATTTTGTTGCTTGTAACAGAAAGCTGACGAGTCGATTTTAGCGGTCTTCCTACACGTGAACGGCTTGCTGACGTAGACGTATTGCTGCGCGGTGTTTTAGTCATTACCGTTTCTCCTCTGATTTTGTTGCTGTATACTTCTGCCCAGACTAATCTTTAGTCTTTTGTCTGGACAAGATTAACTACTGTTTTCTGCTACACTTAGTGTACAAAGATTATACACTGTGATGCTGATTTTCAAAACAGTATTTTGTGAGATTTTAGACTGCTGTTAGCTTATTTTGCTATTCGGTATTAGCCGTTACAGTGACACCATCGAATCAATTAACATACGATTTTTGATGGATTTTTGAAGCTAGTTGTCTCTAGAATGTTGATCTCTACAAGTTTTTTTTGTATATATTGCGCAATGCTGCGTATCGTGTCTTTGAAACGTGAAAAAACCTAGAGAGGAGAAAACCAGGATGGCAGAAAAGAAGACCAAAAAGGCTAAGGCAGCCAAGGCAGAACCGAAAGAAGTACCTGCACCTCCTGTCCAAGAAGTACCTGCACCTCCTGCTCAACCGGAGCAGCCCAAGCAGGAGCCAGAACAAGTGAAGAAGGAACAAAAACAGGTCAAAGAAGTCAAATCGGCGAAGCCTGCAGTAAAGCCTATGACAAAGGCTGAAATGGTGGCAAAAATTGCTGAGAAATTAGGTCTTAAGCAGCGCCAGGTGTCTGACTTTTTTAACGAACTAGCAATGCTTGCTGTAGAGGAGCTAAACAGAGCAGGTCAGTTTCAGATCCATGGCATAGGAAAGCTGGTGAAGGGTATACGCAAAGCGCGTACTGCCGTCAATCCTAAGACAAAGGAAACGGTCAATATTCCTGAGAGAGCTGTACTGAGATTCCGTTTTGCTAAGGCTTGTAAAGAGGCTATAAAGTAGCCATGTGAAGTCTGTGTTTCACACAGACTTCACTCTAGGGGCGTTCCTCACCAGCAACGATTATACAAGCCTTGCCGGCCAGGCATTCTGAGAAGTCTTTTAAGTATGCCCTTCGCAGTCGCTTGTAGTGGAGAACTATCGTTTTGACCTCTTCAAAGCTGAGAGGAGAGCCTTCTTGAAATCCTATAGCCCAGGTGGGAAAGTGCTTTGCATGTTCGAGTAGGTTCGTCAGCGACTCCATGTAACGCTCCTTTGATAGGATGTTAGCACTAGGGCTGTTTTTGATCGCTTCTTCTATGATGCTACTGTTGTTGCCTAGCCAGACTTCGCGCCAGTACTTCTTGCTGTTGAAAAAATAGCTCATGCTGCCTGGCAGAGGTAACTTCATATATAGCAGATCTGCACGAGTTCTGATCAGAAAGTCTACAGCTTCGAGGTTAAATGAGAAGTTAAATTTTCGGTTGTCGACTATGCGGTTGACCACGAAAAGCATTTCTCTAAAAACTTCGCTGAGAGGTCGCTTTAGGTTCCACGTCTGCTTGTCAAAACAAAGCGCATAATCGCCAACTAACACCGTAGCATAGATGGCCAGAGCCTTTAGCATAGAGCTGCCCAGCTCACATAAGTTGGCACGGATAGTAGATAGCGTTTCGACGTCTTCTGGGTGAAACCATCTTTCCAAGTCTTCTATGAAAAAAGATGCGCTACGCTTGGCAAGTAAAATGTCTACATCGCTTTGAGAAAGCTGCTCAGAATTGTTTTCTACTCGTGCACGAGCTACCCACCAAGCCCACTTACAGATGTCATTATCCACTATCTTTTTACCTAAAGTCTTGAGTGCCCAGTCTGTCTTTGCCGAGCCTGCAAAAGGAATAGCTATTGACTCGGCTTTTATCTCTTTCAAAACAGTTACTTCAAATGCTGTCCAGTTGCGGTTTCTCATCGTCTTTTTTAGAGGAATTGCCATCGAGTGCTTCTTCAGTCAGCTCTTGAGAAGCAGCAGTAGCAAAAGACTCGTCTTTCGTTGTGTCTATGATAGGGTAACTTTCCTCTTCTTCGAGCATGGACAGGAATATTTTGACTAGTTGCGGATCAAACTCTATTCCAGCAAACGCAGCGATGATGTGTCGTACCTCTGGTTTGCTGAAGGCTTCCCGGTAGGGTCGCAAAGAGGAAAGCGCATCATAAGTGTCTACCAGCCGAAGTATCCTTGCTCCTAGCGGTATTTCTTCACCGCACAAGCAGTCTGGGTATCCAGTACCATTCCACCATTCGTGGTGCCACCTGACAAGTAGCTGTACCTGTTTGCTAATACCATGCTTTGCTATTTGCTGCTCTCCTAGTATGGAATGGGTTTGTATGTTAATTTTCGTACTGAGGTTAAATTTGACTGGTTGAGATATTAGCTCTCCATCAAGTGCTAACTCTCCTATGTCGTGTAACAGTGCTGCTAGCTTGATGGCATCTAGATCAGCTCCGCCTAACCCTGTTCGCCGAGCTAAGGCTTCGGCTAGCTCAGCTAACTTTGAAGCATGAGGGTGCAAGTAGCGTTCGTGGTTGTCTATGGAAGAAGCTAGTTTCTGTAGCTCTGCAAGAGACTTCTGCTCACTTGGCATAGGCAGTTATGTGTGCTACTCTGCTACCGCTCCTTTTTCAACGGCTGCCTTATAGTAAAGTATTCGACTACAGATTTCACAGCTTACTATTTCTTCACCGCGTTTTATTGTTGCTAATACCTGAGCGCGGATCGTCATGCGACAGGCTGAACAAGAAGCATCTACCACTTCGGCTAGGCCTTGACCGCTGCGCAAACGTGCTATACGTTCGTACCTGCTAAAAACGTCTTTAGAAATGTTGCTAATAAGCAGCTCGCGTTCGGTCTTTAGATTGTCGATCTGCTGTTTGTTCTGCTTGTACTCCTCGTCTAGCTGGCGTAGTTGGTCTTCTAACTTGCGGCGGCGTTCTTCTATTTCAGGCCGGCGCTTTTCGACTTCAGCATGCAGTTTGTCTATCTTATCCCCTAGCTCAAGTAGTTCTGTTTCAGTCTGCTGTATGCCTTTCTTTGCCGTATCTATTTCCCGTAGACAGGTAGAGTACTCTCGCTCGTTTTTTACCTTCATTAGGTCTTTCTTAAACTTTTCGTGCTGTTTATCTAATTCTTTAAGCTTGGCCTCTAATTCCTTTTGCTGTTTTTCTAGCTTTTCTAGGTCGAGCCTAAGCTCGTTATATTCTGCTATGCTGGAATTAAATTCTGCTTCAAGTCTTTCTTTTTCGGCAGGTATCTGTGATAATGCCTTACTGATTTGTAGTATTTGTAAATCTATGTTCTGTAACAAAATAAGTTTTTCTAGATCTGGGTTCACACTGTCTCCTGAGAACTTTTTGTAGCAATTTTACACCACTACAGGCCTCAAGCTCAATTGATAGAGCACGAGCTTAGCGCTTGCACACTTTCGCTTTGCGTCTACTGAATCTGACTAAACCGATGGCAGCCACAGCAAGTTACCTTACTTGGTTCAAATTTTTGCGCTTGCTCGTCGGTAAGATCAGCCTTAGTACCAAAAGCAGGAGATTGCCCATAGCCGAGCCCAATAGCACTTCTGCTCCTATGCTGAAAGATAAATGACCGATTATGTGGCGTAAGTGGTGTGGATCGGCTGCTAAGGAGAATTCCGGTGCGGTGAAAATGTTCGGTGTACCGCTAAGTACTGAAAATACTATAGCACTGACTATAAGAAGCTGGCTGAAAGCAGAGATGATAGCAGTGCAGATTACGACATGCAGTGCTCCGCCAAAGTGGCTAAAGTGGATGTTTACCGTAGCAAGCAACACTGCTATGGCAGAGGCTGCTGTGACGCTGAAATACTTTACTATGTCAAGCGGCACGCCTATGGCGTCGAGCAGTAATCTGAGCATCCAGATAGCAGCAATAAAGGCCAGTAAAGGTGTGAGCATTTTGAAGTAGGCTTTTAGAGAATATCCGCCAAGCTGCATAACTACTCCTTCACCTTGACTACAAGTAAGGTCACGTCATCTTCGGTCTTGCCCCATTTAGTTACTGCAGTAAGCACAGCATCCTTTATCTCTACGGTCTTCCTGTCCTTGTGTTGTTCGACTACGGTTTTTAGTCTTTCTATGCCAAAGTCTTCTTTGGAGTTTGTGGCTTCTATTATTCCGTCAGAGAAAAGCAGTAAAACGTCTCCCGGTAAAAGCTTTATTTCACCTGTGCTGTATATCGATTCAGCAAACAGACCGAGTGGCGGACCTCCTTGCTCGAGTTGTAAGCTTTTGCCTACTAACAGCGGAGGGTAATGTCCTGCATTGACGTAGCGTAGCAACCTAGATGACTCTATCCATTCTGCATAAAACAGGGTGACGTATTTTGAGGGGTCAGTGACGTGGTACAGATGCAAATTCAGACGAGAACATACCGCATCTGCTGCTAGCCCTTGTTCTACTAGTAGTCGTAAGGCTGCCTGTACGTTAGATACTAGTATTGCTGCCGAAATACCTTTGCCACTTACGTCTGCTACTACAAATACTAAGCGGTCTTTTGATGGCCTTAACACATCGTAGTAGTCACCGCTTATGCCCCTTGCTGGCAGACAAACAGCACTGATCTCTAGTTGCGAATCCTCAGGTAGTGACTTAGGAAACAGAGCTTGCTGTACTTGCAACGCAAAATGTAACTCGGCCTCCTTTTGTGCAAGCGCAAACTGGCTAGCTTTGAGTTCTAGCTGTAGTCTGTATAGCGAAGCAAGTAACACGGCTACGGCTGTCGTGCTGCCAAAAGTCAATCCCCAGGTGACTATAGCTTGGTCTCTTATAAGCGTTCTGCCGAGAATTAAAAGAAGGCCTGCAGTCAGGAGAAAGCCAGCTAGTAGCAGCCTATCCTTGCTCTCCACGAAAGTACCTCGAACAGTTAGATACATGCATGATTACCAGTAGAGCTAGCAGTATCGTAATGAATACTCCTGCCCAACCCATCGTCTTCTCGCCTATATGGAAGGTCATCGATAAGTTAAAAATCAGTATGCCAAAATAAAGCCCTACGACACCAAGCGGCTTGAACCTGTATTCAAGTATACCTGCTGTATCTGCTTTTAACTTGCTTTCTAAGAACGTGTATGTCCGAATTATGAAGACACATACGATGTACCAACCGACAAAGTTGGCTATAGTTACGCCGAAATAGTCACCTTCGTTGGGATAATAGTATATCTTGCCGAGAAACCAACGCTCGCCTTGTAGCGCTACTGGATCGATTATGATGTCTAGATAGGTCATTAGTAGCCCAGCAAGAAGGGAGGTCCAGTAGCTGCGCCTCAACTTTTCGTTAGAAATTAGCCTGACTTCCCATCGCAGTATCCTGAGCGGTGAGCGTAACAGCACGGCTAGCTCATAACTTACGTACGAGAGAAAGGTAAACGATAGAGAATCCATAAATGGTACGCCAGCTATCCATAACTCTTTGTCAATCGTAGCAGGGATATAGTAGTACTGTCCGAAGGGGAAGCCGTAGCGTATCGAACACCACTCGCAGCTGAAAGCTATGAAATAGGCTATGCAGCTATAAAGTAGCGTTCGCTTCCATCCTATCGTGGTGATTGCCAGAAACAGATAAACGGCTAGGAAAATAAAGACATATGGCCGCAGCGTCAGCGTGCCCCAAAGTAACCTGAGGGTTTCAGGCATTCAGGTATCTCCCCAAAGCCATCAGCGGAAAGTGGTTTCTGTACAGATGATAGTTAATATAGAAATGACCAGGAAAGCCAGTACCGGTGAACTCGCGTTCGATCCAACAGCCTTCGGGAGTTTGTGTTTCAGCTAAGTATTCTATCCCGCGCCTTACGGCTTCCGAGCGTGCTTCTCCAGCGGCTATGAGTCCGAGTATTGCCCAAGCAGTTTGTGAAGCCGTGCTTTTACCTTGCCCCATCAGATTGCGATCGACATAAGAGTTACAAGACTCACCCCAGCCACCGTCTTCGTTCTGTATGCTGTTAAGCCACTGCACGGCACGCATCAGATAGGCTTCATGCGGATCTACGCCTATAGCAGTAAGTCCGTTTAACACTCCGCTTGTGCCGTAAATATAATTTACTCCCCACCGACCGTACCAACACCCTTCAGGCTCTTGAGTTTGCTTTAGGAAAGCTTTTGCTCGTTCTACTACTTTCTGCTCAACTGCGTACTTAGTGCGACCAAGCATCTCTAATACCCGCGCAGTAAGATCTGCTGTCCCTGGATCAATCATCGCTTTTAAGTCACCGTAGGGTATTTTGTTTAAAATCTCTAGGTTATTGTCTATGTCGAAAGCTGCCCAACTTCCGTTACTGTTTTGCATGCTAAGTATCCATTTAATGGCTCTTTGTATAGCTTTATGCTTTCTAGTTTCATCCGGCAATTTCATCCTAGATAGCGCCATTATTATGACTGCTGTGTCGTCGACGTCTGGGTAAAAGTCGTTGTAGAACTCAAAGGCCCAGCCTCCAGGCTCGCCACTCTTGTTTTTTACTGCCCAGTCGCCTTTGCGTAGGATCTGCTTTGATAACAGCCACTCTCCGGCACGTACTATTGCTGGATGATCTGGCTTAAGGCCACCGTCGAGTAGAGCTATCGACACAAGCCCCGTGTCCCATACTGGAGATACGCAAGGTTGAATATGTAACTGGTCTTCTGTCTCTATTGCAAACCGATCTATTGCTGCAAGACCCTTAGCCATGACAGGATGCCTCGGGTCATAGCCTAGGCAGTGTAGCGCAAGCAGTGAGTTGAGCATTGCCGGAATGATGCCTGCCCAGTCGCCCGTTTCGTCTTGATGCTCTAAAGTCCACTTTTCAGCTAGCCGCAGCGCCTCTTGCCTGCCAGGAACAAAATTAAACTTTTCGACAAGCTTCAGTATCTTGTCGAGTACTACGAAAGCTGAGCCTAGGAAGCTGCCATCTGACGGTAAGGATATGTCTTTGTCGACGTAAAGTTCTTCCGCCATGCAGCGTTTCCATACGGGTTTCTTGTCGCAGACTATCAGCAGCGGTACAGTGCTGCTACGAGCCCAACTGGCCATCTCATAGATGGTAAAAGGTGACCAATCAGGCAAAAGCATTATCCATGGTGGTAACGTTGGTATGCCTTCCCAAGGATAGGCACCAAAGAGTGCAAGGTGCAACTTAGTAAAGACCCGGGCCCGAGTTAAGCCTCCGCGGGAAAGTATAAATTCTCTTGCAGCACGCATTTCGGCAGCATCTGTCGGCATGCCGAGCAGTTTGAGCGCAAAATATGCTTCTATGCTAGTGCTCAGCTCGCCACCGTCGCCCCAAAATAACTCCCAGCCGCCATGCTCTCGCTGCTCACCAAGTAAGTACCTTTCAACTTTTTTCATAGGCCGCTCACTGGCCGTGCCTAGGATGCTGTGTAGCATCACGTATTCAGCGGTCAGAGTAACGTTTGCTTCAAGCTCTGCCCACCAATATCCCTCGTCGTACTGAAGGCTTAACAAGTAGTCGGTGGCCTTCTTGATTGCTTTGGCGACTTTTTCCCGGAGTGCTGTCACTACGGTTTGCGTATGTGTGGTCTTCATAAGAAATCTCTCACTTCTAAGAATCAAAAAGGTACTGCCTCTTTCCAAAATACGGCAAGCTAGTTTTCCAGCTGTCTTTACTGTGCTGTGTTGATTATTAGCTGTCTGTAGAACCTAATACAGTCAAGGTAGTTATCGATGGATATCCGTTCGTTTGTGCCATGAATTGAGGAGATTAGTTCGCTGTTGAGTCTCAGTGGGCAGAATCGGTAGACGTTCTTACTGAGCGAGCCAAAGTGACGAGCATCTGTAGCTGCAAGCACTAGGCTTGGAGCAACGATGGTGTCAGAAAAGACTTGCATTATGCTGCGTTGTAACGCAGCGAAAGCTGGTGAGGTGATATCGGAGATCATAGGTGGTTCGTGCGCGCCTTCAATTACTTCTAGCTTGATTTGTGGATCAGCTATAGTGCGCTGTACGTGCTCTAGTACAGTTTCTATGCTATCTCCTGGCAAGATGCGAAAGTTGACTGTGGCAGTGGCCTTTTTCGGCAACACGTTTTCTTTTATTCCGCCATTTATCGTAGTAATCGCCGTAGTCGTTCTCAAAGTAGCCGCTGTGAGTGGTTTTGCTAGGAATTGTTTTTTGACTAGCGGTGAAAATAGCCATAAGTTCGCAAGTGTCATTTTGTTTTTAAGATTCATCTCCGGGCCGATGAATTCCAGCATTTGTGCTGTAGCTCCGTCTATCCTTGCCGGCATTTGATGCTCCTCAAGCTTTGCTAGCGCACGAGCAAGCAGCCCTATTGCGGTATGTTTCTGGGGTATCGAAGAATGCCCCGCACTGGTCTCGACATGGAGTCTAATTGAAAGGAACCCTTTTTCGGCAATACCTATAAGCGCTACGGGCCTAGTAATTCCGTCTAATACTCCTTCGGTTATTATGCTGCCTTCATCGAGTACGTACTCGATCTTTTGTCCTCTTTCTTGCAGCAACTTAGCCACCGCTTGCGCGCCGCTGCCGCCTATCTCCTCGTCATGTCCGAAAGCCAACAGTATCGTTCGGCGGGGTTGAAATCCTTCTGATAAAAGTTTTTCTACAGCCTCCAATATGGCAGCGACGTTCACCTTATCATCTAGCGTACCACGACCCCATATGTAGCCTTCTTTCACTTCTGCACTGAAGGGGTCGTGTTTCCAACCATCTTCTGCCGGAACGACATCGAAGTGCCCCATCAGCAAGGCTGCTGCGAGTTTTGGGTCAGTTCCTTGCCAGGTGTAGAGCAAACTGTAGTGTGCTACCTTTTCACGTCTGAGGTGCTTATGCACCAGAGGATAATTCTTTTCTAACACTTCGTGTAATCGAAGAAATTCCTCTGGATCTATCTTTGAGCGATCTTCATAGGAGATGGTGCGCAGCTTTATCAGTTCTGCAAACCTTTCGGTTGTAGCTACCTTATCTAGCTCAACTGCGTCGGCTTGCTCTGCTTTGATTTGCTTTGATCTAAAAGTCAAGAACTTAATCGTTAAGACAGTGAGTGTTGCTATTAGTACTACTGCAAGAAGCAAAAAGGCTTTCTTCATGAAGGCTCCTTAGATGCAATAAATTGCACTTTAAGTTACAGTAAGTGCACTATACTTGACTTAGGCAAGGTGATATTATATCAAGAGCTTTTTACCGGTTGGTGTGGTATCCTCCGGTTCTTTTCGAGAAGTTAGATTCACATAGGTAGGAGCAATGTATGAAAAATCCACTTGGGTTAAAGAAGATACATCATGTAAGGTTTTATGTAGGCAATGCCAAGCAAGCGGCTTATTACTATCGTCGGGCATTTGGTTTTTCGGAGGTGGCATATTCGGGGTTAGAGACGGGTGAGCGTGAGCTAGCTTCGTATGTACTTGCGCAGGGTAGGATAAAGTTTGTACTGAGTACGCCGCTTGGGGCGGATCATTTTGCGGCACAGCACATACGTAAGCATGGTGATGGGGTCTATGATATAGCGCTTGAAGTCGAGGATGCTGACGTTGCTTTTGCTGAGGCCGTACGGCGAGGAGCTGAGCCGGCACTTGAGCCGGTTACGCTATCCGATGAGCACGGATCTGTGCGGAAGGCAGCTGTTCATACTTATGGAGATACGGTACATTCATTTATATCGATAATAGATTACAAGGGGCCTTTCCTACCAGGTTTTGTAGAAACACATGTACCAGGCGAAGAGGTAGGCTTGCTTCTGATAGATCACATGGTGGGTAACGTAGAGCTTGGGAAGATGGAGTACTGGGCAAACTGGTATAGGGATGTGATGGGGTTTGAGCGGTATATAACGTTTGACGATAAGGACATATCGACCGAGTATAGTGCGCTGATGAGCATAGTTATGTCCGACGGTTCTCACAACATCAAGTTTCCGATCAACGAGCCTGCTTTGGGCAAGCGTAAGAGTCAGATACAAGAGTACATAGACTTTTATCAAGGACCTGGTGTGCAGCATATCGCTTTGTTGTGCAAGGATATAATCTCTACTGTATCCAAACTTAGGGACAACGGGGTTGAGTTTCTTTATGTTCCGCAGACTTATTACGAGAATTTGGTTGAACGCGTAGGCCCGATAGAAGAGCCCATGGAGAAGCTTGCAGAGCTTGGCATACTTGTCGATCGTGACGATGAAGGTTATTTGCTGCAACTGTTTACTAAGCCAGTAGAGGATCGGCCTACATTGTTTTTTGAGATCATACAGCGACGTGGGTGTCGTGGTTTTGGAAAAGGAAACTTCAGAGCGTTGTTTGAATCAATAGAGCGCGAGCAAGCGCGCAGAGGTAACCTATGAAGTACATGACTGGTTTTGGCAACGAATTTGCTACGGAAGCGATAGCAGGAGCATTGCCAGAGGGGCAAAACTCACCACAGCGGCCACCGCTTGGACTGTATGCTGAGCAGTTAAGTGGTACGGCATTTACTGTTCCTCGGGCATACAACAGGCGTAGTTGGCTTTATAGGATTCGCCCGAGCGTACAGCACCTTCCGTTTCGCCAGATAGGTATGAAACTGCTGCGCAGTAGTCCTTTTGATGAGGTACCGCCGACACCAAATCAACTTCGCTGGGATCCGATACCGATACCAGATATGCCGACAGATTTTGTAGACGGGTTAATCACGATAGCTGGCTGTGGCAGTACTGCTACACAAGTTGGTATGGCGGTGCACGTGTATGTGTGCAATCGCTCGATGGTAGATAGATATTTCTATAACGCTGATGGTGAGCTGTTGATAGTGCCGCAGTTAGGACGGCTCAAAGTACATACCGAGATGGGGGTGATAGAAGTCGGTAACTGTGAAGTTTGTGTCGTACAGCGCGGGATAAAGTTTCGTGTTGAGTTACTTGACTCTGAAGCTCGCGGTTACATATGCGAAAACTATGGAGCGCTGTTTAGACTGCCAGAGCTGGGGCCTATAGGAGCGAATGGTTTAGCTAATCCTCGGGATTTTTGCACGCCGGTTGCTGCATACGAAGACAGGGAAGGGAGCTTCGAATTGATAGCGAAATTTCAAGGCCAGCTATGGGCTACCGAGCTGGATCATTCGCCTTTAGACGTAGTAGCTTGGCATGGCAACTATGCGCCTTACAAGTATGATCTGCGCAATTTCAACTGTATCAATACGGTTTCTTATGATCATCCTGATCCGTCTATCTACACCGTACTTACTTCACCTTCGGACACACCTGGTACAGCGAATGTAGATTTTGTGGTTTTTCCTCCGCGATGGATGGTAGCAGAACATACTTTTCGTCCGCCTTGGTTTCATCGCAACGTCATGAGTGAGTATATGGGGCTACTTATCGGGCGATATGATGCAAAGGCTGAAGGGTTTGTGCCGGGTGGAGCGAGCTTACATAACTGTATGTCTGGTCATGGTCCGGATGAACAGACCTTTGAAAAAGCTTCAAATGCTGATTTGAACCCTGTATACTTGGGCAATACTATGGCATTTATGTTCGAGACGCGCTATGTTCTGTGTCCTACCAGGTATGCCATCGAAGCACCGCAGCTACAGCGCGACTACTATAAATGCTGGCAAGGACTCAATAGGTACTTCAGGGGTGCATAGTGAAAGCAGTAAGAAACCTTCTCGGTAACATAATAGATTATGCAGGTCTGTTTCCGCCGGCGGCGCTTTCCATGCAGGAGGCTGTGGCAAAGTACTATGAATACTTGATGTCTGAGTATCGATGGTTACTGAGCAGGTTCATACTGCCGGTCTCACGCTTTGAGGAATTTGAAGTAGCTGCTGCAGGTTATGATGCAGAATTTGCTGTTAGCGCTATTTCTGATGGCAATCTTGATAGAGACTTGCAAAAAATAGCCGAATTTAATGCGCGCAATTTTCTAAAATATTCGGTTGAATGTTTAGAGGTAAAAACTTCTGATCCGACAGAGGTAGGGCAAATTTCGGCAAAAGCTCCTGAGATGATGCTCACTTACGTGGAGATACCCTTTGGTAGCGAGGAGTACTTGAAGCAGCTTGCGGCGTTTGGCCGAAGAGCAAAAATTCGTACTGGCGGAGTAACCAAAGAGAATTTTCCTGCGGCGGAGTTTGTAGTAGATTTCTTAGTTGCTTCTTCTAAGCTGAATGTAGCTTTTAAGGCAACGGCAGGACTACACCATCCGTTGCGGTCTAGCTATCCGCTGACTTATGCTCTCGATAGCGAGAGATGCCTGATGCACGGCTTTTTGAATCTGTTTCTTGCTGCTATTTTCGCGAAAGATGGTCTTTCTAGAGATGAATTGTTGATGCTGCTGCTTGATGAAGATGCGGCACATTTTAGTTTTAGTGACGAAGAGATCTCTTGGTGTGGCCACTCTGTTGAAGCGTATCGCGTTGCGGAATTGCGAGAGAAATATTGTATATCCTTCGGATCTTGTTCTTTTGAAGAGCCTGTAAATGACTTAAAACAGCTAGGCTTACTATGACCTACTCGATCAATTACACGCATGATGCTTCTGTAAGCAGTTGGGTAGAATCGGCCAATAGTCACCTTGATTTTCCTATTCAGAATTTACCTCTGGGTGTATGTAGGTATGCTGGTCGAAAGATCATCGTTACTGCCGTGGGTGATCTGGTGTTGAACTTGCAAGGTGTAGCTGCAAGGGGGCTACTTTCAAGTTCGGAAGTTACTGCAACACTTAGCTCAGAGAGTTTAAACGGTTTGATGTCACTGGAAACTTCTCACTGGTCGACTTTGAGAAGGGACTTACATAACTTGCTCAAAGTAGGTGCTGATGCGAACCTGCTCGACGGACTATTGTACAAACGATCTGAAGTCGACATGTGCCTACCAGCTACAATAGGTGACTACACAGACTTTTATGCATCGATTTACCATGCTACGAACGTAGGCAGTATGTTTAGGCCTGAAAACCCGCTGCTGCCGAACTACAAATACGTACCGATAGGCTATCATGGTCGTTCGTCATCGATAGTGGTAAGCGGTACTGCTATTCGTAGGCCTTGTGGGCAGACACGTGAAGGTGGCGAAGTGCCTTCGTTCGGGCCTAGCAGAAAGCTGGATTATGAGTTAGAGGTAGCCTTTTATGTGGGCTGTGGAAACGAACAGGGTAAGCCGATACCGATAGAGTATGCTGAAGATCATATCTTTGGGCTATGTATCTTGAATGACTGGTCGGCACGTGACATACAGGCCTGGGAGTACCAACCTTTAGGCCCGTTCCTGGCTAAAAGTTTTGCTACGACTGTCTCACCGTGGGTAGTTACTCTTGAGGCTCTTGAGCCGTTTAGAAAGCGGGCTTACGTTAGGCCTGAAGGTGATCCTGAGCCGCTACCGTATTTGAGCTGTTGGAGCGATATCGAGCGCGGTGCCATAGACATTACTCTTGAGGTATACATCCAGACTGAAAAAATGGTTGCGCAAGGTTTGGAGCCGTTTAAGTTAAGTACTGCGGGCTTTGGGGATATGTACTGGACGATAGCGCAGATGCTTGCGCATCATACTTGCAACGGCTGCAATCTTCGGCCGGGGGATTTGATAGCGAGCGGTACGGTATCTGGAGCTGAGCGTGGCTCGTGGGGGTCACTGCTAGAACTGGCTTGGCGGGGTAGTAGACCGATTGAGTTACCTTCGGGCGAGCGCCGTTCCTTTCTTGAAGACGGCGATGAGATTATCATGCGTGGCTATTGTGTAAGAGAAGGTTTTAGGCGTATAGGTTTTGGCGACTGCCGCGGCCGGATACTACCGGCATTGAAATAGTGCAAGTTGCTGCCATTGGAGTAACTCTATGGGCGAGATGCTTTGGAAGCCTTCTGATGAGCGTATCCGCAATGCCAACATGACGAGCTTTATTGAGTATGTGAATAAGCGGTTTTCTCTTGAGATTTCCGATTACGGACAGCTCTATGAGTGGTCTATTACTGATATAGCTAGTTTTTGGGCTGCCTTATGGGATTTTGGATCGGTAGTACATAGCGAACCTTATAGCAGGGTAGTGGACGATGTGCGGAAGATGCCTGGAGCGTTGTGGTTTGATGGTGCAAAGCTCAATTTTGCTGAGAATCTTTTAAGGTATAGAGATGATCTGACGGCACTTATCTTTCGCAGTGAATCAGGTCAGAGGCGCAGTTTAACTTATGGTGAACTTTACAGAGCGGTGGCGCGTCTGTCAGTAGCTCTCAGAGCGGTTAGAGTAGAGTCAGGTGACAGAGTGGTTGGGCTGATGCCGAATCTTCCGGAGACGGTGATAGCTATGCTTGCAGCGACTAGTCTAGGTGCCATTTGGTCGTCTTGTTCACCAGACTTTGGCGAAGCGGGCGTACTTGATAGGTTTCGGCAGATAGAGCCGAAGGTAATGTTTGTTGCTGATGGGTACTATTTTAAGGGCAGGCAGATAGGCATACTTGAAAAGGTGAGGCGCGTTGCTGCCGAGTTGCCGTCATTGCGGCAAGTAGTAGTTGTGCCTTTTATTAGTGACTGCAGAGAAATATCTAGCTTGCCGGGTGCGCAGTTGTTTTCTGATTTTGCTGATGATGCTGAGACCGTAGAGTTTGTGGAGCTGCCGTTTTCCCATCCTGTCTACATCATGTATTCTTCTGGTACTACGGGACTTCCAAAGTGTTTGGTACAGAGTGCTGGTGGGGTTCTTTTACAGCATCTGAAGGAGCTTGCATTACATACCGATCTCAGGCGTGATGACACTATCTTTTACTACACCACCTGTGGTTGGATGATGTGGAATTGGCTTGTTAGCTCGCTTGCTTTAGGTGCGAAGGTGTTGCTTTATGATGGTAGTCCTTTTTACCCGGCGGCAGATGCACTTTGGAGAATAGCTCAGGAAGAGGGGATAACAGTTTTTGGTACGAGCGCGAAGTATTTAAGCATGTTGGAAAAGGAGGGAGTTGTACCGAAAGAAAGTTATGATTTAGGTGTGTTGAAAACCATCCTGTCTACAGGATCTCCGCTCTCTGCAGAGAGTTTCCGGTATGTCTATAGTGCTATTAAGGAGGATGTGCAACTTTCTTCCATATCAGGTGGCACGGATATAAACGGCTGCTTTGCTCTTGGTAATCCATTATTGCCTGTCTACGAAGGCGAGTTACAGTGCAGAGGCTTAGGGATGCGCGTAGAAGCATTTGATGAGTCAGGTCGTAGTGTAGTCAATCAAAAGGGTGAGTTAGTATGCACAGCGGCTTTTCCCTCTATGCCACTTTATTTTTGGAACGATCCGGAGAATAAGAGGTACTTTGATTCGTATTTTGCACGTTTTCCTGGCGTATGGACTCATGGTGACTTTATAGAGATAAACGATCGTGGAGGTGTCATAGTCTATGGTCGCTCGGATGCTACGTTGAATCCGGGAGGAGTGCGTATAGGCACGGCGGAGATCTATAGGCAGGTGGATACTATACCTGAGGTGGTTGACAGTATCGTTGTAGGGCAGGATTGGAAGGGAGATGTTAGGGTAGTGCTGTTTGTCAAGCTTGCTGAAGGTATAGAATTAGATGAGCAGCTTTTAGAGAGGATAAAGCGCGTTATACGAGACAATACCACGCCTCGACATGTACCTGCAAAGATCATACAAGTGCCGGACATACCTTATACTATAAATATGAAGAAGGTAGAGCTTGCTGTAAGGCGCGTCATACATGGAGAGCCAGTGACCAATCGCGAAGCTCTACTTAATCCTGAGAGTTTGAGCTACTACGAAAATATACCAGCTCTTGCTGAGGACTAGAACTAGCTTAAGTACCTACCGAAAGCTTAAATCCATGAGCCTAGAGGTTGCGGTTATAGTTAGATAGTGGTATGTATTATTACAGGCTGAGGAGGTAGGAAGTGTGGCTTTGAAGTATGTATTACTGGCTATCCTGACTTTCTATGTTCTAGGCTACGGTCAGACTACTGGTAGGACATATGATACTTCGCCAAAAGCAGGGAAAAAGTCACCGAAAGGTGGAAGGACACCGTCTCAGCAGCCGGTAGTGCAGCAGCAAGGAACGCGTACGGATGGAACAAAAGTTGCTGAGCAACCGACGCCTCGTCCGCCGATTGTGCCTGTTATGGTACGTATTCCTGCTGGTAGCTTTGATATGGGTTATGAGGGTGGGTTTAGGTATGCTTCTCCGGTACATACGGTGGAGATGCATGCTTTTGAGATAGGTGCTTACGAAGTGACAAACGAAGAATTTGAAGCTTTTGTGGATGATACCGGCTATAAAACTGAGCCTGAGTTACGTAATGCACCGGTTACTTGGCGGAGCTACTTTACTGAAGGGCGAGAGAAATACCCTGTAGTTCTAGTCAGCTGGCATGATGCTAACAATTTCTGTAAGTGGCTATCTTCTAAGACGGGTAGCAAGTTCAGGTTACCTACGGAGGCTGAGTGGGAGTATGCTGCGCGTGGGGGTCTTGAAGGGATGCTCTATCCTTGGGGTGACGATATAAGTCCGGAGCAGGCCAACTATGATGAAACTGGTACTCGGAAGATGGTAATAGGTCTTGGTTTGGATTACATAAGACAAGTAGGCAGCTATAAGCCTAATGGGTATGGGCTGTACGACGTAGCTGGTAATGTGTGGGAGTGGTGTTCAGACTGGTTTGACGACTACTATTACAGGATTTCGCCTGAGGCCAGTCCTACGGGGCCTGAGGCTGGCATTTTTAAGGTCATGCGGGGTGGAGGATGGATGGATCCAGCGACTGCTTGTAGTGTGGCTTATCGGGGCTACAATTCAGTAAATTACTCGGCGGCTTTTGTTGGCTTTAGGGTTGTGAGGGAAGCTAAGTGATACACAGGCTTTTGATAGAAGATTTTCCCAGGGATTGGACTGCTGAAGACCTCCACAAGTTGTTGGCAGAGGTTGGTGATGTTGCTTGGATCTACGTAGAGTTAGACGGGAACCTTCTGCCATGGGGCTATGCTTATGTTGGGTTTATTGGTGGTCAGGCTGCTGAGCATGCTATGGGTTTGCTGCAAGGAGAAGCCTTTGGACGACGGCTGAAGGCTAGGCTTGTAGATCATGGTCCGGATGAATATTTTGACAGGAAGATGCAGCTTTCTTGTCCGCCTCAGTATCTATACACGACCTCGTGTATCAGAATAGAAGGGGGATTGCCAGGGAGTAAAGTTTACATAGATGGTGTAGAAAAGTCTTTTATAGATGGTGATGGTTACTCTAAGGTGCCGTTACTGCCTGGGAAGTACACTGTTGCAGTTCGCACTCCAGATGGTGGCAAGTTTAGCAAGATGGTGGTGTTAAATGCTGGGCAAGAGCTGGTATTTGAGCCTGTAGAGGACGCTAGTAAGTATTATGCTATTGCTGGATATAGCATATGGGGATGGATTGCTGTTGCTTTGTGTCTTTTTGGGGGCTTACCTATATTGGCCGTCGGTTGGCTGTATTATGACCAAGGCTTTTTGGGAGAGTTGCCGCTATCTGAAAGTTCACATACAACAACTGTAGTTCCGCCTCCGGGCATGGTAATGGTTCGAGCGGGACGTTTTGTGATGGGGCGTTTCAGTGAAGATCCTTATGAGTCCCCGCCTCATACTGTAGAAGTGACGAAAGACTTTTTTATAGATGCTACTGAAGTTACTAATCAAAAATACTACGAGTTTGTCGTGACGCAAGGTAGGATTCCTCCCAAGCACTGGAAGGGACAGGCTCCCTCGAAGGAGATTATGTATTTGCCGGTAGTGCATGTCAGTTGGCAGGATGCCGCCGACTATTGTGCTTGGCGTAGTTCTCGGTACTTCAAGTGCCGGCTGCCGTCGGAAGCCGAGTGGGAACTAGCAGCAAGGGGAAGTGAAGGTTGGATTTATCCTTGGGGAAACGAGTGGGTTGTTGGTGCTGCGAATGCTGAAAATGTGAGGCACTCTCCGGTAGAAGTTGCCAGTTTTAAGCTAGGAGTTTCACCTTCTGGTGCATATGATATGGTCGGCAACGTTTGGGAATGGACGGCTGACGATCTAGTGCTTTATCCTCTTAGTAAGGCAAAAACACAGAAAGGGAAGGTAGTGCGGGGAGGAGCCTTTTCTAGCAGTAGGAAAGAGGCAACGGCTACCTTTAGAGGATTTCTTGACCCTGATAGTCGAAACTACGATCGTACTGGCTTCAGGTGTGTTTGTGAGAATTGAATCACATCGTTGTGATTCAATGCGAAGTCTGCTTAAATGAAGCCTTAAAGCAGGAGATCGCTTCTGGCTCTTCCTTGAATTCGCCTCGCTGAATAGCAGCTGCAAAAACGGCGGCTAGTTCTGGATCAAACTGTATCCCGCTGAAACGTAACAGCTCATCGTATGCTTGTTGCTGACTAAGCCCTTTTCGGTATGGCCTTGTGGTAGTCATAGCATCAAAGGTATCTGCTATGGCTACTATACGCCCCATCAGGGGAATCTCTTCACCAGCTAGCTGACGAGGGTAGCCTTTTCCGTCATATGATTCATGGTGACAGTATATGCAGGGTACTGACTGCTGGAGCTGCTTAATATGCTCTACTATGCGCATCCCGTACTCTGGATGACGCTTGATGATCTCGTATTCTTCTTCTGTCAATCGGCCTGGTTTGTTGAGGATGTGGTCCCGAATGCGAATCTTGCCTACGTCGTGTAGTAAGGCACCTATCTCTATTATCTTAACTTGGTCTTCTGGCAATCCTATCGCTCTAGCCAGGTAAACTGCGTAGTATGAAACTCTTACGGAGTGTCCTCTGGTGTAGCTGTCTCGGGCATCTATGCATTCGACCAGCATTCTTATGGAGTCTAAGAAAAGCATTTCTAGCTTGCTGTAAAGTAAGGCGCTTTCTATTTTTCCGGCGGTTTGCTTAGCCATCATCTCGACGATTTTCTTCTCCGAGTATTTAAAAGGTGCTTTGAGCATTCTAAATAGACTAAGTACGCCTATCGGGTGAGATTTCTTCAAACATATTGGTACATGTAGTTGGGCAAGCTCTTCTAAACGACCTTTTTCTACGGGGTTGTTTACTACTTGTGTGATAGGCGTCTTAAAGCATTCAGCAGCTGGGTCGTTTGCCGGATCGTATGCTAGTGTAGAAGCTACTAGAGGCGAGCTGGTCTTGATTCTCTCGAAGTACTTTTGTTGCTCTTCGTCTAATACTATCAGCCGTCCAGCTTTGCATCGTACACGTTCGATCACTTGCAGTAGCATTTCATCCGCCACGTCATCTAGACTTGGTAGATGTTCCAGCCGTTCGCTTATGTCATATAGCAACGTCAGCTCTTCATATTTCTCCATTAGCTCCAGTATGGCTGATCGGTGTGCTGCGTCGTAGTTTATGCAGCTTTGTAGCGTAGTTGCTAAGCTGCGCAGTAGCTCAGCCTGTATATCTTCCGATAAAACAGACTCTTTCGACCGCGCCATCGAAAGTATGAACAGTAACTCGCCGTAAGTGTCTTTGATAGTTGCTGAAGAAATGAAAATCCCGTCCAGACAGAGATCGAACTCGCTGCTTATAGATGCTTGCTTGCGCAGTTGCTGTACGGTAGTCTTGCTTTCAAGAGGACCTTCTTGACCTGCGTAAAGTAGCCTTTCATCCTTGCTGAAAATGGCTATCGATACTTTGTGAACCTTCGAAAGAGTTCGTGCTAACGGCTCTATGGAAGCTATGACCGCCTTGTACCTAGACATTATCTAATTCCTACAGCAGGATCTAAACGTCTATTTTACCTGAGAGAACGAACTTTTCTCCAGTATGTTCGGCTGCTTAGCGGTCTTAAGTTGCAAGTCGCAGCCTCGACAGCCCATAATTCTTTTATGCTGGTTTTGATTGTGCTCCTACTTAGTGCCGTAGTCATAGCCGCACCAGTTAAAACTCCTCATGTTGAGGCGGAGCTAGTCAGCGAAGTGCGGACTTTTACGGCGAGTGAGCCTTTTTGGGTTGCCGTTAGGCTCAGAATGAAGCCTCAATGGCATACCTACTGGATTAATCCCGGCGATTCTGGATTAGCTACAAAGGTTGAATGGGACTTGCCGGAAGGGTTTCGCATAGGTGAGCTTCTTTGGCCTGTACCGGAAAAGATAGTGTCCGGCCCGCTTGTGACCTTTGGGTATTTTGGCGAAGTCTTTCTACTTGCGAAAATAGTTCCTCCTGATGAACTTATTGTTGGAAATTATAAGTTTTCTGCGAAAGTAAATTGGCTAGTATGTCGTGAAGAATGCATACCAGAGTCTGCAGAACTAGCCCTTGTTTTAAAGGGTACCCGAGAGTTTGCTTTGCCTGATCCTAAGTGGAAACGGCCTCTTGGAGAAGCAAAGTTACGGCTACCTGCTAGCTTGCCAAACTGGTCTGTTACTGCATCTGTAATTGATGATGAACTGTTGCTAAATTTTAGCACTCCTTCTAAAGTTGGTAATCTCGAAGGTTTGATTTTTTATTGTGAGCAGTCAGGCATAATAGACTATGCCGCTGAGCAGAAAGTTAGCTTGTCCCAATCTGGTTTCCAATTGCGGCTGAAGAGGTCGCAATATGCTGCCTCGCTACCAGAGGAGATACGCGGTGTGCTGTACAACCCAGCAGGATGGGGACAGGCTGTAGTAGCTTTGTCTGTTAGAGGAAAGTTAATCCAACAGGCTTATGCAGCTACCAGTAGCCCAACTGGCTTCAGGCCGATACAGCAGATAACAAGCGTATGGCTAGCTGTACTGCTAGCCTTTTTAGGTGGGCTAATACTCAACCTGATGCCGTGTGTCTTACCGGTATTGTCGATAAAGGTTTTGGGCTTTGTCAGGCGTGCTGAGGATGGTAAAGCTTGGAAACATGGGCTAGTCTTCACTTTGGGCGTATTGGTGTCATTTTGGCTCTTAGCGGGTTTGCTCTTGCTGCTACGTTCTGGCGGTGAACAGCTAGGCTGGGGATTTCAGCTTCAATCGCCGAGCTTTCTAATATGCCTATCGATGTTTCTATTTTTACTTGGACTTAGCTTGTTCGGAGTTTTTGAAATAGGGCTTTCGCTAGGAAGATTTCAAAACACTGGTTATTCAGGCTACACTTCTTCTTTTCTAAGCGGCGCTTTGGCGACTGTGGTAGCTACGCCCTGCACAGGACCTTTTATGGGTTCGGCCTTGGGTTACGCCTTGCTACAACCCGCTTTGACGACCCTGGTCGTGTTTACCGCTTTAGCGCTTGGAATGGCAACACCATACCTGCTACTATGTAGCTTTCCTTCTTTGCTCAAGTATGTGCCCAAATCCGGCCCTTGGATGGAAAGTTTTAAGAAGTTGATGGGCTTCCTCATGATGGGTACTGTAGTTTGGCTAGTGTGGGTACTTGGATTACAAGCTGGTATGAATGCTGTAGCAATGCAGCTTGCCGCCTTCGTCGTTGCTTCTCTTGGAGTTTGGATCTATGGCCGTTGGGCAAGCATACTAAACGAGTCGAGAGTAAGACTTGCAGCTTCTGCCTTGGCCGGGCTACTGGTTTTTTCAAGTTTATTGGGCGTCCTTTTCTTTGTCAGAAGAGATGATGTAGATGCACGCTCTGAAATACAGTGGCAAGAATACTCTCCAGCGCTGGTAGCTCAGCTGCTTGCTGCCCGTCAGCCTGTATTTATAGACTTTACGGCTGCTTGGTGCCTGAGCTGTCAGGTCAATGAACGCGTTACGTTCACCTCACAAGAAGTAATCGACGAACTCAGAAAGCGTAACGTGACTATGGTGAAAGCTGATTGGACGCTTCGTGATGACACTATAACTAGAGCACTAGCTGAGTTCGGTAGAAGTGGTGTGCCTTTATACGTGCTTTATTCAGGGATACCTGGTGACAGTCCCAAAATCCTTCCAGAAGTGATTACTCCTAGCATACTGATTGAAGAGTTAAAAAAACTTAAGTGAGGGGTGTTTATGAAAGCTATCTCAACTTTTTTGGCTCTAGTGTTGGTTTGTGCTGCTTGCTATCCGACAGCCGGTGCTAGTGGTGTTGCTGTGGGTAAGCCTGCGCCGGCCTTTAGCTTGAAAGACGCTGATGGAAAGACGCACAGTCTAGCTGACTTCAAAGGCAAATATGTCGTTTTGGAGTGGGTCAACTATGAATGTCCGTTCGTTAAAAAACACTATGACACGGCGAACATGCAGAAGTTGCAGAAGGAATTTACTGCAAAAGGCGTGGTGTGGCTTTCTATTAACTCTTCTGCGCCTGGTAAGCAGGGACATTTTCCGCCGGAGAGGATAAACGCTTTAATGAAAGAAAAAGGTGCAGCTCCTACGGCTTACTTGATTGATTCTGATGGAACTGTAGGCAAACTGTATGGAGCGAAGACTACTCCGCATATGTACATCATCGATCCTCAAGGCAACTTGATCTACATGGGAGCAATAGATGATAAACCTTCTACGGAGAAGGCGGACGTAGAGACGGCACGTAATTATGTTCGTGCGGCTTTGGAAGAGGCTCTTTCTGGTAAGCCCGTAAGCGTAGTGACTACACAGCCCTATGGTTGCTCGGTCAAGTACTGACCAAAGGGTTTATTGCCAACAGCTCGGTCTTAGATGCCATGTTGTCTGAACCACTTCAAGAGTCTGTTCCAACCGTCTTTGGCTTGTTCAGCTCTATACGAAGGTCTGTAGTCTGCATAAAAGCCATGGGGTGTGTCCGGGTAGAGCACTATCTCTGATGGGGATTTTGCCTGCTTGAGCGCTTCACGCATTTGCTCTACGGTTTCGTTCGGTATACCAGAGTCGCTACCTCCATATAGACCAAGAACAGGCGCCTTCAGTTCAGCAGCTACGTCAATAGGGTGGCGTGGCTGTAGTTCTGAAGGCTTACCAACCAACCTGCCGTACCAGGCAACACCGGCCTTCAGCTTGCTGCTATGCGCTGCGTACAGCCAGACTATTCGACCGCCCCAGCAAAAGCCTGTGATGCCAAGTCGGGAACCGTTGCCGCCGTTTGCCGTTGCCCAGGCAGCCGTAGCATCCAGGTCAGCCATTACTTGCTTATCGGGTACTTTTGAAACTACTTTGTCTATTATCTCGCGATAGTCAGAAATATTTGATACGTTGCCTTGGCGTGCAAAGAGTTCTGGTGCTATGGCTAGGTATCCTACTTTGGCTAATCGTCTGCAGACGTCCTTGATGTGTTCGTGTACGCCGAAGATCTCCTGTACGACAAGAATTATGGAGCAGTTTTTGGCATCCTGTGGCATTGCCCGATAAGCTGGCATCTGACCGTCATCGGTAGGAATTTTAACCTCACCGGCGGACAGACCCTCTGTGTCGGTAGTGATGGTATCGGCAGAGACTGGTAACACAGCCACGGCAAATCCGGCACTTAGCACTGTTACTACAAAGTCTCTGCGGCTAATCTCCTTCATTATTCACCTACTAATTTCACCCTTCTCTTCATTGCGAGTAAGTGGTCTACCATATATTTCCCGTTCTTTACGGCGCCTGAGACGGACAGCCATCTTAAACGCCTTTTCCTCACCATACTTGTCTATGGAGATTGAGGTGCGTTTAAGTACACCTGGTCTAGGCGTCCAGTTAACTTCGTAGACCTCATGCCCATCTTTTTTAAGCCTTACGACACCTATGATTCCAGTTTTGTTACGAGGACTGCGAGTAACAATCACGCGGTCAGTTCGAGGTTTGCCAAGCTCTTTTTCGGCAGCATTTCTGAACTTTATCGCCTGTTTAAGTGCCTTTTCGCTACTGCCATATTTGCCATCTGAGAAGAATTTGCAGCAGATTTTGCCTTGATAGATTACTCGCACATACCATCCGTGAGTTCTGTTGGAGTCTATCCTGCTTATCCCTTTGTGGCCACTTTTGCTCATGGTCACCATTACTCTTGGTGGAAGCAAGTATAGCTAATTGCAAGCTAGAAGTAAACTTGCAAGATAATAGATATTTCAGGACGGTCTTCAGTTGATGTGTTTATCTTTGTTGATCTGGTCTTCAAGTTCATCCCAGAGTCGCTTGACATCTTCATCAACCACACGAAAGTTGCGATACTTGCGGCGTATCTTCCAAATTCTCAGCTTTTCCCTGAATCTGTTATGCAGAAGTGTCAGCGTGCGTAGCCGCAGCTTAACGTAGGCTATACCCATAAGTAAACCGGCAAGATGCACGGCATGAGCTACATTGCCACCGAACTCTAGCCCACTTGTTCCTAGCAGTGCCGGAATGAGATAGACAAATATCACAAGATACTTCATCTTGATTGGAAAAATGTACAAAATTACTTCGCGATCGGGATATAGCGCTGCATAAGCGCCAACAATGGCAAGTACTGCTCCAGATGCTCCTATCGTTGGTATCGTGCTGTGGGTGTCTAGCAGGTAAGCAAAAACGTTAGCTGTTATGCCTACGGTAAAGTAAAAGGCCAAGAACCTGCTTTTACCCCAAAGCCACTCTAGCTCGGGACCGAAGAAAAACACACCGAGCATATTAAACAGTAGGTGAAATATGTCACCGTGTAGGAACATCGCTGTCAAAAACTGCCACAGATATAACTTTGTTGTGATGAGCTCTGGGACCATTGCCAGCAAAAATGTAAATGTTCTGTTATATCCGGAAAGCTTTGCGACCAGCATGAGCAAATATGCAGCTATATTCGCTATAATGATGGCTTTGACTATAGGCATTCTAGGCCGCTGTAGCAGAGGATTGTAAAACTGGTATCTGTAACTCATAGTAGGTCTCCAGTTTTTTCTGTTTTCTTTGTGTTCAGAAGAGTTTAACCAAACAGGGAGACACGGTATTGTGTGTAATATCGCGCACGTATCCAGCTTTTGCAACGATAGCAAAGGAGAAGTATGATAATTGTCTTGTTAGCGAGTCTACTTTTAAGCTCTTGGAAAGGGGAATGTATGACTGTTTATTTTCCACAAAACGATGGTGACTATCGTGTGTATGTCAAGGGAAGGGCAAGAGGACTGAATGCTACGTGGACTGACTCTGTAAAGCAAGTAGCAGACGGTTACGTGCATACTAACTATTGGGGTGACGGTATTGAGCGTCGTGTGAGCGTAGACGCTGATGGAAATGTACGTGAAGGAAAGGCTTTGTGGTATAGGTTGAGCCAGGGTGCTGTGGCTTGGCAGCTACAGCTTGAGGTCGACGGACCTCCTTGCGTCGATGGTTCGCAGGTCAGAATAGTCTCTGATGATGAAACTGTGGAAGTGCCCGCAGGGAAATTTGAGAATTGTTTGCTGCTTGAATTTGAGAATAACTGTTTAGACGCAGGTGTGCTGAAACAATGGTTTGCACCTGGCGTAGGGTTAGTCAAACAACTAGAAGATAGTATTGCCGGACCTGTTGCTGTTGAACTTACAAGTGCCGTTGTCGGTGGAGTTAAGTATCCAAAGGAATAGTTGTGAAGGCTTGAACTAAGATGCTTACGAATATCGCAAGCTTAGTTCGAGCTTCTCACCGAGAGTTTCTTTGAGCTTGTCATGTACCTTACGAGGAATTCTAACCGCAACATTGGTTGAGTCTTCGCAGATTACTGTAGCTGTTCTCGGCTTACCAGTGAGCATTTCACTTCCGCCAGTGAAAAACTGGCGCTTGACGCGTACGTACTCCAACATCGAACGGATTTCCTCATCACTGCGCCGGTCAGTAGGTGAGACCATAAAGGCTATGGTTTCCCGTCTTCCATCGGGTCTTTGGTGTTCTACGCGGTATCGGCCAGAAATGAGCAGATAATAGCTGTCAGAAGGTTCTTCGTTTTGTACGAAGAGAGTATCGCCTCTGCGCAGCAAGATATATTCGCCATAATCGCTAAGCTGAGCTAGCTTGTCATACTGTTGTTTGTCTTGAACGAAGTGTTCTACTAAGGCACTGGCCAATAAGTCATCAAATGTCGCAGCGCGAGTCTCACGTTTTGGCCTGGGCTGACCTTCTTGATGCGGATTAAACCGCGAAATCGTAGTCATAGTGTCGGTAATAGTGGAAATCATATCTGGTTTGAATAAACTGCTGCCCTCAAACTTAGCTATCACGAGCGTTATGTTGTCATCGCCACCTCTTTGCTTGGCAAATTGAACGAGGGTTCTTGCCGCGGTCTCTAAATTGGCTGAGTTGTTTACCACGTTCTTTATCTCTTCATCCTTGACCTTGCCATGTAGGCCATCAGTGCAAAGCAGTAATATATCGCCAGAGCAGAGCCTCAGCGAAGAGACAGCTACCTGCAAATATTCGTCATCACCTATAGCCTGTAGTAGCATGTTCTTCATGGGGCTGCGTGCGGCTGTCTCTGGACGGAGTGCTCCGGCGTCGATCATTACCTGTGCCATGGTTTGGTCTTTGGTTATTTGTTTAATACGATTACCTCGGATAATATAGCAACGAGAATCACCGACTTCAGCTACATACGCTACGCCACTTTCTATGTATGCTACAGTTACGGTAGCTCCCATTCCTTCAAGGTTAGGATCGGTTTTGGCATACTCCCAGACAACACTATTGGCTTCTTCTACGGAGGCTTCTAGTCGGCTTTGGGGTGATAGCCGCTTTGAGAGTTTTGGAAAATAGTCTCTTATCGTCTCTACGGTTAGCTTGCTAGCAATTTCACCGCCTTCTGCTCCGCCCATCCCATCTGAGACGACCAGCAATAGCCGTTGTTGCTTCAACGGTTGAACTATTGTGCTACTTGGAGAATCGTAGACCTTAGCTTCTGCTGGGTCAACTATAACGTATGCATCCTCGTTGTTTGCACGTACAAGACCTATGTCGGATATTGCTGTAAGCGTGATTTTTATCTCGTTTGACATAAGATTAACCGTTTAATCAGTGTGAATAATAAAATATCTTAAAATATGCTAACTTATCAAGTATGCTAACTTATTAAGCTTGCTTCTTGTTTGATAAAGACTTTATGATACTTACCCTAGACATAGGCACCTCTTCTGTCCGAGCCATATGTTGGTCTCGAACCTTGCAGCAACTGTTTGCCGTAAGTGCTGAATATCGCATGAACTATGCTCTGGATGGTAGTGCTACTGTTGACGCTGATGAGCTTGTAAACCTGGTCTTTACTACTGTCGATGATGTTGTACGTAAATGCTCGGTTGAGTATCTGGCTGTTGCAGTATCGACTTTTTGGCATTCTTTGATAGCGCTTGACGAAGATTACAAGCCAAAGAGTGAGTTGTTGAGTTGGAATGACACGCGTAGCAGGCAGGCAGCGTCGCTTCTGCGATCCCATTTTGATGAACGTAGCACGCACCTGCGTACAGGCTGCCGATTTCACTCATCTTACTGGCCTGCAAAGATAGTCTACTTGCAAAGTCTTGGCGTGCGAGCAGCTAAATACGCTTCATTTTCTGACTACTTGTTTTTAAAACTGTTCGGTAAATTTAAGACAACCCACTCCATAGCTTCAGCAACTGGCCTGTATCAACAGTCAACTGGCACTTGGGATGAGGTTCTTTCAGAATATTTGGCAGTTCAAGATAAGTTGCCTGCCATAGACGATGAGCCTGAAACTTACCTCCTGCAGGAATATGCCCAAAGATGGCCTGCCCTTAAGAAGGCTATTTGGTATCCCCCGGTAGGCGATGGTGCTGCAAGTAATGTCGGTTGTGGCTGCTTGAGTGATGACAAAGCTGCACTAATGATAGGTACTTCCGGGGCAATTCGTATAGTGACGCAGAAAGCACTTCTACTGCCGGCCTTGTGGCAGTATAAACTTGATCGTTCGAGGGCAATAGTTGGTGCAGCTGTGTCTAATGGAGGTAACCTTTATCGATGGTTGGTCGATACTCTGAAGCTCGATAGTCGCTTGGAAGAAGTAGCAGCCCAGCTGGCTGCTGATTCGCACGGGCTAACGATCTTGCCTCATCTTAGCGGTGAGCGTAGCCCTTGTTGGAATGATGCTTCTGTAGGAGTAATTCTTGGACTCAGACTATCTACAACAGCTTTAGATATCTTTCGCGCCACACTTGAAGCATTGGCACTGCAGTTTTATCCTGTGTTTGCCCAGCTTGAGCAGGCCGTGGGAAAACCGGTGTCAACCGTGGTGGCTACGGGCAGAGCGCTTATCGAGAGCCAACTTCTGCAGAGAATATTTTGCGATGTACTTGGCGTGCATTTGCTGGTCTCAGATGTAGCTGAAGCTAGCAGTCGCGGCGCTGCCTTGCTTGCACTAAAATACTGTGGTGAGCATATTACCAACTTGCCATCAGGGCGTTGGCTAGCACCTGATCCTCGTGCTCATGAGGTCTATGTTGCAGCGGCTTCTAGGCAATACCGACTATATAAAACCCTTTATCCTGATGTGACTTGTTAACTTTTGCTAAACCGTTTATAATCCCTCTCTTCGGAAAGGTGGCCGAGTGGTTTAAGGCAATGGTCTTGAAAACCATCGTAGGTTTTAAAGCCTACCGTGGGTTCGAATCCCACCCTTTCCGTCGACGCTCATCCTATCTTGTAGTGGCTTAGCTGATAGGCTTTTAATCTTGCAATGCTCTCCAGGTGTGACGGTAATGCGCGTATCTTTGGCAGGCAGGCCTAGGCCAAGGTTCGGCTACTTGGTTTTACTTGCCTAAGTAATTCGTATTTCTTTAGTATCTGTAGGGGCTAGATGAGACAGTCTATTAACTGAGTCATTAGCTCTGCTGGAAAATCTATTTTGTAGATTGGTACCCCGCGAACACCTACGTTTGTCGGAAGACAACTTTCAGATAGCCTAACGTCTTGGAACTTCTTCTTTATTTTTGCCATTACTTGAGAGAAAGTTTCTCGAAGACTTTCCCTATTAGTCTTGTCAGGTTTATTTGTGTCACATAAGAGATCTTTTATGAAACCAAATCTGGAGTTGCTAACGTCGGCAGTTGTTTGCAGTTCATCTCTAGCTTGAGAAATTTCACTGAATAAGTTCTCAATTTTTTCTGGAGTAAAGTCATTGAAGCACAGGCATCCTGCTTCACCCCAATTGTTTTTGCGAAACTTAGCCAGTAAAGCATAAATAAACAGTTCTCGCTCGGTGAGAATAGCAGCCAGTTCGCCTACGCTTACGGACTTGTTCTTGAAGTTTATATTCAGGTCTTCTTTGTTTTCTAGCAAATCTAGCTCTTCTTGGGCTTGCTTCACAAGATCACTGTAACTTGTAGTAGAAGTGCGTGCAAGCCAGTTTGTGAGTATGCCACTCACCCTGATAAACGATATTTCGGCTAAGTAGATCTTTGCGTTGGCAGTTGAAACGGTCTTCACCAAATTGCCTTGCCTATCTCTTACTTCAAGTTTTTTAGGCTCTTTTGGAATATAGTAGAAATCTGGATGCTGCTTGAAATCTTCGCTTACAAGTAAATGTGGGAGCTTGTCTTGTCCCGACCAAATAGCTGCATCGCTGCAGTTAGATATATTCTCATAGTCCTTGCGTCCACCAGCCCCTGAAGCGTGTATTCTGGTGTTGGGATCTGCAGTAAGCTTGGCTATCACACGGCAAATTAGATCTGCTGCTGCAGCATTGTCTTCTACCGTGCGAATGTCCTCTAAAGACATCACATTGTCGGAAGTAAGTAGTAATATAGTCTTTTGAGAGTGATAATGACCCTATCTCATCCGCTCGCTCGCCGTTTTCTATCATAAGAGCATACAGCTTTTCTGTTATCACCTGAGGCGTCATTCTTGCCAGACATACGAGTACTTGCTTCATTTGCATCTTTCCTCCTTAGCTAGTATATATACATATCAGGATTATCACTGACAGTACCTATGCCTTTGATGAAGATCGCTTTGTGGCAAGAATCGCATAGCTTGTAGATCCTTGCGCTGTCGACTCTGATCTATATAGGCCTCGATATTAAATACCATCTCGGCTAACTTTTGGTCATCTATGAGACACTCAAAAACACTTGTACTCTGAGTCCATAATCCTTCATTACCTTGGAAATTTTATGTAAACTCTTGCTGTCGCTTACATCATAAGTTACTAAAACAAACATACACTAGTTTACTATACAGTAAGAATACGTCAATATGAAATTGATTTGTGTAGTTTGGCACGTAGCCTTAGGGCATTGGTGAGAACTGAGAGGCTCGAAAGTGACATGGCAGCTGCAGCTAGTATGGGCGAAAGAGTAATGCCTAATGTGTGAAAGACACCTGCAGCAACTGGTATTAAAACGGCATTGTATGCCATTGCCCAGAAAAGATTCTGTCGGACGTTTTTCATAGTTTCTATTGACAGCGTTATGGCACTAGTGACCCCGCAAAGATTGTCCCGCACGAGCACTACTGAAGCTGTTTCTACGGCAATATCTGTGCCTGTACCTATTGCTATGCCCACGTCTGCGGCTGCTAGCGCCGGGGCATCGTTGATACCGTCACCTACAAAGACAATTTGTCGGTTTTTCCTGAGTCTCCTGACTATATCTGCTTTTTCTAAGGGAAGCGTTTCTGCATACACTTCTGTCACGTTGAGCTGGCTAGCTACGGCTTCTGTAGATTTGCGCGAATCGCCGCTTACGATGACTATCCGTTTACCTAAGCTACGAAGTTTATTCATAGCTATGCAAGCAGAGCTTTTGAGCGGATCTGTTATCTGAATGGCTGCAGCAAACTGCCCATCTATTGCAACGTATACTGAAGAACCTTCGTCATTTGTGTGTAGCTGTACGCCGTTTGCCTGTAGGTAGCGCTTAGAGCCGACTTGTAGGTAATGACCTCCTACATAGCCTGCGATGCCTTGTCCAGGTGTAACTTCGTGCTTTTCTACGGGTAGCAGTTCTTGTGATACTAATGAGGTTATTGCCTTTGCTAGAGGATGTTCAGAGACTGCTTCAAGTGAGGCGACAAGTCGTAGCAGCTCTTCTTTAGCCATATCAGTGTAGACAGCAACTGCTGATACTTTCGCTTTCCCTTCAGTGAGAGTGCCAGTCTTGTCAAAAATGATAGTATCTGTCTCACTAAGTAACTGTAGAGCCTGAGCATTACGGACAAGAAGTCCATGCTTTGCGGCTGCTAGAATCGCTATCGCAACAGAAACCGGCGTAGCTAGGCCTACGGCGCAGGGACAAGCGACTATTAATACCGACACAGCTGATAGCATTGCTTGTGGCAAGGTTCCGTATGCTAGCCAAAACAAGAACGTGATAGCGGCTATCACTGTTACAATCGGGACAAAGTAGGCTACAACTTTGTCAGCTAGTTGCTGTATAGGTGGGCGGGAAGCCTGTGCTTCGGCTACTGTCTTGATGATTCCAGCAAGTACGGTAGCCTCGCCAGTAGCGGTGATGCTGAACTTGAAGCTTCCAGCTTGATTGATGGTACCAGCGATTACTTTGTCGCCTACGCCCTTGTAAACCGGTGTAGCTTCCCCAGTCAGCATAGATTCGTCTATGTAGCTGCTGCCGTCGACTATGATCCCGTCTGCTGGTATACGTTCGCCGGGTTTGACTAATACTGTGTCTCCTACGGAGAGCTTTTCTATATGTATCTCTATCGCTTGTGTACCTTTAATGACCGTAGCAAAGACAGGCTGTAGGGTTATCAAAGCGTATAACGACTCGGCGGTTTTTCTTTTAGACTTAGCTTCTATATACTTGCCCAACAGTACCAAAGTGATGATCGTCGCTGAAGTCTCGTAGTAAACTTGAGCTGTACCTTCGGGCAGTATTGTTGGCAGATACGTAGCTACCAGCGAATAGCTGTAAGCAGCGCTAGTACCTATCATCACTAGAGCATTCATGTCTGGAGCAAGTGCCCGAAGTGAAGCCAGACCGTGCCTGTAGAACCGTAGTCCCGGCCAGAATTGGACTGCTGAGGCAAGTATAGAGGCGAGGATACACCATCGCTGCTCGTCAAGTAGCTGCATTACTGCCATATGTAGCGATGGTAGAAGCATCGTCATTTCTACTACCAGAAGCGGTATCGTCAGTACTAAAGCAGCTGAAAGCGACCGTCTGATAGCTACGTCGTCGTCCTCTTGGGAGCTGAAGACCGACGTCTTAACTGTAGCACTATATCCAGCAACTCTTATCGTATCTAAGAGCTTCTGCGGGGTTATAAGTTCGGCTACGTACTCTACTACCGCTTCTTCAGTTGCTAGATTGACTTGTGCAGTAAGGACACCGTTTGCTTTAGACAGCGCTCTTTCGATCCTGCGTACACAGGCAGCACAGGTCATACCTGTAACCGAGAGGATTATCTTATGTGGCATCGTTTAAACTGAGCAGTTCGTAGCCAGCTTCTGCTATAGCGGCTTTGAGTTTTGCAAGATCATATTCCTTAGTCTCTATTACTGCCCGGCCTATTTGGACCTCTTTGGCTTCTAAGCCGGCTTCCTGTAGTGCTTTGCGTATGGCATGGCAACAATGCTCACAGCTCATACCCTGAATAACAAGCTCTATTAACATATTCATCTTGCCTTTTTAAACAGAATACCTTTTGCTGATGTTACGAAGAACGAGTTTTTGGCTACAGCTATGTCTGTTAAGTTAGCTTTGCGAGCGAGCTGAAAGACTGTCCATCGCTTACCGCCGTCGCTGCTAGAAACTATTGTACCTGCTGCACCGACAGCTAAGAGATTTTGTCCATCGTTTGTTATTGCCCGCAATAGCCTGTCGGTGCCTGATTCCAGCTTTTGCCAAGCGTCGCTGTTAGTGGTTTCTAAAATTGTTCCGCCTTCGCCAACTATTATTACTCGATCTTTGAGTATTATGGCATCGTAGAAAGCCAGATCGTAACCAACAAACTGTTTAGTCCAAGTTTTGCCACTGTCATATGACCATAAAACGGTGCCTGACTCACCGGTGATTATGCCACGTCCATCTTCCGAAACTGTTATACTCCAAAGATCTTCAGTCGTCTCAGTGTTCAACTTGCTCCAGCTGTTGCCACCATCAGTAGTGTGGAGTAGCAGTCCTTCTGCACCAACAACCCAACCTGTACTTTCGTCGAACATACTTAACGAGTTCAATATCTCGGTTCCTGTGCGCAACGTGCGCCAGCTTCTACCACCATTTTCTGTAACTATTATCGTGCCTGCATAACCTATAGCGTAACCACGGTGGCGATCGAGAAAGTCTACGTCGGTAAGAAATTCTGTTACTTTGCCGATGTTGTACCAGCTTTTTCCTCCATCAATAGTTTGTATTACGGCGCCTTCTATCTGCCCGATATCGCCTACTATCCAGCCTAAGGAACCATCTTCGAGGAAGTCTATGGCGTTCAGGCTAAGTTGTGAGACAAGTTGTTCGCTCCATTGCTCGCTCTTGGAAGGTGTTGTAGCAGATTGAGCACAACAAGTGAAGAGTAGCAAGATCAGTATCAGATGGTTTCTCATCGGTTTAGCTTCAGACTCTGATGCGATGATGATAGAAGCGATATGACTTTATCTTGGAATTCTCGCATCTTTTGTTGTCCGCCGGGATGATTATTGATGAGGATGCTGAAGACTAGTTCGTCGCCATGAGCGGTAGTAATATAGCCAGACAGCGCGCTTACATTCGCCAAGGTACCGGTTTTGGCTCTAACTCGCTGTTGTAGTGCTACATTTTTGCGGTTAGCAAGAGTACCGTCTAAGCCGATAACGGGCAGGGATTTCTCAAAGTCTGCAGCTATTTGACTCTTGGCAACATACCTGAGCAACGAAACTATGCTTGACGCGTTTGTCAAGGATCGGCGCGACAAGCCGCTTCCGTCATAAAACACCACGCGGCCATCGAGCTGCTTACGACTTAGCCAGTCTTTTAGAACCTCTATACCTGCTTGATCACTGTCGATGCTAGGATTACCAAGCTCTCGACCGAGAACACGCAGTAACAGCTCAGCGTAGAGATTATTGCTGAATTTGTTGATTATCCTAACAAGTTCTGTAAGTGGTGGTGACTCAACATACGCTAGCTCTAGCATCTCAGATGGGTTTGTCGGAAGTGCTTCCGATAGCAGGGAACTATCGGCTAGCTTTATGTTGCCGGAAATTGAGATACCAGCTTTTTCGAGAGCAGATTTAAACAAGATTGCCGCTAGTCTTGCAGGTTGATATATAGAGACAGGACAAGCGAATCCAGCATCGTCTTTTGGTATGCTACCCCATACAAGCAATTTGTTGTTTTCTAGCCCGCGATGTAGACCTATGTCGCGCTTTCCACGTGCTGCAGTAGTGCGACAAAGGTTTTTTACTGTGACGTAGCCTACATCTGGAGAGACAGTCACTTCTGCAAGCTCACCGACCTGAGTTGGTCGTATGTGCACTTCGAAGCTATTGTCTAGGATGCTTAAGGCACTGAGTTGAGAACCGTATGGCCATTGTATGTCTAGCCATTCCCAACCATAACCGAGTGAGGTCCCTTTAAAATAACTCTCGTCAGCTATGATATTTCCCTCGATGCGCTTTATGCCTTTATTGCGTAGTTGATCAACAAGGCTACTC
The DNA here is from genome assembly GCA_025057015.1 of Blastocatellia bacterium. Lineage (GTDB taxonomy): Bacteria > Acidobacteriota > Blastocatellia > Chloracidobacteriales > JADJPF01 > JANWYG01. The sequence continues at coordinate 154,435 of JANWYG010000003.1, forward strand.
AGACCGTCGATCGAGTTGAAACGACTTTTGAAACTTGGATCACCTCGGCCATATAGTACTATATCACCTTCTAGCTTGCCGTTTCTGTCAGGTAGCGATCGAGCTAGTACCGAGGTTCTTATTTTATAATTTCGTCCAAGTAGCTCTAATGCCACTGCCGTAGTGTAGAGTTTTAAATTAGATGCAGGTACTAGCAGGCGTTCGGCATCTCGGGCATATATCGTCTCGCCGCTATCTCTATGTTGTATGAGTATGCTTACAGAACTAGCAGCCATTTCGGCTTCAGCGAGCAAGGCATTTATTTGACTGCTAAGCCGTCTTGCTGCTCTTGTTTTTGGGGCTAAAGAGGGCGAATGCTGGTTTTCTACTTGTGCAGAAACAGTTATTGCTGCCAAGATGACGGCTACTGTCTTTACTGTCTGTTTCAATTTCTTTCTCCAAAGATGTGAGCTAGAACTTCATCGGTTACATTATCAAGAGTAGATACTACTAACGATGCTTTGGTAGAGGCTAGCTCATCGATTGTGTAAGTATTAGCTACTGCGATGCACTTCATGCCGGCAGCTATGGCTGAAGCTATGCCACCGACTGAATCTTCTATTGCAGTACAGTCTTGTGGCTCTAAGTTTAGGCAGTAGTCAGCGTTAAGCTGTTTAAGTGCCAGCAGATATCCTTCTGGATCTGGTTTACATCTAGTTATGTCTTCCGTGCTTACTATTACTTTAAAGAAAGGTGTGAGCTCAAACTTTGTTAGCACCTGAGCTATTTCTGAGCGTCTTGCTCCAGAATTGATTGCCAGTAGATACCGGTCTGAGAGGCGGTGAATTAGTCTGATGGCATCAGGATAGATAGAAGTCTCTGAAGAGTTGAAATAGTGGGCCTTACGTTCTATTAAACTTCCGATATCTGGCATAGGTTTGGAGGCATTGCGAAAAGCTACGGCGAATGCTGTTTTGTCGTCGTAGGCCAGATAAAGGCGGTAATAGTCTGCGAGCGATATATGTATACCTTCTTCGGCGAGCACGCGCTGCAAGGCTGCAAAGTGTTTAGGCTCACTGTTGGCTATTACTCCGTCGAAATCAAATATGACTGCTTTCATTTTCCTTCACCGAAGGCTGTTACGACGATGCTTCGCCGTAGTGGTCTGGCGCGGTGTTCCCATATATAAACTGCTTGCCAAGTGCCTAGTGCGAGCCGGCCAGCAACGATTGGTATTTGCAATGAAACGCCACAGAGCATGCTGCGCAGGTGTGCCGGCATGTCGTCTCGTCCCTCGAGATCATGCTCCCAGTCAAAATCTTCAGGTACATAACATTTCATCCATCGCTCTAGATCGCGTAGTACCGTAGGATCTGAGTTTTCTTGAATGCAGATGCTTGCTGAAGTGTGTTGTAGAAATAGGTTACAGATTCCTGTGGAGATTTCGCTACGAGCTACTATGTCTTGAATACTAGAGGTGATGTCGACTATACGGCGTGTGGCGTCTGCTTGCACTTCTATCGTTTCTTGATAAAGCTTCACTAGCAGCTACTCCTTGAATATGAGATTGCTCAGTTATAAGGATCATGATACAAAAAAGACACAGATTGCGGAGAGGGTATGAATAAAAAAGGAGCTACGAAGAAAACTGAAAGAAGCTATCAGCTGGGTGACGAAGTTTCGTATGCTACGCCGAACGGTATGATGTATGGCACTGTGGTACGAGTAATAAGCGATCCGTCTTCACCGGCTGTAGAGGTAGAGTTTGAGGATGGTAAACGCGAGATCAAGAAGGTTCGTGATAGAGCTCTACATCTTGTGCGTAGAGCAAGTGGTAAAAGTGAGTTAGACGAAAGACGACAAGAACCGCTACGTCAGCGTGACACTGAGATAGAGGAAGTTCGTCGTAGTGATCAGCGGCGCGGGAGGTACAGGTGAGTTTTGAAGTAAAAGCTCGCCTGCTTATTTTGCTCGACGGATACGTCGAGCAACAAGCACAGATGATAAAAAGCGCGCTAACGCTTGCTGAAGAAGTACATGCCGGGGCTTACCGCAAGCCTAGAAAAGGTGCCGATCAAGCAGACCCTTACATAGTTCATCCCATACGAGTAGCACTGATTTTGACAGAGGAGTTAGGGATAAATGATAGCGATATGATTATTGCTGCCTTGCTACACGATGTCGTAGAAGATAGTGGTGGCAGTGTTACGATAGCTTCTATCAGAACTCGTTTTGGAGCTACGGTAGCTGATATGGTAAATACTCTTACTAAGCCGTCGTCTTCAGATGTCCCAAAGCAAATGCAGCTAGATAGTTACTACAAAGCGCTGCTAGCAGCACCGGAGAAGACTCGCAAAGTCAAGCTAGCTGATAGATTAGACAATATTCGCGAGGCGCTGCTTACTTCAGACGTGGCTTTTCAGCGTAGATATCTAGCTGAAACTGTCTCTTATTACTTACCTATGGCGCTTGCAACCGACAGTTACTTGTATTCTCAAATAAAAGATGCTTGCGAGAGGCTAAGCCTATTGCTAGATATGGCATGATAGTAGACTTACATGTTCATACCATCTACTCTGGTGACTCACTGATAGCACCCGAGGAAGTAATAGATCAGGCTGTAGAGCTTGGCCTAGACGGCATTTGTATTACAGAACATGACTGCTATGAACTAAGCGGGGTAGCTGAACTGCTTGCTGAAAACATGCCGATTAAAGTTTTTCGCGGCGTAGAAGTCAGTACTGACCTTGGACATATGCTCGTCTACGGTGTAAGTGATTGGCAAAATTTCCCAAAAGTAAAGCCAGTACCGGCGCAGATGCTGATAGATTTTGCACGAGAACGGGGAGGCGTATGTATTCCTGCGCATCCTTTTAGATTTGCCTCTGATGGAATTGCTGATCGCATAGAGACACTTGCGGGCATCTTTGCCATAGAAGGCTGGAATGGTCGCTGCGATGCCCAAGAAACACGCCTTGCACTTGATTATGCAGAACGCTGCGGTTTGAAAGTGATAGGTGGTAGCGACGCGCATGTGCTAGGACATTTAGGTACTTGTGTAACGGTGTTTGAGAATCGCGTCGAGACGATTGCTGAACTAGTCGCCGAATTGAAGGCAGGCCGCTTTGAAGCTTGTAGGCTGACTGTTTCTACCGAGTACTTTCTATAAAAAGGAGCTGATATCTTGCCGAGTGTACAAGGTTGAGAGAACAGTGTATACGTGTTTGTAGTAGGGTTTGGTCGTGATGAGAGAAGAAGCGATAGAAAAGTTTCATATAAGCAAGGAGCCTTTTTACTTACCAGTAAGAGACGAAGTAGATATTTTCTTAGCTGCATATAAATCTAAGCTGCCAGTTATGCTTAAAGGGCCTACTGGCTGTGGCAAGACTCGGTTCGTCGAATACATGGCATGGAAGCTTGAACGTCCGCTAATTACCGTAGCTTGCCACGAGGACCTGTCTGCTACTGATTTGGTCGGACGTTTTTTGCTTGAAGGCGAACAGACAGTGTGGCATGACGGACCACTTACTCTTGCCGTAAAGCACGGTGCGATTTGCTATCTAGACGAAGTAGTAGAAGCCCGCAAGGACACCGTAGTTCTTGTGCATCCTTTAACGGACGATCGTAGAATCCTGCCTGTTGAGAAGCGAGGAGTGATACTTACTGCGCCAGACGATTTCTTACTGGTCGTGTCTTATAATCCAGGCTATCAGAGTGCAGTTAAAGAGCTCAAGCAATCAACGCGACAGCGCTTTATTAGCATCGAGTTTGACTATCCACCTACAGAGCTAGAAATAGAAATAGTTGTAAGAGAAGGTGGTGTAGATCCGACTACTGCGGCAGATTTGGTAAAAATAGGTCAAAAGATTCGCAATCTGAAAGGCCACGGTTTAGAAGAAGGCGTCTCTACACGACTGCTTATCTATGCGGCACAGCTTATTGGCAGAGGCATCAAACCTGTCGTGGCTTGCGAAGTAGCTATTGCAAATACTGTTACTGATGACAGAGACTTGCAAAAAAGCATAATGGAAATAGTCACTACTGTAATGTAATAGACTATTTGCCCTTACTGGCTTGGAAGGAATCTGCTGTATAAATTAAGTGACGATAGCGACGACCATGTCCTTTATTAACTTTATGAAAGCTAATCTCAGGGGCTTTTTAACTACATTCTGAGTTTATAGTTTCAATTTAGCCTCATCCCAGATTAAATCACCTACGCTATAGCTAATGTTTTGGAGTTTATTAGATCCTAGCTTTAATTGGATTCAATAATCGAGTTGATTTGTGTATTATTCGCTACGGACGCTAGGAGATTTTAACAGGTGGGTTTGATAGGAGGGGCTTTTTCAGTGATAGGAGCAGTAATTGTCTCCCACGGTAAGCTGGCTGTCGAGCTGCTTTCTTCAGCAGAGACCATAGTAGGCAAGATCGATCACATGAGGGCTGTATCGATAGGTTGGTACGATGACGTAGATATGGCTCGCAAGCAGATAGCAGATGCTATAGTTAGCGTCGATGACGGTCAAGGCGTGTTAATATTGACCGATATGTTTGGTGGTACGCCGACAAATTTGGCTATGACCTTTTTAGATACGCACAAAGTGGAGGTATTGACCGGCGTCAATTTGGCGATGGTGATTAGAGTGGCCAATCAGAAGCCGGGTGAGACACTTAAGCTCCTTGCTAAAAAGACTAAAGAGCAAGGCCAAAACAGCATTTACCTTGCTAGTGAGATACTAAATGCTTAAACGAAATGTTAGAATAACAAATCGGCTTGGGCTGCATGCGCGGGCTGCTGCTAGGTTTGTCAATCTAGCTAACCAGTATGAAAGTGACGTTCGAGTGTGTAGACCTGACGTTGACAGAGAAGTCGATGGCAGATCTATACTAGGATTGCTGCTCCTGGCAGCGGGCTGCGGTGTCGAACTTGTAATCAAAGTAGAAGGCAAAGACGAAGAAAGGGTACTTTCCGCACTTTGCTCTCTTGTAGAGAGCAAGTTTGGAGAAGAGGCCGATGTCTTCTAGCATATGTAAAGCAGCGTCTGAAATAGTAATTCGAGGTCAATCGGCAAGTCCTGGTATCGCTTTTGGTACTGTAGTTAGGCCCGAAGATGCTCGCCTGCAATTCAATTTCTCTCATATCGCTGCAGATGAAGTGCCTGCCGAGTTAAAACGGTTATATAAAGGTTTGGCAAAAGCGCGAAGGCAGTTAAACATCCTCAAAGAAAGAATGGCTAAAGAGCTTGGTCAAGAGCACGCATACATTCTGGATGCTCAAATACTAATGCTACAAGATAGCTCTCTGTTTGAGAGCGTCGAGCGAATAATTTCTGAAAAACTGGTAAATGCTGAGTGGGCAATAAAGCTTGCCATAGAGCCGTTTCTTGCAGCTTATGCTTCTATCTCAGACGGTTACTTGCGTGAACGCGGCAGCGACATAGAAGATGTAGCAAATCGCCTGATGCGCGTGATAGCTGGTAAACGTAGGTCTCGTAGCGCGCTCAAAAGTAACTCTATACTGGTTAGTGATGACTTACCGCCAAGCATTTTTGCAGAGTTGAAACTCTCGCAACTTGCCGGCATAGCTACCTCTAGCGGCGGATGGGCATCGCATACTTCCATTATAGCGCGAGGGCTGCGTATACCTTGCGTAGTAGGCCTAGGTAGCATAACTGAACTCTGCAGCGGCCAGTCTGCAATAATCGATGGTAGCGAAGGACTTATAGTAGTTAATCCAACTGAAGCAACCATCGATCACTTCAGAGAGCTTAGTCAGCAACGCAAGCGCAGTTTTCATGCTCTACTAGCACAATCAAAATATCCCGCTATTACGGCCGATGGTAAGGAGATCAAACTCCGAGCAAACATAGAACTACCTTCTGAAGTGAGTTCGGTCACTCGTTTTGGAGCCCAAGGTATAGGTCTCTTCCGCTCAGAATACCTTTATTTAAATATGTTACCGCAGGCACGCTCTGAAGAAGGTCAATACGAGATCTACTCTAGATTAGTAGATGTCTGCGGCAAACAACCAGTGACGATAAGAACTTTTGATCTCGGGCCGGTGGCTTTCGATGCTGAACCAGAACCGAATCCAGCGCTGGGACTAAGGGGCATTCGACTGTTGCTTCGCTATAAAGACCTGTTAAATACGCAGCTACGAGCTATACTGCGAGTTTCGTCTAAAGGAAACATCAGAGTCTTGCTTCCTATGGTCTCTCAGGTAGATGAGGTGTTGACTGTTCGCAAAACCATCTCCGAACTAAGTGCTAAACTGCAAGCCTCTGGCACTGATTGCAGCAAGCATATACCACTAGGAATAATGGTAGAGGTGCCAGCAACGGTGATAATTCTTGATAGACTCTTGCCTTATGTGGACTTTGTCAATATAGGTACGAATGATCTTGTCCAGTACCTTTTAGCAGTAGACCGCGACAACCAAAGTGTGAGCTCGCTTTATTTGCCGCTCCATCTATCGGTGCTAAGAGCAATCAAACACATAGTAGACACAGTACGTAGCGCCAATAAAGCTGTTGAGGTCTGTGGGGAAATGGCTTGTAGCCCCGTAGGTAGTGCTGCCTTGCTGGCAGTCGGAGTAGAGACTCTTAGTGTTACTCCTTCTGCAATCCCGGTACTTAAGGATGCTATAAGGCATCTTCACTTGGCTAAGCTAAAAGAGCTGCTAGATGAAATTAAAAATATTGACGATCCTCTGCAAGCTGAACGATGCTTCGTTACAGCATTGCAATCCCATTCACCAGGCTTCCTAGACGCCTTTAAGCTTGTCGAACCTCAACGAAGATAACTCTCCTATTGTTTGTTTCATAAGTTGTGTAACTTTTTTAGGTTGTAGCTGTCATCTGTTTTGATCTACTACACGTAACTTGGTAGATTGGCACTTCATCGCATTTCTGCGATATAGCAGTCTTTCCAGCAATGTTCTGGCAATGTTGCTGATATTTTCCGATTGTTGCCGTAATGCTTCTAGTCATCTTAATAACCTTAGCTTGTGAGGACGTTTTAACAGATGAAACTGTTGGTTGTTATTAGCATAGGGCCTCAAGACTTTATAGCTGCAGCACGCCGTAGCCACCACCTCTGGTTCGGATCCTGGTTGCTGAGCGAGCTTTCTCGAGCTGCTGCATCTAGCTTGAACCAACAAAAAGCAAAATTGCCCTTTCCTTCACCGGAAAAGCCAGAAGATTTATACCCAAATAGCGATTTTAATGTGGCAAACAAGATTACTGCCATAGTAGCTTGTGACGATGTGCGGCAGATCATAGATCAAGTAAAAACTGCCGTAATTCAAAGACTTAAGGATTTGATGAAAGATGCTTTTGGTAAGGTCCGCAGAAAGTTTCAGAGAGATACTGCTAAAAAACAAGTGCTTGACCTTGTGGAATTCTTTGCTGCTGCTGTGCCCATACAAGATGATTTGAGTGACTACCGCAAGCTCTGGAACAGGCAAGTAGCTTTCTCGCAGCGAGGAAGAATACGAGGGAATTCGCTCAAGTTACTTGGGGCAAAGACGTGCCGAAACCTTCTCTGGACGGTCAACATAATCGGTCATACCTGAGGAGGTCTTTGACGAGCTAGAAAGTGACAAGCTACGCCGTCTGCACGGAATAGCTCCTGCTGAACGACTCTGCGGAGTGGGTTCACTTAAACATCATGGCAGCTCAGAAGAGCAAAGAGGACGCTTTTTTAGTACTGGACACGTAGCAGCTCTGCCGTTGATGAAAAGATTTACCAAAAGAGCATAAACCTGCTGCCGAGGAATATATCTGCAGGCTTGAGGAGCTGGGGATTTGGACTAAACCCCACCTCAAGCGAAAAGTAATATTTCCTCAGGCTTGAGGAGCTGGGAGTAAGTAACGAAGACCTCGGTCGAGTAGACGTTCTTAATCCCGCTTTAGAAAAGTGGGATGGAAGTATTCTTTTTTGAAGAAAGACTTGTAGGCCTTTTTGATGAAAGTAAGCCTGAGTGTAGAGGAAAATTGGAAGAAGCTGGAAAAGCGCTTAGGAAGTTTCTGAAGACAACTGTCGATAAAAACCTAATCCTTATTATGCAATACTGCAAGCAGACGGCGATCGCATGGATGCTCTCCTGGACAGTGAAAAGTCGGCAGAAAAGCATCAGGAAATATCTAAGCAGTTATCTCGTTTTGCTTTCGAGGCACGCACAATAGTACATAAATATGTAAGGCTCGCTTGTCTATTCTGGAGGTGATGATGTCCTTGCGTTTGTTCCGCTTCATACCGTGTTAGATTGCTCTGGCAAGCTAGCAGAAAGTTTTGCTGAACTGCTCAGTCCGGTTAGTGCAAAAGTTGAGGCTAAACCTACCCTTTCTTATGGCTATATCCCATCATATAGATCCGATGTATGATGCTCTTGAGCTTGTTCGTGCTACTGAAAAACGGGCTAGGTCAGTGCCTGAGAAAAACGCTCTAGCAGTAACTGTAAGCAAGCGAGGCGGTGTCCGACTTAACCGTTAGCTATAAGGTGCGGTGCTTGATCCGGCGTTTGAAACAACTTGCTTACTTTCATGCTCTTGAAGAGATTCTGGATGGTTTTGCATATGAGCTACGCTGACTTTGCTTGCAGTTTCAGCAAGATGAAAACTCTGAAATTGTGCAAGAGATAGTGTATAAAAAACACTACAAATTCTTGATTGAAAACATACTAAAAAAGTGGCACAGAAGACAAGCTGCAAAGCAGATGTAAAGCAGCAGATATCGACATATCTTGAGAATTCTCAGCTCAAACTTGCTGAAGAGCTAATAGTAGCCAGGCTTTTTGCAAACATTTACTTATTAGCTTACGACAAAGGAAAACTGACAGATGTTTTGGGAAATTGTGCCTAGAGATCCAATCGTAGTAGGTGATGGAAGGCCCTTGCATGCTGGTACTGGTCAAGGAATAGGAGTGATTGACTTACCGATAGCGCGAGAGCGGTCTACTAATCTACCTTACTTGCCAGGCTCATCTTTAAAAGGAGTGCTGCGTGATTGTTGCCCAAACGATATTGCCAGGAAGATCTTCGGTGCAGAAAGAATGGAGCAAGAACTATATGCTAGGTCTCTACATTTGACCGATCAACGTTTGTTACTGCTGCCAGTACGTAGCCTTGCTGGAACTTTTGCTTGGACAACCTCTAAGTTGGTGCTTACGCGTTTTAGTAGAGACCTGAAAGGAGCAGGTATCGATCGGAGAGAGGGATGTAGAAAGCTTTTCTAGGAAATGTCGAGAGGCAGATCTGGTTGAGTGCATACGCTTGACTCAGAAGGCAATTGATGCGCTTGTCTGGTGTAAGCGTTTTGCTAAATCTGTGCTGGGTGTTAACCCTGGGCATGAAGAGTAGGAGAAGATGGCAATGTCGCATTCGAGACGAAGCAAGCTGAAGAACCTAGGAAAAGCAGGCACTACTAATGCTGGGCTATGGCTCGACAGATACCTGGAGTTCCACGACAAGAAGACAGGTGAAACTAGTTCTCAAGAGCAGAAGTCTAGGCAGAAGCTAGTAGAACAGGTTGCTGAAATCTGTGCCAGAAGATTAAACATTTTTATGAATTATGGAAGAAAAGTTTGAAGCTGCTTGATGCAAAAACTCGTGAGGCTAAGGTTGAAGGTAGGATGATAGTAGGCCTCGGTCAAGAAAGCGTTCTGGAAGCTTCAGTAACGCTACATAGAACTTATGGTGTGCCTTACATACCAGGTAGTGCGATAAAAGTAGCAGCTGCATTTACAAAGATGCTAGGAGATGACTGGAACGAAAATTCTGCTGCGTATAAGACGTTTTTCGGGACTACTGATGACGCGGGTTATGTGCTCTTTTTTGACGCGCTCTATGTTCCTGATAGTGGATTTGAAGGTGAGCCTCTCTGGCCAGACATAATGACAGTTCATCATCAGAAGTACTATGTCGAAGCTACAAAACCTCCTGCAGACTGGGATAACCCAATACCTGTACCTTTTCTCTCAGCTACGGGCAAGTACCTTGTTGCGCCGAGCGGGACTGAAAAGTAGATAGACAAAGTTTTTCAAATCCTTTCATATGCCTTCTCTGAACTAGGCATAGGTGCTAAGACTTCTAGCGGCTATGGTAGGTTGAAGCTTGACTTTCGGTTAGCACAGATTCACCTGAAAAGGCTAAAAAGAAGTACCCGGAAATGGAGAGAATTATCCTGGGAATCGAAAACATTCCCAAGAATCAGTTGGCTGGTCAGATAAAGCAGAAAGGATATGATGAGTGGAAAAAGCTTTCAAATCCTGAAGACAAATTAGGGGTAGCTAAGACAATCTTGGGAAAGATTGAGAAAGAGAAGATGCAGAAGACCTTCAAGGATTGTAAAGAGCTTAAGGAGTTTGTGAAAGTTTAGAGGTGTGCGTTTGTTTTTTGGGCTTGATAGGAGAGCTAGTATCAAAGATGTTTTTAAGGCTCTCTATAGCGAATTTAGCAAAATCTCAGCTCGTGAATGGTCTATAGCTGAGCTCAGACTAGATGAGGAAGATTATCGGTGGCTTTGCGGTTACTTTTTTTAGCTAGATGCTTACTCTGTTAAGGCTTTTTTGGAGACTGTCATGCTGATGGACAAAATGCCCTCGATTGGAGACGCTTTTGGATTGGTTTTATTAGTCTACGAAGCAGAGGTAGCACGGCGAGAATCAACTGAAGGTGAGATGTGGTCAGCGATATTTAAGAAGCTACCGCGTCATTTGCGTCAAATTTTATTTTCGGCAAACAGACAACCGAAGTCGCTACATAAGAAGATACTGGAGCAAGCAGCGCGCAGATGGTGATTGCGTCATGTGTTTGGTCAAGAGGGAGTCTGTGAATTGTTAGTTAGCGTATTTGCAGTTTGGCTTTACGAGAAGAGGTTTTGTAAACCGACTGCCTGCATGGCTTAACGGATATGGCTTGCCTGTTGCTGTAGAGAAGCTCATTAACCAGTCAGATAGTTTCAACAAGTTATGGTCGGCGCTCAAGAATTATAATCGTGGAAATCTACCTCTTAGGCAACTAAAGAAGGTAGTTGAGAAGAAAGTCCTTGGGTGCTTGAAAGCTGGCATCAGCAGTTGTTCGAGGTTGCAGCAAAAAGATCGATTACTACTCGTCAGCAGCTGAAAAAGAGGACGAAGTAGCTGCAGTGCGGTTTGTGGACAAACCAAGGTTCGTTCGTGATCGCAACAAAGTTTGCTTTGCCGTAGAGTTGGTAAATCTCTCTGAGCTAGGGCTTGTGGAAGATGAATACTTTATTTACGTAGGAGAACAACTTGTCGGCAAATTATTAAAACGGTCAGATGGTAGCTATTGCCAAAGTATTTACAGGCAGGTGGATGACTCGTCATTAATGCTAGAATTTGCCGAGCAAGCAGAGATAAAGGTAGTTGGTAGAGATGGTGTGGAACAAGCTAGCTGTCTGTTGGAGTTGCTTGATCCGAATGGAGAAATAACTGTCTATAGCTTGCCTGATGGGAGACGGGTTGAAGCTATCAACCGAGGATTGGAGGCTGGCCATCAATATGCATTGATAGTGAGCCCGGATCTGGAAATTGTTCCTGAAGTTGATGATGTGCTGTATGTTGCAGGCAAAGAAGTGTTCTTGTTGAATAGAGACTGGCCAGAAGCTAGCAAGCTTGTACTAGACGGAGAGGACTTTTGGACTATACGAGTTGCTAATAAGGAGCCTGAGTTTGCAGGAGATCTGAAAGTGAGAGTGAAGGGAAAGTTACAACTCGATCTGTTCGATGGGCTTTAGTTCAAGGTAGGCGGTGGTTGGCAACGTTGAAAGACTCGGCAACGCAGATGAGAACTGATTCTCTTTGTACTTCTTTAGTTGGCTTAGGTGATCCTTTGAGCCTTGTTGTAGGACCTTGCTGGCACGGCTACTCTTTCTAGAGTAGAGCTTAAGCGAGATGTAGCTAGTTTCGTTTCTTCTAAGGAAGAGCAAATAAAGCAGTTATTGAGCAGCTTCTGTATAGAGCAGACTATAAGAGAAAGCGGATAAATCAGACTTAGTTCAGGATCGCGAACTGTGTGTGTCTCTCGGGGAGAAGCTAGTTTACTTGTAGAGGAAAGATTTGTCAAAGAAGCTCTTAGCTGTGAAGATGCAGTGGCAAGGTTTCTCTATAAACACTTATATATTCTCCTGTCATTCACAAGCTTGAAGAGATTCTTTGGGAGAAGCGGTTTCTTCCGCTAGATGAACTTTGCAAGCGGTTGTGGGCGACTTCTGATGAGAGATCTCAGTAAGCTACGTTAGCTTTACTCGGTTTAGGTGCTTCTGCGCGGATGCAGATTAATGAGCTTCCTCTTGTTGCTCACAAGATACATTTGCTGGTTCAAAGACCTGCTGGTTTAGGAGTATGCCTGAATCCTGACTGTAATGGGCCTAGAGATATCACACTAGATATATTGTGTGCGGTAACTGCAAGCGTTACTGACAGATGTCGGTACTGTGATAGCATAGTTCTCTCTATATATCTATGTGAAACTTGTGGTGAGTGGATACTTGTCGGTAAAGGGCATGGAGAAAAATATCACCAGGTTGGAATGTGTGGAGAGATGAGGACTGGAACGCTCTGGATTTTAGCCATTAGGGAGTATGTGCTAGGCACGAAATTGCTTGTTGGAGGTAAAGTAGTTAACCCTCGCTGACTATATGGGCCCTGGTTTCGTAATCAGGATGATAGATCTTTTGATGAAATTTGTTATCTGTATCCTTGTGAGAATGGGCATGCTTTTTACGAGCTAGCGTCTAAAGCTGATTCAACACTTGGGTTCAAGTTATGTTGGATGTGCAGAGAAAGTGAACATAGAAAGATTTCGCCCTGTAAGGTGTTGGTGCTGAAATACGATTTTTCAACTGCTAGGTGGGATCCACCTGGATTTGCAGAAGTGGAAACTGTAGCTAAGTCTGTGGGCAGTGTTGGCAGGCTACGGTAACTTTTGTAGAGCTTACGATAAAGAGATAGATAAAGAGATAATAACAGAACGCTCATATGCTGGGATAAGTTCTCTTACTGCTGAGTACCATGAAAAAGGCGAGATTTTAATATACAACACTGGGAAAAACCAGCGAGGATTTGATATTTGCACCAAATGCGGATATGCCGAAAGCGTAGGTTTGTACCAGTTTTATATAACAACGTTCCGGGTGGTGCAGGTCATGTGCTTGAGCTGATGAAACTAGGGCGCAGTGGGTTAGAGGAGGTGCTCAGAGTGCTTTATGTAGACGAAGCTCATCATAGAACTTGCGAGCGGTGGTGCTTGGATTGCCTGCTTACTTTTGAGACCTCTCAACTTGGGCATCGAGCCTTGTAGGAAGCTGGCGTATTCTTGGCTTAGTACGATGCTTGACGGGAACGAGAGTTAGTCTTCTGGAGCCAATAGTAAGGCGCAGGTAGTAAAATACAGCTTTCTAAGCTAATAACTTTAGGCTACAAGAGGTATTTGGAGGTTGAAGATGCCAAAAGCTTTGATAGTGTCAGTAGGGGGATCAGAGGATCCTATAGTTAAGAGTATCTTGGAGCATAATCCCGACTACATCTGCTTTTTCTGTTCGCAGGGATCTGTTGATAAAATAGCTGTTATCAAAAATAAAGTACTAGAAGAGAGACCGGAATTCAACTTCCAGGACTATAAGATAGTGGTAGATGATGCGAACGATCTTGAAGAGTGCTATTTGAAAGCGAGGGGCTGTAAAAAGAAGCTAGATGAATGGGAAATAAAGGCTTCAGATGTAGTGATAGACTATACCTGTGGTACCAAGAATATGTCGGTAGCTCTTGCGTTTGCTACTTTAGATTTTGGGTACGAGTTTTCTTATGTTGGCGGCCGGGAACGTACTAAAGGTGGACTAGGTATAGTTATCTCTGGTACTGAGGAGCTTAGGGTGAGCAGAAATCCTTGGAATCTTTTTGCTTTGGGGAAGCTTGGGTTAATCGAGGAGCTGTTTAATCGCTATAGGTTTCAAGCAGTGAGGCAAGTGCTAGGTGAGGTTAGAGGACGGAATTTGGATCGGAAATTAGAGCAGTTTTTTGAAATACTGGACAAGCTTTGCGAGGCATACTTTCTTTGGGATACATTTAGGCATGCTGAGGCTGCTGAGAGGATGAAGTTGGCTACGAAAGAACTTACTAGCTATGTTGATTATGGTGGAAGGGAACAATATAGAGGGTTTTTACATTCGGTACAGGGCAATTTGGATTGGTTAGGCCGTATAAGGGAGAAAACTCAAGGTGGTCGGTGCCTGGATGAAGTTTTGGTGGTGGATCTGTTTGCAAATGCTTCGCGACGTGCTGAAGAAGAAAAGTTTGATGACGCAGTGGCGAGGCTTTACAGAACCATAGAGATGTGTGCTCAAGTAGAAGCTGAAAAGCGTTATGGTATGCGTTCGAGTGAGATCTTGCGTGGCCAGGTACCTGAAGAGCTCAGAGATGAGTATGTTAGAAAATATGAAGCAGAGGAGAACGGCAAGTTGAAGGTACCGCTTAAAGCGTTATTCCGCTTGCTTGAAGCAAAGGGAAGTGAAGTAGGCAAGGTATTTATGGAGCGGCATGATAAGTTCAAAGAGATACTTCATGCTAGGAACAATTCGATACTTGCGCATGGAGTTTCATCTGTTAAAAAGGAAGCTTATCATAAGTTTTATGATTTAGTGTGCGATTTTCTGCTGTCTGTAGGTTATGAGCAGCAGGACATGGCTATGCAGTTTGCTAAATTAGAGTTAAATCCACTCTAATCGTTTGAGTGCTCCATAGATGAGGTAGAGGCCCATGCCTAGGACGAATATTCCGAAGAGCAGTCGCAGGTATGGGCCGCTTATCTTGTTTGCCAGATATGCGCCGAGGTAGCTACCGGCTACTACGGCGACTGCAATAAACATAGCAGCTTTCAGGTCTACGTTGCCGTTGCGGTAGTATTCCAGTACAGCGGCTATACCTACTGGGGGTAGCAGCACGGCTAGACTGGTTCCTGTAGCTTTATGTTGAGAGAATCCTACGAAATAGATAAGAGACGGAACTATTATAAGTCCGCCTCCTATGCCGAACAGGCCTGAAAGCAGGCCTGCGCTCAGACCGATGACTAGGAAAAGGGTTGCATCTTTCATTTTGCTTCTGAGTTTTCCTTGGAAGAGTGATACAAAGCAAACAGCACTATTGCTATGATGGCAAGTGCGCCTATTATGCCGGCGGTACCGGTAAGCAGGGTGGTTACGTCTTTGGATACTTTACCGAATGCTACAGCGGCAGCGATGCATATACCAGCTATGCCTTCGCCTGCGATGAGGCCTGAGGCGCAGAGTATGCCTGCACCGGATTCGCTTTTTGCTGCATCTTTGCCATCGACAAATTTTCGTACCAAGCCACCCAGGAAGATAGGCGTCATAGAGGCGAGCGGTAGATATAGGCCGATAGCGAAGGCAAGGCCTGGCAAGCCGGCTAGTACGGCAGCTATAGCAAAAGCTACGCCTACGCCTACAAGGCTCCACGGCAATGAGCCAGAAAGTACACCTTCTATTACGGTTTTCATCAGCGTTGCCTGTGGTGCGGGCAGTTGTTGAGAGCCGAATTGATAAGCTGCGCCTAGGGCAAGTACAGTGCCTGCTACTGCCCAACAAGCTACGGAGGCACTTAGCAGTTGACCTGCTTGTTGTCTGTATGGAGTGGCTTTTACTAAGTAGCCGGTTTTCAGGTCTTGTGATATATCGCCTGATTTAGATGCTGCTATACAGACGACCGTACCTACGGTAAGTACTGCGAACTTTGCGTTGTCATCTACCCAGCCCAAAGCGACGAAGATTGCGCTTGTAGCAAGTAGTGTAACTAGCGTCATTCCTGAGACTGGATTACTGGATACGCCGATTAGACCAACTATGCGCGAAGAGACGGCGACGAAGAGTATGCCGAAGATAGCGACGCCGAGTGCAGCTAAGATTCGTTGCGTAGTGCTTAGATTACCTGCCAGCAGACCTGGTATAGTGGCAAGTGTCAGTACTACTAAGGCTGCTCCGGCTAGGACTACTTGAGCTGGCAGATCTCGGTCTAATCGCTCAGTTTCTGTCATGCCGGTAGAACTTTTCTTTTTAAGACCTGCTAGGATTGCGGTAAGCGAGGCATACATCGTAGGGATAGAGCCGAGTACGGTAAGCGTACCGGCGGCAGCGACTGCGCCAGCGCCTATGTAGCGGACGTAGGATGCCCAGATTTGGTTAGCACTCATAGCCGAGATAGTGAGTTTATCTTTAAGGATTTCGGGAAACAGCGGTGCTACGGTGCTTTGGCCTACGATTGCGATAAGTGGAATCAAGACTATGGCTGCTATGAGGCTACCTGAGACCATTATTCCTGAAGCGCGATAGCCTACTATGTAGCCTACGGCTATTAGTGCAGGGGCTACTTCGAGCGAGAGGATAGCCTTAGGTAGTCCGGGCAGAGTGTAGGTAAGTTGGTCGGGGACTAGGTGAATGAGTCCGAGTGTGAGCTTGATGAAGATGCCTATGGCTAGACCGATAAATATCCACTGCGAAGCACCGATTCCGCGTTCGGAAGCTTTGAGAACCTCGGCACAGGCACGACCTTCTGGGTACGGCAATTCTCGGTCAGCTTCGACTATGAGCAGCCTTCTTAGCGGTATCATCGCACATACACCTAGTATGCCGCCAAGCAGTGCTAGTATAGCTACCTGTAAGTAGCCTGGCTTGCTGCCCCAAAGAAACAGTGCTGGGATGGTGAAGATCGTTCCGGTAGCCAAGGATGAGCTTGCGCTACCTATCGTTTGAGCTAGGTTGGCCTCTAGTATTGTTCCTTTACCCCAGAAAGCTGAGCCAGCTCGGAAGACGGCTATTGATAAAACTGCTATCGGTATCGAGGTTGATACTGTAAGGCCTACGCGCAGGCCTAGGTAAGCATTTGCAGCGCCGAAGATTACTCCGAAGATAAGTCCAGTTGCCACAGCCTTTGTGCTTACTTCTAGAATTTCTGCGACTACCTCTGTGGGCTGATTCTGTAACTTCTTCTTGCTAGCAACAGACATCGACTATTATCCTTTCAGACGGTGTGAAGATGCCTATTCAAACATAAACTGATGGAAGAGAAAAGACGAAAAAGAGGTGCCATTGAAATCGGGAATCGAGAAGGTTAATGGTAAATTTCGTTTAGTAGCTGACTATGTGCCGCAAGGTGATCAACCGCACGCAATAGATGCGTTGGTAGCTGGGCTTAGAGAGGGGCGGCAGTTTCAGACACTTCTTGGCATAACTGGTTCTGGAAAGACTTTTACTATGGCATCGGTTATAGAGCGTATTCAAAGACCGGTGTTGGTAATGGTGCATAACAAGACGCTAGCGGCACAGCTCTATCAGGAATTCCGCAGATTTTTTCCTGACAATGCCGTTGAGTATTTTGTAAGTTACTATGATTATTATCAACCTGAAGCGTACATACCTGCCACAGACACTTATATAGAGAAGGAAGCTACGATCAACGAAGAGATCGATCGGTTAAGGCTTTCCGCTACTCGATCGCTTTTTGAGCGTCGCGACTGCATCATCGTTGCGTCTGTTTCCTGCATTTATGGTATAGGGTCGCCAGAGTCTTACTATGGTATGTTACTGACTTTAGAGGTAGGGCAGCGGATAAGGCGTCCCGAGCTGCTTAGAAAGCTGGTCGAGTTACAGTATGAGCGCTGTGACGATGAATTTACTCGTGGTAAGTTTCGAGTAAGAGGTGACATAGTAGAGCTATTTCCGAGCTATCAGGATCAAGCTATTAGGATAGAGTTCTGGGGCGATGAAATAGATGGGATATATGGCGTAGAGCCGCTGCTTGCTGAGGTGTTGTCGCGTCATGAGAGTGTTGTTATCTTTCCGCGCTCTCACTATGTGATGTCTAAGGATGTGATCAGGCGTGCTGTTAAGAGCATAGGCCAGGAGCTGGAGTTATGGGAGCGTGAGCTTGTTGCCCAGGGCAAGACTTTGGAGGCTACTAGGTTACGTCAGCGTACTATCTATGACTTAGAGATGATCAAGCAGATAGGCTTTTGTCGTGGGATAGAGAACTATTCTCGGCATCTTACTGGACGTGCTCCTGGTGAACCACCGCCTACTTTGTTTGATTATTTACCTGCTGACGCTTTGGTTATTGTAGATGAAAGTCACCAGACGTTACCGCAGTTGCGGGGGATGTATAATGGTGACCGTTCGCGCAAGCAGACTCTAGTAGAGCATGGTTTTAGGTTACCTTCTGCATTAGACAACCGTCCGCTTAAATTCGAGGAGTGGGAAAGTAGGGTTGGCCAAGTGATTTTTGTTTCGGCGACACCTGGTCAATATGAATTATCTGTTTGTGGTGGTGAAGTTGTAGAGCAGTTAGTACGGCCTACGGGGCTACTAGATCCGGAAGTAGAGGTGAGGCCTGTAAGGGGTCAGGTAGATGATTTGCTCGAGGAGATACGCTTGCGCGTCGAACGAGGTGAGCGAGTTTTAGTAACTACGTTGACCAAAAAGATGGCCGAGGATCTGTGTGAGTACTACTCTGAGCTAGGTTTGCGCGTGAGGTATCTACATTCGGAGATAGACACACTTGAAAGGGTTAAGATCTTGCGTGACTTAAGGCGCGGCGAGTTTGACGTGCTTATAGGAGTGAACTTGCTAAGAGAGGGTTTAGATCTGCCGGAAGTATCGCTGGTAGCAATTTTTGACGCTGACAAAGAGGGTTTTTTGCGCAGTGCTTCGTC
The DNA here is from genome assembly GCA_025057015.1 of Blastocatellia bacterium. Lineage (GTDB taxonomy): Bacteria > Acidobacteriota > Blastocatellia > Chloracidobacteriales > JADJPF01 > JANWYG01. The sequence goes on from JANWYG010000003.1 coordinate 173,154, forward strand.
TTTGATTCAGACCATAGGTCGAGCAGCACGCAATGCTTCTGGGAAGGCTATTCTGTATGCTGACAAGGTGACTGAAGCCATGCGCTTGGCTATAGAGGAGACCCGCAGGAGGCGGCGTGTACAGCAGGAGTACAATTCTCGTCATGGGATTACACCGCAGACTATAGTCAAGCCTGTCGATAGTACCCTCGTTACTATCTATGAAGCAGATTACTTCAAGGTACCTATTGAGCTAGACTCTTATGAAGAATATAGCGGCGACAAGCTTGAGCGAACTGTAGCGCAGCTCGAGGCCGAGATGCGCGAACAAGCTCGGAAATTGAATTTTGAGCAAGCTGCACAGCTACGTGATAAAGTAAAGTACCTCAGGCAAAGACAGCTTGGACTGAAGCCATAAGCACAAGTTTTTCAATAACGTAGCTCAGACTTGCTTTCAACTATTCTTTGTAATATCATTGCTCATCCTCAGCATACGCTCCTCGGGGCAATGCTTAAACACCGAAAAGGAGGTCTCACATTATGAGCGTATCCACAGCCGATCTGAAGGCAGAGCTTATGAAGATAAATCCTGAATTTCGCGAACTGGCTAAAGAACATCGTCGGTATGAAGAGCGACTAGCACAACTTGCAGCGCTACATTATCCTAGCCAGGATGAACAGACCGAAGAGACCATCCTTAAGAAAAAGAAACTGATGGTCAAAGACAAGATGGAGGCAATCATACGTAACTACAAACGTACTAGGAATGCTTAAGTTTTTAAGGCGGGAGAGCGTGACCTCCCGCTGTGCGTAGCGGTTCTATGGCACGTGAAGCCTATCCTTACCTTGGAGTCCTCCTTTCGCTGGCTGTATTTCTGTCTTTTGTAGGTATATATTTTCCTGTGGGATTTTATTTAGCTGCTGTAGCAGTAGCGGTTGCTGCCTTTGTTGCGTATTTTTTTCGTGATCCAGAAAGGATTGTCCCGAAAGAGGAAGGTATATGTGTTGCTCCTGCTGATGGGACGGTTACTAGGTGTGAGCCTCTAGATGGGAGTGAAGGAGCGTATCTTATCAGCATATTTTTGTCTCCACTTGATGTGCATATCAACCGTGCTCCTATAGCTGGTAGGATAACTCGCGTGGATTATGTTAAGGGGCGCTTTGTGCCAGCAACGAGGCAGGACTCTTCTTTGATAAACGAGCAAAACATAGTGACTATAGAAGATGGTGCGTGCCGGGTAATAGTTAAGCAAGTAGCGGGGATAGTGGCTAGAAGGTGTGTGTTGTGGAAGCGTGAAGGTGAGTATGTGTCAATTGGTGAGCGGCTGGGATTGATAAAATTTAGCTCTAGGACCGACTTAGTGTTGCCATCAGATTTCAAGGTATCTGTTAAGACAGGCGATCGAGTAAGAGGTGGCGTTACTATAATCGCAAGGAAAACAAGATGAATAGTTTTGGTTACAGGGTTTTGAACAGGCGCAAGCCAGATTTACGTAAGGGTGTTTATGTAGTACCTAGCTTATTTACTACGGCAAATATTTTCTGTGGGTTCTATTCAGTTATAGAGTCTTTCAAGGGTTTTCAGAGCTTGGGTTTAAATGATGTATTGGCAGCGACAGCTCATTTTGACGTGTCAGCACAATGCATTGGCTGGGCTGTGCTTTTTGATTTGCTTGATGGGCGTATAGCTCGCATGACGAAAGCAACTACAGAGTTTGGTGTAGAACTTGATTCGATAGCTGATGTGCTCAGTTTTGGCATAGCACCTGCGGCTTTGGCATTTGCTTGGGGAGCAAATCCGGCACCACAGATGCAGAAGCTTGCTTGGGCTGTCTCTTTTATGTTTCTTGTCTGCGGTGCGTTGCGACTAGCTCGCTTCAATGTCTTATCTCGTAAGCCGCAGGAACCTGCACTCAAGCGCTACTTCGTAGGTATGCCGATACCGGCCGGCGCAAGCGTAATTGCTGCTATCGTCCACTTTACGCCTGTGCCTTTGTCTAAGCGTGAAGTCTCGTTGAGGATTTTTGGATATCATTTTGACAGCATGCTCTATAGTTTTGCTTTGCTTATACTTTTAGCCGTACTTGCCTTGCTTATGATTAGCACGATTCGCTACAACAACTTTAAGGGTAGTGGTGAGCCTCAGCGCCGTAGTCATACTAAGACGGTACTGTTGATAGCGATCCTAATGTTTGCGATATATTCTTGGTCACAAGTGACTTTGTTACTAATGGCAGTGGCGTATGCTTCTATGGGGCCGCTTGCGCGTCTTATTGGAATGTTCAGACCCGGGCGGCCACTTACGCATGAAGTGACGGAAGTGGAGTTAAACAGGTAGTGTCTTTATATGCTTCTCGACTTAAGCCAAACGCTATAAGAGCGTTAGCCCACTTGATAAATAGGCCCTCAGTGATAAGTTTTGCTGGTGGAGTACCTAGCTCACAGACTTTTCCTGCGGATGAAATTGCTGAAATAGCAGCTCGGCTCATACGTGAGCGTGGCAGCGAAGTGCTTCAGTACGGAGTAACACGTGGTAGAGCTGAATTAATAAGGCGCGTCTGCGATTACATGCGCGCTAGAAGTATAGAGGCTGTGCCTGAGCAAGTAATACTGACTGCTGGTTCTCAGCAGGCCTTAGATCTTTTGTGTCGGGTATTGCTAGATCCTGGCGACGTAGTGATAGTTGAAGCTCCAAGTTATATAGGTGCTCTATGTGCTATACGTAATAGTGGAGCGCGGATTGTTGCGGTAGATCTAGATGATGATGGTATCAAGATAGATGAATTGGAGTTGGTGTTGCGACAGAGTGGTCGCAGCGTGAAGTTCATCTATACTGTAACTAACTTTCAAAATCCTTCTGGAGTGACTCTTTCTTCTGAGCGGCGCCAGCAACTAATGGATTTAGCTAATCGGTATGACGTTATGGTAGTCGAGGATGACCCTTACGGTGAGCTTTACTTCGAGCATTCTCCGCCGAGGCCTATCAAGAGTCTGGATGAAGAGCAGAAGGTGGTGTATCTAGGGAGCTTTTCGAAGATGTTAGCGCCAGGTTTGCGTACGGGATGGGCAGTAGGCCCTACTGGGCTAATCAGATTGATGGAGTTAGCAAAAGAGGCTGCAGATCTTTGTTCTGGAGGGCTGGATCAGGCATTAGTAGAGGAATGTCTTTCCTGCGGGTTGCTTGAGCGACGGTTGCCTGTGCTGCGCGATTTCTACAAGCTGCGTTGTCAAACCATGCTCGAGGCCTTATCTGAATATGCCCCGCAGGGTGTCCGTTGGACTTATCCCAGAGGTGGATTTTTCGTTTGGGTCTGGCTAGATAATATGGATGCCACCTCTTTGCTGGAAGTGGCAGTAGAACAAGGTGTGGCATTTGTTCCGGGTCAGCCGTTCTTTGCAGACGAGCAGGTTGGCGGTAATACCCTAAGGCTGGCGTTTTCTAAGGAAACCCCGCAGCGCGTAAGCGAGGGTATCAGCAAGTTGATGATGCTTATTCGTCAAGCCCAGTGCAGTTAGGAGTGATTCCGTCCCGAGATTTGGTATATGCGCGATGCCGAAAAAGCTTACTACAAATCATTGTTGGGCAGCGTCATAGACCGTAAGTACAAGCTCGTTTCGCTTATCGGGCAGGGTGGTATGGCAATGGTTTTTCTTGCTGAAAGGCTGCACCTGCACGATATGGTAGCAGTTAAGGTGCTAAGAGCACGTGGTTTAGACACTGGTTCTAGCAAAGGAGCAGTGGATGAACCGATAGGGCGTTTTCGCATAGAAGCTGCTGCTGCTGCTAAGGTTAAGCATCCTAACGTTGTGGCTATATATGACTTTGGGTCTACGGACGATGGTATAGTGTACATAGTCATGGAATTACTCGAAGGGCCTGGGCTGGATGCTGAAATGCGCCGGCATAGGCGCTTGAGTATAGAGCGAACCTTAGAGATACTCAAACCTGTTTGTTCGGCTATAGCAGCAGCCCATGCTACCGGACTATTACATCGTGACATAAAGCCTTCGAACATTATTCTCCATCGCAGCAGGTATGACAACTCAGAGGTGGCCAAAGTGGTAGACTTTGGCATAGCGAAGTTTTATGAATCGCCGGAGTTTGTTGTAAAGACTACCGAGGGAGTAGTCTTGGGCACTGCTGAATATATGTCACCAGAACAATGCCAGGGACAGCCCTTGGATGGCCGCTCGGACATTTACTCGCTAGCAGTTGTATGTTATCAGATGCTTACCGGTAGCCTGCCTTATTTTGCAAGGACTACGAGCGAGTATTTAGTAAAGCATGTGCGGGCTGTGCCGATACCGCTGCGTGATCATAACAGTGACATACCGCCGCAGGTCGAGCGTGTAGTGATGAGGGCGTTGTCAAAGAATCCGGCGATGCGGCCGGCTACAGCTACTGAGTTTTATGAAGAGTTAGAGAAGGCTTGGCTTGAGAGTAAAGCCTGTAGGCAAGCTCTAGAGACTGGAACTAAAATCGAGCAGAAGGTATCTGAGGCAGGAGCTTATGTCGAACCTAGGTTTACAGCTTTTGGTGGGAGGAAAGCTGAGCTGAACAGACTGTTTGATGCTTGGCGGCAGGTTTACAAAGGTGAAGGCAAATTGCTACTTATCTTAGGTGAGCCTGGTATAGGAAAGAGTTCCCTGCTTGACGAATTTTGTAGCCAGGTGGCTGCAACAGCCTCAGCGGTGGTTCTGCGCGGTAGGTTCTATGAATCTGCTGGCATCCGTTCGTATCACGGAATGATAATAGAACTCAAAGGCTATCTTAGAAAGTTGCGTTCTGGCAGCGAGAGAGCAGAAATTTTTGGTGCCGAAGCCGAAATTTTAATGCAAAGGCTAGCTCAAATATGGCAGACCGGCGGACTAGCGAATTATACGACTGAAATCGAAGTTCGAGCTCGAAATTTTGTTACGCTAGCAAGGGTATTTTGCTTGATTTCGCGGCATAAACCTGTGCTTCTAGCCGTAGATGACATACATTGGGCGGATGAGTCGGTCTACAGTTTGCTAGCTCATCTGACGCATACCTTGGCTGCTGAAAGATTGTTGATAGCAGTTACGGCTCGTAACAGCAACACAAACCAAGCTTTCAGAGACTGGCTAAGTACTTTCGGGAGAAATAGCGACATACTCGAACTGGTGCGTCTTCAAGAGCCGCAGATTAAGGAGCTGTTGGAGTCTATTTTTGGGCGTGTAGCGATTGACGAACAGCAGGTTGAATTCTTGCACTTAGTAAGCGGTGGTAGTCCTTTCTTTCTCATAGAGCACTTGAAGTCGCTAGTAGCTGAGCGGCGGATAGTTTTGGATAGTCAACAGTGGGTTTTTGGAGATTTAAACATCAGTCCGCCGCGTTCTTTAGTTGATTACATTGAGCTAGTACTTGAAAAGGTAAGCCAGGAAACTCGTCAAGTGTTGACGTTTGCTGCAGTTATAGGAGAGCAATTTGACGTAGAGCTGCTTAGTTACCTGCTACAAGAGCAAGAAGCACAAGATTCTGTACGATCGGCTTTGAGGACTGGCTTGGAGCTGGGTTTTGTAGCACAGTTGCCGGAAGACGTCTATAGGTTTAGCAATGCTACAGTGAGGACTGTCCTTTGCGAGTCGCTCAACAAGCGAGTACGAAGAAAGCTACACAAGGCTATAGCAGATTATTTGACTCGTCATCGTGCAGGTACTGCACTTTGTGAACAGGCGTATCACTATTATGAAGCCATGCAGTTTGAGCAGGCTTTCACTTGCTGTGTAAAAGCGGCGGAAATTGCTCGCAAGCAATCTCAAATAAATGATCTCAGTAGGTTTGTTCGATGGGGTGAGAAGTGTATAGAAGAGTCGGATAGACTAAAGCAGTTGGAGAATTCCGATGGAGGCCTTGCTGATTGTTCAGTTACTCCTGATTTAGTTGCTCGATTCAGATGGCTGAATGCCCTCAGCTTGCTTTATCACGGGCATACAGTTCTTGCCGAGCAGCAGTTACAGAAGGCCCTTGCTTGTAGATCGCTCCAACCACAGCTTTGTGGTCATGTTTTTCTTACTTTTGGTCTTGCTCGCTTCGGAGCAGGATTGTCTTCTGATGCTATAGATTACTATCGTCAAGCCTTGCAGCGGTATCGCGAATGTTTTGATTTAGCTGGCCAGGGGTGGGTACTGCACAATCTCTGTATACTTTATGAGCAGCGCGGAGATTACACACTTGCCCTGGATTGTGCTCGCGCTGCTGCTCAAATAGCAGTGCTTGTGGATTCTAGATTGCTCGAGAGCTTTGCTATGTCTGCTGAAGCTTGGATACTAGCTCGGTTGCGGCGGTTTGAGGAGGCAGAAATTGTGTGTAAAAAAGCTCTTGCTATAGCCCGCAATGCTAACCGAGCTGCTTGTTGTGCCTGTAGTAATGCACTGGCGGAAATTTATGCTCAGATGGGTAACTACGATCAAGCTTTAGAGCACTATAGCGAAGCGCTTAAATTAGCAAAAGCACTTGGAAATACTCGTTATGAGTGGATTGTAATTACTAATCTTGCTGAGATTTATGTAGCTAGACAGAAGTTTACTGAAGCTGAAAGTTGTTACTTGACGGCGCTGAAAATGCTTGAACAGACAGGTAATAGGCTCTACGAGCACATGGTGTTAGGGCGGTTGGTCAGGAATGCTATCAGGCTTGACAAAATAACTCAGGCGCAGGCCTACAAGGCGCAAGCCGAGGTGCTAGTAAGAGAGATTGATCTGCTCAAGCAAAAATGTGAGTATAGTCTAGCTGTGGCGGAGCTGTTTTTTGCAGAGGGTAATAATCAAGAAGTGTTGAGAGAAACTGAGCATGGCTTGCAGCTTGCTCGTAGGCTAGGGAGCGTAGAGCTTGAGTGGCCATTTTTGCTTGTCAGAGCGCGCTCGCTTAATGCTTTGGGTATGGTGGCTCAGGCTCGTGAGGTGCTTAAAGATTGTGTCGATTTGATAGAGCGTGCAGCTGAAGACATACCAGGTGAGCAACTTCGTAAAAGTTATCTTGACCATCCTGATCGTGCACTTGCCTTGAGTATGGTTGTGGGTTAATCATCGTTTTTACCTAACTTCCGTAGCATCTCGCGTAATATTTTGCGTTTTTTTCTGTGCTTTGTATAAAGTGTTTCTTCTATAGATATTCTGAAATTTTCTTCAAGATGTTCATCATTCTGTTTGCCTCTTTTTTGCCTGCGTTTATCTTCACGCAGATCAGATTTCCTAGATGCGATATGCTTACTTGGCACTTCCTCGTTTGTTTTTGGCTTGGATGGAGAAGTTTTTACTGTTTGATCGGATTGAGTTTGTGTTGGCTGTGTTTCTGGCAGAGGGGGCTGTTGAAAAATTATTTTCGGAGTGGCTGGTGAAACGGTTGGTTTCTGGGGCTCGGCAGAAAGAGAGTTTGAGATGTAGTAAATGCCGACGCCCATTGCTGAGGCTATGCCAGCTAGGATGAAGCGTCTAGTGCGGGTAGGCGGTTCAGTCGGGACTACTACTGTGGCTGGGACTGTAGGATTGTCTGCGGTAGGTTTGGTTTCTTTTTGCAAAGTCTGAGTGAGCTGAATCTTTGTTGGTACCAGTTCTTGTAATATTGGGTTTGCTAAGTTGTCTGAGCTTGCGATGACGCTTTGTAGTTCGTTTAGTAGTTTTAGAGCGGAAGAGAAGCGTTTTTCTGGTTGCTTACATAAGGCTTTTTCCAATACTTCATCAAGGCGTTTGTCAAGGTTTGGCACATAAGAGCGCACTGGAGGCAGTGGTTTTAGCAGATGTCCTGCTATTATTGCCTCAAGAGATCCTGTGTAAGGTGGACTGCCAGCAATCATTTCGTAGAAAATGATTCCGAGAGCGTATATGTCTACGCTAGGAGTTGACAGATTTCCTTCGAACATCTCGGGTGACATATAATAAGGAGTACCCATTATTTGTCCCGTTTGAGTGAGCTTTGGGTCATCTGCGTGTAGTATCTTTGCAAGGCCAAAGTCGACTACTTTAACGACGAAACTACCGTCCTCGGTTTGTTTAAGCATGACATTTTCGGGTTTTAAGTCGCGATGCACTATTCCTATCTTATGCGCTGCTTCTACTACGGAGCAGATCGGAGCAAACAGTGAAAGAGCTTGTTTTGGCGTAAGTCGTCCAGTTTTGTTGAGCATTTCTCTTAGACTTATCCCGTTTATAAACTCCATCACTATGAAGGCTTTGTCGTCTATTGTTCCGAAGTCGTAGATAGTCACTGCGTTTGGATGCTCTAGCATTGCCGTTGCTTTTGCTTCACGCATGAAGCGGAAAGTCATACTTTCGCCAGTAAGAGCACTTGATTGCATGACTTTAATAGCAACTTTGCGTCCGAGTTGTAGATGGCGGCCTTCATAAACTGTACCCATGCCGCCGCGACCGAGCAATCGTAGTATTTCGTAGCGTTCTAAGAATACCTGACCTATTAGTGGGTCATCGTCTAATGGGCAGCCATCTTGCGGGCAGTGGGTCATTTCGGCTGGGAAAGCCTTGTTGCATTTTGCACAAACCTTCACCTTGCTTCTCCGATTGGATTTAAGGGTGACATAATTCTGGACTATCTTGCATTGAGCCGACAAGGGATCATTTTAGGGCTATATGATGATTTTGCGTGAGCAGCTCAAGTTTTCTTACATTTGCTTACTTTGCAGCAAGGCAGGTTTTCAGCAATCATGCATATTCACTTCAAGCGTAATTTGTGCCTGATCTTCTAGGTGAGACCTGGATTGAAGCATTTGCCAACACAAGTTTGCAGTTCTCACTCGGATTCACCTTTAGACTTGCGTTTGCTGTGCTGTTGCGCTGCCAATTGTTCAGCCCTTTTCAGTATGGTTTTTAAAGGAGCTAGATCCACAGTCAATTTGCCTGTGGTAGCGAGTATGGCAGCTTCGTGTGTTTTAGCCATGTCGGCTATTATTTGTAGTGCTTTTGAAAAGAACTCTGTAGGAGTATGTTGAGGTTGGTGTGCTTGTAAGCCTTCTATGGTCTTTAGGAGTATTTGTTGTGTGCTTGAGATTTTAGCTAGTTGTGTATTTATCTGCTGTAGCTCCTTTGACTGCTCGGCTTGTAGTTTTCCTACGAGCTCAGCTAGTGCTGATAGTTGCTTTTCAAGGGTGTTGACTTTGAGCAGTATATTTGCTGTTTCAGGTATGCTGCTAGTGCTAAGGTCATTTGTTGTGCCAGCTATTTGTGGCAGTTGTGTGGTAGTGGTGGGGGGCTGTTCTTGGACAGAGGGCTGGAGTTTAGATAAGCGTTGGCGGGTTTTGGGTGGGTGTTGGGGAGAGATGGCCTTTTCTACGTCAGGTTTGTAGAAGAGCTTTACTTTCCAGTTCGTTGATGAACGGAGGCTGCGCGACAATCCATGTTCGCGTAGCATTTTTAACCAACGGAAGTAGCTTCTTTCAGAGATGCCGTACCCACTCTTGAGTGAGTTGCGGTGTAACCATAGGGAAGGGTTGTAGAAGTTTTCTTCGGGTACATCAGCCCATAATGCTTTCTCTTGGTCTGTTTCGGGTAGACAGGGTAGATGTTCGTGGGTGGCGTCCATTATTTAAAGCTTCTTATAGCAGCTTCTTCAGAGTCGAAAGTTTCGAAGACGGTAATGAGTTTAGTGATGGTCAGCAGATATACGAGCCTTTTGGACAAGTTTACTAGCTTAAGTTCTCCTCCAGCACGCTTAACTGCTGTGTAGCAGCGAACTACTTCGCCTAAACCAGAGCTGTCCATGTATGGGACATCCTTGCAGTTGAGTAGGACACGCCGTACTCCTCGAGCTATCAGATCTGCAACATATTGCTTAAGCTGTACGTCGCCATCTCCGAGCAAAATTTTTCCTTCGAGGTCAAGTATAGTGACATCTTCTATTTGTCGCTCCGAGATGTTCATTTGTCGGTATCTCCTTGAGTAATTTTTGTGATTTTGATTAAATGTTCATCCAGGCTCACTTCGGACCTCAAGTGGGTGGAGACTACAACAGCAGAAGTTTACAACAGGGCAGGTGATTTGGCAATAAGTTAGGGTAGAGATGAAGCTTTGGGGGTGGCTCTTTGAGTGAGAAAGCGCCTTTCGTGTTGACTTCCATTTATGCTCGCTCGGATAAAGGTAGTGTACGCGAGAATAACGAGGATAACTTCATAGTGGCGGATATATTGACTGGAAAGTCATATAGTGCACCGCAGTCGATAGAGCGTTCGCTTGAACGGAACTTGCTGCTGCTTGCAGTCTCTGATGGTATGGGTGGAGCAAGTGCCGGTGAAATAGCTTCTGCAGTGACCGTTTATTCTCTCAAGGCTGAGTTGATACGTTTGTCAGCTGTCGGGAATTCTGTTGACCGGCTGACTGAGGCTGTCAAGCAGGTAAATAATGTAGTCCTAAGGTTAGGCGAAAGTTGTCAGGAGCTGAAAGGTATGGGAGCGACGTTGACGGCGGTGCTTATAGAAGGTGCTCGGGCCTACATAGCAGAAGTGGGCGACAGTCGGGCTTACATCATCCGGCAGGGACGTATTAAGCAGGTGACCGTAGACCAGTCGCTATATGCTATGTTGGCTGAGACTGAGGGGTACAAGGGAAAGCAAATGCCAGCAGCGACATCTAAGAACGTACTTTTACAGTCTTTGGGTGGGCAACCTTCGGTGCAGGTTGCTTTAAGTACGGTTGAACTGCGCGCCGGAGATCACCTGTTGCTGTGTTCCGATGGACTTTCAAACAAGCTAGAAAATGACGAGATAAGAAAACTTGTCGAGCGCTCACCTAATCTAGAGGCTGCTTGCAGAACCATGATAGATGTAGCCAAGAGACGTGGTGGTGAAGATAATGTTACTGTGATACTAGCTCGTTTTGATGGTACTGGTTTGCGAGTTGGTAGCAGGGCCTCTCTCAATCAGACTATAGATATGCTGGCGCTGTTTGATCCTATGTCGGATAGACCTGACAGATCTACGCGTCCGCTTGTTTCTGAGCAAGGTGAAGGTGAAGAGTTTGTATCAACTGTAGGTATGTTGCCGCATAGAGGCAATTATGAGGGCAGAGATAAACTGCTGGATGCTGGACAAAGGGTCTCAAGGTTACTTGCAGAGAGCCGTAAGGCGTGCAATGAATTGTGTATGGAGCTTAAGCTTTTGGAAGCGTGGCTGCAAGAGTGTGGTGAATATGATGCTGAACTACGGCGTGTGCTTGCGCACCTTGAGTACACCAATAGGCGCCTTCATACTGCTGAATCGTTTGCAAAACGGTATAATGCGTTGATAGATCGTCTGAGCAAAGTGAGTATGCCTTGACAGTAGCCTACTGGATTTTGTACCAAACCCGGAGGAAGAATGAAACCATACGATGATTTTCCGAGATGTTCGTTTTGTCATAAGACGAACCGAGAGGTCAAAAAACTTATAGCCGGCCCTTCGGTCTATATTTGTAACGAGTGTGTCAGTATATGTAATGAGATAATAGTGGATGATGCAAAAGAGATGGAAGCAAAGCGTGCTGGTTTGCCAACACCGGCTGAAATAAAGGCGACGTTGGATCAGTACATAGTACAGCAGGAAGAGACTAAAAAGCGCTTAGCCGTTGCTGTCTATCAGCACTACAAGCGTGTCTCGTTTTCTAGAAAAAGGCCTAAGAAAGACGATGTCGAAGTACAGAAAAGCAACGTCTTGCTGATAGGACCTACAGGCACGGGCAAGACTCTTTTTGCTCAGACGCTTGCCAGGATGATAGATGTACCGTTTTGTGTGGCTGATGCAACGACACTTACCGAAGCAGGGTACGTGGGCGAGGATGTGGAAAATATCATTGCTAAGCTTCTTGACGCGGCTGGCGGAGATGTAGAGCGGGCTCAGATAGGAATAGTCTATATAGATGAGATAGATAAGATAGCGCGTAAGGATGAGAACCCGTCTCCTACTCGAGACGTCTCTGGCGAAGGTGTACAACAGTCTTTGCTAAAGATTTTGGAAGGTACGGATGTGATGGTGCCACAAACTCGCTCGCCTCGATATCATCAACAGGAACGTATAAAAGTTAATACAAACAACATACTTTTCATTTGTGGGGGAGCTTTCGTGGGGTTAGAAAAGATAGTCGAGCGGCGACTCGGCGCAAAGACTATAGGTTTTGGTTCGGACTTGAACGCTAGATCCCGTCCAAGATCCATGAAGGTCGAGCCGGAAGATCTCATCAAATACGGTATGATTCCAGAATTTGTCGGCCGACTACCGATAGTCAGTACGTTACATGAGCTTGATGTAGATGCTTTGAAAGAAATTTTGATCAGACCCAAAAATGCTCTGATAAAGCAGTATCAAGCCCTATTTGAGCTTGATGGCATTAAGGTGACATTTGCTGATGAAGCTGTCGAAGCGATAGCTAGAAAGGCTATAGAGCTTAAAGTGGGTGCTCGAGGCCTGCGGATGATAATGGAAAAGATAATGCTAGATGCCTTCTATACGCTCCCGTCGCAACGTAAGGTGAAGAAATTTACCGTGACGCTCGATGTAGTAGAATCTGGCCTGCTTTCGCTTCATGCGCTAGAACAGGCCAGTTAGTCAAAAAGTTTCTAAGAGTTAGTTAGCTGCTGTACGAGCTCTTCTGCGTCAGTTGCTGGCTTTTGACAGGCCAAGTCCTTGCAAACATAGGCCGTGGCTTTGTCGTCAATCATCCTTCGGCCTTCTAACAGTGGCCAGGGCCTGGATTGTTCTTGCGGTGAAACAAAGGCTATTACCTTCTTCAAGTCGGCGCTGCTGTAAGCTGCGCGCAGCAGTTCTTGGGTGTCTTTCCTAGAACGCGGGCCAACGATTACTATTTCTGTCGGACGGTTGAGATATATGTCCAAAGCGCACAGCATTTGACCAAATCCTGCAGGAAAACGTTGCATTGCTTGGGCAGCACAGCGTAGTACTTGCACGGCTTTCTCTTCGTATTTTTGCTCTCCTGTAAGCGCGTGTAGCTTTAGCAGTGCCGTTGCTGCTATGGAATTGCCCGAAGGTGTAGCGTCGTCGGTGTAGTCTTTTAGTCGCGCAATTAGCTCTTCATGGTCGTGGGCCGTAAAGAAAAAGCCACCATGCTCTGCGTCCCAGAAAAGTTCTATCATCTTGTCTGCTAGCTGTATAGCGCGATCTATCCAGCTAACATCGAGCGTGGCTTCATATAGTGAGATTAAGGCGTTCGATAGGTAAGCATAATCTTCTACATAGGCGTCGAACTTTGCCGTATTGTTTTTGTAGCTGTGCATTAATCTATCGCCTTTAAAGCAGTTGCTGAAGATAAACTCCGTAGCTTTTACGGCAGCTTGTATGAAGTCTGGCCTATCTAAGACGGCGCCGGCTTCAGCAAGAGCGCTGATCATCAGGCCATTCCAGCTGGTCAGAATTTTGTCATCTCGTCCAGGGGGAATTCTTTTTGCCCGTGCTTCTAGCAGCTTAGATCTACAGCTTTCAAGTAGAGCAGCAAAATCTGCTGTCTTGTGCTTTTTGGCACAGAGGTTAAGCATCTCGTCTATGGGCCTGGGGATGTGCAAGATGTTCTTGCCTTCAAAGTTGCCTTCGGTAGTTACTCCATAGTAACAGGCAAAAGCAGCTGCTTGATCACCTAGTAGCGAGTCTATTTCTTGCTTATCCCAAAGGTAGAACTTTCCTTCGATGCCCTCGCTGTCGGCGTCCAAAGTACTGTAAAAGCCGCCACTTGCGTCGGTCATCTCGCGAAGCACCCACTCTAAGGTCTCAACGCATGCCTTGCGAAATCGCTCTCGTTTTGTAACTAGATATGCTCGTAGGTAGAGTGGAGCAAGCAGAGCGTTGTCGTAGAGCATTTTTTCGAAATGTGGAACTAGCCATTTTGCGTCTGTGGAGTAACGAGCAAAGCCTCCGCCTAAGTGATCGTAAATCCCACCTCGTGCCATACAATCGAGGGTATGTTCTACCATTTCTAGGCATTCTGGATCTTTTGTTTTGTGGTAGCGTTGCAGTAGGAAGTTCAAGTTCATAGGTTGGGGGAATTTAGGTGCCTGACCAAACCCACCATATCTGTCGTCGTATTTTTGTGCGAGATTGTGATATGCCTTGCGCAAAATATGCTCGGTCAGAAGTTCATAGCTTGGAGCAAAGGAAGTGACTTTGTTTAGCTCCTCTAGGATCTCTTTTGCTGTGCTTTGTATTTCGTGCTTACGGGTTTTGTAGGCTTCTGCTACGCTTTTGAGCACTCTTGGAAAGCTGGGCATGTTGTATTTATCTACTGGTGGAAAATAAGTCCCACCGTAAAAGGGTACGCCGTCGGGTGTAAGAAAAACTGTAAGCGGCCAACCGCCGCTTCCGGTCATCATCTGTACGGCGTTCATATAGATTTGGTCTAAGTCCGGCCGCTCCTCCCTATCTACTTTAATGCATATGAAGAGTTTGTTCATCAGATCAGCTATCTGTTCGTTTTCGAAAGATTCCCGTTCCATGACATGGCACCAGTGGCAAGCTGAATAGCCTATTGATAGCAAGATGGGTTTGTCTTCTGCCTTTGCCTTTTGTAGTGCCTCATTGCACCAAGGATACCAGTCTACGGGATTGTATGCATGTTGTAGTAGGTACGGACTAGTTTCGTTTATCAGTCTATTGCTTTTCTTCATACTACCACCTTTTTGCAAAATCTTATGTCGGTAGAGCGGGATTAGGAAGCCATCTCGGCAATTTTTTGGATAGTGTAAGTTGTAGTTGCTGTTGGTGTGTGAATAATATATCGGCACGAATCTGATTTTATGGCTTGATTCTTCTTAGGCTTGTAGATGACTTGAAAAGGAATTAAGGCATGAAAGTCTGCATACTTACTATAGGTAACGAGTTGTTGATAGGTGAGACGCAGGATACGAACTCTTACTGGCTTTGCCGGCAGCTTGCATCTCTTGGTGCTGAGGTCTTGCGAGTGGTGTTACTACCAGACATAGCTTCGGAGATTGCTTCTGAAATACTTGCAGCAAGGCAGCGAGGTAGCGAGTTATTAATTACTACTGGCGGCTTAGGACCTACAGACGATGATCTCACGTTGCAGGCTATAGCAGCAGCTTTGTCGTTGCCTTGTGAACTAAACCAGCAGGCTGCGGAAATGATAGAAAATAGACAGAAGGACCTCTTAGCAGCTGGCCTTATAGATGATACTGATATGACTCCTGAGCGATTGAAGATGGCGAAGCTACCACAAGGTAGCTTGCCCCTTTCGAATACTGTAGGTGTAGCACCTGGTGTGCTGCTTGAGCTATCCGGATTTAGGTTGATAGCATTGCCGGGTGTACCTGCGGAAATGCAGGCTATATTTAGCAGTCTACTGCCGCTACTGGAAAGTTGGATACCGAATGGTGGTTTCGAGGTTGTAGACCTTTGGGTCGGTTGCCCGGATGAGTCGGTACTGGCACCGATGCTGCGTCAGCTAGCTGCTGAGTATCCAGAGGTATATGCAAAATCAAAGGCAAGGGGTTATAGCAGTGAGCGTAAATTCAATATCAAGCTTCATGCTCGAGGAAAGCCGTCTGTAACAAGACCATTACTTGCTAGTGCGACGGATAGGCTTGTAGAGCTACTTACTGAACGCGGAATAACCCTGCTCTCACGTACAGGTTTTCAATACTGATGGGGGAAGATATGCACCAGTATCCTAAATTGGACGAGTATATAGAGTCTATAAGACCTCAGTTTGAGGAGCGTCTGGCAGCGTTTGTAGAAATTCCTACGGTTAGTATGGATCCAGAGCATAGAGCAGATATTGACCGTGGGGCAGATCTTGCTGTGGAATTGCTCAAAGAAATTGGTGTCACAGCTGAGAAGGCACCTACCGACGGCTATCCTTGCGTCGTCGGTGAGTTGATACAGGATCGTAGGTACCAGACTGTGACTATTTATAATCATCTTGATGTGCAACCTGCAGATCCGGCTGAATGGCAGCAGGAGCCGTTTAAGTTTACTAAGGAGGGTGATCGCTATGGTGGTCGCGGGACTACAGATGATAAAGGGCCTGCACTGACGGCACTTTATGCAGTTCGGTATGCTGTTGAACAGCATATACCGCTAAATTTCAGGTTTTTGTGGGAACTAGAGGAAGAAATAGGAAGTCCAAATTTCGACTCTTTTCTCAAGTCCCGCGCGAAGACGATGAAAACTAACTCTGTGGTCATTTCTGATACGGTATGGATCAATCGCAGCCAGCCTGCTGTACCGTATGGGCTACGAGGGCTGCTGACGCTTACGTTTACGCTCGAGACTGGCACGAAAGATGTTCATTCTGGTCTTACAGGTGGAGCCGCAAGAAATCCTATAGGCGAGCTGTGTAAACTTATAGATCAGTGCTATGACGCTACTACGGGTCGTGTCAAGATCCCGGGTTTTTACGAAGACGTCGTACCGCTAAAGAAAGAACAGCTTGAAAGCTTCCTTGCGTCTGGTTTTGACTTGGAGCATTTTTGCAAGGCCCATGGATTGAAGTCTCTACGTAGCAACGACGCAGCTACCGTGATCAAAGCCATAATGAGCAGACCTACTTTTGAGGTACACGGCATAACAGGTGGCTATGTCGGTGCTGGAGTCAAAACTATAGTGCCGTATAGAGCTGAAGCCAAGATAAGCTGTCGTCTCGTCAACGATATGAAGGTGGATAAGACCTTCAAACTTATCAAAAAGTTTGTCAAGGCAAAAAATCCTGATGTGCAGGTTATAGCCCATGCTTCGTCGCCTCCTTATCTAGGCCAATTCGAGGGCAAGTATGCCGATGCCGCGCGGGAAGCTATGAGGTACGCTTTTGGTAAAACACCAGCATTTACTCGCGAAGGAGGCACGATAGGTGCCTGTACGTCTATGGAAAAGTATCTGAAAGTTCCGCTTACGTTTCTCGGGCTGAGCCTACCTGAGCACGGCTATCACGCACCGAATGAAAACTATGATTGGCAACAAACGTGTGGCGGAATAAAGATGTTTACCAGATATTTTGACATAATAAGCCGGTTTTGATTTTTGGCGTAATGAGGGCTTAGGGAGGAAAGTTACTGTAGACGCTCTTTTCTCCAATAGCAGCGATCAGATAATATTTCTCTAGATGAGCTTCTACCAAGTGGAATTTGTCGTCGTAAGTAAACAGAAACACTCTACGAGCTTTCCATAGGCGCTGTAGCTCCTGATTGTCGATAAAAATCTTAGGAGCGTCTGCAAAGTAGGATCCAAACTCTAAGCCCGTCATCCTACCATTTAGCAGCAGTACTTTCTCCTTTAGGTAGAATCCTATGCTAGAGCCGCCTTGATACTCACCGTGGATAATTACTACGGAGTTAGTGTCAAGACGCTTTTTTATTTCTTCAGCGAGCTTTTTCGAAGAAAGATATGGTTCAAAGTAAGTCAGTGCGTCATGAGCACAGAAGAGGAAAATAGCTGTTGTGAGGGTCATAGTGATGGTCGAGGCTGCATGCAACTTTTTCAGACGTGCCAAGAAAGCGACGCTAAATCCTACGATAAAACATAGAGCAGCACCTAGCGCAGGCCTACGTAACACGGCAAAAGCTTCGACTGTCAGATCGAACATGTGTCCTAGTGAGAGGCGATATTTTTCAGGATTGCTCGTAAGCACCTTAGAAATATCCTCTGCAGCTGGCAGGTGCCAGGACTTGATTACTAGAAATAGCAGTATGCCACCCAGGATGATGCCGACAGCTGCCAATAGACCTTGTAAATAGGTAAGACGTTTGTCGTTGCTACTTTCTCTAGAGGCGAGTTCTGTGGCACATATCAACGCTATTGCAGGGAACGCCGGGAAAGTATAGTACTCTTGTCGGGTAGAGAAGGAGAAAAAGGTGATGATAAATAGTGTCCACAACCAAAGGAAAACGATTTTTTGATCTGTTGGGTTGGTCGATAGTAGTGCTTTTTTGAACTTTGATATGGCAAGCGGTAAGAAGGTGCTAAAAGGAAACACCCAAACCAGGTGTAGACCCCAGAAAAGCGCTATCGGCACTGTGTCATAGTCTGCTGGATAACGTTTGCCGAGGTACCTGAGGAAGTGCTCGTTTATGAAGTAAAACCAAAAGAATCCTCGTCCTTGAGGACCGTTGCTATTGAGTAATCCTGCAGCTATGTGCCACGGTGCAGCCACGAGTAGAAACAGCATTGCACCGCTTACTAAGCGCATAGTCTTTATTCTATGTAGTCCACCAGTGTAAAAGACGTAGCAGAAGAGAATCCCAGCTGGAAAAACTACGCCTATTAAGCCTTTGGTGAGCACAGCTAGTGCTATTAATGTATAGCAGACATAATACATTTGTGGTGGTGCTTCGCCGTGATAGGCTTTGAGGAAAGCAAACAGTGCGAGAGTTATCCAAAGCGTTAAAATAATTTCTGGAATGAGAATTCTCGTAAATAGATAAAATCCGAGACCTACGGTTACTGCCAGGGCAGAATACAATCCTGTGAGATCGTCACTTATCCAACTGCCAAAAAAGAAGACTGTTACTGCAAGTCCTAGTGCTGCGATTGCTAGAGGTAACCTTGTGGTAAACTCATTTCTGCCGAGGAGCTTGTAGCAAGCTGCTACTGACCAGTACATAAGAGGTGCTTTTTCAAGGTATCTGATGCCGTTTATATGAAGCGTAATCCAATCGCCGGTCTCTGCCATTTCCCTTGCTGCTTCTGCATGTGCTGCGTCGGCGTCATCTTGTAGCGAAGGGGTAGAAGCTGTTCCGAGGTAAATGGCGGCTGATAGTAGAGTGATTAGTGCGAGTGCTTTAGTTTTCGATATCTGCATATTGCCTTTTTTAGGTTAAGTTTAGTAATTATAGAGGAGCTTTCCTTAAGTCTGTAGAGCTGATATGAAGTTTGTAATAAAGAAAGTAAGTGAAGTAGAGGCTATACGCCGGCGCTTACCGACGGTTGTAGAAATAGAAGGTGAGCTTGAAGACAGCGATTTTAGGGTTTTCTTGTCGAAACAAGCCAGAGAGAAGATCTTCCTTGTCGGGTCATACAATTTAGGTCAGAACTTGCTTATGAGGGAAAACGAACGTGGAGGCGTGCTGCTTGGCAACCTTTACTACGATACAGTTGATGGAAGACGTATCACCTACACGGCTGTAACGGACATAGTTCCTGCTGAAGAGGCCGAAGCTGGTTACACACATGTTGAATTTGACGGGCAAGTTCTCAGTGCCGTTATGGAGGAGGCACAAAATTATATCAGGCAAACTGGAGAGAATCTTCGTATAGTCGGTTGGTATCATACTCATCCAGGTTTTGGCGTGTTTATGTCTGGTACTGACCAGCAAACACAGCGGCAAATATATGGTACCGATTGGCATGTTGCTATAGTCTTCGATCCTATAAGAAGGGACTACGGCATCTTTTACGGCCGAGATTCTACACCCTGCCGAGGTTGGTATATATTTGATATGCTCGCAGAAGGTTTTGCTCCTCCTCTAGTACTGCGCCTGCGTTTCGACCAATATGAAGGCTATAGTAGAAAAGCTGATGAGGACTTTATAAAGCTAAAACAGACCCTCCTAGAAGAATTTCACGAAATGTTTGATCCAATTAAGGATGCCTTCTAAGTGAGCTTATGGTTGGGTGTATCCTTTCTAGGTGGGCCTTGAAGCACTTTGTGAAATTTTTCTCTTGCAAAAAGAAATTTAGTGTATAAAATACACGATTACGAGGAGGGAATATGGAGAGTGGGTTGCACACGGATCTGTATCAGCTGACTATGGCTGCGGGATATTGGAAATATGGTATGAATGGCAGGGCGTGTTTTGAGTTATTCACGCGACGATTGCCAAAGGATCGGGGCTATTTGATAGCTGCGGGGTTGGAGCAAGTTATCGAGTATCTTGAAGGTGTCAGGTTTAGTGAGGAAGACGTAGCGTATCTGAGGACATTGAAGCCGTTTCAGAAGGTTGATGAGGGGTATTTTGATTATCTGCGTAAGTTTAGGTTTACTGGTGATCTTTGGGCAGTACCTGAAGGGACGGTGGTATTTGCTGACGAGCCCATACTGCGGATAGTAGCGCCGCTCATAGAAGCCCAGGTAGTAGAGACCTACATATTGTCAGTAATCAACTTTCAGACGCTAATAGCGACGAAAGCAGCGCGTGTAGTTAATGCGGCACAGCTTGATGGGAAGAAGCGTCGTGTGATTGAGTTTGGTACACGGAGGGCTCATGGACCGGCAGCCGGTTATACTGCTGCTCGGGCAGCCTACATTGGTGGTTGTGACGGTACGTCTAACGTTGCGGCTGGCAAGCGCTGGGGCATACCGGTCTTTGGAACGGCGGCGCATGCCTGGACGTTGGCCTGCAGTTCAGAACAAGAGGCTTTTGAGCGGTACTATGCTCTCTATCCTGAGACCTGTACGTTGCTGATAGATACCTACGATGTCATAAGTGGCGCTAAGAATGCTGTCAAGGTTGGTAAGGGTGTTTTGGGAGTTAGAATTGATAGTGGTGACTTGGCGGAGCAAGCACGGCAGGTAAGGGAAATACTTGATGCTGCTGGGATGCACGCAACGAGAATAGTCCTGTCAGGAGATCTAAACGAGTACTTAGTAGCAGGAATGGTTAAAGCTGGAGTACCTGTTGACGATTTTGGAGTAGGTACGGATTTGGTTGTTTCTCGGGATGCTCCGGCTCTTGGCGGCGTATACAAACTTGTTGAGCGTGAAGGTAAAGATGGGCAAAAAATCTACACGGCAAAGTTTAGTCCAGGCAAGGTAACTTTGCCTGGTGCAAAGCAAATCTTTAGGCAGCAAGAAAACGGTAAGTTTGTAGGTGACATACTAGGACTAGCTTTTGAAGAATATGACGGCACGAGTAAGTTGTTAGAGCAGTTTATCAAAGATGGAGAGTGCTGCAGGAAGTATAGTCTTGAGGAAGCTCGCGAGCGCGCTAAGGACCAACTTGAAGCATTGCCCGAAGAGTACAAGCAGCTCGAGTCACCTGCAAGGTATCCTGTAGAGCCAAGCAAACAGATCATTCAGTTACTTGAACAGCTAAAAGTATAGGAGGAGTTATGAAATTAGCTTTTGTTGACATAGACACGCAAGTAGACTTTATGTTGCCGGAAGGGGCGTTGTATGTGCCAGGGGCAGAAACTCTTATACCGAACCTGGAGCGGCTGATAGCATATGCTCGCGACAACGGCATACCTGTTATAGCTTCAGTAGATGCGCATTTAATAGGTGATCCAGAGTTCGAGCAGTTTCCGCCGCACTGCGTGGTTAACACTCCTGGTCAGCAGAAAGTATCTTCTACAGGGATTGCAGGTGCTCAAACTATAGGTGTGCAGAAAGTCCCTGATCTACAGGTTGGTAACGCTCTAGTTTTAGAGAAGACTGTGTTTAGTATCTTTGGTAACGAGAATGCTGATGAAGTGTTCAGGCAGATTAAGGCCGATGAGTATGTTGTTTTTGGAGTAGCTACTGACTATTGTGTGAAAGCTGCCGTGTTAGGATTAATCGAGCGGGGTTACAAAGTTGCTGTAGTAGAAGATGCGATAAAGGGAGTTACTGAGCAAGGAGCGCTTGAGGCTATCGAGGAGATGCGCCGTGCAGGTGCAAGATTTGTCACTACGGAACAAGTAATTGCTAACGAGAAATGAAGTGAATAAAGAAGGGTTTGTACCAGCGGTAGAAGACAGGCCTGCAGTAACGGTAGACATTGTTTTATTTAGCGTTATTAACGATTGGCTGAATGTCCTGCTAGTCAAGCGGCGAATACCGCCTTTTGTCGGGATGTGGGCACTGCCTGGTGGTTTTGTTCGCCGAGGAGAGACTCTGGAAGAAGCAGCGCTAAGAGAGTTGTCGGAGGAGACCGGTGTAAGTGGCTTCTATCTCGAACAGTTGTATACTTTTGGAGATCCAGGTCGAGACCCGCGTATGTGGATAGTGACTGTGGCGTACTATGCTCTTGTAAATTCTAAAGGTATAGAACTACGCCCAGCCACTGATGTTGTTGATACAGCCTGGTACTTGGTGGATAATTTGCCGGAGTTAGCTTTCGATCACGCGAGAATCATTCAGTATGCAGTTAAGCGGCTACGTAGCAAGCTTGAGTATACGACTGTAGGATTTGAGCTTTTGCCAGAAAAATTTACCCTTACCGAATTACAGCGAGTCTATGAGGCTATTCTAGGTCAGAAGATAGATAAACGCAATTTTCGTAAGAAGATGCTTAGCCGAGGCATATTACAACCTCTTGACGAGACTAAGATGGAGGGAGTGCACAGACCAGCTAAGCTGTACAGGTTCCTAGGGGTTTGAATGCTGGATTACTTTCTCCTTTTTGTAGGCTTACCTATTTTGCTTAAGAGTGCTGACCTACTTGTCGAAGGTGCTTCATCTCTTGCCAAACGCCTTGCTGTATCGGATCTGGTTATAGGGCTTACTGTAGTGGCTTTCGGGACTTCGGCACCGGAGCTAGTGGTTACGATAGTAGCTGGTATCAAAGGTAATTCTGAGCTAGTCCTTGGGAACATAGTAGGCAGTAACATAGCGAACATTCTTCTGATACTAGGGTTAGCCGCCACGGTCTATCCACTTACAGTACATAGAAACACGGTTTGGAAAGAAATTCCGCTGTCGTTACTTTCGGCCGTAGTGATAGCGTTAATGGCGAACGATGCGTTGATAGACCGTTTGCCTGCTTCTGTGGTTTCTAGAATAGATGGCGCAGTATTAGTTTGCTTTTTCTCGATCTTTCTTTACTACACATACGGTATAGCGAAAGCTGGTGGTGAGGTGGCTGAAGAGACGTTTATAGTTCTAGGCTTATTTAAATCAGCGGTGTTTATTGTCTTAGGGTTGCTTGGTTTAGTGTTAGGTGGCGAGTGGATAGTAAGCGGCGCTGTAGGTATTGCACAGAAGCTCGGGATGAGTGAGAGGTTAATAGGGCTGACTATCATTGCTGTCGGTACGTCTTTACCGGAGCTTGCAGCGTCCGTTATGGCGGCTTTTCGTCACAAGACGGACATAGCGGTTGGCAACGCTATTGGTTCGAATATATTCAACTCGTTTTGGATACTGGGTGTAGGTGCAGTAATAAGGCCGATTCCGTTTGATACCTCTGGTAACCTAGACATGTTGTTTATGATAGGAGCCAACGTTCTTTTGTTTGGCTACCTATTCATCGGCGAGCGTCATAGAGTAAGTCGATGGCAAGGCATATTTTCAGTATACCTCTATTTAGTATACATCGTCATAATAGTGCTTAGGAGAAAGTGACTGAGCGGTGGCTTTTTTCTGCTAGGACTGACATAGTGGTATTCGCAGGTAGCGCACTTTTGTCGCTTTTGCTGCTTTTTTGGGGAACAGAGCATCGTCTGATAGATGGCGAATCTCCCGAGTGGGTATGGGTAACGGGGGTGCTACTTGTGGATGTAGCACATGTATGGGCGACGGGATTTAGAGTTTATTTTGATGTAGAGGAGCTTAAGCGCAGGCCATACCTTTATATAAGTGTGCCAATGTTGGGGTACTTGCTTGGGATAGCCCTTTACTCTGAAGGCGAGCTAGTTTTTTGGCGTGTCTTGGCTTATGTGGCGGTTTATCACTTTGTTCGGCAGCAATACGGTTGGGTTGCACTTTATCGTGCCCGTGCTCGAGAGCGGGATCGCCTGGGATATTGGATAGATAGTGCTGCTGTTTATGCTGGTAGTCTCTATCCCTTAATTTATTGGCACTTGCAGTTACCTAGGAACTTCGCTTGGTTTGTGCAAGGTGACTTCATGCATGGCTTGCCGTGGTGGTTAGAGAGGATTGCTTTAGGGTTATATGTGTTTATTTTGGCCGCGTATACTTGCCGGTCGCTGTGGAGTTGGCTAGCCGGACGGGCCAATCCTGGAAAAGACTTGGTGGTGTTTACGACGGCCATATGTTGGTATGCTGGCATAGTCGTTTACAATTCTGATTTTGCTTTTACTGTGACAAACGTGTTCATACATGGGATACCGTATATTGTCTTGGTATATGTATATGCACGGCGTCGAGCTGAGCTGAGACCAAACAAATTCCTATCTAAGTTATTAATGAAAGGGCCTTGGGTAGTGCTTTTATCTATTTGGGCGCTTGCCTACATAGAAGAGCTTTTCTGGGATAGGACTATATGGCACGAGCGAAGTTGGCTCTTTGGTTCGCATTGGGAACTGGCAGACGGCAGCAAATTGATGCTCGTGCCGTTACTTGCTTTACCGCAGGTGTGCCACTATGTGCTTGACGGCTTCATTTGGAAGCGCAAGCAGATACCGGAACTGTTTAGTTAGTCTGTTTCTACGTAGCTGAAGGAAGTACCGCCAAAAGTTATTTCGTCACCTTCATGTATCGGTAGCGGTTGCCGAGGCTGTATACGCACTCCATTTAGTGTAGTACCGTTAAAGCTGTCTAGATCTTCAAGCCAGAAGTTACGTCCGTCAAGCGAGTAGATACGAGCATGTCGGCGTGAAATCTTTGCTTGCAGGTCATATTTTGTTAGATCGATGTTTGGGTAGCTTCGAGTCTGCGGATCGACGCGTCCTATCAGGTTTGCATATGGGTCAAGCGTAAAACTGACGTTAGCGTTGTCGTTTAGGACAAGCCGGGCTGAATTCGGTGGCTGAGCAACTTGCACGTCATAACGGAGAATGTAGTGTGCAAGTTGCTCTTTGCAACCTTTTGCAAACGTTGCTAGAGCAAAGCTAAGGTATTGTTGTGCGAGCAAGTCTGCGCCGGAACGTTCTAAAAACTCTAGGGTTCTTTCTACTATATCGACAATTTCATCCTTTCTCATATGCTACTAGCCTTATCGTATCTTTGGAGTCTTGATTGATAGAGCGGGAAGTTATGGCAGAGCCTTTCTACCTCTAAACGGATACGTTCTTGCAGTCCAGTGTCATCCACTGCCGAGAGCACTTCAGCTATCCAAGTGCCGATTTTTTGCATTTCTTCTTCACGCATGCCCCTGGTAGTCAGAGCAGGTGTTCCTATTCGTATTCCGCTGCTGATGAGCGGCGGATTTTTATCAAAAGGAATAGTATTTTTGTTTACAGTTATGCCTGCCTTTTCTAAAGCTTTTTCAGCTATCTTGCCGGTAAGTCCCTTGGAAGATACGTCGACAAGAATGAGGTGATTGTCAGTTCCTCCAGAAACGAGCCTAAAACCAGCATTGCGCAGTGTTTCAGCCAGTATGGATGCATTCTTAACTACCTGTGCTTGATAGGCTTTGAAGCCTGGCTGTAGGGCTTCATGGAAGCAGACGGCTTTGGCAGCTATGATGTGCACAAGCGGTCCACCTTGTACGCCTGGGAAAACGGCTCGATCGAGTTCTTTTGAGTGTTTTTCTGTGCACATCGCTATGCCTGACCGAGGGCCTCGCAGTGTCTTATGGGTAGTAGAGGTGACAAAGTCCGCGTGGGGGATAGGCGAAGGATGTAGCCCTGCGGCTACCAGGCCTGCTATATGTGCTATATCGGCTAGCACTAAGGCGTCTACAGCACGAGCTATTGCCGCTATACGCTCGAAATCGATAGTTCTTGGATAGGCACTTGCTCCGCAGATGATCATCTTTGGCCGGTGTTCATGTGCAAGCCGTTCGAGCTCCTTATAGTCTATGCGTTCGGTTTCTTTATCCACTCCATACGGAACGACGTTAAAGTACTTGCCGGAGAAATTAAGCGGATGACCATGCGTTAAGTGTCCGCCGTGTGAAAGATCCATTCCCAGTATTGTGTCACCTGGTTTCAGCGCCGCCAGATAGACGCTCATATTAGCTTGTGCGCCTGAGTGAGGTTGTACGTTGACGTGGTCACAGTGAAAGAGCTGCTTTGCCCTATCTTGTGCTAACCTTTCTACTACATCGACAAACTCGCAGCCGCCATAGTAGCGCCGACCAGGATAGCCTTCTGCGTACTTATTGGTAAAGACCGAGCCCATGGCTTCGAGTACGGCTTCGCTGACATAGTTTTCCGAAGCTATCAGCTCAAGACCAGAAGCTAACCGTTGCGTTTCGTTATATATTGCTTCAGCTATTTGTGGATCTACTTCAGAAAGTGCAGATTTGTGCATAGTTCACTCCTTTCAGTCTTCTTGAGAACTCCCATCTGGTTGAGGTTGGTCTTGGCTTGGCCTAGGCTTTGTTGTAGTTGGTTTAGTCTCGGGTTTGATTTCATCTTCTAGAGAACCTGCTATAACAGGTGGCTTAGTTATTTGGGGTTTAGTAGCAGTTTCAGGAATGTTACTAGGCTGTTGCTGGACTGCTGCTGGCTGCGAGGTTTCTGACTCGCTAGTTGCTACAGTTGTAGTGAGAAAGTCTTTGAAATTATCCTTTGTGATGAGTACTCTTTTCGCAGTAAGTCCATCTTTGCTTGGCAGGGTAATTTGTTGCCCGTTTAGCTCGATTCTAACTGCGGTCAAATTGCCTACTGTAATTAGAAACTTGCTGGTTGCCTTGAACTCTTTAGTTTGACCGGAAGGTATAATTAGCTCTACTGGTTTAGCGTCTTCAGACTGAACGCTTACCCAGCAGTCCTTAGTGGCTTTGAGGACCAGCGTTAAGCCTTCTGCAACAGCGGCTGTTGTAGTGGTTGGTAGCTCTTCTTTAGTTGGTTCTTTGGATGTATCTTGTTGTTGTGGTGGTTGCGCTACTGCTTGTACTTGGGGTAGATTAGAGTCTTCTTTTGCGAAGTATTTCACCACGAGCCAACCGACAGCAGCGATCAGTCCGAGCAGGACCACTACGGTAGCGAGCACGAGTAGTTGACTAGGTTCGTGTTGAGCATGCGTCGTAGATGAAAAGTCTTTGAGCAACTCATCGCCTGTAGTATTAGTGGCCTTGCGGTACTTTTCTATGGCTTCTTCTTCGTTCATCTTCACGTACCGCGCGTAGGCTTTTATGAACGAACGCGAATAAACGCCGCCAGGTAAAGCTGCATAGTCGTCTGATTCTATTGCTCGCAGAAACCTTATTCCAATTCTAGTGGCTTCGGATATCTCTTGTAGAGTGATGTTTTGCTCTTCTCTACGCCGTTTCAATTCTTGACCCAGGGTCTCCATTGAAACTTTTGCCTCGCTTTTATAGTGTGCTGTAAGCTAAGTTTGTGTTTTTTAGAGCTGTTGATGTCAGCATTTGTCTAGATTGTATCATTTTTGCTTTGTCTAAACTATGCTATCGGGCGTCTACGATATCTTAACTACAACCAATGTGCAATCATCTTCTATCGTGTCACAAGTTTTAAACTTCGAAGTAGCTGAGTAGATCTCGTCGACTAGGTTCTTGGCTGGCAAATGCCGATTTTTTATAGCCACTTCAACTACTTTGCTGACATTAGTTTCTTCATCTTCGCTGAGCGTGTCGGTTAATCCATCGGTGTAGATTATTATCATGTCGCCGGCGGAGACTTCATGTAAGATTTCTCTATACTGTACGGCTGGCAAAAGACCTAGGACGGTGTCACTGCTGTCAAGCCTTAGCCAAGAGTTATCTGAACGGATGAGCACAGGTGGATTGTGGCCAGCATTGATATACCTAAGCAAGTAACTGTCTTTCCTCAACTCCATGTAGAAGGCGGTAACGTACCTGTCATCGACGTTACTTTCGCCGAGCAACATGTTTAGCTTGCAAAAGGCCTTGGCTGGTGGGCAATCATCGCAAAGTTGGGCACGTAACATTGCCCTGAATGACGCCATGATTAGTGCTGCGGGCACTCCCTTTCCTGCAACATCAGCTACTACTATACCCATTTTCTCTTCTGAGAACTGAAGGTAGTCAAAGTAATCTCCCCCAACTTCTTCTATGGGATGATTGATGCCAGCAATGTCGAATCTGCCAAACTGTGGGGTAGACTTAGGTAATAGGCTCTGCTGTACCCGACGGGCAACGGCTAATTCTGCTTCGAGCCGTTTCTTTTCCATTAGCGCTTCGTGTAGTAAAACCTTTTCTATAGAAATTGCAACGTAGCTTGCGAAAAACAAGAGCAGATCCAGATCAGATTTTGTGTAGGCGTTTACTTGGTCTGATTCTAGGTTGAAGGCTCCTATTACCTTGCCGTTGATTCTAATTGGCACAACCAATTCTGAGCGGGTTGAGGCTCTTACAGCAACATAGCGTTTGTCTTTATGTACATCGGGGACTATAGTAGCAAAGCCAGTTTTGACTACCCAGCCGACTATTCCCACTCCTATCTTGAATCGAGAATAGGTTTCTGAATCGTATCCTTTGACCTTGTGGGCTCTGATCTGGCCAGGTCTAGCCGGATCGAGGATGTAGATTCCCGCCGAATCATAATGAATGAACTTGCGCGTAGTTTGCATTATCAGCTCTAGCAATGAGTCTATGTCTAAAGTCGAGCTGATCTTCTTTGATAACTCGAGGATGAGTTTCAGACGGGTTTCATAGGTTGTTTTGTCGTGCTTGTTTCTTATTGACATTTCAATGCCTCGCGTATGGCCTTGTAATCCTGCAGCTGAAGTTCTTTGCTCCGGACTGAGATCACCACGTTGGGACTTGGGTGATACAGTGGAACGAGTTTGCGTCCGTTCCAATCGTGTACTTGTCCTACGGAAGAAGCAAGTTTTAGACCGTGGCTGCAGATTTTGTCCAAAGTATCGAGAGCTATCGCACCAAGTGTAGCAACTACAGGTGGATCTAGTATCTCTATCTGTTTTTGCAAATAGTAACGGCAATTGGCTATTTCTGCTGCTTTAGGTCTAACATTTCTTTGACCTATGCGCGGGTTGCACAACACAGCGTTCGTAATGAATATGTTGTTGCGGGTCAAACCCGTGACTTGCAAAAACAAGTCAAAGTGTTCTCCAGAGCGGTCTCCTAATAGAGGTACCCTAGTACGGTCAGCACCTAGCCTAGCTGGAGCCTCAGCTATAAACAAAACTACGGGATTTAAAGGCCCGTTGAGCTTGCTGAGCACCGCCTTACGATCGGCCATTCTAGGGCAAAGTTGACAGCGGCTTGCCTCAGCACAAAGAAGTTTAAACTGCTTTTCTCGGTCAGATATGTGGTTCATAAAAAATGAAATTATACCATACCAAATATGGTAGGCCATAAGGCTATGACTATAACCGTTTTTCTGTTAAACTCGCTTCTCGACTAAGGCTTAGGAGGAAAACATGTCGGTTACATTCAGGGAGAGAGAAAATAGTGGCGTACATATCATCGATGTTGTAGGTCGAATAACGCTCGGTTCAGGTAACCAGGAGTTGAGAGAAAGAGTAAATGCTGCGCTTGATGCAGGTAAGACTAAGATAATATTGAACTTAGGCGAAGTAAGCTATCTAGATAGCTCTGGTGTAGGTACTTTAGTAGGCTGTTTTACTAGTGCTCAAAACCGAGGTGCAACGCTAAAACTAATCAATCTGACGAATAAGATACGTGACTTGTTAGCGATAACTAAATTGCTTACTGTATTCGATGTTTATGATTCTGAGGAAGCAGCAGTAAATAGTTTTCAGTAGTACCTCACTGCGGTAGAGCGTTAGGTGCTAGTGCCACGGCAGCTTATGTGCCGCAATGCAAGAGAGCCGGCCGCCCGCGTTGAGCGTGCGGTGCTCGGCTGCGACTTTTTAGCAGTTCAAAAGCAGTCGGAGTGTGCAGACACTTTTCCAGATTGCCTAGGCGATACTTAACTCATAGAGCCTTGAAGCTAAGACTTCGATTCTGTCTCGACCTACTACTTGGTATATCCATCTTTCAGGAATGCCGCTACGGCCATAGGCTGCACCGAAGAATGCCCCGGTGAGTGCGGCTATGGCGTCAGGACGTTTGCCTCCTAGAGCTGCTGCACGACAGACAGCGTTTTCAAAAGAGTCACTGTTTAATAGGAACCAGAACGCACTTTGCACGGTAGCTATGCTATAGCCTGAGGGTTGAAGATCGTCATAGCGCATTTGTGGTACGGCTGCTAGGGGCTCCTTATAGATAGGGGCATGTTCAGCAGCGAAGGCCAAACTTTTTCCGTAGACGTCGGGCTCACCTAAGGCTAGCCTAGTTACGGCATAGCATGCTACTAGAGCTCCCTGGACGCAGCGTTCGTCCCAATGTGTTATGCGACAAGCTGTAGAGACGTCTTCTAGAAGCTTTTTCGGGCGGTGGATTCTGAGTAGTGCTACTGGAATTGAATAGATTATAGCGATGCTACCAGCCGTATCCAGACTCTTATCGTAGGATGCTGCTTCGCTAGCTTCCTGCCATGTTTCACCTTCGCTTTGGCGTTCTAGTACGTGCCTGGTGAAGTCGTCTATGTCTCTAGGGCGACTTTTGAGCCAACCCACGAAACGTTGAGCTATGTTGTCTGGCTTGAAAGATCTGAGAGTACAGATCGATTCTAACACTGAGGCAGTCATCTGTCCTTCGTCTGTGCATTCGCCGGGATCGAGATTGAGTTTGCCACCGCCGATCAAATCCCTAAGAGAGCCATACTTACTTTTAATCTCTTCTTTGCTTAAACCAATGCCTGTAGCAGCCAGAGCATCTGCTATAAATATACCTAGTAGAGAGCCTTCATACTTGCCGCGCATAAGCTATCTCCTCAAGAAGCGCTAATTTTAGTCCAGTTATTTTGCTCAGACAACCCTAGTAACCTGCAGCTTTAGAGTCCGGCTTTCTTAGATCGTTTGCTCCTAGCCTATATCCTGAGCTTTCGTCTATACCTACGGCTTCTACATCGCCTATGTAGCTAGATCTTGATGAAGGACTGTTTGCAGTGGCAAAAACGTGCCCGCGACGAGCTAGAGCTTCTAGTACATCTTCAGACAGCGCGTGGGGTTCATAACGCACGACATCAGGCAACCACTGATGATGAATGCGCGGAGCATCTACAGCTTGGCGAATGTTCATTCGGTGATCGACATAGTTGATTATGACTTGTAGCACAGAGTTGATGATCGTAGGCCCACCGGGACTACCCAGCACTAGTAGCGGCTTGCCGTTTTTGACAAGGATAGTGGGTGTCATAGATGAAAGGGGGCGTTTACCTGCTGCTATGGCATTCTTTTCTCCTTGTACGAGTTTGAACTCGTTAGGATGGCCTGGACTAGCTGCAAAGTCATCCATCTCGTTATTTAATAAGAACCCTGCGCCTTTGACCATAACACCACTGCCGTAGGCAAAGTTAAGCGTGTAGGTGTTTGCGACAGCATTTCCAAATCGATCTATTATGCTAAAGTGCGTAGTGTCTTCTGACTCACTCTGTATGAAGCTTACTGTTTGTAGCTGTAGGCTCGGAGTAGCCGAGTCAGTTATGTTTTTGCTTAGTTCAAGGGCATAATTTTTGGAAATTAGCTTTTCTACTGGTACTGGAGCGAAATCTGCGTCCCCGAGGTGCATTGCTCGGTCAGCAAATGCTCGTTTCATTACTTCTATGAGTAGGTGGTATTTGCGCGACGAGTTGTGTCCCAAACTAGATATGTCGTATCGCTCTAGCATATTGAGCATTTCAAGTAGCAGTATGCCTCCTGAACTAGGTGGGGGAACGGTGATGATTTCGTATCCTCGGTAGGTGCCTATGAGAGGTTTACGCTCTTTTGGCCGATAGTTTTTCAAGTCTTCTGCAGATATGATACCCTTGCCGCGACGCATTTCTTCTATAATCAGTTTAGCCGTTTCGCCTTCGTAGAAGTCTCGGGGATTCCTCTGTAGTCGCCTCAGGGTAGCTGCAAGCTCTGGTTGTTTTAGCAATTCTCCTTCACGGTAAAAGTTGCCATTTCGAAGTAGCACTCTTTTGCTTTCATCAAACTGACTAAGCAGCGGACTGTAATGTTTAAGTTCTTCTGCTAGCTCGTAAGTCACAAAGAAGCCTTGCTCGGCAAGGCTGACTGCCGGTGCTAGTAAGTCTGCCCATCGTTTAGTGCCATATTTTTCCAAAGCGTATGTAAGGCCGGCTATAGTTGCAGGGACAGCTACGCTTAGATGACCTTTTATAGACTTATCGCGAATTATCTGACCGTGCTCGTCAAGGTACATCTTCGCTGTAGCAGCGGCCGGAGCTGTTTCTCGGTAATCTATTACTGTTGCTGTACCATCTGCTAACCTAATGAGCATGAAGCCTCCGCCTGCAAGGTTGCCGGCTGCAGGATAAACTACGGCAAGTGCCACAGCCACTGCTACGGCGGCATCTATAGCGTTACCACCGTTTTTCAGTACTTCTAAGCCTACGTCAGTGGCCAGAGCATGAGCGGATGTAACCATGGCATGCTTAGCTCTCTTGGGAGA
Organism: Blastocatellia bacterium; assembly: GCA_025057015.1. GTDB lineage: Bacteria > Acidobacteriota > Blastocatellia > Chloracidobacteriales > JADJPF01 > JANWYG01. The sequence goes on from JANWYG010000003.1 coordinate 205,321, forward strand.
TGGATCAGCACTTACTGTTCTGCTTAGCAACAATAGGCAGAGTGATAAGGTTGGGAGCAGGCACCTTGGGATTGCGGTCAGCAAAGTAACAACTCCTCTATTGACGAAGAAAGTTCGCTGTCAGTGCCTGTTTCAAACAATATAGGGTCAAGCTCTTGTAGTCCTAAATCTTTGGTACAAATTATCTTTAGCCTGTCGGAATTAAACTCGTTTCTAAGTTGCCTGAGCGCTTCTACCAGTTTAGCGTTGGGCGATGAATCAAGTATTATTGCCGTTGGAATTTCTTTGAGGAAGAACGCAAATAGCTCATCGGCATTGTAGATACGAGCGAGATCGTAGTTAGATGAGTTGGCTAATCTATTATAAAGGTTCTCGTTTTCAGTCAGTATGAGTAGTGAAGGTTTGCCTATCGGAATGTAAAACCTGAAGGTGGTCTGTACGCCGGGGGTGCTTTCTGCTTCTATACGGCCTCCGTGAAGCTCTATGTTCTGGCGACAGATCGCAAGACCTAGGCCATACCCTTTGCGGTTCTGAGACCCAGACGAGCGGAAGTACCTTACAAATAGCTTTGGCATGTCTTCAGCGGCTATTCCTTCACCTGGATTGGAAATCTCTATACCTGCAGCACTTTCATTTGTCGGATCGGATTGTATCGTTATTCTTATTTTCTCTTTTTCAGGAGTAAACTTACAGGCATTGTCTAGAAGGTTATCTAAAACTTGGCTGAGCTTGAACCTATCGGCACGAACATGCCCTTGCCAAGTTTCTTTTATCTCTACTTGTAGCTGTTTTGCTATGAGCCTATCTTCGACTTGTTGCAAGCTTTCGCGCAATAAATTGCTCAAGGATATAGACTCGAGCCGTATAGGTTCGCTTGTCTCTAAGTACTTGGCTCTAACTAGCAAATTGTCTACTAAGTTGTTTATCTTCTCGCTGCTGCGGTTAATTTGCTCGACGTATTTTCGCTGTATGATGTCGAGTTCCTGCGAACCAAGTAACAACTGCGCGTATGATATTATGGAAGTAAGAGGCGACCTTATGTCATGTGCACATATGGATAAAACTTCGTCTTTGAGCTGATTAGATTCTTTTAGTATCTCGTTTAACGATTGTAGCTCTCTGAGACGTTGTTCAAGTTCTCTGAAGCGAAGAGCAGAGTCTCTTGTTCTGCGGCTTTCTTCTAGTGCTAGGATTGCAAAAGGAACGAGCATTGTTAGATTGGCTAGATCGGTCTCGTCAAAAGCCTCACCACTTGATTTGTCGTTAATTATGAGAAAGATAGATTCATTGTCGGTAGACTTTGTGGCTATCCAGATCGAGTCTTTCACCTCTTCTGCAAATATGCCGGCGGTTTTAGATAGTCTGGTAGCTTTGCCTATCTCATCAATAGGATAGGCAAGGGTTATTTCAGGAGCGACTTTCACACCAACGGCAGCTTCGGTTTTAATTTGCTGCTTGCCTGTAGAAGTTAGCAATGCTGCCGATCTGGCGCAGAGTGATGTGGTTATTAACGCTAGTGTTTGTTGCAGATACTTGTCATCACTCTGAACGGCTATTTGTTGTACTTCTTTACTATCAATATCCTTACTCACAGATCTAAACCTGTCTTACGAGTGTTAGGAAAGGGTGGATGATGTATCTTACCAATTATACCCAAAATGCTTCCAAGAGCTATCAATAAAGTTTTGCTTGCCGCTATTACTTATATTTTGTCATCAGCTTATTATATTCGGCCAATCGCTGTAGATAATCTAGACCTTCAAGTGCTGCTCGGTTTTTGGGATCTAGCGACAGCGCTTTGCGATAGTAGTGTTCTGCGGAAACTAAGTTTTTAAGCATTCTCTCACAATCTGCATACGCTCGGTACCATACTGCATTTGTAGGTTCTATCTTGATAAGCTCAGCATATTGCTGTCTAGCTTTTGTGTACTCGCCCATGTAAAAGTAGGCTGCAGCTAGTCCTACATAGGCATTGAGTGCTTCTATGCTGTTGCTGCGGGCTAGTCCTATTGCTTTCCTAAATTCTATAACTGCCCGCGCATACTCCCGTCGTTGTAAGTGGATCTGACCTAGTCCCAGCCTAGCTACTGCGCTCGACGGATAAAGTGATAGTGCGAGTTTAAATGCTGTTTCTGCTTCATCATACTTGCCGGTTTCCATTTGGGTAATGGCAAGGTTCAGATAAGTACCTGCATAGCCAGGTGTTACGGCTCGAGCTTTCTCGTAGGCTAGTTGGGCGGCTTCGTAATCCCCACGTGACGACAGTATCGTACCAATGTGCGCATAAGCCGGCCCAAACTCCGGATCGAGCTTTATAGTTTCTTCGAAGGAATGAAGAGCTTCCTGTAATTTTCCTTGCTCCATCCATCTGCAACCTTCTTTGAACTTTTCTAGAGCTTGTTTAACCTTAATTACCGTTTCAGGAGGATAGGTCAAGTTAGTGACTGGCCGTAGTGCCGGTAAGTAACGCCAACTGTGCTCGGCTTCGAGTGCTGATATGTTGGGTAGAATGTCGAGCAGATCGGCGTTAGGTTGAGTGTTTGTAAACTGTAGGGTTAGGTCTCCAACGGAAAAAATCTCTACTTCAGTGTCTATCTCTTGTAGCGGCAGCTCCAAGGAGTAGAAGGAAGAGCGATGTAGGTATGCCTCAAAAGCTTCGTCCATATCTTCGAAATTTGTTCCGAATGCTTGCCTAAACGCTTCTTCGAAATGTTTGCCTCTATCCAGAAGCTGTAGGTACTCTTTCAGGGCTTCCTTCTTGCTGCCACGCTCGTGAAGTAATAGAAAGTGTATCAGTGCCCAAGATTGAGCATAGTATAGGTCGAGACTTGTCTCACGTGCTATCTCCTGATAGCTATTCAGAGCAAGCAGCCGCTTTAGCTTAAGCAGTGGGCCAATACGTAGTGACTGTAGTCTCGATGCTGATATTTCGCCGAGTCTAGCCTTTGAGCCTAATACGTCGAAGTTTTCATAAAACTGTGCTATGCCTTCTTCAAACCAAATTGGCATTCTCTTGCCGTCTGTCACTACGTGTATGTACTCGTGGTAGGAGACGTTGTCGCTTATGTTGAACATATCATTTATAGTGATCGTGTTGCTTTTTCTTTCTACAAACCCAGAAATGACGGCCGGAAGAGTGTATTTCCCTGACAAAGCTTCATAGTATGACTCAGTGTCTTTAAATACCTTGACGACTGTTGGAGTAGGTACTCCCGCTATTAGCTTTGGGCAGATCTGTAGTAGTACGGAGCGGAATTGCTCTAGTTTATAAGCTATTAGTTTGGAGCGTTCGAGATCGGTATTAGATACGACAGCAAAGTGATTTGTCTTGACTGCGAACCACTGACTTGACGTAGCATAAGTAACAGTCGTGCTGAATAAAATCAGCAATACTACACTTTTTTTCATAACTTCTATGACTTGTTTGGCCGCGCGTTCGATTTCAGGTCTGTATCAAGACAAACTTGAAGCTATTTGAAACAATTAAGGCGGCCGAAACCTTGAAACTGTTAAAACCTAGATTGAAACTAATACCGTTCGTCTGTTAGAATTCTACCTTGACGTCAATACGATATCTAGGGGCTGATTATACTGCTCTGCCTGCACTGAAGGCGGAATTAATTTCCGGGCCTAATATTTAATATTATTGACGGCAGACAACAGAAAGGAGGTGCAAAGTAGGATCATCCTACCTTGTTACAACAAAGTATGGGATTGTTTAGCAGGCTTTGGGAGTGGATTTCTGGACTATTTAGTGCAAAACCTCCGACGCAGTTAGGACTTGGTGGCAATATGTACGAAGCACAACCAGAGCCGCCAAGGGTTTCTGTTCAGCCTGAAAGGGAACCTGTAGTACCACCGTCAGCTGCGCCGCCGAGGGTAGAAGTTAAGCCTTCCGTAGCGCCACCGCCACCACCGCCTATGGCACCGCCGCCAGCTGCGCCGCCGAGGGTAGAGGTTAAGCCTCCTGTGACGCCGCCGCCACCACCGCCTATGGCACCACCGTCAGCTGCGCCGCCGAGGGTAGAAGTTAAGCCTCCTGTGACGCCGCCACCACCGCCTATGCCGGTTGCGACACCAAAGCCTCCTGAGTTTAAGATTGAACCGCCTAAGCCGGCTGCAGTGCCTCAGTCATCTACTGCTGGGTCGCCTAGGCCTATAGGGCCTACTGTACCTCTTTCTAAAACTTCTCTTCCGCCTTCACCGCCAATGCCGGCTCCAGCACCTCCACCGTCATCGCCTGCCGAGCCAGCGCGAGTTTCGCCGTCGCCGCCTACTAGAAGGTACCAGCCTGGAGCTACTAATGAGGAGGCAGCTCAACGGCTAGCTAGGCTGCTGGTTTCTGAAATAAAGCTATACAACGAAAAGAAAATAGAAGAAGGACGTAAGAATGGGAACATATACGATCTTCTCAAGGACACTATAGAGCAGTCTCGCAAGCACTATAAAGAGCGTATGGGAGAGGCGGCTGCTACTATGCCTGACTACTTTCATGAAGAGATGGTCAAAACTCTTTGCGAAGGTGATCCTTCGAAACTAGGTCCCAACTATCAGCGGTCCTAGACTCTCCGTAAGCAAGTGGATGGCCTCCGTCCACTTGCTTGGCTTAATCAGTAGTGGAGGAGTTTCTGACTGGTAACCAGAGAACACCCCTTCTGAGTATTTCTATATTTTGTCTCTGCAGGCCTGTCTCGAAAGTGTAGCATTGGGAGGTACGGTATAGGAAATCTGAGTATAGTTCTGAGACTTTGTTGACAGCATCTTGTTCTATTAAATCTAGACTTTCGCTAAGCCTGTCATTTTGCGTTATTGACGGATTTTGCAGTTGCGGTCTTTGTCTACCGATATTGAGAAAGATCGAGGAAAGTCTAGATTTGATTTGCAGTAGTTCTGAACGTCTATTTAATCGTTCGAAGATATCTATATCTAGCTTTCTGCCCTTACGTTCTTCTGACTCTCTTATTTGTTCGAGTTTTCTCTCAAAAGTTTTGATAAGTTCGTGCAGTTGTTGTTCAAGCTCTTGAAGCCCCTTTTCTACTACTCTTTCTAGGAAATCTTCTCGTTTTTCTTTTGGCATCGAGTAGAGGTTGAAGTCAGGATTGTGAAAAACTCTCAACTTTTCGGTTCTAACCAGCAAGTCAATTAATTCTTCCTGGATATTTTCAAGATGTTTTTCTGTAAATATCCAATTACCTTGCTGTTTGGGTAGGTCTATGGGGGGAAATAGGCTAAGGCGTTTTTCTGTAGTTAGTTCTATAGCTGGGCTTCTCCAGTCTGCTGGCAGATCATTTTCAGGAAACCAGGTTGTGAAGTAACGTTCTTCGGTATAGTGAAATCCTGCTCTTAAGCTACGGAAGACTAGTTTACAGTCAATTATTGCGGCTGGTTTGTAGCTTTTAGCGTCTTGATAACAACTTAACGAAGAATCTGCCAGAAAGTAGTGTTGAACTGCGTCCTGCATTTGGTTTCGAGGAGTTTATCGATGTTTGGCTAAGTTTCAAGTATATACAAAGGTTTGTTTGTTATGCAATCTATGGTAAGCATGAGGTTGGTTCTTTTGGGGGGACTATTAGCGTGCGGTAGTGATGTAGCAATACTGTACCTGGCTTGGCCTTTTTGGGCTTAGACAGCATTTTGCGCTCGCAGTAGCGGACAGCTGCCGTTGTTTCTCCCTTGGCTTTGGAAAAGTAAGCAGCTAGTTGTGCGGCTTCATACAGAGTTTTTTGTGGTACTGGCTGCTTTGATGGGTTACGCACGAGCACGTGAGAACCGGGATAATCTGCTGCATGCAGCCATATATCTTGGGGTCGGGCTATTTTCAGCAGCTCTTCATTTCCTAGATCCGACTTACCTACTAGGATTTCGAAGCCTTCTGATGAGATATACTTTCTGATATGGGGAGTGGGAGAAGTCTTTCGCTGCCGATTCGTCGGTTTGCTGGTGCTAGTGCTAGTTGAGTTGCTGATCTCGATAGGTAGTTCGCTGGTTGCCATGGCGAGTTGGTACTGTCTACTTTTTTCTAGAAGGAGGGTTTGAGTTGCAGAAAGGCGTTCTAATGTGATTTTTCGTCCTCTGGTGCTTCGTCGGTAGCGCTTGAAGAGTTGCTCGGCTGCCTGTTGAGCAGTTTGTTGAGGCTCTATTTCGAGCTCTATTTCGCGCAGGTTGGGATCATAAAAGTCTATTAAGTGTAGCTTGTTTCCTGACTTTTTCAGATTGGACAAGTTAGCAATTATAAGCTCGGCTTGCTTTTTATACTCCTCGGATTTTTCGTATTCGGCAAGCTCAGTTGTAAGTTTATCTACGAGTCTTTCCAGGCGGGCTATTTCTGTCTTTAGTGCTGAAAGGTAACTCTGTCTGCGTTTTGTATGTTCCTCTGCGATAACCGATAGCTCGTAGTAAAACTGAGCTGCTTCGTTCATAGTAGCGAAGGATTTCGATTCTAGTTTTGCTGCTAATTTCAGTTCGAATGAGGCAAGCAGCAGAGTTTTACCTGGTTCTAGTGCAGCTGGTCTACGGAGTTTATCATAGTAGACTCTAGGTGAAATATTTTTTAGATCTTCTAGTAAGGTAAAGAGCGCTTCCTGGGGATCTTGTGATTCAGTTCTAAAGGCAAGTTCTTTGCGTAATAGTGGAGATAGGGTTATGTTCTCAGTAGTTTCTATGGTTATTTTGCCGCTTGCAGAAGGCAGAACGGGCTCTTGTAGGAATCCGGTCCTCAAGCTAGCAAGGAGCTCTTTATCGGAGTAAAGATGTGCATTATAACTTCTTCCGGTGAGTTCTATTAGCAGGCTGTATGGAGGGAACAGGAGTTCTACTACTCTAGTAGCAGCAGGTTTAATCACTGCTTCTAGAGGTCTTCCTTCCAGGTGTTTTCTGAGCAAGCTACAGAAGTGAGTTTTCTCTTGTCCGTAGCGTTTTTGTAATTGGCCTACAAATAGAATTTGTCGGGCTGGAAAGACATAGAGCTCTGGGCCAGAGCTTAAGGCGAGCGTGAAGCTTTTATCGTCTGGTTCGTAGACATTTTTGATCTTACTTGTCAGTAGGGTTGATTGAATTTCTTGACAGATAAGTTCAAGCTGGCGGTCATCGAGGGGCATCAGTACTCTTTCACCACGGTAGTTCCAGAGAGTATATCGTGCAGTGCCTTACGTTCTTTAGTAAACAGAGCTAGCATGAAGCCGAGTGTAGGTAGTGATATAAAGTAGCCAAGGCTACGTAGGATTGCCTGTAGCAAAGAAGGTTTGCTTCTTGTAGACGAACAGACTACCTGTATACCGACGAAAATCATGCCAAAGGTTCTACCTGATGCCCAAGTCATGACGATTAGTAAGAGCGCTATGACGGCGAGCGTGGCGCTGCTTAGCAGCCACAGTGTTTGTCGATCGCGAAGGTTAATACCAAGTTGATAGCTAACTATCCAGTAAGGAGCTACAAATAGCCCTAGAACGAGGATGTCCAGCAGGCTAGCTAGAAGTCGTTGGGATATGTCGGCAGGCTTTTTTGGTGAGTCCTCTATTTTGACTAGTTCTTCTAGGTAATCTGGAAAAGCGTCACTTTCTTTGATAATTCGCACGGGCCTTTCGCTTTCTGGTGCCGTTGTTGTATTTGTTTCGGTGGTAGGATTTTCTCTGGCAGTAGCGTCGACTGGAGAAGAGTTGGTAGGACTTGGCTGTTGAGCTACGCTTTCCGTGCTTTGTGGTGTAGTACTACGTGAGATAGGTAGCTTTTCTTCTAAGGTATTGGGCTGTATGGCAGGCTGTTGTACAGCTGCTAGTGGAATTACTATAGCGGGTTTATCTTCTTCAGGGAGAGGTTCAGCCAGGGCTTTTTTTGTTTGTGGCGTAGTATTGGCTTCTGGTTGGGTTTGTACTATCGGAGTAAGTTTTGGTGCTGTTGCTGTATTTGTAAATTGTCCGCGAGCAGCTATCTCGGAAGCTTTACGTGCTCGTCGCAGGGCAGCTTCTATTATAGGATTTGGGTGTTCGATTGATTTTGAATTTGGTTGTTGGTTCTGGCGTTGGGCTGCTTCTATCTCGGCCTGCAGCCTATCTCTTGCCTCTTGTAGGTTCTTTCGTTCTCGCAGCTTGCGGACGCGCTCGCTGAGTTCAGCTCTCCAGTCACTTGTTGAAGTGGTTATTGTAGTTGCTCGCGCAGTTGAAGCTCGTTCGCTGAGGCTAAGCTTACGTTGCGGGAACTCTACTAGCCAAGGCCCTGAACCGTCTGTATTGAGGATACTGCCGCAATGATTGCAGACGTTAGTATACTCGGCTTGTTCTTTACCGCACTTGATACACTTCATAACTTACCTCGAATTGACTTTTGGGTCGTGGGCAGTTAGCAGCAATAACAATAACAAAGCTATAGTCATAGGTCAATCAGGTTAAACATAAAAAGTATAATCTTTTGAATGGTTAGAAGGTTCTTAGTTAAAGCAAAGCTGTATGTTTTCTATTTATAACCATGCTTGATCTTTTGGCTATGCGGTCATAAACTCTCCGTTTCGAAGCAGTCAGATTGTTAGGGGGCAATATGCATAATTTGTTTAATACGCTTGAAGATTTTGTGCCTGTTGCGGGCAAGAGTGGAAAGTTTTACTCGCTCCCACGGCTAGAGAAAGAGGGCATAGGGGCTATTTCTAGGTTGCCGGTGAGCATACGGATAGTCTTGGAATCGGTTTTGCGTAACTATGATGGAGAGAGGATCACTGAAAAGAACGTTCGTGAGCTAGCCAATTGGCAGCCTAATGCTGGCAGAACAGAAGAGATACCTTTTGTGGTAGCGCGGGTGATTCTTCAAGACTTTACAGGTGTACCACTGCTTGTAGATCTTGCAGCGATGCGGTCTGCTGTAGCACGACTTGGTAAAAGTCCGAAGATCATAGAACCGCTTGTACCTGTGGATCTGGTCATAGACCACTCTGTGCAAGTAGACTATGCCGCCAGTCCTGAGGCTTTGCGGCGTAATATGCAGCTAGAGTTTGAGCGTAATCGCGAACGGTATGCTTTTCTTAAGTGGGGAATGCAGGCATTTGAGAAGTTTAGGGTAATACCCCCAGGGATAGGCATAATCCACCAGGTCAATCTGGAATATTTGGCAAGAGGTGTGCTTGAGCGCGACGGTCTATATTATCCAGATACTCTGGTAGGTACTGACTCCCACACGACTATGATCAACGGACTGGGGATAGTTGGTTGGGGTGTTGGTGGCATTGAGGCAGAGGCAGCAATGTTAGGCCAGCCCGTCTATTTCCTCACGCCTGACGTGGTTGGTTTTCACATGAAGGGAAGTTTACGTGAGGGAGTGACTGCTACTGATTTGGTTTTGCACTGCACTGAGGTGCTGCGCAAAGCGAAGGTGGTGGGTAAGTTTGTCGAGTTTTATGGTGAAGGAGCTGCTAGGCTGTCGCTACCGGATCGGGCTACTATAGCAAACATGGCGCCTGAGTATGGAGCTACTATGGGCTTTTTCCCGGTAGATGAGGAGACTTGCAAGTATCTTCTTGCAACTGGTAGAAGTGAAGAGCAGGTCGAGGCATTTAGGAACTATTTCAAGGCGCAAGGTTTGTTTGGAATACCTAGTGATGGGCAATGTGATTACTCTCAGGTAATAGAGCTCGAGCTGGCTGATGTGGTTCCTGCTGTAGCCGGACCGAAGCGTCCTCAGGATAGGATAGAACTTTCGCTACTCAAGAATCGGTTTGACGAGCTCTTAAGCAAGCCTGTTACGGAAGGTGGATATGGAAAGGCTGAAGTTAGGGACTACAAGGTAGTGGTTAGCGGGTTTGACGTTTCTGGTATAGGGACTGCCGTAAGTACTGCCGCTCAAATAGGTCATGGTAGCGTTCTTATAGCTGCTATCACTTCTTGTACGAATACGTCAAATCCTTCTGTGATGCTTGCGGCAGGGTTGCTAGCAAAAAAGGCAGTAGAAAAAGGTCTGAAATGTGCTCCTTGGGTAAAAACTTCACTTGCTCCTGGCTCGCGTGTAGTAAGTGACTATCTGCGCAAGTCGGGGCTGCAGCAGTACTTGGATGTCCTAGGTTTTCACGTTGTCGGTTATGGTTGCACTACTTGCATAGGGAACTCAGGTCCGCTTGACCAAAAGATAGAGGAAGCTGTAGTGAAAAATGACTTGGTTGCTGCAAGTGTGCTCAGTGGCAATAGAAACTTCGAGGCACGAGTTCATCCCAGCATTAAAGCCAACTTTCTGATGAGTCCACCGCTTGTAGTGGCTTTTGCTCTAGCTGGTCGAGTGGATATAGATATAACTAGCGAGCCGTTAGGGAGGGATCTCGAGGGTAATGACGTCTATTTGAAAGACTTATGGCCTAGTATGTCTGAGATTAACGATTGTGTGCAAAGTTCTATGGATCCAAGTACCTTCCGCAGGCTTTATGGAAATCTTACCGAGGATAATCCGCTTTGGGAGGAGGTACCTAGTTCTGTAGGTGAGCTTTATGCTTGGGATGCTTCTTCGACTTATATACAAGAGCCTCCGTTTTTTGTCGACTTTACTCTACGACCGAGCCCGGTAACTGATATACGTGGTGCTCGTGCATTGGCTATTTTTAGTGATTCGGTAACTACTGATCATATTTCGCCCGCAGGAGCTATCAAGAAGACTTCGCCCGCAGGAATTTACTTGCAGGAGCAAGGTGTTAGACCTGAGGACTTCAACACTTATGGCTCTCGTCGAGGTAATGATCGTGTCATGACACGGGGCACTTTTGCTAATGTACGAATAAAGAACTTGATGTGTCCTGGCACGGAAGGTGGTGTGACGAAGTACTGGCCTGAGGGTGAGTTAACGAGCATATATGAGGCAGCTATGAGGTATGCGCAAGTGAATACACCGCTTGTAGTGTTTGCAGGCCATGAGTATGGTACTGGCAGTTCACGGGATTGGGCAGCTAAGGGTACGCGTCTACTTGGCGTGAGAGCTGTCATAGCGCAGAGTTTTGAGCGCATTCACCGTAGCAATCTTGTCGGTATGGGAGTACTCCCACTTCAGTTTAAAGAAGGCGTAAATGCTCAGACATTGGGTTTAGATGGCAGTGAAACATATGACATACTCGGCCTCGAGGATTGTGTACCTCAATCAGAGGTTAAGTTAGTGATACATAAGGCTACAGGGCAGACCAGGGAAGTTGAGCTTGTGCTTAGAATAGATACTCCTATTGAGCTAGAGTACTACCAGCATGGTGGAATATTACCATATGTTTTGCGACAGCTCTTGGCTCGAGCTTAAGGAGTTTGATCGGGGATCTACCCCGATCTTTCTAGGCTGAGCTTTGGTCATCTCTGTTTGGTAGTAGTCGGCGAGCAATTAGTTCGCGTCTTGCCTCTTGCGGATCTGCAGTGGGTAGCAGTACATCAAGTATGTGATGGATCAGCGACGATAGACCTAGCAGAACTACTCGGTCAATATCTAGGACGAGTTCGTTAGGCGTAGAGGGATTTTTGCGCTGATATACCTGCAAGCCGTAGGTTGAGATGGCTTGTCCGTCAAGTCTTACTTGGCGCAGGCTCCAGCTAGCTTTTTTAACTTTCAGAGTAAGCTTATTGTCATGTTTGAAGTTACCGCTGTCTTCTAGCATTCGCTTGAAAATGGCTGCATTTGTAACTTCAGCACCTACTTGGTTGGGAGCTGCCCATAGGATCTTTTTCACTTGATGCCACAGGTTGCCGGCCACCCGTTCACTTTTAAGTAGATAGCAAACATTGAGCAGCGTGATGCGTGCACCAATTGGATAGTCTTCATAGATGGACTCAGCGTTTATGCCAAGTACTGGTTCGAGAAAGCTGCGATCCTGTTCTTGAAGATCCATCCATTTTATAGTCATGAGGTTGCTAACCTTTAGACAACTGTGTGTTAAACTTATGATATCACGCAGGGTAAGATAAGGGGAGAAGTTATGAGGAAGGCGTTTTTAGTAGCTTTTTTTGGAGGCCTTGCATTAGGGTTCTGGCCGTCGGTTGGGGGAGCTAACAAGAAAGTTCCCACGTTTAGTAAAGAGGTAGTGCGCATATTTCAGCAGAATTGTCAAGCTTGTCATCATCCTGGCTACATAGCGCCATTTTCGCTGATGACGTACGAGGAAGCCAAGCCTTATGCGCGAGCGATAAAAGAGGCTGTGCTAGATGGCCGGATGCCGCCATGGAAAGCGGCACAAGGATGCGGCGACTTCTATGATGCTAGGATACTGAGCGCTGCTGACAAGCAGACGATAGTTGATTGGGTAGATGCTGGAGCGCCGGAGGGTGATCCGAGGGATTTGCCTGAACCGATTGAGTTTCCTGGCGGTTGGATGTTAGGCGAGCCACAGGTGGAGTTGAAGTCTCCGGAAGCTTTCCGCGTGCCGCCGACTGGTAATGACATATATCGCTGCTTCAGAGTAAGTGAACCTTTTACTGAAGACAGATACGTTACAGCAGCCGAGATCTTGCCGGATAAGGCAGCAGTCACTCATCATGTGCTTCTATTTATCGACTCGCGGGGTGATTCTGTAGCTTTGGACGAGCGTGACGAAGGGCCGGGATATAACTGTTTTGGAGGACCGGGCTTTGTTCCTAATGGTGGGCTGGGTGGCTGGGCACCAGGCAATTTTCCTCGGTTTGCGCCTGAGGGAATAGCTACTAAAGTACCTAAAGGGGCGCGAGTGGTTATGCAAGTACACTATCATCCGAACGGTACAGAACAGCTAGATCAGACGCGGGTTGGTTTGCATTTTTCTGATAAGCCGGTAAACAGCAACTTGAGCTATCTGCCGATTTTTAACTTTACTTTTCAACTGCAACCGGGTAACAAGAATCAGAAAGTAACTGCATCGTTGATACTGCCGTTCGACATAAAGGTGATAGGAGTTACGCCGCATATGCATCTGCTGGGTAAGCAGATGAAGATCGAGGCGAGGTTGCCCAATGGAAAGCGTCAGTGTTTGGTCAACGTGCCGAAGTGGGATTTCAGATGGCAGGGTACTTATGTTTACAAAGAGCCTGTAAAGTTGCCCATGGGGACGCTGATTAAGTTGACGGCATTTTATGACAACTCTGCTGAAAATCCCAATCAACCAAATCATCCTCCCAAGGTGGTGCGCTGGGGTGAGCAGACGACAGACGAGATGTGTTTGGCGTTTCTGAGCTACGTACGCGATGATCGCTCGTTAACTGCGTCGCAGCAAGAAGAGGAGCGACGACTGCTGTCGCCGGTAATTAAGATGGGTGGAGTAAACCTAGTAGATCAGGTGAGATTAAAGCTTCAATCGGCGCTTTATAGCACGTCGCCAGTAGAAATGTACAACTTTTCTTCAGGTTTTAGCCGTGCTGAACTACTCAAGATGCCGTGGAAGGAGCTTTTTGGTGAATCGCCAAAACCTAGTTGCCATTAGGCACGTTTGCGCTTGCTGCTAGGCTGTGTATCTACTGAATCTACTACTTCAAGATAGTCGTCTGTAGAGTCTATTCTGTAGTACGAGCGGCAAGTCTTAAGCAGCATAGCTATTTCCTCCTTTGGAGCTATTGATATACCAGCATTGAGGAAAATGCGCTGTAGTCGCTCGTAGTCGTTTAGAAATGAGCGATAGACGGCTGTTTCGCCTTCGTAGTTAAGGTGGGCGACTTGTTGTCGTGAGATATCTTGCAGTGGATGAGTGCGTGCAGTAACGCTTCTGCGGCTAGGACGGAAGATTTGTATGTAGATATTGTTTTCTTCTTCGTGTCTGTAGGAACGCAGAGCTGTTTGAAACTTTTCGAGGTAGGTCATTTTCAGTGAGAAGGATAGCAGATCGAGTACAGAAAGCTTGGCATAGTCACTGCCAGCTGGGAAGACCGGAGGGACGAATGGGAAGAAGGTAAGAATTATTGCCGGAGTCTTATGATCTGCTCGAACATAGTTGATCCTATCTATTAGGTTCTGTAGGTGCAAGCTTTTAATCACTCCACCGTCGACGTAGTACTTATCTGTTTGTGGTAGGTAGACTGGCTTAAAGAAGACGGGTATTGCGCAGGAGATTTCTACGCATTTCGAAATAGGGGCATCGACCAGCTCATAGGTTAAGTGTTCGCCATGTGTGCCAAATACTCGAACTTGTGAAGTGTTGAGTTCAGCAGCATATATGAAAAGTTCTTTTTGAATGCTGCTAAAGCTGTCGGTATGGTTTGTATAGCCGCAGATGATATCTCGTATATACTCGCCTATGCCTTGTGAGGAATACAGTCCACCTGGGATAGTGTCCAACAGGTTGTGTATGAAGTTATTGACGCTAGCCTGTTCCAGAGCACCTAGGCGAACTATTTGTCCTAGTAATTTCCAATCTGGCAGCGAAAAGAGGTCGTCTCTGTGAGATTTGCGCAGTCCGAATGGCCAAATGAATGGTAAGTCGAGGCTAGCAAGGCCACCTATTACAGCGCGTACGGTGCGTAGCAAGCTGCGCACTAAGTTTTCTCCCAGCGAGAAGTACACTTGCGGTTGGGTTCCAAGTACTGATCGATTGAGGGTAGGAAAGGCTGTAGAGCGTTCTAGCATAACGTCGCGTATGGTGTGAGGGGAAAAGCCTACTGCCATTAGCGAGGAGACTATAGAGCCTGCTGAAACGCCTTGATAACCGCTGATTAGCTCGTTGAGCATTGCCTTATGACCTTTTTGTCCTTTGGGGTTAAGGACGCGTTCCAGGGCACACAGGCCGCCTATTTCAAACCCTAGTGCTCCTACGCCGCCGCCGGCTAGTGCGAGGTATATTAGGCCCGCCTTTTTACGGGCTGTTTTAGGTGCTGTGGTTTGATTATTCCATGCAAGTGAGATTTTTTTAGCCATAGTGTGTTTGAAGACAAGCTACAAGTATATAACATAAAGATTCTAACTTGGTAGAACGAAGCTTGTGTTTGCTTAGGATTTGTAAGCCGAGTGTGTTTACACCTTAGGGCAGCATGTATGAAAATAGCAGCTTAAGGTAGGCAACGGGCGGATTATGGCGAAGATCTCGCGCTATTCTATAGTAGAGAGAATCGGCGTAGGCGGTATGAGCGATGTCTACAAGGCGTATGACGAGGTCTTAGGCCGCAACGTTGTTCTCAAAGTACTCAAGAAAGAGGCTGTTTCTGACGACACGCGTAGGCAGCGGTTTTTACAAGAAGCTCGAGCTGCTTCTGCTTTAAATCATCCGAATATTCTGACGGTTTATGAGATCGGTAACGATGGAGACGTCTATTTTATAGCTACAGAGTTTGTAGAAGGAGAAACTTTACGTCAGAAATTGCAAGCGGGGAAGTTGGAAATAGGAGTAGCGGTAAGAATAGCGCTTCAATTAGCTGAGGCATTGTCCGTAGCTCATCGCGCAGGGATAGCACATCGTGACATAAAACCGGAAAACATAATGATTCGAAACGATGGGTATGTCAAGGTTTTGGACTTTGGACTAGCGAAACTATTTGATGCTGATTCAGCTGCAGGTAGTCTAACTGTGGTCAGGCCTCGTTCTGGTTTTAGAACCAACAACCGCATACCTTTGGGTACTATCAGGTACATGTCGCCGGAGCAGATACAGTGTTTGCCAGTAGATCATCGGTGCGACTTTTTTGCTTTTGGCATAGTGCTTTATGAGATGTTTACTGGAAAGCATCCGTTTTCCGGAATGCGGGCTGTGGATATAGCCTATGAGATAGTGGGTATAGACCCACCGCTTGAGGTATTTTCAGGGGCGTTGAATCCGGTCTATCCGATAGTGGCTAAATGTCTTGAAAAAAATCCTGCAGCTCGCTATCAGGATGCCGAGATGTTACTCAAGGACTTAAGGCAGCTAGCTGCGATGCTTGAAGATGTAGAACAGCTTGATCGCCAGGATGCAGGTAGTGGTCGCCGTCGATTAGCTAAGCCAAACATCTTGGCAGTAAGTTTTGAAAATCTCAATTGTGATTTGGAATATGATTGGTTACGGCTTATGCTGGCCGAGCTATTGCTAGTTAGGCTGGCTTCGAACGCGAGGCTGCAGGTTGTAGCTAGTGACTATGTAGCCGATGTTTTGGAGCAGCTTAGGAAGCGTGGTGAGCCCGTTGACCGGCCTTTAGTTTTTGAAGTAGCCAGAAAGTGTAAGGCTGATTTTTGCCTTACTGGTTCGTTTTTGGTTCTTCAGAAGTTATTTCTGTTCAACGTACATTTAAACGAAGTTGGTACGGGTCGCTCTATCTGTTCGCTATCTATCAAGCGGTCTTCGCCGAGGGAGCTTTTTTCGGCCGTCGATGAGATAGCCGAGCGTGTAGAGCGTGAGCTAAAGGTAGCTTTAGAGGCTACTTTAGATGTTGCTAGTCTGGTAACAGATTCAGTAGATGCGTTAAAAGCGTTCGAATCCGGTTTGCGGCTTTATCGGGCGAAATCCTTCGAGGCGGCAGCCGAAAGTTTCACGAAGGCTTTGCAGTATGATGGAGGTTTTGCTCTAAGCTATTTTTATCTTGCTCGTATTGAGCGAATTCTTGGTAAGAGAGCTGGTGCGATAAATGGTGCGCTTGAGCGTTTAGGTCAGCTTAACGAGCGTGAGCGGTTGTTGGTATTACTGGACAGTGCGATAGCAGAAGCGGACTATCTGCTTGAGTTCAGGCTTGCTGAGGAGATAGTGAAGCAGTACCCCTGCGAGAAGTTGGGGTATTTGTCGCTGGCAGCGGCGTTTCGTCGCCGGGGTGAGGTCGAGCGTGCCTATCTGCTTGTGCAGAAAGCTTTAGCACTCGATCCGGGGTTATTATTATCGCTCAACAAGTATGAAGCTGTAGGTGTTTTAGAGTATTACTTTAATACTGGTCGCTATGAAACGGCGCTCGAGCTTGCGAAGCAGGCCTGTGGAACTGATAGCTTGAGGATGCTACAGGTAGCTAGCATAGCTGCGTACAATGCTAGGGACATGGAGCTAGCTCGCAGGTATCTCGATCGTGCTTGTGAAATCGGGACTTCGGTATTTAATCAGATTTTGCGGGCTCGGCTTGCTCTGGCTGCTGATGAGTATGTTGCTGCCACGGAGATACTAAAGCAGCTGTTAGCAAGTGAGCTTGAACCTGCTGAGCATAGGATTTGTGTTTTAGACCTTGCTGATGGCTATCGTGAGCAGGGCAAATTAAGCGCCTGGTTGGAGACTTTGAACGCTGAGCATGATTTATTCAGTGATAGCGGCATATTCTGTCCGCATTTTTGGAGGGGGATGTATTTTGAACAGCTAGGTCAGTTAGGAGATGCGTTAAGGGAGTATGAAGCTGCAGTAAGGACAGTTGAAGCTGACGCTGAAGCGTCTCTTTGGGCAATAGTGCATTTTGCTCGTATGCTTGCGGTATTTGGGCGTTGGGAAGAAGCGATAAAGCTAGCTTCTCGCTTAGACTTGTTTGAGCAGGGTCAATATGGGTTTAAAGCTGAGCACTTGCTGATGTACGTGCGAGGTTGTATAGAATTTCATAAAGGAAACCATCAGCAAGCTTTGAAATTACTTGATCGCTCTATTTGGTCGGTGCAAGAGTGTAGTCTACAGGTACGGACAGTGGTACAGGTACTTAGACAGATGAGGAAGTTTGATGAAGCGCTAGCTTTGCTTGCCCGTATCGAACCTTATGGGATGATAAGCGAAGTTGGTAGATTTATTACCCGTAGTCAGGTTTGTTTGGAGACGGCAAAGACATATGAAGCATTGGGTGACAAGGTACAAGCGCTGGAATGCTACAGGCGGTGTATAAAGCTTTGGGCTGCTGCTGATGATGACTTTCTCGGCAAGTCTGAAGCTGAAGCGGGATTGGCACTACTTACTAGGAATTGAATTTGCATATAGTCTTCACATGTTCTGGATTTTGTCATATCATGCCAATCTAGCTTAAGCACATAGGGCTAGAGATATAGTAGAAAAAGGAGGAAGCTGTCATAGCAGACGAAGAGGTACAGCATATGGGAAAAACGGAAGGTGAGCTGGAAGCGGCAACTACGGCAGCACTCGACCAAAGCCGGGCAGAGCGCAGAGGCGAAATTATAGCTACAGATCCGTTATTGGGAACTATCTTCGAAGGGAAGTATAAGATAGAGAAGAAGATAGGCGAAGGTGGCATGGGGTCGGTTTATAGAGCCACTCATATCTTCATGGAGCGGCCGGTAGCAATCAAGTTCTTGCATGGTGACCGTATAGCAGACGCTGCAGCTATAGAGCGCTTCAAGGTAGAAGCGCGGGCTGCTGGTCGGCTTCAGCATCCGCATGCTACGGCTGTAACCGACTTTGGAGTCACGAAGGACAATACTTTTTACCTGGTAATGGAGTATTTAGAGGGTCGGTCTTTACGCGAAAGGCTAAAGGCCGAAGGAGCTCTGCCTCTTTCTGAAGTGGTACGGATAATGGCTCAGGTTTGTGATGCTGTTGATACTGCTCACAGAAGGGGCATAGTTCACCGTGACCTCAAGCCTGACAATATCTTCTTGCAGCGTAGTGACGATGGTGAGGTAGTAAAGGTACTTGACTTTGGTATAGCGAAGCTGACGCAGGGTAGTAGTGCAACTGCTGGGCTAACTTCTACGGGAATGATAGTTGGCACGCCTTACTACATGTCACCAGAGCAGTGTCAAGGCGAGCAGCTTGATCATCGGTCTGATATTTATAGTCTCGGAGTAATACTCTTCGAGATGGTTACAGGCAAGCTTCCGTTTACAGGTGACACACCTCTTTCTATAGTACTTAAGCATGTAAGCGAACAACCGCCTAGTCCTCGGACCATTAATCCTAAACTACCCGAGCCTGTAGAGGCTTTAATACTTAGGGCACTGTCTAAAAATAAAGCTAGTAGGCCGCAGTCAGCCATGCAGCTTGCAGAAGAGTTGGGGAAGGCTGTGGGTCTAACTGTCAGCATCCGCCACAAGACAGAAGTGTTGGATGAAGCGGAAGGTGCTAGTCAGACGCATGACCTTACTCCTGAAACTAAGGACAGCAAGCTACCTAGAGAGACAATGCCTATTTCTAGTAGTGGAGCCGATACTAACGTAATAGCTGAAGTGGAGACGAGAGTATCAGTGAAGAAGCCTGAGCAGAAGTCGGCCCCTGCTAAGGGATCGGGACGGCGAACTTCTTTGATAGGCAGTCGTCCGGCAAGCGGTGACCAGTTAGATGAGACAGCAGAGTTTCGAGGTGACAGACAGATAAGAACTGTTCCTTCGAGAATGCCCATATATATTGGCTCTGCTGTAGTTTTGTTGTTGTTAGTTGGATTAGTGGGATATCTTGTGATTCGCAAGCCTGTCAAGTCAGCTGACCCACTGATCAGTGACTTACCAGTTGAAGAGAAGGAGTCTACATCTGGGTCAGATAAGAGTTTCATACAGATGGTGGGTATACCCGGTGGAACGTTTATGATGGGCCGTGATCCTGGCAAGGATCCTAACTTTAACAGAGAAATAAGGTCTTCAGAGACACCAGCGCACGAGGTAACTGTGGCATCATTTTCTATCAGCAAGTATGAGATAACTAATGCTGAGTATGCTGAGTTTATTAAAGCTACGGGATACAAGCCACCGCCGAATTGGGTTGGCAAGGAGTATCCTAAGGGTGCTGCTGATCTACCGGTTGTCGGTATTACGTATGCCGATGCAGTTGCGTTTTGTGAGTGGCTTTCGCAGAAGGAGGGGCGAACTTACAGGCTACCTACCGAGGAAGAATGGGAGTTTGCTGCACGAGGTCCGGATAGCCAGCTTTTCCCCTGGGGGGACACTTTTGAGCCGAATCGCGCGAATTCTAAGGAACTGGGTCAGACCTTGCTGTCAGTAAAGAGCGACAGCATGAAAAGAGACTCTAGCCCGTATGGGGTAATAGGCATGGCAGGCAACGTTTCAGAGTGGACCTCATCTGATTATAAGCCTTACCCTGGAAATACTAAGGATAAGCCTCAGCCGGGAGTAAAGGTTATCCGAGGTGGTAATTGTCTGAGTGACAATTGGGCAACTGTAGCAACTATAAGGATGCCGATACCACAGAATACGCCGGCTGAGTCTCTTCCAGTGGCCGGTTTCAGAGTTGCCAGAGATGGCGTAAAGTAGCTAGCTTGTCTGACAGGGCAGGGCCTAAGACGTAGGAACGCTGAATCTGAAAGTTATGATAGTACTTATTCTCCTGCTTTGTGCCAGTGTTTTGGGGCAGGTGCTCACCGATGATAAATCTCGTGGCAGAGGTAGTGACAGAGGTAGGTACACTATTATACTGACTGATGATGCACCGCCACCACCGCCACCACCTAGTATAAGCCGTTTGTTCATTACTACGAACGTACCTTTAGCTGAGGTAATAGTAAACAATCGCTTGCGATATAAAACCGACGAGACGGGTAAGGTGAGGCAGGCTATAGACCTCAAGCAGGCAACAAAGGCTGTAGTGACTGTTCGTCATCCTGACTATAATGAGGTCTCACAGACTTTCTCGCTTACACCCGGCAAGTATGTGCTTGAATCGATAACTTTGGTGTCAAAGTACGGCGACCTCTTGCTTGGTGGTGTTCCTGAGGAATCGGTTATATATGTAGACGATAAGGAAATAAAAAACTATGTTCGCGACAATGACCAACAGGTCTCTTTGAAAAAGCTTCCAGTTGGTATGCGCAAGCTACGCATCACACATCCGGATTACATAGAATGGAACGGCGAACTGGAAGTAAAGCCAGGTGTGCCTACGCCGTTTAATGTGCCGATGGAGCGAGCTTTGGCTCAGTTATTAGTCGAGACTTTGCCCGGTGCAAAAGTGTATCTCAACGGAGAAGAGAAAGGCGAAGTACCAGCAGAACGCAAACTGCTTGTTGCTGATATTGTTCCCGGTAGCTATGAAGTACTTGTCTCTAAAAAAGGTTATGTAGACCAAAAAGTAACTGAGCAACTGAAAGTTGGTGAAAATACGCTCTCGGTCAAGCTGCTGCCTATACCTAACTCTGCTGACTTTGATGAATACTTCAAATCTGGCTTAAGTAAATGGGTGGCGCCTGCTGAGTGGAAAGTACAGAAGGATGGATTAATAGTTACTGGTCAAAATACTTTTGGTTTTCCTAAAGGCTATAACTACAGAGACTTCGATGCTCTGTTTAGCTTCCGCATGAACAATGCCAAGGGTATAGCTTGGGCCTTGAGAATACAAGACGAAGGAAAAAACTATTACTTGTTCTATCTTACCGGCCCAAATCATCCAAAATTTCCTAACCAGTTGCGTACCTATGTGGTAAAGGATGGTCACTTAGATCTAGATAGTCCTGTGCTGGCTGACCCTGCAACTATAATTAAGTTTACAAATACTGACATATACACTATCAGAATAGCTGCTAGAGGAAATAAAATAGAAACCTTTATCACGCCTGAAACGGGTAAGCTCGTAGGTCGCGAGTTTCCTATAGGGGCTTTTATAGACGAGGCCTCTAACTTTACCTTCGGTAACTTGGGTTTCAGGACTCTCGACGGCGAAGAATTTTATGTAAAAGACCTGCATGCTAGACCTGTGGAGTAGAGTAGTATGGACACGGTTTTGTTGGTGCTTGCTCTTTTTAGCATCTTCTATCAAGCTTTTCCGCTTCAACAAAGTACGTTTGGCTCAAGTGAGTCGAACATTCAGAAGAAAGCAAAGGCAAAGCCTGAGATTAAGAATCCTCGCTTTGAAAAAGGCACTCTAAAGTTTGCTCTTGCTGGTTCAAATATTGATTGCCGTGCTGCCCTTATACTCAACGGTAGTGACAAATACCCAATTAGAGTTGACGATAGCGGCATCTTATTCGAGGTGCCAAAAGAAGCCAAAGGTTCAGAAAGCGGTTTAACTATAGCCGAGCGAATAGCTGACAAGAAGGTAACTCTTTGCGTAGAAAATCCTGATGGCAGTAGGTCCGAGGTGGTCTCATTTAAAAGAAAATAGCTTTAGTGATCCGAGAAGTGCTATGATGTCTATCTTTGTAGTGAGGGGGGGCAGCTATGGTGAGAGTGTTTTTCGTGTTGTTTTTATTTTCTGTCCTTGCACATAGTCAAACTTCTGGAACGCTGACAGGAGTGGTAGTCGATGACCAGGGCAGGCCGCTAGCTGGTGCACTTGTAGTGGCAATAAATGAAAACAATGGCTTGCCGCGTAATACTATTACCAACGAACAAGGCCGCTATAGAATTTCGTTTCTCGAACCTGGTCGCTATACTGTCAGAGCTTCACTAGATGGCTACATCACTAATGAACAGACTGATCAGATAATACCTCTCAACCAAGTAACTACGTTAGAAGTCCCTCCGATAGTACTTCGACCTGTAGGGACAGCTCAAACACCATCTGCACCTACGGTACAAACTTTTAAATCGTATCTAAATATAGCCTCAGCCGCACGCGTGGCAAACTTTGACTCTAGATTGCTTAGAACGTTGCCGCTTGCTGGCATACGTACTTTTGATGCTTTTGCCCTGCTCGTGCCAGGTGTCCTGCCACCAATAGATACCGGTGGAGCTGCCGGACCTGGCCTTGGCCCTGGCGTAGGGACTTCTGGCCAGTTTTCTGTTAACGGTCACCAGGGACGTGCAAATAACTTTGCTATAGATGGTTCTGACAATAATGACCAAGACGTAGGAGTGCGACGCCAAGGATTTGTATCGCTTGTTCCACAATCTATAGAAAGTTTGAACGAGTTTCAAATAGCTACCAGCGTTTGGGATACAGAGTTCGGACGCAACATAGGATCGCAAGTCAACGCAGTGTCGCTTTCTGGTGGAAATGAGCATCACGGTACTTTTTATGGCTTTTTCAACGGCAGAGGACTTAATGCGAGAAATTTCTTCGACTTGACCGGCGGGCCGTCTGGCTCTGAAGATGACTATACTCGTACACAAGTTGGGTTTGTGCTTGGCGGGCCGGTAGTTAAAAACCAAACACACTACTTCGCTTCGTATGAGAATCAATATATAGACGGAACCCAAGAAACACATTTTGCAGTTCCTACCCCGCGTGAGCGTAGCTTTAATAGAAGTGGGTTTACTACGCTAATAGGTCGTAGCCTGTTTGCAATTTTGCCGCTTCCGAATCAAACTGGTGGACCATACGGTGAAAACAATCTGACCAGAACCTTGCCCGTCGAAGGTAGAGGTAACGTCTTTTCTATTAAAATTACGCATAAAACCTTTGCAGAAAGCCAGTTCACCGCAAGGTATAATTTTACTGATGATAGTTCGGTGATACCTACCGTAGGCCGAGCTATAAATGCCTCACTTGGTACTGACACTCGTACGCAGAACTTATCTCTCTTTCTGGATAGCAAGATCACCGACACCAGTTTTAATCAAGTACGCTTTTCTTACGGGCGCACGAGACTTGGTTTCAAGGAGCAACCCGGAAGTCCTTTTCTCTTTGGCGAGCCACGCGAGCTGCAAAACTTAACCCGACTGGCAGAACAGCTGCGACAAGCCCAAGTCTTTAGACCAGAGATCTACCTTGAACCGATCAATACTAACTTTGGTACTTATGGCCCGTTTGGACGTACCGGCCCGATCGGGCAACTGCTGGTTAATCCGTTTAGCCCCGTGGGCATAGATCCGTTTACCTTTCCCCAAGGTCGTACTAACAATACTTTTCAACTTGCCGATACTTATGCCCAAACGTTTGGTAATCATTCGATAAAATTTGGAGTGGATTTTCGTAGAAACCAGCTTAACAGCTTTCTCGACAGAAACTTCAGACCGCAACTTATCTTCAACGGTGGACTGTTCATTAATTTGAATCAGGGTATACAACCTATCTTTGGTAGCGATGTAGTCAGCGTAGGCGTACCTTCACAGCTTTTCCAAACACTGGCCCTAACTCCCGATTCTACTATAGGCCTCAGATTTAATGAGTACAACTTCTTCATACAGGATAACTGGAAACTACGGCCTCGCATAACCTTTGACTATGGGCTGAGATATGAATATAGCTCAGTGCCCGTCGAGGTCAATCGACGAATAGAACGCACGTTTAGGCCAGAGTTCCCGGCCCCTGATCCGCAACTTAACTCCTTAGTGCCACCAGCACAAGTAGAAGCCTTCCTTGGCGTACTAAGAAACGCTACAGCAGCACTACAACGTTTCCTGGACGGACGTAATAAAATCTATCGCCCTGACAGAAATAACTTTAGCCCTCGTGTTGGATTGGCTATAGATATAAGTCCTGGTGAACGCGGACGTACGGTGCTTAGACTCGGTTATGGAGTTTATTACGATCAAGTTATAGGCAGCGTCACTAGCCAATCTCGAAACGTCTTTCCCTCGTTCATCCCTGCCGTCTTCGATACTTTGTTTGCCGCCGATCCGTTTAACTTTGTCGTACGCTTTCCAGGATCGTTTCTAGATGCGCAGCTACGTAGACGTGGCATAGAGCAAAATATAGTTGTGCCACGCACTCTCAATACCTTAGGTTTTACTCCCGGCTTTTTGCAGTATGAACTTGGTAACCTGCTGGCTTTCTTACAAAATGGTATACAAGTTGACGGACAAGTCTTTGGCGGTGCCGGTGGTCTAGCTTTCGTCCTTCCAGAAGCAAATTTCCGCTCACCATACAGCCAACAGTGGAGCGTTTCGCTGGAACACCAGATAGGAAATAGCTATATAGTGGGTTTAGGATACGTGGGTTCTACAAATACCAAACTGATCAGGTTTCGTACTCCAAACGGAGGCCCTAACTCCTTTTCCGTAATAGCAGCTGATTCGGCTAGCCCTTCAGGCTTAGCTTCGCGACCGTTTGCTCCTAGGCGGCCATTTGCCAACTTGGGACCTTTTACCATAATTAGCTCGTCAGCAGCTTCTAACTATCATTCACTACAACTCTCTTTTGAAAAGAAACCTTCTTCCGACGGTCTAACCCTAGGTAGCAGCTATACTTATTCGCATAACATAGACGAGGTGTCAGAGGTCTTCGATACTCCAGGTAACTTCAGCCTTCCGCAAGATGATTTCAACCTGCGTGCCGAACGTGCTTCTTCGGGCCTAGACATACGTCATCGTTCAGTGACATATTTTGTTTACGAACTGCCGCTTTTTAAGTCAAACAAGTATCTGTCAGGTTTCCAACTGTCAGGTATATTGACCTTGCAAACAGGTCAGCCGTTTACTGTGAACCTTAACTATGACGCTAATCGCGACGGAAATACTACAGACCGCATTGCTACAGATGGAGTAATAAAGCAAGTCAATAGAAGCCTTGTCAGACTCGAAGTCCCTCAGCTTTCTCGTCGCGAACTCTTCCTACGACTGACTCCAGCCTTTGGTCTAGTAGGTGCTAACGGTGCCGTAGGTCGAAATACCTTTCGCTCTCCAGGCATAGCTTCTATGGATTTCGTTGTAATAAAGAACTTCAAGTTTAACGAGCGACATAACCTCATTTTCCGCGCTGAGATGTTCAACCTCTTTAATCGTGTGCATTTTGCTACCCCTGTAAGGATAGTAGAAGCTCCCGGTTTTGGTCGCTCGGTGTATACTTCGCTGCCGGCTAGGTTAATACAACTTGCCGTAAAATACTCTTTCTAGAGGGATTTATGGGCGTACTTGAAAGGCTTCGAGGACTTGCTGCAGCAAATAGAAAGCATATAGTCTTGCCCGAAGGGGAAGATCCTCGCACGATCAGAGCAGCAGCTGAGTGTGTCCGGCTCGGCATAGCTGAGATAACTCTGCTGGGTAACGTAGATAAAATCTACAATAAAGCGAAAGAACTAAGCGTAGAGCTTAACGGGGTACAAATAGTTGACCATACTAACTCTCCAGATTTACCAAAGTACACTAGGTACTTGCACGAACTGAGACGCGCAAAAGGGATGACCGAAGATGAAGCGGCAAGGTTGCTGCGAGATCCGCTCTATTTTGGAAACATGATGGTGCGAGAAGGACGTGCTGATGGCTCTGTAGCAGGTGCTACTAATACCACTGCTCATACGGTACGAGCTGCACTGCACGTAATAGGGCTGCATAAGAACTTTAAAATAGTTTCCAGTTTCTTCATAATGTCGGTACCAAACTGTCCTTATGGTGCGGAGGGTAACTTCATATATGCCGATTGTGGCGTGGTCGTTAACCCTTCTGCTGTGGAGCTAGCAGAAATAGCTATAGCTTCAGCGGCGAACACCCGTGCTTTGCTTGGGGTAGAACCTCGCATAGCCCTGCTTAGCTTCTCTACAAAAGGTAGTGCTTCACATCCGCTAGTAGATAAGGTCATTGAGGCTTACAAGACTATCCAAGCACGGGCTCCGGAGTTGATTGTAGATGGCGAACTGCAAGCAGATGCTGCCTTGGTGCCTGCTGTAGCTGCTAGCAAAGCTGCAGGTAGTCCTGTTGCTGGGCGCGCAAATACGTTGATATTTCCAAACTTAGAGGCAGGCAACATAGCCTATAAACTTACCGAGCGCCTCGCAGGCGCTACTGCTATAGGCCCTATCTTGCAAGGGCTCGATAAACCAGCTAACGATCTCTCTCGCGGCTGTAAAGCTGAAGACATAGTCGACGCCGTTGCTATTACTGCCGTTCAGGCTATGTCTCTCGCTTGATTGTTTCAATTTTCGTTTGTTTTTGATATCCCCTGTTTCGATATTCAATTTTCAGTCTAGGCCTCACCTAGAGGGTGAGGCCAACACAGTCCTCGAACATTCATAACCGTATACTGGTTTGTTTCAATCCAGGCCTCACCTAGAGGGTGAGGCCAACCCAAGGAATACATTTACTATCTGAATAAAAATCGGCGTTTCAATCCAGGCCTCACCTAGAGGGTGAGGCCAACCCAAGGAATACATTTACTATCTGAATAAAAATCGGCGTTTCAATCCAGGCCTCACCTAGAGGGTGAGGCCAACCTGGATGCGAGTGGATGCGCTTGCCGGCAAGCAGGGTTTCAATCCAGGCCTCACCTAGAGGGTGAGGCCAACAAACACCACATATGGCGTTTTGGCCTCACCATATGTTTCAATCCAGGCCTCACCTAGAGGGTGAGGCCAACCAAAAGCGAGAGTGAGTTCGACTCGAAAATTTTTGTTACAATCCAGGCCTCACCTAGAGGGTGAGGCCAACAAGGCTTGCCGTCAAGGGAATCCTCCTCTAACTCCCGTTTCAATCCAGGCCTCACCTAGAGGGTGAGGCCAACCGACATTGGAC